>CAVVQF010000001.1:0-83283 GCA_963750315.1 uncultured Alphaproteobacteria bacterium
CTCCTGGGCACCATTGTTTTGTTCGACCAGTCCTGGGGACTGGCGAGCATCGCGATCCGCCGCTAGCCATCCGAAACGACCATCGGTAGCGGGGGCAATGTGAAGATCGGAGTTCTCACAGGCGGCGGCGATGTTCCGGGGCTTAACCCCTGCATCCGCTCCGTTACCCTCAACGCCGACGACCTCGGCTGGGAAGTGGTCGGCTTCAAGCGCGGGTGGCAGGGCGTCCTCGCAATCGATCCGAGCGATCCAGCATCGATCGCAGCGAACAGCGTTCCGCTGACCCGCGACAGCATCCGCGGTATCGACCGCATGGGCGGTACGATCCTTCACACCTCGCGCCTCGATCCGCGCACGATCGCCGACGGCGACAAGACCGCGCAGGTCCTCAATACGCTTCAGCAGCTCGGCGTCGATGCGATGGTCACGCTCGGCGGCGACGGCACGCTGCGCTTCTCGGCGCACCTTTCGAGCCAGGGCTTTCCGGTCATTTCCGTCCCGAAAACAATGGATAATGACGTTTTCGGCACCGATTATTGCATCGGCTTCTCGACCGCGGTCAGCCGCTCGGTCGAGGCGATCAACGCGTTGCGGACGACTGTCGGCAGCCATGAGCGGATCGGGATCGTCGAGCTGTTCGGCCGCCGCAGCGGCGAGACTGCTTTGCTCGCGGGTTTTCTCGCGCAGGTTGACCGTACCGTCATTGCCGAAGTGCCCGCGGACCTCGACGTGCTGCTGCCCTTGCTCGCTCGCGACAAGGAAGAGAGCGGATCGAGTTATGCGATGTGCGTCATCTCCGAAGGCGCGACGATCCGCGGCGAGGGCAATGGCGACGACACCATGAGGTCTCTGCCGGGCAGCGAGCGCGAGGAACTCAGTGTCAGCCGCAAGCTCGGCCGGGCGATCAAGCAGCGGCTCGGCTTCGGCACCGTCATCCAGGAACTCGCCTATCTGATGCGCGCCGGAGAGCCGGACGCCATGGACCGCATGGTGGGGCTCGCGTTCGGTGCACTCGCGGTGCAGCTACTGGCGCGCAAGGAAGATGCGCGGATGGTCGTCCTCAAGGACGGCAATTACAGCCACGTGCCGATCGGCACGCTCGAGCAGGGGCAGAAGGTGGTCGATGTCTCGGGCCTCTACGACCCCGCCCTCTATCGCGCGAAATTGATGCGCGTCGAAGGCATGCCGATGTTCCTATATTAGGGAACGGCGCTCCCGTCGCGATTGCCCGGCGGCGAATACCGGCAGATCAGATAATCCCAGGTGCCGTCGCGATAGATGGCGCAGCCGACGTGCGTCGTCGTCTTCCAGATCATCTGCGTATAGTGAGCGACGTCCGCCCAATTGCCGGAGCGGCTGACGTTCGGGAAGGCGCCTCGATAGAACATGCGCTTCTCGTCGGACCAGGCCGCAACCATTTCGTCCGGGCTGTAGCGTCCCTGAGAGCCCATCCACAGATTCTCGCGCTGGTTCTCGCGGCCGGTGCGCGGCGAGTGGACGAGGCGCCCGAGGTGCGACAGCGCCGGCCCGTATGAAGCAGCGGCGACGGCGAGGCTGGGATCCCATTGCAGCGGCGGAGCGCCGACTTCGGCTCGCGCCGCATTGTGCTCGGCAAGGATGCGCGCATTGACGGCGTCGAGCCCTGCCGACGTAGCAACATAGGCAGCCGCGGACGCATGGTCCGGCACGACTGCTACGGCGAGCGCAATCAGCGCAATGGCGGGACTGAACTTCATCGCCGCCGACCCTGCGCTGCAAAGCCTAACGAATTCTAAATTTTGAGCGATTTCAAAGGGGAAGGGAGGCCCGCCGCGAGCAGGCTAGTGCGATGCGACAGGCCTCCACGCCCACTTGAAACCCGCCCCTGAGTTTGCGCATCCGAGACGGCTTCCGACCCGCCTTCTATGTCAAGTTCAGTTTACAAAAGGTTTGCAAGGCTTCGCAGGCGAACCAATTCGCGTGAATGCGGCTGCTCGAGGCAGAAGCCGGAGGAAGGAGACTCGCCGCAAGCAGGAAAGCCGTGCGCCGAGTCTCCAATACTCCAATTCGCAACCGCCCCGAGTTTGCGCATCCGAGCGACCGCGCTCAACGACCTATGACAAGTTTACTTAACGCGATCCCAATTCTGGTGGTTAACGTTCGCCGTTCCGGGGCGACGGCTGTTTGACCGCGACAAGGAAACTTCTCCGCGTGGAGCGGTTTGTGAGCAGTGGCTGCACCAGAATCCCGCCCCGCAATCATCGCCGCGCTGATCGGGAACATGCTGATCGCGGTGACGAAGGGTGTTGCCGCCGCAATCACCGGCAGTTCGGCGATGATCAGCGAGTCCATCCACTCGCTCGTGGATACGGGGAACGAGGTGCTGCTGCTCTATGGACAGCATCGCTCGACCCGGAAGCCCGACGAAGTCCACCCGTTCGGCTACGGCCGCGAACTCTATTTCTGGTGCTTTGTCGTCGCGCTGATGATCTTCGCGCTCGGCGCCGGCATTTCGATCTACGAAGGTATTGTTCACATCCGGCATCCGGAAGCGATTAGCCGGCCGATGATCAACTTCGTCGTTCTCGGCCTCGCGTTCGTATTCGAAGGCGTGTCCTGGTTCGTCGCGTGGCGCGGCTTCCAGCGGGCCCGGGGCGACGGCTCGTTCTGGCATGTCATCCGCGCAAGCAAGGACCCGACCAGCTTCATGGTTCTGTTCGAAGATTCCGCAGCGCTGATCGGGATCGTCATTGCCGCGGCCGGCACGGCGCTCGCTGTCGCTTATGACGCGCCGTGGATCGACGGGACGGCATCGATCCTCATCGGGCTGGTGCTGGCGGCGGTCGCCGTCGTCCTCGCCCGCGAGAGCAAGAATCTGCTGATCGGCGAGCGCGCGGATCCTTTGCTCCAACAGGCCATCCGCGACGCGGCTGCGAAGGAGCAATGCGTCCGCAGCGTCGGGCGGATCCTGACCACGCACATGGCCCCCGACCAGGTGATTGCGACCATGGACGTCGAGTTCGACGACAATCTCACCATCCCCGACGTCGAGAAGTTGATCGGCCGGATCGAGGGCGGCCTTCGCGACCGTCACCCGGAGCTAACGCGGGTGTTCATCCGTCCCGAGCCGAGCTGCGGGTGACTTGAAACTACCGGTGCGTGTAGACGTGATCCATGGCCCACGCCCGCGTCTGGAGATTTAAACCGCCGTCCGGCCGGGAAGCGGAGTTCGAGCAAGCCTATTCGGGGACGGGCCACTGGGCCCGGCTGTTCGAACAGGCGCCGGGCTATCGCGGGACGGTGCTGCTGCGGCCGTGCGAGCCGGGCGACTGGTGGCTGACCATCGACCGGTGGGACAACGAAGCGCATTTCCAGGCATTCCAGGACGATTTCGGTGTCCAGTATCGCGGGCTCGACAAGGAGCTTGAGGGCGTGGCCGGCGACGAGGATTTCGTCGGCGCGTTCGAGGAGGACTGATGCCGCTCTACGAAATCGACGGCTTCGTGCCTCAGCTTGGCGATGACGCCTGGGCCGCTCCCTCCGCGGACCTGATCGGCGACGTCCGCCTGTCCGCCCGCGCCAGCGTCTGGTTCGGCGCCGTGCTCCGAGCGGACAACACGCCAATCGTCCTCGGCGAGGAAACCAACTTCCAGGACGGCGCGGTGGGTCATTCCGACCCCGGCGTTCCGCTGACGATCGGCGCCCGCGTTACCGTGGGCCATCAGGCAATCCTCCATGGCTGCACGGTTTCCGACGACTGCCTCGTCGGTATGGGAGCGCGGGTGCTTAATGGCGCATTCCTCGGTCCGGAATGCCTCGTCGGAGCCAATGCGCTGATCACCGAGGGGAAGAGGTTCGAGGACGGCGGTCTGATCGTCGGTGCTCCGGCGCGCCTGATCCGCCCTCTGACCGATCAGGAGAAGGCCGCGCTGCGTCTGTCCGCCGCCCACTATGCTGAAAAGGCGGCTCGTTACGCGGCTGGGCTGAAGGAACATCGGTGACACTTGAAGGCTTATCCCGCCTCGCCACTTTCATCGCATGATCGACATCCGCAAATTTGATTCGCTGGGCCATGCCGACCACGGCTGGCTCGATGCACGCCACCATTTTTCATTTGCGAGCTACCACGACCCCAATCGCATGGGCTGGGGCCGCATTCGCGTCTGGAACGACGACAAGATCGCCGGCAAGTCGGGTTTCCCGCCGCACCCGCACCGCGACATGGAAATCATCACCTACGTCAGGACTGGCGCGATTACCCATCAGGATTCGATGGGCAACAAGGGCCGCACGGCGGCCGGCGACGTCCAGGTGATGAGCGCAGGCACGGGCGTGACCCATGCCGAGTACAATCTCGAGAACGAGGACACGACGCTGTTCCAGATCTGGATCGAGACGGACAAGCCGAACGCTCAGCCGAGCTGGGGCGCCATGCCGTTTCCGAAGGAAAGCCGCGAAGGGGCTTTCCAGCTGCTCGCGAGCGGCAACGGTGATGATGGCGTGCTGCACATCAACTCCGACGCCCGCATCCTCGGCGCGACGCTGAAGGCCGGCGAGACGCTGGAATATTCGGCCGACCCGGCGCGCCATCTCTATCTCGTGCCTAGCGCGAAGGTAGAGGTAAACGGCACTGCGGCCGAAAAGCGCGACGGCGTCGCCATCACCGGCGAATCGACGGTGACGGTCAAAGCCGAGGAAGACGCCGAGCTCGTCCTGGTCGACGCACGCTAAATCCCACTCATTTCGGCTTTTTTTCCAGTCAGTCGTCCGTCGTTCATGCACCATGTGCTTGAAAGGCGGGCGAATGAACGGCAAAGCGCCGGAGTCGCTGCGTGGAGCTAGGCGGCCCCAGCCAGATCAAAGGGTGAGATGAAGCAAGCATTGCGCATGAGTTCGGCGACGGCAGCGTTGGCGTTCGCCCTCGCGGCACCCGCGCTTGCGCAGGCTGACACCACGCCTGCTTCACCCGTGCCGACTTTGTCTCCGCCGAGCGAGGACGCTGTCGGTCCCGCCCAGCTCAAGGATTTCTCGCTCAACGGTACTGTAACGCGACGCGCGGAGCCGCAGCCGGCTGCCGCTTCGCCGACGACGCCGGTCCGCTCGGTAACGGCGAATACGCCGGAGGCTGCCCGGCCAAACCCAGTCGCGCCCGCCACCGCACGCGCCGACCGCCCGGCGGCCGTCCAGCCGCAAGCCTCCGCCCAAGCGCTGTCGCGGGAGCCTTCGAGCCCGTTCAATTTCACGCCGTCGGCGCCGGAAACGGCCCAGCCGTCGTCATTCGCGCCGGGTACCGTCATTCCTCCTTCACCGACGCCGGTTAGCGAAAGCTTCGAGAGCACCGAGACGAACTTGCTGTCGCATTGGCCATGGCTGCTTGCCTTGATCGCGGCGATCGGTGCGGGCTTCTGGTATTTCCGTCGCCAGCGTTCCGGCTACGCCTTCGCGGGCGGCGACGCGTCTGCGTTTGACTTCAGCCCTCCTGCTCGGCCGGAGCCGCGGCCGACGCCGCCGCGCCCGACACCGACACCAACGCCGCAGCCGGACATGTTCCGGGCGCCGGTCACCGGTGGCGTCACGACGCGCCCTGCTCCCGCACCAGCGCCGGCTTCCGCACCCGCTGGCGGCATTATCTCCACGCGTCTTCGTCCGTGGGTCGAAATCGAATTCCAGCCCCAGGCGGCAATCATCGACGCCGAGAAGGGCTCGATCCAGTTCGAGGTCGTGCTGTTCAACTCGGGCAGCGCGCCGGCGCGCGACGTGCTGGTCGAAGCGGCGATGTTCAACGCCGGCTCCGACCAGGACCAGCTGCTTGGCAACTTCTTCAACCGGGCGACCCCGAAGGGCGCCGACGGGACCGTCATTCCGCCGCTGCAGCGGATGAGTTTCCGCAGCATCGTCACCTTGCCGCGCGATCAACTCCGCCTGTTCGAGGTCGAGGGCCGGACCTTGTTCGTCCCCGTCGTCGGCTTCAACGCCGTCTACCGCTGGAGCGGCAGCGAGGGTCAGACCTCAACGAGCTACATCGTCGGCCGCAACTCCAACGGCGAGAAGATGGCGCCGTTCCTGGTTGAGAACGGCACTAAGACCTATCGCGGACTTGGCGCTCGCGAGCACTCGCTCGGCGTTCGCCAGTAAACTAAAGCCCTTCGGCTTCGGTGACCTCGACGGCCTTTTTGTCGCCGTCCACGCTGAGCGCCCCCGGACCTCTGAAGATCAGGTAGAAGAACAGGAAGCAGTAGAGGATCGCTGCGTCACCCATGTTGTTCACGGGGAACAAGTCTTGCGGCGCATGGGCCATGAAATAGGCCACCGCCATCGTTCCCGACGCGAGGAACGCGGCCGGACGGGTGAACAGACCGATCGCGATCAGGGCTCCGCAAACCAGCTCGATAATGCCCGCATAGGCGGCCGGCCCCGAGAAGGTCAGGCCGAACCCCGCCATCTTGCCAGGCGGGAACGATGCGAACTTCTGCAGTCCGTGCTCGAGGAACAGGAGGCCGATAACGATCCGGACAATCC
The DNA here is from genome assembly GCA_963750315.1 of uncultured Alphaproteobacteria bacterium. Classification (GTDB taxonomy): domain Bacteria; phylum Pseudomonadota; class Alphaproteobacteria; order Sphingomonadales; family Sphingomonadaceae; genus Sphingomicrobium. The sequence goes on from CAVVQF010000001.1 coordinate 6,499, forward strand.
CAAGCGCAATGGGTTCGTAGCGGAGCAAATTGTTCGCGTTCATCAGCTTCTCCCCAATTAGTTCGTTTACAAGACCGCCGAATTGTAACTGTGCCACGCGAGCACCGCCGCGGCGCCGCGATGGGGTGTCCAGCGCTCGGCAAGTTCACGGAGCTGCTTTTCGCTTGGCTTCTCCTCGAAGCCCAGAAGACGGCCGAGCTCGATCTGAACGGCCAAGTCGCCGGCGGGGAAGACATCGCGCCTGCCTTCCGCGAACAGCAGATAAATCTCCGCCGACCAGCGGCCGATGCCCTTGATCTTGGTGAGAAGGGCGATCGCCTCCTCATTGTCATCCGGAAGCTCTTCCAGTTTCAGCTCGCCGGTAGTCACCAGGCCCACGAGGCTGCGGATGTAGCCTGCTTTTTGCCGTGACATGCCGGCCGCCCGCATATCTTCGTCGCTGGCCCTGAGCAGTTTCTTGAGGCTCGGCGGCGATCCGAACGCGGCTTCCAACTTGTTCCACATCGACCGAGCGGCAGCCACGCTGACCTGTTGGCCGACGATCGTCCGCAGCAAGGTCACGGCGCCCGGTTCGCTTACGCGCGGTTCGGGATGACCATGCCTTTCGAGGACTGCCGCAAACGCAGGTTCGATATTCGCCAGCGCAATGACGCTTTCGCTCATCGTTTCGACAGTCCGGACCATCAGGCGACGCTCGCAGCGTAAAGAGCCACGGCCGTCGCGTTCGACACGTTCAGGCTTTCGATGGCGTCGGAGATTGGGAGCCGGGCGAGCGCGTCGCAATGCTCGCGCGTGTTCTGGCGCATACCCGGGCCTTCCGCTCCGAGCACTAATGCGACGCGCGGCGGGCCGAGCGCATCCTTGAGATCGCCGCCTGCATCACCCGCGAGCCCGATGCGCCAGAAACCGGCCTCGCCGATCTGCTCGAGCGCGCGGGCGAGGTTCACCACGCGGATCCACGGCACTCGCTCCAATGCGCCGGAAGCGGCCTTCGCGAGCGCTCCGCTCTCCGGCGGCGAATGGCGGTCCTGAGTGACGATGCCGATGGCGCCGAACGCCGCCGCCGAACGCAGGATGGCGCCGACGTTGTGCGGATCGGTAACCTGGTCCAGCACCAGGAGGACGGCCCGTTCCGGCGCGTCGGCCAGGATATCGTCCAGCCAGGCGTCTTCGAGCGGCTCAACCTCGATTACCACGCCCTGGTGGGGTGCGTCGTTCGGCACCAGCCGCCCCATGTCAGGTCCCTCGGCCAGCGTGACCGGGACGTCCTTGGGGAACTGCATGAAGCCCGCCGCCTCGCGCGTAGCCCAGGCCTTCAGGATCTTGCGGTCGGGATTGTCGAGAGCGGCAGCGACGGCGTGCTTGCCCCAGAAGCGCGGCCGGTTGGCCGATCCGTGACTTTGGTGGGACTTCTTCCGCCGGGTCATGCGGCGGCCATGCGGAAAGCGGAGCGCGCGCGCAAGTCCGCTAGGCCGGGGTGGCAACCTGGCGTGCGGCAGATCGGCGGCGATAGCTGCGCCAGGTGCCGATCACGATCACAAGGAAGATCGGGTAAACCCAGAAGCGCGCGGCCGCGGCGTAGGCTTGTGGCATGAGGTCGAGCTGGATCGCCTTCATCGCGTGCGCGAAGACGGTCGTCAGCTGCAATCCGGAAAGCCAAAGCGGCCAGAACCGCTCCGACCGAAGCGCGATATAGGCGAAGCCGGCGAACGTCGCGGCATCGACGATGAAAATGCCCATCTCGACCTCCTCGTAGGCATCCTTGCGGACGTAGACGAGGTGAGTGGCGATCGTCGCCACGATGCAGATTGCGACGGCCAGCCGCTCATCGGCACGCCCCCGCCAGAACGCGAAAGCGGTGACGAGGAGCAAGATCGCCCAGTAGGTGGATGGACTCAGCATAAGTGAACGGCCGGCTCAGCGTGCAGCCGAGCCGGCAGGTCCCTGTCAAGCAACGATACGCAGGTCGGCAATGCCGGTCTTCTTGTCGGGGCACTCGTCACCGTCGCCGAAAGCAACCGTGCGCAGGCCGGGTACCTTGCCCTTGGCTTCGGCCAGAGCGGTGTGGCAGCCGACGACGGACCCACGGGCTCCGACCAGGCCGGTAACAGCCGCCGCCAACTCCTCAAGTACGGGATGGACAATTCCGAAGCTCACTCGAGCGACGGAGTTTACGCGCATGATCCGCGCCTGAAGCTCGGCAATTTCGGTCAGTGCGGCGTCGATCGTGTCCTCGACTGCACGGACCTGGGTTGCGACATCGTAGGCGGCGTTTTCAATCTGTAGTTTACGCATAAACACTCCTCCTCCGGCGCGGTATCAGCCGCGCGGGGCTGTTGCTGGCCCGGAACAGAGCGTTGGTTCTTGGGCTAGCCCTTGAGCAGCCTGGCGAGACTTTCGAGCCCGGCGAGATACATGCCCGCCGAAAACGCCGCACCCGTCGCGATCAGGAAGATCCAGAGCAGCCGGAGGCCGACGCTCATCTCATTCCGGGGATGACTCCTCGTTGCGAACGGCAAAGGCAAGGAAGACCAGGTTACGGAACTCTGCTCGGTTTTGAGATCCGGTCCCCCGGTCTCCCCTGCACGATCAGCGTGCCGAATCTGATGGCTGACCGCCCCGACCAACTGCGCCGTGGCGGGGGTCCCCTCAATGTGCGGCGATTGATGTATCAACCGCTGATATGGCTCGTGATGACGGGCGACGAGGCGCGCGGCTTGGGTACGCCGTTCGACGCCGAGCGCCTGGAGAGCAATGCGGATGCGCTGGTCCACCGTATGCGGCGAAATATTGAGCTCGCCAGCTATCTCTTTCGACGAGAGATGCTGGTCGACGAGCAACAGGCAGTCGAGCTGCCCCTGGGTAAGCTTTGCTACCCGAGCCGCCATCGCCCCTTCCATGTCGTCAGGATCGTTGGATCCCGCCGCCGCCGCGTTCACTGGCATTCCTTCCGAGCTGACTGCCCCATACGCGCTGGGAACATCCGAGTCCGGCGCCATCTAAGGCGATTTATCGGAATTGGACAATTCCGTACGGTTAGCATGGCACTAACTTTGGTTGCCTTTAGCAACTTTTTTTGAAGACCCCGGGCGTTCGGGCCACGACCGGCCGTCGCCACTCCCGTCTCCCGCGCTCAAGGCGTCTCCAGGTCTGGGACTGGCTTGCGAATGGCGCTGGTGGAGAGGGCTGGATTCGAACCAGCGTACGGGAAACCCGGGCAGATTTACAGTCTGCTGCCTTTAACCACTCGGCCACCTCTCCAGGTGCAGGCAGGCGCGCCATGTGGCGGCGGACAATGAATGTGTCAACGCCGCTGGAGTGCCATCAGAAATTTCTAGCGGATGGGCTGTCGCCCCTTCGCTTCGCCGCGGGCGCTCCAAATTCGACAAGCTCCTGGCGTGTCGTTTTTGGAGCGGGTGAAGGGAATCGAACCCTCGTCGTAAGCTTGGAAGGCTTCTGCTCTACCATTGAGCTACACCCGCACCCCAGCGGGGGTGCCAATGCCATCCCCGCCTTGCCGCCGTCAACCGCGCCTAGCGAAACGCGCGCAGGCGGCCCTCGTCGTCGAGGATGTAGAGCGTCTGATTGGCGACGATCGGCGACAAGTTCACCGGCGCCTTGATGGTCGTCTGGCTCTGTACGGCGCCGGTCGCCGGATCGACGTTAATTAGCGCGCCCTCGGAATTGACCAGGATCAGCCGCCCGCCCGCGAGCACCGGACCAGAATAGCTGATGGGGCCAGCCTTCTTCTTCAGGTGCCGGTATGCGGGAAGCTGCGCGATCCAGCGGATCTTGCCGTTGGCGCGAGCCACGCAGAGCAGCTTGCCGTCGTCGGCGACGACATAGGCCCAGTCGCCGACGACCCACGGGGTCGAGATTCCGGCGATGTTGAGTTCCCACTGGCGCTGGCCTGAAACCAGGTCGATCGAAACCATGCGGCCACCCTGGCCGACGGCAATGACCTGCCCGTTATCGATCACCGGATCGGCATCGACGTCCGAGATTGCGGCAACGCTGGTGCGGATGCTCGTGCGCGCGAGCTGATCCTGCCAGACGTTGCGGCCGTTCTCATAGCGGTAAGCGTTGAGCTCACCCGAGGAGAAGCCCGCGACGACCGTGCCCTGGCCGACGGCCGGGGAGGCGGTGCCGAACACGCCGGCAATCTCAAGCGACGCCGCCGCTGACCAGTTGGTCGCGCCGTCGGCGGTCTTGAGCGAGTAGATCTGGTTGTCCTGGCTGATCACGTAGAGCGTATCGCCAACGACGGTGGGGGAGCCGCGCAGCGGGCCTGACGGATGAACCTGCCAGATGACGCCGCCGTTGCGGGCGTCCAGCGCCGCGACATAGCCGAGACCGTTGGTCGCATAGATGCGGCCGTTCTCGAACGCCACGCCGCCGCCGAACAGCGATGCATTATTGCGCTTCTCGGTGCCGAACTGGGTCGACCAGGCTGACGCGCCCGTTTGCGCGTCGAACGCGCGGACCGTTGCTTCCGTGTCGATCGTGAAGACCTTGCCGTCGGCGACGACCGGCGGCGAGGCGAGGCGAGTCTTGGTCGTTCCGCCCTGGCCGATCGAAACGGACCAGGCCTGACCAAGCGCCTGACCGAGCGCGAGGTGGCCGAAGGACTTCGATGCGTTCCCGCCCGACTGCGCCCATTCGGTATTGGCTACCGGCTCGGGAAGCGAGAAGGGCAAAGCCGCGGTGGCGGGATCGACCGCAACATCCTGCTCAACCGCGAGCACGGCGACGCGTTCGCCGAGCACCGGCGTCTTGGCGGCGCCCTTCTTGAAGATTCCGCATCCGCTGACCGCCAGCGCGGCAGCGGTCAACATCAGGAACCTGGCGGGAACTGACTTCATCGATCTTAATCCTGCTGGGGCATTCCCGGCATCGAAGCGCTGGCGTCGACACCGAGCGTTCCCGCGATCTGAACGGCGCGGGCGCGGATGGAATTGGGAACCTGTTGGTCGGCGGCAATCTGGGCGAAAAGCCGTCCGGCCTCCGCCTTCTTGCCTTGCTTGAGGTAGGCGAGAGCGGTCAATTCGCCGGCGCTGCCGAACCAGGCGTTGCCCGGCTTGGCGAGCGGCTGGAGGCGAGCGACCACTTGCTCGGGCTTCAGCGCGTCGAATTCGAGCGTGACGCCGCGAACGGTCGCCACGTCGCGGTAGATCTGGGCCATGCCCTTGTCGTCGGCGAGCTCACGATACTTGGCGACCGCGGTGGCGCGATCGTTTTTTTCGAGCGCCAGCGCAGCGTCGGTCATGACGGCGGACGCCCGAACCACGTCAATCTTGGATTTCTCCAGCTCGGCAATTCGCGTCGGCACGGTCTGCCGCTGGCCGGTCGAGATGTCGGACAGGACCTTCTGCAGCTGCTCGGACTGCTCGGCGGACTTCTTCTTGCTGTAGTCCTGCCAGTAAATCCAGCCGCCGGCCGCACCCAGGAAGAGGGCCACCGCAAGCGCGATCCACACGCCATTCTTCTTGAAGAAATTCTGGAACTGGTCGCGACGAAGGTTCTCGTCGACTTCCCTAAGAAAAGTGTCGTTGCTGTCCGTCGGGAGCGCCAAAATCTGCCTCTAAATCGAAATGGCCGGATACGAATGCCGGGCGCTTCCTTCCCTCCCCGGAGATGAATGGAAGCTGGCGGCGAACCGTCTAGCGGCTTCATCGCCAAAGGCAAAGCCTCAAGAGCCCTTGGGGCGATAGGTCTGGTCAGCCGACGGAAACGCCCGCGCCCGGACCTCTTCGGCATAGGTTTTTGCTGCGCTCGAAATCTGCTCGGCGAGATTGTCGTAGCGCTTCACGAAGCGAGGCGTCCGCTCGAACACGCCGAGCATGTCATCGGTGACGAGGATCTGGCCGTCGCAGTCCGCCGATGCCCCTATGCCGATCACGGGGGGTTCGACGTTCCGAGTGATGCGCGTCGCGAGATCCTCGAGGACCCCCTCGACGACGATGGAGAAGGCGCCGGCTGTCGCGACCGCACTTGCGTCGCGTTCGATCTTCTTCGCGTCCGCCTGGTTCTTGCCTCGGGCGCCATAGCCGCCCAGCGCGTTCACGGCTTGCGGGGTCAAGCCGACATGGCCGATCACCGGAATGCCGCGTTCGGTTAGGAAGCGGATGGTCGGAGCCATGGCTTCGCCGCCCTCCAGCTTGATCGCCGCGCAGCCGGTTTCCTTCATCACTCGCGAGCAATTGGCGAACGCCTGTTCAGGCGAGCCCTCGTACGATCCGAACGGCATATCGACCGCGACCAGTGCATGCCAACTGCCGCGAACCACCGCGGCGCCATGCGCGATCATCATGTCGAGCGTGACCGGGATGGTGGACGGCAGGCCGTAGATCACCTGCCCCAGGCTGTCGCCGACCAGCAGCAGGTCGCAATGCTCGTCGAGCAATTGCGCCATGCGCATCGTGTACGCTGTCAGCGCGACGATCGGCTGCTCGGTCTTTCCGTCGACCTTGCGGGCGCGCAGCGACGGAGCGGTCATCCTCTTGCCGGGGACCGGCGTTGGCGTAGCGCGGCTGGTCGCCGTATCGATGGTGAAGGTGGACATGGCGCGGCTTTTAGCCGCTCCCGTGGCTGTCAGCCAATCCCGGCCTGCCCCCGGGCTCGATCCCGGTCCCAGCTGGAACCGACCCGCTAGGCGAGCCAGCCCTTCTTTTGCGAATGCCAGGCGAACCAGAACACCGTCCAGGTGAGCACAACGATCACGACCGGGATCACGAAACCGTCGAGGGCCATCAAGTCACGCAACTGCTCAACAATCAGGTAGCTCGAGAACTGCACCAAAACGGCGATCAGCGAAACTGCCAGCAATTTCACGGCGAGGCGCTTTCGCAAATACAAGGCGATTGCTCCCGCCAATCCAATCCAGACCGCAATGGCGAACGCAGCCCACATCCAGGTTGGAGCAGCGTCGAGCATCGCGCGCTGATCGATCGGAAGTTTTCCCCGATCAGCGGTGACCTGCATCAAGTAAGAGACACAACCGAGCGCCATGAACGCGATCGATGCCAGCGCCGCGAACTTGAACCATCCGGCCACCGGCCGCGGTGCACTTTGTTCGTCCATCATGCCCCCCCATCGTGATGCCCGACACTGGGCTGCGCACTGCGGTTAGGCAAGTGGGCGGGCACCATCTTGTTGCGAGTGCGTTACGGCGGCAATGGAACGTTTCTTCACCCGTGTATCCACGTCTATCGCCACGGCGGCCGGCCAGCCTTTGGCATTCGTTCTTGCGACGATGATCATCGTGGTCTGGGCTGTAACCGGGCCGATCTTTCATTTCTCGGACACGTGGCAGCTGGTCGTTAATACCGGCACGACCATCGTCACGTTCCTGATGGTCTTCCTCATCCAGAATGCCCAGAACCGCGACGCGGCGGCGATGCAGGCAAAGCTGGACGAGCTACTGCGGGCCGTGACCAAGGCGCGCGACCAATTCATCGGGGTCGAGCACCTGACGGAGCGCGAAATCGAGATGATCCGTCGGGCGCTCGAACGAGAGGCCAAGAGTGCCGCTAAAAAGGGGTCGACAACCAAGGGTACCGTGGACCGGCTGCTTGACCGGTTCTGAGATGCCAAGGGGGGCAGAAACCGCTTGAACGAACCTGTATCCGTAATAATGCTCCCCCCGGGCAGGGGGATTGTACCGGCGCATTGCGCCGCAGCGTTAGGACGTCCACGCATTGCCTAGTCTGGACAGCATTTCCGAGCAGCAGCGTTTCCAGCTGCTCATCAACTCGATCACCGATTACGCAATCTACATGCTCGATCCGACCGGGCATGTGACGACGTGGAATGCCGGCGCGGAACGCTTCAAGGGCTACACGTCGAACGAGATCATCGGACAGCATTTCTCGGTCTTCTTCACGCCTGAGGATCGCTCGGCAAACCTCCCCAACAATGCTCTTCGTGTGTCCGCCGCGGAGGGACGGTTCGAGGCCGAGGGCTGGCGCATTCGCAAGGACGGCACGCGCTTCTGGGCAAACGCCATCCTCGATCCGATTATCGATCCGTCGGGCGAATTGCTCGGCTTTGCGAAGATCACGCGCGACATCACTGCCAAGCGCGAACAGGAAACGGCGCTCTTCGAAAGCGAGCAGCGCTTCCGGATGCTGATCCAGAGCGTGCGCGATTACGCGATCTACATGCTCGACCAGAACGGCCATGTCACGAACTGGAATTCGGGCGCGGAAGTCATCAAGGGCTATACGGCCGACGAGATCGTCGGGCAGCATTTCTCGCGCTTCTACACGGAGGAAGACCGCGCCCGCGGCGAGCCCCAGTTCGCGCTTGAGACGTCCCTTCGCGAAGGAAAATATGAGCGCGAGGCCCTTCGCGTTCGCAAGGACGGCTCGACATTCTGGGCCAGTGTCGTGCTCGATCCGATCTTCGATGAAACCGGAAAACACGTCGGTTTTGCCAAAATCACGCGCGACATCACCGACCGGAAAAATGCGGAACTTGAGCTGGAGGAAGCGCGAACATCGCTGTTCCAATCGCAGAAGCTCCAGGCGCTTGGCGAGTTGACGGGCGGGATCGCGCACGACTTCAACAATCTGATGACCGTTGTCGCCGGCTCGGCCGATTTCCTGCTGCGAAAGCCCGACCTGCCAGAACTCAAAGCGCCGGCAATATCTCGAAGCCATCACCGAGACGGCCGATCGGGCCACGACGCTGACCAATCACCTGCTGGCGTTCGGCCGGCGCCAGGCGATCTTGCCCGAAGTGCTGGATCTCAACGTCCGGCTGGATGCGCTCGCCGAAGTGTTGATGCGGACCTTGGGCCCGAACATCCAGGTCGACCTCGATCTTACCCCGGAGGCCGCGCGAGTGGAGATCGACGCCGCGCAGCTTGAGACCGCAATCCTGAACGCTGCGGTCAATGCCCGAGATGCTATGGCGGAGGGCGGAACGCTGACGCTTTCGACGCGCCCGCTCCACGAAGACGGCCGGCGCTTTATCGTCCTCGGGATCGGCGACACCGGCTCGGGAATGCCGCGCGACGTCGTCGAACGCGCGTTCGAACCGTTCTTCACGACTAAGGAAGTCGGCAAGGGTACCGGCCTCGGGCTTTCGCAGATCCACGGCTTTGCAGCCCAGGCGGGCGGGCGGGCCGAAATCCATTCGCAGGAAGGCGAAGGGACGACGATCAGCCTGATCCTTCCGGCGACCGAGAAGAAAACCGAAGCCGCGCCGCTAAGTGAGAACTTATCGTCGCTGCCCGAAGGGCTTTGCGTGCTGTTGGTCGAAGACAATCCGCATGTTCGTGAGTTCGCGGAAGGCTTGCTGACCGATCTCGGCTGCGACGTCGCATCAGCCGAAAACGCGCCGGATGCCTTGGACCGCCTCGACCAGGGCGGGATCGACCTCGTTCTGTCGGACGTGGTCATGCCCGGCATGAGCGGCGTTGAGCTCGCTCGCGCCGTCCAAAAAACGCATCCGACCGTGCCCGTTTTGCTGGCGACCGGCTATAGCGACGAGATCGTCGCGCGTGGATCGGAGTTTGCAGTTCTCGCCAAACCATTCGGCGCCGCCGATCTCAGCAAGGCGATGGCCCAGCTTTTGGCCGAGAAGGCTAAGCCGAGACCTTCTGCTGCTCGGCGCGGATGATCGCCTCGCGCACGATTCGCTTTGCGTCTTCCGCGTCGCCCCAATTGCCGATGCGAACCCACTTCTCGGACTCCAGGTCCTTGTAGTGGGTGAAGAAGTGCTCGATCTGCTGAAGGATGATCGACGGCAAGTCCTGCCGCTCGCCAACGTCTGAATAATAGGGGAAGGTCGTGTCGACCGGCACGCAAATGAGTTTTTCATCGCCGCCATGCTCGTCCTCGAGGTTGAGAACGCCGATCGGCCGGGTGCGCACGACGCAGCCCGGAACGAACGGCGAGCGGGCGATCACCAGAGCATCGAGCGGGTCGCCATCGGGCGAGAGCGTGTGCGGTACGAAGCCATAGTTGGCCGGGTAGCGCATCGGCGTGTGCAGGATGCGGTCGACGAACAACGCGCCCGACTTCTTGTCGAACTCATACTTCACCGGCTCGCCGCCAACCGGGACCTCGATGATGACGTTGAGGCTTTCGGGCGGATTGTCGCCGACGGGAATCAAATCGATATTCAAGGAAGGGGTGCTCCAGTTCGAAAGAGGCTGATGCCGACGAACAATGCCACGAGGCTCAGGACCACCGAACCCGCGACGTACATTGCCGCCGACCAATATGCGTGGCGCTCCATTAGCAGTGCCGCGTCGAGACTGAAGGCCGAAAATGTCGTGAAGCCGCCGAGAATTCCGGTGGTTAGGAACAGCCGCATGTGCTGCGGGACGCCGGTCCGGAACGCGAAATAGCCCGCCAGCGCGCCCATCAGCAGCGATCCGACGATGTTCACGATCAACGTGCCGTATGGGAATTCGAGGCCGAATACCTTTGCTGAAGCGAGGTTCACGCCATGGCGCAACGCCCCACCGATGCCGGCTCCGAGAAAGACGATGAGATAGCCCATTAACCCCTCCGCACCAGCACCGCGCCAACCAGAACCAGCGCCGCTCCCGCAATCCGCTCCAGGCTGACAGGCTGCCGCGCCAGTCCGAGCAAGCCGAAGTGATCCATGATCAGCGCAGCGAAGATCTGGCCCGCGACCGCCGCGGTCAGCATCGTCGCCACACCGATGCGCGGTGCGGCGAAGGCGGCCATGGCGACGAAGAAGGCGCCGTAGATCCCGCCTACCCACGCGTACCAGGGCACGCTCTTCAACTCGGGAGCAAACACGCGGCCCCCGGTCAGGGCTACCATCGCCCCCAGCGCCGCCATTCCGACGACGAAGGAGATGAACGCCGCGACGACCGGCGACCCCGACGCCTTGCCCAGGATGGCGTTCGTCGGCGCCTGTATCGCTATGAAAATCCCCGCGATAACGGCTAGGGACAAGGGCAAGGCGGCTGCGTTCATCAGGCGGTTCCTCTTGACTTCCGCGAGGCAATCCGCTTGAGGGCGCCGCTCAGCGAAAGCAACGGGAAAAGGGGCGGCTCCCGCAAACAAGTCCGCCTGGCCGGGATTACCTCAAACGGATCCCGAACGAACGGAGAAGAACCATGCGTCACCGCGTAGGCGGCCGTAAGCTGCAGCGTACCTCGAGCCACCGTGCGGCACTGTTCCGCAACATGTCGGCAGCGCTGATCAAGCACGAACAGATCACCACCACGACCGCGAAGGCGAAGGAGCTTCGGCCCTACGTCGAGAAGCTGATCACGCTCGCCAAGCATGGTGGCCTCAGCAATCGCCGTCTCGCCCAGTCGCGCCTGATGGACGACGCCCAGCTCGTGAAGCTCTTCGACGTCCTTGCGAAACGTTACGCCGACCGTAACGGCGGCTACACCCGCATCATCAAGGCCGGCATCCGCGCCAGCGACGCCGCGCCGATCTCGATCATCGAATTCGTAGACCGCGACGTCTCGGCCAAGGGCCAGGACAGCGGCCCGGTCGTGACCGAGGAAGAGTTCGAAGCCGCCTAAGCGCTTCGGATTTCAAGATCGAAAGGGCCGCGTGTTCGCGGCCCTTTTTATTTGCTCTTCCCGAGCGTCTTCACCAGCTTCAGCTTGAACTCCGCTGATTCTCGCGCTTGTCATAATCCTCGCGCGACCAGCGGAGCGATCAGACGGTGCCGATAATTGATCGGCCCCAAGCCCATTCAGCGACGCAGTCAACGATAGCTTCTTGCTGAAACTATGCGTCCACGAGAAGTTGAGTGAGTAGCTGTCCTCGGTCTTGAATTGATATGATCGGGACGGGCTATCGTAGGTCAATTGTATCTGGGCGATATCTCCCGGCCGGCCGTTCTTTCCGTCTTTCCCGTGCCATTCGACCGTCGCGTTGCCGGTATAACGAAAGGTCTCGAAATCCTCGTCGCTTACCAGCGGATCGAACGGCGTCCGGCTGTAGAACAGGTTGACGCTGGCAGTGCCTTTGACGCGCTTCAGCAGCGGCGTGGTGAGGTCGAACTGTGCGCCTCGGTCGATCTTGCGCCCGGCGTTGACGGTGCATGCTCAAGTAGTCACCGTCTTCGTCGACGGAGTAACTGCCCTCCCAAAGGCCTTTGGTCCTGCCGGTCGAAGAAGATCACCCCGGCATTCAGGTTCTTGCGCCGGTAAGTAAGGTTAATTTCGTACGCGTCGGTCGTCTGATCGCGGAGGCTCTGGATTGCCAACAGACGATGAATTGCGCCGCGGTTCTCACACGGAAAGGGCCGCAGCATGATCGATGTCCGGGCCGCTCGATCCGCTTGCTGTAGCTCAGTGTCATGTTGACCGTCTTGCTGAGCGGATGCTCGAGATGAAGCGTCGGGAACAGCCGTCGCTCTGTTCGCTGCACCGTCGTCGTAACCGGAGCTCGAGATCGTCGAGATCCGCGATATTCGATCCGCAGGCCGGGCATGATGGTCCAAGTCCCGAACTTGCGTTGAAACGTCGCGTAAGCGTCAGTGAGGTTGCTCGAAGTACTCGAAGATCGTTGAACGTATCGCGGGCCGAGCCGGTCATCCGGAACGAGCTTCGAAATCGTACGTCCTGTTTGCGCATCTGTCTCGCAGCAAGGTCCCGCCCATCGACAGGATGCTCTGGCTGCCGATCGGATGTTCCCACTCGCGTCGGAGTAGATGTAGAGGTTCTTCTCGGTCTGGACCTCGAGTAGCTGACCGTCGTCAAGCTGCGCATCGACGCGCTGCTCGCTGGACAAGTTGCCGAAGACCTGCGTGCTCGCTTTCAGCTTCTCGCCTTTCTTCTTGCCGCTTGTGATCGAAGTTCAGCCCGATGCCGGCGAAGCTGGCTATGTCGCGTCTGCGGGCCCGTTCGAAAAATGAATCGAAGTCCTCGGTTACTCCTTCGAAGATCGCTAAAGATCTGGTCGTTGAGCTTGAACCTCCGCCCCAGAATTCAGCCGTAACACTGGACCGTTCATTCAGATCGCGGGTGATTTTCCGATTGGTGAAGATGCTTGCGACATCCACTGAGCCGCGGCCATCCTCGGTATTGATCGTGGGATCGTCGTCGGGGGCCGACGATACGGTCCGGAGCTTGTGGTAGCGTTCGCGATCATATCGTCCGACGCGCCCCTGGACCTGTAGCTCATAGGTCCACTTGCCTTTCTTCTTCTTGATCGTTGCGCTCGGTCCGAGGTTGCCCATCGACGATCCGAGCACCGAGATCGAACCGGACAGGCCGTCGTCCTGCTTCTTCTCGCAGGACGAAGTTGATGATCCCGCCGGTGCCTTCCGCGGAATATTGCGCGGACGGGTTGGTGATGATCTCGATCTGTTCGATGTCGCTGCCATGCAGCGTTCGCAGATACGCAATCGGATCGCTGTTCGGTCGGGCGGTCGTCGATCAGGATCGTGACGCCCGGGCTGCACCGAGCAGCAGGATCTGGTCGTCCGGCGTGATGATCACCGCCGGCAACCCACGGATCAGCTGCAGCCCGTCCGATTGGGCCGACATCGCATTCTCTTTCACGCGATAGGTGCGGCGGTCGATCTTCTGGACTTGATCGGGGCGCGTGCCGACAACCTCGATGACGCCCGCGAACTCATCCTCGGCGGGAGCGGGCGCAACGATGACGGGCGGCTCGACTGCCTGCATGACACCTCAACTGTTTCCCGAGCCGGCAATGGAGATTTGCCCAATGTTGTTAAATCACGAAAATATTGGGGCGAAATAATGGTGTCCGTCGAAACGCTGGCTTGAGCAGTCGACGCGCGCGCTGCTACGCCTCGCGTCGATTATGAGCCCGGGGAGGGATTTCCATGCGTCGGAGTATGTTACTTGTCGTCCTGCTTTCTAGCGCCTGCGCAATGACCCCCAGTCCCGAGGTTGAGGCCGCCGCCGCGGCGGACGCTGCGGCTATGGCCGCGCAAGCCGCCGACGCCGCCAAGCCCGCTTACGCCTATCCCGCGACGCGCACGGTCGATCAGGTCGATCCGCAGTTTGGCGTGCAAGTCGCCGACCCGTATCGCTGGCTGGAGAATGACGTCCGCACCGATGCGGAGGTGAAGGCCTGGGTGGGTGAGCAAAACAAGGTCACCAATTCCTTCCTTGAGACGCTGCCGGGCCGCAGCACGCTCGAGGCGCGCATCAAGCAGCTCTACGATTACGAGCGCTTCGGCGTGCCGGTGAAAAAGGGCGGCCGCTACTTCTACGCGCACAACACCGGCCTGCAGAACCAGTCGGTGCTGTTCGTCCGCGACAGCGCGGATGGTGAAGGTCGCGTCCTGATCGATCCGAATACCTGGTCGAAGGACGGCGCGACCGCGCTTGCGGAATGGACGCCGAGCGAGGACGGCAAGTACCTGCTCTACTCGATCCAGGACGGCGGGTCCGACTGGCGCACGCTGAAGGTGATCGACGTCGCCACCGGCCAGCTGACCAGCGACGAGATCAAGTGGGTGAAGACCTCCGCCGGCGATTGGGCGAAGGACGGGTCAGGCTTTTTCTATACGCGCTTTCCGGAACCGGCGGCGGGGCAAGAATTCCAGTCCACCAACCTCAATTCGAAGGTCTATTTCCACAAGCTCGGCACGCCGCAGGCTGAGGACCGTTTGGTCTACGCCACGCCTGACAAGCCGACCTACGGCCACTGGGCGAGCGTCAGCGAGGATGGTCGCTGGCTGGTCATCACCACCGCCGAAGGAACGGACGACCGCTACGAGGTTCACGCCGTCGACCTTCGCGCGCGCGGCGCGAAGGCGAAGACCTTGATCGCTGGCCTCGACAACAATTGGAGCTTCATCGGCAACGAGGGCTCGCGCTTCTTCTTCATCACCAACAAGGACGCACCGAAGCTGAAGGTCGTCGCGATGGACGTCGCCCGGCCCGGCAATCCGGTGACGACCTTGGTGCCGGAACAGGAAGCGACGCTCGACGGCGCATCGATCGTCGGCGGCAAAATGATCACATCCTACCTCGCCGATGCGAAGTCGGAGATCAGCGTCCACAATCTGCAGGGCAAGAAGCTGACCGGCGTCGACCTTCCCGGCATCGGCACGGCGAGCGGCTTCGGCGGCGACATGGATGATCCGGAGACCTTCTTCGCATTTACCAGCTTCAACCGTCCGACGACCATCTATCGCTACGACGTGCGGACCGGCCAGGCGACGACGTGGGCAGCGCCGAAGGTCGCGTTCAACCCGGACGATTATTCGGTTGAACAGGTCTTCTACAATTCGAAGGACGGCACCCGCGTCCCGATGTTCGTCGTTCGCAAGAAGGGCACGACCGGTCCGGCGCCGACTTTGCTCTACGCCTACGGCGGCTTCAACGTCTCCCTGACGCCAAGCTTCTCGGCGACGCGTCTGGCGTGGCTGGAAAAGGGCGGCGTCTACGCGCTCGCCAACCTTCGTGGCGGCGGCGAATATGGCAAGGCGTGGCACGACGCCGGCCGCCTCGCCAACAAGCAGAACGTGTTCGACGACTTCATCGCCGCTGGCGAATATCTGAAGGCCAACGGCATCGCTTCACCGAAGGGCCTGGCGATACAGGGCGGCTCCAACGGCGGCCTGCTGATCGGCGCCGTCGTCAACCAGCGGCCGGACCTGTTCGACGCCGCCAATGCGGCGGTCGGCGTGATGGACATGCTTCGCTTCGACCGCTTCACCGCGGGCCGCTATTGGGTCGACGACTACGGCTATCCCAACAAGGAAGCCGACTTCAAAACGCTGCTTGCCTATTCGCCCTATCACAACATCAAGACGGGCGTTCACTACCCGCCGATGCTGGTGACGACGGCGGATACCGACGATCGCGTCGTTCCGGGCCACAGCTTCAAGTACATCGCGGCGTTGCAGGCAGCGGACCCGAACGGGGCGCCGCACCTCATCCGTATCGAAACCCGCGCGGGGCATGGGTCCGGCAAGCCAACCGACAAGATCATTGAGGAAGCGTCGGACACACTGGCCTTCTTCGCCCACTTCACCGGTCTTGAGCTTTAGCTCAGCGGGATCTGGCGGGGCTCACCTGGTGTGGCTCGTTGGTTTCCAGGAGAAGCGCATAGGCCTCCGCCAGCTTCAGATGCGAAGCGCGGGCTTGCGGGCAGCTTGCGGCCTCTGCGGCCGAGCGCTCAGCGCGTTCGCGCGCCCGGTAATATTCTGCTTTGTCGTCACTCATGTCTGCCCCCAAACGCTACTCGGCACGTTCGATTCGGGGGCGAGCTTTGCCGAAAACCGCAGTCATTTAAATAACATAAGCTAGGTAGCGATTTTCTAGCGCGGGCGCTTCTCAAGATAGAGATATTCAGGGTCGAACTCGCCCATTGCTGTCAGCGCTGGAAAGTCCGGAATGGTCACCCGTCCGCGGCCAACCTCGATCAGCTTGCGCTTGCGAAGCTCCTGCAGCGTCCGGTTCACGTGCACTGGTGTCAGGCCCAGGCACTCCGCAAGTTCAAGCTGCGTGAGCGGATATTCATAGCTGTTGCCTGTCGTCTGGCCGACCAATTTCAGGCGCACGAAAATCTCGCAGAACAAGTGCGCCATCCGCTCCAGCGCAGACCGGCGCCCGAGGGACGCGGTCCATTCGCGGTGGATGGAGGCGTCGATATTGGTCATCAGCCAATAGACTCGTCCGAGGTGCGGGAAGCGGTCGATCAACTCGCGCACGTTTTCATGCGGCATCACCGCTACCCGGCAGGGAGTCAGCGTCATTACATTATGGTCGAGGCGCTTCAGCGTGAAACTGTGCAGGTCGACGAAGTCGCCGCAGAACTGAAGCTCGCTGATCTGCTGCTGGCCGCTCGACATGTTCTTGGTCCGCGCCATCCAGCCTTCTAGCAGCAGCAGCAATTCTGAAATTTCGACGCCGTGATGAACAACCTCCACGTCGGCCGGGAATTCGCGGACTTCGAGGATCGAGGCGCGGATTGCAGCCTCTTCTTCCTGGCTGATCGTGTCGCGCGCGCGAAGTTTCTTGAGATGGGATTCAAGCACCGCCGTTCCCTTATCCGGCATGCGGACAGGCGGAAAGCGAGAAGACGACACATCCAACCGATGTTAGCGACTTGGGCGCGCCTTCAAGACGAAGCAGGTCTCACCGTGATTGCATCGGAGAATGAAACGGTCGCGAGCTGGCCGCCGTCGCTGCCCATGATCTCGATGCGTTGGTCCATGTCGAGGAAGCCGTCCTGGATGTCGCCGCTGGCCAGCGAGCGGATGCTTCGGACCGCCTCCAGCCGGGCATCCTCCAGATTAACGAATTCCGCACCTTCATCATCCTCGATGAATTCGCTCTCGCATCGAATGTGCAGATAATAGCGCGACATTTCGAGCAGTCCGACAATGCGAACGGCCCCAACCGTCCAATGCCCACCACAGCCAACCGAAAACTCTTCCGTGGCTGCCGTTGTTCCGAACGCTCTGTACGCTGCCGTACATAAGGTTCGGTCGCTATTTCACCGGATGAGCGTACAACGTGCCCATCGCTTGCCATCAGACTGGGCGCAAGCGGCTGAGAGTTTCTGATTTAGCTCCCGCCCCAATTTGCGGAGGGGAGCATGACAGCTCTTCAGCAAGCCGATGTCGGCAATCTTTTGCTGCGATACCTGAGCGCGGACGATTTCGCGCTCTTGCAGCCCTATCTTAGCCGGTTGAACCTGCCGGTTCGGACGCCTCTGTACGACCCGAATACGCCGATCCATCACGTCTATTTCCCGGAAGGGGGCGTGGCATCCATCGTCGCGGAGCAGGAGGAGGGCGACAAGGTGGAAGTCGGGCTGTTCGGCTACGAGGGCATGTCGGGGACACCCATCATCCTCGGCGCCGGGCAATCGCCGCAGGCATCGATGATCCAGGTCAACGGCGCGCCCGCGATCAGGATGGAGGCGGGCGATTTCACAGCCGCATGCGATCGAAGCTCCTCGCTTCGTCTCCTGCTTCTTCGCTTCGTTCAGGCGATGAACGTCCAGGCGGCATCGACGGCGGCGGCAAACGCACATTACGCCTTGCCCGAACGCCTCGCGCGGTGGTTGCTCATGTGCCACGATCGGGTCGACGGCGATCATCTGGAACTGACCCACGAGTTCATGTCGATGATGCTTGCGGTCAGGCGGTCGAGCGTAACCGTTACCCTCCACACGCTCGAGGCCACTCACGCCATTCGTGCGACGCGCGGAGTGATTACAATTCTCGACCGCGCACGGCTGGAGGAGATGGCAGCCGAAAGTTACGGCGGACCGGAGGCGGAATATCGCCGGCTGGTCGGCCCGTTCGGCAAGGGAAAGCACGGGATCAAGTCGGCCGCTTGAAGCGCGAGCACAGGATAAACCTAGGTTATTGTTCTTTTGGCCGACATTTGTTGCCTTCCTGACAATGCCTTGTGTTGTGGAAGGCAGTCAGGTGAGGTTTTAGCACTCAGGTAAGGCTGGCACCCTGCTCCCGTCAGTCCCCTGACTGGGAGTCCAATGTCCAAAATCGACAACGTCCTCGACCGTACGATCAGGAAGTTCGAGCGTCGCGCGAAACTGTCGGATAGTGATCGAGAGGCGCTACTTGGCCTGCCGTACCGGATGAGCACGGCCGAGCCGGGCCGATACATCGTCCGTGAAGGCGCCGCGACCGATCACAGCGTGCTGGTCGTCTCCGGCATGGCATTTCGGCACAAGATTTCATCGGCGGGCGCTAGGCAGATCCTGAGTTTCCACATTCCTGGCGATTTCGTCGACCTGGAAGGATCCCTGCTCAAGGTTGCCGACCACAATGTGCAGGCGCTCACCCGCTGCGAGCTCGCATTCGTGCCGACCGTTGCACTCAAGAAGTTGTTCGATGCGCATCCCCAGGTTGCGTTGGCGATGTGGATCGACACGTTGATCGATGGGTCCATTTTCCGCGAATGGATCCTGAACGTCGGTCGGCGCGATGCGCGCGAACGCATTGCGCACATCTTCTGCGAACTGGCACGCCGGTTTGAAGCCGCGGGGATGGGATCGACCGAGGGATACGAATTGCCGATGACGCAGGAGCATCTGGCGGATGCAGCGGGGCTTACCGCGGTTCACGTCAATCGCACCCTTCGGGCGATGGATCGCGACGGGCTGATCAACCGGCAGCGGCGTTTCATTTTTATACCCGACTGGGAGCGGTTGCGGGACGTCGCGGGCTTTTCGGACCTCTATCTGCATCTCGATCAAGTGGCGGCGTAACCACTCGAGCTCCAAGAATCGCTCCGCCTATCCTTTGTTAATGCAATCGGCAGCCATCGCCGCCTAAAGGCGCGACGGGGAGTCGTTGGTCTTAGGCGGTGGTGTGCGTTCGTTGAGTTGTTTTGGCGCGTGCCCGGGAGAGGTGCTCGCGTGATTGGGCAGGCGCTCCTGTCCCACCTTTCGCGTATCGGGGACTTCTGCCCGGACGACCGCGACGCAATCCTGTCCGTCGAGGGCGAGCTCAATACATTCCGCCGGAACGAGGACATCAGCAAGGCGGGGGCGCCGCCTTGTTCCTCGGCCTTCGTTGTAACCGGTTTCTTGCAGCGGCACGTAAGCCGCAGCGATGGATCCCGGCAGATCCATTCCTTCTATATCGCGGGCGATGCACCCTCGCTGGAAAACCTCCACCTCGATTATCTCGACAGCAACCTGAGCGCCGCGGTTGCAAGCGAGGTCGCGCTGATCCCTCATGCCGAGCTGCATCGGCTGATGGTCTCCCGCCCGCGGATTCAGGCGCTGATCTGGCGGTCGAGCCTGATCCAGTCGGCGCTTTATCGCGAATGGCTGACGCGCAATTCGCAACTCCCCGCCGACAGTGCGATGGCGCACCTGTTTTGCGAGGTTTACCAGCGTTCCAGCGCGGCGAACCTCGTGGACCGCAACAGTTGCGAAATGCCGCTGACGCAGGAAATGCTTGCGGATGCGCTGGGACTGACCGGCGTTCACGTAAACCGCACGTTGCAGCAGCTTCGCGAAACTGGAATGGTCGATCACAAGGGCGGGCGGCTGTTCATGCACGACTTCGATCGGCTGGCGAACTTCGCCGATTTCAATCCCTTCTACCTCCACCTGAAAAACGGCCGTCCGCGTTCACATATGTGAACGGCAGCAAACGGCGTATTCAGCCGAATCGAAGTCGCGAGTCGCTAGGAAGCCTCCAAGCTTGCCGAGCGTTGTGCATGGCAGGCACGATTGAAGGAGTGTGGCCATGAAGGTCCTGACGAAGATAATCGCCGGCGGCGTTGGTCTTGCTGCACTGGCAAGTGCGGTCCCCGCGGCCGCGCAATATTATCCGCAGCCGAACTACGGCTATGGCAACCAGAATCCCATCGGCCAGGTTCTCGGCCAGATCCTGGGTTACGGGCGCTATCCGTACGGCAATTACGGGTACAATCAGTATTCGAACCAGAGCTCCGCGGTCGACCAGTGCGCCCGCGCCGTCGAGGCCCGCCTCAACGGATACCAGGGCTATTACGGCTACAACAACGTGCCGTACGGCGGCCAGTACGGTGGTCAGTACAACAACCGCTACGGCTACAACGGCTATAACAATGGATATCAGGGCGGCGGCCGCGTTCAGGGCATCACCCGCGTTACCCAGAAATCGTATGGCCTGAAGGTCTATGGTGTCGCGAGCTCCGGCTACCAGGGCTACCAGGGCTACGGCCAGCGCGGTTACGGCAGCTACGGCTACAACGCCGGCGCGGACCTCAGCTTCAATTGCGAAGTCCGTTACGACGGCCGTATTCGCGACATCGATATCAATCGTCGCACGGCCGATTGGCGCGGTTACTAAGCTTCCGCTTAGTCGCCAAGACAAAGGATGCGCCGGGGTCGAAAGGCTCCGGCGCATTTCTTTTAGGCGTCGACCTTGATCGTCTTCGCATATTCCTCGAGCTGGCCGGCGACCGTGCCCCAGCCGTCGTGGAAGCCCATCGCCTCGTGGGTCGCCTTGTCCTTGGCATCCTTGTGGAGCGCGATGGCACGGTAGGCCGTCTTGCCGTTGCCGGCGTCCTCGAACGTAATGACCGCCGTCATCGGGAAGCTGTCGCATCCTTCGCCCGCCTCGTTCGGCCGGTAATTCGGGCCGAGCGCGCTGGTCCACGTCAGCCTCTTGTTCGGGATCGCCTCAAGCACGCAGCCCGGCGTTCCGTGACCGGTGTCGAAGCCGTCCGGACCGACCATGCGGATACGGAACACGCCGCCCGGACGAAGATCGAGCTCGCACTCAGTGATCTGGTACGGCTTCGGCGCGAACCACTGCTTCAGATGTTCGGGGTCCGTGTAGGCGGCCCACACCAGGTCGACCGGCGCATCGAGCGTGCGCTCCAGGACGAGGTCGTTCTCATTGGTCACTGCGTTGCTCCATCGTTCTTCAGGGTTGAAAGATAGGTTTCGAACCGGTCGAGCTGCGCTTCCCATTCGCGGCGGCGATCGGCGATCCACGATTGTGCGGTCTCCAGCGTGCGCGGTTCCAGCTGGACGGTGCGCACGCGGCCCTTCTTCTCGGAGCGCACGAGCTTGCTCTCTTCGAGCGCTTTCAGGTGCTGCATGACCGCCGGAAGGCTGATCGGCAGCGGCCTCGCCAGCTCCGAAACGGACGCGGGGCCGAGGCTCAACCGAGCGAGCATTCCGCGCCGGACGGGGTCGGCCAATGCCTGAAAAGTGCGATCGAGAACGGTCGAATCGTTAAGCATAAGGTTAAGTATCGCAACGGCTGTCCCGGATCAAGACACTTAAGTCGCCACTTAACTAATCTAGTGCCGGAACTTCCGTTGCAAATCCGCATTGTCCCCGACGTGGGGGACGATCCGCTAGAGAATATGCAGGAACGGGCCAGCCAGTGCCGGCGGCTCGCCAGCCTGAACTCACGACCACGCCATGGCTCAACAATTGCGCGCGTGGGCGGAGGAGATCGAGGTCGATATCGCGCGGCTGGAGGCCGAACTCCGCGAGAAGGATCAAGACGCGCAGGGCTGACCCTCCCTTTACTCTCGCCGCTAAATGGCTATCCGCCACGCCATGACGGTCCAGCCCACCGAATCCATCCTCATCGTCGACTTCGGCAGCCAGGTGACGCAGCTGATCGCGCGCCGCATCCGCGAAGCCGGTGTCTATTCCGAAATCGCTCCGTTCAATGCCGCGGAGGAGGCCTTCCACCGCCTAAATCCGAAGGGGATAATCTTCTCCGGCGGCCCTGCCTCCGTGATCGACGCGGAAAGCCCCCGGGCACCGCAAGCGATGTTCGACAGCGGATTGCCGTTGCTCGGCATTTGCTACGGGCAGCAGACGCTCCACCAACAGCTCGGGGGCAAGGTGGTCTCCTCCGACAAGAAGGAATTCGGGCGGGCGTTCATCGACATCGTCTCGCCTTCGGCCCTGTTCGACGGCCTCTGGCAGATTGGCGACAAGCATCAGGTGTGGATGAGCCACGGCGACCGCGTCGATGAGCTTGCCCCCGGCTTCGAGGTCGTCGCCCGGTCCGAAGGTGCGCCATTCGCCATCGCCACCAACGAGGAGGCGAAGCGCTACAGCCTGATGTTCCACCCTGAGGTCGTGCACACGCCCGACGGGGGGAAGCTGCTCGCCAATTTCGTGCGGCACGTGTGCGGCTGCGCTGGCGACTGGACGATGGCCAGTTTCCGTGATGCCAAGATCGCCGACATCCAGGAACAGGTCGGCAAGGGCCGCGTGATCTGCGGACTGTCCGGCGGCGTCGACAGTGCGGTTGCGGCGGTGCTCATCCACGAAGCGATCGGCGAACAGCTCACCTGCGTCTTCGTCGACCACGGGCTGATGCGGGCAGGGGAGGCGGAGCAAGTCGTCTCGCTGTTCCGCAACAGCTACAACATTCCGCTGGTCCACGTGGACGCCAGCCGCGACTTCCTTGGCGGGCTCGAGGGCGTCAGCGACCCCGAGAAGAAGCGCAAGTTCATCGGCGCCGAGTTCATCAACGTCTTCGAGGCCGAGGCACAGAAGATCGGCGGCGCTGATTTCCTCGCCCAGGGCACGCTCTATCCGGACGTGATCGAAAGCGTCAGCTTCACCGGCGGGCCAAGCGTCACGATCAAAAGCCACCACAATGTCGGCGGCCTGCCCGAGCGGATGAACATGAAGCTGGTCGAGCCGCTGCGCGAGCTGTTCAAGGACGAGGTCCGCGAGCTCGGTCGCGAGCTTGGCCTGCCCGAGGCGTTCGTCGGCCGCCATCCATTCCCGGGCCCCGGCCTCGCGATCCGGATTCCCGGCGAGGTCACCAAGGAAAAGTGCGACATCCTGCGCAAGGCGGACACCATCTACCTCGATGAGATCCGCAACGCGGGCCTGTACGACGCGATCTGGCAGGCGTTCGCGGTGCTCCTGCCGGTCCGCACTGTCGGCGTGATGGGCGACTTCCGGACTTACGATTACGTCTGCGCGCTTCGCGCCGTGACCAGCGTCGATGGCATGACCGCGGACATCTATCCCTTCGACGCCGCCTTCCTAAGCCGCGTCGCGACCCGCATCGTCAACGAGGTGCAGGGCATCAACCGCGTGGTCTACGACTATACGTCAAAGCCACCGGGCACGATCGAGTGGGAGTGATTATTCCGCCGCAGTGACCTGAAACGGCCGCTCGACGACCGACGCTTGTTCTGCCTGGGCCGCCAGGTACTGATGGATTGCTGCCACGACCTGCGCACCATCACCAACCGAGGCGGCGACGCGCTTCACCGAATTCGAGCGCACATCGCCAACGGCGAAAATCCCGCGCCGGCTGGTTTCCAGCGGGAAGCGATCATCGCCGCCAGTTACCACGAACCCGCGCTCGTCGAGCTTTAACCCGGAGCTTTGCAGCCAATCGGTATTGGGCTCTGCACCGATGAAGGAGAAGAGGTAGCGGCAGGGCTTCTGCGTCTCTGTGCCCGAGGTCCGGCACTTCAGCTCAACGCCCTTGAGCGCCCCATCCACGCCATCAAGCCGCGAGACTTCAGCGCCGATCACGACATCGACGTTCGGCAGGCTTTCGATCCGGTCGATCAGATATTGCGACATGGTCGCGCTGAGCGGGCGGCGGGCGACGAGCGTGACGTGTCTGGCCCGGCTGGCGAGGAAGACGACTGCTTGCCCCGCGCTATTGCCGCCACCGACGAGCGTGACTTCCTCGTTCGCCGCGAGATCGGCCTCCAGCGGCGACGCCCAATAATGGACCGACGAGCCCTCGAACTCGTCGAGGCGATCGACAGCCAGCCGGCGATAGCGAGCGCCGGTCGCGAGCACGACAGCCCGCGCCTGGATGCGCTCGCCGTTAGCCAGCAGCAGGTGACAGGGATCGTTCCCGCATTCGAGCTTCACCGCTTCGTCGGGGATGGCCATCTCCACGCCGAACTTCTGCGCCTGGCTGAACGCGCGGCCCATCAGCGCCATGCCGGAAATTCCGGTCGGGAAGCCGAGATAATTCTCGATCCGCGCCGAAGCGCCGGCCTGGCCGCCGAACGAGCGGCAATCGATGGTGAGAACGCGAAAGTCCTTCCGATCCAGCATAAACGGATGTGGCGAGGCCCGAAGGGCCGGCGCCAATGACGACGAGGTCGTACAGCTTGTCGGGATCGATCGGTCCGACCAGCCCGACGCACCGCCCGAGCTGATTCTCGTCCGGGTTGCGGAGCAGCTTCCCGCTCGAGCAAAGGACGATCGGGAGTTCTTCCGCCGCGACCTGGAAACGCTCGACCAAGGTTCGCGCGCAGCTATCCTCGACGGGATCGAGCCGCTGGTACGGATGACCGTTCCGTCGCAGGAAATTGACCAGCCGCAGTACGTTTCCGTCGGCCTCATTGCCGATGATGATCGGGCCAGCCGCCACTCTCGATCAGGCCCATGCGCCGCAGGATCAGCGACGCGCATGATCCGCTCGCCCAACTCCGCCTCGGCGATCAGCAGCGCCCGCAGCCGATCAGGCGCGATCGCGACGCCTTCAACATCCGTCAGCGCCTTTGAATCGACTAGCACCGGCCGCCCGGACAATTGCGCCAACTCACCCATGAAATTGCCGCGCTCATGGGTGACGATGTGCGAGACCTTGTCGCCATGGTCGTGCTGGGTGACTTCGACCTCCCCCGACAGGATGAGCATCAGGCCCGGACCGGCTTCGCCGATCCGCGAGATAATCTCGCCTGTCCTGAAGCTGCGCGGCTCCCCGAACCTGGAGAGCCGCGCCAACTCGTCGTCCGACAGGCGCGGGAACATCTGCGCCCCGCGCGTTGCGATCAGTTCCCGTTGAGTGTCACTCATTCAACAGGAGCAGGGATAGGTTCGACGATAAGCGTCGGCTTTGCTTTTTCATCGACGCCAACATCCTCGCCACGAACAAAGGCGAGCAGATCCGCATTGATGAGCTCTGGATGCGTCGAGGCACATCCATGCGGCAGATCCTTGTAGGTCTTGAGCAAGCCGTTCTTCAGGAGCTTGGCCGCAAGCGGTCCGGAATCCGCATAGGGGACGATCTGGTCGTCTTCGCTGTGAATGACCAGCACCGGGACATCGATCGCCTGGAGGTCCTCGGTGAAGTCGGTCTCGGAAAAGGCCTTGATGCATTCGTAGCCGGCCTTGACGCTGCCCATCATGCCCTGGCGCCACCAATTGCGAATCAGCCCTTCGAGACTTTCGCGCCCGGGCGGTTGAAGCCGTAGAAAGGGCCCGCTCGGGATATCGAGGTAGAGCTGCGCCCGGTTGGCGGCGAGGGCCGCCCGATACCCGTCGAAAACCTCGATGGGCGTTCCGCCAGGGTTGGAGTCCTTCTTGACCATGACCGGCGGCACGGCATCGAGAAGCACGGCCTTCGCTACGCGACCCTTGGCGTGCCTCGCGACATAGCGAGCGACTTCCCCGCCTCCGGTCGAATGGCCGACGTGGACGGCATTGGTCAGATTCAAGGCAGTAACCAGGTCGTCGACGTCGGACGCGTAGGTGTCCATCTCGTTCCCGCCGTCGGTTTGGTCCGAACGTCCATGACCGCGCCGGTCGTGCGCAACGACCCGATAACCCTTGTTCAGGAAGAACATCAGTCTGGGCATCCCAATCGTCCGAGCTGAGCGGCCAGCCATGATGGAAGACGATCGGCTGGGCGTCCTTCGGACCCCAGTCCTTATAAAAGATGTTGGTGCCGTCTTTGGTTGTGATGAAGCTCATGATGAGCCCTCCCGGGGGGTGGAGTGCCGGCCAGCGAGACCGGCGTCGGTGCCGTTCAGCCGATCGAGCGGGAGACAGGCTCGAAGACGCTTCGGAGTCGCGGCGAGCGAGCCCGTAACAGGATTCCCGTGACGGAGCGATGACGCGACTCGGTCGGCTCGTTTGACCCTCGCAAATGTGCGTGGCAACGCGGCCCACATGTCCGATGAACCCACCAGCCAGAAGACCTGGGGCGGCCGCTTCCGTGGCCAGGCGTCGGACCTGATGACGCGGATCAACGCGTCGATCGGGTTCGACAAGAGGTTGTGGCGCGAGGACATCGAGGCGTCGAAGGCGCATGCCGCGATGCTTCGGGATCAGGGCATCATCGGTGCTGAGGATGCGGCGGCGATCCTCGGCGGTCTCGACCAGATCGCCGCAGAATTCGAAGCGCGACGGCGTTCCCGAGACGGATCGAGCTCGAAGACATCCACATGACCGTCGAGCACCGGCTGACCGAGCTGATCGGTCCGGCGGCAGGGCGGCTGCACACGGCGCGGTCGCGCAACGACCAGGTCGCGACGGACTTCCGGCATGTGGGTCGATGCGCGCCTGCGATGAGGCGATCGGAACAATCCGCGAGCTGCAGCGCGTCTCTGGTCGAGCGCGCGGAGGAGCATGCCGAGACGGTAATGCCCGGCTTCACGCACCTGCAGGTCGCGCAGCCGGTGACGCTCGGCCATCATCTGCTGGCCTATTACGAGATGCTGCGAGCGCGATGTGTCGCGCTTCTTCGACGCCTCGGCGCGAATGAGCGAGTGCCCGCTCGGCGCGGCCGCCCTGGCCGGAACGGGATTTCCGATCGACCGGCGATGCGACCGCCAAGGCGCTCGGCTTCGAGCGGCCCGACCGCGAACAGCCTCGACAGCGTTTCCGACCGCGATTTCGCGCTCGATTACCTGTCGGCCGCCGCCCAGTGCAGCCTGCACCTGTCGCGGCTGGCCGAAGAGCTGATCATCTGGGCGAGCCCGCAGTTCGGCTTCGTGAAGTTGTCGGACGCATTCTCGACCGGCTCGTCGATCATGCCGCAGAAGCGCAACCCCGACGCGGCCGAGCTGGTGCGCGGGCATAGCGGGCGGATCATCGGCTGCCTGACGTCGCTGATGGTGACGATGAAGGGCCTGCCGCTCGCTTATTCGAAGGACATGCAGGACGACAAGGAGCCGGTGTTCGAGGCCGACGACCTGCTGACGCTCTCGCTGCAGGCGATCGGCGGAATGGTCGAGACCATCGAGTTCGTGCCCGAACGGATGCGCGCGGCGGCGGAGCAGGGGTTCTCAACCGCGACGGACCTCGCCGACTGGCTGGTGCGCGAGGCCGACGTGCCGTTCCGCGAGGCGCACCACATCACCGGGCGCGCGGTGAAGGCGGCGGAGGACCGTGGCTGCCAGCTCGACGAGCTGTCGCTCGAGACGCTCAAGCAAATCGACGCGCGCATCGACGAGCGCGTGTTCGACGTGCTCAGCGTCGATGCGTCGGTGCGCAGCCGCACCAGCTATGGCGGAACTGCTCCCGAACGTGTCCGCGAGCAGGTCGCGAAGGCGAAGGAAAACCTAGGCCTTTAGCCGCCGCTCGCGCTGGCCGAGCGTGCGCAGCCGCAAGCGCGTTCAGCCGGATGAAGCCCGCCGCGTCGCGCTGGTCGTAGTCGCCGGTGCCTTCCTCGAACGTCACGAGGTCCTGGTCGTAGAGCGAATGCTCGCTCTCCCGGCCGATCACCGTCGCATTGCCCTTGTAGAGCTTCATCGTGACCCGGCCGGTGACATGCTCCTGGCTCTTGTCGATCGCCGCCTGAAGCATCTCGCGCTCCGGCGAGAACCAGAAGCCGTTGTAGATGAGGCTCGCGTAGCGCGGCATCAGCTCGTCCTTGAGGTGCATCGCGCCGCCATCGACGGTGATGCTCTCGATCCCGCGATGCGCCGCGAGCAGGATCGTGCCGCCGGGCGTTTCGTAGACGCCGCGCGACTTCATGCCGACGAAGCGGTTCTCGACAAGGTCGAGGCGGCCGATGCCATTGTCGTGGCCGAGCTGGTTGAGCCGCTCCAGCAGCGTCGCGGGCGACAGCTTCTCGCCATCGATCGCGACCGGGTCGCCGCGCTCGAAGTCGATGGTGATCGTCGTCGCCTTGTCCGGCGCATCCTCGGGCGAGATCGTCCGCTGGTGCACATATTCCGGCGCGTCGACGCGACGGGTCTTCCAGCACCTTGCCCTCGGAGGATGAGTGCAGCAGGTTGGCGTCGATCGAGAAGGGCGCCTCGCCGCGCTTGTCCTTGGCGATCGGGATCTGGTGCTTCTCGGCGAAGTCGATCAGCGCCTCGCGGCTGGCGATGCTTCCACTCGCGCCACGGCGCGATCACGCGGATGTTCGGCTCCAGCGCGTAATAGCCGAGCTCGAAGCGGACCTGGTCGTTCCCCTTGCCGGTCGCGCCGTGGCAGACGGCGTCGGCGCCGACCTGCCGCGCGATCTCGATCTGCCGCTTCGCGATCAGCGGACGGGCGATCGACGTGCCGAGCAAATATTGTCCTTCGTAAACAGTGTTCGCGCGGAACATCGGGAAGACGAAGTCGCGGACGAACTCCTCGCGCAGGTCGTCGATGAAGATGTTCTCCGGCTTCACGCCCAGCATCTCGGCCTTGCGCCGCGCCGGCTCGACTTCCTCGCCCTGGCCGAGGTCGGCGGTGAAGGTCACGACCTCCGCATCATATTCGGTCTGCAGCCACTTCAGGATGATCGAGGTGTCGAGGCCGCCCGAATAGGCGAGCACCACCTTCAGCTTCTTGTTGGTCATTCTGATCCTCGATTCAGGCGGCGGCGCCGGTCAGCCAGAGCATGGCTCCGCGCGCCGTATGCATCCGGTTCTCGGCCTGACGCCAGACCGCGGAGTTGCGGGCCGTCGATGACGTCGGCGGTGACTTCCTCGCCGCGGCGCGCGGGAAGGCAGTGCAGGAAGTGCGCATTCGGCGTCTTGGCCATCAGATCGGCGTCGACCTGGTACGGTGCGAAGACCTCGCGGCGCTCATCGGCTGTCATTGTCTCCCATCGATACCCAGACGTCGGAATAGACGATGTCGGCGCCGTCGATCGCTTCGAGCGGGTCGACGACCTGGTTCACGGCCAGCATCGGCGCCCCGAAACCGAAGCCGGATGGGCTGGCGATGTTGAGCGTTGCGCCGAGCAGCGCGCAGCCTTCCGCCAGCGAGCGGGCAACATTGTTCGCCTCGCCGATGAAGGCGATTTTCGCGCCTTCGATGCGCCCGACCAGCTGCTTGATCGTCAGCAAATCGGCGAGCGCCTGCAGCGGATGGTCAGTTGCCGACAGCATGTTGAGGACCGGCGCGGCGTTCAGCGCGGCCATCTGTTCCAGCAGCTCATGGTCGAACACGCGCGCGGCGATGATCGCGTGATAGCAGGCGAGGGTGCGTGTCACGTCCTCGACGCTCTCGCGCTCGCCGATGCCAAGCTCGTTCGGCTGCAGATAGACGGGATGGCCGCCGAGCTGCGCCGCCGCGACCTCCATCGAATTGCGCGTGCGGGCGCTCGGCTTCTCGAAATAGAGCGCGACGCCCTTGTTCTGCGAGCGTGCGTGTGCACGGCGCTTCCGACAGTGCGAGGATCGACTTGAGGTCGTCCGCCGACAGGTCGCGGATGGCGAGAAGGTGCTTCACCAGCTCGCCTCCCGCTTCACCATCGTGCCGACGCCATGGTCGGTCAGCAGCTCGATCAGCAGCGAGTGGTGGACGCGCCCGTCGATGATGTGGGCGAAGCCGACGCCCTGATCGACCGCATCCGCGCAGGCCTTGAGCTTGGGGATCATGCCCTTGCCGACGCTCTCGTGACCGATCCGCTCGCGAAGCTCGGCGGAGGTCAGGCGCTGGATCAGCGTGCTCTCGTCCTTCGGGTCCTCGAGCAGGCCCGGAACGGCGGTCAGATAGACGATCTTCTCCGCCTTCATCGCGACCGCGATCGCCCGCGCCGCTTCGTCGGCGTTGACGTTGTACGGCTGGCCCTCGGCATTGGCGCCGACGGTCGAGACGACCGGCGTCAGACCGTCGTCGAGCAGGCGGTGGAGAAGCTCGGCGCGGACGCTCGGTGACATTGCCGACGAAGCCGAGCGCCGAATCCGCCGGCGTCACGGTCAGCAGCCCCGCATCCTCGCCCGAAACGCCGACCGCGACCGGCTCGTCGCCGGCCTGGCTGTTGATGGTCGCGACGAGGTCGCGGTTGATCTTGCCGACCAGCACCATGCGGACGATCTCGAGCGTCTCGGCATCGGTGACGCGCAGGCCGTCGCGGAACTCCGGCTCCTTGCCGACGCGGCGAAGCATGGTGTCCACCTGCGGCCCGCCGCCGTGGACCAGCACGCAGCGCACGCCGACGCTCCGCAGCAGGAGCACGTCCTGTGCCAGCGCGAGGTCGAACTCGCGGTCGATCGCCGCTCCGCCGAGCTTCACGACGATCGATTTGCCGGCCCATTGCCGGATGTAGGGCAGCGCCTCGACGAGGACGTGCGCGGTCTCCGACGGGGGTCATGACGTCTTGCTGTTTTCTTTGATGTAGCCGGGGCCGAGGTCGATCCCGATCATCTTCGCGGAGGCTTTGCCCGCGCCGAGGTGGACTTCGATCTGGACCTCGTCGCCCATCATGTGCCGGGCGAGCGCGACGCCGTCATGCGCGATGCCCGCGCCGCCCTTGGCGACGACGATCCCGCCGTAGGCGACGCGCGACTTGGCGACGTCCATGTCGACGCCGGCCGATCCGGCGGCCGCCATCAGGCGGCCCCAATAAGGGTCGCCGCCGTACCAGCTGCACTTCACGAGATTGTTCTCGACGATGTTCTTCGCCGCGATCTTCGCCTCATTGTCGTTGGCCGCGCCGGTGACGATCAGCCGGGCGATCCGCGTCATGCCCTCGGCGTCGCGCGCCATCTGCATGGTCAGGTCCTCGCAGGCGGCGAGGAGCGCGTTGCCGAACTCCTCATGGTTCGCCTTGCCGCGCCGTCCCGATGCCAGCACCATCGCCGTGTCGTTGGTCGAGGTCGCGCCGTCGACGTTGAGCGTGTTGAAGGTCGCGTCGGAGGCCTGACGCAAGCACCTTCTGCATCAGCTCGCGCGGAACGTCGGCATCGGTCGTCAGGAAGGCCAGCATCGTCGCCATGTTCGGCGCGATCATCCCGCAGCCCTTGGCCATGCCGCCGATCGTGAAGGTCGAGCCCTTGATCAGCACTTCCTTGGGATTGTGATCGGTGGTCAGGATTCCGCGCGCCGCGTCATGGCCGCCTTCGACCGACAGCTTCTTGGCGAGCTTCGGCGTGGCGTGCAGGATCGGCTCCATCGGCAGCGGCGTGCCGATGATCCCGGTCGAGCAGACCAGCACCTGGCTCGCGTCGATGCCGAGCGCATCGCCCGCAGCCGCGCCCATGAGCTGTGCGTCCTTGTAACCGGCGGCGCCGGTGCCCGGCGTTGGCGTTGCCCGAATTGACGATGACCGCCGTCACCTTGCCGCCATTGGCGGCGAGCAGCTTGCGGTCGAGCTCGACCGGCGGGGCGGCAAACTTGTTCTGCGTGAAAACAGCCGCGCAGGTCACCGGCTGGCGGTCCTCCGTCGCCAGCAGCGCCATGTCGAAGCGCCGCTTCTTGATGCCGGCATGGCAGCCGGCCGCGACGAAACCCTCGGCCGCGGTTACGCTCATGGATAAACTCCGATTGCAGTGAGCCCGGCCGTCTCCTCGAGGCCGAGCATGAGATTGGCGCACTGGACCATCTGGCCCGCCGCGCCCTTTCCGAGATTGTCGATTGCCGAGAGCGCGAGCACGCGGCCGGTCCGCTCGTCGTAGCGCGCGGTGACCTGCACGCCGTTGGAGCCCGATCACCCACTTGGTCGCGGGCGATGCGTCCGTGACGTGGACGAACGGCTCGTCGCGCATAAGCCGCCTGCAGCGCCTCCAGCGGATCGCCTTCGCCCGTCGCCTCGCCGTAGCAGGTCGCGAGGATTCCGCGCGTCATCGGTACGAGGTGGGGCGTGAACAGCACCGTCGCGCCCAGCGCCATTTCCATTTCAGCCGTGTGGCGGTGGTTGAGCAGCCCATAGGCCGCGAAGCTGCCGTCGACCGTGCTGAAGCCGGTCGCTTCCTTCGCTTCGCGGCCCGCGCCGCTGACGCCGGAGGCGGCGTCGACGATCAGGCTCTTCGGATTGACGAGTCCGCTGTCCACCAGGGGCTTCAACGCAAGGATCGCGGCGGTGGCGTAGCATCCGGCGGCGGCTACCGCCTTCGCGCCACGGATCGCCGCGCGGTTGAGCTCAGGAATGCCGTAGACGAACTCGCCGAGCAGGGCCGGGGCCTTGTGCGCATGGCCGTACCAGCGCTCGTAGGTCGCCGCGTCGTCGAGCCGGAAGTCCGCGCCGAGATCGACGAAGGGGATGCCGCGATCGAGGATGAGCTGGCGCGATCGCCTGGCTGTGTCCGTGGGGCAAAGCCGCGAACACGACGTCCACGTCCGCCAGCGCCGCGCCGTCGAACTTCTCGAATGATGCCTGCATAAACCGGCGCGAGATGCGGATGAGCTTCCGCGACCGGCCTGCCCGCCTTGCTCTCGCCGAACAGCTTCGTCGCGCGCAGTTCGGGATGCGCGGCGAGAAGCCGCAGCAGCTCGCCGCCGACATAGCCCGAGGCTCCAAGGATGGCCGTTCGAATCATGAGGGCGGCCCTATTCACGCATTTGCATAATTATGCAAGTTAATGCATATAGAGCATGCATGAGTGAACTATAAGGAACGACGCCAGCGGGCGATGGCCGAGCTGATCCGCGAGCATGCGCTCGCCAGTCAGGACGAGGTCGCCGCGCGCCTTGTCTGACCTCGGCTTCGAAGTCACCCAGGCAACCGTCTCTCGCGACCTGGAGCAGATTGGCGCGCTCAAGGTCCGCCGCGACGGCCGGATCGGCTATGCGCTTGCCCGACCAGCTTGGGCCAGCGGCGCGCGCACCGTCCCGCCTCGCCGCCGTGCTCCGCGACTGGGTCCGGTCGATCGACGTCGCGGCGACCATCGTCGTCCTCAAGACACCGCCAGGCTCGGCGCATCTCGTCGGCGTCGCTCTCGACGAATCCGCGCTCGCGGAGATCGTCGGGACGATCTGCGGCGACGACACCATCTTCGTCGCCTGCCGGAGCGCGGCCGACGCCGAAACGCCTTGTGCGACGAAGCTCGAAAGGCCTGCCGAGCGGTAGGCGTTCGGCCGCCTGGAACGGCAACATCGTACTGGGCGTCAAATGCCCGCTTGAACGCCGGCCGCGCCTGTCCGCGAGCGAAATAGCGGTGAGGTTCGGGATATTCGTCAAGGATGGTCGAGCTGAGCAGGCGACTGGAGCGACTCGATCATCAGCAGATCGACCGGCACTGCATTCACCGCTTCGAGCCAGTCGCTATCGCCCAGGCGCGCGGACAGATCCTTCAGCCGGTCACGAATGCGGTCCTCGACGAGCTGCAGCCGATTCCTCATGCCACGGCTTGTCCTTTTCCAGCAGGATCGACATCTCGCGCTGGACCACGACCGGCTCGATGAGGCAGTGTTTTGCGCGCAGATCTACATCGACAGTGATGGCGCGCGCGCGGGCGTTTGGCTCCGTCGGGCAGCAGGTCCGGTCGTGACAGCTTCACCGGCAAGATGAAGGATGATCGTGCCCGACAGCGAACAGGACCAGATCGCCTTCCTCGTAAGTCGGCGATCTGTCCGAACGGCTGAAGCGTCTTATGCGCCGGCTCCTTCATCTCCGGGAAGGTGACCAGGCGGACGTCGTAGGGCTGGCCGACTTCCTCCAGCCCCCAGCGGACGTGCATGTCCGCCAAGGCCTTTGCCGCGGTCGGGCGATGCTTTGAAGGCAGTAATCGTCGGCTTCATGCGGGTCCTCCAGTCGAGGCCGCCTAGCACAAAAAGAAAGGGCCGCCCCGAAGGACGGCCCTCAATTCGTTCGCGAAGTCCGGCGTGATTAGCCGAGCATTTCCTGCTCGAGCTTCTTCGCCATCTCTTCGATGTTCTCCGGCGGCCAGCCCGGGATGTCCATGCCGAGGCGCAGGCCCATCGAGGCAAGGACTTCCTTGATCTCGTTGAGGCTCTTGCGGCCGAAGTTCGGCGTGCGGAGCATCTCGGCCTCGGTCTTCTGAACGAGGTCGCCGATGTAGATGATGTTGTCGTTCTTCAGGCAATTCGCCGAGCGCACCGACAGCTCCAGCTCGTCGACCTTCTTGAGAAGGTAGCGGTTGAGCTGGTTGGCATCGGCCGGAGCTCTCCGACGGAGCGACCGCAACGCCGGCCGTCATCGGGACGGCCTGCGCGGACCTGGCCCTCGTCGAAGTGGACGAACAGCTGCAGCTGGTCCTGGAGGATGCGGGCCGCATAAGCGAGCGCGTCTTCCGGAGTCGACCGTGCCGTCGGTTTCGATCGTCAGGTTGAGCTTGTCGTAGTCAAGCTCCTGCCCGACGCGGGTGTTCTCGACCTTGTACGCGACCTGGCGGACCGGGCTGTACAGCGCATCGACGGGGATCAGCCCGATCGGCGCGTCAACCGGGCGGTTGGCGGCGGCGGGGACGTAGCCCTTACCGATGTCGACCGTCAGTTCCATGTTGAGCGTCGCGCCATCGTCGAGGTGGCAGATCACGAGGTCCGGGTTGGTGACCTCGATGTCGCCGCGTTGCCTGGATCATGCCCGCGGTGACTTCGGCCGGGCCGGTCGCGGAGAGCGCAAGCCGCTTCGGGCCTTCGCCTTCCATCTTGAGCGCGATCTGCTTCACGTTGAGCACGATGTCGGTGACGTCCTCACGGACGCCCAGCGAGGCTCGAGAACTCGTGCAGAACGCCTTCGATCTTGATCGAGGTGACTGCCGCGCCCTGAAGCGACGACAGAAGCACGCGGCGCAGCGAGTTGCCGAGCGTCATTCCGAAACCGCGCTCAAGCGGCTCGGCGACGAATACCGCGCGGCGGCGGGCGTCGCCCGCGCCTTGCTTGCGCTCCAGCGCATTCGGCTTCTTGAGTTCCTGCCAGTTCTTCGCGTTGACAGCCATGTTGTTTCCCTAGCCCTGGGCGGAAGAGGTGGGGTTCCGCCCGAAAATTTCAAACTGCCGCCGGATACAGCCCGGCGGCGACGGCGCCGTCCGCGTTAGACGCGGCGGCGCTTGCTCGGACGGACGCCGTTGTGCGGGATCGGCGTGACGTCGCGGATCGAGGTGATCGTGAAGCCGACCGCCTGGAGGGCGCGAAGCGCGCTCTCGCGACCCGAACCCGGGCCCTTGACCTCGACTTCGAGCGTGCGGACGCCGTGCTCGGCGGCCTTCTTGCCCGCGTCTTCGGCGGCGACCTGCGCCGCGTACGGCGTCGACTTGCGGCTGCCCTTGAAGCCCATCATGCCGGCGCTCGACCAGGCAATCGCATTGCCCTGTGCGTCGGTGATGGTGATCATCGTATTGTTGAAGCTGGCGTTTACGTGAGCGACGCCGGCCGAAATGTTCTTGCGCTCCCTCCTGCGGAGGCGCTGCGGTGCTTGGGCCATTCTAACTACATCCCTTCAAAAGCTGCGTGGGACGTTGCGCTAGTTCGTCACGCCATCCGGCGGAGAAATAGTGACGAACAGTCTCCCAGACTGTTGCTGCTACTATTTCTTCTTCCCGGCGATCGGCTTGGCCTTGCCCTTGCGGGTGCGCGCATTGGTGTGCGTGCGCTGGCCACGGACCGGAAGGCCCTTGCGGTGGCGAAGACCACGGTAGCAGGCGAGGTCCATCAGCCGCTTGATGTTCATCGCCGTCTGGCGACGAAGATCACCCTCGACCGAGAGATCGCGGTCGATCGCTTCGCGGATGTGAAGGACTTCCTGGTCCGTCAGGTCCTGGACCCGGCGCTCGGGCGCGATGCCCAGCTTGCCGATGATGTCCTTGGCCGAAGTGCGGCCAATGCCGTGGATGTACGTAAGCGCGATTTCAACGCGCTTGTTGGTCGGGATATTTACGCCGGCAATGCGTGCCATTCTGCTTCCTTTTTCAGCTCCACAGGTGCGGATTCGGCGGAAGGAAAACTCCGCTTGACCCTACACCCATCTCTTCGCTTGTTAGGTCCCGCTCCAAACGAAAAACCGACGCGCGCACAAGTGCGCCGCCGGAACCGGTGGATCGGGATAGGTGGGAAATAGGATTGCCGACCGGCCGAGTCAAGGCGGCGAATGTTCACGAATGTTCACACTGACGGCGGTGTTTTCACCTCCTTCGATCGGCGGTTCGATCCACGGCCAACTCCTGCCAACTGAAATCCTACATTTCCAGCATTTCCTGGAAGCCCCGCTGCCGATAGAGGCGTCAGCGAATGAACGAGAAGCGAATCCACGGGCTGTTCGTGCTCAGCGTCGGCCTGAAGGGCTTCTACGCTTTGGTCGAAATGGCGAGCGGCGTGGCGCTCTACCTCGTCGCCCATCAATCGATCATCAACTTCCTCAACCGGTTCATGACCGACGAGCGGCTGCGCGATCCACAGGATTGGGTGGCAGGCACCGCACTTAAGGTGGCGCAGAGCTTCTCGCTGGAAACGCAGCACTTCTACGCCTTCTACCTGATCACGCACGGCGTGCTGAAGCTGGCGGTGGTCGTCGGCCTGCTGCGGGAAAAGCTCTGGGCCTATCCGGCCTGCTTTGTCGTTTTCAGCGCGTTCATCGCCTACCAGCTCTACCGCTACAGCTTCACCCACGACGTCGGCCTAATCGCCTTGTCGATCCTCGACGCCTTCGTGATTGCCCTGGCCTGGCACGAGTACCGGCTGCTGCGGAAGCACTTGCCGACCCACTGATTGCCGCGCCTGCCAAGCGCCGATAGACCGTGCGCCCAATGCAGCGCCTTTATCACGACCAACCCGTCCCTGAAGAGTTCCGCGGCGCAGTCCTCGCGCTCGGCAATTTCGACGGCTTCCACCTTGGCCACCAGGCGGTGGTGAGCCGCGCGATCGCGCTCGGCTTCCACATGCGGCGGCCGGTGATCGTGGCGACCTTCGACCCGCATCCGGTCCGCTACTTCCGGCCCGACGTCCCGCCGTTCCGGCTAACTACCCTCGACCAGCGCGAGGATCTGTTCGCCCACGCCGGGGCCGACGCGATGCTGGTCTTCCGTTTCGGCGCGGAGCTGGCCGCGATGGACGCCGAGGAGTTCGTCGCCGACGTGCTGGTCGGCAAGATCGGCGCAACCGGCGTGGTCACGGGCGACGACTTCAGCTTCGGCAAGGGCCGCTCCGGCGACGTGGCGTTGCTGAAGAGCATTGGCGCAAGCCACAATCTCACCGCCGAGGCCGTGTCGCAGGTCCTCGTCGACGGCGAGCGCGTCTCTTCGGGCCGCGTCCGCGAGGCGTTGATCGCCGGCGATCCCGGGTTGGCGACGCGCCTTCTGACGCGGGCCTATTCAATCGAGGGCATCGTCGAGCATGGCGACGGGCGAGGAGGAGCGGAGCTCAACTGCCCGACCGCGAACGTTCGCCTCGCCGACTATCAGCGCCCCGCCTACGGCATTTACTCCGTCCGCGTCCGGCTCGACGACGGCAGGGAATATCCCGGCGTCGCCAGCCTCGGCGTTCGTCCGATGTTCGACCCGCCGGTCGAGCTGCTGGAGGCCAATCTGTTCGACTTCGACGGCGACCTTTACGGCCGCACGATCGAAGTCGGGCTCCACCATTACATCCGGCCGGAAATGAAGTTCGACAGCATGGATGCGCTCGCCGCGCGGATGCACGAGGATGCGGGCGAGGCGCGGCGGTTGCTGGCTCTGCCCTGACAGGCCAGTTTGCATTCCTTAACTCCCCCGCTAGAGCCGCGCGCAATGGCCGACAGCCCTGACACCACCGAATTGAAGCGGGATTATCGCCCGACCGTCTTCCTGCCGAAGACCGACTTTCCGATGAAAGCCGGCCTGCCGCAGAAGGAGCCGGCAATTCTCGCCCGCTGGCTGGAAGGCGACCTGTACCAGCAGGTTCGGGCGAGCCGCGAAGGGCGCGAGAAGTTCATCCTTCACGACGGCCCGCCCTACGCCAATGGCGACATGCACATCGGCCATGCGCTGAACCACATCCTGAAGGACATGGTCGTCCGCACCCAGACTTTGCTGGGCAAGGACGCGCCCTATGTGCCCGGCTGGGACTGCCACGGCCTCCCGATCGAATGGAAGGTCGAGGAGCAGTATCGCAAGAAGAAGCTCAACAAGGACGAGGTGCCGGTCAAGGAATTCCGGGCCGAGTGCCGCGCTTACGCCCAACATTGGGTCGACACCCAGCGCGAGCAGCTGAAGCGGCTCGGCATCGGCGGCGACTGGGACAATCCGTACCTGACGATGGATTTCCAGGCGGAGGCGACGATCGTCTCCGAGCTGATGAAGTTCGCCGAGAGCGGCCAGATCTATCGCGGCGCCAAGCCGGTGATGTGGTCGCCGGTCGAGAAGACCGCGCTGGCCGAGGCCGAGATCGAATATGAGGACATCACCTCGACCCAGATCGACGTGGAGTTCGAGATCCTTGAGGCTCCGAACTGCCCAGCTATTGCAGAGGCAACCGAGTGGTGCGCCTACGTCTCGGCCGTCATCTGGACGACAACGCCTTGGACGATCCCCGTCAATCAGGGGATCGCTTACAATCCCGCCGTCGAATACGTCTTGCTTTCCTTGACCTGGAGTCTTGAAGAATTCGCGGGGCCTATTGGGGGTGTTTACATAGTCGCGGCTGATCTGGCCGACCAATTCGTTGCCCAATTCAAAGCTGGCTACCGTGAGCATGGTTTCGACAACGCGCCAATCACTTCATTGGAAGTCAGCGAACTCGCTCGGTTTCCGGGCGAGCAGTTGCGTGGAGCAACAGCCGACCACCCGATGAGCATGTGGGGGGGTTCTTCGCAAAGCCTCGCCCCCTCCTTGCCAGGCGATTTTGTCACTACCGACCAGGGCACGGGCCTCGTCCATATGGCGCCCGACCACGGCGAGGACGATTTCGAATTGTGCAAGGCCAACGGAATCGATCCGGTGTTCGCCGTTCAAGCCGATGGCCGTTTTCGTGATGACTGGGCTTGGCCTGGCTCGGCTGAGGAAACGGAGCCTGAGCGTCATCAACGCCAAGTTCAATGCGCCGGACGGGCCGATTTGCACCGATTTGCGAGAAGCTACAGCGCGCTGCTCTCTGCGAGCGCGGATTTCAAGCACAGCTATCCGCATAGCTGGCGGTCGAAGGCAAAGGTCATCTACCGCTGCACGCCGCAATGGTTCGTCGCGATGGACAAGCCGCTCAGCCAATTCTCGCCGGAAACCCGGGCGGAACAGCGCTGGGACAATGAAGGCGGTGCCGACCCGGTCGACGAGACCGAGGGCGCGACCCTCCGCCAGCTGGCGATGAACGCCATCGCCCAGACCCGCTTCGTTCCGGAGAAGGGCCGCAACCGCATCGGCTCGATGGTCGAGGGGCGTCCCGACTGGGTGCTCAGCCGCCAGCGTGCCTGGGGCGTGCCGATCGCCCTGTTCGTCGAGCGCAAGACCGGCCAGCTCCTCGTCGACCATGAAGTGAACCAGCGCATCGTCGCCGCCATCCGCGAGCGAGGCGTAGACGCCTGGGACGCCGCCAACGCCGCCGCCTTCCTCGGCGAGACGCGCAACCCCGACGATTACGAGATGGTCACCGACATTCTCGACGTCTGGTTCGATAGCGGTTCGACCCACGCTTTCGTTCTGGAAAGCGGCCGCTGGCCCGACCAGCGCTGGCCCGCCGACCTCTATCTCGAAGGGTCGGACCAGCACCGCGGGTGGTTCCAGTCCTCGCTGCTCGAAAGCTGCGGAACGCGCGGCCGTGCGCCTTTCAACGCCGTCCTGACCCATGGCTTCACGATGGACTCCAAGGGCATGAAAATGTCCAAGAGCCTCGGGCAACACGGTCAACCCGCTCGACCTTATGAAGGAGCACGGAGCGGACATTTTGCGGCTGTGGGCGCTGTCGGTCGACTTCACCGAGGACCATCGCATCGGCAAGGAAATCCTCGCCGGCGTCGCCGACCAGTACCGCAAGCTCCGCAACACCTTCCGCTATCTGCTCGGCGCGCTCGCCGACATTCGCGAGGAGGAGAAGGTCGGCATCGAGGCGATGCCGGAGCTGGAGCTGTACATGCTCCACTTGGCTGCGGAGCTGGACAAGAAGCTGCGGCAGGCGGTCGCGGACTTCGATTTCAACACCTACGTCCGTACCCTGACCGACTTCTGCAACGAAGACCTCAGCGCCTTCTATTTCGATATCCGCAAGGACGTCCTCTACTGCGAGGTCAACGCCGAGAGCGGATTCCAGACCGACAAGCGCCGCGCCTACCGCACCGTTCTCGACGAACTGTTCCAGGGGCTCGTTCGCTGGCTCGCGCCGGTGCTGGTGTTCACGACCGAGGAAGTCTGGGGCACCCGCTATCCGGACGAGAAGTCGGTTCACTTGGTCGAATGGCCGGAAATTCCCGACGTGCCCGCCGACGATGGCCGCTGGGCTGCCCTTCGCGAACTGCGAACGCAGGTGACCGAGGCGATCGAACCACTCCGTCGCGAGAAGGTCATCGGCTCCAGCCTCCAGGCGGTCGTCACTTTGCCCGAACTTCCCGCCTCGGCGGACGCGCTGGCCGAGTTGTTCATCGTCTCGTCAGTCAAGGCAGGCGATGCCCTGGCGGTGGCCGAAACCGACAACCACAAATGCGGACGCTGCTGGCGCTATCTTCCGGAAGTGAAGGAAGACGGCGACCTTTGCGCGCGCTGCGAGGACGTCTTGAATGCGTAAGAGCGCCCTCGGCTTCACCATCGCTGCCATCGTCTTCGTGCTGGAGCAGATTACCAAGTGGATCGTGCTTGGTCCGCTCGATTTGCGGAACAAGGCGCCGAATACGATCGAAATCCTCCCGATCTTCCAGCTCAATTACACCGAGAACCACGGCATCTCGCTCGGCCTGTTCCAGGCATCGAGCGATGCCATGCGCTGGGGCCTGGTCGCGGTGACGGCGGCCATCGCTGTCGGCGTTGCCTTCTGGATTGCCCGCGAAGACAAGCGGTGGGACCAGATTGCGCTTGGCATGGTGCTTGGCGGAGCGCTCGGTAACATCCTCGACCGGGTCCGCCACGGCTATGTTGTGGACTTCGCCGACCTTCATTTTGGCGAGTTCCGTCCCTTTTTCATCTTCAATGTCGCCGATGCAGCGATTAGCATTGGCGTCGCCATCCTGTTACTGCGTGCCTTCCTGGCGAAGGAGCGCCCCAAGGAGAATGCCGAACATGCGTAAATTCATCCCGCTGATGCTTGTATCGGCAGTCGCCCTCAGCGGCTGCGCCATGCTCAG
This sequence comes from uncultured Alphaproteobacteria bacterium, assembly GCA_963750315.1. GTDB lineage: Bacteria > Pseudomonadota > Alphaproteobacteria > Sphingomonadales > Sphingomonadaceae > Sphingomicrobium. The sequence goes on from CAVVQF010000001.1 coordinate 48,017, forward strand.
CGGCAAGCGCAACACGCCGGACGAATTCCAGGTCGCGCGCAACGCGCCGCTGGTGATCCCGCCCGACTATACGCTGACCCCGCCGGTCGCCGGCACCGTCGCTCTAGACCCGCAGGGCGCCCAGCAGCAGGCGATCGACGCATTGTTCGGCGGTCCGGCTCCGCGCAGCCAGAGCGAATTCAACCTGCTCGAAAAGGCAGGCCGTGACCGCACGCAGATCGGCGCTCGTTCGACCGCTGCCGATCCCGATACACGGGTTGTCGACAAGGGCCCGGTGACGACAGCGATCCTGAACGCTCCGGAAGCGGACGGTCAGGTGGCTTCGGCGCAGGTCCCGCAGTAAAGAGCTTGCAGGGGGGAACCGGGGCAGGACATGGCTGAAGAGACACTTTCCGCGCGCCTCGTGGAGATCGAATCCATGCTGGAGCGGTCGCGTCGCCGCTTCGAAGAAGGCGCTCGCCTCGTCGAAGAGGCGCAAACTCTCATGGGCGAGATACAGCAGGAACTGATCGGCAGCCCGCGCCGCGTTTCACCCGAGGACAGCGAGGAAGCAGCCTCGAAACTGCTCCAGTCCTTGAAAGCATCCGGCGGCGAAATGCCGGACACGTTGTGCGGAGGCCGCCTGTCTGTAGACCAGGTTCAGCGGCTCATCCGCATCGACGGTCATCCGATCGGTATCACCGAGATGGAATATCGCGTGCTCGAACTGCTGGCCTTCGCCCGCAACAATGTCGTGACGCGGGCGATGCTGCTGAAGCATCTTTATCGCCGGGCCGACGACCAGCCGCAGCCGAAGATCATCGACGTGTTCATCTCCAAGCTTCGCAAGAAGCTGCGGAGCGCGTCGGGCGGGGCCGAGTTCATCGAGACCATTCCGCAGCGAGGCTGGATCCTGCGCGACATCGACGCGACGCAGGGCGCTTAGCCCTGCCTGCGCTCCTGCGAAGGCAGGAGCCCAGTTTCCTTGGGCGAAGTCACTAGGCTCCTGCTTTCGCAGGAGCGCGACGGCGTTCACACTTTCTTGACCATCCGCGCGCGAAGGTGCGCGCGATGTTCCAGATCCTGTCCATCGAAGCGGCTGCAGAAGCGCCTGTTGCGAGCGGCGAGCTTGCGGCGCGCATTGCCGGCCTCAAGCGCGCGCTGCGCCTGCTCGAACCGAGCGGCGGCGGTCCGTCCTGCGATGCGGAAGAGTTCGAAGCGATCGAGTTCGCCAGCGAAGGCGCCCGCCGATGCTTCGATTCACGCTCGGAACGCGCGATCGGCGAAGCGGCCGCTGGCCTCGAAGCCGTGGTCGGCATCCGCAACGAGGGGCTGGAGCCGCACCCGGCTGCCGTCGACCTCGTCGCCGAAGCCATCCGTGAGGGCCTTGCCCGTCTGGACGATTTGATCCGCCGCTAGGCGGGTCCAGTCGTCTTCGGCGTCGACGGATCGGCGCCCCACTCGCTCCAGCTCCCATCGTACAGCCGCGTATCGCGGTTCCCCAGCAGCCGCGCGGCGAAGATCAAGGCGTTGGCGGTAACGCCTGACCCGCACGTTGCCACGAACGGCTTTTCTGGATCGGCGCCGGTGCCTGCGAACAAGCGGCGGATCTCGTCGCGCGATTTGAAAGTGCCGTCAGGATTGTACAGCTCGGAGTAGGGAAGGTTTCGTGCACCCGGAATATGACCGGATGCGACGCCAGGCCGCGGATCGTCCTCGGTGCCCTCGAAACGCGGTCGCCCTCGAGCGTCGATTAAGGGCACGCCAAGCCCGTTGCGGATGTCGCGAAGCGCCACGACCTCGTTCGGCCGCTCGACTGCATCGAATTGCGCGGTTCGAGCGGCAGGTTTGCCTTTTTCAGTCGGCCGTCCTTCGGCGATCCACTTCTGGAAGCCGCCGTCGAGGATCGCGACCTGCTCCGCGCCGAAGTGGCGGAACATGAACCAGCCGCGCGCCGCGTTCCGGGTCGGGCTGTTGTCATAGACGACAATGCGATCGCTTCGACCGATGCCGAGCTTCTCCATCGCCTTGCCGAAATCCTCAGCGCTCGGAAGCATGTGCGGCGCATTGCTACTGCGGTCGGCAATTTCGTCGATGTCGAGAAAGCGCGCGCCGGGGATATGGTCCGTCAGATATTCCTCGCGCCCGCTGCGTGCCGTTGAAGGCATGTGCCAGCTGGAATCCACAACCACCAGATCAGGCTGGCCAAGGTTCTGAGCGAGCCATTCCGTCGAGACGAGATCGTCCATTCGGGGAGGATAGGCGGGAAGTGTTAACACTGGTAGGTGGCCCCGCGATGGTTGAAACTACCCAGCTCGGCAAGCCGACACCGCTCCCCGCTTCTCCGGAAGAGGCGAGCCTCGACTATGTGCCTAATCCGCGTCCCGGTGCGCTCTATCTCGTGCGCTTTGCGGCACCGGAGTTCACGTCGCTGTGCCCGGTCACTGGCCAGCCGGACTTCGCGCATCTCGTCATCGACTATGCTCCGGCCGACACGATCGTCGAGAGCAAGAGCCTGAAGCTGTTTCTCGGCTCCTTCCGCAATCATTGCGGCTTCCACGAGGACGTGACGGTTGGCATCGGCCAGCGGCTGGTCAAGGAAATGAAGCCGCAATGGCTGCGTATCGGCGGCTACTGGTATCCGCGCGGGGGCATGCCGATCGACGTCTTCTGGCAGAGCGGTGCGCCGCCCGAGGGGCTATGGCTGCCCGATCAGGGCGTGCAGCCTTACCGTGGGCGCGGCTGAACCGGCTTCAGCACGATCCGCGCGTCCCAGCGGAACAGGATCAATTCGCCGTCTTCGATCGGCAGCCGAGTTCCCTTGAAGCATGCCGTCGCGAAGCCGCGGTCGCATTCGGCGGGCGGCGGCATCGGGTCGGTCGTCAGCACGACTCCATCCTCGTCCGACGTCCATTTGCCCTCGCTAACTTCCGACACCGCTCCATAGTCGAACCCGAAGCGGAAACGGCCGTTCGGCTCCAGTTCCAGCCCGCCAGCCATCTCCATCTGGTTGATCTCGTAGAGGCCTGCGAACGGCGGCGCGGCCGGTGTTGCCGCCGCCGAAGCAGCGAGCAGCACCGGACCGAGGAACGCGTTCATCAGGCGACCGGCGCCGCCGCTTCGCGCTTCGTCCAGGCGTAGAGGCCGAGAATGGCAGCGACGAAGATGACGATGCTGAGCGGGACCGCCCACGCATTCTCCGCCACCAGCGCCAGCGGCGTGTCCTTCTGCGTCGCCCCGACGAGCATTGCGAAGACGACGCCGAACAGGCTCTCGCCGACGATGAGGCCGGTGGCGAGAAGCACGCCCATCCTTTCGGCGAATTCCGGATTGGACGTCCTCTTCGCCCAATTGTCGTAGAGGCGGCCGAGCAGCGCGCCGACCGGAATGAGCAGGGTCAAGGCCATCGGCAAATAGATACCCATGCCTACCGCGAGCGGGGGCAGGGAGCCCTTCTTGGTCGCGCGCAGGAACTCGTCGATGATCACGACGACCACGCCGATGCCGGCACCGAGGCCGATCAGGTTCCAGTCGAGATTGCCGCCGAGGATGCCCTGGGCGATCGCCGAGATCAGCGCGGCCTGTGGCGCGGCGAGGGAGTTTTGATCCGCTCCGGGCGCGCCCTGGAAGCCCAAAGTATTGTTCAGCAGGTCGAGCACCGGCGGAATGACCAGCGCGCCGAAGACGACGCCGAGCACCAGCGCAACCTGCTGCCGCCAAGGCGTCGCATCGACCAGCTGACCGGTCTTCAGATCCTGCAGATTGTTATTGGCGATGGTCGCCACGCCGAAGATGAACGCGGTCACCAGCAGCGCGAAGGCAACCAGCGCCTTGGTCGCGTCCGGGTCGACCTGCGGGAAGAGCGCCGCGAGGATCAGCGCGATGCCCAATACCGAGAGGATGCCGACGCCCGAAACCGGGCTATTCGACGCGCCGATCAAGCCCGCCATGTAGCCGGTGATCGCGGCGATCACGACGCCCGCGATCAGGATGTAGAGGATGCTGATGAAGATCGTCGCGCCAGGATTGGAGGCGATCGGGTCGGTGCTGGCGAACGCATAGAGCAAGGCGCCGATCGGGATCATCAGCAGCAGGATCGACGCGCCGACGATGCCGATCGGAAGGTCGCGCTCGGTCAGCGGAAGCGATTCCGCGCCGCCGGACTTGCGCGCACGGCTGGCCGCCAGCGCGCCCCGGATGCCGGAGATGATCGGGCCGAGGATTCGAAGCAAGGTCCAGATCGAGGCAACGCCGATTGCGCCGGCGCCGATGAAACGAACCTGGTTGCGGAAGACGCCGTTGACGAACGCGCCCAGATCGACGCCAGCATCTTGCGGAGCGATCGACGTGTAATGGGGGACGAGGACGACCCAGCTGATCAGCAAGCCGACGAACATGGCGATGCCGACGGCGAGGCCGACGAGGTGGCCGACGCCGATCAGCAGCATCGAAAGGCTGGTCGACGCGGCTGTCGCTCCAGAACCGAACTTGAATGCCTTGGCGGCTTCACCGACCAGGATCCGGGTCTGGGCAAGGGTGGCGAACAGCGCCGCGACGATGGCGCTCCAGACGATCATCCGAAGCCCGCGGCGGTTCTCTTCGACGCCGCCGACGCCAGTGCCGACCTTCAGCACTTCGGCCGCGGCAACGCCTTCGGGGTAGGGAAGGTCGGTACCGGTCACGAGCGCGCGTCGCAGCGGCACGGAATACATGACACCGAGGATGCCGCCGATGCCGATGACGGCAACCGACAGCCAGTAGGGGAAGCCCGTCCACCAGCCGACCATCACAAGGCCGGGGAGGACGAAGACGATCGCCGACAGCGTGCCCGCCGCCGAGGCGATGGTCTGGACGATATTGTTCTCCTGGATCGTCGAATCCTTGAAGAACCTGAGGATCGCCATGGAAATGACTGCGGCCGGGATCGACGTCGCCACCGTCAGGCCGATCTTGAGGCCCGCGTAGACGTTCGCCGCCGTCAGGATGACGGTAATAAGCGCCCCGAGGATAATCCCGCGAAGGGTGAGTTCCTTGACGGTGCTACCGCCGCCGCCTTGAGCCGATGTCGCCACTATTGTCCCCTTCAACCCGATTTGCTCGGCGGTGCAGGCGTCGAATGCCTGCGGACCACCTGCCAGCTGTCATTTTCCTTCACCCACACGTCGGTGAGCAGGACGCAATCCTCGATTTCACCGCCGAGATATTTCACGCGCCATTTGGCCTCGATCGTGCCGATCATCATTTCGTCGAAGACGACGGCGTCCTTGATGTCGAGGTCGATGGAGATGAGCTCGCGCCGCTGGATGGCGTCGAGCCATTCGTCGCGGGTCAGGCTGAACGGGCCGGTCGAGCGAGTACCGATCAATACGAAACGCGGGTGGATCAGGGATTTGATCCGATCACTGTCCTTCGCGCACAACGCGTCACGCCACTCGCACTCGAGCTTTCGGATCAGCTCTTTATTATCTGCCACGCAGGAAACCGCCTAAAATTCCACGAAGAAGCTGGTTGCCGATCTGGCGCCCGACGGAACTCGCGATCGAGCGTCCAGCGGACTGCATCATCTTGTCGGCCATGCTCGGCTTGGCCGCCTCACGCGCCTGACGAGCGGCCTCGCGCTGCTGAGCCACCTGCTGGCGTTCGGCTTCGCGCTGCTGCTGGGCGTCGAGGCGAGCTTGCGCCGCCTGGGCGCGCGCCTGCTCCTTAGCGACGATGGCGTCCTGGCGGGCCTTTTCGGCGGCTGCCTTTTCGGAATCATTTTGCGCCTTGGCGGCTGCTGCAGCGGCGGCGGCCTCGTCGCCCTTGGCCTTGAGGATTTCCTCGGCGGATTCGCGGTCGAGCAAGGTGTCGTATTTCGCGCCAATCGCGTCGGTCTGAACGATCACCTTGCGCTCGTCCGGCGTCAGCGGTCCGACGCGGGTCGATGTCGGCTTGATCAGCACCCGTTGAACCGGTGCCGGAGAACCGTCCGGCTGCAAAAGGGAGACCAGCGCCTCGCCGATCTTCAACTCGGTAATCGCCGTGCCGACGTCGATCGCGGGATTGATCCGGAACGTGTCGGCGGCGGCCTTCACTGCCTGCTGGTCGCGCGGCGTGAAGGCATTGAGCTTGTGCTGGATCCGGTTGTTGAGCTGCGCAGCGACCTTGTCGGGAATGTCGATCGGGTTCTGCGTGATGAAATAGACGCCGACGCCCTTGGAGCGGATCAGGCGGACGACCTGCTCGACCTTTTCGAGCAGGCCCGGCGGGGCATCGTCGAACAGCAAATGGGCTTCGTCGAAGAAGAAGCAGAGCACCGGCTTGTCGGGGTCGCCGATTTCCGGAAGCTCCTCGAACAATTCGCTGAGCAGCCAGAGCAGGAACGTTGCGTAGAGGCGCGGAGACGCCATCAGGCGGTCGGCAGCAAGCACGTTGACGATGCCCCGACCCTGGTCGTCGAGGCCAATGAAGTCGTGGAGGTCGAGCGCGGGCTCACCGAAGAAATGGTCGCCGCCTTGGCTTCGAAGCTGGAGAAGAGAGCGCTGGATCGACCCGATCGATTGCTTGGAAACGTTGCCGTACTGGAGCGTCAACTGGTCGGCCTGCTCGCCGCAATGGACGAGCATTGATTGCAGGTCGTCGAGGTCGAGGAGTAGCAGGCCTTCCTTGTCGGCGACGTTGAAGGCGATCGTCAGCACGCCTTCCTGAACCTCGTTGAGATTCATCAGGCGGCTGAGCAGCAGCGGGCCCATTTCGCTGACGGTGGTGCGGATCGGGTGGCCTTGTTCGCCGAACAGGTCCCAGAACTGGACCGGCACGTCGTGGTAGGTCCAGTCGGTCATGCCGATATCGGCAGCGCGCTGGGCGAAGATCGGATGGATCTTGGACGTCGGCGATCCGGCCATCGCAAGGCCCGACAGGTCTCCCTTCACATCGGCGACGAAGCAGGGGACGCCGGCGGACGACATGCCCTCAACGATACCCTGCAAGGTCACCGTCTTGCCGGTGCCGGTGGCGCCAGCAATCAGCCCGTGGCGGTTGGCCCGCTTGAGCTCGAGCTGCTGCGGATTTGCACCGCCAGCCTCGCAACCAATGAAGATACCGCTCGTCGGTTCGCCGGCCATGCGCACTCCCTCGAAGATTTCGTGGGCGCAACCTAGCTCCGGCAAAGGGCCGTGGCGACTCCTACTGCTGAGGAGCGATATCGACCCCGACGAAGGCTTCCGGACCCGTGCCGCGCTTGACCAGCAGGAGGACGCTGGAGCGTCCCGCGCGCTTGGCTGCATCGACCGCCGCCGTCACCTGCGCGGGTGACGTCACCTGCGCCTGGTTGATGGACAGGATGAGGTCGCCGCGCTGCAGGCCTTTCTCACTCGCGTCGCTGTTCGGATCGACTTGGGTGATCACGACGCCGCGGGCGGTAGTCGGCAGGTTGAGCGCGCGCGCCAGGGCGGGGCTGATCGGCTGCAGTTGCAGGCCGATCGTCGTCGAGCCCGGCGTTGCCGGCGTGTTGTCCTGCGTGGCATCGTCGGTGTCGCCACCGCCAAGCTGCTTCGCCAGCTCTTCCTCGGTAGGACGCTGTCCGACGGTGACATTGACCGTCTGGCGCTTCCCGTTGCGGATCAGGTCGACCGGGACCTTCGAACCGACCGGCGTATTGGCGATAATGTAGGACACCGTCTGGTCCGGATTTACGTCGCGGCCGGCGACGCGAAGGATCACGTCACCTTGCTGGATGCCGGCGCGGGATGCTGGCTCGTTCGGCTGCAGCGAGCGAACGATCTCGCCGCGGTCCTTCGGCAGGCCCAGGGAGTTCGCAATATTCTCGTCGAGCGGCTGGAGGCCGACGCCCAGATAGCCGCGCTGCGGACGCTGGCCGCGACGCAGCGAGTTCGATCACCGGGCTGGCGAGCTCGGCCGGAATGGCGAGGCCAATGCCGACCGACGCGCCGGTCGGGGAGATCAACGCCGAGTTGATGCCGATAACGTTGCCGTTGAGATCGAACATCGGACCGCCCGAATTGCCCATGTTGATGGACGCGTCGGTCTGGATGTAGCGATCGTAGGCGCCTGCACCGGTTATACCGCGGTGAAGTGCGGAAATGATGCCGGCGGTAACCGTGCCGCCGAGGCCGTACGGATTGCCGATCGCCAGGACCCAATCGCCGACGCGCGCATGGGTGCTGTCGCCCCAGTTCACGTACGGGAGGTTCTGCCCTTCGATCTTGAGGAGGGCGAGATCGGACGCGGTGTCACGACCGATGATGCGGGCCGGATATTCCTTACGGTTGGTCATCGTCACGGTGACCTGGTCCACGGTGCCGTTGCCGGTCGCGCTCTGGATCAGGTGATTGTTGGTGACGATGTAGCCGTCCGGCGAGATGATGAAGCCAGAACCGAGTGAACCGGTCTCCCGGGTGCGTGGACCGCTGTTTCCGTTGCCGCCGGGCGCATTATTGCCCTGCTGGTTCTCGGGGAAACCGAAGCGCTTGAAGAATTCTTCCAGCGGGTCGGACTGCGACCGCACCGGCACGCGCTGTTTGGTCGATATGTTGACCACCGCGGGCTGCAGCTTCGCCGCCAAATCCGCAAAAGACTGTGGCGCGCCGCCAGGGGCTACCGCTGCCGGCGCATTCTGGGCGACCTGGGCTCCGGCGGAACCCGTTGCGAGGGAAAAGGCGGTTCCGCCCAAAAGAAGCGCCGTTGCAACTCCATAGGCGTAGCGCACCGTCCCGGACTCCTTCGATCTCATCGAAACTCCATGATTGCACGAATTAACACCGCATTCGCCTGTGAACGAACGCCTGAATGCGGTTTGAACGAGACTCAGCGGCCCCTGCCAGTAAATTCCTTCAAATAGTCGTTATCAGGCGACAGAATGAGGTTTGTCCCCTCCGGTTTGCTGGAGCCGTCGCCCAGGAACGTGATCTGGTAGGACTGCATTGCCCTGTAGAACTCATAAAAGTCCGGGTCTTTCCCAAAACTCTCGGCATAAATTCGCGCGGCGGACGCATCGGCCTGCGCCCGGATGATCTGGGCACGCTTGGCGCCTTCCGCCTGGATCGAGAGCGCCTCCTGCTCGCGGGCCGTCCGCATCCGGGCGAAAGCTGCTTCCAGCGGCGTGCCGTCGGGAAGGTCGGCCTTCTTGATCCGAACGTCGATAATCCGCGCGCCATATTGGGCCGCGATCCGGTCAAGGTTGCGCCGGACATTCTCCATCACGCCCTGCCGCTCAGGCGAAAGCAAAGCGGCAAACGGCTGCTTGCCAAGCTCGTTGCGGATTTCCGAGCCGAGGATCGGGACCAGCGCCTTCTGCAACCGCTCCTCATCGCCGGCGCGGATGTACATCAGCAGCGGATTGACGATCCGGTAGCGGGCGAAGGCATCGACCTCGAGCCGGCGCTGGTCGGTGGAAAGCACCTGCTGGCGGTCCATGTCGACCGATTGAACCCGCTTGTCGATCCAGACGATGTTTTCAAAGAACGGGATGCGGTAATTGATGCCCGCGCGGGTGCTGCCCAGAATTCGGCTCGGCTTGCCGAACTGGACGACCACCGCCTGCTTGGTTTCCGGCATGATCGGGAACGCGCTGACGGCGAGGAACAGCAACAGGACCGCAACGGCGCCGCTGATCAGCGGGCGCTGGCGAACGAAGTCGATCACTGGCCGGCTCCCTTCTGTTGCTGCGACTGCTTCTGGACTTCCGGAAGCGGCAAATAGGGCGTGACGCCCGGGGCCTCGACAATGGTCTTCGGCATCTTCGGCAGGATCTGCTCCATCGTTTCGTAATACATGCGGCGGCGAGTCACTTCGGGCGCCAGCTTGTACTGTTCGTAAACCTTGTCGAACGACGCGGTCTCACCCTGCGCCTTCTGTGTCAGCTGCAAGGAATAAGCGTTCGCGCGGTTTACGTAAGACTGGGCGTCCTGCTGCGCGGCGGTCACCCGCTTGAACGCCTCGTTGACGGCTTCCGGCGGGTCGGCCTGGCGGATCGCAATGCCCTGGATCTGGACGCCCGCCCGATAGGCATTGAGGATCGTCTGCATGCGGTCGGCAACGCGATTCTCAATCTCTCCGCGCCCTTCGCCGATGGCATCGTTCAGCGAGACGTTCGCGACAACGGCCCGCATCGCGCTCTCGGCGACCTCCTGGATGGTCTCCTGGGGCTCGGCCAGCTGGAACAAATAGAGCTCCGGATCGCGGATGTTCCAGCGGACGGTGTAAGCGATATCGATGATATTCTGGTCGCCGGTCAGCATCAGCGTCTGCGTGCTTGCCGAACCGAGCGGAAGCTCGCGGATATTCTCGACGTCGATCTTCTGAACCCGGTTGATCGGGTAGGGAAAGGTGATGCCGACACCTGGTCGCAAGGTGTGGCTGTAGCGGCCAAACAGGGTCACCACGCCGCGTTCGCTCGGCGATACTAGGTGGAAAGACGTGAAGACTAGCCATGCCAAAATTACGGCTGCGATCGCCCATGAAATGAGCGAACGGCTGGGAGCGGACGGAAACCCGCCGCCTCCGCCTCCGCCACCGCCGAACCGCTCGCGTCCCTTGCGCAGGAACTCGTCGAGCGAAGTCGTCTGGCGAGGAGTGCCGGTGCTCGAGCGCTTGCGCTTCGGCGGTTCACCCCATGGGCCTCCAGGGCCTGACGACGGTTCCGAACCTTCCGGTTCTCCGCTCGACGGACCCCATGGACCTTTATTGTCACTAAACAGGGCTCGCGCACGGGAGCCCAGCCCCAAGAAGATGGTCATGAAACCACTATAGGGAGCCTTATCGCGAAAAACAGTGGCAAGCCGCAGACGAGTGCCTATGTCGCGCGGCGATGGCAGACCAGACAGACGCTTTGGCAATATTGGACGAGCATCCTGAGGCTCGCCGCATCCGGTCGCGCAAGGTCAACGACGGTGTCGTAACGCTGATCGTCGATGCAACCGGGCTGGGCAATGAGGCTCGTTCGCAGCTTGAAAGCGAGCTGAAGAATGCCGCCGCCAGCGTCGAAGGCGTCGGCGAAGTGCGCGTCGCGATGACCGCCTCGCAGCCGCACCGGACGCTAATTGCTGTCGGAAGCGGGAAGGGCGGCGTTGGGAAGTCCACGGTCTCCGCCAACCTCGCGATTGCTCTCGTTAGGGCGGGGAGGAAGGTCGGCCTCGTCGATGCGGACGTTTACGGACCCTCACAGCCGACCTTGCTCGGTTCAGATGCTAAGCCGACGGCGGAAGACGACCGGCTAATCCCGGTGGAGGCGCATGGCCTCAAGTTCCTGTCGCTCGGACAGCTGGTTTCGCCCGGACATGCGCTCGCCTGGCGCGGGCCGATGGCGACCGGCGCGCTGGCCCGGCTGATCGATGCCGATTGGGGCGATGCCGATACCTTGGTGGTCGACATGCCTCCGGGCACCGGCGACGTTCAGCTCTCGCTGATTCAGAAGTCGCGGCCGGATGGAGCGATCATCGTCTCTACGCCGCAAGACCTGTCGCTGATCGATGCGACGCGGGCGATCGACCTGTTCCGCAAGATGGACGTGCCGGTGCTCGGCATCATCGAGAATATGGCCGGCTATATCTGCCCGCATTGCGGCGAAGGCTCTGATCCGTTCGGAAGGGGGGGAGCAGAAGCTGCCGCTAAGGACATTGGCGTACCGTTCCTTGGCCGGCTGCCGCTGTCCGCCGCGGTGCGGGCAGCTTCGGACGCTGGCAATCCGCCGGCGCTTGGCGACGGTCCGGAAGCGCAGGCGTTCGCGGATTTGGCCGCCAAGGTTGTCGAGGCACTGGAAACGGTTCGCCGCTGAAGCATTGAAGCGGCAGGAGACATGAGATGCCGCTGACGAGCGATGACGAAATCAGGGAATTGCTGACGAATGCCCGAACGATCGCGGTGTTCGGCTGTTCGGACCGGCCCGACCGGCCGTCCTACGGCGTCGCCGCTTTCCTGCAGCGCCACGGCTATCGGATGCTTCCGGTCAATCCGCAGATCACCGGCGAGCGCATCCACAGCGAGTTCGTCTGGCGGGATCTCGGGCAGATCGGCGTGCCGATCGACATCGTCGACATCTTCCGCCGTCCGATTGCCGCCGGCGAGGCCGTCGATCAGGCGATCGCGGCCGGCGCCAAGGCGGTCTGGATGCAGCTCGGCATCGTCAACGAGGAAGCCGCCGCTCGCGCGGAGGCCGCGGGGCTGAAGGTAGTGATGGACCGCTGCACCAAGATCGAGATCATGCGGCTGGGCATTCCCGCCATCCACACGGTTGGCTAGGCCGCCCCGACCATCATTTCCGGAATAAGCAGCGTCGGCGAATCGACGCCGCGCCTGAATTCCAGGTCGCTTCCCGGCTCCAGCGTCGCGAACATGTCGAGCAGGTTCGACGCGATGGTGATCTCCGCGACCGGCTCGGCGATCTGGCCGCCGCGGATCATGAAGCCCGCCGCGCCCCGGCTGTAGTCGCCGGTCACGCCGTTCACACCCTGGCCGATGAGCTCGGTGACAAGCACGGCTTCGGGAAAAGCGGCCATCAATTCGTCGCGGCTGCGCGTTCCGGCGGCGAGATAGAGGTTGCTCGGACCCGCTCCCGGAGGGCCGCTCGCGCCGCGAACCGCGTGGCCGGTTGGCTGAATGCCGAGCTGCCGCGCCGAAGCGCTGTCGGCGAGCCAGGTGCGCAGAATGCCAGCGTCGATCAGCACGGTGATCGACACCGGTAGTCCCTCGCCATCGAACGGCCGCGACCTGAGACCTCGAGCGCGAAGGGGATCATCGATGATGCGCACCCCGCTGCCGAAGACCTGCTGGCCGAGCTTTTCCTGCAGGAAGGAGGATTTGCGGGCGACCGACGCGCCGCTGATCGCGCCGACGAAATGGCCGAGCAACGAGCCCGCGACGCGAGGGTCGAACAGGATGGGATAACGGCCGGGCTTCGGTTTTCCCGGGTTGAGCTTGGCGATCGATCGCTCGCCGGCGAGCCGGCCGATCTTTTCGGGATCGTCGAGGTCGTCGAGGTGGCGGACGCCATGCCACGCGCTGTCGCGCTGCATCGTCGCGCCTTCGCCGGCAATGACCGAGGCGGAGCAGCTGTGCCCGGTCGACCGATGCGCTCCGCTGAACCCGGTCGACGTCGCGAGCGCCATCGTGCCCGCCGACGTTCCGGCCGATGCGCCGCCGGAGTTGGTCACTCCGCCGACGGCCAGCGCCGCTTTCTCCGCCGCCAGGGCGCGAGCGCGCAATTGATCCGGCTCGTCCGTGCTTTGATCTTCCGATTGAATGTCCGGGAAATCGCCATGCGAGAGGAGGTCAGCGGGGGCGAGCCCGGCGAACGGGTCCTCGGGCGCCTCGCGCGCCATCGCGACCGCGCGCTTCACCAGTTCCGCCAGCACATCCGGCGAGAAATCCGATGAGGCGACGCTGGCGCTGCGCTGGCCGACGAAAACGCGCAGGCCGACTTCCTCGCCTTCCGAGCGATCGACCTGCTCGAGCTCGCCGAGCCGGACCTGCACACCCTGCAATTCGGAGCCGACGTAGATGGCGTCGGCGGCGTCGGCGCCGGCGGCGCGGGCCTGTTCGACGAGGGATTGAGCGGTCTCGCGCGCTCGTTCGACGGGAAGCATGGCGAGCCGCCTAGCGGCTGGAGAGCCCGACGACCAGCATGGCGAGAAAGACGAGAAAGCCGGCCGTCCGGTTGGAGCGGAACAGGCGGAGCGCGCCTTCGCCGTCCTTCGGGTCGGCACGAAGAGCCTGGTTGGCAAGATGCAGCGCTGCCGGGATGAGCGCGACGAGCGCGAGCACGTCTGCCCTCACCGCCCAGATTGCGGCGCCCCACAACACGACGGCGATCGCGTAGAAAAGCGCGACGCCTTGAGGAGCTTTGTCGCCGAGCCTGCGCGCCGACGATTTCACGCCGACCAGCGCGTCGTCCTCAATGTCCTGGATGGCGTAGAGCGTGTCGTAGCCGATCACCCAGGCAATGCTTCCGAACCAGAGGAGCAAAGCAGGGAGTTGCAGCGCGCCCGCAACTGCCGGCCAGCCAACCAGCGCGCCCCACGAAAAGACCAGCCCAAGCCAAGCCTGCGGCCACCAGGTGATCCTCTTCATGAAAGGGTAGGCTGCAACGGGCGCGATACTGACCGAGGCGATGATAGCCGCCGAAATGTTGAGCTGCATCAACACCAGCAGCCCGAGCAGGGAAAGGAGGGCGATCAGCAGCCAGGCTGAGCGAACCGACGTCCTGCCGCTCGCCATGGGCCGCAGTCGCGTGCGCTCGACCGACTTGTCGAGGTCGCGGTCGACGATGTCGTTGTAGACGCAGCCGGCGCTACGCATCGCGAATGCGCCGAGCGCGAGCCAAAGGAAGAGCGACCAGCGCCCGCCGACGCCCGCCAAGGCGACGCTCCATGCGCACGGCCAGTAAAGCAGCCACGTCCCGATCGGCCGGTCGATCCGCATCAGCGACGCGAACGGCCTAAGCCGGGGCGGCAAAGCGCCGATAAAGCCGCGCCTTTCGCTGTCGGGAACGATCTCGTCTGCAGACGTCATTTCCCGTCGATTGCCCTCCCTGCGCCAATCCGTCGACCCTGCAATCGAAAGATAACTGCCGACCGTAACATTCGCGGCCTATCGAGCCAGGCGGGTGGAGGAGTCAGGAGAGCGTAATGAACAAGACGCATGTGTTCGTCACCGCCTTTTGCGCGATCGCGATTGCGGCACCGGCAGCGGCCGGAGAAGTCAACGGGAGCACCAAGAACCCGAAGGACGACTTTAACAACGGCATGTCGATCTGCAGCTTTTCGGGCCTGAATGATTTTCCCGACGGATCGCAGAGCGGACCTCCGGGCCGCACGCAGAATTTTGGGCAGGATGTCGCGAATTTCGGCGCCGATCCGAAAGAGTTCAATCCGGGCAATGAGTTCGCGTGCAACGCGAGCGCCAACCCGATCCGCGACCGGGGCAATCCGAATCCCTGATCGAAATTGAGCGACGGGATTCCCGTCGAAGCGGGAATCCCGTACGCGGGTAGCATGCCTGCCACGCCAGCCTGGCCGCCGAAGAGCCTGCCGCGCCTGTTCGTTCGGGAGCAGCTGGGTGAAGGCGTGCGCGTCGAGCTCGATGCGGGGCAGGCCAATTATCTCGGCAATGTAATGCGGCTCGGCGAAGGCGCGGAGCTGCTGACGTTCGATGGCGCAACCGGCGAATGGCTCGCGCGCATCGTCGAGGCCGGCAAGAAAAGGATGACGCTGTCGGTCGAACGGCGAACTCGGGAGCCGGAAGAGGTCCCGGACGTCTGGCTCGCCTTCGCGCCGGTGAAGCGAACGCAGACCGATTGGCTGGTCGAGAAAGCAACGGAGTTCGGCGTCGCGAAGCTTCTCCCGGTGAAAACACAGCGCACGATTGCCGAGCGGGTGAAGCTGGAGCGGCTGGAATCCATCGCGGTCGAGGCGGCGGAGCAGTGCGGCCGCACTCGGCTGCCGACGATCGAGGAGCCGATCTCGCTTACGCAACTGCTCGAACAGAGTGAGCGCACGCTCTATTTCGCGGACGAAAGCGGCGGGCAAGCGGCGGGCTCGGCCTTCAAGCCAGGTCCGGCGACCATCCTGACCGGGCCGGAAGGCGGCTTCACCGACGAGGAGCGCGCGGCGATCCGCGCATTGCCGAATGCGGTCCCGGTCTCGCTCGGCCCGCGCATCCTCCGCGCCGAGACGGCGGCCCTTGCGGCGCTTAGCAGCCTACATGGCGGTCGCGGGCGACTGGCGATGACTTATCGGCTCCATAAATCGGAAGTGCTGGCGCGGCGTTTAACGCCCCGCTAATCCGCGCACCGAATGACGCAACGCACCGACGATACGCCCGCGACGCACCAGCTGATCGAAAGCCGCGACGATCTGCTTTCCGTGTTCGCCGAGCGGCGAGAAGCCGCGCCGAGCGCTGGCGCATCGGCACCGAGCACGAAAAGTTCGTCTACCGCACCGCCGACCATCGCGCGCCGAGCTACGACGAGCCCGGCGGCATCCGCGACCTCCTCAACGGCCTGACTGAATATCGGCTGGGAGCCGGTGATCGAGAATGGCAATGCCATCGCTTTGTCGGGACCGGACGGCACGATCAGCCTGGAGCCAGCCGGCCAGTTCGAACTATCGGGCGCGGCGCTGGAGAATCTGCACCAGACATGTGCCGAGGCGGGCCGTCACCTCGTCCAGTGCAAGGCCGTCGGCGAAAAGCTCGGTATCGGTTTCCTCGGCCTCGGCATGTGGCCCGACAAGGCCCGCGCCGAGCTGCCGGTCATGCCCAAGGGCCGCTACAAGATCATGCTCAATTACATGCCGAAGGTCGGCAACCTCGGCCTCGACATGATGCTTCGTACCTGTACCATTCAGGTTAATCTCGATTATTCATCTGAAGCCGACATGGTGAAGAAGTTCCGCGTCGGCCTGGCTCTCCAGCCGGTCGCCACCGCGCTGTTCGCCAATTCGCCGCTGACCGAGAGCAAGCCCAACGGTTATCGCAGCTTTCGCAGCCACATCTGGGAAGACACGGACGCCGACCGCACCGGCATGCTGCCGTTCGTGTTCGAGGACGGTTTCGGTTACGAACGCTATCTCGATTATGCGCTGAATGTGCCGATGTACTTCGTCTATCGCGACGGGAAGTACATCGACGTCGCCGGCGAGAGCTTCCATGCCTTCCTCGACGGCAAGTTGCCGCAGCTTCCCGGCGAAAAGCCGCGCTTGTCGGATTTCGTGCGATCACCTTTCGACGATCTTCCCCGAGGTCCGGCTCAAGAGCTTCCTCGAGATGCGCGGCGCGGACGGCGGCCGCTGGGGCAAGATCTGCGCGCTTCCGGCTTTGTGGGTCGGCCTGCTCTACGACAGCCAGGCGCTCGACGCGGCATGGGACCTAGTGAAGCATTGGAACATCGAAGAGCGCTCGCAGGTTCGCCATGACGTGCCAAAGCTTGCACTGACGACGCCGACGCCCGGGTGGTGGAACGGTGCACGAGCTTGCCCGTGAAGTGCTCGACATCGCCGCCGCTGGCCTCAGTCGCCGCGGCCGGCTTAATTCCGCGGGCGACAATGAAAGCGGCTTCTTGGATCCGCTTCATGAAGTCGTCGCAACAGGCGTGACGCCTGCCGATCGCCTGCTCGACAAATATGAGAACGAGTGGAACGGCGACGTTTCGCGCATCTATGAGGAGTTCAGCTTCTGATGGACATGCAACCCAGCCAGCGCCGGGGCCTCTATCCGGAGATCGAGCCGTACGAGACCGGCATGCTCGATGTCGGCGACGGCCACAGCCTTTATTGGGAGCTGAGCGGCAATCCGGACGGCAAGCCGGCGGTCATGCTTCACGGCGGGCCTGGCGGCGGCTCCAGCCCCGATCACCGGCGTCAGTGGAACCCGGACAAGTACAAAATCCTCGTGTTCGACCAGCGCGGCTGCGGCAAGTCGACGCCCTATGCGAGCCTTGAGAACAACACGACCTGGGACCTGGTCGACGACATCGAAAAGCTGCGCACGCAGGTGTCGAAAGTCGACAAGTGGCAGGTGTTCGGCGGCAGCTGGGGATCGACGCTTTCGCTCGCCTATGCGCAGAAATATCCGGAGCGGGCGACGGAGATCATCCTTCGCGGCATCTTCCTGTTCGACCAGTATGAGGTCGACTGGATGTACAAGCACGGCGGTGCTTCTCAGGTCTATCCGGACAAGTGGGACGAGTTCGAAGCCGTCATCCCCGAAGCCGAGCGCGGCGACATGGTCGAGGCCTATCGCAAGCGCCTGACCAGCGACGACAAGGACGAGCAGCTCAAGGCCGCCAAGGCATGGAGCAAGTGGGAAGGCGACATCGTCACCTTGCTGCCCGAGCCCGGAGACGGTCGAGCATTTCACCAGCCCCGAAGTCGCGGTCGCGGTGGCGCGGATCGAGAATCATTACATGGCGACCAATGGCTGGTTCGAAAAAGGCCAGTTGCTGAGGGACGCGGAGAAGCTGCGCGGCATTCCGGGCGTCATCGTTCAGGGCCGCCACGACACCTGCACGCCGCCGGTCGCCGCCTGGAAGCTCAAGAAGGCGTGGCCGGAAGTCGAGCTGAACATCATCCCGGACGGCGGGCATTTGTTCAACGAGCCGGGCATTCTCGACGGTCTTGTTCGCGCAACGGACCGGTTCGCCGACGCTTAAGTAGTTGCGAGCCTGCCGTAGCGCGGCCATCGTTCCGGCCAGGGAGAGCACCATGGCCGGATTGATGAGCCGCCGCGAGGCGCTGGTATTCAGCACTGCCGGATTGTCGCTGGCGGCGATGCCATGGCCGGTGATGGCTGCCGGCGCGGACGACTGGGTCGACGCGCTGGCGAGCCGCTTCATGGCGCAGTTCGAAGTGCCGGGCGCCGCGATTGCGATCGTCCGACCCGGCCAGCCGGCACTGGCGCGAGGGTACGGCATTCGCAAGCTTGGCGCGCGTGGACGCGGTCGATCCCGACACACTTTTCGCCATCGCCTCGAACAGCAAGTCATTCGTTGCCGCTGGCTTGGCGATGATGGTCGATCAGGGCCGCATTCGCTGGGAGCAGCCGGTCGTCGAGCTGATGCCCGACTTCGCGATGAGCGATCCCGCAGTGACCAGGATGATGACGGTACGCGACCTCCTGACGCACCGCAGCGGCTTGGCGCTCGGCGCGGGCGACCTGATGCAATTCCCGCTGTCGGACCATCGTCGCGAGGAATTCCTGGCCGGATTGAAGTACCTGCCGTTGGCGCGCGGATTTCGCAGCGGATACGCCTACGACAACATCCTCTACGTCGTCGCCGGCATCCTCATCGAGCGCCTCAGCGGACAAAGTTGGGAAGCCTATACGACCGACAAGCTGCTTCGCCCGCTCGCTATGCCGGACGCCGTGGCGGGACGCAGCTTCGTGCGCACCGACAATATCAGCGCACGCCACGCGCGGATTGGTCCGCCGTCGCGCGGCCTCGGCACATTGACGATCGTCGAAGCGGATAAATCTCCGGCTGCGGGCTCGGCGGGCGGGCTTCAGCTTAGCGCGCGCGACATCGTCAAATGGCTCGAAGTTCAGCTCGGCCGTGGGGCAACGCCGGACGGACGGCGCTTTTGGAGTGAGGCGCAGTCAGACGAAATGTGGACTCCGCAAATCATCACCAAGGCGACCAAGGGCCCGATTGCCGGAGCACCGACCGACGCCGTCCTCCAGACCTACGGGCTGGGCTGGTTCATTCAGGATTTCCGAGGGCGCCGGCTGATCCACCACGGCGGCGCGCTCAGCGGGCAGGCGACGCAGACGGCGCTGCTGCCGGAGCAGGGCATCGGCCTTGCGGTCTTCACCAACACCGAGAACCGCATCCCGGCGCTGGCACTGCGTTCGGCTCTGCTCGACAGGCTGCTGGGAGTCGACAGCTTCGACTGGCTCAAATGGGGTGAAACCGGCCTTGCCAAGGAAGACGCCGACGTCCGCGCGTTGCTCGGGCAGGGCGACTTCGCCGCGCCGCCGGGCGGACCGTCCTTGCCTCTGGCCGCTACGTCGGCCGTTACCGCGATCCCTGGTATGGCGACATCGTGATCACCAAACGCGGCTCGGGCCTCGCCGTCGATTTCACCCGGACGCCGGTGTTCAAGAGCGCGCTCGAACCGTTCGGCCCCGATGCTTTCCGCACGCGGTTTAAGCCGGGCACCGGCGAGGATGCGGTGATCACGTTCCAGATCGCAGCGGGCCGCGTTACCGGCATGAAGTTGAAGGCGCTCTCGCCGATCGCCGACTTCAGCTACGACTTCCACGACCTGAACCCTGTACGAGTTGATTGAGTTCATGGCTGACACTGCATCCACCGACCGCACGCCGCTCCGCCGCGTGGTGATGGCGAGCCTGATCGGCACGACCGTCGAATGGTACGATTTCTTCCTCTACGGATCCGCAGCCGCGCTCGTTTTCAACAAGCTCTTCTTCCCCGAATTCGACCCGCTGACCGGGACACTGCTGGCGTTCGCGACCTATGCGCTCGGCTTCATCGCCCGGCCGGTCGGCGGGATCGTCTTCGGCCATTTCGGCGATCGCATCGGCCGCAAGCGGCTGCTGATGCTCAGCCTCGTGATGATGGGCGTGGCGACCGTGCTGATCGGCCTGCTGCCGACCTATGCGGCCAGATCGGCGTCTGGGCGCCGATTGCGCTCATCGCACTTGCGGCTGATCCAGGGCTTCGCGGTCGGCGGCGAATGGGGCGGCGCGGTGCTGATGGCGGCCGAGCATGGCGACGCGCGCGCGGCGCGGCTTCTGGGCGAGCTGGCCGCAGGCGGGCGTGCCGGCGGGCAATCTGCTTGCGGCGGCGGTGCTGGCGATCATGGCCGCGGTTCAGAGCGAGGCGGACTTCCTCGACTGGGGCTGGCGCGTGCCCTTCCTGCTGTCGGCGCTGCTGGTGATCGTCGGCTGGTACATCCGCAACCGCGTGTCCGAGAGCCCGATGTTCGAAGCGGAGGTCGTCTGAAGCGCCCGCTAAAGTGCCCGCCGTCGAGGTTCTCCGCGAACGTCCGAAGGCGCTGGTCCTCGGTGCTGGCCTGCGTGTCGGCGAGAACATCTCCTATTACATCCTCACCGTCTTCTCGCTGACCTATCTGGTCGACGTGTCGAAGGAGAGCCGCAGCGCTGGCGCTCAACGCCCTGCTGATCGGCGCGGCGGTGCAATTCTTCGCCATTCCGTTGCTGGCATTGCTGTCCGACCGGATCGGGCGGCGGCCAGTCTATGCGTCGGGCGCATTCGGTCTGGCCGCGTGGTGCTTCGTCATGTTCGGACTGCTCGGCAGCGGGAGCAATGGCTCGATCATCCTCGCGCTGGTCGGTCGGCCTCGTCCTGCACGGCGCGATGTACGGTCCGCAGGCGGCGTTCATCACTGAGCTGTTCCCGACCCGCATCCGCTATTCGGGCGTGTCGCTCGCCTATCAGCTGACGTCGATCGTCGCCGGCTCGCTGGCGCCGATCATCGCGCTGTGGCTGTACAAGGAATATGGCTCGGCGACGCCGGTCGCGATTTATGTGGCGGTCGCTTGTGTCGTCAGCGGCGTCAGCGCACTGCTCGCCCGCGAAACGCGCGGCGTGGAGCTTGAAGCGATCCGTTAGTCGCCGGGCTTGTAGCGCCGCTCTATGTGGCCGGTGAGCTGGTCCGGATAGAAATAGACCTCGCGCAGATTGCCGGATGCGTAGCGCTCCGCTTCGTCGTTAAAATGCTTGGAGGCGGGATTGCCGCTTTCCCCGCCCGCCGTGACCGCGCGGGCACGAACTCGCCGCCCGAATTCGACGACCGCGACGAAGCTGTTGCCGCTCGTCCCGTACCAGCGCTTCGTGCCCGGCTTCTGCGACGCGCCGAACGACGGCGAGTGAGCCCCAGCGCGCTGAACTGAACGGCACCGGGATGCTCGGGCCTGCATCGGTAAACGGATGATCGATTGCCGGCGAGATGCGCTGGAAGCGGTTGACTTCGCCCCACGGCACCTGCCACCAGCCGAAGTCGCGCTTGATGCGGGCCAGCGCCGCCGTCAGCGCATCTAGCTTCTGCTTGCCGGTCACCCGTTGCAGCCGCGCATAAACGGGGAGCCCGTCGTCCCAATCGGGGCTGGTCGAAAGCTTCCATATCTCGTCGCCCCAGAAGTTGGCGATCGTGTTCGCAACCGAACCGGCGCTCCAACGATAATCCCATGTGCGCAGGAGCCCAATCGGCCCTGACAACTGCGCCCGCTGGGGGCTTTTCGGCGGAAGCGCATCATAAGACTCGATCAGACCGGGCAGCAGCGACGCAAAGCCCGGCTGATAACTGTCGAACGCCGCGTTTTGCAGCCGATCGAGGTCCAGTCCTTGCGCGCTCCGAGCAGCTGAACGGCATGAATGCCACGCGGGTTCTCGCCGAACATGTCCAGATAATGCGGATAATTGGCTAGCTTTGGGCTGTTTTCGCCAGCGGCCGAATAGGGCCAGTTGTTGGTGTTCTGGACCCAGCCGTTGCGCGGGCTGATCGTGCTCGGAAGCTCCGCGACTGCGTGGAGCGGGCCCCAGTCCGTCGCCGGATCGCTGCCGTCGACCGGCTTCGTATAATCGAAGCGATTGTTCCGGCGCGGCATGAACTGCGGCATCAGCATCGCAATCTCGCCTTTGCTGTCGGCGAAGACCGTATTGTTGGAGCTGTTGGCCTTGAGGTCGGCGACCTTGAGGAAATCCTTGCAGGTCGCGGGTCTTGGTTCGCAGGAAGCTCTGCTGAAGGGCGGCAACCGGCTTGTCCATCATCGCGAACGAGATCCAGCGACCGTTCGCCTCGCGAACGATAGGACCATGGTGCGTACGCCAGGTCGAGAAGGTCCGCATAGCCAGCTTGCCGTCGGGCGTACGGTAGCTGATCGTCACGGGTCGTTCGATCAGCGGCCGGCAATCCTTGCCGTAGCGGTAGCAGAAGCCCTTGCCCTTGCGCTCGACCTTCTCCGCAAACTCGTCGACATTATCGACGCCGCTCGACGTGTGCATCCAGCCCGTTCGTTCGTTGAAGCCCTGGTAGATGAAGAACTGGCCCCAGGTTGAGGCGCCGTAGGCGTTCAGTCCTTCGTCGCTGCTCATCTGCAGTTCGGAGCGGAAGAAGAAGCTGGTGTGCGGATTGATCAGCAGCAGCGATCCGCCATTGGCGGTGATCGACGGCGCAATGGCAATGCCGTTCGACCCGCGCGGTTCGAAGTCCTTCACGGTCGCGGCGAGCGTCCTTTTGCCCGCGTAGAACTTCTGCAGGTCGCCGAGGTCGATGCGCTCGATGTCGCCGCCGATGCTGCCTTCGGTAAAGCTCAGCGCCATCCACGGTTCGAACCGGGTTAGCACGCGCGGGCGGACGTTCGGATGGGTCGCGAGGTAATAGTTCAGCCCAGCCGCCCAGCCGTTCATCAGCTTCTTCAGCCAGTCCGGGCTCGCCGCATAGTTCGCCTTCAGCCCGTCCTCGCTGACGTATAGCCGGGCCCGCAAATCCTGCCAGATCGCTTTCTCGCCATCCGCCTCAGCGGTGCGGCCGAGCGAGGTGAGATAGTTCGCCTCGATGCGCGGGAAGTCGTCTTCGGCCTGCGCGTAGATCATGCCGAACACCGCGTCGGCGTCGGTCTTTCCGCGCACGTGGGCGATGCCCCAATCGTCACGCGTGATCGTGACGCGATCCGCCTGCTTCTTCCATTGCTGAAGCTCCGCCGGCGCAGCGGCGGTCAGGATGAAGAGGAGCGGGAGGAGTGCTAGTCGGGTGCTGTTACGCATCCGGAAGGGATTGCGATGCTTTTCCCCAGCCCGCAAGCGGCTTCGACTTCGCGCGCTCGAGCAAGAGGTCGAGATCCCGGATCGAAAAGGCGTTGCCACCGGCGAACTGGTCGAGCTCGTCCCAGGCGATCGGGGCGGCTACCGGCGCGCCTTCGCGGGCGCGGGCGGAATAAGGCATGACCGCCGTCGACCCGCGCTGGTTACGCAGCCAGTCGAGGAAGATGCGACCTTTGCGCTGGACCTTGCGGATGTTGGCCGTGAAACGGTCCGGGTCGGCTTCCGCAACGGCGCGCGAGAAGCGTTCGGCGAAGTCGGTCACTTCGTCCCAGTGCGCGCTGCCATCCAGCGGAGCGATGACGTGAACGCCCTTGCCGCCGGTCAGCATCGGGAAGGTCTTGAGGCCGAGCTGCTGGAGCAATTCGCGCAGGCTGACTGCAGCCTCGCGCACGGCGGCGAAGTCGAGCCCTTCATCGGGGTCGAGATCGAATACCAGCCGGTCGGGGAAATCGACCTCTGGAACGCTGCTGCCCCAGCCGTGGAATTCGATCGTCCCCATCTGCACGCAGGCGAGCACGCCTCGGACGTCGTCGAGGTAAAGATAATCTTCGAAGTCGCCGTCCTTCTCCTCGATCGGGACGTGCTTCACATGCTCGCCGAAGGTCCCGCTGTCGTGCTTTTGGAAGAAGCATTTCTCGCCAGTGCCTTGCGGGCAGCGGATGATGGTCATCGGCCGCCGCGCGACCACCGGCATGATGAGCTTGTCGACCGCCGCGTAATAATTGGCGAGCTCGCCCTTGGTGACGCCGTCGTTGGGATAGACGACCCGATCCGGATTGCTGATCTCGATGCCGTAGCTCGCCGGCGTCTTGTGCGACGCGGTCTTCTTCTTCGGCGTTGACTTCAAATGCTGGGCCACTTCGCGGTGGACCTCCTTCGCGGGCTTGTCCTCGCGGAGCGCAACGAAGCTCGGGTGGCGAAGGATGCCGTCGGACGTGAATTCGGCAAAGTTGATCTCGGCGACGAGGCTCGGCTTGATCCAGTGCGCGCCCTTGCGCTCGGCGCGCGGAACCTCGGCGGCAGCCTTGTCGGTCTCGAGCGGCTCCATCTTTTCCATCAGTTCTTCGATCAGGTCGCCGCTGAATCCCGTGCCGACCTTGCCCGCATATTTGAGTGACCGGCCGTCACGCGTGCCAAGCAGCAAGGAGCGGAAGCCGCGGCGCTTGTCGCTTTCGGACCAGCCGATGATCACGAATTCCTGTCGCTGGATGCATTTGACCTTGAGCCAGTTTTTCGAGCGGTCGCCGCGGTAGGGCGCGTTGGCGGCCTTCGCGATGAGCCCTTCACCGCCGGCCTTGCAGATCTCGCGGAACAGATCGTCGCCGCGGCCGATGACGTGATCGCCGAACAGGATTGGCGCGTGTGACTCCGGCGAGCAGAGACTTCAGCCGGTCCTTTCGCTCGATGTTTGGCAGGCGAGTGATGTCCTCGCCGCGATCGATGAGCAGGTCGAAAGCGTAGAAGGCAAGGTTCTTGCCGCGCGCTTCCTTGAGCGTCGCCTGGAGCAGCTGGAAGTCGGGCTTTCCGTTTTCATCCAGCGCGACTGCTTCGCCGTCTATCAGGCAGCCTGCGGGCAGGTTTGAGGCCGCTTTTACCAGAGCCCGGAATTTGTCGCTCCAATCCTTGCCATTGCGGGTCCAGGCCGTTGCCGCGCCGGTGCCGGTGGCAATCAGGAGGCGGTAGCCATCATATTTGTACTCGAAGAGCCAGTTGGCGCCCGGCGGCACTTCGTCGACCAAAGTCGCAAGTTGCGGCTGCTGGAACGGCGGCGGCGCTTCCGACGCCTTTTTCTTTCCGCGTCCACCCTTCTGCCCACCGCGATTGGAGCGCCAGACTTCGCTGCCGGACGCGATCTCGGCCATGGTCCGGTCGGTCGTCACGCTGGTCGTGAACTCGTCGACCAGTTCTTCGCCATTTTCAGGATTGGCGAACTCGTCGCTGACCTTCTTCAGCATCCACGGCTGGGCCTTTTCGCCGGGCTTGGGTTTCAGGCGGAACATCACCCATTCGCCCCGCATCCGCTCGCCTTCGAGCGTAAAGTGGAGGTGGCCTTCCTCCAGCGTCTTGCGCGGATCCTTGTCGGGATGCGGGATCCAGCGGCCATGGTCCCAAAGCATCACCGTTCCGCCGCCATATTCGCCGGCCGGAATCGTCCCTTCGAAGCTGCCGTAGTCGAGCGGATGATCCTCGGTCCGCATCGCGAGACGGTTGTCGCCGGGATCGAGGCTTGGCCCCTTGGGCACCGCCCAGCTTTTCAGGACTCCGTCCAGCTCGAGCCGGAAGTCCCAGTGAAGCCGCGACGCCTCATGCTTCTGGACGACGAAGCTGTCGCCCTTGCCCTTCAGCTTGCGGCCCTTGGGCTCCTTCGTCTTCGTGAAGTCGCGCTTCTGGTTATAGGTCTCGATGTCGAGCTTACGCGTGGGCATCACAACTCCCGACGATCAGAACGCATGACTAGGCCCGTTTGCGCGCCGGCTCTTTGTGGGCGGTCTTTTTGGCCGGAGCCTTCTTGGCGGCAGCCTTCGCCTTGCCTTTCTTCTCCTCGCCGAGGCTCTTCTTGAGCGCCGCCATGAGGTCGATAACGTTCGATCCCTTCGCCGGCGCCTTGTCCGCATCCGGGTCCTGGATGACCTTCTCGCCCTTCTTCTTCTGCTTTTCGGCGATGAGATCCTTCAGCGCATCCACATAGCGATTGTGGAACTCGGACGGGTCGAACTCACCGGCCTTCCGCTCGATCAGCATCGAAGCCATGTCGAGCAGGTCCGGGTCCGGCTTGGTGTCGCCGATCTCGCGGAAGAAGCCCGAGGACTTGTGCACTTCGTCGGCGTAGCGGAGCGTTTCCATGATCATCCCGCGCCCGGCAGGCTTGATCGCCACGACATATTCCTGGCCGCGCATTGCCATCTGGCCGACGCCGATCTTCTTCGCGTCCTTCAGCGCCTCGCGGAGAACGACATAGGCCTCCTCGGCGAGATCGTCTGCGGGGACGACGTAATAAGGCTTCTCGAAGTACATCGCCTCGATATTGTCCTCATCCACGAACTGGACGAGGTCGAGCGTCTTGCGGCTTTCGAGCTTCACTGCCTCGATCTCTTCCGGATCGAGGAGGACGTAATGGCCCTTCGACACCTCATAGCCTTTGACGATTTCGTCCGGATCGACCGCGCCGATGCCGGGGACGACTTTCTCATACTTGATGCGCTTGCCTGACGGTTCGTGCACCTGGTGAAACTGGATCTGGGCGCCACTTTTGGTGGCGGGATAAATCTCCACAGGGATCGAGACCAAGGCAAGTCTGATCTGTCCCCTCCATGCGGGTCGCGACGGCATTCCTGGTTGCTCCTGAGCTTTGGAACGGGCGATTCAATACGCTCGCGGCCTACTCGTTCCGTTGCGCATACGAAATCGGGTTTGTACCACGTGCCTTCGCATATGCAAATTCATCCGCTAACCGACCCCTAATGCCCCGCCTTCCAACCGTAGCGATCGTCGGCCGTCCCAACGTCGGCAAATCGACCCTATTCAACCGTCTTGTCGGCAAACGACTGGCGTTGGTGGACGATCGTCCCGGCGTCACGCGCGACCGCCGCGAGGGCGAGGGGAAGCTGCTTGGGCTCGAATTCCGAGTGATGGATACGGCGGGCTATGAGGACGAAGACCCTCACACGCTGCCTGGCCGAATGCGCCAGCAGACCGAGGCCGCGGTGCGCGAGGCGGACGTTGCCTTGTTCCTGATCGACGGGCGCGAGGGCCTTACGCCGCTCGACGAAGAGATTGCGCGCTGGCTTCGCGCCGGGAACACGCCGGTCATCGTCGCCGCGAACAAGGCCGAGGGAAATGCAGGCGAGGGCGGGCGGTTGGAAGCCTTTGCGCTCGGCCTCGGCGAGCCGATCGCCGTCAGCGCCGAGCATGGCGAAGGCATAGTCGACTTGTTCGAAAGCCTGCGCCCGTTCGTCGAACGCGAGAATGAAGAGGTCGAGGAAGAACTCGACGAGGAGGATCCGAGCCGGCCGCTAAAGTTGGCGATCGTCGGTCGTCCGAACGCGGGCAAGTCGACGCTCGTGAACCGGATGCTCGGCGAAGAGCGGATGATCACCGGCCCCGAAGCCGGGATCACGCGCGATTCCATCACTCTCGACTGGCAATGGCAGGGCCGTCCGGTTCAGCTGGTCGACACCGCCGGGCTTCGGAAGCGCGCGAAGGTTGACGACAAGCTGGAAAAGCTGTCGGCGGCCGACACTCGTCGTTCCATCGATTACGCCGAAGTGGTCGTCTTGCTGCTCGACGCAACGCGCGGATTGGAAGCGCAGGACCTGCGCATCGCCGACCAGGTCGTCGAAGAGGGCAGGGCGCTGCTCATCGCACTCAACAAGTGGGACGTCGCGGAGCATGCCTCGTCGTTGTTCAACGGCGTGAAGGCGGCGCTGGAAGAGGGCCTGTCGCAGCTGAAGGGCGTGCCCGTGCTCGCCATCTCAGCCAAAACCGGCAAGGCCGTCGACGACGTGCTGAAGGTCGCGTTCGAGCTTCGCGAAAGCTGGTCGCGGCGGATTTCAACAGGCGAATTGAACCGTTGGTTCGAAAGCGCGGTCGAGGCCAATCCGCCACCCGCGCCGAGCGGCCGCCGCATCAAGCTGCGCTACATCACGCAGGTGAAGACCCGTCCGCCGACCTTCGTCGTGTTCGGATCGCGCGTCGATCAACTTCCCGACAGCTATCGCCGCTACCTGCTAAACTCGATGCGACGAGACATGGAGCTCGCCCCGGTCCCAATGCGGCTCACCTTCCGCGCAACCAAAAATCCCTACGACAAGGGCCGCTAAGCCTAATTTTACACTTTGCGTTGTAATCGAGTCCTCGTGGTCACGGGAAATGCAGCGAGCGACGACGACTTCAAGATCGTCGACTGGGTTCACTTCGAGAGGAGCCGCGCCGAACTTGGCGCCGGCTTTATCCGGATTCTCAGTTACTTCCGCGAGGATGCAGCCAAGTCGGTCGCGCAGATCGAAGAGGCGATGCACGAGGGAAATACCGCCGCGCTCGTCCTTCCGGCGCATACCATCAAAGGTGAGGCCCGCCAGTTCGGCGCTGAGCCGCTCGCCAAGATTGCGGAGCTGATCGAAAGCACCGCACGCGTTTGCGTCGAAACCCGCCGCTTCCCGGACGAGCTCGTTCCGGAAGTCGTTGAGTTGCGCCGCCTGTTCGGACGCACCGTCGACTTGTTCGACCGGGCGACGAACCCGCTGCTTACTCGCAGCCCGCAGCAGGGCTTCGGGCGAAAGGCGACCAACCAGGACTTCGGCCGGATCTAGGCTTCCGCTGTTGCCGTCGCAGGCAATGGCTTCTTCATCGGCTGGATTTTCAATCGGGCGAGGCTTCGCCAAGCCCATTCGAACGGGCCGTAGCGGAAGCGTTTAAGCCACGGTTTCGACCACAAAAGCATGATCGCCCAGACGATCGGCGGGACTATGTAGATCAGCCGCCCGGTCCCAGCGCGCGAACTGGCCGAAGCCCCAGCCGTAGAAAATCGAACTGACAAGGATCGACGTGCCTAGATAATTGCTGAAGGCCGCCCGGCCGACGGCCGCGAGCCGCTCGGTCAGCCATCCTCCAGGCTTCAGTGCAAGGATGATCAGCGCGGCGTAACCGACGGTACCGAGGATGCGGAACGGGATCGTCCCGACGACCGATCCGAAGAACACCCAGCGCTGGTCGAAGCCGTGCGATATGGTCGCGAGACCCATCAGCAGATAGGCGACCCACGTAGCGCCGAGGCAGACCAGGGCAATGCGGCGATAGCGTCCCTTGTCCCATGAACCCGTCACGAAGCCCGAGCGATAGCCCCACATGCCGAACAGGACCGCCGCCATCGTCTCGATCCCGTAGATCTTGAGCCCGACGAACGGGTTATCGACGTGATCCCAGCGAAAGGCGACTTCGGTCAGCCACGGACCGCGCATCGCGGCAATTTCCTTGGCGATGATCTCGGGCGGCGGGGTCCCGAACGCCTTGGAGAATTGGGTCCAAGTGTCGATCGTATCGACCGTGTTCCGCGCCGCGCTTTCGAGCAAAGTCATGAACCCGAGCCCGTTCCAGACCAGGGTCAGGACGAGCGTCGTCATGGCAGCGGCGAACAATTGCTCGGCGCGCATCCTGACGAACATGAAGGCGATCGCTCCGACCAGGGCGTAGTGGGACAGGATGTCGCCCCACCAGATGAGGTAGCCGTGGGCGACGCCGAACAGGAACAGGACCGCCATTCGCGAGAAATGGACTTGCGCGGGATTTTCCCCGACGCCGCCGCGCGCTCGATGATCAGCAGCATCGACGCGCCGAACAGGAAGGAGAAAAGCCCGCGCATCTTGCCTTCGATCAAGACATAGGTGCCGAGCCAGGCGATGAGGTCGCCGCCGGTATGGCCGCCCCAGGCCATCGGTGAAAAATAGGCCGCGCCCGGCAGCGCGAAGGCCGCGATGTTCGCCAGCAGGATGCCCATGACGGCCACGCCACGAACGACGTCCAGCGTCAGATGGCGCTTCGAAGCGCTTGCATTGTCGATCATAGCCGCCCCCAGCGGGCGACCTTAGTCGTCGGCGGCCTCGGACTGAAGCTGAATGTAGTTCTGGATGCCCATGCGCGCGATCATCTCGAACTGCTGCTCGAGCGTGTCGACATGCTGCTCTTCATTCTCGAGGATTTCCGAGAAGAGGTCGCGGCTGACGTAATCCTTCACCGTTTCGCAATGGGCGATGGCGCCGCGGAGCTGGGTCAGCGCTTCCATCTCCAGCTCAAGATCCGCCTTCAGTACCTCCTCGACATTCTCGCCGATGTGGAGGCGGCCGAGGAGCTGGAAGTTGGGCAGGCCGTCGAGGAACAGGATGCGCTCGGACAATTTGTCCGCATGCTTCATCTCGTCGATCAACTCGCCGCGCTCGAACTTGGCAAGCTTGTGGACGCCCCAATTGTCGAGCAGGCGGTAGTGCAGCCAGTATTGGTTGGTCGCGGTCAGTTCGTTCTTGAGCGCCTCGTTGAGGAACTCGATGACCTTGGGATCGCCCTTCATCCGCTCAGTCTCCCGTTGTTGCCGGCGCGATGCGCTGCACCCGGGCGGCGGTCAAGCTTCAGGCGGCTTTGGCGGTGACGAGGCGCAGCGTCTTAGGCGTGCCGCGTTCCGCGTCGATGACTTCCTGCGCAAAATCAAGGCAGCAGCCGCATTGCACTTCGCAACCTTGGCAGGCGTAGGCTGCCTGGGGCGTTGTCGCACCGCAGCGAGCGGCCATCTTGACCTCGCTCTCGGTAATGCGGTTGCAGATGCAGACGAGCATGGTGATTGGACATAACGATAATGCGAACCATTCGCAAGTAGATTCAGTCCTGCGCTCCCAGCAGCGGGAACAGCACGTTCGGGACGAAGTCGACCAGGAAGTGTGCGAAGATCGCCGCCAGCAGATTGCGCTTCCACAGGAAGAAAGCGGTCAGGACCGCACCCACTACGAAGGCGATGAAAATGCCCGGCAGGCCTTGCCGGTAATGGAACCCCGCGAAGACGACGAGCGAGATACCGGCCGCGGCCCACTTGCTGCCGAACATCTCCTGCATCCGCTCGATCGCGAAGCCGCGGTAGAAGACCTCTTCCGAAATGCCGGCGCGAAGCACGGTCAGGAAGGCGACCCACAGCGATGGCGCGATCGAGGCACCCTCGCCGTAATGGATGCCGAAGACCGAGAATCCGGCAAGGCAGGCGATTACCACCGCGAAGCAGACGACCGCCAGGCCGAAACCCCAGGCAAGCGTTTTCCCGAGACGATCGAACCGGAGCTGGATCGAGGATAGTGGACGGCGTTCCCGGCTAACGACGATCCAGAGCAGGAAGGCGGTGAGCGCGAGGATCGCGACCTCGCGGACGGCAATGGCGCCGTCGCTCTTCGGATTGGCAGCGAACAACCGGCTGGCCGTAACGATTGCGGGGAGCCCGAGGAGGGCAATGATCAGGCCGGCGAAAGTCCAGTTGCGCATTGTCGAGGCGGTCATCGAGGTACGTTACACGTCTGTAACGACATCGCGAAGGGTAAAGCGAGCGTCGTCAGAGCCAGCTGCTAATCTGCTCAAGCGGCTTCTTGCGTAGCGCATGCAGGGGCACGACCGCGCCGTCTGCGGGCAGGCCCGCGACGATGACCATCACGGGCTTTTCGCTTTTCGGCCGCCCGCACAGCTCGCGAAGGAAACCCATTGGTGATGGGGTGTGGGTGAGGGTGGCAAGTCCTGCCCGGTGCAAAGCGGCCAGCAGGAACCCGCAGGCGATGCCGACGCTCTCAGTCACGTAATAATTGGTCTTCTGATCGTCCGGATCGATACCGCCTCGCCGCTGACCGAATACGACGATCAGCCACGGAGCTGTTTCGAGGTAGGACTTGTCCTGGTCGGTGCCGAGCGGCGCCAGCGCTTCAAGCCATTCCTTCCCCGCCTTGCCGGCGTAGAACGAGGCCTCTTCCTTTTCCGCTTCCAGCCGAATTCGATGCTTGAGATCGGGCGACGAGACGACCGCGAAGTGCCACGGCTGATGATTGGCTCCGGACGGCGCGGTGCCCGCAGCAAGGATTGCCTCCTCGATGACGCCGCGAGGAGCGGGCGCGTTGGAGAACATCCGGCAGCTTCGGCGAGTGGCGATTTCCTCTCGAAACGCGCGGGCTCGCTCGATGCGTTGGTCGTCGGTTAGGCGCGGAAGGGCTTCATATTCGACCGAGGGCACGTCTTTCATCTCATCGGCCTTTCCGGCGCATCAACTTCAGGCCCGACCAGATAGCGTCAATCGCGCAGACCTTCACGTCGACCAGGCCCATCGGCAAGCAAACGTCGCGGATCGTGTCTTCGGTGATGTCGGTCGGTACCTTCGAGGCTTTCTTGGGCCAGCTGACCCAGACGAAGGCCGACGGCGCCAACAACGGCTGAAGCGCGGCGAGTTGGTCCTCGAGCCCCGCTCGCGCCTTCACGAAGATGTGCGCCGCTTCGAGCTCCGGCTCGGGCACGAACAGCCAGTTCGGCTTGGCGTCGATGCTTCGCTCGATGTCGTGGCGGATTGGATCGGGCATGTCGCCGACGAACACCCGCATGCCGTCGCGATAGCCGAGCTTCTTGCCGAGCGGTGTTCCCGAATAGCCGGCCGCGTCCGTCAAGCGAACCGAGGCTTGAGACTGCGCGCGGTGATCAGCGCGATCGGAATGCCGACCAGTGCGACGTGGGCGAACAATTGCGTTGCGATGGACAGCGGCTTGGGCGGTAGGGGCGCGTCGAACCTGAGCGGGACAACCAGCCAGTTCATCACGACGTAGGTCGCGAGCCCGTAGATGATGCCCCACTGGATCGGATGCTGGACAATCGCCGGCGTCCTGCGCGCAAGCAGGACGTAGACAACGGTCATGATCGCCATCAGCGCGAAGTGGGTGAGCAGGCCGAGCAGCGAGCCGGTGGCGCCCATGTCGACCGCTTGCGGAAAGGGGCCGGAGCCGACGAAGCGGAGCATCTTTCCGATCTCGTTTCCGAAGGCGATGGTCAAAATCATCGCGAACACGATGTCGAGCGTGCCGGCCACGGCAGTACCAAACGCAATCGGCTTCAACATGCCTTGCTCCCCGTTCTGGCGGGAGAAAGATGCACGAGTGTCCGGGAAGTCAAGAAATCAGCGGGCGAACGCGAATTCCCGGCAGCTAAGCGAGCGCCGCGTCCGAGCCCATCAACTTGGGGAAGAAGCCTTCATGCGCCGCGCGGAGGTCGGCGAGGGAGATTTCGCACAAATTTGAGCGATCCGCCCGATCGATGGCGATCTTGTCGCCGCCCGTCCAACCGATGAAGCAGCAACCGATGTCGTTTTCGCGCGCCAACTCTTCGACTGTACTGACGTCGAAAGGCTCTGCGATGACGTAGCGGCCCTGCGTCTCTCCGAACAGGGACGCCGAATGGTTTTCAACCTCTAAGTCTACATGGTCTTCGAACCGATCGATGACCAGATGGGCGCCGATATTGCCGGCAAGCGCCATCTCTGTAACCGCAACAAGCACTCCGCCATCGTTTACGTCATGCACTGCCGTTGCGAAGCCCTCGCGGATCAGCATTCGCACGAACTCGCCATGCCGGCGTTCGACTTCAAGGTTGACACGAGGTGGTGGGCCGTCGCGCCGGCCATGACAGACATCGAGCCACACGGACTGCGCAATTTCGGGCTTTGCTTTCGCATCGGCTCCAATCAGGAAAATCCGGCGTGCCTCCGCCTTGAATGCGATCGTCGCCGACTTCTCCCAATCCTCAAGCAACCCAACGCCGCCAATCGCTGGCGTCGGCAGGATCGCGCGACCCACCGCCCGTCGCCTTGCTCTCGTTGTAGAGCGAGACGTTGCCGCTCACGATCGGGTAATCGAGCGCTCGGCAGGCTTCGCCCATGCCTTCGCAGCGCGCCGACGAGCTGGGCCATGATCTCGGGCCGCTGCGGGTTGCCGAAGTTGAGGCAGTTGGTGATCGCCAGCGGCTTCGCGCCGACCGCGCAGAGGTTGCGGTAGGTCTCGGCGACCGCCTGCTTCCCGCCCTCGACCGGGTCGGCATAGACGTAGCGCGGCGTGCAGTCGGTGGTGATCGCCAGCGCCTTCTTCGTCCCGTGCACGCGCACGACCGCCGCATCGCCGCCCGGGCGCTGGACCGTGTCGGCGCCGACCTGGCTGTCGTACTGCTCCCAGATCCAGCGGCGGCTGGCGAGGTTGGGCGAGGCCATCAGCTTCAGCAGGTCCGCCGCGATGTCGGTGCTTTCCGGCACGTCGCCCAGCGGCTTGATGCCGGCCCACGCCTTATACTCGTCCTGGCTGATGTACGGGCGCTCGTAGCAGGGCGCTTCGTCGGCCAGCGGGCCGAGCGGGATGTCGCAGACGACCTCGCCGTTCGAACTCCAGCACCATGTGGCCGGTGTCGGTGACTTCGCCGATGACCGCGAAGTCGAGCTCCCACTTGTGGAAGATGGCTTCGGCCTCGCGCCTCGCGGCCGGGCTTCAGCACCATCAGCATGCGCTCCTGGCTTTCGGAGAGCATCATTTCATAGGGCGTCATGCCCGTCTTCGCGGCACGGCACCTTGTTCATGTCGAGCCGGATGCCCGCGCCGCCCTTGCTCGCCATTTCGACCGAGGAGGAGGTGAGGCCCGCCGCGCCCATGTCCTGGATGGCGACGATCGCGTCGGTCGCCATCAGCTCGAGGCAGGCTTCGATCAGCAGCTTCTCGGTGAACGGGTCGCCGACCTGCACCGTCGGGCGCTTCTCGTCGCTGTTCTCGTCGAAGTCGGCGCTGGCCATGGTCGCGCCGTGGATGCCGTCGCGGCCGGTCTTCGAGCCGACATAGACGATCGGATTGCCGATGCCGGTCGCGGCCGAATAGAAAATCTTGTCGGTCTTCGCGACGCCGACGGTCATCGCGTTGACGAGGATGTTGCCGTCATAGGCGGTGTCGAAATTGACCTCGCCGCCGACGGTCGGGACGCCGACGCAATTGCCGTAGCCGCCGATGCCCGGGACCACGCCCGCGATCAGGTGGCGCATCTTGGGATGGTCGGGCCGGCCGAAGCGCAGCGCGTTGAGGTTGGCGATCGGCCGCGCGCCCATGGTGAAGACGTCGCGCAGGATGCCGCCGACGCCCGTCGCCGCGCCCTGGTAGGGCTCGATGTAGGACGGGTGGTTGTGGCTCTCCATCTTGAAGATGGCCGCGTCGCCGTCGCCGATGTCGATGATGCCGGCATTCTCGCCGGGGCCGCAGATCACCCACGGCGCCTCGGTCGGCAGCTTCTTCAGGTGGAAGCGCGAGCGATTTGTAGGAGCAATGCTCCGACCACATGACCGAGAAGATGCCGAGCTCGACCAGGTTCGGCTCGCGGCCAAGCGCTTTGAGGATGCGCTCGTATTCCTCCGGCGAAAGGCCGTGTTCGGCGACGGTTTCGGCGGAGATGCGGCTGGCTTCGAGGACGG
>CAVVQF010000002.1:0-26987 GCA_963750315.1 uncultured Alphaproteobacteria bacterium
TGCGTCCCAGCAATTTCACGGGCTCAGTGTATTGATCCAAATCCAGTCCTCCGAAGTTCCTACGATCCCAGCGTTTTTAAGTGCTTCCAAGGCGCGGGTGACGGCCCTTCGGCCTGTCCCGGCTTTCTGTCCTGACTTTGTCTCAACCTCATCAATAACTCTGTCCCGCCAGACCGAGTAGCGAGTGACGTCCACCACCACGCCGTGCTTCAAAGCATCACGCGGGATATCGCTCAGCTAGGACCGATTCCTCAATCAAAGTTTGCTGCAAAATCGAAAATGCCAGTCGGGCTTGGCTTCGAAGCTTGGCGAGGGCGCACTCCAGCGGGTCCGGTGCTGGCTCTCTCTTCGCCTCAATGGTGCAAGAGTTGACCGGCTCTCCGTCCTCGTCATTCCCTAAAAACTGCGGGGCGAGCCTGAAACTGATCAGCTTCGCCTCCTCGCCGTCACGCTGTTTCGTCAGCCTTGCAACTTTGGTGTGTTGCGTTCCTTCAACGGAGATCATTGTGTCGACGCCGCCTTTGAGGCTGCTGTGGCCCCGTGGGTCAGAGCTGGTCCCGTCCTTGGGCCTGTGGTGGACGAGCGTCACACAGCATTGAAACTCCGCAGCGATGGACGAGCAATTGGATAGATAGGTTGCAAGGTCGTCCGTGTTCTCTTTGCCGGCACCCAGAGTTCTGCTCAGGGTGTCGATCACAATCAAAACAGGACGTTCGCCATAATGTTCGGCCGCAGTTCGGATTGCGTCAACGAGCCGCGGCCCGTCCGCATCCGCCTCGTACAAATCGATGGAGGAGGGGATTAAGGCGAGGGCGATCAGACCAGTCAGCTGGTGCATTTGTTTGAATGCGGCGATCCGATTACGTGCGCCGCCCTGCCCTTCCGCGGATGAGACCACCAGGCCACGCTTAGTTTTGTTGCCATTCCAAGCCTGACCGGTCGCCACGTGCATAGCGACGTCGATCGCCAGGAAAGGTCTTCCCAGTTCCTGGATGCCCGAAGAGGAGAGCGACCCCTTCCTTCGGTAGGATGCGCTTGATCAACCACAAATCATCGAGCCGCGGTTCGACATCCTCACACCATTCGATCGGCAACGGCTTCAATACATCGGTGGGACGATTTTCGGGCAGCACGAAGAGTTCACCGTGTGGAATTGCCTTGAGCCTGTCTCCGTGACCACGCACCACCCGAATGTAGTCCAGCCGCCTTTAACCGCGTTGTGAGAAACCCGGCGCCGGTTCCTTCCATGGTCAGGCTCCCAGTCGCTCGAAGGTGTTTGCGGCGGAAGAGCCGGAGCAGCGCATCCGCGACATCTTCAAGGTCTTGGCAAGAAGCGGGAGCAAACGCCCAAAGCGCCGCGAGTTGTGTGACCAAGCTAAATACAAATTTCAGCGGCCTCTGAACCGGACGAAGATGACACTCGCACGACGGCTATCTGCTGGGCCTTCAACAATCGCCTTCGTGCCCCAAAGTGCGATCGTCAGTTGCAGACTGAACGGTGACCATTCCGAACTCGTTGGCGAATGCTGACTAATCGCGGGCTCGACCGGCACCCTGCGTTCGCCGCGGTGCAGGGCAAGACTAGGCTGGTTGTCGATATGCTCCACAACTACTCACCATACAACGATACGCTTGATGCTCGGAGCTTGGATTAGCGTGCGACGGCCGATCTTAATCACGGTCAGTCGGCCGTCTTTGATCAAATCATAAACTTCGTTCTGCCCACCCCTAGAGCGCGAGCGCTCTCCTGAACGGAATACAGCAACCTGTCTGTCATGACCTCACTCCTAGGCCTCAAGCCCAGAACAATGTCGTCGGATAGGGAAGCGTATCCGCACGGTCGCCGGAGGATTTCTGTGAATAAATGCGGACCGGAGCGAACAAATTACTAGTTTGAAGCGCGATTCAGCATGCTGGCTGTCCGGGCAATAGATCAATCGGAGACTGAATGATCTTGTTCTGTTCTGCGATATCTACCAGTCCGTCCACAGATCGGCGAACAGGAGCGCTAAATTTCCTTCGAGACAACACATGCTCTGGCGGTTGACTGGCCCTGCCTCCGGTGCGGAAGACCCGTGTCCCGACACGCCTCACAACTGGCCCGCCTGGGGTTTGAAGTCCTGCCCGTTTGGGACGCAAAAGCTCGACCATTCAGGCATCAGCTTGTCTCTTCTCTGCTCGAAGAAGGTCGTGCGCCTGTAAGCGCTTTCCGTTCGGTTAGGGTTGGTATGAGCTAGTGCAGCTTCGGCCCAAGCGTCGGCGAACCCGCTCTCAGCGGCCCAATCGCGGAAAGAGGAACGAAAGCCATGGACGGTGAACCCCACGCCACCACCAACGCGCAGCACTTTGGCAAGTGTAGCGTCACTCATCTCGGAGACTTTTGACCCAAGAACACCAGGTTTGTCGGCCTAGAGTTCAGAACCGCTTGCAGCTGCTCTAAGATTTCGATGGCAGGCTTCGTGAGAGGCACGATGTGCAGTCGGGCAGTTCGAATTCTCCGGGGGGACACGCCACACTCACGCGAGGTCATGTCGACGTCACGCCATCGTGCCTTCCTTACTTTCTCCAGACCGTGCAGCCGTCAGAATCGAAAAAGCGAGACGCCAATCGTCCGACCGAGAATTCGCGGTCGGCCAGCTTCTCGAAGAACCGCGGCACATCCTTGTAAGGCATGGCTGCGAAGTTGGAGCCCTTAGCCTGCTTTATGCCGCTCATTAGCCGGCTAAGGGCGGCGCACCGGCGCTTCGGTTTGTCGCCAGCCTCTGCCATGAGCAAAGTCTAAGACAGCCGCAATCCGCTGCAGAACCGTCGTGCAGTCTCACCTTTGGAGAGCCATATCGGAAGGAGAGCCCGCTCGATCGCCGAAGCATCAATCTCGTCCACCTTCAGCTTGCCCAGATCTCAAAGGCGTAGGTTTTGAGTGTGTTCAACCACTGATCGCTGTGCTTCCCGTTGCGCCAACTCTTGGACACCTGCGCGTGATACTGGCCCGCCGCTTCTCTAAAGGTCGGTATTGCTTCGACCTCAGAGCGCCATTCCGATGATGGATTTAGCCCTGCCTTGGCGAGCTCCCGGCCAACCCTCGCCTTTTCGCGCGCTTCGGAGAGCGTCAGGGATTTCCTCTTGTGAATAGGGACGCCGGTAATGCCGATGGGCTCCGCGACAAATGAGCCCAGTCCAAAGTCCTG
Source organism: uncultured Alphaproteobacteria bacterium (assembly GCA_963750315.1). Taxonomy (GTDB): domain Bacteria; phylum Pseudomonadota; class Alphaproteobacteria; order Sphingomonadales; family Sphingomonadaceae; genus Sphingomicrobium. Next base: position 3,189 of record CAVVQF010000002.1, read on the forward strand.
CCGCTTTCCATTGTGCTGAACCCTCAGGACCCAGGACTTGGTTCCACTAGGCTTCACCAGCAGATAAGTTCCTTGGCCATCCGAGTGCCGGCCTGGTTTAGCGTTCCTAGCATGGGCGACAGTAAGCGCCATTCGGTTCCCTCTGTAGTTCCCCCACTATGTAGCGGTTAGAGGCACACGTCAACGATCGCTGGCGTACCGATAGCTTGCAAAAAACCCAGATTTCTCAAGAAAGTCGGATGCCGACGGGCTATGACGAATAAGCCGCTGGCGGAGAGGGTGGGATTCGAACCCACGGTACGGTTGCCCGTACGCCGCATTTCGAGTGCGGTGCTTTCGACCACTCAGCCACCTCTCCGCATTTATCGAAGGCGCTGGCCGGACGAAGCCGGCGGGCGGAGCGCCTCTAGCAGTGCCTTTCGGCATTGCCTAGCCGCCTTGTGGAATGCTGAGCGATCCCTAGATTGAAGCCATGTCGCACCTCGATCGTTTCTGTCCTGTGAGCCCCGTCCCAACCGCCATGGCCATGTCCCAGGCCCGCTTCGGCATCGGTGAGGTCGTGCGCCACCGGCTGTTCGACTTCCGCGGGGTAGTGTTCGACGTCGATCCGGTCTTCGCCAACAGCGAGGAATGGTACGAGGCGATCCCGGAGGACCTGCGCCCGTCGAAGGACCAGCCCTTCTACCATCTGCTCGCCGAGAATGCGGAGCAGAGCTACATCGCTTACGTCAGCCAGCAGAACCTGATCCAGGACGAAAGCGACGAGCCGGTCGATCACCCGGCGATCGAAGCCTATTTCGATGGTTTCGACGGCAGCCGCTACCAGCTGCGGCCGGAGCACCGGCACTAAGCGTTTTAAGGCTTGTCGCGGTTGACAGGCTAGGGCCGCTGCCATAGGCGGCTGCCTTTCGCGCGGGGGTCTGTACCCAACCGCGCGTCCAGTTTTACGAGAGAAGTGAGCCAATGTTCGCAGTCGTGCGCACGGGCGGTAAGCAATATCGCGTCACCGCCGGAGACAAGATCGTCGTCGAGAAACTCGCTGGGGAAGCCGGCGACAAGATCGACATCACCGACATCCTCCTCGCCGGAGAAGGTTCGGACGCTGAAGTCCGTTGCAGGCCTGATCGTCGGCGCGGAAATCGTCGCCCAGGCGAAGGCCGACAAGGTCACCGTCTTCAAGAAGCGCCGCCGCCACAATTATCGCCGCAAGGAGGGTCATCGCCAGAACCACACGATCCTGAAGATCGTGTCGATCGGCGGCGAGAAGGCCAAGGCCGCGAAGCCGAAGGCGGAGGCCGCTCCGGCCGAGCCGAAGGCCGCTGCTGCACCTGCGAAGGCGGAGAAGGCTCCGGCCAGCGGAAGCGCCGGCCAAGAAGGCCGAGCCGAAGGCAAAGGCCGACAAGGCGCCGTCGACAAAGGATGCTGCACCTGCTAAGGCCGCAGCCAAGAAGGCCCCCAAGGCCAAGTAATCACCGTTTAAGATATTCAGGTAGCAGTTCGTCATGGCACATAAAAAAGCAGGCGGTTCCAGCCGCAACGGTCGCGACAGTGAGAGCAAGCGCCTCGGCGTGAAGCTCTTCGGCAGCCAAGCCGCGCGCGCCGGAAACATCATCGTCCGCCAACGCGGCACGAAATGGCATGCCGGCAGCAACGTCGGCATGGGCAAGGACCACACGCTTTTTGCGCTTACCGACGGCACCGTTGCGTTTCGCGACGGCAAGCTTGGTCGCAAGTACGTGCACGTCATGCCGATTACGACCGAGGAAAACGCATAGGGGCTGGTCGATAAAGGGCCACCCCAGGAGGGGGCAGCCCAAAGATCGACCGCAAGGTCACAAGGGAGAAGAGGGAAGCCCCCTCTTCTCCCTTTCTTTTTCTTCTCCCGAAACAGTCACGGAGTGCCGCTAGGGCGCGCCGTGTGGAGGAGAAGACAAGATGTTCGCCAGGACTGAACGGCTGCTTCTGAGGCCCGGCTGGGCCGAGGACGCTCCAGCGCTAGCCGCCGCGATTGCCGACGAGATGATCGTCCGCAATCTCGCGACCGCGCCCTGGCCGTATCGCCTCCGCGACGCGGAAGCCTTTCTCGCGCAGCCGCGGGATCCGGTACTGCCCTCCTTCCTGATCTTCGAACGGACGGACGGAGCGCCGCGCCTGGTCGGCTCATGCGGCCTTGGACGGCGCCCTTCGGGTTCGGTCGAGCTCGGCTACTGGATCGCCCGCCCGTTCTGGGGCTGCGGCTATGCCACGGAGGCCGGCCTCGCGCTGATCGACATCGCTCGGGCGCTGGGCTTCACGCAGCTCGAAGGGTCGCACTTCCTCGACAATCCGGCGTCCGGCCGAGTGCTCGAAAAGCTTGGCTTCCTCCCGCTGGGTATTTCGGCGCCGCGCCTCAGCTGCGCGCGGGGAATGGAAGCGCAGGCGCGCTTGCTTCGACTGACGTTAGCTGGCGCCGTCGAGGAGGGAGAGGCGCTGGCGGCCTAAGTCGCGTCATGAAGGATGATGCCCAAGGTGTGCCGGCTACCGGCGCGCACTGGGCTAACTCCATGGCGCATCGTCACCCGGTAGTTGCCCTTGCTTCCGCGAACGGGGCGGTGATTGACGGCGAAGATCACCGCCTCGCCCGCCGCCAGCGAAACTACGTGGACTCGCGACTGCATCCGCGGGCGCTGCTCGGTCAGCACGAATTCGCCGCCTTCAAAATCTTTCGGCTCCGACAACAGGAACGCCGCCTGCAACGGGAAGCTGAGATCCCCGTACAGGTCCTGGTGCAGGCAATTATAGTCGCCGGGCCCGTAGCGCAGGACCAGCGGCGTCGGCCTCAACTGGCCCACATATGGCATTGCCTGATGAAATCGCCGTGATCGGCGGGAAATGACCCGTTCCGGCCAAGCCGCTCGTTCCAGCTGTTCGCGACCGGGGCCAGTCGAACGTAGAATGTCTCCCTCAATGCTCCGATCAGCGGAGGCAGTGGGTTCGCGAAGTATCGGTATTCGCCACGTCCGAAGCCGTGACGCGCCATGATCACCGTGCTCCGGTACAAATCGTCGTCCGCGTAGGCATTGACGGTCGCGTCACGCTCGCCGGATGTCAGAAGCGGACCGGTGGTTGCCCAACCTCGCTCGTCCAGCTCATTGTGGATGCGCACCCAGTCGAGCGCCGCAACACGTTCCTCAATAGACATGCACTGATGCTAGCTTGCCTGGTGATGGCAGGCGTCCCGGCGTTTGCCGTCAAACTCAGGCCGCGCTGCGGACTTTCCTCACCGGTTCCGGACCGGTTTCCGCAGCAGCACTCGCCTCATAGGCGCGAAGCAGGTGACGGTCGTCCTCGTTCCACGGGTGAAAGTCTCGGCAGGAAGAACTTGAACCAGGCGACGCCGATCTTCCGGAACATGCCGGGGCGGATCCACAGATACCAAAGCAGCCGCGACCAGGCGCGAAGGCCGGTGACGCCGTCCTGGCGCATCAACTCCAGCGCGCCTGCGGTGCGGTCGACGACGAAGTTGCGGGTGACGAACAGCATCACCTTCGCCTTCACCTTCCAGCGCATCTTGAGCGCGGCCATGCCGCGTAGCGTGCAGCCAGGTGTCGTAGGCAACGCCCTTATGCTCGATCTCCTCGCAGGCGTGCCATCTCCAAAGGTCGGCCGCGTCCTTGTCGGCGCCGGCGAGATGGCTCGGATCGTCCAGCAGCTCATGGGCGAGGATCGCGGTGAAATGTTCGAGCGCCATCGTCGCGGCGAGGCTGACGATCGGCGGCTTGGTCTTGGTGATCGCCAGCCGATGATCGATCTGAGCTTCCAGTTTGGACAGATCGTATCCCGAATCGGCGGCTCGGCGATTGAACGCGGCATGCTCGCGGCTGTGGATGGCTTCCTGGGTCGTGAAGCCCTTGATCTCCGCGGCGAGCTTGGGCGGCGCTCCCTCGCGAAACGCGCGGACACTTTCGACGAAAAAGGCCTCGCCGGTCGGAAAGGTCGTCGACAGCGCGTTGTAAATGGCGGTGGCTTCGACATTGCCGCCGTGCCACAGGCGCGGATCGAGTTCGCCGCGCTCGAATTTCCGGTCGCGCGGCGTGATCGTCAGATCTGACGGTGTCGGCAGGGTCGTCGTGCTCATACGTGGAAGCTATAGTAACTTACACAAGTGTCAATAAGCCGCAAACGCCTCAACTCTGAAGAGAGCCGGTCAGCCGCATTGGAAGCGGCGCGAATGCTGCTGCTCGACCAAGGGCCACAAGCGGTCACGCTGAAGGCGGTCGCGGCAAAAGTTGGGCGAACGCACGCCAACCTGCTTCATCACTTCGGGTCGGCGGCAGGGCTTCAGGCCGAGCTCGCAAGGTCGATCGCCGACCGGGTCACGGGAACTATCGCCGAAGCGGTCGAGCGGGCGCGCATCGGCGAGAAGGACGTCAGCGAGGTCGTCGACGGCACGTTCGACGCCTTCGGCCGGGAAGGCGCAGGAGCGCTGGCCGCCTGGATGATCCTGTCCGGCAATCGCGATGCGCTGAACCCGATCCTCGACTCGATCCGCGTGCTCGTCGCCCAATTGAGCGTCGGCCACGAGCAGCATCACGTACCCGAAAGCACGCTTCTGGCTGGTGCTCGCCGCGCTTGGCGACTCCCTCCTCGGCGAGCCGATCACCGGCTCGCTCGGCCTGCAGCGCGACGCCGCGAGGCGCATCGCCACCGAATATCTTCGCAAAGAAATCGAAGCCAGACATCCGAAAGGAGCGTGACGATGATCAGCGGCGCCCACGTGATGATCTTCACCCGCGACGAGGAAGCCGACCGCGCCTTCCTCCGCGACGTCCTCGAAATTCCCTGCATCGACGCCGGTGGCGGCTGGCTGATCTACAAGCTCCCCCGACCGAAATGGGCGTTCACGGCGGCGAGAAGAACGACGTCCACCAGCTCTATTTCATGTGCGACGACCTCGACGCCGAGATCGCCAGACTCGCGGGTAAAGGCGTGCAATGCGCGAGCCGTTCCGCGCCAGCTGGGGCCGGGCGACGGGCGTCCCGCTTCCCGGCGGCGGCAAGATCGGCCTCTACGAAGCGACAGCACGCCCGGCCCTGAAGGTGGCAATCTTCGGCCAAGCGCATCACCTAAGTCGCGCGCGATGCATTTTCTCGACCAGGCGAAAATCTACGTGCGATCCGGCTCCGGCGGACCTGGTGCTGTGAGCTTTCGGCGCGAGAAGTATCATCGAGTTCGGCGGTCCCGACGGCGGCGACGGCGGCAAGGGTGGCGACATCATCTTCGAGGCGGTGCCCGGCCTCAATACGCTGATCGACTTCCGCTACACGCAGCACTTCCGGGCCAAGCGCGGCACCGGCGGCTCGGGCTCGAACCGGACCGGCGCCGCCGCACCCGATCTGGTCATCAAGGTCCCGGTCGGAACGCAGCTTCTTGCCGACGATGAGGATCGCAGCCTGCTCGCCGACCTGACCGTAGAGGGCCAGCGCGTCGTCCTGCTCGAAGGCGGAATGGGAGGCCGCGGCAACGCCAGCTACAAAACCTCGACCAACCGCGCTCCGCGCCAGCACCAGCCGGGCATCGAAGGCGAGGAAATGTGGGTCTGGCTCCGGCTGAAGCTTCTCGCGGACGTCGGCCTCGTCGGTCTTCCCAACGCGGGCAAATCCACCTTCCTCAACAGCGTCACCAACGCGTCGGCGAAGGTCGGCGATTATCCGTTCACGACGCTTCGCCCGCAGCTCGGCGTCGTCCGCCACAAGGGCCGCGAGTTCGTTCTCGCCGACATCCCTGGCCTGATCGAAGGCGCGGCAGAAGGCGCCGGGATCGGCGACCGCTTTCTCGGCCACGTCGAGCGCACCGAATTGCTGCTGCACCTGGTGGACGCTGCCGGCGATGATCCGGTCGAGGCCTGGCGCGTCGTCCGTGGCGAACTCGAAAGCTATGGCGCAGGCCTCGCTGGCAAAGCGGAGATCGTCGCGACTGAGCCGCGCCGATCTCGTCGATGAAGAGCGACTGGCCGAACTGAAGCGCGACCTGCCAAGGCCGCGACCGGAACGCGCGCCGTTCCCAATTTCGGCGCCGCTCGGCGAAGGCATCGAGCCGCTGCTCGATGCGATGATCCAGCGGATCAGGCACCAGGAAGCGGCGAAGGAAGAGGAAACCGCCGGCGAGCGGCCATGGTCGCCCCTGTGAGGCCGCTCCTGTGATCATCGCCGTCACCGGCGGCACGGGCTTCGTCGGGCAGACGGCTCATCGACCTTGCAGTGGAGCGCGGGCATCAGGTCCGACGCGCTGGCCCGCCGCCCGCAGGAGCCGCGCGACGGCGTCGAATGGATCGAGGGCAGCCTCGGAGACCGCGACGCGCTCGAGCGGCTGGTGACCGGCAGCGACGCGGTCATCCACGTCGCCGGCGTCATCAACTCGCCAGACGCGCCGGCTTCGAAGCCGGCAATGTGACGGGCACACTGACGATGCTCGCCGCCGCTACCGCTGCGGGCACCCGGCGCTTCGTTCACGTCTCCTCGCTCGCGGCGCGCGAGACCGAGCCTGTCGCAATACGGCGCGTCCAAGTCGCGGTCGGAAGAATTGGTCAAGGGCTCCGGCCTCGACTGGGTGATCGTCCGCCCGCCCGCCGTCTACGGTCCCGGCGACAAGGAGACGCTCGAACTGTTCAAGATGGCGAAGGCCGGACGTGATCCTGCTGCCGCCCAAGGGCCGCATTTCGCTCATCCACGTCGACGACCTGGCGCGACTGCTGCTGGTTCTCGCCGAAAGCCGGTCGCCGAAAAAGGAAATTCTCGAGCCGGACGATGGCCGCACCGGCGGCTGGACCCATCGTGAGTTCGCGTCCGCGCTCGGCCGCGCGATGGGCCGCCGCGCCGTGTCGCTGGCAACGCCTCGCCCGATCCTGCGCCTCGGTGCCGCGGTCGATCGCCTGTTCCGCGGTGACAAGGCCAAGCTCACGCCCGATCGCGCCGCCTATTTTTCGCATCCCGGACTGGGTCGTCAGTCCGTCGAACATTCCGCCGACCGACGTGTGGAAGGCGGAGATCGGTACCGAAGCAGGCCTCGCGCAGACCGCTTCCTGGTACCGCGAAAAGGGCTGGCTCTAGCTGGCGACCAACTCCGCAAATTTGCTGAGGTCGATGTTGCCGCCGGAGACGATGCAGACGATCGGCCCCTCGCCCGCCTCGCCGCTCAACGCCGCCGCGAGCGACAGCGCACCCGCACCCTCGGCAATCGTGCGGCTCTTCTCGGCAATCAGCCGCATCGCGTCGCGGGTCTGATCGAGCGTCACGGTGATCGACCCGTCGACGACCATCTGCATCCGCTGCCACATCCGCTCAGTCACGCTCTTGCCGCCCGCCCCGTCGACGAACGAAGCCTGCCAGTCGTCGAACTTGCGCGGCCCGCCTTCTCTCAGCGAAAGCGCATAGGGCGCCGCGGTTTCCGGCTCCGCGCCAAGCACCTTCACGTCCGGCCGCTTCGCTTTGATCGCGCTGCCGACGCCGCTGATCAGGCCGCCGCCGCCGATCGCCGCGATCACGGTACGAACGTCGGGCGCGTCCTCGAGGATTTCGAGGCCCATCGTGCCGTGGCCGGCGATGAAGTCGTGATTGTCGAACGGATGGACGAACGTCCCTTCCAGCCCCGGAAACTCGTGCGTTTCCGCTGCAACCCAGGCTTCGTCGTAGGACACGGGAATGATCGTCGCGCCGAGCGCACGCATCCGGTCCAGCTTCGTCTGCGGCGCCGTTTCGATGGCGACGACCGTCGCGGGAACGCCGAACTTGCGCGCCGCATAAGCGACGCCCTGTCCCGCATTGCCGGCACTGATGGTCCACACCCCGCGGGCGCGAGCTTCTTCCGACAGGTTCGCCACCGCATTGCTCGCACCGCGGATCTTGTAGGCGTTTGTCGGCTGGAGATTTTCGAGCTTGAGGCGGATGTCCGGCCCGTCCTTGCCGAAATCGAGCTTGACCAGCGGCGTCCTCAGCACTGTCCCCGACACGCGTTCCCGCGCCTGCTCGACGTCTTCGAGTGATATCGGCCGTACAGGATCAATCATCATTTACCTCTACGACGGAATTTCAGCTGCCGCGAAGCGCGAATTCGCGGCCATATGCGGCGAACCGCCCTCGAACAGCCGTGGGCGGGCGCACTCCCCGGCGCCCGGGGCGTTCTAAATCAATGGAAAAGTTCCAGATTCACTATTTCCGGGACGGCGCGCTGGAAAAGGTCGAAAGCTTGGAGGCGCCCGATCTGCTTGAGGTCATCGACCGCGCTTCGCATCCGGAGCCCGCGGTGACTGCAGAGATCTGGTCGAAGGTCGGCCGGGTCGGAATGATCGGCCCCTTGCCGGAGCTCGACGGCGAGGCGGTGAACAATGCCGGGCCTGGAGCGGAAATCACCGGGGTGATGAAGAACCGGCTGAGGGTTGTCCGCGGCTGACGGCTTGGCCGTCCAACCCTACCGCCCGCCGAAAAACGCGTGAGCAGTGCCGCATTCTGTGCCTCTTTCGGGCGCGGAGGTGCGCATGAAGCTGATTGCAATCGCCGCCGTCGCGGCTCTGTTCGTCGCCGGATGCCAGAAGGCTGAACCGACGCGCCGGTTCTCGCAGGCCGCGCTCGACAAGGCGCTGGCCGACCCCGAGCGCAAGAAGCAGGCCGACGCCGCCGATGCGCGCCGCAAACCGGGTCCGCTCATCGCCTTCGCCGGCGTTCGTCCCGGCGACAAGGTTTTGGACCTCATTCCAGGCGACGGCTATTGGACGCGCATCTTCAGCAAGGTCGTGGGGCCGGAAGGCAAGGTCTATGCGGTATGGCCGCAGCCCTACGCCCGCACCGCCACGGGCAATGTCGCGCAGCTACGCGCGCTGTCAGCTGACAAATATTACGGCAACATCGTCACCGAAGTGCAGGCGGGCACGACACTGCAAGCGCCGGAGCCGCTGGACGTCGTCTGGACCTCGCAGAATTTCCACGATTATCCGGACGAGTTCATGGGCAAGGGCGATCCGTCCGAGCTGGCGAGGAACGCCTTCAAGATTCTCAAGCCCGGGCGGCAGCTTCATCGTCATCGACCACATGGCCAAGCCCGGCCGGGGCCTTGGCGATACCGACACCCTGCACCGCATCGATCCGGCCGAAGTCCGCAAGATCGCCGAAGGCGCAGGCTTCCGTTTTGCCGGCGAAAGCACCGTGCTCGCCAACTCGAAGGATCCGCTGACCATCCCGGTGTTCGACCCCTTGATCCGCGGACATACGAGCCAGTTCGCCTACAAATTCGTGAAGCCGGAGTAGGCGCGGGAAAGATATCTCCGCCCCATCATCAACGCTAAAGCGGGCGAATGGCTACTTTTGCGCGCCGCCGCTTTCATGTTCGTCGGGCGCAGCTGAACGCAAAAAGGGGCCACGGCGAACCGCAGCCCCTTCTCTCTGGTCAGCCCATTCGGGCCATCGGCAGCTTACTGGTAATCAACCGTGACGTTGATGTTGCCGCTGTAAACGCCATCCGTCGTCGTCGGCATGATCTTGATCGAGCCACCAACGTTGAAGTTGATGCCGGCGGTACCCGAATTCGGCAGGGTCACCGTAGCCGGAGCATTCGGCGTGAACGACAAAGTCGTGGCGTCGTTCGCATTCGTCAGATTGCTGGCGACTGCGAAAATCTGGACCACCTGATTGTTCGTGCCTTTGACGTTGTATGCGGCGGAAGCCGGGGTGCCGGAGCAAACCAGGCCACCAGCGCCACAGGTCACCACACCGGCCTGCGTCATCGCAACGGTCTCGCCAGCGGCGGCGACCGTGTTCAGCGTGATCGTGCCGAAATCGAGGTTACGCGTTGAGGTCAGCACCAGCGGCTTCACGATCTTGGCGCGAGCGGTAGCCGGCGTCGTTGCACCGACAGGCGCAGCAGCGGCCGGGGTCGCGACCAACACGGCCGCAATCGACGCGCCGAGGCACGTTGTACGAAGAATTTTCGTCATCAAATTGTCCACTTCCCGAGCAAAAGAAATGCGGCTTGGAGACGGTGAGTCTCGTTACCGTAAGCGCTCCATTAACCTTGGTTGGTTTCAGGCCGCTTCAGGGTCATGGTTACCGGCGCGTAAACCATTTCGTCGTAAAGTAGGCTTTCCATCGCCTCTCTCGGCGGCCAGATTGCCCGTTTGCACCGCTCCGCCGCCGCAATCGCGCCCCATTGCGTTGCGAAACGTCGCGCCTCCGAATAGGGCGCACCCATGACCGACCGCGATGAAACCGAAGCCAAGATCCGCACCCTCATCGAGCCTTTCAACAAGAAAGGCGTCGAAATCAGCGGGAGCACACGCTTTGCGCAGGACCTCGAATGGGACAGCCTGACGGTGATGGACTTCGTCGCCTCGGTCGAGGACGAGTTCGACATCCTGATCAGCATGAACCGCGCGGCCGAGATCGAGACTGTCGACCAGCTGATCGAAGCGGTCGGCCAGCTTGAGAGCGGGCGTTGAGCGACCTTTTCTCCAAGTTCGACGACCTTATCGCGCTCCGCGAGGGCCTCCTGTCGAGCGGTCTGACCGACCCGTTCAACCTGGTGATGGAGAAGGTCGAAAGCCCGACCGTCGCCATCTGCAACGGCAAGCGCACGATCCTGCTCGGCACCTACAATTACATGGGCATGACCTTCGACCCGGACGTGATCGCCGCCGGCAAGCAGGCGCTCGACGAATTCGGATCGGGCACAACCGGCAGCCGCGTCCTGAACGGCACCTACGTCGGCCACCGCGCGTGCGAGGACGCGCTCAAGGAATTCTACGCCATGGATCATGCCATGGTGTTCTCGACCGGGTACCAGGCAAACCTCGGCATCATTTCGACGATCGCCGGCAAGGATGACTACATCATCCTCGACATCGACAGCCACGCGTCGATCTACGACGGCTGCGCGCTGGGCAACGCCCAGATCGTCCCCTTCCGCCACAATGACATCGAGGCGCTGGAAAAGCGCCTGAAGCGCGTTCCGGAAGGCGCCGGTAAGCTCGTCGTCCTCGAAGGCGTCTATTCGATGCTCGGCGACATCGCCCCGCTGAAGGAGATGATCGCCGTCTCCAAGGCCAATGGCGCGATGGTGCTGGTCGACGAGGCGCATTCGATGGGCTTCATCGGCGAGAACGGCCGCGGCGTCGCCGAGGCGCAGGGCGTCATCGACGATGTCGATTTCATCATCGGCACTTTCTCCAAGTCGGTCGGTACCGTCGGCGGCTTCTGCGTTTCGAACCATCCGAAGTTCGAAATCCTGCGGCTGGTCTGCCGTCCCTACGTCTTCACTGCGTCGCTGCCGCCGTCGGTGGTCGCGACCGCCGCGACGTCGATCCGCAAGCTCATGCACGGCGCCGACAAGCGCGCGCACCTCTGGGAGAATTCAAAGCGCCTGCATGCCGGTTTGCGCCAGCTCGGCTTCACGCTCGGCACGGACGAACCGCAGTCGGCGATCATCGCCGTCATCATGCCCGACCTCGAAAAGGGCGCGGCTATGTGGGAGGCGCTGCTGGAGGAAGGACTGTACGTCAACCTCGCGCGCCCGCCCGCGACCCCGGCGAACATGACGCTTCTCCGCTGCTCGCTTTGCGCCGAGCACACGGGCGACCAGGTCGAAGAGATACTCGGAATGTTCACCGCGGCGGGCCGCGCGACGGGCTGCATTTGATCGCCAAGGCGACTTCCGTCCGCTTCAATACAGGTCTAGACTGAGGCAATGACGCCCAGCGGGGACGATCTCCAGTTCGACTGGCGACGTGGTGGGGCAGCGGCGGGGGCTCTCCTCGCCACCCTGATTCTACTCGCCATGGTCGTGCTTGTGGCCATGTCCAACCAGGCGCGCGACCGCGCCCTGGCCGGGGAGCGCCATGCCTATGACGTGAACCTCCTGACTCGCGCGGTAGACGCCAGCATTGCCCGTGCGGAAGCGGGCCTCGGCCGCTTCGTGCTCGACGAGAATGTCGAGACCAGCGGCAACATCTATTACAGCCAGTGGCGCCTTGCCGGGCAGCAGATCAACCAGCTGGAGCGGCTCGTCCGCTCCGACCCGCAGCAGCGCAAACGCGTCCAGGATCTCTATCAGCTCTACCGGGTCAGAGGCGACGAATTCGCGCTCGCGGCAAGAGCGACGGTCGCCAAGCGCGGTTCGGGCGGTACCGGCTACTTTTACCAGGCCGCCGGATCGCTGACCGGGACCGACCTGTCGGCAAAGCTCGCGGACATTGCCGCAGCGGAGCGGACCCTGCTCCGGCAGCGGATGGAGCAGACGCAGTTCTTCTCCGCCGAGGCAGACAAGCTCACCGATTATCTCAGCTGGCTTGGAGTTCTCGTCGGGATCGGCGCCATCTTCCTTGGCCTCATTTCAGTTCAGGCCGTCCGGCAATTTTCGTTCGCGAAGAAGCTCGCCGAGACGGAGACCGAGCGCGCGGAATTGCTGGAGGAAGCGGTTGCCGACCGGACTCAGGAACTCAGGGAGGCCAACGCCGCGCTGAAGGCCGAGGCGGAAGAGCGCGAAGCCGCAGAGGCGCAGCTGCGCCAGGTCCAGAAGATGGAAGCCGTCGGCCAGCTCACTGGCGGTATCGCGCACGACTTCAACAACATGCTGGCGGTCGTTGTCGGCGGCATCGATCTCGCCCGGCGGCGTCTCAACGGCCCGCGCCGCGAAATCCTCAACCACCTCAACAATGCGATGGAAGGCGCCACCCGCGCGGCCGCCCTCACCCGCCGCTTGCTGTCGTTCGCGCGCTCCGAGCCGTTGCTGCCCGAACGGGTGGAAAGCACAGAATTGCTGACGGGGATGTCCGATCTGCTCGACCGCACGCTCGGCGAGCGGGTTCATGTCGAGGTCGACCTGGCGCCGGACGTCTGGCCGATCTACGTCGACGCGCACCAGCTCGAGAACGCCATCGTCAACCTGGCGGTGAACGCTCGCGATGCGATGGAAGGCGAAGGCCTGATGCGCATTTCGGCATCGAACGTAACGCTGACGGCCAACCAGGTCGGCGACATCCGGGCGGGCGAATATGTGCGGATTGGCGTGACCGACACCGGCTGCGGAATGTCTCCGGAAGTGATGGAACGCGCGTTCGAACCGTTCTTCACGACCAAGCCGGTCGGCAAGGGCACCGGCCTCGGGCTCAGCCAGATCTTCGGCTTCGCGCATGAATCCGGCGGCGAGGTCGGCATCGAAAGCCAGGTCGGTAAAGGCACCACGGTTTCCATCTACCTGCCGCGGACGGTGGCAGCCGAAGCCAAGGTTCGGCTTCATCCTGTCATGCAGCGCGCCGAGAATGAGGCGAATGTCGCCGGCGCGAAAATTTTGCTGGTCGAGGATGACCCGCGCGTGCGCTCATCCACGATCGAGGCGCTTCAGGACCTCGATTACGATCCGGTGGCCTGCGGCAGCGGCGCCGAAGCGATCGTCTTGTTCGAGAGCCAGCCGTTCGACCTCGTCATCACCGACGTCATTATGCCGGAAATGACCGGCCCCGAGCTGATCAAGCATCTCAAGCTGTCGCACGAAGATTTCGCCGTGCTGTTCGTCACCGGATACGTCGGCGATGGCGAGACAGGCGATCTGGTCGGCTACGAGCTGTTGAGAAAGCCGTTCACGGTCGGCGCTTTGGCCAATGCAGTCGTGGTGGCGCTGTCGCGGCGGCCGACTAACGAACCGCGCCGGAGCGGAGGAGCCGCGGCAGCAGGCTGATCGCCGCGAGCAGCGGGTGGCGCCGCTGCCACGGCGTGATTTCGATTTCGGTGCCCGCGTGGCGATTGATCTTCCAGGCGATGTAATCGACGCCGCCGGCGAAGGTCGCGCTGGCTTTGGCGAGCCTGACGACCGACAGCGCCTTGCCCTCGATGCGGCGACGAGCCCAGCTCGACGGCCGCGCCATCAAGGCGGGAATTGCGGCAATCGCAGGGTCGCTGAACCGTTCGTACCGCTCGCGATCCGTATCGACGACCGAGGTGCTTCGCCCCTTCCGTTCGGCGCGGAGCTCAGCCGAGTAGGTCAGCGAAAACGCCCGCCGCCACCAATCGAGCGAGGCTTCCCCGTCACGCTGACCGGCTGCGGCCAGCAGCGTCGGCGCAGCGCGCGAAATAGCCGCGACGGCATTCGACCGCGCTTCGTCGTTCGCCGCCCAGACCAGGCGCGACGGCTGGGCGAAACGGGCCCAAACCGACACGTTGCGCGTCTCGGGACCGTTCAGATGATAGAAGTCCGCTTCGCTCAGCACCGCATATTTTGCGACCAGCCCGTCATGCTCGAAATAGAAGACGTTCGGCGGAATCAGCTTGTTGGCCGGCGCAAGCCAGCCCTTCCCATAGGCCGAGCGATAGTCCGACACGATCAGGTAGAAGTCGAGCATCAGCCCTTCGAGCTGGTGCTGCCGCAGGCACGATCCGTAGAATAGGACCGCGCGCGATGCGGGAACGTATTTCGCGGCGATTGCCTCGGCCATCGCGCTGACACGCGGATCGACGGGGATTGCGATCTCTTTGGCGACCAGATCGCGCAAGGCAGCCATGGATCAGGCCGCGAGGCGGACGAACGAAAGCGGCTGCGCCGGCTTGAGGACGATCGGATGCCCAATCCGAGTGCTGAACATCTCACCGTCGAGAATAAGACTGGACCCTTCGCCTTCGATGCTGATTTCGTCCGCTTCCTCGTAATGCACCCCGTGCACCCGCGAGCGGTCGAGCTTTCCGGCCAGACCGGCAAAGATTGCCCTGAACAACGATGCCGGACGCTCTTCGATCGCGAGCAGCTTGAGCCGGCCAGCGCCCGTTCCGCGCAACTCGCTCGACAGCAGCATCTTCTCCAGCGTCGTCACCGCAAGGAGCGCGAACCGCCCCGTAATCGGCCCTTCGCGTCGGACGGAAACCTGCAACGGGCTCGGGGTCGGCGGCAGGAAGCGCGACTGCAGGCCAAGCACCATGCGCACGAACACCGCAATCGCGGTCAGCACATGGCTCAAGCCGTTCGGGAGGCCGAGGGGGTAAATATTGTTGCGGCAATACAGCATGGTGTCGGCAAGGCCCGCGCCCCCGAGGAACATGCCGATTACCGGTCGCGACGTAGGGTCGCAGCGCAACGCGATCAGCTCACGTGCGACGATGTGCGGGCTGAGATCCGACTGGGCGAGCATTACCAGCCGCTCGAGCGCTTCGATCGGATCGCCCTGCGCGCCCAGGTCGAGCGCAATCAGATTGGTCTTGCCATTCGGCAGCACCGCGACCGGCGGCGCGCCATCACCGAAATGGCCACCGTTGTGGATCTCGGTCAGCGCTGCCTGAACGGTGCCGTCGCCGCCGTTGATGATCAGCATCTTGGGGCGGACGCGAGCGATGGTGCGGAGAGCGTCGCCGATCTGGTCGGCCTGTTCGACCTCATAATGGAAGATGTCGGGATGCTCCGCGCAATAGTCGCGGATGCGGGAGAGCTGCGCGATATTGCCCGTCGATTTCGGATTCGAGAGCAAAGCAATTCTCGGGCGCAGCAGCGGGCCGGCTTGTGGAGCGTCAGGCAAGGAACGCGTTTTCGACATGCTTTTCGTGTTCCGTCCGCTATAGGCTTCGCCCAGGGCGGTGCAGCAGATGCATCGACCCATTGCGCTCTTTCGGCTGGGTTTGCGGCCAAATCATGGTGTTGGGACGACAAAATCCGTGCGCCGACTTTCGTTGATCGACCGGTACCTGACGAAAACGATCGCGATCCCGCTGATCGGGACGCTGATTCTGGCCGCGCTTCTGCTCGTCCTCGACAAGATGTTGCGACTGTTCGACTTCGTCGTGACGGCGGGCGGGCCGGTCAGCGTCGTCTGGAAAATGCTCGCCAATCTGCTTCCGGAATATTTCTCGCTCGGCATTCCGATCGGGCTGATGCTCGGCATCCTGCTGGCATTTCGGAAGCTGGCGCTTTCGTCGGAGCTGGATGCCCTGCGCGGCATTGGCGCAGGGTTCGGGCGCCTGCTCCGCATTCCCTACGCCTATGCGGTCGGCTTGCTGTTGCTGAACCTGTTCATCGTCGGCTGGCTGCAACCATGGACTCACTACGGTTACGAGCGCCTGCGCTTCGACCTTCGCTCAGGTGCCCTGGGCGCCTCGATGAAGGTCGGGGAGTTCAACCAGCTCGGCAAGAGAATGACCCTTCGCATCGACCGGAGCGAGCATCGCGGGACGCAGCTTCACGGCATTTTCGTGCAGGTCGACGACCGCTCGGGAACGACGGTTGCGGCGACCGCCGAACAGGGCCGCTTCCTGTCGACCGACGACCCGGACGTTATCCTGTTCCGACTGGAAAAGGGGCGGATGATCCAGGATTCGCCCAAGTTCGTCACGCCGCGGACGCTGTCGTTCAACCTCTACGATCTTCCCATAAACCTGCCGCGCGTCGACAGCTTCCGTCAGCGGGGACATGAAGAGCTTGAAGAACTCACCCTGCCCGAGCTGTTCCGCGATGGCTATTTGAGCGACACGCCGAAGCTGCAGCGCCTGGGCGCGCAGGCGAACCTGCATTTCAGGATCGTCGAGGTGCTGATGATGCTGATGCTGCCTCTGCTGGCAGTGGCGCTCGCCGTCCCGCCGAAGCGCAGCAGCTCGGCGCTCGGCATCTTCATCGGGATCGTGATCGTCGTCGCCTATCACAAGGTGAACCAATACGCGGAGCAGGCCGCTGCGCAGGGACGGATGGAGCCTATCCTCGCCTTGTGGATTCCGCTTCTTGCTCTGTCCGGTCTGATTTTCTGGATGTACCACGTGCTAGCTCACCGGCCCGGCGGACAGCCGATCGGCGCGCTCGAACGCGCCTTCACCGTCGTTGGCCGGTCGGTCCGCAAGCTGCTGCCGAAGGCGCAGACGGCATGATCAACCTGCAATTCTTCCCGTCGCGGCGGATCGCTCTGTACACCGTAAAGCTGTTCGTCACGCGCAGCCTCGCCGTGCTGTTCGCGCTGGTGCTGGTGCTGATGACGCTCGACCTGCTCGGCGAGTCCGGGAAGATCCTGGCGGTGAAGGGCAACGGCGAAGCGCAATTGTGGCAGTACGTCTCGCTACGGGTGCCACTGCTGATATCGCGATTCCTGCCTTTCTCAGTCCTGCTGGGGACGCTGATCGCCTTCACCGGCCTCAATCAGCACAGTGAGGTCGTGGCGATGAAGGCGGCGGGCATCTCGGCGCACCAGATGCTGGCACCCCTGATCCTCGCCAGCCTGGTCATCGCCGGCGGCCTGTTCGTCTTCAATGAGAAGGTGGTGGTCAACGCCAACCGCCAAGTGACCGCGTGGAGCGACAACGACTACAAGCCGGTGCCGCCCGAAAGCGGCATTCTCAGCAACGTCTGGCTGCTGAGCGGCAACGATTTGATCCAGGCCCGACACGTCGGCGGCCACGGACAGAACTTTCACGCCGACAATGTGACGATCTACGACCGCGAGGGCGGCGTCCTCCAGCGGGTCATCCAGGCCGAGCGGGCCAAGCCGCAAGCCGGCGCCTGGCTGCTGAGCAACGTTCGCATCTACGATTCCGCGATGAACGTGGTCAGGCGTGTGCCGGAAACTACCGGACTGACTGGCGTGCAACCGGACCAGCTAACGCTGGCCAGGGTCGATCCGGACCAGCTCGATTTCTGGACGTTGAAGCAGCGTGTCGGCCAGCTTGAGCGCGCCGGACGTCCGACCGACGAGGCTCGCGCCGGGCTGTGGCACAAGATTTCCGGTCCATTATCGACCCTTCTCATGCCGTTACTGGCGGCGACCGCTGCATTCGGTTTGGCTCGTTCGGGGCAGGTCCTGCTCCGCGCCTGCATCGGAATGGCGCTCGGATTCGCCTACTTCGTGGCTGACAATTTCAGCATCGCGATGGGCAATGTCGGTGCTTACCCGCCGTTCCTCGCCGCCTGGGCGCCGTTCCTGCTTTTCCTGCTGGTCGGCGAAACGGTGCTGATCAGGTCCGAAGAGTAGCTCCATTCCGGAGGCAAGCGCAGGGCCGGATTAAGGCTGTGCTGCCGAAAAGTCGGCGGTGCTCCTGACCTTTGCACTCGCATCCGCTTTGTCGCCTGCCCCGAGCCCAGCCGCCCGGGCGCAGGCGACCGTTCGGATCGTCAACGCCGTTCGCGTGACGAAGGACGAGTGGGACAAAGCCGCTCGCAAGCGCGAAGTCAGGATGATCGAGAATGGACGGCCGGTGATCGTCCGGCTTGTCGAGTTCGAATGAACGCCTAGCGCCCGGTGCTCCAGCTGCTGGCGGCCAGACGCCCGACAAGCTTGGGCAGGCCGCGATGGCTGGAATCGTGATAGACGGAGTCCGTCTCCAGTGCCTTGCACAGCCGGCGGTGGGCCTCGCCCAGCGCGTGGTACGGCAAGCCCGGAAGCAAATGATGCAGCGCATGATAGCGAAGCCCGACCGGCGCCCACAGCGCAGGCAGCGTGGCCGGCGGCGGGACGTTGACGCTGTCCAGGAATTGCGCGGTCACCGTCATCGGTTCGCCGTCATTTTCCCAGAGGTGCGCAACCAGAGTGCGGACCTGATTAAGGAACATCACGCCCGACGTGATGATGAGGAAAACTACGAACGCGCGCAGTGGAATGATGCCCGCCGCGACCATCGCGAGAAGGGAGATCGCCCAGATGCTTCCGGCAATTTCCATCGCCATCCACTGCTTGCGGAACTCGCCTTCCGGCTGCGGACGGCGGAACTTCGGATTGATCTGAAGGCCGGAATATTTGGCGACCACGGCATTGCGCAGCTTGGGGGACAGCAACGACAGCGGCGCCAGGACGCCGAAGCGGATCAGCATGCCGATCGGCGCCAGCAGCGCGGCGATCATGAACACCGGGAGCGTCCATGGCTTCATCAGCGCCAGCGGCAGATATTCGGGATCGTCGACCGTCCCGTAATAGCGCTTGGCGTGATGCTGGTTGTGCACGCCCTCGTACATGAAGGACGGGACCATCAGCGGGATGCCGACGATCAGGTTCCAGACCAGCCGGAAGCCGGGAACGGCGTTCGGCTTGATGTGCGTCAGCTCGTGAATGAAGCTGCCCGCGCGATAGAGGGCGAGGATGGCCACGACAGCCGCGGCAATCGCGGCAGCCGTCGAACTGACGATCATCGCCGCAAGCAGCGCGCCGTATCCGACCAGCGTCGATCCGATCATGTCCGCCCAATAGATGGCCGGCTTGGCGACATTGAGGTCGCGCGTCAGGTCGGCGGCGGCCTTCAGCATCGCCTTGTCATCGCTCGCGGGCGCACGCGATGGCTTGCCCGACACAGGGGCTTCGCTGCTGCGTTGCAGCTCCAAAGTATTCGATCCGGCCATGATTTGCTTGTCTCTGCAAAGAGATAGTGGCGCGATCATGGCGCTTCAACGACATGGCTGGCGGAGGTGAACGTATGGCGCTAGCCACTGCGCCATGAATTCCTCCGCGCCGACCGTCCGCCCGATCGAGTCCAAGGCCGATCGCAAGAAGTTCGTCGACTTCGCCTGGGACGTCTATCGCGACGATCCGGCGTGGGTCCCGCCGTTGAAAGACGAGGTTCACGGCCTTCTCAATCCGAAGAAGAACCCGTGGTTCGAACATGCCAAGGCGCAGCTCTGGCTCGCCGAGCGGGGCGGCAAGATCGTCGGCCGCATCAGCGCCCAGGTCGACCAGCTGGTGCAGGACGAGATGGGCCAAGGCACCGGCAATTGGGGCATGTACGAAGCGCTTGACGCTGAGGCTTCCGCCGCGCTGATTGCGACCGCCGAGGACTGGCTTCGCGAGCAGGGCATGAAGCGCGCACTCGGTCCGATCAGCCTGTCGATCTGGGACGAACCGGGGCTGGAAATCGAAGGCTTCGACGAGCCGCCGACGGCGATGATGGGCCATCACCGGCCGGAATATCAGGGATGGATCGAGGCAGCGGGCTACGGAAAAGCCAAGGACCTCATTACCTACGAGCTCGACATCACCAATTGGGAAGACCCCCTGATCACCCGACTGATCGCGGCCGGCGAGCGCAATTCCCGCATCCGCATCCGCAACGTCGACAAGTCGAAGTTCGACCAGGAAGCGGCGCTGATCCTCAACCTGCTCAACGACGCCTGGTCGAACAATTGGGGCTACGTTCCGCTGACCGCATCGGAGATTGCCTATGCGGGCAAGAAGCTGAAGCCGATCATCTTCGAGGAGCTGGTTCGCATTGCGGAAGTCGATGGCGAGCCGGTCGCGTTCATGCTCACCATTCCCGACATCAACGAACTTACCAAGGACCTCAACGGCGAGCTGTTTCCGTTCAACTTCATCAAATTGCTGTGGCGGCTGCGCAAGCCGCGCACGCGGCGCCTTCGAGTGCCGCTGATGGGCGTCGCGAAAAAGCTCCACGGCTCCCGCCTTGCCAGCCAGTTGGCCTTCATGATGATCGAATTCACCCGCCGCGACGCCGTCACCAAGTTCGGCGCGACCCACGGCGAGTTCGGCTGGATCCTCGAGGACAATAAGGGAATGTTGTCGATCGCCCAGCTGCCCGGAGCGGAGATCAACCACCGCTATCGGATCTACGAAAAAGCGCTGTAATTCGCGGGGCAGCGGCCGCGAATGTTCACAATGTTCACGGTGACGAGCATGTTTTTCGAGCGGCGGCTGGCGAAGATTTCCCTCCATCGCCAAGCTTATGCGATCGAGCAGGCCGTGTAGGACAGCGAAAAGTCTGCATCGATCACACTGACCGATTTTATCGGTTGGAAGCTGCCGGCCTGACGTCCTATCTAGTGGCTATGCCCACGGGAAATCGCGCTCAGGCCATGGCCGAGTTCAAACGCATCATCGGCTGGATCCTTGCGGTGGCCGTGGTGACGGTTGCCGGAGCGCTGACCTATCTAGCCCTGACCGGCGACCTTGGGGCCAATCTGGTTATCGCCACAATTATCGGCGTGTTCTTCTCGGTTCTGCTCGGCTGCGGCCTGTTCGCCGCGGCATTCTTCAGCGACAAGAGCGGCCACGATCAGAGCGTCAACGACGCTACCAGCGGGCGGACGCCGAAGGGATAGAATTCGATCTTCGGTTTCCGTTTTCTTCCGGCAGTTTTGTGGTGGCAGCCTTTGACCCCTTCCTGCCGCTAGCGGCCGATGGCCGGAAGACCGAGTATCTCGCCACCCTATGGCGTCTTTTCTAACCCGCTTCCCGGCTTGGCGATCTCAAAGCCGATGCCGCTCGATGCACCAGTGACGATCGCAAATTTACGCTGGCTCATGTGCGAATTCCTTGACGGCTTCGACGGCGCCCTTCTCCAGGCCGGGCTTGAGGACGATCTTGGTGTATTCGTTCTGGTCGTCGTGCCAGTGGCGGTACATGTCGGGCGCATCTTCGAGGCTGGCGTGGTGCGATACCAGGAAGGTCGTGTCGATCTTCCCTTCCATGATCATGTCGAGCAACGGTCTGGTGTACTTCTGGACGTGGGTCTGACCGGTCTTCACCGTCAGCCCCTTTTCCATCATCTGGCCGAGCGGGAACTTGTCGGCGAATCCGCCATAGACTCCCGGGATAGAGACCCGTCCGCCCTTGCGACAGGCGAGAATGGCCTGGCGAAGCGCATGCGGGCGTTCCGTGCCGAGGAACATGTGTGCCTTTACCGTGTCCATCACATTGTCGATGGCCATGCCGTGGCTTTCCATGCCGACACAGTCGATCACCGCGTCGGGTCCAATGCCGCCGGTCATCTCGTTAAGCGCAGCGCGCACGTCGACTTCGTTATAGTCGAGGATGTCGGCGCCGAGCTGCTTCGCGAGCTGCAGCCGCGTCGGATAATGATCGATCGCGATGACCCGATGCGCGCCCATGATCAAGGCCGACTGGATGGCGAACAGGCCGACCGGGCCGCAGCCCCAGACCGCGACCGTATCGCCTTCCTCGATCATCGCATTTTCGGCCGCCATCCAGCCGGTCGGGAGGATGTCCGAGAGAAACAGCACCTGGTCGTCCTCCACACCGTCCGGAATGACGATCGGGCCGACGTCGGAATAAGGCACACGAAGATATTCCGCTTGGCCCCCAGCATAGCCACCTGTCAGGTGTGCGTAGCCGAACGCTGCGCCCATCGCGTGGCCCATCATGATCTCGGACGCGTCCGAGGTCTCCGAAGGATTGCTGTTGTCGCAGGCGCTAAATTGCTGCTTCTCGCAGAAGAAGCATTGGCCGCAGCTGATCGTGAACGGGATCACAACCTTCTGGCCCTTCTTCAGGCTGCTCTTCGTGCCGACCTCGACGACCTCGCCCATATTCTCGTGGCCGAGAATGTCTCCGGCGCGCATTCCGGGAATGTAGCCGTCGTAGAGGTGAAGATCGGAGCCGCAGATGGCGGTTGACGTGATGCGAATGATGGCATCGCGCGGATTGACGATTTCGGGGTCGGGAACGGTGTCGACGCGAACATCGTGACGGCCGTGCCAGGTTACTGCACGCATGGAATACTCCTCAGATCCGGGCTTCGGTCGGGTTTTCGGATTTGCGGGCCGATGGCGAAGCGTTCACGCTCACTTCGCCCGTTTCCAGCAATTGCTTGAACCGGCGCAGGTCGCGGCGCGCCTGAAGCGTCGGTTCGCGCTGCAGCAGTTTCGCAATCCCACGGCCGATCGCTCCGCCGGGCGGATCGTAGCTCATCAGGAAACGTACGTAGGTTCCGCGGCCGGGAGGGGCGTCCTCAAACTCGATAACCCCGGCGGTGTCGACGTCCGAACCTTCCTCGCTCTCCCAGGCGAGCTTCGATCCGGGTACGTCTTCGACCATGCGGCTGACGATTTTGACGTCGCTTCCGGCCGGCCCCTTGATCAACCATTCCGAGCGGCGGTCGTCGAGGCGCTTCACCCGCCGCACATTTTCCATGAAGGACGGAAAGCGCGTGAAGTCCTTCCAGATATCGTAGATTTCCTGCCGAGGCTTGCCGATCGTTACTGTCTTTCCGACAAACGTCTGATCGCTTTGTTCTACCTTTGCAGCGTCGCCGCGCAACACATGCGGCGGAGCATCGCTGATCACTTCACTGTCATCTTCGGACTGCATTTTACGTCCCCAGACAAAGGCGGCGCCAATGGTTGCGGCGCGGCAAGTCCGGCGCCGATCCAGGCACGCGAATTGCTTCCCTGGTCTTGCCGGTTTTCGGTCATCGTCAACCTCCATCGCGTTCGGGCGGTCAACCGAACTGGGCACAGAGCGAAGTTCCTACAGCTGTTGGAGAATTTTCGGCGGAGCTCACCGAGGTAAACAGCCTAGGAACCGTTTCGGAAGCCGCAATTTTTTCCGACTTCCGTACTGCGCGTTAGCGCGGCGTACCTGGTGTTCGGATGCGCGCTCGACCATCGCGATTTTCGCAGCACTTGAGTGGCAACATTCGACCCAAAGCGAACATTCAACCCGCCTCCTCAAATGCGCGATCTCCTTGGACAATTGAGCGATGCCAGCTCGGAGGGATCGTAGTTTGGCGTCTTCGCTTCGAGGCTGCTCTCCCTTTGCGCCGATCTTACGAGTGCGCGGCGAAGCGATGGCAGGATCGCCCTGAGGACTTCGATCTCATCCTTCGCGTACGACGTCCGGTCAGGCCGAGGCCCAATGAGGAGTGTCCCTTGTTCGCCAAGAAGCGGGTCCTCGATCGGCAGGCACAATGGAAATCCGCCGGCCGGCTCGGTCACATTCTTCCCATGAACGGCATGAGTGGCCACCACCCGCGCACTAGGACGATGGCGGGAAACTCTGCGTGCACCCATTCGCAAATGCGCGGCAGTACGGCCTCGCCGATCTTACGAGGCGACCAGTCCAGGGGCACATCCGACAATAGC
>CAVVQF010000003.1:0-20458 GCA_963750315.1 uncultured Alphaproteobacteria bacterium
CACGGACGAGGCGAATTCTGGAAGCGCCTCGCCGCGCCACGGCAATTTCTACGGCGACCTCAAGGAGATGCCGGACGCCCAGACGCTGTTTCAGGCAGTGAAGCATCTGAAGCCGACGATCCTCACCGGAATTCCGCTCGGCACCTGGGCCGCGCCGCAGAAAAGAACGCTGGGCGGCGAAGCATTTTCCCGGCGTGCCGATCATCACCACGATGGCGGGGAAGAAGCATCTGCATATGGAATCGCGGCGACGTGCTGGTCGACGATCGCGAAAGGCATCGGCAGCCTGTGGGAAGACGCCGGCGGCATCTTCATCCACCACAAGAATGCGGAGGACACGATCCGCCAGTTGGCCGAAATCTATCCGTCAGTGAAAGCGCAGACCGAAGCTTAAGCGGCGCCTTCAGGTCCACTTTCTCGACCCACTCCGGCCAGAACACCGGCTCGCGGTTCGACCAGCCCGGCGCGGTTGCAGCGCTCTCGCTGATCGACTGGAGCAGGGTGCGGCGGCGATCGGGGTGCAGGTGCGGCAGTGCGGCCGCTGCGCAGAATGCTGCGGGCAGCCACGGACGTGCCGACGCGCCGACGAGCCGCTCATAGAGGAAACGGAAAGCCGCGAAATTCGGCAGGCGATCCTGGCCAAGGTCGAAGGCCGAATCGTGATCAGCATGCCCATGAACGGCTCGATCATGTCGAGGCCGCTGTCGTCGGGAACCTGCATGCGCAGATGGTCGAGTTGCTTGTAAATCCGGGACTGCGCGCGGATCGAAGCGGCTTCGCCCTCGTCGCGGGCCCAGCATTCGATCGCATCACGACGGCCGTACGCCACGTCCAGCGAGCGGCGGATGTACCGCTGCGTCGCCTTAGGGAAGCTGGCGAACTCCTTCATTTCTGAGATCAGCAACGCGCCGTTCGCCGGCTGGCTGGTCCGCGTAATCATCACCCCAACTCCTTAGTCCCACCGGTGGGATGATGCGGCTGCTCTAGTTGCAGATTGATTAACCACTAATCCCACCCCCATTCAGATTGAATCAGACGGTGGGCATGACGGCAATGTTAAATATTCACGGCTCGTCGCAAACGGGCCGGCTGTTGATTCCGTGCAACTGATTTGTGGATAAGTCGCGGTTTCAGCGATTACTTTTTATCGGGGAAGCCTGATGACGGCACCGGTTCGGTGTCGCTTCCGGGCTGCGATGCAGAGGACGGATCCGAAGCGTCCATCGATTCGTCGCTGCCGACGTCGACCTTGGCCTGTCGCAGTCCGGGTTCTTCTTGAGCCTCTCTTCCAGCTCCTTTTCCGGCGGGCGCGAAATACCGGCGGCGGTACTTGTCCTTTGTCCTTGTGCTGCGGTCACTGTCGAAGTCCTTCACGGCGAATCGTTTCGACGTCATGAACGAGAACCTGCGGCGCCGTTCCTGCCTCTCTCCGTAAATCTGGCGTTCAGTTTCGACCGGCGGTTGCCGTGGTTCTCCAAAGGACGAGCGGAGATTGCCGCCTTAAGTTTGCGCGGTTACAAGCGGCCAGATGCTCGCAATCTTCGACCGCATTCCGCAGACCGTATCGAGCGAACGGCCGCTTTGCGGACTGGCCGCTGGCCATCAAGTCGATCCTCGGCTTCTGGTTCGTCTACGCCCTGACGGTAGCCGCCCGCGCGCTGATGGGCACGGATCCGATGACGATCCTCCTCAACAAGCTGTTCGTAATCTCGCATCGGCATCGTCCTCACCGGGCTCGTCTACGCCGCCCTCGCGAACGTTCGCGTCAGGGCAGCGTTCGGAAAAAGGCGATCGTCGCCGCACTGGCCTCGTTCGCCGCGGCGTGGGGCATGGCCGGCAGCTTCATCGCGATCGAAGACATGATGCGTGAGCCAAAGGAGGAATTCCGCTACCAGTCGCGCGAAGGCTTCGTGATCATCGAGAAGGGCCACACGCTCACCGTCGAGCGGCGCGCGCAGGAGCCGCTGGTGCTGACCTGGCCGCGCGTCGGCAACTCGATGCCAACAAGCGCATCCGCTACGCCGCCGACACGGCGGTCGTCTGGCTGTTCTTCTTCGTCGCCTGGAGCGCCTTTTACCTCGCGACCGTCGCGCAGGCCGAAGCGCTGGAATGCCAAGCGCAGGGCGGTCGAAGCCGAAGGCGCCGCACAGGCCGCGCAGGTCCGGGCGCTCCGCTACCAGATCAATCCGCACTTCCTGTTCAACACGCTCAACTCGCTGTCGTCGCTGGTCATGGCTGATCGCCCGGACGAGGCGGAGAACATGATCCTCAAGCTATCGACCTTCTTCCGCTCCAGCCTGTCGCTCGACCCGTCGGCGGACGTGACGCTGGCGGAGGAAATCGAGCTTCAGCGCCTCTATCTCGACATCGAAAAGGTTCGCTTCCCGCGCCGCCTGAAGGTCGAGATCGACATCCCGAACGAGCTTGTGAGCGCCGCGTCCCCGCCCTCCTCCTCCAGCCTTTGGTCGAGAACGCCATCAAGTTCGGCGTGTCCGGGACGCGCGACAAGGTACGCTCCACATCCGCGCCGCCGAGGCCGGCCCCGGCCGCTTCACGATCGAGGTTCAGAACAGCGCAGGCACCGTCGAACAAGCCGCAACGGCAAGCCGGACGGCACGGGCGTCGGCCTGACCAACGTTTGCCAGCGTATCGACGCGCGTTTCGGTTCGGCTGCGAAATGTGAATTTGGCCCAACGGCTGATGGTGGTTATCGTGTTCTGATGACACTGCCGTTGGACCGTGCCGATGGATGAGCAGCCGCTTCGGCTCCTGATCGCCGATGACGAGCCGCTTGCGGCCGAACGGCTCCAGTTGCTCCTCGCGCAAATCCCTGACGTCGACCTGATCGGAACGGCAAGCGACGGCGAAGGCGCGGTGCGCATGGCCGACGCCTTGTCGCCCGATGCTTGCTTCTCGACATCGAGATGCCGGGCCTGGACGGGATCGAGGTCGCCCGCGCGCTCGCCAGCAAGAAGCCGTCGGCGGCCGTCATCTTCATCACCGCCTTCGACCAGTTCGCGGTCGCCGCGTTCGAGGTGGAGGCGGTCGATTATCTGATGAAGCCGGTCACACCCGAGCGGCTGAAACGGGCCTCAAGCGAGCCCGCGATCACATTCACCGCCGCGAAAAGGCTCCCACGCCGCGCCCGCGACCTTCTTCCCCGTTCCTCGAGGAATTCTGGGCGTCCGACCTCTCCGGCCTGGTCCGCATCGCGTCCCGCGACGTCGACCGCGTGTCGGCCGAGCGCGACTACATGCGCCTGCACGTCGGCCGCCGCAGCTGGCTGATCCACCATTCGATGAATGCGCTCGAGGAAGGGCTCGATCCGGAGCTGTTCGTCCGGCTCCATCGCTCGGCGATCGTCCGCAAGGACTTCATCGCCGGCTTCACCCGCAATCCATCGGGCCGCTGGATCGCGCGGCTTGGCGACGGGGTCGAGCAGCCGGTAGGCCGCCTCTACACCGACAAGGTCAGGACCATCGCCAAGCGCTGACGCGCGTGTCCGGCCACCAGTCCGGGGAGGGACCGGCGACCGGACGTTTGCGATGGGGATTTGGCCGACGCCTTAGGCGCGCAGCTCCGTTGCGTGGTGCGAGGCCGACGCGACCTAATGCCTGCAATCCCGCTCGTTCTGCCCCTCGAGTCACCGTCGGCAGCACGAGACCGGCCGAGGCGATCTGAGGCTGCGATGACAATCACGAACTTCATCGTCTGGCTCCCTTTGTGGGGTGCGACGCGCGGGAGTCATCGGGGAAGTCGAGGGGTGATTAGGCCGCCGCGTCGCATGGGTTCGGCTACGGAAGGCGCCGTCCGAAGTCGCGCGCGGCTCGACAAATGCCGGGCCGGCGTCTGCGATCGTTTACAAGTGTCGACGAAGGCCGTTCATCGGTCGGCGGTTCGACGAACGCCCGATCTAGTTTTCGGTTGAAACGCTCTTGTTCACGACCGCCGTCACCGCCGTGTCGAACGTGACGTTGCCGAGCGTCCGGAAGATGTCCGGCACCATCTCGACCGCCACCAGCAACGCCAGCGGCGCGATCGGCACGCCCAACGCCATGGCAATCGGGGCGATCGAGCTGATGAAGCTGACTTCGCCAGGCAGGCTGACCGCGCCATAGCTCATCACCGCACCGACCGCGGTCGCGGCGATCATCTGCGCCAAAGTCGGCTCGTAGCCGAGCCAATGCGCGACATAGAAAGCGACCGCCGTGTTCATCGCCGGCCCGGTGGCGCGGAACAAGGCAACCGCCAGCGGCAGCGTGACATCCGCTACCTGCTCTCGCACGCCGAGCACCTTCGCTGCGCCCAGCATCGCCGGCAGCGACGCCAGCGAAGAGCGCGTCGAGATCGCGACACTCTGCGGTGCGATCAGCGCCTTGCTGAAGGTGGCGAGCCCGATCCGGCCCCAGATCAGCACGATCGGATAGGCGAACAGGGTGATCAGGACGCCGATCGCCGAGATCACGAGGATATAGTGGCCGAGCCCGACGAACGCCTGTCCGCCCGCGCTGGCGCCAACGCTGAATGCCAGAGCGAACACGCCCAACGGAGCAATCCGCAGCACCCAGCCAATGATGATCAACAGGGCATCGGCGATTGTTTCGAAGAAGGCGACAAGCGCGCGGCGACGGCTGGCCTCGATCTGCGAAACCGCCAGCGCGAACAGCAGCGTGAACACTACCAGCGGCAGCACATCGCCGTTGGAAGCCGCCGCGATGACGTTGCCGGGAACCACGCCTTTGAAAAAGTCGATCACGCTCGGCATCGGTCCGGAGGCGATCGACTGGTCGAGCCCGGCAAGTCCCGCCTGCATCGCCTGCGCCTGCGCCTGCGGCAGCGGGAAAGCGCTCGTCAGGAATACGACACCAAGCGCCCCGATGATTGCGGAGGCGGTGCACAGGATCACGATCCACAGCACCGATCGTCCGGCGATCTTGCCCGCGCGCGCTGCCTCAGCTCCCGCCGCAACGCCGGTCACCAGAAGCGCGACGACCAACGGAATGACGGTCATCTTCAATGCGTTGAGCCAAAGGCCGCCGATCAGGCCCGATGCTTGCAGCGCCGGTTCCCTCAACCCGTCGCCGGCGCGCTGCGCGAAAACACCGGCGAGCAAGCCGAGGACCAGCGCAATCAGGACGAGATAGGGGCGTCCTCCCCGAATTGGCGATTGAACGGCGTCCTCGGCTTTTGCGGTCAATTCTTCGGCTTCCGGAATTTGAGGATGAAGCGGTCGGTCTTGCCGCGGATCTTGTCGTCGAACACCAGCAGCGTGTGATCGTCGGCCGGGTTCTTGAGCAGGTCGCTCTCCCCTTCCAGCTTGAACCCTGCCTTCTCGAAGTCCGCCTTCACGACCGCCGGATCGATGCGGTGAAATTTCTCGACCGTTTCGCGCGTGTCGCCTGGATTACCCACATGATCGATGACGCCAACGACGCCGCCCGGCTTCACCGCGGCGTAGACCGTCTTCACGAACGCATCCGGCTCCATCCGCTTCACGCCGTACTTCGCGCTTTCCCAATAGACGTCGTGATAGTTCAGGTTGAGCATCACGAAGTCATAGGCATTGGCGTCGAGCGCGATGGACTCGAACGGCGTGACGATGAGGTGCGTGTTCGCCTGCCTTCTGCTGGAACGCCGCGAACTTTTCCGCCGATTCCTTGCCGTAGAATTGGGTCGGCTCCCACACGGTCACGTGACCCTTGGGTCCGACCGCAGGCGCCATGATCTCCGCCCAGTACCGGTTGGCCCCAAATAGATCGATCGCCTGATCGCCCTTCTTGAGACCGAGGAAGTTGAGCACCTCGGCCGGCTTGCGGCTTTCGTCGAGCTTCACATTGTCTTCGCTGCGAGCGCCGGCATTGGCGACGGCCGCAGCGACATCGGCCGGCTTGGCCGAGGCCACTGTCGAAGTGGTTGCCAAAGCCCCGGATAGTGCGAGCGCCAGCGTGAGCATCCTGATCCTGCGCATGTGAAATCCCCTTCTGATGGTCGCCTCGGCTGCCCACGAAAATCATTCGCCAACAACTGCCGTTCGCTCAACGGCCACCTTGGCGCGACCGATGGTTTCGCGCTAGATACGAATTCACTTGTCGCCAGATTCCTCGGGGGAAGATTCGATGGCTACGATCGCTTCACCAGTCATCGACGCACAGAAGCGCGAGCGTCGCTTCTATTGCCGGATGGCGATGTTCCTCGTGGTCGTCGTGTTCCTCGGTTTCGCGCCGAGTTTCTATTTGAGAGGACGTCGTGCCGTCCTATCCGCGGCCCAACCCGACTTTTCCGCCCTCCGTCATCCTCCACGGCCTGCTCTTCACATTGTGGATGCTGGCTTCGTCGCCCAGACGCAGCTCGTCGCCGCCGGCCGCCGCGATCTGCACATGAAGCTCGGCGCGCCACGATCGCCTCGCCGTACGCTGGTGCCGGTCATGTATCTGACGGCCGTCTGGCAGGTTGCGCGCAACAAGCCGCCATTCACCGATCCGCTCACCTGGACGTCATCCCGCTCGGCGCGATGCCGGCATTCGTGTTCCTGGTATGGCAAGGCTGGCGTCGCCGCCGGGAGCCGCAGTGGCACAAGAGGCTGATGCTGGCGCGGCGATGGTCGTGGTTTTCGGCCCCGGCTTCGGCCGCATCCCGTCGTCGCCGCCGATGAAAGCCACTTTTGCCGCACAAATGATTGTGACTCTCCTGTTTTTCGTGCCGCTGTTCATCTGGGACAAGCGCACCATTGGAAGGACGCATCCGGCGACAAGGGTCGCGTTCGTCGTCTATTCTTTGTCGATGCTTGCTGCGGTAGCGGTGATCGTCAGCGGAACCTGGGCACCGATCGCCGCGCATTTGCCCGGCGTCGGAAGCTAGCCGACCAGCACCCAGTTTACGGTCGAGGTGTAGACGCTCCTCACGGGCTTGCCGTCGACGTCGACAGCAGGGGTGAACTTCGCCCTGGTGCGAATGATGTCGCACGTGGCTTTGTCGAGATCCGCGCTGCCGCTTGATCCGGTGACCGTACAATCGGCAGGCTCGGCCGCATCGCTAACTCTTATCCTAACTCGCACTCGGCCCATTTCGTCGCGCCGCAATGCGGCTGGCGGATAATCGTCAGCGCTGAACAAGCGCCCAAGTCCCCCAGGGTGCTTCGAAAACTCAGCAAGCCTTCTCTGCTCTTCGAACGGGTAACCCCACTGAACGCCCAGCTTCGTCGCACAGTCATTCAACTCCTTCAGCGCAGCTGCCTGATCTGGAAGCGCGAAATTCGCCGTCATCTCCTTGGGCACGACGATCGAAACCGCAGATGCTTCACGCGCGAGCGGCTCGGGCTTCTCCGTATCCTGACCTATCGTGACGCTTCGCAGACGATCGACCTTGAGCGACTTGGAGCTGACCTTGAGCAGCATGGATGCGAACTTGGCCCTGATGGACGGACCGCCATCGAAGGAAATCGTCGCATCGCCAGTCTCAAGATTAGCCCAGTCCCGATTGTAGAGGATCGTGAACTGCGACCCGGAATCTCATTGGCGCCTTGCTAACGGCAAGGAATAGCGGCTTGCTGGGCGTGCCGTAGGGCCGGATAAGCAGGCACTCGTTGGCAGCAATATCAACCGTCCACGGCCCAGTGGGCCGCTTAGGTTCGGCGGCGGCTGCGCGCTGAAGCGGAAGCGAAACCAATGCCATTGCGAAGATGAGTCGTGTGCCCATCAGAACATCTTCCACGAGATACCTTGAATGACGGCGCTCCTTGAAAATTTCCCATCGGTCCCGAGGGCCGGCTTGTACTTGGCCCCTTGTTTAATCACCGAGCAACTCTGCGCATCGAGCGAAGCAACGCCGCTGGTTTCAATGACCGTGCAGTCGGCGACTTTTCCCGCCTCATCCACCAGGACGACTAACGAGACCCGGCCTGCTTCCCCTTCACCGCCGCGACACCTCGACTAAGCACAGGGTGCCCGTGCTCATTTCATGCTCCAGTTGATGCGTGCCTCGCGAGCGCTCTTAATCGGTTTTCCGTCCCGGCCAGCTGCGGGCGTAAATTTCCCGCGGACGAGGATGATTCCACAGGACCGCGAGTTTATCGCAGCCGAACCGCTCGACCCCACGATCGTGCAGTCCTTGGGTAGGCCATTCTCATCGATCAAAATGAGAAAAGCCGCGGTCCCTTGCTGCCACGACCTGACCGCCGGGTTCGGATAGTCGCCCGGAAAAAATAGCGACTTCAGGTCAGCCTGCGCTGGTGTGGCAATTCGATCGCGATACTTATCGCCAATGTTCCAAACACCTTGGATCCGAGCCACGCAATCCTGGAGCGCTCCCCATACGCCGAGCGTCGGTTCGAGCGGAAAGACGTCATTGACACCTTGCTTCACCGAGACCCTCAACGCCTTGGCAGTTCGGAGCGTGGCGGCGATGGCTGGATCAACGTTGATGAGGTGAGTTACACGCTTTGCGTTTCCCCCGGTCGGATAGCTTAGAGCGCTGGTTTCGATCGACTGACCATCGATCGCGATCGTGACGCCGGTCTGGACAAACTCTTGACGGAAGCCCGACCGGATAACCGCCAGCTGAATCGCATTGTCAGTCGCCGAAGCCTTGAACGCCAAAGTCATCGGCTTATCCGAAGTGCCGTACTGACGTGTGGCGACGCATTGGACGTTGGAAGGTTCGACCTTCCAACTGGTCAACGGAGTTGCCGCAATTGTGGTACCTGATTGAACTATCAGCAGTGCAGCGACTGCGAACGACAAAGATCGGGCGAACATAAGCAACCCCCAACAGTCCCGAGCGAAACAGCAATAGCCTAAGCGGCGGCCGCTTTGCCAGTCCGCTCGGACGCCATCGACTGGACCAGCTTCAGAGCCTCGTGCGCGGAGAGCGCGGCTCCTTCTTGCCACAGGCCGGCGTAGGACAAATGCTCGCCGGCGAAGACGATCGGGCCTTCGGGCCGCAACAACTCGGCGTAACCCTCACCGCGCGGGCCGTCGTCGGCGGGACCATCGCCCCACAGTGCGCCAACGCCCTCGGAGTAAGGCACCTGACCCCAATTGATCGCGACCGGACTCTCGAGCAGCTGAGACTTGCCCGGGTGCAGCGCTTCGATCGACTCCCGGCTGATGCGGATTTGGTCGGCAACCGGCAGCTTGGTGAAGGCTTCCGGCGTATTGTCGTGGGTCCAGCCCGCGACGTAGGCGCCGACGATCACGCCACGCGCGCCGTGATGGTTGTTGCTGGGATAGAGGACATTCTCGTTCAAGCGGTCGGTCCAGGCGACGCCGCCGTAGATGCCCTCGGCCTCCCAAAAGCGAGGCGACTCAACGCAACCTTTGCGCTCTTCAAAATATTCACCTTCTTCAATGCCGCTTGCTTGGCCGGCGAGAAGTCGTTGGGAATGCGCTCTAAAATGGTCGGCGGAATGGTGACGATGGCGAAGTCCGCCTCGGTCGATTGCGCGCCATGCTCGACCCGCACGCGATCCCCGTTCCGTCGGATCGCCGTGATCGGTGTCCGCAGCCGGACCGCCGGTTTCACTTGCTCGTAGATCGCATGGGCGATGCGATCCATGCCGCCGACCGGCTGGAGCATGGTCGGCTGCATGTCGATGATGG
Source organism: uncultured Alphaproteobacteria bacterium (assembly GCA_963750315.1). GTDB lineage: Bacteria > Pseudomonadota > Alphaproteobacteria > Sphingomonadales > Sphingomonadaceae > Sphingomicrobium. The sequence continues at coordinate 9,597 of CAVVQF010000003.1, forward strand.
ATTCGAAAATCTGCGGAAACGCCGCATCTTTAGACGGCAGGATTTCGCGCAGCGTCAGTGGATCGATCGTCTGCGGCGCTTCCGCATAGCCGCCGGGCCAATGCTTGAAACCGGAGCTCGAATTGCCGCGATAGACTCCCTTGCCATCAAGGCCGGCGTAGAACCGCAGGAACTGGCGGAAGCCGTCGAGTTCGTCCTTCGGCATGGCATCGTTCAGCGCATTCTGGTCGATCGCCTTCGCCAGCAGCTCGCCGACCCGGCCGTGCAGATCGTAGACCATCTGCCGTCCGGGATGGACCTTCCCGCCAAAGTCCCAGCTTGTCGAATGATGGCTGTTGACGAACGTCTCCAGCGGCACGTTGAAGCGGCGCGCGTAGCCGAGGATCGCGTGATGCCATGAAGGGATGCGCGCCGGACCGGCGTTGAAATACATGCCATCCGAGAAGTTCGCCTGCTGCAACGGACGATCGTTCTGCACGACAGGATCCCGCCCACGGATCGTCCAGGCCCGGCCGCCGACGCGGTCGCGCGCTTCCAGCACGGTCACCTTGTAGCCGGCCTGCTGCAGCTCATAGGCCGACACCAGCCCGGCGATCCCTGCGCCAAGGATGACGACCGAACGCCCGCCCCCCGACGATTTCGGCAATGTGAAGTCCGCAGCTGCTGCAGCGGTCGGCATCGACAGCCCTAGCATCTGCATCGCAGCGAGCGCGGCGCCCGCGCCACCGGCCTCGCCCACGCGCCAAAGCACCTCACGCCGACTTATCGCCATCAAAGCCCCCTATGCCCGTCGTTCCGGGTCGCTGTCGTCTCGATTTGCCCCGCCGACTCGCTCCGTCGCCGTCCCCAGTCGGCAGAGTGCCAAGGATTTGCGGTCGCCGCCTCCTATTTCGACAACAGGACGCATCGCCTCCGGTCTTTGCGCGTTCTTTCGAGCAGACTACCTTTCAAGAACGGAGATTTCCCAGTGGAAAACAAGGACCAGATCAGCACCCTCAACAGCCTCATCGAAACGACGGTCGACAGCGTCACCGGCTACGAGGATTCCGCGAAGAACGTCGACAATGAGCGCTTCCGCGAGATTTTCCGCAGCCGCGCCGACGAGCGCCAGAAAGTGGCCGAGGAACTGCGCAGCGAAGTACGCAGGCTCGGCGGCGATCCCGAGGATTCGGGAAGCTTCATGGGCAAGGCTCACCAGCGCTTCGAAGACCTTAAGGCCGCGATCACGGGCCGCGACGAAAAGTCGATCATCAATGAGGTCGAACGCGGCGAAGACTACATCAAGGGCAAGTTCGAAGCCGCGCTCCAGAGCGACGATCTTGGCGCTGAATCACGCGAAGTGGTGCAGCGCTGCTTCCAGTCGGTCCGCGAAGGCCATGACCAGATGAGCCAGCTGAAGCACGGCATGGAAGCTTAAGGGCCGACTCCCTGATTAAATGGCGGCGGCGTCGAAAGGCGTCGCCGCTTTTTCGTCAGGCTCCGAAGATGAGCTTGATGGCATTGCGATAGAGCCGCGTCTGCTTGCCCATCAGGCTTTCGTCGCGCAGCGCCTTCGACTGGATGATCGCGCCTTCGACAACGACGTTGAGAAGATCCGCCAGCTCCATCACGTCAACCTCGATCCGCGGCGGATATTTCTCGACGATCTCACCGAGCCAACGAGCAATGCGTTCCCGCATCTGCTGCAAATAGTCGACGTTCATCTGCCGCACCTCGGCGTCGAACATGCGCTCCTGATATGTCACCGTCGCGACCATGCAGCCGGGATGGAGCGCGTTCATGTCGTCCATCATCTGTGCGTAGACGTTGAGGAAGATGAGGAAGCTCTGCAGCGGGTCGTCGCTCAGTTCGCGCGCCCGCGCCTCCAGCGTCCGCATGATGCCGTCGTCCTCGGCGAGGAAGCGCTCGAACAGCTGTCGTGCAAGGTCGTTCTTGTCGCGGAAGTGATAGAAGAAGCCGCTTTTGGTGATGCCGGCTGCCTCGACCAGTTCCTCGATCGACGTCGCCGCAAAGCCCTTCTCGACGATGGATTCGTACGCGAGGTCCATCAGCTTCTCGCGCGTTCGTTCACCCTTGGTGCGCGCGCCGCTTTCCAACTGTACCGCAGGTCCAGTTTTCTCGATCAATTTGTCGACCATCGCTGCTTCGCCCCCTGCGCCGCACCCGCCAACTACACGAAAACAAGCGGAAAACCCACGCACTGGAAGAACCGACCGCGTTCCCGCTAGAGATGGTATAGGCGGTACGAGTATTTCCGTCCCCAACACTTTTCGGGGATCAACGATGATCGGTCTGTACCACTATATCGCGCTCGGCCTGTTCGCAGGCTTTGCTCTGCTGGAACTCCTTCTGGCGGGGCGGAAATTCCCGCCGATCACGCATTGGCGACTACAGGGCACGGCCTTCACCCTGCTCTACTTCGCAGTCGCGACCTATGCGCCGTTGTTCTGGGACGGATGGCTTGGCGAGCATCGCCTGTTCGCCGCGGACAGCCTGCCGCTCTGGGCCCAGATCCTCGGCGGCTTCCTGCTGCTGGAGCTCGGCATCTATGCCTGGCACCGGACGATGCACAACGTCACCTTCCTGTGGCGCTGGTTTCACCAGATGCACCACAGCCCGGAGCGCGTGGACATCTGGGGCGCGCTCTATTTCCACCCGTTCGACAGCTTCGGCTGGGCATTCCTGGGAAGCCTCATGCTCGTGCTCGGCTTCGGCGTCAGCGCGGAGGCGGCGATCGTCATCAATGTGATCGCGACCTTCTATGGCATGTTCCAGCATTTGAACGTCCGCACGCCGCACTGGCTCGGCTACATCATCCAGCGCCCGGAGAGTCATTCCGGGCACCACGAGCGCGGCATTCACGCCCGCAATTATTCCGACCTGCCGCTGTGGGACATGCTCTTCGGCACCTTCCACAACCCGAAGGAGTTCACCGGCGAGTGCGGCTTCTACGACGGCGGCTCGAAGCGTGTCGGCGAATTGCTGCGCGGCAAGCTGATTGCGTAGCCGTTACGTTCATTTCTCCAGCGTTCAGGCAGGAGTGCTAGTGATGGTGTCGCGAAAGGAGGACTGCCATGCGCTCAGTCCTATTGATTGCCCCTCTCCTGCTTGGCGCCGATGCAGCCGCCGCGCAGCCAGTCGCTGCCCCCGTCCAGACCATCGCCCTCTATAATTTCGGGTTCGGTCCCAACCCGATCGTGCTGACAGCCGGCCGCGCGGTGACCCTGGCGTTCGTCAACAAGTCCGGCGGCAGCCACGACTTCACCGCGCCCGCCTTCTTCGGCCGCTCCCACATCATCGCCGGCAGCGCGCCGGGGGGCGAGATAGAGCTACGCGGCGGCGAAGCCCGCAGCGTCACGCTCGTCCCGGCAGCCGGCCGCTACAAGGTCCACTGCTCGCACGCCTTCCACTCGATGTTCGGCATGCACACAGAAGTGGTCGTCCGCTAAATCCGGCGGCAGTCGCTCGGCACCGGGCGTCCTGCAAAGCGATCGTCGATCCAGCGGAGCGTCTCCTCCGCACTGTCGCGCGCGCTGGTCGGATGGCCGGTGCCATTGATTTCGATCCACCTCACCCGCTGGCCCGCGCGGCACACTGCCTTCGCATAAGTCCGCGTTACCGACGGTGCGACGAGGTCGTCCTTCGGATTCTGCGCGATCAGCAACGGCAGGCCGCCGAAGCCATGATTGCTCGGGCTGTTCTGCTGCGCGAGCCGCGCCCAAGGCTGGATCCGGCCGAGGTCGAGGTTCTTCCACCGGCTTTGCAGCGTAACCACGCCAAGCACCGTGCCCAGCTTCGGCTTCGAATTGAGTTCGATGCAATTGTTTTGCGCGAGCCGCGTCAAGATACCCCGTGATTGCGCATTCCCGAAGGCCGTCAGCGGGGCGCCATAATGCTTGTTCCAGGTGTAGCCGATGTAGGCCGTGAAGAAGGTCCGCACCTGCTTGTTCGGGCTCAGCCGCAAGTTCTGCACAAGATCGGTCGGCGGAGCGGCAGCCGCGGCGCCAACGAGCTGAAGGTCAGGCGCATAACGAGCCGCGACCTGCGCGGTCCACAGCGCAGCATGGCCGCCCTGCGATTCTCCCCACACAGCGTATCGGTTGCCCGCCGCAGCGCCGGGGATTTGCCGGGCGGCGCGCACCCCGTCGATCACCGACCGGCCGGTATCGGTGCCGACCAGGAAGGGATGCACCCCCGGCGCGCCGAGGCCGGGATAATCGGGCGCAACGACGACATAGCCATTCCTCACCGCGTCCAAAGCCGGCGTGACGCTCCAGAAATTGGGGCTCGCCGACGGTGCGCACTTCGACACCACGCCCCAAGTCCCGTGAGTCCAGGCAAGCACCTTGCGCGGCTGGGCAGGCATGGCCTCCCGCGGCGCGGCGACGATGCCCGTCGCCTGGACCGGACGGCCGTTCCCCGAAGACGTCCAGTAGGAGACTTTCCACGCCTGCATGCCATCCGGCGTTTCGACGATCGGATCGGCGGAAATGAGCGTGCCGGCGCGCTGCGCGGCGGCGGGCACGGGGCTGATCACGATGGAAAGGAGCATGGCGGACGTGGCGACGGTGCTTCGCATTGAGCCTCCTGTTCATGCGGCAGGGGCACAGTGACGCCGTCCGTGGCAGCCGCAGTCCGGGACGCGCCGGCCATATCACGTTCGCTTGCGGAACAACCATAGCCGGTTGCTGAAATCCGTTTGTATCGGAGCGCAATCAGGCCGCGTTGTCGATCCTCTCGAGCAGCGGCAGCAGCTCGCGGTTCTCACGCGTCAGGCGATTGTTGAGCGCCGCCAGCATGTCGCGCGTGTCGCGGCAGTAATTCTCCCAGTCGAGCTCGATCGCGCCGGCCGTCCAGCGGTCGCAATAAGCGATAAAGGACGGCGCGAGGCCGCCCATCTCTTCCTTGAACCATTTTCCGGCGTGCGACAGCTCGGGATCGGGGCTTTGGATCAGTATCGGATAGAGCGCCCAGTCCTCCAGCTTCAGATGCGCGAGCAGGGTCGAAATCAACTCCCGCCGAATGTCGAACAAGTCGATTTGCGGCGGCGGACTTTCGTGCCCGACGATCTCGCCCAGGCGACGGAAGATTTTGACAAGCTGCGCGTGATCCTCGCGCAATTTCATGAGCTGCGACACGGCATTACTCCCCGCTAGACTCGGCAGCCCGACTTGACCCGCAAACGCTGACGATTTGTTAATTCCGCGTGCGTGGCGCCGAGGGCCGAATGTTCAATGAAAGGAGCGGATCAACTCTTTCCTAACTGTCTCCATGCAATGAAGCGCGCATGGTCATCGAAGCGCCCAAGGTCATTCGGCTGCTCGTCAAGGCGGGCCTCGCCGCGCTTGTGGCGAACGAAGTGCGTGGCATCGTCCTCGCCGGCCCGGTGCTTTGGGGCATGTACGAGGCCGGCGGCACCGCAATGGCGATCTGGCTCGGCTTCTGCTCGCTGGCGGGAATTGCGCTGTCGGTGTTCGCGCCACTGATGGTCGCGAGGAAGCTGAAGCTCGTCTAGAAATTCACGCCGGGCGCCGCTCTTAGGCCGTCGGTCCGTCTCTACCCGGATGCCGGCCCGCTCGCTGCGGTAGGAGCATGATCAAAGCGAGGATTGCGATCGCGAGCACCGCGCTCGCGAGCGGCCGGCTCAACTCCAGTCCGCCCTTGTCGACCGGCTTGTCCAGGAAGTCGCCAACCGTCGCACCCAGCGGCCGGGTCAGAATGAACGCCGCCCAGAACAGAAAAACGCGGTTGATCCTTGTCGCGAAGTACAAAATCGCCAGCACCGCGAGCAATGCGCCGAACACCACCGCCCCACCCGAATAGCCAAGGCCCGCATCCGCGGCCCAATCCCCCAGCGCCGTTCCAAGCGTCTGCGAGAAGGTGATCGTTACCCAGTAGAATGCCTCGGCCTTCGGACTGACGATCGTGTTGATGTCGACCGTTCCCAGCGACCGGTACCAGGCGAACAGCGACAGCAGCACGCACGACAGCAGGAGCAGCGAACCGCCGACATAGCCAAGCCCGATCGAGCGGTCGGCGAAATCGGCAAGCGTCGTTCCCGCGGTCGTCGATGCCGCGATCGTTGCCCAGTAGAGCCAGGCGTTGAAGGCCTTCGCCTTGATCTGCGCCCACACCAGCACAATCAGCAGCACGCCGAAAATCGCGGTGCCGATCAAATAGCCATTGGGAACAGGCGACGCGGTCGTCTCGCCGAGCCAGGTCATCGTCACCGTATCGCCCGCCGTCTCGCCGAGCGTCGTGGCAAGGATCTTGATGATCCAGAACCCGAGCGTGATCGCGGGAACCTTGGCGAGCGCTTCTTCGCGAAGCTGCTGGTCGTTCATGGTCCGCCGGTCCTCTTGAAGCCCGCCCTCAACGCGTCATGTAAACCGGCGTTCATCGAAGTCTACGACAGTGGAAACAGCGGCCCGCCCTCGCTAGCGTTCGGCCTATGAAGCTTTTCGATCGGCAAGGGGCGTTGACGAGCGGGCTCGCGACGATCCGCGAGCAATTCCAGGTTCCCGAAGGCTTTCCGCCCGAAGTCGTGGCTACAGCCGAGCAGGCCGTCTCCCGCCCGCCATCGCAGCCGCGAGCGGATTGGACCGGATACCAGTTCGTCACCCTCGATCCGGCCACATCGACCGATCTCGATCAGGCCTTCGCTCTCGAACGAGACGGCTCGGACATCATCCTCCACTATGCGATCGCCGACGTCGGCAATTTCGTCACCGCCGGCGACCCCATCGATGTCGAAGCATGGAAGCGCGGCACGACCATCTACCTGCCCGATGGCAAGGCCAGCCTCTATCCGGCCATATTGAGCGAGGACGCGGCGAGCTTGCTGCCGAACGGCGATCGGCCCGCTGTCGTCTTCACGATTCGCGTGGACGCGGCGGGCTCAACCCGTCTCGACGGAGCGGAGCGCGCGACCATTCGCTCGCGCGCAAAGCTCGCCTACGAAAAAGTGAAATCGGACGATCTTCCGAGTGAATTCACCGAGCTTCACCGCCGAATTCAGTCGGTCGAGGACGCGCGGGGTGCCGAGCGCGTCGACGCGCCCGAGCAGGAAGTCGGGCACGACAAGTCCGGCCGGTACGTCTTGCAGTTCCGGCCGCAGTTGTTGTCCGAACAACAGAACGCATCGCTTTCGCTGGCGGCGAACCTGGCCATTGCCGACGCAATGCTCGCGCACCGAACGGGCCTGTTCCGGGTCATGGCCAAGCCGGAGGAATGGGCCATCGGCCGCCTCCGCCACACGGCCAAGGCGCTCGGCCTCGTCTGGCCCAAGAATGCGACGCTCGGCCAGTTCGAACGCACGCTCGATATCAACAACCCCACGCACGCCGCCTTCCGCTCGGCCGTCCGGCGCGCCAGCCCGAGCACCGGCTACGAGCCCTACAAGGAGGGCGTGGTTCCGTGGCATTCGGCGATGGCCGCGACCTACGCTCACGCCACCGCCCCGCTCCGCCGCCTTGCCGACCGCTACGTCGTCGAAATCGCGGTTCAGATCGCGGCGGGACAAACCGTCAGCCAGGATCTGACCGACGCCTGTCAGAAGCTACCCAAAGTCATGGCGCGGGCAGAAAATCGCGCCTCGCAAATCGATCGCGCCGTGCTGGACCTGGCGGAAGTGGTCATGCTCCAAGGTCTCGAAGGCTCGCACTTCAAGGCCGTGGTCACCGACATCGACGACCGCGGAACTCGCATCCAGCTTGCCGACCCCGCAATCGTCGCCCGCATCGACAGCCAGAAGGCGCTGCCGGGCGACACGATCGACGTCATCCTTGACGCAGCCGACATCGCCAACCGCCAAGTCAAATTCCGCCGCGTGGACTGAATTCAGTCCGCGACAAGGGTCACCTGGATGCGCTCTACCCCAAACAGAAATGGGGGCCGGCATTGCTGCCAGCCCCCACTGCGCCGAGCGAAGGATATGCCGGTCAAGTGGTCCAGATCCCAAGGGACCTATTCCAAAAGTCCTGGCTCACCAGCTCAGGCGTCGCTTCCCATCTGACAACTCCCTCCGAAGAGGAGACCGACCGTCTAGTTGACTGCGCTTCCCGAAGGCTCGCTTGCCTGTTCAACTTTCGGTGCCTGGCAGAGCCAAAGCCATCCGACGTTCCGCGGCCCTTCTTGGGTCGACCACTCTTGCGTCTCGCTTTGCTTCTTCCGTCCGAAGACTTCGAAAGCCGCGTCGCGCTAGAGGAAGATCAACTCTTCCGGCGCCTCTTCCCGACTGGCCCCGCAATCCTCCGAAGAGTTTCACATTGCCTGTCGGCGGAGATCGGTCCTTCTGTACCCCTCCGCTTCCTTCTTGCCCTTGCGGGCCTTCCGGTGGAGGCGGGGACTTCCGTCCCGATCACCCTTGAACAATGCACCCCGCCGCCGAGTCGGGGAAGCGAAAAATAAGTGCTTAAGCCTGTGGATAACGGGGATACCGGTAACAACAGTCGGAACATTCCGTGATTCCTGTAACTCGCCCGCTTTGGTTGTCGTTTCGTTCTCCCTGACCTACCTCCAACCCATGCCAGAATCGCCGTCCAACCTGCCCAACTCGCCCGAACTCAAGTCGCGAAGCCCCCTGGCTCGCCGGCCTCAACCCGCCGCAGCGGGAGGCCGTGCTCACGACCGAAGGCCCGGTGCTGGTCCTCGCCGGCGCCGGCACGGGCAAGACCTCCGCCCTCACCGCCCGACTCGCCAACCTGATCGCCACCCGCAAGGCGTGGCCGAGCCAGATCCTCGCCGTCACCTTCACCAACAAGGCCGCGCGCGAGATGAAGGAGCGCATCGCGCAAAATCTCCGGCGGCGCGATCGAGGGCATGCCCTGGCTCGGCACCTTCCACTCGGTCGCCGCGCGCATGCTCCGCAGCCATGCCGAGCTCGTCGGCCTGCAGTCCAACTTCACCATCCTCGACACCGACGACCAGCTCCGCGTCCTCAAGCAACTGATCAGCGCCGCCAATCTCGACGAGAAGCGCTGGCCCGCGCGCCAGCTCGCCGGCCTCATCGACCGCTGGAAGAACCGCGGCTGGACCCCGAAGGAGGTCGACCTCGGCGAGGCGGAAGCGTTCGGCCCCGGCCGCGGCCGCGAGCTCTACGCCGCCTACCAGGACCGCCTGCGCACCCTGAACGCCTGCGACTTCGGCGACCTCCTGCTCCACATGCTGACGATCTTCCGCACGCACCCCGACGTGCTGGAGAGCTACCGCGACCGCTTCCGCTACATCCTCGTCGACGAATATCAGGACACCAACCAGTCGCAGTACGCCTGGCTCAGGCTCCTCGCCGAACCGCGCCGCAACCTCTGCTGCGTCGGCGACGACGACCAGTCGATCTACTCCTGGCGCGGCGCCGAGGTCGCCAACATCCTCCGCTTCGAAAAGGATTTCCCCGGCGCGAAGATCATCCGCCTCGAGCAGAACTACCGCTCCACCTGGCACATCCTCGCCGCCGCCGACGGCCTCATCGCCAACAATGCCGGCCGCCTCGGCAAGACGCTGTGGACCGACAAGGGCGACGGCGAGAAGGTCAAGGTCATCGGCATCTGGGACGGCCCGGAGGAAGCGCGCCGCATCGGCGAGGACGTCGAGGGCATGCAGCGCCGCGGCCTAAGCCTCGACGACGTCGCCATCCTCGTCCGCGCCCAGTTCCAGACCCGCGAGTTCGAGGAGCGCTTCATCGCGATCGGCCTGCCCTACCAGATCATCGGCGGCTTCCGCTTCTACGAGCGCGCCGAGATCCGCGACGCCCTCGCCTACCTCCGCCTCATCCACCAGCCCGCCGACGACCTCGCGTTCGAACGCATCGTCAACCAGCCCAAGCGCGGCCTCGGCGACAAGGCGATCGCCACCATCCACGCGCACGCGCGCGCAACTCAGGAGCCCCTGCTCATCGCCGCCGCGCGCCTGCTCGACACCGACGAGCTGCAGGCCCGCGCCCGCTCCAGCCTCGGCCGCTTCGTCGCCGACATCCACCGCTGGAAGCAGATGGCGGCAACGAGCTTCCCCATCGCCGAGCTCGCCCGCATCATGCTCGACGAAAGCGGCTACACCGCCATGCTCCAGGCCGACCGCAGCGCGGAAAGCCGCCGGCCGCCTCGAAAACCTCGCCGAGCTCACCCGCGCGATGGAGGAATACGAAACCCTCCCCGCCTTCCTCGAGCACGTCAGCCTCGTCATGGACAATGACGAGAACCGGCAGGGCGAGAAGGTCACCATCATGACCATCCACGCCGCCAAGGGGCTGGAGTTCGACGTCGTCTATCTGCCCGGCTGGGAGGAAGGCATCTTCCCGTCGCAGCGCGCGCTCGACGAAGGCGGCCTCGCCAGCCTCGAGGAGGAACGCCGCCTGGCCTACGTCGCCATCACCCGCGCGCGGAAGAAGGCGACCGTCATGCACGCCGCCAACCGCCGCATCTACGGCCAGTGGACCAGCTCGCTCCCCAGCCGCTTCGTCGGCGAGCTGCCCAAGGAGCATATCGAGGAGGAGACGACCATGTCCGGCGGCGAGAGCCTGTGGCGCGCGCAATGGAGCGAGCGCGCCGACCCCTTCGCCCACCTCGGCCCCGCCCAGTCGATGCGAGCCAGCACCCGCGGCCCCGGCTTTCAGAGGGGCATGCGCACTCCTCCCCTCCCGCAAGCGGGAGGGGCCGGCGGTGCGGACGACCCCTACGCCCGCCCCCCGATCGAGGCCAAAGCCTCAGCCGTCTCCCTCGGCAACCAGGGCCGCACCGACCTGGAGCTCGGCCAGCGCGTGTTCCACGGCAAGTTCGGCTACGGCAAGATCGTCGCGCAGGAAGGCAACAAGCTCGAGATCGAGTTCGAGCATGCGGGGCTGAAGAAGGTGTTGGATAGCTTTGTGA
>CAVVQF010000004.1:0-41907 GCA_963750315.1 uncultured Alphaproteobacteria bacterium
AAAACGCGGTCCATGCTGAAGGTGACGTTACCGGCGGCCTACGAGGACCGGCAGCCGGTCGAGGGCGCGGGGGCGAACGCCTGATGGGGAAGGACGCCGCGGAACGGTTCAAGTTCATCCAATCGCGAGCGAGCGCGGTGGATGAAGAAGAAATCGACGCCTAACCTCCCCCTCCCTTCGAGGGAGGGGCCAGGGGTGGGTGCACGAAGCGCCTCGCAGAACAAAATGCCAATGTCCGCTTTGGGTGGAGAGCTGCCATTAGGAAACGTGCGCTAGGCGTTGCGGAAGGCCAAGCTGAAAGTCCTCAGCAGCCAGCAAGCCAGCAGTGGCATCGTGATACCGAGCGCTAACCAGACCGGCCACCAACTGTCGGCTCTGAATATTGCGGGCCAGCCAAGGGCAAGTCCAATGAGCAATGAAACGATGACTGCCGGTGGAGAAAGCGCGCTATGCGGCTTGGCCAAAGCGTTTACGAGCAGCCCGACGGCTGCCGCAAACATGAGGCCCCATGCCCAGCCCGGATACCAAAGGTAGCCGTAAGCAGTGCCCAGCATGCCGGCTGTCATGAGGACGACCACAGCCACCCCAATCACTGCCAGTATTCTGTTCACAATCAAAAGGTGACCTAAGCTGCTGCTGTCCGCAAGGTGTCGTCCCTGCCGCTACGCCGCTAGTGGCAAGTTTGGGTGGAAAGCTGCCACTACGAGTTGTCGTTGGTTACTGCCTTGCGCCGCAAAAGCTCAGACATCCCGTTCAACGTTTGTATGGCGACTTTTACTTGGCCGTCATCGCAATATGAGCGGACGTCTTTGGCCATTCGATGCAGCGTATCGCGCTTCCCAACCTCTCGAACCACCCGCTCAATGCCCAGCTGAAGTTCTTCAAAAGCGGTATCGATATTCCGTCCAGGATAGTCGGACGGGAAATCTGGACAGCTTAAGACCATCCAGCCGAGAAGGTCATCAAGCTCGCCTATATCACCCGGAATTGTGAGGTTGTAAGGATGCGCCATCGGGCAACTTTAGCTTTCAGCCTAGTGTCCGCAACGGGTGGAAAGCGGACGCTAGTAAAAGTCAGTATCTGACGCGGTAAATCGAGCTTCGCCCACCTCGACTTTGTTCTTCTGTAAATGGCGGATCCCGAAATACGCGGCGAGAACCAGACCGATGAGAAACGCCGCCAGAAATACGTTCCAGAAAGGCTGGCCAGGTTCGTGGAACTCGCGCCAAAGCGGGATCGCCAAGACAAATCCAGTCCAAAGCACGACATAGGCGGCGTAATGCTTGGTGGCGGGCACGCTGCTCATCGAGCTAGTCTGCCGCTCGAACCTAATATCGCAATGGGTCGAAAGCACATTAGCTTGACGTCGAAGAAGCCGTCACGGGAGTAAATCCCGTGACGTCGGACGGGCTCGGCTGAACGCCGACCCGCCGGCCGGCATGCACTGGCTCTACGCGCTGCCTCCCGATTGCTTGCGCAATCGCTCACCTGCGCTCGGCAGTTTATGCTTTCCTACAGCCCTACTTTATGTTCCTATATGGTTCATGGAACACGATCATAACTCACCAGATACTCAAACCCTCCCCGCTGCCATCCGTCACGACGGCTGGACCGGCGAAAAGATGGCCGTCTTTTGCGAGGCGCTCGCCGAAACCGCCGTCGTCGCCGAGGCTTGCGACAAGGCGCGGATGGGCGTTTCGGGCGCCTATGCGCTGAGGCGGCGGAGCCCGATCTTCGCCGCGGCATGGGACGCCGCCTTGACCATCGCCCGCGAACGGCTGGCCGACACCCTTTTGGCCCGCTCGATCGAGGGCAATGTCGAGCAAATTTACAAGGACGGCGTTCTAATCGGCGAACGGCACGTGATCGACAATCGCCTCGGCCTCGCCATCCTGCGCCGTCTCGACCGCCTCGCCGAAACTGGAATGACAGTCAGCACTCGCGGCGAGCCCGCTCCAATATCCGTTCGTGCTGAGCGAAGTCGAAGCGCGCCGGCACCGCGCCCGCAATCCTTCGACTGGGAACTGGCCATCGACGCCCTTCGCACCGGTAACGAAGACGCCGTCGCTTCGGCCTTGGCCCTCGCCAAGGGTTACGAAGTGGAAGAAGTGGAAGACCCCCCGGTTTCACTCATTGATGCTGACACGCAGGGCACTCCCAAGGAAATCGACCTGACCGATCGCTGCTGGAAGGAAGAGGACGAATGGGTCACCGACTTCCCGCCTCCGCCTGGCTTCGACGGCTGGCAGAGCGGTCAATGGGGCGACCGCAACTACCAGCGCGCCTGCACGGCGGAGGAGGCGGCGATCCTCGAGGCCGACCTCGCCGCCGACATTGCGGATGAGCTCTCGGAGGAAGAAGAACTTCGCGACGCCTGGTTCGCAATGCTCCGCGGGGAAATGTCGGACGAGGCGGGGGATGAAGAGGAAGCGGAACCTGAGAGCGCCGGTTCAGAACCGGACGGAAACGCCCGCATAGGTCTCGATGTCGGCAGTCTCGCTCTCGATCTGCACGTGGCCGGCGGAGACGGTGCAGACGCCATTTGCCTTGGCGAGGCGATCAGTGAAGATCGGCGGGAGTGCGGCAGTTTCCGCGGCGACCATCAGCAACTCGATCATATGCGCAGCTGACTGCCAAGCTCGATGACGCGGTTGGTGGGGAGCTTGAAGAACTCCATCGCGCTTTCCGAGCTCTTCATCATCCAGGCGAACAACCGCTCACGCCACAGGGCCATTCCCGGCTGCGCCTTGGCCGCAATCAGCTTCTGGCGGCCGAGGAAGAAGCTGGTGCTCATCATGTTGAAGCCCCCGCCGCACTCCTGGATGCGGGCGAGATCGGCCGGAATGTCGACCTCGTCCATGAAGCCGTAGTGCAGGATGACCTTGTAGAAGCCCTTCGGTTCGCCGTGCACCTCCAGCCGGTCGGCGGCGGGGACGTGCGGCACATCCTCGACCTTCACGTTGAGGATGAGGACGCGCTCGTGAAGCACCTGGTTGTGCTTCAGATTGTGAAGCAGCGCCGAGGGAACCGCGTCCGGCGATGTCGACAGGAACACCGCCGTTCCCCGGACCCGGTGAACCGATGCCGCCGACTTGATGAACACGTCGAGTGGCAGCGAGTTCTTCTTCCAGCCTTTTGCGCATCAACGAACGGCCCGTCGCCCAGGTCGTCAGCAAGGTGAAGATGACCAGGCCGACAACGATCGGGAACCAGGCGCCCTCGAACAATTTCTCCGAGCCCGAGGCGAGGAAGATCAGGTCGACGGTAAGGAAGAACAGGAAACCGGCGCCGGCTTGCCACAGCGGACGCTTCCAGATGCGGAAGACCACGACATATTGCATCAACGTGGTGATCAGCATGGTCCCGACGACCGCCAGCCCATAGGCCGGCAACATCGCCGACGAATGACCGAAGGTGACCACCAGCAAGCCGACCATCGCCGCAAGCGCCCAGTTCACGCCGGGAAGATAGATCTGCCCGATCGCCTTCGACGACGTGTGGAGAATGCGCATCCGCGGCAGGAAACCCAGCTGGATCGCCTGGTGAGTTACCGAATAGGCGCCGGAAATGACCGCCTGGCTGGCAATGATGGTCGCCAGCGTTGCCACGCCGAGCAACGGCACGGTCAGCGAGGGCGGGACCATCCGGAAGAACGGATTGTCGACGAACTCGGGGTGCTGGATCAGCATCGCCGCCTGGCCCAGATAATTGAGGACCAGCGCGGGCATGACGATGTACAGCCACGCCGATGCGATCGGCTTTCGCCCGAAATGCCCCATGTCGGCGTAAAGTGCTTCCGTGCCGGTGATTGCGTACACGACCGCCCCCAGCGACAGGAACGAATAGAGCGGGTGGGCGGTGAAGAAGCCCCAGATGTAGATCGGATTCAGTGCCCGAAACACCTGCGGATGCCCCAGAATGTGAGTCACTCCCATCGCGGCGATCACGGCGAAATAGACCAGCATGACAGGGCCGAACATCTTGCCGACGCGGTCCGTCCCGTGGCGCTGGATGGCGAACAGGCTGATCAGGATCGCGAGCGCGATCCACACGATGTACGGCTTGAACGCATCGCTGACGACGCCGAGCCCTTCGACGGCCGAGATCACCGAGATCGCCGGGGTCAGCATCGCGTCGGCGTAGAAAAGCGCCGTGGCGAACAGCGCGGCCATCAGCAGCCATCGCTGCGGCGCAGCTGTGCCGAGCCGCCGCTGAATGAGCGAGTAGAGCGCCAGGCTGCCCCCCTCGCCCTTATTGTCGCAGCGCATGACGATGAAGACGTATTTGATCGTGACGACGAACACGAACGACCAGAAGATCAGGCTCGCGATGCCGTACAGATCTGTCACGACCAAATTCAGGTGGTAGCGCGGATCGAGCGTCGCCTGGAACGCGTACAATGGCGACGTGCCGATGTCGCCAAAGACGACGCCAAGCGCGCCGAGGGTCAGTGCGGCTTTCGAGTGCCCCTGGACTTCGCTCGAAGCGTCGACCGGACCGGCGATTGGTTGGGAAATTGCTGTCATGGCCGCCATGTGCGGTCCGGCCGCATAAAGATTCCATGTGGATAATGGCCGGTCCCTCTTAAGAAACGCCGGGTATCGGCCGTCCTGCACTCGACGCGCGGCACCGCAAGTAGCACTTATCCGCCATGGAAAATCTACGCGCGCCTTTGCTCCCTGCGACAGCGCCAGCCCGCGGTTATGCGGAGGCCATGCTCTTCGTCGCAGGCTCGACCCTGCTCGGCCTGGCTTTGACGCCGAAGTGGGGAAATTCCGCGGTCGATCTTCTTTATCTCCCCGCCGTGCTCGCGACCGCAGTGCTCGGAGGGCTTTGGCCTGCCGTGTTCGCAGCGCTGCTGGCGGCGCTTGCCTACAATTTCTTCTTCACGGCGCCGCACATGACGTTCCGGATGTCCGATCCGAACGACATCGTCACGGTCATCGTCCTGTTCGCGGTGGCAGTCGTGACGAGCCAGCTTGCTGCCTCGGTCAGGCGGCAGGCGAGTATCGCCCAGCACCATGCGGCCCGGAGCGCGACGATCGCCGGCCTCGCCCGCCGCCTGCTCAGCTGCACGAACGAGCAGGAAATCGCCGAGGCAAGCACCGGTGAACTTGCCGACATCTTCCAGTGCAATGCGGTGCTGCTTGCCAGCCAACCCGATACGCGCACGCTTGGCAGCGCGCCCCCGAACATGCGGCTTTTGCCGAACGATCTTGCCGTCGCCGCTCTCGTCTTTGAGACGGGAGACCGGGCCGGCCGCGGCGTGGATCGTGCTGTTCCGACCGAATGGCAGTTCCACCCAATCTTGTCGGGCAGCGCTGTCATCGGGACCATGGCCCTTGCTCGCGACGATGGAAGGCTGCCGGTTCTGACCGACCAGCTACCCCTTCTCGACAACCTACTCGACCAGGTCGCCCTCGCCCTGGAGCGCGGACGGCTGGAAGATGAGACGCGCGAATTCACCCGCATTCGCGAGCGCGACCGGGTCCGTTCCGCTTTACTTTCAAGTATCGGGCAGGATTTACAGCCGTCGCTGAACGCCGTGGCCAAGGCAGTCCGCGACCTTCGCCGCAGCGGCGCCGGCGACAAGCAATTGGTCTCGGAGATCGGGTCCGAGACGGCGAAGCTCGAGCGCTATTTGGATAACCTCACAAAGCTGGGCCCGGAAGGCGATCAAACGCCGGTTCAAGCGATCGACGTGACGATCGACCTGTTCCGGCGCGAAGTGTCCCGCAATGGCGAGCCGATTTACCTGACGCCAAAGGAATATGCGGTGCTCGCAGAACTGGCAAAACATCCCGGCCGGGTACTTAGCCATTCCCACTTGCTCCGGACCGCCTGGGGTCCGGCGCAGGAAAACCAGGCGGAATATCTCCGCGTCGCCATCCGTGGCCTTCGGCAGAAGCTGGAGGGCGATCCGGCAAAGCCGAAGTTGATATTGAACGAACCTGCTGTCGGCTATCGTCTGGTTGTCGGATAGTCACCATACGGGTCTGTGCATTTCCGCCACAATCGCGAAGGTTGGGATCCTTCCCGCGAGGTTCCTGGCCAATTGCCTTTTCATGTCATGGCTGACCGCGGATACGCGCCTCTGGGGCAGAGCGAAGGGCTATCGCCCGCCTTCGGAACGGGCCACCACGCCGCACGTTCTGCCGGCATAAAGCGGGGAGAGTTCGATGCGTTTCCAAGCAGCGTCTTCATTGCCCTTTTGCCGGTCACGCTAAGCGGCTGCGGTCAGCGTGATGCGAGGACCGCGGCCGAAATGAATAACTCGATGTCTAACGAGACATCAGCCAGCGACGACACCAACATGGTGGCTCCGTCGAATGCTCAGTCGTTCGTCAACAAGGCCGCGGCCAGCGACCGCTTCGAGATCGAGACATCCAAGCTGGTCGCAAGCTCCGCGGCGTCTCCGGCGGTTATGGATTATGGACGCATGATGATTGCCGCACACACGCAGTCGACCGCCAAGCTGAAGGGCATCGTGGCGAAGGACCCCGCGGGCGTCATCATCAACGATGAGCTGAGCCCGGCGCAGAAGGCCGCGCTCGAGGACATGAAATCGAAGAAGGGCTACATCTTCGACGCCGCCTATCTCGCGGCGCAGATTTACGGTCACGACGAAACGCTGACCGAACTCAAGAACTACGCGGCGACGGGCGACAATGCGGCGCTGAAGGAGTTCGCCAATGGCCTGATCCCGACCGTGACCGAGCACCTCGACAAGGCGAAGTCGCTGCAAGGAAAGATCGGCCCGGGCGCCCGCTGAGGTTCACGAATCCGTTCCGCCGCGTTAGCCCGCGCGGATGCCGACCGCTCAAGCCAAAGGATTGCGCCAGTTCCTCGATGAGGAGCAGCAGCAATCCTGGCTTGAGGGCAAGGCGATGCCAACCGACGCCGACGAACGTCCGGAATCGCTGGAGCAGCGTTTCAAATACGTCGCCCGCTTCGAGAAATTACTGCGCCGACCGCAGGCTCAGCAGGTGCTGGAAATCCTCAGGCTCTACGCCGACCAATGCCTGCCAATCCCGCGTGCGACGGAGCGTTACTACTGGTCGGTTTCCTGTCTGCCCTCGACGTCCGACAAACCTCTTGCCCGCATCAGCGCAAGCTGGATGGAATTCTTCACGCTCCTTCCCGACGGCGAGGACGTGCGGGCTAGGTTCATCCTGCACCCGTCGGACTTCACGACCCACGGCTCGTTCGAGCTGGAAAATCTCGACCACGCCTTCCTTCGACAGGCCGTCGACCGGCCCGAGCACGTCAATCATTTCGCCTGGAATACAGACACTTTCGGCGTGAAGGTCCGCGGCGCCTCATCAATCCGCAGTTTCATCGCCAACGGACGCGCCCTTCGCTCCATCCGGCGGTTCAACCTGACCCACATGAACCGCGGCCGGAATGCCTACCAGGCGAGCCACTGCTTCAGCCTTGCCGACGCCATGCTGGACCACGAGGCTGAGCCGTCCTGATCGTGACGACCTCGGATCGAATCCGCCCAAAACAGCGTTAGACCGGATCGCGAGGAAAGGAGTGAAGGGTGGTCGCCAAGGACGAGAAGGCGGAGTTCGGTCTTACGGGTCTAGATGATATCACGGTCGGCGGGCTCGCACGCGGGCGATTGTTCCTTCTCGAAGGAAGCCCGGGCACGGGCAAGACGACGATCTCCACGCAGTTCCTCATGGCTGGAGCGGCAGCCGGCGAGCGGTCTCTTTATATTACGCTGTCGGAGACGGAGGACGAACTGCGGGCGGGCGCGGCCTCGCACGGCTGGTCACTAGACGGCGTCGATATTTTTGAGCTCGTCCCGCCCGAGAGCCTGCTCGACGACGAGCAGCAGCAAAGCCTTCTGTATTCGTCCGACCTCGAGCTCGGTGAGACTACCAAACGCATTTTCGAAGCGTTCGAGAAGGTAAAGCCGTCGCGCGTCGTTTTGGACAGCCTGTCGGAAATCCGCCTGCTCGCGCAATCCTCGCTTCGCTATCGTCGCCAGATCCTCGCCCTGAAGCATTATTTCGCGCGGAGCGGTGCGACTGTGCTGATGTTAGACGATCTGTCGAGCGAGGCGAACGACCGGACAATGCACAGCGTCGCGCACGGCGTGTTCCGGCTGGAGGAATTATCTCCCGAATATGGTCCCGAGCGACGCCGGCTTCGGGTCGTCAAATATCGTGGCCAACAATATCGCGGCGGGCTACCACGATTTCGTTATTGCAACGGGCGGCGTTCGCGTCTTCCCGAGGCTGGTTTCGGCCGAGCATCGCAGGAGACTTCAAGCGTCGACGTGCTAGCGACCGAATCTCCAGAGCTCAATTCACTGCTGGGCGGCGGCGTTGAGCGGGGTTCCAGCATGCTGATCCTCGGGACCCGCGGGAACGGGCAAGTCCTTGCTCGCACTGACGTTTGTCGTCGGTGCGATCAAGCGTGGCGAAAAGGCAGCCATGTTCATCTTCGACGAAGAGCTGGGCCTGCTGTTCGAGCGCGCCAAGGGGCTCGGTATCGACATTCAGGCGTTGGTCGACGGCGGACAGTTGACGATCGAGCAAGTCGATGCCGCAGAACTCACTCCCGGGGAACTATCAGCACGCGTCCGGCGGTGCGTTGAGGAACTCCAGGCCCAGACCGTCGTGATCGACAGTCTCAATGGCTACCAAGCCGCGATGCCGGGGGAGCAGGCGCTGATCCTCCACATGCACGAGTTGCTTCAATATCTGAATCGCCAGGGCGCCTCCACTTTCCTGACCGTTGCCCAGCACGGCCTTGTCGGCGACATGAAGGCGCCGGTCGACGTCACCTATCTTGCCGACACCGTCATCTTGTTGCGCTATTTCGAAGCGCTCGGGCGGGTTCGCCGGGCAATGTCCGTGATCAAGAAGCGGACCGGCGCGCACGAAGATACGATCCGGGAGTATCGCATCGACATCCGCGGGATCACCCTCGGGGAGCCGCTCAAGGGATTCCAGGGCGTCCTTCGCGGCGTACCGGAACTGGTCGAAGAGCACCCGACGTTACTGAAGCCGGCGGCCGAGTGAAGGATAGCGTTGCCGAACGAGCGATTATCCTCGCGCCGCAGGGGCGCGATGGGGCGGTTGCGCGCGGCATGCTCGTCGAGGCGGGTCTGCGGGGCGATATCGTCCACGACGTGCCGCAGTTTGTCACGCTGCTGAATGCCGGCGCGGGTTTTGCCGTCGTCACCGAAGAGGCGCTTACCGGAACGGACCTTCACGCCTTGTCGGAGTGGCTTGAGGAGCAACCTGAATGGTCCGATTTCCCGTTCGTGCTTCTGACACAGCGAGGCGGAGGGCTCGAGCGCAATCCCGAGGCCGGCCGGTTCCTCGACCTTCTCGGGAATGTGACGTTCCTCGAACGGCCATTCCATCCGACCACCTTCGTCAGCCTGGCGAAATCGGCGCTCCGCGGCCGTCGCCGGCAATATGAGGCACGCGCAAGGCTGGAGGATTTGAACAAGCTAGCGGCCGACCTTGAGCAACGCGTCGAGGAGCGCACGGCAGAACACGCACGAACGGTAGCGCAGCTTCATGAGGCCCAGAAACTGGAAACGCTCGGCCAGCTAACGGGCGGCGTCGCGCACGACTTCAACAATCTGCTGACGCCGATCACCGGCGCACTCGATCTACTGAACAAGAAATATGGCGAGACGGATCCGCGCTCCGGACGATTGCTTAGCAACGCGCTCCAGGCGGCCGACCGCGCCAAGACCCTACTGCAGCGGCTGCTGGGCTTCGCACGCCGGCAGGCATTGCGCACCGAACCGGTCGACATCGGCAACTTGCTGGTCGGCATGCGCGACCTCATCTCGAGCTCAGTAGGACCGACCATCTCACTTCACTTGCGGTGCGATCCGGATGCGCAGGCGGCGGCAATTGACCCTAACCAGCTCGAGCTTGCGATCCTCAACCTGTGCGTGAATGCGCGCGATGCGATGCCAGATGGCGGGCCTCTGACAATCCTCGTCGAAGAAGTGGCGATGGGACCCGGCTCCCATCCCCAGTTGAAACCAGGCCTCTACGTCCGGATGTCGGTCATCGATGCGGGTCACGGTATGGACGCTCACACGATCGCACGCGCGGTCGAGCCGTTCTTTTCGACGAAAGAGTTCGGCCGCGGGACCGGTCTCGGACTTTCGATGGTGCACGGCCTGACCGCCCAGCTTGGCGGAGGCTTCGATCTCACGAGTGCGCCCGGCGAAGGAACACGCGTCGACCTTTATCTGCCGGTGTCCAAGGAGGCTGCACCGGCCGCAGACACCGGCGCCGGGGAGAAAACCTCCTGGACCGGCCGCCACCTTAAAATCCTGCTTGTCGATGACGAGGAATTGGTTCGAGTGGCGACCGCCGAGATGCTCCGCGATCTCGGCCATTCGGTGGAGGAGTCGCACGGTGCGCTGGATTCGCTTGCTCGCCTCGAATCCGGTTCGTCGTTCGACGTGGTCGTCACCGATTACATGATGCCCGGGATGGACGGACATGCGCTGACCCAGCAGATCCACAAGTCATTTCCCGAACTGCCTGTCCTCCTGATCACCGGCTATACCGGGCCGACAGAAGACGTCCGCGACCTGCCCCTTCTCACCAAGCCGTTCAGCCAGGCCGAGATTGCGGCAGCGTTGAGGTCGCTCTTCGAAGACGAGAAAATCGTTCCGTTCCCGCGCAAGCACAAGAAGCGGCCGGACGCTCCCGCCTAGGTCAGTGCACATGAGCCTCGTCGTGGCCATGCTCGTCGTCGTCATGCTCGTGCATTCCGTACAGTTCGACCTGGATGGTCGAATGGCTGATGCCGAACAATTTGTGCACGTAGGCATTCGCCTGCCTCAGCAGCACGTCGCGGTTCACGTCTTCCTCGACCACGATGTGGACCGTCAGCGCCGTCTCGGTCGTGCTGAGCGGCCAGATGTGGAGGTGGTGCGTATCGACCACGCCGGGCAGCTTGCCGAGCGCGTGCGATACCTGCTCCGGATCGACGCCTTTCGGAACGCCCGCAAGCGTCATCGACAGGGCTTCGGTCAGCAGGTCCCAAGTACCCCACAGGATGAAACCGGCGACGAGAAGGCTGGTCACGGGGTCGATCCATGTCGCGCCGGTCATGTAGATCGCCCACCCGGCAGCGACGACGCCGACTGAAACGGCCGCATCGGCGACCATGTGCAGGAAGGCGCCGCGAATGTTGATGTCGTGCTCGCGGCCTCGGGCGAACAGCCAGGCGGTTAGGCCGTTGACGAGGATGCCAACGGCGGCGACGGCCATGACGACCTTGCCGTTCGACGGCTCCGGCGCCTCCAGCCGGTTGATCGCCTCTGCGGCGATAGCTCCGACGGCGACCAACAGCAGCAAGGCGTTGATCAGGGCCGCGAGGATCGAGGTCTTTTTCAGACCATAGGAAAAACGCGGGCTCGGTTTACGGCGAACCAGCGCCGCACCCGCCCAAGCGATAAGCAGCCCCGCGACGTCCGAAAGGTTGTGTCCAGCATCGGCGATCAGGGCCATCGAGTTGACGGCAAAGCCATATCCCGCCTCGACCACGACGAACCCGAAGTTGAGCACGGTGCCGATAAGGAAGGCGTTGCCGAAATTGCCGCCGTGCTGGTGCGAGTGATCGTGGCTCATACCCATTGGGACAAAGCGTAGCGGCGGCCACATGGGTTGAAAACCTTGCGCAGGACGCTCGAACCGGACGAAAGAGCGCTGTGGACGATCTGAAGCCGATATCCCGCGGATCGATGGCGATCGCCGCCTTCTCGACGGTGGTCGAGTGGTACGATTTCACCCTTTACCTCTACTTCGCAACCGTGCTGTCGCGGGTGTTCTTCGGGCCCGGCGAGGCATCGTTGCTTGCGGCGCTAGGCGGGTTCGCCATCGCTTATTTAATGCGGCCGCTCGGCGCGGTCTTCTTCGGGCATATCGGCGACAAGAAGGGCCGGCGGCACATGATGCTGCTGTCCGTCGCAGTCATGACGGCCGCGATGTTCGCGACGGCCCTGCTGCCGACGTTCGCGCAAATCGGACCGGCGGCGGGGGCGCTGCTGATCCTGCTCCGGTGTGTGATGGGGTTTTCGGTCGGCGGCGAATATACCGGCGTCGTCGCCTATCTGCTCGAAGGTGCGCCGATCCATCGTCGAGGGCTGATCGCTTCCTCCGCTTCCGCCGCGAGCGAAGTGGGGGCACTGTTGGCGGTAGGCGTGTCCGCGGTGACGGTCGCCTCGATGAGCGAGGCGGATCTTTCCAGCTGGGGTTGGCGTATCCCGTTCTTCGTCGGCGCCGCCCTGGCCGGGTCGGTGTGGATTGCCCGCTCGATGATGGAAGAAAGTCCGGAGTTTCACCGCCAGGTTCGCGAGCAGACCGTTCCCGACAGCCCCCTTCGCCACAGCCTCGCCAACCATCGCGGCGCGATAGGGCGAGCGTTCGCGATTTCGGCGCTTGGGGTCGATCACTTATTACGTCGGCATCACCTACGTTCCGGCGTTCATGACCTCGGCGGGCGCGTTGAGCGAACAAGTGTCGCTTTGGCTGTCCACGATCGCCGCCGTGATCGTCATCCTCGTGACGCCGTTCGTCGGCATCCTGTCCGACCGCATCGGCCGCAAGCCCGTGCTGATCGGGCTGGCTGTCGGCAGTGCGCTACTGCCAGCGACGATGTTCTCGCTGATGGCCAGCGGATCACATGAGCAGGCTCTGGTCGGCGCGCTGGTTCTGGCCGCGCTTGCCGGCGGAGTTAGCGCGGTTGGAGCGGTCGCGACGGCGGAGCAATTCCCCGGCGAGGGACGAGTCACCGGCCTCGCTCTTGGAGCGACGATGGCCACTGCCGTCTTCGGCGGCCTGACGCCGTACGGCGCTCAGCTTCTGGTGGAGCGCACCGGATGGGCAATGGCGCCCGGAGCCATGATAGCGCTCGTGAGCCTGTGCGTCCTGCCCATCTTCGTGACGATGCGGGAGACGGCTCCGAAGACGCGCTAGCGGTCGATCTTTCCGCGCCCCAGCCCGATGTAGGAGAAGCCTGCTTCCTCCGCGTCCGCGCGGTTGTAGACGTTGCGAAGGTCGACGATCAGCTTGCCGCTCATCGCCTGTGCGAAGCGCTCGAGGTCGAGGCCGCGGAACTCGTCCCACTCGGTGACCACGACGAGAGCGTCGGCGTCCTTCGCGGCAGAATAAGCGTCTTTGGCGAATTCCGCGCCATCCATCAGGCCGCGCGCATTATCGGTCGCGACCGGATCGTAGGCGGAAATGATCGCGCCTTGCTTCAGCAGGCTGTTGATCAGCGGGATCGATGGCGCGTCGCGCATGTCGTCGGTGTTCTGCTTGAAGGCGAGGCCGAGGATGGCGATGCGCTTGCCCTGCACGCTTCCGCCGAGCGCCTTGGCAACGCGGTCGGCCATACTGTTCTTGCGGTCGTCGTTGACCTCCACGACCGTCTTCACGATGCGTTGCTCGACGCCAACGTCGGCGGCCGTGTGCAGCAGCGCGAGCGTGTCCTTCGGGAAGCAGCTGCCACCATAGCCCGGGCCCGGGTGCAGGAACTTCGGCCCGATGCGATTGTCGAGGCCGATGCCGCGCGCAACGTCGTGGACGTCCGCGTCTACCGCTTCGCAAAGGTTCGCCATTTCGTTGATGAAGCTGATCTTCATAGCGAGGAAGGCGTTCGCGGCGTACTTGATCAGCTCGGACGTGCGTCGTCCCGTCATCAGGATTGGCGCCTGGTTGAGGAACAACGGTCGATAGATTTCGCGCAGAACTTCGCGCGCCTTGTCGTCCTCTGCACCGACGACGATGCGGTCGGGGATTTTGAAGTCGCGGATCGCGGCGCCTTCGCGCAGGAATTCGGGGTTGGATGCAACCGAGGTTCCGGCGGGCGCACCTTCCTTCGCCAGCAGATCTGCGATCTGGTCGCCGGTGCCGACTGGAACGGTCGACTTGGTGACGACGACCGTTGGCCCTTTGAGCACCTTCGCGAGTTCACGCACAGCGGCGAACACGTAGGTCAAATCGGCATGGCCATCCTCGGCGCGGGTCGGCGTTCCAACCGCGATGAACACGGCTTCGGCGCCATCGACACCCTCGCCGAGATCGGTGGTGAAGCTCAGCCGCCCACGCTCGGAGTTCGCCTTGACCAGCGCCTCGAGACCCGGCTCCCAGATCGGCATGATGCCGTTCTTCAAGCCGTCGACCTTGCCGGCATTGTTGTCGATGCAGGTGACCTCATGGCCGAAGTCGGCAAGACAGGCTCCGGACACTAGCCCGACGTAGCCGGTGCCGATCATCGCAATGCGCATTCTTTACTCCTGGGAGGCAAAGCCGGGCGCGTCTTAGACGGCAGTTCGGCCCATTGCCAGCCGATGCGGGCACCGGTTCGCTTATGGGACGGTCAATCGTTTTTGTAGCGGCCGCGCCGGCATCGGGGTATTAGCGTCGGCCATGACCATCGACCTCGAACGCGCCGTTCTCCTGCCCATCGACATGCAGCAGGGGTTCGACGGCCCCGCCTGGCCGCGCCGCTGGAACGACCAAGTGGATGCGAATGGCTTGGCTTTGCTAGAGGCATGGCGCGCCGCCGACCGGCCAATCATCCACGTTCGCCATGACTCGGTGGAGCCGGGCTCGTCGCTGGCGCCCGGAACGCCGGGCAATGCGCTGCGTCCGGGCTTCGAGCCGCTTGAGGGCGAGCCGCTGGTCACCAAGAGCGTGAACTCAGCTTTCATCGGCACCGATCTCGACCTGCGATTGAAGCGGCTCGGCGCCAAGCATGTCGTCGCCTTCGGGATCTCGACCGACATGTGCGTTTCAACGACGGTGCGCACGGGTTCGAACATGGGCTGGGACATGATCCTCGTCCCCGATGCGAGCGACTGCTTCGACCTGCCCGACGGCCAGGGCGGAACGATCGCCGCAGAAGACGTTCAGCGTGCCCATGTCGCGACGCTCGCCTTCGAATTCGCGCGGATCATGAACACGGCGGAGCTGACCCGTTTGCGGGCTGCAGCCTAGGTTCACCTAAGCGCCTAGTTTTCGCCCGAAAGTTCCGTTAAGGGCGCACCCTTCCCGATGGAAACGAAAACCCTGCCTCGACCCCCACGCGTGGGCCTGGTGTCGCTTGGCTGTCCCAAGGCATTGGTCGACAGCGAGCGGATCATCACCAAGCTCCGCGCCGACGGATACCAGATGTCCCCCGATTATGCGGGTGCGGACGTCGTGCTCGTGAACACCTGCGGCTTTCTCGATTCCGCCAAGGAAGAGAGCCTCGAGGCAATCGGCGAGGCCATCGCCGAGAACGGCCGCGTGGTCGTCACCGGCTGCATGGGCAATGAGGCGGACGTCATCCGCAAGCGCTTCCCGGACGTGCTCGCGGTCACCGGGCCGCAGCAATATGAGGAAGTCGTCTCGGCGGTTCACGAAGCCGCGCCGGCCGCGACCTCGCCCTATCTCGATTTGGTGCCGGAAGCTGGGCTGAAGCTCACGCCGCGCCACTACAGCTATTTAAAGATTTCAGAGGGCTGCAATCACCGCTGCAGCTTCTGCATCATCCCGAGCATCCGCGGCGACCTCGTCAGCCGCCGCCCCGACGCCATCCTTCGCGAGGCGGAGAAGCTGGTCGAAGCGGGCACCAAGGAACTGCTGGTCATCAGCCAGGACACGTCGGCCTATGGCGTCGATATCCGCCACCTCCCGCGTATGTGGAAGGGTCACGAGGTCCGCGCCCACATGACCGACCTTTCGCGCGAGCTGGGCAAGCTCGGCGCCTGGGTTCGCCTGCACTACGTCTACCCCTACCCGCACGTCGACCAGGTCATCCCGCTGATGGCCGAGGGGCTGGTGCTGCCGTATCTCGACATCCCGTTCCAGCATGCGAGTCCGAAGGTGCTTCGCTTGATGAAGCGGCCGGCCAACGAGGCGAAGGTGCTCGAGCGGCTGAAGAACTGGCGCTCGATCGTGCCGGACATGGCGGTACGCTCGTCCTTCGTCGTCGGCTTTCCCGGCGAAACGGAAGAGGACTTCCAGTACCTTCTCAACTGGCTCGAGGAAGCGCAGCTCGACCGCGTCGGCGCGTTCAAGTTCGAGCCGGTGTCGGGAGCAGCGGCGAATACCCTGCCGGACCCGGTGCCGGAGGAAGTGAAGCAGGAGCGCTACGAGCGCGTGATGGCGCTTTCGGCTCGCATCTCGGCGGAGAAGCTTGAGGCGAAGGTAGGCAAGACGATCGACGTCCTGATCGACCGCGTGGATGACATTCCGGTGCCGGACGAAGTTCCGGATCGAGGCCACTTCGATGCTCCACATCCTCGGCATCATCATGATGCCGGCGCGACCGGCCGCTCAAAGGCGGACGCGCCGGAAATCGACGGCGAGGTGCATTTGCGCAATGCAGGCCATCTTTCGCCGGGCGATATCGTCAGCGTGAAGATCGAAGACAGCGACGAGCACGACCTCTTCGGGGTGCCGGCCTAATCTTGCCGCTTGGTCAGGCGATCGATCGCCTGATCGACTGCCTTCGTCACCCGCTTGATCGCGAATGATAAAGCTTCGAGCTCGATCAACGCCCTTTCGGTCGCTTCCTGATTGGGCTGGCCCGGACCCGGACTGCGCAAGAGCGCTGCACTGACCACCGCCGTCGAGATCGGTCGGTTGAATTTGCAGCCGAAGAAGCGGTCGCTGGCCCAGGCGACTTCGGCTTGAGCCGTGCCGGCCTCCGGCAGCACGACCTCCAGCACTTCGCCTTCGGCCAGCGTCACGGCGCTTTCGACGAGCAGCCCGTCTTCAGAGAGATCGTGAATGACGACTTGCGTGTCGCCGGCGGTTGCGCTGACGCCTTCGGCTTCGAGCCTCAGCTTGCGGCGTGGCGACGAGCGCCGCTCTCCGGTCTTTGGCTCTGCCTCAAGGTGCGCACGCAACGACATGGCGGCAAGGCTGGCCGGTCATGGCTAAGAAGTGGTTAAGATGATGGACGGCCTGGCTTGCCGGTCGGGCATTTCGCCTAGTCGAGCATAGTCGCTAAGGCGTCGATCCTATGACCGACTTCCGCACGCTCATCGTCGCCGACCGAGGCCAGAAGGCCAATCCGATCCACCTTGTCGACAAGACGAGCTTCGAGGATTGGGCCAAGACCCGCCCCGCCGAAGACCGCGCGCTGCTGAACGCGCACCGTTTCGATGGAAAGACCGGGTTCGCTTTCGTCATCCTGCCGCGGAAGGGCGATGAGTTCGAAGTGGTCGGCGCAGTCGCCGATGCGAAGTCCCTGTCGCCCTGGTGCCTGGCCAAGCTCGGCGAAAGCCTACCGGAAGGGACTTACAAGCTGGCCGCCGGCGAACCGGGCCAGGCTGCGCTCGGCTGGCTGCTCGGCCAGCACACGTTCGACACGTACCGGTCAAAGAAGGACGAGTCCGAGCGCGGAGCGCGCGTACTCGTTACGGGCGAACCAGCGAAGGTGGATTCCACCGTGCGGCTGGCGGAAGCCGTGGCGCTCGTCCGCGACTTGGTGAACACGCCCGCCGGCGACCTGGGCCCTGCCGAGCTGGAGCAAGCCGTGCGGCAGGTCGCCGAGCAGGTCGGAGCGGAAGTGCGCGTCACGTCCGGCAAGGACCTCGCCGGGGGCTTTCCGCTAATCGCGGCTGTCGGCGCGGCCGCCACGGCCGAGCGTGCGCCGCGCCTGATCGAGTTGGAATGGGGCCGCCCGGACCATCCGCGCGTCGCGATCATCGGCAAGGGTGTCTGCTTCGATAGCGGCGGACTCGACCTGAAGCCGGCGAGCGGGATGCGGCTGATGAAGAAGGACATGGGCGGCTCGGCCCACGCCCTCGCGCTGGCGAAGCTGATTACCGAGGAGCGCCTGCCGGTCCGCTTGCACCTGCTCATTCCGGCCGTTGAGAACGCCGTTTCGGGCGCGGCCTATCGTCCCGGCGACATCGTGAAGTCGCGGCAGGGGCTGCACGTCGAGATCGACAACACCGATGCCGAGGGCCGTCTGGTTCTCGCCGACGCATTGACCAAGGCCGGCGAAAGCGAGCCGGAGCTGATCGTCGACTTCGCGACGCTCACGGGCGCTGCGCGGATAGCGCTCGGGCCAGACCTCCCTGCTTTGTTCTCCAACGACGACGGCCTTGCCGAAGAACTCGCCAAGGCCGGCAAGGATGTCGCCGACCCAAGCTGGCGGATGCCGCTGTGGGACGCCTATGACGACATGCTCAAGAGCGACATCGCCGACATGGTGAACTCCGCCGGCTCGCCCATGGCCGGAGCGGTTGTGGCCGCCATGTTTCTCAAACGTTTCGTGCCAAAAGACACGATCTGGGCTCATTTCGATACGTATGCGTGGCGGGACAAGGCGAAACCGGGGCGTCCTAAGGGCGGTGAGGCGCTTGGGCTGAGGGCCGTTTTCACCGTTCTTTCAGATCGTTACGGGTCACGATAGAGACCTAAGGCACCACTCCAGGAGCAACCTCGCGGCCTTTAATCCGGTCCGCCTCTGCAACATTTCGGCCAGTCACCGGTTTACCTTTCCGACACACCGGACGGATGGGAGAGAGAGCCGTAATGGGCGACGAATCGCTGGCTGGCTGGATGAGGGCATTGATTGCCTACGTTCGCTCGGGCGAGCCAGACCTCACCAACCGGCAGATGGCATTGCTGATGCTGGTTTACCTTACGCCCGGTCCCCACACCGTGCGGGGACTCGCCAAGGTTCTCGGCGTGTCGAAGCCCGTCGTTACCCGCGCCTTGAATACTTTGGGTGCCCTCGGTTATCTGCGCCGCGAGCGAGACCAGGACGACCGCAGGAATGTGTTCGTCGTTCGCACCACGAACGGGGCAGATTTCCTTGAAGGGTTTAAACGGAACCTCCGCGAGAGCGACCGGGTCGCAGCCTCGCACAGGCCAGTCATCGGGCAACAGCCAGCCTACGCCCACCGCTGACGGGTTCGCGCTAGCCGGCAAGTCAGACCCCCCGGATCCGCGCATCAACGCCTACCGCCCCGACCTTGCCGACGTTGCGTTGGCGGGCCGGGTAATCGCGTCCCACTATGCCGATCCGATCGCCAAGAAGGTGGTCAAGAACGCGCGGCTGCGGATCGCGGCCGCAGACGATGCCGAGGAATTGGCAGAGCTCGAGCCGGACGATCCGTTCAGCATGCTCGACGACACCCTTAGCTGGGCCTGGGGTTATGCCGGGCGGGACCGCCTGGTCGGATATGTCCGCTCGGACGCGCTCGGCAACTAACTACATCTCGCCGCGCTGGCGGCGAAGCGCATACCACTTCTGAACATTCGCCTCGTGTTGCTGGAGCGTGTCGGCGAACACGTGTCCGCCGGTCCCGTCCGCGACGAAATATAGGGCGTTCGTTTTTTCGGGCTTGAGGACGGCGGCAATGCTTTCCTTGCCAGGATTGGCGATCGGACCGGCCGGAAGTCCGGGCTCCCGATAGGTATTGTAACCGGTGATCGCGTTGAGCTCCGAGCGTTTGATGCGACGTCCGAGCGGCTTCCCTTTGGTGATCGGATAGATGACCGTTGGATCGGCATCGAGCTTCATGCCGATGCGCAGGCGATTGCAGTAAACCCCCGCAACCATCGGCCGTTCGGACGCCTTGCCCGTTTCTTTCTCGACGATCGAGGCAAGGGTAACGACCTGCTCCCTTGACGCCACCGGACATCCGCCGCCGGTTGTCTTCAATAGCTGGTCGAGCGTCTTTGTCATCGCTGCCTGCATTCGCGCGACGACGGACGCGCGGCTTTCGTTGCGCTCGTAACTGTAGCTGTCCGGAAGCACCGACCCTTCGGCGATCGCCGGGGTCGGCCCGGTCAGGAACTTGTTCTCCCTCAGCTTCTCCTCGACGATGATCGAGGGCATGCCTTCGGTCACCGTGATCAGGCGCTGCAGCGGCTTGCCGTGCTGAAGAAGCTCCAGGATCGAAGCGCCGCTAGCGCCCTTCCCGATCTCGAACTCGCCGGCCTGGACCGGATCGCCGCTGCCCATCACGCGCGCGCCGAGCTTGAAACGGCTGGCGGACGCGATGAACCCGGCCTTCTGAAGCTGCCCCGCAACGGCGGCGACGCTCGATCCTTCCTCGACGGTGAAGGTCTTGCTCTGGGCGGACGGCCCAGGCCCATACCAAGCGTACAGCACCACCGCGAAGGCGATGCCGATCGCTATCCCGCTCCCCAGCGCCAGCAGGCGCCAGAGACCGCGCACTAGACGGCCTTCATGATGAGCGAGGCGTTGGTGCCGCCGAAGCCGAAGCTATTGTTCAGCACCGCCTTGACCTCCCGTTTCCGAGCCTTGTGC
Organism: uncultured Alphaproteobacteria bacterium; assembly: GCA_963750315.1. Classification (GTDB taxonomy): domain Bacteria; phylum Pseudomonadota; class Alphaproteobacteria; order Sphingomonadales; family Sphingomonadaceae; genus Sphingomicrobium. Next base: position 20,284 of record CAVVQF010000004.1, read on the forward strand.
GGCACCAGGTCGACACCCTCGGTTCCCTCGTCGGGATTATCCAGGTTGAGAGTCGGCGGAACGATCTGGTCGCGGATCGCGAGGATGCAGAAGATCGCCTCGACCGCACCGGCGCCGCCCAGCAAATGGCCGATCGCGGACTTGGTCGAGCTCATCGAAACCTTGCCGATCGCGTTGCCGAACAGACTGCGGACGGCGCCGAGCTCGATCGTGTCGGCCATGGTCGAAGTGCCGTGCGCGTTGATGTAGTCGATGTCGGAGGGGGTCATGCCCGCCTTCTTCAACGCCATCGCCATCGACCGGTAGGCGCCGGACCCTTCCGGATGCGGCGCGGTGACGTGGTGAGCGTCGCCGGACAGCCCGTAACCGACCACCTCCGCGTAGATCTTCGCGCCCCGCGCCTTGGCATGCTCATATTCCTCGAGCACGAGCACGCCCGCGCCCTCGCCCATGACGAACCCGTCCCGATCCTTGTCGTAGGGCCGGCTCGCCTGCTCGGGCCGGTCGTTGTAGCTCATGTTGAGCGCGCGCGCCTGGGCGAAGCCGGCGATGCCGATCGGGCAGATCGTCGCTTCAGCGCCGCCGGCGAGCATGATGTCGGCATCGTCGTCGCGGATCATCCGCGCCGCGTCGCCGATCGAGTGGGCGCCGGTGGAGCAGGCAGTCACCACGGCGTGGTTGGGACCCATCAGGCCATACTTGATCGAGACCTGGCCGGAGATGAGGTTGATCAGGCGCCCGTGAACGAAGTGGGGGCTGACGCGGCCCGGGCCTTTTTCGTGAAGCACGAGGCTTTCGCTCTCGATGCCCGGAAGGCCGCCGATGCCCGATCCGATCGAAACGCCGGCACGCAGCCGCGTCGCTTCGTCCATGTCGGTCAGGCCCGCGTCCTCGATCGCCTGCCCGGCAGCGTCGATGCCGTAGATGATGAATGGATCGACCTGGCGCTGGACCTTGTGGTCGACGCGCTTCGACGGATCGAAGCCATATTCGTGATCGGCCGGCTTAACCTCGCAGGCGATGTGGCATTTCTGGTCGCTGGCATCGAAATGCGTGATTTTCCCGGCGCCGCTCTTGCTTGCCAGGATGTTCTTCCACGTGGTCTCGACGTCTCCGCCAAGGGGCGTCACGAGACCAAGACCCGTCACCACGACACGGCGCATCATTTCACTCCATAGTCTTCAAAAACAAACGGCCTCCCACAGGCTGCGGGAAGCCGTTCGTACCGCCAGAATACATCCTGCCGGCGGCAGAATGGACCCTTAGCCCTTGTTCTGCTCGATATAATCGATCGCGTCCTTGACGGTGCTGATCTTCTCGGCCGCATCGTCCGGGATTTCGACGCCGAATTCTTCCTCAAAGGCCATGACCAACTCGACGATGTCGAGGCTGTCAGCGCCGAGATCGTCGATGAAGCTCGCGTCCTCGGTGACCTTGTCAGCTTCGACACCAAGATGTTCGACGACGATCTTCTTCACCCGATCGGCAGTCTCGCTCATGGAATCTTCCTCCGTTTTGTCTGATTTTGGCCTGCCCTAGCCCCGCAGCCGTTTCCCGGCAAGTAGCGCAAATCAGGGTTCCGCTACGGCCGTCGAACGCTACGTAGAGCAAGTCTCAAGGATTGAACGCGTGAATGCCCGTAATGCCTCACGTTCGCTGACCGCAGGTGAAATCGAGCTTGGCCGATCCATCTTCGGCGACGCGATCGATTATGGGCGGGTTCGCATGGTGAAACGCAAGTGGTGGCCGTTCCAGCCGCCGCAGGTCGCGATGGCCCCGACGGGGAATATTCACTTCAATCCGCACGGCGATCTCTGGTCGGAGGATTTCAGTAAGGAGCCGCTGGGCCGTCAGGGCCTTTTCATTCATGAGCTGACTCACGTTTGGCAGACGCAGAAGCGCGGGCGATTCTACCTTCCGCTAATGCGCCACCCCTTCTGCAAATATCATTACGCATTGAAGCCAGGCCGGCGGTTCGAGGATTACGGCCTTGAGCAACAGGCAGAAATCGTGCGCCACCGCTTCCTCGCTGATCGTGGCTGCAATGCACCAGTCTGTCCTCCGCGCGAGATTTTTCCGTTTTTTCCTGCAATTCATTTGTAGCCCCAGAGCCACACCACAGCGACAAAGCCGTCACAGAACGGAGCGGCAGCTTCCCCCTCCATGGCTGTTCGGCCTAATCATTACGGGTCCGCGCAAACAAAGGGGGCTTTCCATGCGCCGCTCGGCTCTATTTCTCGTCGGCACTGCTGTTGCCGCACTCGCATCACCGTCATTCGCCCAGACCGAGCCGGAGGCGACCGCGCAGGCGGTAAACCAGCCGGACGACACGCAAAGCGACGAAATCATCGTCACGGCGACGAAGCGCGCCACGACGGTCCAGGACGTGCCTTTCTCGGTCAACGCACAGACCGAGCAGGACATTCAGCGCGCCAATGCGCAGACGATCGAGGATCTGAGCCGCAACATCGCGGGCCTCACCGTCCAGAACCTCGGGCCGGGCCAAAGCCAGGTTTCGGTGCGCGGCGTCTCCGCCGGGCAGATCGTCCGCGACCAGCCGGGCGTGAAGGAACAGGTCGGCGTCTATCTCGACGAAAGCGTGATCTCGCTCTCGTTGTTCACCCCCGACTTCGATCTGTTCGACCTCAACCGCGTCGAGACCCTTCGCGGCCCGCAGGGTACCCTGTTCGGATCGGGTTCGGTCGGCGGCACTATCCGCTACATCACCAACCAGCCGAAGCTCGGCACGATGGAAGGCCAGGTTGAAGCCAACATCAACACGGTCGACGAAGGCGACATCGGCTATCACCTGAAAGGCGCGGTCAATCTGCCGCTCGGTGACACCGCCGCCCTTCGCGTCGTCGGCTACGGAACGCATTATGCGGGCTTCGTCGATGCGGCCGGTCCCGCCGGTGGCAAGAACATCAACGACGGCAGCCGCGTCGGCGGCCGCGCGTCGATCCTGTGGGAGCCGTCCTCGAACGTGCGCATCACGCCGCGCGTCGTCTACCAGCAGATCCGCGCCAACGGCTTCAATCGCGAAGAGCGCTACAGCCTGTTCGACAACCAGTTCACGACGACTGGCGGCGACCTGATCGGTGCGCGCAAGCAGTATCTGCGGCTTCGTGAGAAGTTCAAGGACGACACCCTGCTCGCCGACCTCACTGCGTCGGTCGATTTCGGCGGCGTCGAACTCACTTCAGTCAGCAGCTACATCAACCGCGACATCCTGGTCAGCCGCGACGCGTCCGAGCTGACGTCGTCGGTGTACGTATCGTTCGCGGGCGCAGCGCCGCTGGCGATCGGCGGAGCTGAGCTGAACTCCAACCTTCGCGACACCACGAAGCTCAAGACCTACACGCAGGAACTTCGCTTGGCCTCGACCGGCAGCGGGCCGTTCCAGTGGGTGTTCGGCGGCTTCTACTCAAAGGTGAACCGCAAATACGCGCAGCGCCTTCCAACTCCAGGCTCGGACGAATTCGGCCAGGACTTCCTGGACGTCATCGCACCGGGAACGCCCATCTCGGCGACCTATAACGGTTTCCCGGCTCAACTCGCCGTACAACGCGGACCTGCCGTACGACATCAAGCAGGGCGCGCTGTTCGGTGAAGCGAGCTACGACTTCGGTCAGTTCAAGATCACCGGTGGCGGTCGCTACTACGACTTCAAGGAAACCCGCGACTTCATCTCCGGTGGCATCTTCGCCAACGGCGATACGCGTTTGGGCGACAAGACGAAGTCGAACGGCTTCAGCCCGCGCGTCATCGCGACCTGGGAGCCGACCAACAACCTCAGCGTCAACGTTCAGGCAGCGAAGGGCTTCCGCCTCGGCGGCATCAACGATCCGTTGAACCTCCCGCTCTGCAGCGCGCAGGACGTGGCGATCTTCGGTCCGTTCCAGTCGAACAGCTACGACGATGAATCGCTGTGGAACTACGAAGCCGGCGTGAAATATTCGAAGCGCGGCTTCACGTTCAACGCGGCGGCTTTCACGACGGCGATCAGGGACCTGCAGGTCACGGTCGACGCCGGAAGCTGCTCGTCGCGTATCGTGCTCAACGTTCCGAAGGCGCACACGGTCGGCATCGAAGCGGAAATGGCTCGCTCACCCGGTGCCGGGCCTCGAGCTCTCGCTCGCCGGCAGCATTGTCAGCGCGGAGTTCGACTTCGACCGTGCCGGAGCCGCTCGCGACCCGGACCGGCATCCGCAAAGGCAACCGCCTTCCGACGGTTCCGAAGTACCAGATGGCAGCAAGCGCGACCTACGGAACGCGGTTCAGCGACAATGCCGATTGGTATGCAACGGCAAGCTACCAGTTCGTGGGCAACCGCCTCACGCAACCGAGCGACCAGGAGCCTGGCGCCGGCGTATTCGGCAGCGCTCTGTGGTACGATCCGACCGACGGCACGTTCGGCTCGGGCGTCAACGACTTCGGTTCGTTGAAGCTGCCGTCCTACAGCCTGGTCAACCTGTCGGCGGGCATCGAATGGGACAGCGGGCTCGAGCTCGTCGGTTACGTTCAGAACCTGTTCGACACCAACGCCAAGCTGTCGCTCGACCGCGAGCGCGGCGGACGTGCCCGCGTCGGCTACAACATCGGCACGCCGCGGACGATCGGCCTGACTGCCCGGTACAAGTTCCGGCAGGCTCCGCCGCCTCCCCCGCCGCCGCCGGCTCCGCCTCCTCCGCCACCGCCGCCTCCGGCAACGCAGACTTGCGCCGACGGTTCGGTGATCCTGGCGACGGATGCGTGCCCGGTTCCGCCGCCGCCTCCGCCTCCGCCGCCACCGGCTCCGGAACGCGGCTGATCAGCCGGGAATGAACAGCGACGACCCTTCAACGCCGTCGCAGTTCGAGGTATCGCGCCGCTCGCTCCTAACCGGAGCGGGCGGCGCTGCCGTTTTGGCGGCCGGGAGCTCGGGAATGGCGCAAGCAATGAGTGGCCTGCATATCGTCGTCATCGGCGCCGGCGTCTTTGGCTCATGGACGGCACACCACCTGCACAATGCGGGTCATCGCGTGACGCTCGTCGATGCCTGGGGCGCTTCGCACAGCCGGGCGTCGTCCGGCGGTGAAGTCCCGGCTGACGCGGGCGGGTTACGGAAAGGACGAGATCTACACGCGGATGGCTACCGACAGCCTGCCGCAATGGCAGGCGCTCAGCGCGATTTCTGGGCTGCCCATCCTCCATCAATGCGGGGTCGTTTTCTTCAGCGCCGTCGAGGACGACTATTTCCGCGGCACGCTGGAAGTGCATCAGAAGCTCGGGCTTCCGATCGAGCGACTGGACCGCGCCGAGCATGCAGCGCCGCTTTCCGATGATCGATTTTACGGGGATCGAAATCGGCATGCATGAGCCGAAGTTCGGAGCATTGATGGCGCGGCGTTCCGTGCAGACGCTGGTCGATCGCTTCGTCCGCTCCGGCGGTGAGTATCGGCTTGGCGCGGCGCTTCCCGTGCCGTCGAGCGGTTCGCGGCTACAGGGCGTCAAACTGCGATCCGGAGCAACGTTGACGGGCGACCGCTACGTATTCGCGCTCGGCCCTTGGCTGCCGAAAATCTTTCCCGACGTGCTCGGCAAGAAGATCTTCGCCACGCGTCAGGAGGTCTTCTATTTCGCCAAGCCGGCCGGCGACAAAAATTACTCGCCCGCCGCGATGCCTGGCTGGGCGGACTTCAACGCCGGCGACATCTTTTACGGCTTTCCCGACCTCGAAAATCGCGGGGTCAAGTTCGCGCACGACCAGCACGGCGTCCTCGTCGATCCCGACACCCAGGACCGCCGACCGACGCAGGCCGCGATCGACGAGGTCATCGCTTTCCGCGACCGCCGATTCCCGGGATTGCGCGGCGCGCCGCTGATCGGGGCCGAAGTCTGCCAGTACGAGAACAGCTCCAACGGCGACTTCCTGATCGACATGCATCCGGCGCTATCGAACGTGCTGCTGGTTGGCGGCGGCTCAGGCCACGGATTCAAGCACGGCCCTGAGGTCGGACGCTATGCCGCCGCGCGGCTATTCAGCGAGGACGGCGCCGAGCATCGCTTCAGCCTCGCCACCAAGGGTGAAACCCAGCACCGCGAAGTGCACTGACGTTTAGGGTTTGCGGGCGACCCCGACGAGCGCGGGGCGCAGCAGCCGGTCCTTGAGCATGTAGCCCGGCTGCATTTCCTGAACGATCGTTCCCGGCTCGGCTTCGTCGCTGGGAATTTCCATCATCGCCTGGTGCCGATGAGGATCAAGCTGCTCGCCCTTCGCTTCGATGCGGGTGACGCCGTGGCGGGTGAACACCTGGTCCAGCTCGCGCGCCGTGGATTCGATGCCGGCGAGGAAGTTGCTCGCGACCGCGTCGTTGCGGAGTTCCTCGGAAACGGCGCTCAACGCCCGCTCGAGGTGATCCTTGATCGCCAACATGTCGCGGGCGAACTGCGTCGTAGCATAGAGGCCGGCCTGCTGCTTCTCGGTCTCCAGCCGGCGGCGCACATTCTGCATCTCGGCAGCGGCGTACAGAACCTTGCTGTTCGCCTCTTCGAGCTGCTTTTCCAGCTCCGCAATTCGGTCATGCTCAGCCACTTCGGGCGAGCCGTCGGCGGTTTCGCGGCGAATTTCTTCCGCTTCTTCTTCCAGTCGTTCGTTCTCAATCATGCCATCAATCTCGTAAGAGCTTTCGCTGTAAAATCTACCATTGGGATGACGCGAGCGTAGTTCAAGCGCGTCGGGCCGATCACGCCGACAACGCCGACGACGTCGCCCTGGCTCCCGCGATAAGGGGCGGCGATCACCGAAGAACCGGAAAGCGCGAACATCCGGTTCTCGCTGCCGATGAAGATGCGGCACCCCGGCGCGTCGCGCGCCTCGTCGAGCAGGCGAGCGATTTCCTGCCTGTTCTCAAGCTCTTCCAGCAGGCTGCGAACGCGTTCGAGGTCAGCGGCCGCCGTCTCGTCGATCAGGTTCGCCTGCCCGCGCACGATCAGCACCGGGCGACGCTGCTGATCCTCGCTCCAAGCGGCGAGGCCCGAGGCAATCAGCGACGCGGCGGCGTGATCCAGCGCTTCCCGACGGTCGCGGATTTCCGCGAGCAGCCGCGACTGCGCTTCACCGAGCGTCAGCCCCGACAGATGCGCGTTGATGAAGTTGGTGACCTCGTTCAGCGCATCGGCGCTGGTCGCGCCGTCCAACGGGACGATCCGGTTCTCGATATTGCCGTCGACGCCCACGAGCACCGCAAGCGCACGATCGGGGCCAAGGGGGACCAATCCAAGCTGCTTCAGCCGCATTTCGCTCTTCGGGGCCAGAACCACGCCCGCCGCTTGCGAAAGCCCCGACAACGCCGCCGAGGCCGCCGCAAGCGCATCTTCGATCGGCTGGTCGCGGACGATCTGGCGCTCGATCTCTCGCCGCTCGCGCGGATCGGGTCCGGCAACCTGCATAATGCCGTCGACGAACAGTCTCAGGCCCACTTCGGTCGGAATGCGTCCCGCAGACGTATGCGGATGGGTGAGAAGCCCCCGCTCTTCCAGGTCCTGCATCACGCCGCGGATCGAGGCCGGCGACAGGTTCATCGTACCCGTGAGCGCCTTCGATCCCACGGGCGTGCCGCGCTCGAGATAGGCCTCGACCACGTGGCCGAAGATCTCGCGCATCCGGTTGCTCAGCTCGCCGATATGCTCTGCCATTGCCCGCAGCATCTAGGATTGGCGTCCCGCCCGGTCTAGGGGAGCGCAAGAATCCACCAACAGGAGCAAATGATGCGCCCGAGCGGCCGCGCAACCGACCAAATGCGAGCTTTGAGCTTTGAGCCCGGCTTCACCGTCCATGCAGAAGGCTCATGCCTCGTCTCGTTCGGCGACACGCGCGTGCTCGTGACCGCATCGGTCGAGGAAAAGGTCCCGCCCTTTCTGCGCGGCAAGGGCCAGGGTTGGGTTACCGCCGAATACGGCATGCTCCCACGCGCGACGCACACTCGTGGCAATCGCGAGGCCGCCAAGGGCAAGCAGTCGGGACGGACGCAGGAAATCCAGCGCCTGATCGGTCGCAGCCTGCGCGCGGTCGTCGATCTTCCCAAGCTCGGCGAGCGCCAGATCATCGTCGATTGCGACGTGATCCAGGCCGACGGCGGAACGCGCACTGCATCGATCTCGGGCGCGTGGGTCGCTCTTCGCATCGCGGTCGACAAGCTGATCGCCTCCAGGGCGCTTGCCGAAGACCCGATCCGCACGCAGGTCGCGGCGGTCAGCTGCGGCATTCATCAGGGAACCGCCGTGCTCGATCTCGATTACGTCGAGGACAGCTCGGCCGGGTCGGACGGCAATTTCGTCCTGACCGCCGACGGCGCGATCGTGGAGGCGCAATTGACGGCTGAAGGCGAGACGTTCGACGAAGAAGGTCTGCTCCGGCTGCTCCGCCTCGCCCGCATCGGCTGCACCGAAATCTTCGCCGCGCAGCTCAAGGCCACCGGCCGGTGAGGCCGATCGGCGACAAGCTGGTCATCGCCACCCACAACGAAGGTAAGCTGCGCGAAATCCGCGCGCTGATGGAGCCGCTCGGCATTTCCTGCGTCGGCGCCGAAGAACTGGACCTTCCGGAGCCGGAAGAGATCGGCAACACCTTCGCGGACAATGCGGATCTCAAGGCGCGCCAGGCGGCCGATCTGTCCGGCCTTCCCGCTTTGTCGGACGACAGCGGCCTGTGCGTCGATGCCCTGCATGGCGCGCCGGGCATCTTTTCCGCTCGCTGGGCCGAGGATGCGGAAGGCAACCGCAGCTGGTCGCACGCAATGGAAAAAGTCTGGCGCGAGTGCGAAGCGACCGAGCCGGACGCTGCACCTGCGGCGCATTTCGTTTGTGCCCTCGCGATCGCCTGGCCGAACGACGGTCAGGCCGAGACGTTCGAGGGCCGCGTTGACGGCACTTTGGTCTGGCCGCCGCGCGGCGACCGTGGCTTCGGCTACGATCCGATCTTCGTTCCCGCCGGCCGCGACATCACCTTTGGCGAAATGGACCCCGCCGAGAAGCACCAGATGAGCCACCGCGCGGACGCGTTCCGGAAGCTGGTAGAAGCGCTGAAGTGAGCGCCGAGCCGCTGGCGCTCTACGTCCATTGGCCGTTCTGCGTCAGCAAATGCCCCTATTGCGATTTCAATAGTCACGTCCGGTCGAGTATCGACCAGGACGAGTGGCGTGATGCGCTGCTCGCCGACCTTGCGCACGAAGCGAGCCTCCTTCCCGGCCGAACGCTGACGTCGATCTTTTTCGGCGGCGGAACGCCATCGCTTATGGAGCCCGCGACGGCTGCCGCGATCATCGGTGCCGCTCGCCAGCATTGGGCGGCGGACGACGACATCGAGATTACGCTCGAAGCCAATCCCAATTCGGTCGAGGCCGATCGTTTCGAGGACCTCGTGGCCGCGGGCGTCAATCGCCTCTCGCTCGGCTTGCAAAGCTTCGACGATGCCAGCCTCGCATTCCTTGGGCGTGCTCACTCAGCGGATGAAGGAGAGCGTGCGCTCGATATTGCGCAGAAGCACTTTCCGCGCGTCAGCTTCGACCTGATCTATGCGCTGCCCGGTGAGACCGAGGCAGGCTGGTCGGCAACCCTCGACCGGGCTTTGGCCAAAGGCACTTCCCACCTCTCACTGTACCAGCTGACGATCGAACCGGGCACTCGCTTCGCGTCGATGGTCGACAAGCACGAGTTCGAACCGCTGGACGGCGATCAGGCTGCCGACCTGTTCGAGATGACGGCGGACCGAACCGCTGCCGCCGGTATCCCCGCCTACGAGGTCAGCAACCACGCGCGCGCCGGCCAGGAGAGCCGCCACAACCTCACCTACTGGCGCTACGGTGATTATGCGGGCGTTGGCCCCGGCGCGCATGGGCGCCGCCTCGGCAAGCGCACCGTTCGCCACAAGAAGCCCGAAAACTTTCTCTCGGGCCTCAGGCGCAACGGTCACGGCATGATCGAGGAAGAAGCGCTTCAGGCGCGAGAAGCCGCCGATGAAGCGCTGGTCATGGGCCTGCGCTTGTCGGAAGGCATCGATCCCGTCGCTCTGTCGACGCGCTTTGGGCAGCCGATCGTCGACGGAAATGCTGTCAACCGGCTGGTTGCAAGCGGGCACCTCGAACGAAATGGCGATCGCCTGCGCGCGACCGCCAGCGGCCGGCTATTGCTCGACCGGGTTCTCGTCGAAATTGCACCGCGCTAGTTCGGCGCGTTTTCCGCAGCGTAGCGGTCAGCGGCCGACGTCACGAAATCCTCGACCTGGAAGTCAGAGTCCGATTCGGATTGCCTCTTCGACACCTTGTTTTTCGCATCGAAGGCCCAGACAGCCGCCTTGAAGCTTGTTGTCTGCGCCGCGCACTTCGTCCGGACAAATCCCGCGAACGCGTCGTTCGTGACCTTCTGGCCCTTTGCTTCCGCGGCGGCTTGCTTGATGCAGGTTCGCAGGGCGAGCCGTGCGTTGTCAGCCACCGAAGCCGTTTGAAATGCAGCCGCATACAAAGCGGCTGCTGTAAGCATCACGATCATGCTCTCTCCCCAGAGCCGTGAAAGGCGAAAGGATTACTCCTTTTTTGCCCCTTTGGAAGAGACTAGCGGGCCGGGGTTAACATTGAACATTGGCGGACTTGCCCGACGCCCGTTTCAAGTGCGATGCACTTCATCGAATGGATGACGACCGCCTTGCGCCCGGGCTCTACATCGTGGCCACGCCGATCGGGAATCTCGGTGACCTGACGCCTCGCGCGGCGGAGACGTTGCGGCGCGCGGACCTCGTCATTGCCGAAGACAAGAGGGTCAGCGCGAAGCTGCTCAGCCACAGCGGGTCCAAGGCGCGCCTCGCGAACTACAACGATCATACCAGCGAGGCCGAGCGCCAGCGCATCATCGCCCTGCTGGGCGAGCAGGCCGTCGCGCTGGTTAGCGATGCGGGCACACCGCTGATCTCCGACCCGGGTTACAAGCTGGTCCGCGACGCGCGCGCCGCTGGATGCGCCGTCCATACCCTGCCCGGCCCGTCGGCGGTGATCGCCGCGCTGACCCTCGCAGGCCTTCCGACGGACCGCTTCCTGTTCGCGGGCTTCCTGCCGGCGAAAGGCAAGGCTCGGGCTGATGCGATCGCCGAGCTTGCGACAATCCGGGCAACGTTGGTGTTCTACGAGAGCGGCCACCGCCTCGGCGATGCGCTCGCGGCCTTGGCGGCGGGCCTTGGGAACCGCGACGCTGCAGTCGCACGCGAAATCAGCAAACTTCACGAGCAAACGGTCACCGGATCGCTCGGCGAGCTGTCGAGCCGGTACGCCGAACATCCTCCAAGAGGCGAAATCGTCATCGTCGTCGGTCCGCCCCGCGAGCGTGCCGCCGCCAGCGACGGCGACCTCGATGCCGCACTCGACGAAGCGCTGAAACGCCTGTCGCCGTCGCGGGCTGCTGCCGAAGTCGCCGTAGCCCTGAACGTCCCGAAGAAGCGCGCCTACGCGCGCGCCCTCGAACGCTCAAAATGAACCGGGAAGCAGCGGAAAAGCGCGGGCGCGGCGCCGAGACGCTCGCCTGCTGGTGGTTGCGCCTCCACGGCTGGCGCATTCTCGCCCGCCGCGCTCGCGTGCCCGGCGGCGAAGTCGATATCGTCGCCCGACGCGGCAGGATCGTCAGCTTCGTCGAGGTCAAGGCTCGGGCGACCGATGAAGCGGCCGCCATATCGCTGGATGCCTGGCGCCTTCGCCGCGTGGTGAATGCGGCCGAACGGCTTGCTCCCCGCTACCAGAAACCGGGAGACGATATTCGCATCGACGCGGTCTTCATCGTGCCCGGCCGGTTGCCCCGACACGTGCCCAACATCTGGCAAGGGTGACAAAGCCCTGAGCCTCGCTTAGGCCGCGACCATGTCGCTGCGCATCGCCGTTCAGATGGACCCGCTGGAGAAGATCAACATCTCCGGCGATTCCACGTTCGCGATCATGCTCGGTGCGCAGGCTCGCGGGCACACTTTGTTCCACTATCTGGCGGAGGACCTGACCTATCAGGAGGGCCGCGTGTACGCCGGGGCGCACGAGGTCACTGTGCAGCCGGTGGCGGGTGATCATTTCAAGCGCGGCGAGTTCAAGATCCTCGACCTCGGCAAGGACGTCGACGTCGTCCTGATGCGGCAGGACCCGCCGTTCGACCTCGGCTACATCACCGCCACGCATCTGCTCGAACGAATTCAGGGCGAGACGTTGGTCGTGAACGACCCCGCGGCCGTCCGGAATTCGCCGGAAAAGGTGTGGGTGCTCGATTTCGCGCGCTTCATGCCGCCGACGCTGGTCACGCGATCGCTGGGCGCCACTCGCGAATTCCTGAAGACGCACGGCGAGATCGTCGTGAAGCCGCTTCACGGTTTCGCCGGGGGCTCCGTGTTCCGGATCGGCTCGGACGGGCGAAACCTGGCGTCGCTGATGGAGCTGTTCAACCAGACCTATCGCGAGCCACACGTCGTCCAGAAATTCCTGCCGGAGATTTCGGAAGGCGACAAACGCATCGTCCTTGTCGACGGCGAAGTGGCGGGCGCGGTCAATCGCGTGCCCGGCGCCGGCGAAATCAGGTCGAACCTGGCCGTCGGCGGCACGGGCCGGAAGACCGAGCTGACCGCGAACGAGCTGGAAATCTGCGCGGTCCTCGGGCCTGAGCTTAAACGCCGCGGCCTCTTGTTCGTCGGCATCGACGTCATTGGCGGCAAGTGGCTGACCGAAATCAACGTCACCTCACCGACCGGCATTGTCGCCATCGACAAGTTTAACGGCACGGATACCCCTGCGCTCCTATGGGACGCCATTGAAGCACGGCTTCACGCGCACCGGAGCGAATAGGACATGAGTGACTGGGTAATCCGCCTGATCGAGCAATCGGGCTACCTCGGCGTGGGCTTCTTGATGTTCCTCGAGACCATCTTCCCGCCGATCCCATCGGAAGTGATCATGCCGGTCGCAGGCATGGCGGCGGCTGAGGGCAAGATGAGCTTCCCTCTCGTCGTCGCCAGCGGAACCTCGGGCGCAATGCTCGGCAATATCGTCTGGTACCTGGCCGCGCGCGCGCTCGGCGTGAACCGGCTCGAACCGGTGATCCGCCGCTACGGGCGCTGGGTCACGATGAGCTGGAAGGAAGTCGAGAGGGCCGAAGTCTGGTTCCGCCGCAACGGCGTCTTCTTCGTCTTCCTCGGCCGGCTGCTGCCGACGGTCCGCTCGCTGGTGTCCGTACCCGCCGGGCTGCTGAAGATGCGATTCAAGACCTTCTTCATCGCCTCGACCATCGGCACGGCCGGATGGACGGCCTTGCTCGCCGGCGCGGGCTACAAGCTTCGCGAGAATTTCAGCGAGGTCGACCAATATGTCGGCGCCGCGTCGAACGCGATCATCGTAGTGCTGGTCGTCGGCTATTTCTGGCGCCTGTGGACTCATCGCCCCGCCAAGGAAGGCGAGTAACCGCGCCGTTGCAATTCGACCCGCCGCCCGCCAGCGTTGACGGGATGAGCGGCAAGACGGTCCTGATCCTCGGTTCCTACGCGCCGTCGCTAGTCCATTTTCGCGGTGCGCTGATCCAGACGATCGCCGAGCGCGGGCACACGGTCTTCGCTGCCGCGCCGGGAATATCGCCGGAGGTTGCGGATCAGCTTCGGGAACTGGGGGCCGAGGCCCGCGAGCTTCCCGTTGCCAACGCAAGCCTGAACCCGCTTGCGATGCTTCAATCGCTTTGGGACGTTCAACGACTGGTTCGGCAAGTCCGACCTAACGTCTTGATTTCATACACGATAAAGCCCGTAATCCTCGGCGCGCTCGCGGGGAGTGACGAGCGTGTGCCGATGATCGTTTCGCTGATCACGGGTGTCGGCTACGCCTTCACCGGTGGCAACGAGCTCAAGCGGCGCATCAGCCGGGCAATTGCGGCGCCGCTCTACAGCCTGGCGCTACGCCGCTCGACGGTCATCATCTTCCAGAATCCCGATGACGAGACGCTGTTTCGCAAACTGCGGATGGTGGGACCGGAGCGGGAGACGAAGATCGTCAACGGCTCGGGCATCGACGTCGAGCATTTCGCTCCTGCCCCGCTGCCGGAACGGCCGTCCTTCCTGATGATTGCGCGCCTTTTGAAAGACAAAGGGATTCGCGAGTTCGCCGAGGCCGCCAAACGGTTGAAGTCCGAACATCCGGAAGTGCCGATCGCGCTGGTCGGCTATCTCGATGCGTCGCCCGACTCGCTGACGCAGGCGGAACTCGACGATCTCGTCAATCATGGCGTCGACTATCGCGGATCGCTGAAGGACGTCCGCCCGGCGATTGCCGAAGCGTCGGTCTACGTCCTCCCCTCCTATCGCGAAGGGACACCGCGCTCGGTGCTTGAGGCCATGGCGATGGGTCGCGCGATAGTCACCACCGATGCGCCGGGCTGCCGCGAGACCGTGGAGGACGGCAAGAACGGTTTCCTCGTGCCCCCGCGCGACGCCGGTCCGCTTCACGACGCGATGCTGAAGTTTGTCGACAATCCCGCGCTCGCGGCGACAATGGGCCCGCAATCCCGATCGATCGCGGAGCAAAAGTACGACGTGCACAAGGTCAATGCCGATATGCTGAAGTACGCCGGGCTCTGACCGATGCAGCGGGTGATCAAGCGGCTGATCGACATCGTGGTGGCGGCAATAGCCTTGATCGTCCTGTCGCCGCTGATCCTGCCGATCGCGATCCTGGTCCGCGCGAAGCTCGGCAGCCCGATCCTGTTCCGCCAGGAGCGCCCGGGTTTCCGCGGCAAGCCGTTCACGATGGTGAAGTTCAGGACGATGCTCGACGACCGGGACGAGCATGGAGTTCCTCGTCCGGATGCCGAGCGGCTGACGGACTTCGGCCGCTGGCTGCGATCGAGCAGCGTCGACGAGCTGCCCGAGCTTTGGAACGTGCTGACGGGCGATATGAGCCTGGTAGGCCCGCGCCCGCTACTGATGCACTATCTCCCGCTCTACACCAACGAGCAGGCGCGGCGTCATGACGTCCCGCCGGGGATCACCGGCTGGGCGCAGGTCAACGGCCGAAACGCCATCAGCTGGGACCAGAAGTTCGCGCTCGACGTCTGGTACGTCGATCACTGGAGCCTAGCGCTCGACGCGAAGATCGTCGCCGCCAGTGTAAAGTCCGTCTTGTCGAAGCACGGGATCTCGGCGGAAGGCGAAGCGACGATGCCCGAGTTCACCGGCAGCAAGAAGCTCGATTAGGCGATCCGGACGTGCCGGGTTTCGTCGCTGCGGTTCTGCCGCGGCGGCTGAGCCATCATTCCGAGACAAGCCGCAAAAATGGCGACGATGCTGGCTGTGCGGAGCGGGTAATCGACAATGCTGTGGACGAGGATCGCGGCCGCCGCGATGGTCGCCGCCTTGGCAAACAGGCTGGCGAACGGCGAGCGCCACACGCGCGCCGTCTGAAACACGAACCAGCCGAGGAACGCCAGCATCAGCAGAAGTCCCGGAAACCCGGTCTCGAGCAACAGTTCGAGATAGTCGTTGTGCGCATGATTGACCCAGGCGACCGTCACTTCGGCGGGGTTTTCCTGCAGTGCGTAGACGCTTGTGAACGTGCCCAGCCCGGTGCCGGCCGGGAAGGTGCCGGCGACGGCCTTGAACGTCAGCGCCCAGATCTGCCCCCGCGAATAAAGCGAGTCCGTTTCGACCGAGGCGACGATGTCGGAGCGGATCCAGATCGTCGCAAGTACTCCGATCGACACGGCGAACGCGAGGATTGCCACCGGGATCAGCACCCGCCGGAAGCGCCAGCCGACCGGCAGCAAGAGCGCGCTGAACGCGACCACCGGCGGCGCGAGCGCGAGCGCGGCTAACGACCCGTTGAGAATCAGTTCCGACGAGCAGCAGCAACAGGCTCCCGGCTCCGAGCCCGGCCATCGCCAGTGCGATCGTCTTGGTGCGAAGGTGCGGGTGCCCGGCCGCGAACAAAGCTGCGGCGAACGGGATCGCCGTGAGCAGCAACGTCGCCATGTGGTTGCGGTTGGCGAACAGGCCGACTGCTGTCGGACTGGCGGACTTGTAGAGGTAGAACCAGGAATCCGGTCCCGCACTGGCAGTCTGGAGCGCACCTAGCAGGACGCTCAGCAAGGCGCCGGCGATGACGATCGTGCCGATCGATCGCTCGCTGTGCTCACGGAGTGCCAGGATGGCGAGCAGAACTGCCAGCGGTGGCAGCAAAGCGTAGCTGCTCTCCAGAGTGCGGTACGGCGCCCAGGACAAAGGCATAGACGGAAGAGGATAGCCGAGCGTCGTGAAGCCAAGCGCAAGCGGCTCGCGGCCAGGCAAGCTTTGCCAAATGCTCGGCGGAAGCGGGATCAACTGCAGGACCACGATCGCGATAGCCGCGATGGCAAAGCCGATCGGAGGTTTGGCATCGCGCAAGGTCGAGCCGGCGCGCGGCAAAGCGACGATGATTCCGATCACGAGGATGCCCAGCAGTTGCAGGGCGCCATTCTGGAGCTTCGCCACGCTGCTCCCGCCAAGCAGGATGCAGATCAACAGGAATGCCGGCGCGATGATGGCTTTCGGCCGGGTCATGGGCCAATCCTTGCCAGGCGCAGGTCGGACAGGCGGAAGCTCACGCTCTTCGGCAGGTCCGAGGCCTGGGCTGCCAGCGTCACCCGCTGCGCCTTGCAGTCAGCAGGCACGTCGAACTCGCCGCCAACCTGACCGGGCTTGGAGAGCGGAACGGCAGCGATTTCGCGATTGAGCGGGAGGCAAGTCACGCGCCAACCCGCCGACTGCGGCAACTCGCCATCGGCGCTCATCTGAAGCCGGTAGCGGCCGGGCGGGAGAAGCAGCACCTGCGATGCCAGCTCGGCATTGTCGCGGCCGAAATAGAGGATTTGGAGTTCGCCCGAATTGCGCTCGGCTACGCCGCCCGCCCCTCGGGCCAGCTGCCAGTTGAACGGCGGCGGCGCGGACGTTTCGACGAAACCCGGATCGTAGAAGCCACTGCGAAGGTTCGGCACGCCGGCCAGCCGCTGCCAGATCGTGTAGGCCTTCTCATACTGGCCATCGTTGACGAGCGTCGTTAGCATCAATCGCTGCCAGTCGGGCGCGGGACCCGTCGCCTTGTTCGCCGATGCCAGCGACAGGATTAGATCCGCGTTGTTCGGATCCCACGACAATTTGGCCAGCAGCGGCGTTTCCAGTTCCGGATAGGAGGCCAGGATTTGCCGGATTTGCGGAATGGCTCCCGGCGTACGGGCATACCCCGCCAGCGATGGCGAGAGCTGCGCGGACGCCGCCGGTACGAGCCGGTTGAGCACCGCCATCTCACGCATCGCCGGAAGCGGCCGGTTCGACTGCAGATAGACATCGGCGAGGAGGTAGCGGGCCGCCGGAGACCGCGGCGCGCGATCGCGGGCGCTTCCGATCAGGCGCGCGGCTCGGGCCAGATCGCCTTTGCGCAGCGCGATTGCGCCTTGCACCAGGAATGGCTCCCAACTCAGCGGGCGCTCAGTCGCAAGCTGGCGTGCCTTCGCGAGTGTCTGCGCGCTTGGTTCACGGCCCTCACCGGCCGCCGTGCCGACGTCCGTCATAATCGCCGCGGCAAGGGTCTCCGGGTTGCTAGGCCAAAGCTTGTCGGCCGCGTAGCTTCGAACGACCTGCGCGCCGGCAAGCAAGACGAATACGAGCGCCGCCAGTCCGCGAACGAGACCCGGCAGCTAGCGGCTCCCTGCCATCACTCGGGCGCCTTCGGTTGGTGAGCGAGCATAACGATCTCGGTTCGATCCTTATCGATCTGGCCATACTTGTAGGAATAGCCGTAGCCGCTCTTTTCTTCGGCCGACTTGGTCAACGTTCCGCCCAGAACATTGGCGCCGGCCGAGCGAATGCGGTTGAGCGCTTCCTGCGCGGCCGAGGTACGCGTCTTCCCGCTCTCGATGACGAGCACAACGTCGTTGACGACCGATGCCATCAGCGGCGCGTCGGCAAGCCCGAGGATCGGCGGCGCATCGACAATGACGACGTCGAACTGCGACGACGCTTCCTTGATGATCGACCGGAAGCGTCCGCTCGACAGCAGGTCGGCAGGGTTCGGCGGGACCGGCCCGCAGGCCAGCAGCCACAGCTTGTCGTATTGGGTTGGCGTGACGTGATCCGCGACCTTCTCCTCGCTCGTCAGCAGGCGGGTGAGTTCCTGCCCGTTCGACAGCGAACGAAAGGCCGGCTTGCGCAGATCGCTGTCGATCAGGAGTACCGACTTGCCGATCCGCGCGAGGTTGTGCGCCAGCGCGACCGCCGTCGATGACTTGCCCTCCGCCGCCCTGGCGCTGGAAATGAGCAACGTCTTCGGTACCCCCTGTTCGGTACTGAACCGCAGCGACGTGGCGAGGCTCGAATATGCTTCCGACGTAGGGGACGACGGGTCTTCGATCTCCTCTAGCAATGGGACCTTCCGCAACCGCTTGGGAATGGCACCAAGAGCCGCAAGGCCAAGCTTGTTGCGAATGTCGGCGCGTGTCTTGATCGTGTCGTTCACGAACTCGAACGCGAAGGCTGCCGCAATTCCCGCGCCGATGCCCAGAATAAGGCCGGCCAACAGGTTCCACAGCAAACTCGGCTTGAATGGCGAGACGGGCACGTCGGCGCGATCGACGATCGAAACGGGTGCGGTCCGACACCGCCGGCGACGCCGATTTCCTTGAAGCGCTGCAGGAGCGCGTCGTAGAGGGCGCGGTTGGTGTCCACCTCGCGCTGGTAGATGTTGTACTGGATCCAGCGGCGGCGCAGGTCGAGAAAGTTGCCCTTCAGTCGCGCGACGCGCGCTGGAGAGCATTTGCTCGCGCTGAGAGCGCGGCGCGGTAGTCCGCCTGAAGCGAACCGATACACGCCGCTGCCCTCACGGTTGAGGTCTCGCCGAAATCTGCCGGTCGAGCTCGTGAATGCGCGAGCGAAGGCTGATCATCTCCGGATGATCCGCCTTCATCAGCGTACGCTTGTCCTGATATTCCGCCTCTCAGCGAGGCACGCGACTGGCGAAAAGCCTGCGTCGATGCGGTCACTTCGCTGGTCGGTCCAGAGGCCGCGCCTGAGCTGTACGCGCCTTCAGCCGCAACACGGCGGGCCGTCGCCTGCGCAAGCGCTTCATTCAGCGCAACGAGCGATCGCCCCTGCAAGCGATCCCGCATCCGACCCGCGCTCACCGTCTCCGCCACAGCTGGTGTTGATTATGCCCTGCGATTGAGCATAGGCAACCAATTGCCGCTCCGATTTCTCCAGGTCCCCGCGCGTCTTTCCAATCTGCTTTTCGAGAAAATTGCGCGCGTAAGTCGACGCTTCGTAGCGGCGCTGCAGCGTCGAATTCATGAACGCGTTGCCATAGGCGTTCGCAACTCGCGCGGCGAGATCGGGCGATTGGGAGACGAAGGCGAAGCCGATCAGCTGACCGTCATTCGGCGGGGATACGCAAGGTTCGCGGCAACCTTTCGCGTCGCCTGCCTGAGCCTCGTCGCGGGATCGGCGCTCTGATCCGCAAAAGCCGGATTTTCGCGGACAGATTCAGGTCCTCCACAACGCGCTGCGCCAACCTCGTGCTCCTCAGCAGTCCGACCTGCGTCGCAATGAAGTCCCAGAACTGCCATCAGCAGCCAAATTCTCGGTCTGCCGGCTATGATCTCCACCGCGGCGGATCGACCTCGAGAATCACTTTCGCACGGTATTCCGGCGTAGTAAGAAGCGTCACCAATACAGCGACAATTACACCGATCCCTGCAGCCGCCAGGATCAGCCAGCTCCATTCGCTTAGAATACGTAGCATCCGCGCGAAATCGAATCGACGGCGGGGCCGGCCGCGTCCGCTGAGCCCGAACGAGCCGAGGTGCGGCCCGACTTGCCAGCCAGGATGCCGCCGCGCAGGGCAATGTCCCGGTTCAGGCATCACTCGCGAGCACTCATGCTAAGGGCTGAAGATCGACAACATCGGGAAGCTGTTCATGATCTGGCGATAGGCCGCCTTCACGCTGTTCCCGTCGACGACGATAATATCGCCAGGATAGATTTTCGGATCGGTCGTTTCGCCGCGACGGATGCTGACCAGGTCAAAGGCGGCGGCCTGTCGTTGCCCGTCGATGGTCCGGAAAACCGCAATGCGCTTGGCATTTGCGTCTTCTGTCACACCGCCCGCCAGCGCAACGGCCTGCATCGGCGTGGTTTCGCCGGTTGCGGGAATGCGCCCGCTTGCTTGACCGCACCGTCAACCGTGACCGCCCGCTTGGCGGATTCCTTCACGCCGACGCTGATGTCCGGATTTTCCAGATATTTCTCGCCGAATTTCTTCGTCAGCGTGTCGTCCAGCTGGGCGGTTGTCATGTCCACCGCTCGGATCTCGCCGATCAGGGGCATCGATATCTGGCCGGTTAAATCGACCTGATAGTCTCCGCTCAGGTCCGGCATCCGGAAAACCTTCACCGAAACCGTGTCCATCGGCGAAATGCGGTAGTTGGATTCGAGCGTCGCGACCGATGGTGCGTCGGGCGCCTTGAACTTGCCCGCGTCGTCATAAGCGATGGGTCCGCCCCGCGTCGACGCACAGGCAGCAACGGCGATGAGCATCAGGGTGCCGATCAGTACGCGAAAGGCCGTTCGAAAGGTCGACGCAGTCAAGACGCTCTCCTGCAAAGGACGCCCCTTATTAAGCGTGTTGATACTTGGCAACGCGAGCGCCTGCGCGGTCCGCATTTGCAAGAGGGCCAGTCTCGATGGATGAACCAACGGTCGTCGCCTTCAACCGCGAGTGCCGTCAGGACCCCCGTTCGATAGGCGCCGGTGTCCACTCCGATCCGGTTGTGCTGGGCGTCGACGCCCTCGCTGATCGTGTGGCCATGAACGACGATGCAGCCGTGGTCCGCCTCATCATCGAGGAACGGCGACCGGATCCAGCGAAGGTCCTGCGGAATCTCGCTGAGCTAGCGGGACGCCAGGGCAAATCCCCGCGTGGACGAACAGATAACCGCCGAACGACGCTGTATCGACGAAGCCCGACAGGAATTTCAGATGATCCTTGGGGATCACTTGCCGGAGCAACTTTAGTGCCTCCGGACGGCTTCGCGTCTGCCAGATCGAGCGGATCGACGCCATAACTGCGAAGTGTTTCCGCCCCTCCGAACCTGAGCCAATCGGGCAGGATCGACATGTCTCCGGCCAGGATCCCGGAGCACCACTTCCTCATGGTTGCCCATGATGAAGACGGGCTTCGCGAAGGAGGGCCAATAACGACGAAGGCGCTCCACTACCTGGGCGGACTGGGGACCGCGATCAATCAGGTCGCCGAGGAAGACGATCGTGATCTTGGCGGGCGGGCGGGCGCGGATGTCCTCGGCGACCTGACCCAGCAGCTCATCGAGCAGGTCGAGGCGGCCGTGTATGTCACCGATCGCGTAAGCGCGGTGCCCGGACGGGCCAATCGGTCCGTCGTCGCGATCGTGCGTCCTTCGGCTGCGCAACTTCTTCCTCGACACCTTACGGACTGGCGCAGCAAAACTCGCGGCGCTCCAGCACCCGCTGCAATCGTCCCTAACACCAAAATCGAGGGATTGCTCCCTCTCGGATGGAATCTCAAGTCCGCAACCGGTGGCTGTTGC
>CAVVQF010000005.1:0-639963 GCA_963750315.1 uncultured Alphaproteobacteria bacterium
CTTATGACGACCATCCGCGCTCGAAGCGGCTTCCGCGTCTGTCGAACCTGCGGGCCATTTCGTCCATCAGGCGGCCGGCCGGGATGCCACGACGTTCTGGACCGGCATCGGCCTTATCGAGACCGAGGCGTTCCGCGAGTCCGGCGGCGTACGACGACGTGTTTCCTTCATCCAAGCATCGAGGACTCGTCGAGCTCGGCATGCGGCTGATCAATTCGGGCAAGAAGATCCGGCCCGTTCCGAGAGGCTCAGGGGACGCATTGGAAGGACTGGACGCTCTGGCGCGTCTGGCACACCGATCGTAGTTCGCCGAGCCCTGCCGTGGTCGCGCCTGATCGCCGACGGCAGCTCGCCGTCCCGGACCTCAACCTCGCGAGGAAGGAACGCTTTCTCGCACTGCGCGGCTTTCGTTTCCAATCCTATCTCGTCGCGGGGGTGTTCTTCATTCGATCTGGTTGGCGGGCGCCGCCGTCGCGGTGTTCTTCCTGGCCGGCATCCGCGAGTTCATCGCTCTCCTTTCGAGGAGAATGAACGTCCCGCAGCTTGTGGCGCGATTGGCATGCACTGGTTCTATTACGGTATGCCGAGCGCCGCATACGCGCTGATCATGCTGGGAACCGTCTCGGCCTTCGCCGTCACGCGGACCGCTCGCCGCTCGCTTGGTTGAAGCGCGCCGAACTGGCCCAGTAACCGCTTCCCGATTACGGTCGCATTATGCGGAGAACTCGGGTCGCCATCGCTGGCCTCGGTAGGGCTGCCAAAGCCATCCATCTTCCGGCGCTCAAGAAGCTGCCCGAGGTGCAGATCGTTGGCGGCTTCGATCCGAAAGCCCAAGGCGCCGACTTCCCGATCTTCGCTTCGCTGGACGGGCTTCTCGCGACGAAGCCGGACATTGTCGTCGTCGCGACCCCTCCAGAATTCGCATCGCGACATCGCAATCGCGGCCATGGAGGCGGGAGCGACGTCTTCTGCGAGAAGCCGCTGGCGAACACGCTCGAGGAAGCGGACGCCATCGCCGTCGCATCGAAGGCAACCGGCTGCAAGCTGTGCGTGAACAGTGAGTTCCCATTCATGCCGACGCACCTCGCCGCGGCCCAGGAAATTGGGAGCGATCGGTTCGGGCGTTTGCTGTTCGTTGAAGCGCACCAGACCTTCGTGGTCACGCCGGAAACGGAAGCGGGCTGGCGCGGCAATGATCCGCAGCGGACGTTCAAGGAATTCGGCACCCACGTCCTCGATCTCTGCAAGACTTTCTTCGGGGAACGTCCAGCCGGCATGACCTCGCGAATGCCGCGGCCGTTCGCCGACGGGGGGCCTGATTATCTGAACCTGATCCAACTCGACTTCAGCGGGGATCGCGTGGCGCAAATCACGCTCGATCGTCTGACCAAGGGGCGGCACAACTACCTCGATATGCGGCTCGTCGGTGAAAAGGGCACGATCGAGACGAGTGTGGGTGGTAGCGCTGCGGTGACGATGGGTCTGCGTCCACAGGGGAAGAAGCCGTTCGTCGATCTGGGCGTTCACATGGGCGGCGTCGCGCGACTGTATCATGGGGATCGCTACACCACCCTGGCCAAGGCGCCGCTGGACCTTTTCCCGGATGCCACGGCCCGGCTTTTCCGCGCTTTTGCCGAGGCCATAGAGGCGGACCGCGACCCGCCCAATAGCATCGACGACGCCCGCGATACGCTCGACCTCATCTATCGCGGCTATGCGGAGGCGGGGGCGAGGCGGCGTTGACAAACCTCGCGCTGGCGATCGCCACCAAGGGCGAGTGGGACCCGCAGAGACTGCTCGCAGCGCTGGCTGAAGCGGGCGCGAGTCCGTCGACAGAAGTTCATCTCGCCTGCGACCCGGCGCACATGCCGGCGGGAACAATCTCAGGTCTGTCGATCCACCCGCGGCCCGGGGTTTCCCTGTTCGGCCTTTGGGGTCTGGCGATCGGTCAGGCCAAGGCCGACTGGGTCGCGATCCTTCACGCGGACGCCTTACCCGCACCAGGCTGGTTCGCGGCAATGAGCGACGCGATTGAGCGGGAAGGGTGGCGGGACGGCTATTGGGGGCCCGTCGATCCGGACTTCTCGCCGTCCGACCTGCGCATGGTCGGCTATCTAACCGAATATGTGCAATTTCATTGGCCCATCGGAGCCGGCATGAAAGAGGTTCCGGGGAGCAATCTCGTACTTCCTCGGCAGCGGCTAGGATATTCCGGCGAGGGTTTTTCCAGAACTCGATTGCTTGGGGAGGGTCTGGCGCCGCGATTAATAGAAGGCGCGAAGGTTCGATACGCGCGCCCGTTCAGCTTCGCGGACTATTGCGGCCGGCGCTATCGGCACGGACGCGCCTACGCTGCCAAGCGCGATCCGGCGTTATCCTTGACCAAGGCGATCCCACTTGCGCTGGCTTTGCCGTTCGTCCGGACGGACCGAGTGCGCAGGTATGCGTCGCAATATTCGAATTTCCGGGCGGCGAGCTTGCGCTGGCTTCCTGCAATCCTTCTCGCAGAGACCTGTTGGTCGGCAGGAGAACTGATGGGCTATGTAACTGGCCGCCCGGGGGATGCCGCTCGTTTGGACTAAGTAAGCGGCGCAAGTTTGACGGCGCTGCGATCCTTTTCGCTGGCGTAAGTGGCGTGGGCAATCTGCACGGCGCGGAGTCCGTCGTCGGCGACGGCAATTCGGCTGCTATGTTCTTCACCTTTCGCAGCAGCGACGAAGTCCGATAGCTCCTCGATAAATGTCTGAATGACCGTGCTCTGCCAGCCTTTCAGCTTCTCGCGGATGATCGCCTTGGGGTAGAAATGACGCTGCACGGTCTTGTTGCCGCCCGGCTTGTCGAGTTTGATCACCATCGCCATCATCGGCGCGTAATAGGCTCTGGCCATTCCCCGATCGCCGTACGCCTCAATATGGAAACGGTAGCCCCGCCATTCGTGCCAGCTTGCTTCAATTGAGGCGGTCGTCCCCTCGGCAGTGCGGAGCAGGGCGATGCCTTCGTCTTCGACACCGAGGTGCCAGACCTTGTTTGTCGCGAACCCGACAACCTCGGTCGGATCCCCCATGATGTAACGAACGAGGTCGACGACGTGCGTTCCGTTGTCCATCAACGCGCCGCCGCCCATGACGTCCTTGTCGTACATCCACGGCGCCTTGAATTCCGCGAGCCCGGCGTGTCCAGTGTAGGCGCGGACGTGAGACAGCTTCCCGATTTCGCCTGACGCAACCACGTCGCGAACCAGCTTCAGCGCCTCGAAATAGCGGTGGTTGTAACCGACGGTCAGCAAGGTGCCGGCCGCGAGCGCCGCAGCGATCATCCGCTCGCAGGCTTCTGGCGTGGCGGCCATCGGCTTCTCGACGAGCACATGCTTGCCCGCTTTCGCCGCCGCGATGGCAAGAGGTTCGTGGAGCGGGGGAGGCGTGGAAATGATGATTGCGTCGACCTTCTGCGCCGCAATCACATCGTTGGCGTCGGCATAGTATTTTGCGCCCGGAGCCGCCGTTCGGGCGCGAGTTTCATCGAGATCGCTGACGGCTACCAGTTCGCAAACCGGCGATTTTGCAATCGCCTCTGCCCGGATCTTCCCAATTCCTCCGGCACCGATCAGCCCGAACCGCATCATTTCGCTCACTTGGCTACTTCCTTCACGAACAGGGATTGGAATATCGGTCCGGCCACCACCAGCAAGGTACGAAATAAGGCTGCCTTGGCGAGTGCCGAATAGATTCGCGTCGCCAGGTTGAAGGGTGCCGAACGGACTTCAAGCTCGCTCATCGCAGGCTGAAGCGGACGGACGTCGATTTGCATAAATCCCGCGTCCGCAGCCATCCTGCGGACGCAGCCCGGACTAACAAAGCTGACCGCTCGAAGAATATCGACGCCGTGCTTTCGCTCCAGCTTTGCTTTGCGAAACTGCGTCGGCAGCAGTCCGGCCGCCCAAACCCCCGTTGCGGGATGTGGGCCGACCCACCGGCTATTGCTCGCCGAGACGTATAGGCGGCCGCCCTTTTCCAGGACCGAGCCGGCCGACTTGAGAGTCGCAGCTGGCGACCGCGTGTTTTCGAGCAGGTCGCTCGCGAGGACGTGGCTGAATGAGCCGACGGAGAAGGGCAACATCTCCGCGTCGGCACAGACCAAGGTAGCCTCCACGCCCAGTTCGTCCAGACGCTTCTGCGCAATCACGAGCCAGCGAAGCGCAATATCGACCCCCGTTCGCTGACCGAATTTATCGCGAGCCGCCACAAGTGCCCCGCCGCTCCCGCAACCCAGATCGAGCAACGAGCGTCCGCCTTGCGCGGCCAGGGCCTCGAGCGCGAGCTGCGAGCGCTTCGGGGCGTTTAGGACATAGCGGGCGAAGGTTGGCGCCAACTCGTCCGGAACGTCGTCCGTGATCGAGTAATAAAAGGAAACGAGCGCTGCGAAGTCATGGTCCTTTGCATAGGCGTGGAGCTTGCCCGCCTTTGCCCGTTCGTCTTCCAGCGACAGATATTGATCGCTCTGGAGCCTGAAGTCGGGAATGTCGAAGAGGATTGGATAAGTTTTGGCGCAGGCTGCGCAGGAGTATCCGCCGTCCGTTGCTTCGATGCGCCCGCGGCATTTCGGGCATATGAAATCAGTTGAGCCGGCCGTCATTCGATCATCGCGAGGGCGTTTCCGGGACCCCTCAGCGCCCCGACGCCCTCACCGACCGCCCAGACACAATAAAGCGGCAGCAGGTAAGGCGAAGCGCGAAGCATTTCGCGACCGAGGCCTTTGACGCGGGCGGCCTTGATCGCCCGCATCAGCAAGACGGGTGGGAGCGCGAGCGAAGCAAGGGACGCCGCGATCCGCTTGGGCAGCGCCGCGCCGCCGAAACGAAGGCCCGCATAGTAACGCGAGTAGATGAAGCGCTGGGATGCGAAAAGTCTCCATGAGAAGCGCTTTTTGTGAAACATCACCAGTTCGTTGAGCGAGATGAGCTTTCCTCCCTGCTCGAATAGCAGGGGATGCACGGTTGTTTCCCAGAAGCCATTGACGAGGAGTTCGCGCGGCACGCTTTCAAGCGCGGTGCGGCAGTAAGCGACGTTCATCCCGGGTAGGATCGCGCTTTCGCCCTCGGCAACCGGTGGCGAGAAGAAGCTGTATTCGCAAAGGTAGGTTGCCCAATCGAGACCGGTGTCGGTCACCCCGTTCACGACGCTTCCGCCGACCGCGACTAGATCCGGCCCGCCTTCGTCGAAAGCCCTACGGACAGCCGTTGCCCATCCAGGACCGGGTACGCAGTGATCCTCGGTCACGGCAACGATCGGAGCGCTGCTTGCTTCAAACGCTACGGTACGCATCTCCGTCAGCGTCATATCCGGCGGGCAGTCGATTACCTTCACGTGCGGATAATCACGCCGGATTCGGGTCGTCAGCTCGTCCTGGAGCCGGTCGGCGATGACAATCTCGCACCACTCTCCGCTGATAGCCGGATCGAGCGCTTCGATCGTTTCGATGACGCGGTCCGTGTCCTCGGTGCTCACCCGACCGAGCACGACTGCAATACGTCCAGAACTCATTCAAAAATGCCTTTTCGACGGGTGGGCTGCCTCACCGCGCAACCTTCTGCCCATTGTTGACGCGTAGCCGCCAGCCTCCCCGCCCGCCCAGGCGAGTGTGAACTGGACCAGCCAAGGAAATGCGGCCAACAGCTTGCCTCGATACGCCGGCTTTTTCGCAATTCGCGAAACGATGCGGACCAACAGAAGTAGCGGCACCAACGGGCTCGACAGGAGCAGGAACACATTTCGGGCAAAGCTGCCGCGCTCCGCGCGTTCAATCCCGTAGGCGCGGCCGTGGAGGCGCCGCTGGTGCGCGAAGCTCTCACCTCGCACGGAGCCATAGTGCACGACGATCATGCCCGGATCGATCGCGATCTTTCTACCTGCAGCGCGAAACCGGCGATGGAAAGACGGCTCCCAGAATCCTTCGTCGAGCAGGTCCGAGTGCTGAAGGATGGCTTCGCGATCATAGACAGCGTTGTCTGCCGCGATCTCGTCGGTCTCGCCCGCTGGAAGCGGCGGTGCGAAGGCGGAGTAACGGAGGAAGAAGATAGCCCAGTTGAGAGCGGAGGCTTGCGGGTCATTGTCGATCGCTCCGCCGACCCCGGCCCAGCGGTCCAGGTCGACAGCATTGAGGCGATCGAGCCAGCGATCGTCGGGCACGAACTGCGTTGTCGTAAGCGCAACCGCCTGTCCGGTGGCGCGATTGATGCCCTCGCTCCATAACCTTGGCACAAGCGTATCGACAGGCAATGAAAGGGTCGTCGCGTCTTCCGTAGCAGGTGCGGGCCCCGCGCAGGATAGGACGACTTCAGGCGTCGCAACACAACTCTGCAGCGCGGCGAGCAGTGCCGGCAGGTTTTCACTACCGTCTTTCACGGCGATTACCACGCTGAGCTTCCGATCCCCCATCAGTACCCGCGAAGCCTCCGCAGTGCGCGCCGGAAAGCGAGGTACGTGCGCGTCGGTGGGCTTGCCAGAGATCGAACAAGAGCCGGCGAGCGGAGGTAATGGGTGTCGAGACGCGGGAGTTCGTCGAAGCTGGCGTTCGGGTTGAGGTAGTCGAGCTTGGTCGTGAACGCGCCTCGATACCGACGCCGGGCGGCGGACCGCACGCGCGCGTCATGGTAGCCGTAGGGGTAGGCGAAATATTGCGGACGCCGGCCGAGCCGACGTTCGATGTCGGCGTCCGCGTTCTCCATCTCCTCCTCGATTGCAGCCTCAGGAAGTGCGCGAAGGTCGGGATGGCTCGCCGTGTGTGCCTCGATCCGAAATCCCGCCTTCTGGATCGCGTCCAATTGATGCCAGTCCATCAGTTTGAACGGCGTTGCTAACTCAGGCTGCCCGGGCCAGCGATTGTCGCCCCCGACCCACTTCGTAATCACGAAGACGTGGGCGGGCAGCTTGCGGTCGCGAAGGATCGGCATTGCCGTTTCAAAGACCGTCGAAATGCCGTCGTCGAATGTCAGCGCAACGCCCCGCCCGTCCGGATTTGCCAACAGATCATCGAGGCTCAGGACCGGCAGCTTCGCTTTGTCGAGGGCAGCGAGCATCCGCTCCAGGTCCCGGGCGGAATAGGAGAGAGGACCAGGCAGGTCATCGATCGAATGGAAAGTGAGGACGGCGCGCATCTCAGTCTCGCTTGCCCAGCACGTCGTCGACGTGGCTCAGATAGTCGGCGACGTGCTTGTCCCGGGTGTAGTGGGCTTCATAGCCCGCTCGGGCGAGAGCGCCCAGGCGATCGCGAAGTTCGCCGTCTTCGGTCAGCTGGCGGATCGCGGCGACAAGCTCTTCGTCGCTACCATAGAGCAGGCCTCCACCGGTTTTCCCCACGACTTCGGCGGCACCGCCCGTCCATTTTGCCACGATGGCTGGAGTGCCGCAGGCGGCTGCCTCCACCAAGGTCAGTCCGAAGGTTTCCGGCACGATCGATGGGATGACGATTGCCGCCGCGCTTCCATAATGGCTGGCGAGTTCGGCCTGATCGACCTTGCCGAGGAAGCGAAGGTTGGAATTCATCGCGTATCGCTCGGCGAGTTCCGCGCGCCGCTCGCCCTCGCCGATCACGACGAGTTCGATGTCGGGCATCTCGGCTATGAGCTGGACGAGATTGCCGATGCCCTTCAGGTCCATCACCCGGCCAGCGAAGACGATACGGTTGGACTGGACCGCTGGACGTTCGTCCGGGCCCTGAACCGACGAGAATAGCGGGAGCACATCGATTGGCGCCTTGACGCCATTGTCCCTGTGCATCCTGGCCGTGAACTCGCTCGGGGCGAGCAGCCTGTCCATCTTGCCGAGATATTTCTCGCGAAGGCCGGTGTAGCGCCAGAGTTGCGGCGGCAACCCGGACCGGAGGGAGCAGCTGAAACACGTTCGCCGATCGCAGGCCCGGCTTTGGTTCTTCCAGAACACATGCGTCGGACAAACCAGCCAATGATCGTGGAGCGACAGGAGCCGCGCACGTGCCGTTCCCATACCGAGCACCCCTGGCGCCCCCATCAGCGAAATGTTGTGGAAGTGCAGGACGTCGAATGGCCCGGCGAGGAATGACTTTAGAGCCGATCGATGAAGCGCAGGGAAGCCCGTCTGGTGGCTAACCAGCGGAGCGAGGAAGCCAGCTGGATGGCGCAGCCGATGGACTTTGATCCCGTCCTCGACGGTCGTCTCGACCTGCCCTTCGTCTTTGCTCCGCACGAAGTAGGCGTCGGTGGAAGCGATGATTTCAACCTCGTGGCCAAACGAAGTTAGGCTCCGGGCGAGACTGCGGACATAGGTCGCGTCGCCGCCGTAGCTGAAAGGCTGGTAGAAGGTGGTGACCATCCCGAAGCGCATCAGGCTTGTCGCTGCGCATGCGTTTCGAGGAGGTCGATCATCGAGGAAGCGCTTTGAGCCCAGCTCAGTTCTGCTGCTCGTGGTGTGCACTCGGCCCGAAGCTGTTCGACAACGCCGTTGTCGCCCCCCACCTGCGCAATCGCTCTTGCAATGTCGCCCGGGTCGTTCGGGTTAAAGAAAAGGCCGGCCTTCCCGACAACTTCGGCAACTGCGCCGCCTGCTGTCGCAATGACAGGCGTCCCACAGGCGATGGCCTCCGCGGCTGGAAGTCCAAAGCCTTCGCTGAAAGCCGGCATCGCGACCGCGAGTGCATCGGAATAGAGCGCGGGCAGGACCGCGTCCGGCACGAAGCCAGGAAAGTAAACGCGATCCTTAAGCCCATGCTTATCAACGCGGGCATGGAGATCCTCAACGTTTGAATGGAAGCCATCGCCCTTGGGATCGCCGGCGAGAACGAGATCGACGTCGGCCAGCCGTGGGTCTTTTTTGACCGCGGCCGCGTAGCCTTCGATCAAACCGGCGAGATTTTTGTGAGGTGCCAGCCCTCCCACATAGAGGATGAGGCGGCGGTCGAGCGGCAGGTGCAGGCTCTGGCGAGCCGCGCGCCGTGCTTCTTCGGAATCTACCGACTGGAAGCGTGAGTCGGCCGCTTCGAGGATGACACTGATCTTCTCCGGCGGAATGCGCAGGTAGCGGACGATCTCATCACGCGCCGCCTCGGATACGGTCGCGATGTGCCGAGCCGATCGCTTCGCTAGCCAGACCTTCAGGTTCCAGAACAGCCGGCCGCGTAGGGTCGGCAGGACCAGCTTGGTGAAGTGCTCTGCAATTGCATCGTGGAAGGTGACGATCGATGGAACGCGGCCGCTGATCGGGTACCAGGAATAAACGGCAGGAAACCAGAAGATGTCGAGCGGCCGGCTCGACGCAGCCCGGCGAAATGCGAGCAGGTCGCCGATGCCGCGGCTTCCGTCGGCAACCGCCGAATCCGTTACGGTGGCGGAGGTCTGGACGCGGACGACTTCGACGTGCGGCCGAAGCATTTCGTCGACCGGTTCCTGGTCGACAAACAGCACGAACGTGTGACCCCTGGTCTCAGCGAGCATCGCGCCGAGCTGCCCCCGCGTGAAGCGGCCGAAGCCGCGCTTGTTCCACCAGGTCGTCGCATCGACGCCGATCGTCAGGCCGCCCCTCAGTGCCATTGCGCCAGCCCCTTTCGGGATGGTCCCAAAGCCGCTCCGACGAGTTCGCCAGCCGCCCAGGCGGTTTGCTGGAGGGCGAGCCAGCCAAGAGTTGCCGGCGACCTCCAATCATCCGCGGTCGCATGCTGCAGGCCACGCAGAGTAAGCACTGGCGGGAGGAGCAACGCTTTGCTTGCACGGACCAGGCGACGTGCCGGTCCAGCATCGTGTGCCTCGGTGCTGGCGTAAATCCGTCCGTGATGGAAGCGCGTGCCTAACCGCGCACCAGCCGGATTGGCGTGAACGAACGACACCTGCATGCCGGATGACCAACTCAGCTCGCCGCCGGCCGCTTGAAGATTTTCAAAAACCGTCTGATCAACAAAGCCGTCGCTCTCGCGCATGGCTTCCAGAACCGCGATGCGTCGGAATGCGAAGTTGCAGCCTGGAAGCTTTGCCGGAGCGGTCGTCAAATCCGCAAAGTTGAAGACCCCATATTCGGAAAGAGCGAGTGCGCGTGAGGCCGCAGGCAGTGATCGTTCGATGGCAACGGGACCGCCCGCGGCAACGACGCGCTGAGACGCAAAAGCGGCTATTGCAGCCGCCGCCCAACCTCCACTGGGAACGACCGTATCTTCGAGCAAGGCGACAAGTTCGGTGGAAGCGAATTGGATCGCGGCCTTCCGCTTCATGGGAATGTCGAGCCGGTCTGAACTGCCCGCGACCTCGCCGTTCGGGTCTGTGATCGCGCCGTCTCGCTGCACCAAGAGCACGTTTGCGCACTGGCTTGCGGCGGCCTTCGCGCAGACCTTCAAAGCCTTGCCACCGATGAGCGCGACGATAATGATCGTCAGCTTGTCAGCCATGACGAGCCAACTGACCGATCCGGTCTCGAGCGACTGCAACCGCAATGGCCTCGGCTGGGGTGATCGGAGGTGCCACCTTTCCGGGGTCGCGGACGGCGGCGTAAAACTCTGCGACAAGCGTCGCGAGGCCGGGGTAGGCGAATTCGCGACGTAACGTCCGCTCAAACAGGTTTCGCGTGGTGCTGAAAAGGCCGAGCCCGCCCCGGATGAAGGGCGCCGCGATCTTTTGGGCCGTCGAGACCCTGCCCGGCCAGGACACGGCGAAGTCATGGAAGTTGTCGAGCTCAACGGTGCCATGATCGGCAGTGACTTTGGTCATGAAGCGGGTAGGACGCCCGCTCATGCTCAACACCATCGTGACGAGGACGCCATTGACAGGCGCTGCAATCAGCCATTCACCCGGGGCGCTTCGAACGGATGACCACTCCGCCGATGCCACGTCGGCGCCCGGTAACAATTTCTAAATCATGGCCAGCGGGTGGGGCAGGATTTCATCGACCAACTCGTCGAGGCCCATGCAGCTTCTCGCAGCCCCTGCAGAGCAGATATCGAACGCAATGTGGCGGACTTCGCCAAGCCGCGACAGCGATCCGAGCGTGTTCCGAAGGCTTTGCTGGAAAGCATATTGATGCGCCGGGCAGACAATCAACTTCGCTTCCTCGAATTGCTTAAACAATCGCTTCGTCCGCTCCGCATCGGGCGCGACAGGTTTCTCAATTAAAGCGTGAAGACCGGCCTTCGCAGCGAGCTCCCCGATGGAGATGTGCGTGTCGGCAGGAGTGCAGATGTGCACAACGTCGGCTTCGACCGACCCTGCCACTTTGCCGAAGTCGGTCCCGGAGGTCGCGCCCCTAAATCGCGCCGCCAATGTCCTGGCCACGAGATCATCGCGATCCACGACGGCAACGATGGACGTCCGCGCCGCTTGTGCCGCCCGGGCGTGATACCGCCCCATCAAGCCGGCGCCGACGATGATTGCTCGGGGAGCGCCGTCGTTCAGTTTCGCAGCCGTCCTCGTCATCGCTCCGTCCGCACTCCGCCACACATCGCGTGGATCCGCTACAGTTGTTGTGGCAGCCTAAATCAATTCGGCAATTGCCGTCGTCCCAATTCGGAACCCGTCGTGAGCGAGGTGCCGTAGACCCCATCGATTTCGAGGAGGTGTGTCCTGAGGGTCAGCCCTCGACCTAAATATCTGAGCCTATTTAGGAATCCGCTTTGGATAGCTGCTCTGTTCACCTTCCCGAAAGATTTCCGGTCCCATTTCAGGCCAATTGCATAAGTCCTTGACGTAATTGCGATTGTCGCGTGTTACGACGCGAGATAGGGTGCCAGAACGGTTCGGAGGTGGGATGCGTGAAGGATTGGCTTCGCTCGCGGTTGCAGTTGCGCTCGGGGGTGCGACCAGTAGCGCCTGCGCAATGAACGCTTCTCATGACAAGACCCTGGGCTGCAGCGTCATCGGCGCCGAGCAACTTCCCGCAGAATCCGGCGGAGCGGACGCTCTTTGCAAGGCAATTGCGACTGCCGTCGCCGTGCAGGCGCCGGGGCTTGGATACAGCGTGGAAGTCCATGTGCTTCCGCAATCGCGAATGTCGGCGTCGGTCAGGCTGCAAGACGGCCGGAAGCTCGCCGATCAGAAATTCGCCAGCATGGACCGTCCGCTTTCAAGTGGATCGTTCCAGCGCTTTGCCGATGCGATCGCATCTGAGGTTGCAAAGGCAGGACGCGGCTAACGTTCGGGAAATAATGATTCATAGATAAGCGTCGGCGCCTAATCGCCATTAGGCCGCCGACGAATTTGGGGAGCAAGAGTTTTGGTCGATATTCCAGCAACAACCGCCACGACGGCTTCGATCACGGTCGGCGGAAGCACGACGAATACGCTTGAGGTGTCTGGAGACCATGACTGGTTCCGCATCAACCTGACTTCGGGCCAGGCCATAACGATTACCTTGAACGGCGTGACGCTGCAGGACCCTTACCTGCGAATCCGGGATTCATCCGGGGCCGTCGTCTACGAAAACGACGACATCAATCTCGGCGTCAATCTTAATTCCCAGCTGAGTTTCGCCGCCCAGTATACCGGGGTGTATTACATCGATGTTGGATCGTACAAATCCGCTCAAACGCCAGGTGGAACTGGTGATTATCAACTGAATGTCACGACTTGGACGCAGCCGCCGATCTACACAAACGACCAGATCGTTCAGCAGCTTGTCAGCGGCTACTGGGGCGACGGACTCCATCGCTTCCAGCTCGATCAGACCCGTTCCATCACCGTGAACATCACCGGGCTGGATTCTGCCGGACAAAACCTCGCTTTGACCGCCCTTGGTCAGTGGAGTGCCATCACGGGCATCAATTTTGTCCAGACCGGGGGTTCAGCGCAGATCACGTTCGATGACAACGACACCGGCGCGTACACCAATTCAATCTACGCTAACGGCGTCATTTCGACATCATTCGTGAATGTGGATACGCAGTGGTTATCGGATTACGGCCCAAACGTCGGCGGCTATGCCTATCAGGCTTATTTGCATGAAATCGGCCACGCGCTCGGTCTCGGCCATGCGGGTAACTACAACACGACGGCGACCTATCCGTACGACGCGCTTTATCGGAACGACGCCTGGGCAACGTCGATCATGTCCTACTTCGATCAGACCGAAAACACCTATTTCGCTGGCCAGGGCTTCGACCGCGCTTTTCTCGTTACGCCGATGGTCGCCGACATCCTGGCAATGCAGCAGCTCTATGGGCTTTCGACGACGACGCGCAATGGCGATACGACATACGGTTTCAATTCGAACGCCGGAAATCCGTTCAACGCCGCCGTCCTGACCAGCGTTGCCTATACGATCTTCGATACGGGCGGCATCGATACGCTCGACTATTCGCAGTATTCGTTCAACCAGGTCATCAATCTAAATCCAGAGACTTTCTCGGACGTCGGCAACCGCGACGGCAACGTCAGCATCGCGCGCGGGACGATCATTGAAAACGCGATCGGTGGTTTCAACCGGGACGTGATCATTGGCAACTCGGTCGCAAACGTCCTGACTGGGGGCGACAACACTGACACGCTGACGGGCAATCTCGGCAACGACACGTTCCAGGACACGACATCCGGTCTCAACGGCGACACGATTACGGATTTCAGCGTCGGCGACAGAATCGTCTTCACCGATGTGACGCTGGCCGGGTTCACGTTCAACCTGAGCGGAAACACGTTAACCTACGCGGGCGGCTCGCTGACGTTGTCGGCGCCGTTCTCGGGGACGCTTGTCGCCAGTGCGGCAGCCGGCGGCGGTGTGCAACTTGCGATTCAGCCGGCCTATGACGCCCGCGGCGACTTCAACGGCAATGGCCGGAGCGACTTCCTGATCCGCGCCGATTCTGGCTGGCTCACGCAGTGGACCAGCAATTCTAACGGCAGCTTCACCAACAACGGATTGAACGTCTCGATCCAGTTCACGACCGACTGGCACATTCAGGGCATCGGCGATTTCAACGGCGATGGAAAAGACGACTTCCTGCTGCGTAACGATGCCGGATGGCTGACGCAGTGGATTGGATCGCCGACGGGCGGCTTCATCAACAATGGTGCGAACGTCTCGCTCCTGTTCAGCAACGACTGGAAGATTGCCGGCGTTGGCGACTTCAACGGCGATGGCCGAGACGACTTCCTGCTGCGCAGCGATGCCGGCTGGCTGACCGAGTGGATCGGCAACCCCAACGGCAGCTTCACCAACAATGGCCCGAACGTGTCCTTGTTCTTCTCGACAGACTGGAAGGTGGTCGGCACCGGCGACTTCAACGGCGATGGCAAGGACGACTTCCTGTTGCGCAACAGCGCGGGCTGGCTGACCGAGTGGACCGGGACCGAGAATGGCAACTTTGCCAACAATGGCGCCAACGTGTCTTTGTTCTTCAGCAACGACTGGCACGTGGTCGGCACAGGCGACTTCAACGGCGACGGCAAGGACGACTTCCTGCTTCGCAACGACGCAGGCTGGCTGACCGAATGGACTGGCAACGCCAACGGCAGTTTCACCAACAACGGAGCCAACGTGGCGCTGTTCTTCTCCACCGACTGGCACGTCGCCAGCATCGGCGATTTCAACGGTGACGGCAGGGACGACTTCCTGCTGCGTAACGATGCGGGCTGGCTGACCGAGTGGACCGCAAATGCCAACGGCAGCTTCACCAACAACGGCGCCAACGTCTCCCAGTTTTTCACCACCGACTGGCACGTCCAGGCGCCGGATCTGCTTTTCTAATTCGAGACCTTTGAGGCTCCAAGATCCGGCGGGATTCTATTCTCGCCGGATATCCTTTGCGCGCGATTGGTGGCTGGGCTGCAGTGGCTTGACCCGCCTTCGACCGCCAGGAATGCGCAGGCTCCGGAGGTCCAGCTGATCTGTGAAAGGCAATAAAAAAGACCCCGGGCGAGTTGATCGCCCGGGGCCTTCCTATTCGCGTTCAGCCGTTTAGCCGCGCTCAGGAGCGGGCGGCGGCGGCGGCGGCGGCGGCGGTGGAACCGGACAAGCCTCGGTCGCGAGGATCACCGATCCGTCCGGGCACGTCTGCGTCGCCGGAGGCGGCGGAGGCGGGGGCGGCGGAGGCGGCGGCGGGGGAGGCGGCGGTGCTGCTTCAGTCTGAGCGCCAAACTTGACGCCCGCGCCGATCAGGCCCGTCAGACGCGAGGAGTTGGTCCGGTAGTTCGAATACCGGCCCTCGGCCTTCACGTAGAACATGTCGCCAAGCATCTGCTCGACGCCAGCGCCAACCTGCCAGCCGCGGGTGCGGTAGTGGTTGTAGTAGCTGCCGAGCGGATTGTCCGCGTCGAAATACTTGCGCTGTTCGTTGAGGACCCAGCCGCCCTTCACGTAGACGAGCGTCGCCGGCGAGATCTTGGCGCCGGCCCGGAGACCAAGACCCCATTCCTCGAACGATTTGCGATAGGCTACACCGGGACCATCGACGGTAACGTTCTCGTTCCGCGAGTTCCAGAAGCTGCCATACGGGCCAACGACGAAACCACCGAGGTCGAAGTCTGCGCCGACTTCGGCACCCCAACCCACGTGATCGTCGTGATTGCCCTCGGAATAAAACCGGTCAAGCCCGACGTTGGCCTCGGCGCGGACGCCAGCGAACGACTGGGCATTGGCCTGCCCCGAGAATAACGCCAACGCCGTGAAGGCGCCGATAGCAACGAACTTCATTCACAATCCCCTTTCACTAAACTGGGAGTCAGGCTGTAAATCGGGAAACCGCCAAGGGTTCCGTCCGCAGCTCTCACTCCGAAAATCTAATACTTACTGAACGTCAATTGCGACAGATTGGCAACACCAATGAAGGTGCTCAGTCAAGTCTTCTCTCACCTGTGGCAAAGAATATATCAGTGAGTATGGCCGCTCGGCAACAAATCGCTGACTTGTTAACTCCAGTCGGCGACAGAGAGAATAATATTTGTTGAGTTCCAGGCACAATTGCGCCGCGCGATGCCCGTTTCATCACGATTTAACGGAGTGGATTTAACAAAAATAAAACAGCAGTGCGAACTTCATAGCTGTCTGCAAGTGAGTTCAAATCGGTTGCTGATCGGTTCAACTGTAATTTTCTGTAGGTTTTACCATTGCAACTCAAGAAAGTGATGTCATAGCGCAACAGTGCCCCTGAATAATCGTCCACAGTTGCGCTGGAGGTGGCGTCAGGCGGGAAAAGATGGTCTGGTCGGAGGGTTATCATAGATCATAGCGATAGATTGATTCGGGTGTGCTCGGCGCCTGCGTATTGTGTTCGAGGGGGTCAAGTGTCTGCACATTCCATTCCGAAGGCCCCGTCCGATACTCGGCCGTTCTTTCGCCGCGGTGACGAAAGGCCTGAGGGTCGGCCATTCCTGGCAAGCTTGCTGAGCGACCGCTCTGAAGTTGTCTTTCGAGGGCTCGGGTTCGGTCTGATCGTCAGGATCTAAGGTGGGCAAGTTCGCAATCATTCGGCCCGAATATTCGGCCACTACCAGCGCTAGCACTGCGCTCGATCGGCGGAACGCGGAGGTCATCACATTTCCGGCGCGCGTGCCGGTAGCGGATTCCGGGACGCTTCACGTGAGCGGCGCGTCGCGCTCCGGCTGGCGGAAGGCGTGGGTAACGATGGCTGTCCATGCCGACGCTTTTCGAATCAATTCGACCGGGTACCTGACGGCGCTCGCGTGGCGGTTGCGCGGTCTTCGCGTGCGTTCGCGGATCCGCCTTTCGCTGCTCGCCTCGCAATCGCCTCGCGTCTACGATCTCTGGATAG
Organism: uncultured Alphaproteobacteria bacterium; assembly: GCA_963750315.1. Lineage (GTDB taxonomy): Bacteria > Pseudomonadota > Alphaproteobacteria > Sphingomonadales > Sphingomonadaceae > Sphingomicrobium. Next base: position 16,711 of record CAVVQF010000005.1, read on the forward strand.
CGCGTGACGAACCCAGGGCGCTTGCTGCCGCGAAGGTCGCCGTCGCGGCGGACGTTGCAAAGATGATCCTTCCGGTCGTGGACTGCCGTGCCGGGGTTGCAGGTCTCGCGCAGACACTCGATTCCCTGAAATGCGCGGCTGCATCGGCGCCCGCCATCTTGATCGGTGGCCCGAAGATTCCGGGCACCATCACGATCATGGAGCCGAGCGAGCTTGCCGATCTCATCGGCGCCGACGAGGTCTGGCTCTGCGTGCTTCGAGCCGGCGACCGGCTCGCGGCGGGTGCGTTCACTATCTATGCCGGGGCCGCCCAACTCGCGGGCGACGCCGGTCTGATTTATTCGGACGACGATCTGCTGAGCCCGAATGGCAAGCGCTGCACGCCGCACTTCAAACCAAGCTGGAACCCGGACCTGTTTGAGCATCATGACTTCCTGACCGGCGCTTGCATTGTCCGGGCAGCGCGTAACGATCTTGCTCGACTGCCATCGGAAAATTGGGAACAGGCGGTCATCAGCTCGGCTGCAACCCGAGCCACCGCTCCGCTTCACATGCCCCTCGTATTGCACCATCGCGTTGACCGTCCGGACCCGATTGTCCCCGACGTACCCGCGATGCTCCTTTCCGACGCGGCGCCGACCGTCACTGCAATCATTCCAACGCGAAATCAGGTCGAACTTCTTCGAGCTTGTATCGACGGCCTCGGGCGAACTGCCTATCCGGGCCTGGATATTCTCGTTGTGGACAACGGTAGCGACGAACCGCAGGCAGTTGCTTACCTTGAGTGGCTTAAATCCGAGGGTGTCACGGTCCTCCACATTCCGGGGCCCTTCAACTTTTCGGCGTTGAACAATGCTGCGGTCGAACAGGCGCGCGGTGAGCTGATCTGTTTTCTCAACAACGATGTTGAAATGGTCGATCCGGACTGGCTTGCGCTTCTGGTGCGCCAGGCGATGCGGCAAGATATCGGCGCAGTTGGTGCCAGGCTCCTCTATCCGGACGGGACGATTCAGCATGCCGGGGTCTTCGTCGGCATTGGCGGTGCCGCCGGCCACGGACATCGTCTGCAGTCGTCCGAGGAATCCGGCTATTTCGAGCGGGCGAGATTGCCGCAGCGGGTGAGCGCCGTCACGGCGGCTTGCCTGGTTGTAGCGCGCGAAAAATTCCGCGCGGTCGGGGGGTTCGACGAACAGGATTTTCGGGTTGCCTTCAACGATGTCGACCTTTGCATGAAGCTCAATGATCGAGGTTGGGCGTCGTTCTACGAACCGCGAGCCACGCTCATCCACCACGAGTTGAAAATCACGGGGCAACGACCGCGCGGAGCACAACCGGGATCGGTTCGCAGTCGAACTCGGCGCACTTAAACGGAAGTGGCAAACGGACAAGCGTCGTGATCCCTATCACCATCCTCATCTCAGTGGCTTATCAGAGCAGTTTCTGATCGAAATCTAGGACGCGGATGGCTCGGCTTTCGCTTCCCGACGTCACCTTGTGTGCCGCAACCTCTGTCAATGTCTCCGCGACCGTAGCGGCACTCAGGTCGAGCCTGGATCAGGTCGATTTTGCCGATTGCATTCTTTTTACCGATGCCAATGTGGCCTCGAGCGAAGCAATTCACGTAGTGGAAATCGAGAAGTTCGGTTCGGCTGCGGACTATTCGGATTTTCTTCTCCGCAAGCTGGTTGGCCATATTCGAACCGAATATTGTCTGGTCGTTCAATGGGATGGCTTCGTGCTCAATGCGAAGCAATGGGATCCGCGCTTCCTGGAATGCGATTATCTCGGCGCTGTCTGGCCACAGTTTCACGATGGCAACGACGTAGGAAATGGCGGTTTCTCGCTTCGGAGCCGGAAGCTGCTTGAGGCCTGTCTCGATCCGAGATTCCAAGGCGGACATCCGGAGGACGTCACGATCTGCCGCGTAAACCGATCGTATCTGGAGCGGGAACATGGGATACGGTTCGGCGACCGAGCGCTGGCAAGCAGGTTCTCATTCGAACGCGATCGGCCGTCGCGACCGACTTTCGGATTTCACGGCGTCTTCAATATGGCTGAAGTGCTCGGAGCGGATGCGCTTTGGGATATCTATTGCGCCAGCGATGATCGAAGGACGGCTTTCGTCGATTATCGACTGCTCATGGGACAACTCGGCGGCGCTTCGAATTCGCTGTCGAAGCGCTTTCGATTGACGATGGACCTGGCGAAGTCGTGGCTGACCTGACCCGAAACCACTCGCGGCTCCATTCGATATGGCTTATGCGACCGCGGCAAGCCGCCGGTGAGCGCGTACACGCTCCAGGGCGCGGCGGAGGAGCGACCAAAGTTTTTGGTGTAAGTATTGGTGATCTTTGAATAAACGGCCATCTTCGGCTCTTGCCCGGCGCGGGAGCTGGAAGGCCACCTCCAAAGGATTTGTTACAGGCGCATGAATATCGAAACTTTCTCAACTGGCGCCCTGCTCGAAATAAGGAAGAAGCAGTCCTTGCTCGCCGAGATCAAGCGGCGGCGATGGTTCCTGTTGTTTGTGGTTATCCCAACGCTCGTTGCGACCATTTATTACGGCTTCATTGCTTCCGACGTTTACGTTTCCCAGTCGCGCTTTGTGATCAAGGCGCCGGGGCAGAAGAGCATGCCGACGGGGACGCTTGCGAACCTAATTCAGACCAGCGGCTTCGGCGGCGGCGAGCAGGAGACCAAGGAAGTCCTGGATTATGTTCGCTCGAGGAATGCGCTGACCGACTTGCAGCGGCAGATGAACGTCCAGGACCTCTACGAGAATTCCGGAGCGGATTTTCTTTCTCGCTTCCCGCGGCCGTTCCGCGAGCGATCGTTTGAGGGTTTGTTCAAATATTATCAGTCGATGGTTTCGGCCGCGCCGGATAGCGAGTCCGGCATGGCGGTAGTCGAGGTTCGTGCTTTTCGACCTCAAGATGCTCAAAACATAAACGCCCGGCTGCTTTTGCTTAGCGAGCAACTCGTGAACCGCCTAAACCAGCGAGCGGAGCGGCGTGCGGTTTCAGAGGCCGAGGCGCGTGTCATGCATGCTGAAGCACGAGTCCGTAAGGCGCGCGTCGCCTTGTCCGGTTTCCGAAATCAGCAGGAAATCATCGATCCTGCGAAGCAGGCGACCGGCGTCCTTGAGATTTCCAACAAGCTCGTGACCGAGCATGCGACGCTACAGGCCCAACTCGAGCTTATGGAGCGCGTCGCGCCGGCCAATCCGTCCATACCCGCATTGCGTGCTCGCATTTCTGCTTTGGGCTCCGAAATCGCAGCCCAGAATGCACGCGTCGTCGGTACGCCAACGGGCATTGCGTCCAAGGTTGGGGGGTACGAAAATCTCCTCGCGGAACAGGAGTTCGCGCAGCAGACTCTGACGGCCGCGGGAACCATGTTGGAACAGGCGCGGTCCGAGGCTCTCAAGCAGCAGTTCTACCTGGAGCGGGTGGTCGATCCGAACCTGCCAGACTCGGCGCAGCTTCCGAACCGGCTGAAGAATATCTTGGTCTTCCTGGGTGCAAGTCTCTGCCTTTACCTCATCGGCTGGATGCTCGTTCGCGGCATTCTCGAACATTCGCCGGAGGTCTAGTCCGTGAAAAGCATTGTGGTGGGATGGCGCGTCCAAAGGCGCGTGATCAGCGCCTTGATGATGAGAGAGCTCATCACGCGCTTCGGGCGGGAGAATATCGGCTTTCTGTGGATGATGGCCGAGCCGCTACTGTTCGCAATCCTGGTCGGCGTCATGTGGACCTTCATGAAGGGCCCCACCGAATATGGCGTCAGCGTCGTCGCTTTCGTGGCCAGCGGATACATTCCGCTCGTTATGTTTCGCTCGACCATCGGCCGGGCGGTGAGAGCGTTCAGCGCGAACAGCAGCCTTCTTTATCATCGACAGGTGACGATCCTCGACTTGATCACGGTCCGGTTCCTGGTCGAATTCATCGGCAGCATGATGGCCTATTGCCTTGTCGCCATGCTATTGATCCTAATTGGGCTTTTCCCGGTACCGGCCGACTTGGGAATGCTAATTTTTGGGTTCGTCCTGTACGGCTTTTTCACCTTTTCGGTCGCGCTCATCCTTGCTCCGTTGAGCGAGGTTTCCGAGACGCTCGAGAAGTTCATGCCGGTGACGACCTACCTGATGGTGCCGTTCTCGGGTACATTCAACATGACTTCATGGCTCGCTCCAGACGTCCGTAACTGGCTGCTCTATTCGCCGCCTGTGTCCGCAATGGAGCTGCAACGCTACGGAATTTGGGGCGACAAGATTACGCCGTATTACGACGTTCCCTACACCATTGCGGTGTCGCTGGTGTTGATGCTGATTGGGCTCGCTTTCTGCCATTACATTCGGCGGGTTCTGATCGTCGAATGATCATTTGCGACAACGTCCATAAGACTTATCCGCTCGGACACGGGAAAAAGATCGTGCTGAACGGTCTCGATCTCGTGATCCGCCCGGGAGAGCATGTCGGATTCCTTGGAAGGAACGGCGCCGGAAAAACCACGCTTATCAAGCTGATCGGGGCAGTCGAGCATCCTACCGGTGGAAAGATCACACGGACCATGTCGGTCTCGTGGCCGCTTGGCTTTGGCGGAGGCTTTCAGGGCAGCCTAACGGGATACGACAACGCCCGCTTCATCGCTCGTATCTATGGCCGCGAATATCGGGAAATCCGCGAGTTCGTCGAAGACTTCACAGAACTCGGTCAACAGCTACGGATGCCGGTCAAAACCTACTCCGCTGGCATGCGCGCCCGCTTGGCCTTCGCTTTGTCGCTGGCGATCGAGTTCGATTGCTACATGATCGACGAGGTGATCATGGTCGGCGACCAGAATTTCCAGCGCAAATGCCACGTCGAACTGTTCGAAAAGCGCGGCGACCGAGCCCTCATCCTGGCGTCACACAGCGAGGACACCATTCGTGAATATTGCAATCGCGCGCTGGTCCTTCACCGCGGGAAGGGCCGCGTCTTCGACGATGTTGAAGTGGCGCTGAAGGTTTACGAGGATCTCTGAACGCGCTTAGCTGGGCGACGCTCCCGATAGCCTGCGACTGAGACGCCAAAGGAAGCTGCTCTCGAATTTCGCGACTTGGCCGCGAGCATTTTCGGCATCGGCCTTCAGCTGCTTTAGCTTGGAAAGCGCATCGTCATCGCGAAGAGAACCGAGTTCCGCACGAACCTGCTTCATCACTTCGTGGGACCGGGCATGAATGTGCGCCGTTCCCAGCAGCTTCGCCAGGTCCTCATCGCGCGCTGCAAGCGCGGCTTCCCGCTCGCTCGCTTCCGTCGACGCCCGCTCGGCAAGGGCTTCAATCTGCCTGCTTAAAGAGCGCCAGTCGTCTCGAACCTCGGTCAGAATGGATGATTTCATCTTCTCGGTCGCCGCCGACAGCCGTGAGGCGAAAGACGCTTCGCTCGCCTGTATCTTGCCTTCCAAAGCTTCAGTCAGACCCAGAACGCGCGACAGCTCTTCCTTGAGCGCAACATTTTCGCTTCGAGAATGAGTGTGATGGACGACGAGGGCGTCCTGGAGGCCTTCCTGCTCCGCCGCCAAGTCGTCGAGAGCGAAACGCAGACTTCCCTGAAGTGAGCGGACAGCCTCCGCCAGTTCCTGCTGATGGCGGCCAAGCGCGCCATGACCTTCGATCCTGGAGGCGTCGAAATCCTGTGACACCTTTATCGAGAGTGTAATCGTGCCCGACAGCGGCTTTGGAAGCGCGATCAACAGGAAGGGGTCGTCGCTGGACGATTCAAATATGACCTGGTCACCGGCCTCATGCGCTTTCAGATCGATGAGCGTTCCCAGGCCGTCAGTCTTGCCGTTCCAGGTGTACGCCTCGGTTCCATCGTCGGATCGGACATCGAGAGCGTGGAGGACGAACGTGGATGGCTTGTCGTCCGGGTCGAGGCGAAGCTCTACGAATTTCTCGCGCCCGGGCGTTTTCAGCGAGAGCTCGATCGTGGTGGGCTCCGCCCCCAACGTAGCGATTTTCCGATCGGACAGCGCCTCGTTGAAGTGCTTCTGTGCGCTCCGCGCATAGAGCTGAAGGTTGAGCTGACGCATACACCTCAAGCAAAGTGAATAGGTTTGGAGGCGGGCCAAGGTCCGCGCTCCGAAGGAACGCTGGATATACAGGTTTCCCCGAGAATTTAGTGCCCTAGCCAGTTGCGAAGCCAGAGGCATCGCGGCTATCAGGTCGCGCGGCCGGTGCTCGGGGCTGCTCAACGAAACCGGAATTCAGACGCCTTCTGCGAAGCGGTGTATTCCGCAGGCCGAAGGCAATGGGAGTGAACACCGCAGTGGGGATGGATATTTTCCGATCAAAGCGGATTGGCTCGAAGAAGGGCCGGGCAGGTGCCGGGAGCGATGCCGAGTTTGCGAGCCAGTGCGAGGCGGTCGCCCGGGACTTTGATGCCGAATTCTACCAGCACCGCTATCCTGACGTCGACGGCGATCTGCTCGTCCATTTCATGGCGTACGGCTGGCGGGAACTGGAGAGATCCCGCCCCTTGGTTTTCGACCAGCTTTTACGTCGAGACCCATGCTGATGTCGCCGAAGCCGGCATCAATCCGTTCTATCATTACGTCGAGCACGGACGCGCCGAAGGAAGGCCGATAGTTCCTGCAAGCGGAATCCTTAACGAACGCGCGTGGGAGATCGACGCCATTCGCAAGGGGCTCGACGAGCGATTCTACTCCGAACAATTGCGCGGCGCCGGCATCCTTTCCCCGGGCCCGGATCTGGCGTTCCACTATTGGCGGGAAGGGTCGAACCGGGGTCTCGATCCCGTGAAGGAATTCTCGACTTCTCACTATCTCGCTGCGCACGCCGATGTAGCCGAGGCAGGCGTCAATCCCTTTGCTCATTATCTTGTTGAGGGTCTCAAAGAGGGCCGGACCGCGAAAGCTGCCAAGAAGCCCGACACGATTGCTTCCCGCACCGCACCCGCACCTGCACCTGCACCCGAGCCGACGCCGGCATCTGTGCCTGTCGCCAGGAAGCGGTCGGCCAAGGACCATGATCGCGAGCTTGCCGCTGAAGCGTTCGATTCCGACTATTATCTTTCCGCCAACGCGGATGTCGCTGCGGCAGGGGTGGATCCGCTAGAGCATTTTCTGAGTTCTGGCTGGCGCGAAGGCCGCAATCCGACCCTGTGGTTCTCGGTGTCCCACTATCTCGATTTTTATCCGGATGTCGCTTCCGCAGGGATCAATCCGTTTCTGCACTATCTGATGGCCGGCAAGGCCGAGGGACGGCTCCCGCGGCACGACCTCGGCTTCCGCTATGACATCATTGCATCCCTTCAGTCACTCGAGCAGCGGATCGCGGATGCCCGGGCATGGGCGCCGCCACACAAAGCCGCTCCGATTTCGAAGCTTGGAGAAGCGCTCGCCCACGCGACGAGGCTTGAGGCCAAGGGCCTCTATATCTCAGTCAGCCACGACGACTTCACCGAGAATGTTGGGGGGGTTCAACTCGTCCTGATGCGCGAGTCGGCAGCGGTCGACGAGATGGGCCTGGACCATCTCCATCTGTTTCCTTCGACGGTCATTCCGATTGCCGAACTGGACGACCTCGATCCGTTGCTTGGCGTCGTCCTGAACCGAAAGCGTATCGGCTTCTTCCGGGCGAGCGAGATCGAGCGCGAGTTGAAGAGGGTGGCGCCTCGCGTCCGCAGTCGCCCGTTCGCCATTCACAGTCTCATCCGGCACAACGCCGAGGCATTGGTGTCGATGCTCAAGGCGGCCGGCTGCAAGTCCGGCTGGTATTGGGCGCACGATTATTCGAGCATTTGCACGGGATATACGCTGCTCCGGAACGACGTCGAGTTTTGCGGCGCGCCGCCACCGACCTCCACGGCCTGCTCCCTCTGCGTCTACGGGCCATTGCGAGCACAGCAGATGAAAGCCCATGAGTTGCTCTTCGAAGAGCTCGATTTAACTGTCGTCGCTCCCTCGGATGCCGCGCTCGATGTCTGGAAAGCTGGGGCATCGATTGGTGCGCCAGCACTGGTGCACAAACATCTGGCGTTTGAGGCGGCAGACAAAGCGCTGGCGCGCGAAGCCGCTTCTACGGCAGCGCCGCTTCGGGTTGCTTACGTAGGGCAGGCCGTCAGCCACAAGGGCTGGCTGGCGTTCAAGGACCTCGCGCTGAAGTTCGGCAAGGACCCGCGCTATGAGTTTCACCACGTTGGCAAGCAGCCGACGCCCGGCGTGCCCGTCCGCTTTACCGAAGTTGCGGTAGGACCGAGTGACCTCGACAAGATGGTCCGGACCCTCAACGATCTCCAGATCGATATCGCGCTGCTCTGGTCGTTGTGGCCGGAGACCTTTTGCATCGCGGCGGCCGAGGCGATTCAGGCTGGTGCGGCTGTTTTTACATTCAAGGACAGCGGCAATATCGCGGCCATGGTTCGGAAGACCGGTTTCGGCGCGATTTTCGATAGCGAGGCCGAGCTTGAGCGGCTGTTCGAGACGGGCGACGTGTCAAGACTTGCCGCCGCCAAGCGACCGTCGGGAGTGCGCGCGAAATTCAGCAACATGACCGCTGATCTGATCCAGGGAGAAGCGGCATGAAGGTGCTTTGCTACAGCAGCTTCACATTCGGTTATCTCAACCGGGCGCGGGTGCTTTTCCAATCGGTGAAGAGCCATCATCCGGACTGGCACTGCGTGGCGCTGATCACTGACGAGCCGCCGCCGGGCTTCGAGTGGCGCTCCGACGAGCCCATGGACGAAGTCGTCTACGCGAGCGATCTCGGCATTCCAGATTTTCGCGGATGGCTTTTCAAGCACGACATCGTCGAGGTGTGCACTGCCGTGAAGGGACCGTACGCTTTCCAGGCTTGCTCGCTCGGCTACGACGCGGTGATCTATATGGATCCCGACACGTGCGTATTTAGCCCGCTTGAGAGTGTGGTTAAGGCGCTTGAAACCTCGGACATCGCGCTCACGCCGCACCAGCTCAAGCCGGACAAGACGCGCCAGGCGGTTATCGACAATGAGATCACGTCGCTGAAGACGGGCATCTACAACCTCGGCTTCCTCGCGATCCGCACGTCGGGTGAGGGCCGCCGTATGGCTCAATGGTGGAACGATCGGCTGCTGTCATTCTGCTACGACGATATCTTGAATGGCCTCTTCGTGGATCAGCGCTGGTGTGATCACGTCCCGGGCTTCTTCGACAAGGTCGCGATCCTCCGCGATCCGGGCCTGAACGTCGCAAGCTGGAATCTGAGCAATCGAGTCGTCGCGGTCGACCGCGAGGGCATTGTCCGGGTCAACGGCTCGAAGCTCGGTTTCTGGCATTTTACCAAGCTCGGCAAGGTCGGCGACACGATGACCCGTCGCTACGCAGGTCAGAATTTCCAAGTTTACGAGCTGTGGGCCTGGTACCGGAAGCAGGTCGAAGCAGCGACGTCTAAGTCGGTTCCGGGCGGCTATTGGGCTTTTGGACAATTCGATAGCGGAATCCCGATCCCGAAGGCCGCGCGCGAATTATACCGCCACCGGGTCGATCTCCAGCAGGCGTTTGGCGACCCGTATAAATCCGGCTCCGGGTCGTTCGAGGAATGGCTGCGGAATGAAGGCATGCTCGTTCCTGAGCAGGCTTCGGTCGCTGCATGAAGATTTACGACACCGAGGTCGATCGGTTCACCACGCGCTACGGACGGCTCTATGTCGCTCGCGAAGACTCCGTCATCGGGCGCTCGCTGCAAATTTACGGCGAGTGGGCGGAGGATGAGATCGCAAGCTATGCCGCGTTTCTCGTGGACGGTGAGACGATCGTCGATGTCGGTGCGAACATCGGTACCCACTCGATCGCATTGGCGTCGCGCTTTCCTCACTCCGAGGTCGTCGCTTTTGAGCCGCAACCGCTCGCCTTCAGCTTGCTTGTCGCAAACGTATTCGCCTCGAGGATGGCTAACGTCTACCCGCGCAACCTCGGCTGCTCCGACGCCGAAAAGGTCATCCATGTTGCCCCCGATTATGAGGCCATGGAATGGAATATCGGCGCCTTCAGCCTCGTGGGCGCGAGCGAGAGCCGGGAAGGGACACTGCCGATGTCTCTGGTCGCGCTGGACGACATGAAATTCAGGCAGCGTGTCCAATTCCTCAAGGTCGATGTCGAAGGCATGGAAGAGATGGTCCTCGCGGGCGCCGCCAAACTGATCGATCGCGATCGGCCGATTGTCTATTTCGAGGTCCTGGAAATCGAGCGGTTGGCCGGCGCCAAGCAGTTGCTTCAGGGTCTGGGTTACGAACTCCGCTGGTTGACCTCAAACGCCTACAATTGTCGCAATTTTCGGCTGAATCCGGAAAACATCTGGCAATTTGGCGAGACGGGGGTTCTGGCCATTCCAACCGCTGATGATCCGCGTGCCCGACAGCTGGCCCTGGTGACGGGAGAGGAGGCCAAAGTCCCGGTGATCGAGTATACCGGCCGATGACCTTCGTTCCTCGTCAGCAACTGGTTGTCCGTGATTTCGATCGCCGGTAAAATAAACGAAACCATGATCTTGGGGTGTGTTCCCGTATGAACGTAGAGATTTCTTCGACGGCTCTGGAAAGCGGAATGTCGACCACCTCGCTTGCCGTTCGCAACCGCGCCAAAATGGATGACGGGTTCGGACTTCTCAGGATCGGCGGTTGGCTGATCGATGCGGACGAAGGCGAGATCACCCTCGAGGTGAAGTTCGGAGGGCAGCAGAAACGGCTGGCCAATGACAAGGCTGTATTGCCGCTGTCGACGGACGGGACGCGGCAGGTGGAATTCCACCTCATCACACACCTCGTTCCAGACGGGACGCATCAGCTCGATGTCGCGGTCACCACGGCTGGCGGCCGCCGCGTGGAGTTCCCGCCCCTTATGGTGCGAACGGAAAATGATTCTACTCTCGGCCGTCAGGTTGCACGGGACCTTCGCGAGTTCGGAACTCCGCTGATCGTTGGCCGGATCATCGACAGCGGCTTATTCCCTTACGACAAAGGAACCGCTCGCGCCTGGTTCAATGAGGATGTCGAGGACGAGATCCCGATGAGCTTGGACCCGGCGCCGGACGCCGAAACGGCGCAGCGGCACTTGCTGCGCTGGGGCTTCTGCGTCCTTCCTGAGAAATTGCCCGGCAAGCTGGTCGAAGACTTCAAGACGGAACTGGCGGCAGCCATCGAACGAGGCGATCTCAAATATCGCGCCGGTTCGAGCGATCGTATTCACGGAGCGCATCAGCAGATGCCGTCGGCCCGGGCCATATGGCTCCACCCGCCGGTCCTTCAGTTCCTTGAAGACTATTTCAAGGACACGCCCTGCGCCTGCCAGACGCTGACCTACGTAAACGGAAGCGAGCAGAATGCGCACCAGGATTTGATTCACCTGACGCCGTATCCGAACGGATTCATGTGCGGCGTCTGGGTGGCGCTGGAAGATGTGCAGGACAATTCGGGCGAGCTGTTCGTCTATCCCGGCAGTCATCGCACCGGCAGCCTGCGTGCCTCCCCGCTAGGCCTGCAAAAGGTCGTGAACGAAGACTATTCCCATTATGTCGTGTTCGACCAGGCGATCCGTGATCTTATCGAAGCCCAAGGCTACGAGCGTCTGGTCTATCGTCCAAAGGCTGGTCAGATCCTCGTTTGGCACGAAAACCTGATCCATGGCGGGAGCCCGCGCCTAGATCATGACAAGACGCGCCTGAGCGTCGTCAGTCACTACTTCGCCAAGGGATCGATCGGTTTCTACGACAGTCGTGGCGAAGCTGCGGCGCTGGAGACGCTCAGCCCGCTCTAGAGGGGCGAAGGGCTCCTACAGGAACGGGATTATTTCGTAGCCGCAAAGGGTCGGCGACCAGCTGTTGGCTTCGTTCGCTTCGAGCTGGTCAAGCGTCCTGGAGAGCTCCGGAGTGGTCTGCTTGATGCTGCGGGCCAGCTCCTTGCAGAATCCGGAGTAAGCGGCGTGTTGTGCCGGCCGGCATACGAAAACCTTGTTTCCGCAGGTCGCGAAGGGCGCGAGGTTGCGCTTGTCGCCATTCATATACTTGAAGAAGCCCTCAGCGACGCCCGGAGTAACCGCGTTGTAGATGTCGTCGAACGCAGCGACGCCCTGCTCGGTCATTAGCGCGTCGGCAATGGCCGAGTCATGCTCGACATCGGCGGCGTCGTGGCCGGCATCGACGCTGACGAAGCTATAACCGGCGGGGCACAGACCTCGGAGCCGGTCCGCGCTCACCTCATGCGTATAGCCGGCGATTAGCGAGACATTGTCGACCGACCCGGCAAGGCTGCGAACCGAGTTCAGGATCGTATTCTCGGCGGATTGCTTGTGCTCTTCCGCGAGACGCAAGCCGAATTTTTCGAGAAACGCATCCACACCAACGACCGGGGCGTTTGCTTCCTTCGCTTGCTGAGCGAGGACGCTAAGATACTTCCCCTTGAAAACACCGAGCTCCAGGATGCCGGTTATCCAGCCGTTCTCACGCTGGAGGGCGAACAATTGCTCGGTAATGAAAAGAGCATCGTTGGAGAGCCACCCTTCAATATTGTTCAGCAAATTTCGGTCGGCATTCAAAACGCGCATAAAACTACTCTCTCGAACGAATGTTGAAGGTTATTCACGGCTCGCGGGCAAGCGCCCGAGCAAAGACTTACGATGCGAGCTGCGGTCGCGGCCAGCGGCCGACTACCACGGCAGCCGTGACCCGTCGGTGTTCACAAAGCAACCGTTTACTTCCTCGGCAACGGACACTTGGTGCACAAAATCCAATATTTGCCCGGTGGCTTGTTCGACAGACAATTCCGCGTTCGGGCCGCCCATGTCCGTTTTCACCCAGCCCGGATTGAGCGCCGCGATCGTGTAACCGTGCGGCCCCCATTCGGCGGCCAGGTTGCGGACCACTTGATTCAGCGCGGTCTTCGACACGCGATACCCAAGTAGGTCGCCGGTCTTGTTTCCCTCGAGCGAAGCATTGCCCGTGCTCATCATGACGATGAGCCGTCGCGATCCTGCTTCCAGATTCTTTCTCAGGGACCTGGCCATGATCAACGGTGCGATGGTGTTGACCGCGAAGGCTTCGTCGAGTGCCTGCGGATGAAAATGCTCGATAGTTCCGGCGCCTGCCGCAAATGTGGCGGCGCTGCAGATAAGGACGTCGATTGGGTCGGTGAAGTCGCCGCAGGCGTCTTCGAGTCGAGCAAGGTCCGACATGTCGCACTCAATGAAGCGAAAGGTGTCACTGTCTTCCACCGCCCATGTCGGTCGACTGCGACCGAATGCGACAATGCTATGCCCGTCATCAAACGAGGCTCGGGCAATGCCTTCGCCAATCCCGCAATTCACTCCGGAAATTGCAATCCGCATGCTTGTTACTTCAGCCCAAGGATGATCGCAGCGGATGCCGCTCAAATTCGAATGACATAGGTCTCGCTGTATCGATCGAGATTGGGATTGTGCAACGGGTCTTGGAAGTCCTTCGTACCCCAGCGATCCTGGAAGGCTTTCAGTTCCTGCGCGTAGCGAGCGATCTGATTTGGTGACAGGTCGTGCCCGCGGGACTGCGTCTCGTGATGCAGCAGCACTGCGTGCGGAACGTACACATTCTTGAGGCCGCACGATTGCAGCTTAAGACACAGATCCACATCGTTGTAAGCGATCGCCAGAACCTCCTCATCGAGGCCGCCAACGAAATCATACTTCGCCTTCTCGACGAGTAGGCAGGCAGCCGTCACAGCGCTCACGAATTGTGCGGCGTGGGCCTGACGGAAATATCCCGGCTCATTCTCGGGCAGGAAACGGTGAGCGTGTCCAGCCGCATCTCCCATCCCCACGACGACGCCGGCATGCTGTATGCTACGATCCGAATAGAGCAGCTTTGCTCCGACAGCGCCCACATCGGAACGAATGGCGTAGCGCATCATTTCAGTGAGCCAGTCGGGCTCGACGACCTCAGTGTCGTTGTTGAGGAGGCAGAGGAAGCTTCCGTCCGCCTGCTTGGCCGCGAAATTATTGATCGCCGAGAAATTATACGGATGCGAATAGCGAAGGATGCGAATCCGCTCGTGCCTTGAAATTTCGTCCAGGTAGCTCAGCGTCGCGGGAACGACGCTGTCATTGTCGACTATGATGATTTCGAAATCCGGATAAGTCGTTTTTCCGAGGACGCTTTCCACGCAGGCCTGGAGCAGGTTCACCTTGTCCTTCGTCGGAATGATTATGCTTACGGTTGGGGGCTCGTCCGGGAGCGGCCAGATGACCTTGGTAGTGGAATGAGGTCCGGGTGCGCATGTCGCTCCCAGGCTCTGAAGATGCCGGGAAACTGCGTCCGAACGCCCTTCGCTGGAACTAGCCCGTTGGACGTGCGCAAGAATGTGGGGAACGTGAACGATCGATCCGGGAGCATCGGCCGTTGCTCTCAAGAATGCGGTGTCTAGACTGGCTGCGCCGGCGTGGCCGTCAATGAGGCTTGCCTTGCGCGCCAAGGTCCGTTCAATGGCGGCGCACTGTGAAATGTAATCGAGCGCGTGGAAAAGCTCCGCATTCCACTGCGGCTTGAACCATGGCCGCGACCGTCGTCCACGATGATCCAGTTCGTCGTGATCACCATACAGGATCGACGCGGTCGGGTTGGCCTGGATTGCCTCTGCGAAACGAAACAAGGCTGTCTCTGACAATGTGTCGCCAGCGCGAAGATGAACGGTGTAGCACGAGTTGATGGAGGCTTCGTCGCCGCCTTCGGGTCCGTAAAGGACCCAATTAGGATAGATCTGGCGCTCAACCGATGATTTCGATTGCTGGACTTGATCGGAACTCGTCCGTTCGCTGCTGTGGACGAATATCAGGAAGCGGGGCTTCCCGGACCATCCTTCGATCGTGGCGGAGGCCGAATTTGCAATTTCTCGGGCCCGTTCGATATTCGAAATCCACAAATCATAGCCCAGTGGCAGCGCCACGCTCGCTGCGCGCAGACGATTTTCCGAACGCACTTTCCGCCCGATAGCGCGCCAAAAGAGCGCCTCGAGAGCTTTTCCAGGGCGTTTGGGAAGAAGTCGGAAAAAGACCTGCCAGAATGTCACTTGGATTGATCGACTACTAAGAGCGTTGCTTGCCGGAAGTTTGGCTCGGGTTCAGGCAAGTAGCTATAATAGAAGGAAAGTCCAGCGAGGGGAACTCAGCCTGCGTATCGTTGCTTTTCGCCAATCAGGGGTGTTAAGGCCCGGCGGGGCATTTCAGACCGTCTCAGGAATTTTCTAGTCAATGATCATGCGCGTATCGCAGCGGACTGTCACGCTCCGCGGCGCCCTTTTCCTGCTCACTGCTGCTCTAGGCTTGTCGGGCTGCGCCAGCCTGCCATCGAGCGGCCCCACGGGAGTTGAGATAAGGCGCGCGGCTGCAAGGCCTGCCGAATTTCCGTACGTTCTCGTGCCTGTCGACAGCGCGCAGGCTCTTCCGCTGCCTCCTGCCATTGCGGAATTGACCCTCAATGTCGTGCGCCAGCCGACAGACCTGCTTGGCCCCGGAGACGTTCTGAACGTCACGATTTACGAGGCGGGGGTGACGCTGTTCGGAAACTCCGCAGTCCGTGCGGCCGGAGCGCCGCCGGGAGGTTTCGACACGAGCTCCTCGGCTGAAAAGCTTCCTCCCATCCGTGTTGACGACCAGGGCAACATCAAGGTCCCGTTCGTCGGCCGCGTTCGCGCCGCAGGGCGAACCGCCGTCGAACTCCAGGCGCTGATCCAACAGGGATTGCACGGCATGTCTCAGGATCCTCAGGTTCTGGTGACGATCCAGGAGTTCATCACCAACAGCATCATCCTGTCGGGCGAAGTCGCGCGGCCTGGACGCCTTGTGCTGTCCACAAACCGAGAGTTGCTCAGTGATGCTGTTGCCTTGGCAGGCGGTTACCGCGGCGCGGCAAAAGATGCAGTCGCCCGGATTCAGCGGGATGGCGACACTTTCGAGATCAGGCTTAGTGATCTCCTCGATATGCCTTCCGAGGATGTGCTCGTTGCTCCCGGCGATCGAATTACGGTCATCAGCCGTCCGCAGAGCTTCTCGGTTCTCGGGGCACCGAACCGAGCTGAGGATATCGTTTTCCCGCGTGCGAGGCTGACCCTTGCCCAAGCAGTCGCGCTCGCAGGCGGTGCAAATCCCAATCAGGGCGACGCCGCAGCGATTTTTGTATTCCGTTATGTGCGCCAGCCCGACGGCACCGAGCAGCCGACGGTTTACCAAGTCAATATGATGAAGCCGGGGGCGTACCTGTTGGCCCAGCGTTTCGTGATGAATGACAGGGATGTACTGTATGTCGGCAATGCGCGCGCTAATCAGCTGACGAAATTCGTTCAGCTTCTCAGCCAGCTCTTCGTGCCGGTCGCAACGGTCAGATCGATCCCGTAGGATCCGTTCAATGCCCGTTGGAAATGGCAAGGTTCAGCATGCCGGGCGCGAAGTCCTGCTCGACGTTACGCGCCTGGTCTGGCGCGCCTGGCGGGGGCAGCGCCCAACGGGCATCGACCGGGTTTGCCTCGCCTATGTCGAGCATTTCCGGGAACGGGCCCTAGCTGTTATCCAACGCGAAGGCTTCAAGCTCGTTCTGCCGGAGCCGCAATCGGATACTTTGTTTGCGCTGTTCCTGGCTGAAGGGCGCAAATCCAAGTTGAAGGTCTCAGCCGCGATTGCCGGGGCTTTGCTTATGGGCATGCGGTCCCCGGCTCGGGCGGAGATGCTCTACCTCAATGTCGGACATACCGGGCTGAACGATCCGTCGCTGTCGACCTGGATCGCGAAAAATCGCCTTCGGGCCGTTTATCTTGTCCATGACCTGATCCCAATAACGAACCCCGAGTTTTGCCGGGTCGGCGAGGCGGAGAAACATGAACAACGGATGACTTTCGCTCTGCGGAGTGCGGCTGGCATCGTCGGAAATTCGCAGGCCACGATCGACGAACTGAACGCATTTGCGACCGAACGAAATCTGCCGAGGCCTCCCAGCATCGCGGCGCTGATCAGCGGATATGAGCAGGTTGGAGACGTGAGGCCTCTTACCTTCGATCGGCCTTACTTCGTCGTGGTGGGTACGATCGAAGCGAGGAAGAACCACCTGCTCCTGCTTGAGGTCTGGCAGCGACTGTTCCGCCGTATGGGCAGTGCGGCCCCGTTGCTGATTATCGCTGGGCAGCGGGGATGGGAGGCGGATGCAGCAATCGACATTCTCGATCGACCAGGAACATTAGCGGGCACCATTCGCGAAATTGGCGACTGCGATGATGAGCTCCTAGCAAGCCTAATTGCTGGCGCGCGAGCATTGCTGATGCCCTCGTTCGCCGAGGGCTTCGGACTGCCTATCGTCGAAGCGCTCGGCATCGGCACGCCAGTAATTGCCAGCGACTTGCCGGTATTTCGCGAAATCGCAGGGAATATTCCACTGTATCTCGATCCTCGAGACCCAGTTGCCTGGGAAGTGGCGATCGAGGACTTCAGGGATGACGGTCTTGAAAGGCTGCGTCAGCTGGCGGAAATCGAAGGTTACAAGTCGCCGAGTTGGGCGGAGCACTTCAACATTCTGGAATCATGGATGAAAACGGCGGTAGCGAGCACCGATAATCATTCCAAAGCGGCCGATTTTGAGCTTTGTAAGAACCAGATAGTCTTCTAATCCGACCCCGCCGGATCGCAGTGAGTTTGACCAAGGATTTTTGATGGAATTTCGCACCTTCGAGGTCGAAGGCCCCCTGGAGATTGTACCGAACAAGATTGAGGACGATCGAGGCTTTTTTTCGGAGACATTCAAGCTTGCGCCGTTTGTCGAGCGCGCTGGCCCAGTCGAATTCGTGCAGGACAATCAGTCGCTTAGTGTCCGCAAGGGAACGATCCGCGGCATTCATTTCCAGTCTCATCCGGCCGCGCAGGGCAAGCTGGTGCGCTGCCTCGCGGGAGATCTGCTCGATGTCGCCGTCGATCTTCGCCGGGTTCGGCGACCTACGGCAGGTGGGTCGGAGTGACGCTGACGCCTGAGGAACAACCAGCTCTGGGTGCCGGCCGGGTTTGGACATGCTTTCTGCACGCTCGAACCGAAAGCGGTGATCAGCTATCGCGTGACGGCCTATTACAGCCCCGAGAATGACAAGGGCGTCGCGTGGGACGATCCGGATATTGGCGATAGACTGGCCCGAAGTCGCGGACCCGAGACCTTGTCGGCCAAGGATCGAGCGCAGCCGGGGCTTGCGGACCTTCCGGCTTATTTCGCGATGAAGAGTGATTGATGCGCGTAATCGTTACAGGGGGGGCCGGCTTCATCGGCTCGGCGCTGGTCCGGCATCTGGTGCTCGACAAGGGCTACGACGTGCTGAACGTCGATGCGCTGACCTACGCGGGCAATCTGGCGTCGCTGCGAGTCGGTCGAGGCCAGCGCCGAACTACCGCTTCCTGCAGGCCAACATCTGCGACCGCGCAGCGATGGACGCGGCCGTTCGCGAATTTCGGCCCGACCGCATCATGCATCTCGCGGCCGAAAGCCATGTCGACCGCTCGATCACCGGCGCGGCCGACTTCATCCAGACCAACGTCATCGGCACCTTCACGCTGCTGGAAGCCGCGCGCGCACTATTGGGCGGCGCTCGACGGCGCGGCGAAGGACGCCTTCCGCTTCCTCCATGTCTCGACCGACGAGGTCTACGGTTCGCTCGGCGACGAGGGCCTGTTCACCGAGGACACGCCCTACGATCCCAGCTCGCCTTATTCGGCGTCCAAGGCCTCGTCCGATCACCTCGCCAAGGCATGGCAGCGGACCTACGGGCTGCCGGTCGTCGTCTCGAACTGCTCGAACAATTACGGGCCGTACCACTTCCCCGAAAAGCTGATCCCGCTGACGATCCTCAATGCGCTCGCGGGCGAGCGCCTGCCGGTCTACGGCAAGGGCGAGAACGTCCGCGACTGGCTCTACGTCGAGGACCATGCCCGCGCGCTCGACCTGATCGCCGAGCGCGGCCGGATCGGCGAGACCTACAATGTCGGCGGCCGCAACGAGCGGCGGAACATCGATGTGGTCGCGCCGCATCTGCGAGGTGCTCGACCGGCTCGCGCCCGGCAAACAGCCGCGTGCAGGAGCTGATCGAATTCGTCGACCGACCGGCCGGGCCACGATGCCCGCTACGCGATCGATGCGACCAAGCTCGAGAGCGAGCTCGGCTGGCGGGCCGCAGGAGAATTTCGAGACCGGCATCGAGAAGACCGTCGCACTGGTATCTCGACAATGAATGGTGGTGGCGGCCGCTGCGCGAGCGCTATGCGGGCGAGCGGCTGGGCCTGCTTGAAGCGGCGAAGGCCTGAGTCGCGCGCATGCGGATCGTCGTCACTGGCGGGCCGATGGGCAGGTCGTTCGTATCGCTTGCTGAACGCGGCCGGCGCGTCGGGCATCGAGATCGTCGCGCTTGGCCGGCCGCGAACTCGATCTGGCCGGCGATGCCGACGCGATCGTCGCGGCCGTCGAGGCAGCCGGCCCGACGTCATCGTCTCGGCCGCCGCCTATACCGCGGTCGACAAGGCCGAAAGCGAGCGTGAGCTCGCCTTTGCGGTCAACGCGCGCGGGCGCCGGAGCGGTCGCCGCAGGCGGCGCAACGCTGGGCGTGCCGATCGTTCACATCTCGACCGACTATGTCTTCGACGGCGCCAAGCCGTAGCCCTATGTCGAAGACGGATCCGACGAGACCCGATCGGCGTCTATGGCGCGTCCAAGCTGGCCGGCGAGCAGGCGGTGCTCGCGGCGCACGACAATGCCGCGATCCTGCGCACGGCCTGGGTCTACAGCCCGTTCGGCGCGAATTTCGTCAAGACGATGCTGCGGCTGGCGGCAGAGCGCGACGAAGTCGGCGTCGTCGCCGACCAGCGCGGCAATCCGACCAGCGCGCTCGACATCGCCGACGGCGATCATCGCCGTGGTCGGCAATCTGCGCGGACTCGCGCCGATCCGAGCGCTGCGCGGCATCTTTCACATGACCGGCAGCCGGCGAGGCGAGCTGGGCCGAATTTCGCCGAGGCGATTTTCGCGGCGTCGGCCGCTGCCGGCGGCCCGTCCGCGAGGGTCCGGCCGATCACCACGGCCGATTATCCGACGCCGGCCAGGCGCCCGGCCAATTCGCGCCTCGACTGCTCGAAGCTCGCGCGAGTCCATGGCATGCGGCTGCCCGACTGGCGCGGCGTCGACCGAGACGGTCGTGCGACGCGCTCGTCGGCACGCAATGTAGGAAAGCGATTAATGAAGGGTATCATTCTCGCCGGCGGAAGCGGCACGCGGCTGTATCCGATGACCCTGGCGGTCTCGAAGCAGCTGATGCCGGTCTACGACAAGCCGATGATCTATTATCCGCTGACGACGCTGATGCTCGCCGGCATTCGCGAGGTCCTGATCATCACGACGCCGCACGATGCCGCCGCCTTCGAGCAGCTGCTCGGCGACGGCTCGCAGTGGGGAATGCGAATTTCCTATGCGGTGCAGCCGGAGCCCGAAGGGGCTGGCGCAGGCCTTCACCATCGGCGCGGACTTCGTCGCCGGCGGCCCGTCCTGCCTGGTTCTCGGCGACAACATCTTCTTCGGCCAGGGTCTTTCCCGACGTCCTGAAGCGCGCGCGCGAGCGGACGATCGGCGCGACGGTGTTCGCCTATCAGGTCGCCGATCCGGAGCGCTACGGCGTGGTCCAGTTCGACGACCGGATGAAGGCGCTCGAACATCGAGGAAAAGCCGTCGCAGCCGAAGTCGAACTGGGCGGTGACCGGGCTCTATTTCTACGACGAGCAGGTCGTCGACATCGCCGCCAACATTCAGCCCTCCGCCCGCGGCGAACTCGAGATCACCGACGTCAACCGCGCCTATCTCGAACGCGGCGAGCTGAACGTCGAAGTCATGGGCCGCGGCTATGCCTGGCTGGATACCGGCACGCCCGACAGCCTGCTCGAGGCGGCCGAGTTCGTCGCGACGCTCGAACGGCGCCAGGGAATGAAGATCGCCTGCCCGGAAGAGATCGCATGGCGAGCCGGCTTCATTGACGATGCGGGCCTCGAACGAGCGACTGCTCGCCTCGGCAAGGGCGAATATGCGTCATACCTCAGGCGGTTGCCGGACCTTTACTAAATCGCAGAAAGTCTTTCAGCAGAAGGACTTGTGCCATCCAGGTGAATTGGCTGTAGATGGTCACTGATATGAACGCTGCTCAATCCGAACCCTTCCTGCGCGTGCCCCCGTTCCCGGGCGCTTCGGTGAAGTGTCTCGTTTGCACTGGGGCGGGATCGGCGAGCCTGAGCGACGTCGAAATCGACCGCCTGATGGCCGAGATCGGAGTTCTGAAGGTCGGCGGGAGTTATTGGGGAAGCCATCCGGACTTGCCGAATGAGCCCTATGTGTTGATTGAAACGGATCACGCCGAACCCGTCGATCGGCCGATCGTTCGAATGAGTGACCTGCCCGGCGGGCCCCCACGATCCCTGGCATCTGCTTTCGGGTGCGACCGAGGTTTGGGCCGATGCGAACGATGACTTGGCCCTGATAGCCGCGATTGCCGGCGTCCGGACGAAGGTGGTCCAGTACGATGGCGAGTGGACTGAACTTAGCGCTGCCTCAGCGCGTCAACTATTCCGCAATCGCGTCGTGGACGGGATCGACTACGTCGATCCCTTCGTTGGCAATTCAATCTCCATCTCGGATGCCATTGAACTAGCTGCCTTCTGGCGACGGCTGATCGACAGTAATCGCGACATATCTGCAGCCGTCGGGTTCGCCTTTTGGAAGCGTCCTACTGTTGCTCCGCTCCTCTGGAATGGCGCCGGGGAAGTTCCGTTCGGCTCAGCCTCACCAACGGGTCAGGGCGCCATCGCCGTATGGAAGGCGCGCACGGATGCATCCGTGCTCGGCGATATTCGATGCCACCGGCCGACCGGTTGTCGAGGTTGAAGACGGCTTCATACGATCGGTTGGGTTCGGGCTCCGATTGCGTTCCACCGCTTTCGCTGGTGGTCGATCGTCTCGGCGCGCACTTCGATCCGACGCAATCGAGCGAGCTGGAGGACATTCTCCAGAATACGATATTTGCGCCGAAGCAGTTGCAGCGCGCTCGCGAATTGAGAGAGTTGATCGTGGCTTCCGGCGTCAGCAAATATGCTGTCGGGTCGTCCGCGCTCGAGCGCAGGGCCCCGAACCGAAGACATATCCTAGTGCCGGGTCAGGTAGAAGACGATCGCGCCGTGACCAGTGGACCGCTCGCCAGCAACAAGGAGTTGCTACGCCGTGTTCGGTCAGCGGAGCCCGAAGCCTATCTCATCTACAAGCCGCATCCGGATGTCGAAGCAGGTCATCGGGTCGGAGCGGTGCCGGACGAGCTGGGCCTCGAATTCGTCGACGAAATCGTTCGCGATACAGGTATTTCGGCGCTCATCGATCTTGTCGACGAAGTTCACGTCAACTCGTCTTTGGCTGGTTTCGAAGCACTCCTGAGGGCGAAGCCGGTCACGGTGCACGGGGTGCCTTTCTATGCGGGCTGGGGATTGACGAAGGATCTCGGCCCCGTGCCGTCGCGCAGGACACGCAAGCTGACGCTCGATGAACTGGTTGCCGCGGTGCTGCTCGAATATCCGCGCTACCTCGACCCGGTGACCGGCTTGCCATGCCCGCCCGAAGTGCTGGTGCGCCGGATCGCCCAGGGCGCAAGCGCTTCACATGATGGCGTGGTCGTCCAAATGCGCCGACTTCAGGGCCGGCTCAAGAAGGGGCTCGCGAGCTTGCGTGCGGCGCGATGACCGGCGGGAAAGAACGCACATTTGCATTCCTGCAAGGACCGCCGGGTCCGTTATTCCGCCAGCTTGGCCAGGAAATGGAGCGCCAGGGATTCACCGTCCATCGTATCAATCTGAGCGGCGGAGATCGGCGCGACTGGCGGGATGGGGCCGTCAACTTCCGAGGCCGCTTTTCGGATTGGCCCGTCTTCTTTGACAATTTCCTCCGGGAGAACGGGATAACCGACCTCCTGCTCTTCGGTGACTGCCGACCTTACCACTTGGCTGCGCATGGTGTTGCGGCGCTGCGCAAAGTCAGGACGCATGTTCTTGAAGAGGGGTATCTCAGGCCACACTGGATGACCCTCGAGCCCGAAGGCGTGAACGCCCGCTCGACGCTTTCGCGAAACAGGAACTGGTTCCTGAAGGAATCGCTTCGACTTCCGCCAGAGCCCGATTTGCCGCCGGTCACGGCAAGCTTCCGCCGGCGGGCCAGGGATTCTTACTGGTATTATCACCACGTCCTGACCGGCCGGTTGGCCTATCCGCATTATCGCTCACACCGTTCGGCGGGGATACTTTCGGAAGGATTTGGGTGGCTGTGGAAGTTCGCACGCGGGAAGAAGGCTTCTCGCGAGGCTGATGCGGTGCTGCGGAAGGTCGAAGACAAGCCGCTTTTCCTCCTCCCGCTTCAGCTCTCGGGCGATTATCAGATCAGGGCCCACTCGCCGTTTCCGGATATGCAAAGCGCAGCCAGCTACGCTATCGAAAGCTTCGCAGCGAATGCGCCGGGCGATTTGCATTTTCTCCTGAAGGCGCATCCTCTCGACTGCAGCTTTTTCAACTGGTCCGGATTTACCCGGCAGCATGCGGAGCGGCTTGGGCTCGTGGGCCGGCTCCATTTCGTCGATGGCGGCAATCTTGACGACATGGCTTGTGCGGCGCGCGGCCTCGTTTGCGTAAACAGTACGTCGGCGACCTTGGCGCTTGTGTGCGACACGCCAGTATGCACTTTGGGTGACGCGATTTACGACATGCCCGGACTGACCCATCAGCGACATATCGACAGCTTCTGGTAAAACCCTACGCCTCCCGATCCCGGCCTTTACGAGGCTTTCAGGCGGGTATTGGTCGATCGCTGCCTCGTCAGGGGCGGACTCGGCCAGCGAATCCGCGGTCGCCACGCTGGTGGATTCGATGATCGAGCGACTCTGCAGCCAGGTCGACGCCAGGCTGACATCCTGCCGATGGCCCGCCTCGGTTGATCTAGGAGTCGATCGGCCGGCGCAGGCCTAGCTGGCATCCAGTGCTGTTTCGCCAGCCCGCGACGATCGGCCCAATCTCCCAGGCGGTTGAGCCAGCGGGCCCGCCGGTCCGCGATGGGCTGCCAGGACATCAGGCCCCCGCCTGTCCAAGGCAGGAACGGCGTGCGTCGGCTGTAGGCCCAGATTTCCACGCGCTTGGTCGGCTTGTCCGAATCTGCCGCGCGCGTGAAAGCCGTAGGTGTCGATCGCGACCAGAGTATTGGCCGGGACGGCAAAGCGCGTCGGCTGGGGCAGGCCGAGCTCCGTTCAATTCTTCCGGCGCAACCCGCAGCGATCCACGTTCGGAAAGCCGATCGCCGCTGGCGAGGACTTCGACGCTCTTGCGATGTTCCCATGCCAAGCCGTTCGGCCGACGGTCGGTGCGAACCGGCGACGTAGGTCAGCGGACGTCCGTCTTCCTCGACGTCGGTGAGGAAAAGCCAGGCCTTCATCGAGGGATGGAAGGTGTCGGCGTGCAACTGCAGTTGCGGATCGGGCGGGCCTTCCTCGACGCCGCCGAGGATCGTCTGGACGTAATAGAGCGGCTCGCTCCGCGTGCTCGCAACATAGGACAGGGTTGGGCGCCACTCGGGTCATCGAGGAGGTCGTCTAAGGCGGGAAAGCGTTCGCGAAGCTCAGGGTCGACGGTCACCCGCTCGCGTCAGCGTATCGCCCTGCTGGTGAACGCGAGTTGGAAGCTCGCTTTCGAAGAATTTGGGCCTGCAATTTCTGGAACTGCTGCTCGGGCAGGAAATCGCGAACAATGATGAAGCCGTTGCGGTCGAACTGATTCCGGAGCTCGTCTGGCAGTCCCTTCGCCAAGCGACGTCGCCTGCTGCGCGCAAGAGCATGGGCAGCCTTCACGCGCCAGACATGCAAGCCGGCGCGGTTCAGCCGACGCGACCCAAGAATTGGATTGTCTGCAAAGGACTTCGCGCCGGTGAACAAGGCCAACGTCCAAAACGGCAGGCGCCACCAGCGGGTAACTCGACCAAGTCTTTCGGAGGAAAACATAAACGCGATTTTTGATCACAAGCAGGTTGTTGCTGACGCTGTTTAGCGGTGCGCTTCCGGTCCCGTAAGGCGCTAATTGCCAGCAATGCGCCTTGTCGTGGCCGCGTCCGCGCCATGCATGGACACGGCCATGGCGGGTCCGCTCAAGGGCATCAGGATCATCGAAATGGGCGGCATCGGTCCCGCGCCGTTCGCTGCCATGATGCTCGCCGATCATGGGGCAGAGGTCATCCGCGTCGAACGGGCCGGAATGATCGGCTTCGACAATGATCCCCTGAGGCGATCGCGGCGGAGTATCTCTCTCGATCTGAAGCATCCCGATGCTGTCGAGATCGTCCGGCGCCTCGCCGCGAGGGCAGATGGGCTGATCGAAGGCTATCGTCCAGGCGTGATGGAGCGACTTGGTCTTGGGCCTGACGAGCTTCTCCGCGACAATTCGAAGCTGGTGTACGGACGGGTTACCGGCTGGGGGCAGGACGGGCCGCTTGCCCAGGATGCGGGCCACGACATCAACTATATCGCGCTTACGGGCCTGCTCCACGGGATCGGTCCAAAGGAACGGCCGCTCGCTCCGGTCAATTATCTCGGAGACTACGCGGGCGGAGCGATGATGCTGGCGTTTGGCATGGTCAGCGCGCTTCTGGCGGTGCGGTCAGGCGGGACCGGGCAGGTGGTCGATGCGGCAATGAGCGACGGCGCCTCGTTGATTGGGGCGATGACCTATGGACTCCTGGCCGCAGGGCACTGGAAGAATGAGCGCGAGGAGAACCTCCTAGACGGCGGCACTGACACCTATGGCGTTTACCGTTGTTCGGACGGCAAGTTCGTGGCGATTGGCGCGATCGAACCGCAGTTCCAGCAGGCTCTGTTCAAGGGCCTCGCGTTGCGGCCTGGCTCAGGCCGGGAAGAGATTGCCGCGGTGATCAAAAGCCGAACCCGGGACGAATGGGCCACTCATTTCGCCGGGACGGACGCCTGCGTCGCGCCCATCCTCGATCTCGACGAAGCGCCGGTCCACCCCCACAACATCGCGCGCCGCACCTTTCTCGACGTCGAAGGCGTGTTTCAGCCCGCTCCGGCGCCGCGATACTCCGGCATGCATCTCGATAGACCCGACGCGCCACGAAGCGAGGGGCAGGATGGCGAGGCAATTCTCGAAGAACTTGGCTACGCGCAGGACGAAATCGCGCGGCTCCGGACGGAAGGCATCCTGCTTTGAACCCGCTCTACGAAAGCATGAAGGTCAGCGTGTTCGAACGCATGAGCCTCGCAGCGGCCAAGCACGGGGCAGTGAACCTCGGTCAGGGCTTTCCCGATTTCGGCTGGCCTGACGAAATCCTGGAGGCGGCCGCGCGAGCGCTGAAGGAGGGCTCCAACCAATATGCGCCGTCGCGCGGTCTGCCGCAGCTTCGGCAGGCGATCGCGGATCATTACGGGCGTCATTTCGGGGAGGCGATCGACCCGGAACAGGTCTGCGTGACCAGCGGCGCGACGGAAGCCCTCGGCGCGATGATCCTCGCCACGGTCGAGCCGGGCGACGAGGTCGTCATCTTCACGCCGGCCTATGACAGTTACGCGCCGATGATCCGGCGGGCAGGGGCGATGCCGCGCGAGGTGGCGCTTCAGCCGCCGCACTGGCGCATCGATCGCGATGCGCTGTCCGCCGCGATCAACACGAAGACCCGGGCGATCATCTTCAACAATCCGCAGAACCCGACGGGCCGGCTTTACGGCAAGGAGGAGCTTCAGATCATCGCGGACGTGGCAATCGAGCACGACCTGACCGTGATCAGCGACGAGGTCTGGGAGCATGTGCTCCTCCACGGCGAGACCTTCACGCCGCTCGCGACCCTTCCCGGCATGGCCGAGAGGACACTCAAGGCGGGCTCGGCGGGAAAGATCTTCTCGTTGACCGGCTGGAAGGTGGGCTGGATCGTCGCGTCGCCTCAAAAGGCAGCGGTGGCCGCCCGGGCCCACCAATTCCTGACCTTCGCGACTGCACCAAACCTGCAGGCGGCCGTCGCCTTTGGACTGGGCGAGGATGGTTGGATCCAGCCGATGCGGCAGCGCTTTTCCCGTGCGCTGGGCCGAATGAGCGAGGGGCTCATCAAGGCAGGCTATTCGGTGCTGGAGCCGGCGTCGACTTACTTCCTCTGCGTCGACTTGCGAGAGTCGGGCGATCGACGTCGAGGACGAGGAATTCGCGAAGGTGGCCGTTGAGCAGGCCGGCGTTGCGACCGTTCCGGTGTCCGCCTTTGCCGAAGACAATCCATCGCAGGCATCTCGTTCGCCTTTGCTTCGCGAAACGGGATGAGACCATCGACGCAGGCGTGGCCGCCATGGCCCGCGCAAAGGAGCTTTTCGCATGAGCCCGGCAGAAGAAGCCGCTGCAATCCTCAAGCAACTCGGAGTCGATGCATCGGACGGCGACCTGATCAGCTACTCGCCGATCGACGGTAGCGAGATCGGGCGCGTCCGGATCGGCGATGCGTGGTAAGGCCGCGAGCTGGCGCGGCGCAGGCTTTCGACGCTGGAAAGTCGTCCCGGCCCCGCGGCGCGGCGAGCTGGTCAGGCTGCTCGGCGAGGAACTGCGCGCCGCGAAGGAGCCGTTGGCCAGACTGGTGACGCTCGAATGCGGGAAGATCACTCCAGGAGGGCCTCGGCGAGGTCCAGGAGATGATCGATATCTGCGACTTCGCGGTCGGCCTGTCGCGCCAGCTTTACGGTCTCACCATCGCCAGCGAGCGTCCAAATCACCGGATGATGGAGCAATGGCACCCGCTCGGTCCCGTGCTGGTCATCAGCGCCTTCAACTTTCCGGTCGCGGTCTGGGCCTGGAATGCGGCGTTGGCGCTCGTTTGCGGCAATCCGTGATCTGGAAGCCGAGCGAGAAGACGCCGCTCACCGCCGAGGCCGTGATGGCGCTGATGACGACGCGCGCTCGAGCGGTTCGGGGACGCCCCGGAAGGACTGGTGCAGGTCGTCCAAGGCGGACGATCGAAGTCGGCGAGGCGCTTGTTGGACGATCCGCGGATCGCGCTCGTCTCCGCGACCGGGTCGACGGCGATGGGCCGGGAGGTCGGACGTCTCGCGCGCTGAAAGGTTCGGGCGCACGCTCCTTGAGCTTGGCGGCAACAATTCGATGATCGTCTGCCCATCAGCCGACCTCGCGCTTGCCGAGCGGGCGATCCTGTTCTCGGCAGTTGGGACGGCGGGCCAGCGCTGCACGACGCTTCGGCGATTGATCGTCCACGAAAGCGTTGCCGACCAGCTGGTCGCGCGGCTGCGGAAACTTTTCGCCGCAGTGAAGATCGGCGATCCGCGCGATCCGGATACGCTGATCGGACCGCTGATCGACGAAGCGTCCTTCGACGCAATGCAGTCCGTGCTGGGCGAGGAGATCGATCGTGTCGAAGCCGTTCCCGGAGGATTTTACGTCCGGCCTTCAATCGTCGAGATGCAGGCTCAATTTGGCAACGTCCTGAAGGAGACCTTCGCGCCCATCCTTTACGTCCTGCGTTACGACGATCTTGGACAAGGCGATCTTGGCGCTCAACAACTCGGTGCCGCAAGGGCTCTCGTCATCGATCTTCACGAACGACCTACGGGAGGCGGAGCGGTTCCTGTCCGCCGCCGGCTCCGATTGCGGTATCGCCAACGTGAACATCGGCCCGTCGGGGGCAGAGATCGGCGGCGCTTTCGGTGGCGAGAAGGAAACGGGCGGGGGCCGAGAAAGTGGATCGGACAGCTGGCGCGCCTACATGCGGCGCCAGACGAACACCGTGAATTACGGGACCGACTTACCGCTTGCTCAGGGCATTCGCTTCGACGTCGCCCCATAGTTCGAGGCTTTCGTCGGAAAGGAGTGCCGGCCAGCGCTTCTTGAATTCCTTGTTCCACGGAATGAGGTCGTTCGGGTCGAGCGGCGCGGCGACCAGGAAGCCCTGAACCACGTCGCAGCCGAGCTCGCGCACGGCACGAAGCTGCTCGACCGTCTCTACACCTTCCGCCGTCGCGACCAGGCCGAGCCCGTGGGCAAGGTCCGCGATTGTCTTGACGATCAGCCGCGAATCATGCGCGTCTGGCAAATCGGCGACGAAGCACCGGTCGATCTTCACCTCGGTGAATGGTAATTGCCGGAGCTGCAGCAGCGACGAATAGCCCGTTCCGAAGTCGTCGATCGCGAGCCCCATGCCTTTGATCCGGAACCGCGTAAGCGTGTCCATTAAGCGGACGAGCGGCTGCGTGGCGCCTTCCGTCAGCTCCAGGACGAGCCGATCAGTCGGTACGCCCATCGCCGTGCACATGCGCTCAACAAGATCCGGGAAGTCGAGCCGCTGCAGGCTGATGGCGGAAATATTGAAGGCGAGGCGGGTCTCAAGGCCCTGCTCGCGCCACCGCCGCCATTGCTTGAGCGTTTCTCTGAGACCCCATTCGGTCAAGCGGATCGATCAGGCCATGCTTCTCGGCGAGGGGGACGAAGCGGGAAGGGGACACCGGCCCCAATTCCGGATCGTCCCAGCGGACAAGGGCTTCGACGCGCCCCAGCTTGCCATCCTTGAGGCTTACCTTCGGCTGATAGACCAACCGCAATTGCTGGGCCGCAAGCGCTCGCTCGAAACTCTCGAGCAGCTTGCGGTCCGCTGCCGTCATGAAGGCACCACCGGTTTGAGCCGTTTCAGCAGGTTCTCGAGCTCTTCCAGCCGCACCGGCTTTTCGAGCGGCCCAGCCATGTTGAGCCCTTGTGCCTCGCCGAGCCGGAAAGCGAACTCCAGCACGCGCCGGTCGAACCCACTGATGATCAGCACCGGTCCCTGGAAATCCTCGTCGGAAAGGAAGCGGAGCAGTTCAACGCCATCGACCGGCATTCCGAGGTCCATGGCGACCGCATCCGGCCGCTGTTCCTTGAACTTTTCGCGAAAGGACGCGTCGTTCCAGGCGACAGTAGGGTCGAAGCCGCACTCACGCGCGGCATTAGCGACGAAGTCGGCCAGGGCCGGCTCGTCATCAATAAGCAGCAGCTGCGGCTGCTTCATCGGCCTTGATACTCCTGCCGACACCGACAAGTGACTTTGCTCCTTAACGCCCATCCACGTCAAACAAATGAAACCGGTTCTTAACTGCAAGTTAGGTACATTTGTCGCAAGATTTGAGCCCATCGGAGGCGATTGGATGTTCAGTTCGCTCATTCGCCGGAAAGAAACCGCATCTTCCCAACCCGGAAGATGGCACGTTCGATTCGACGACGTTTTCGCTTGTCTACTGCCGTTCCGAGGCCTTCCGAACGACGGACCGAGGACCGGGTTGCCCCGACGCTGCGCGTCGCGAAGATGCATGGCCCCAACGGTGAACAGCTGGTCCGGGTGCGCAATGTCTCCGCTGGCGGACTGATGGCCGAGATCGGCCAATCGGCTTCGGTCGGCGAGATCGTTACCGATCGAATTGTCGTCGCAGAAGATCCCGGGAACGGTCGTCTGGACCCGTGAGGGCACCGTCGGCGTGAAGTTCGACCAGAACATCGATCTTGGAGAACTGCTTGCCGGGCGAAAGCCGCGCCACGGCTTCCGCTCGCGGCCGCCGCGCCTGGAGGTCAGCTGCAAGGCATCGCTCCGCGTTGAAAAGATCTATTACACCGTGAGCGTGCACGACGTTTCCCTCGGCGGAATGAAGGTCGAACCGATCGAGGAATATTGCCTCGGCAAGAAAGTCGTCGTCGTGGTCGAGAGCCTTCGCCCGATCCGTGGCGAAATCCGTTGGTATTCGGATCGCAAGGCCGGCATCGTCTTCGACGAGCCGCTCTACCTTCGAAGAGCTTGGCGGAGTGGGTCGGCAAGCGGCTTGAGCTCGCCAGCCTCAAGGCATCTTACCAAGAGCATGTAACGCTTCCCATATCAACCGCTCCAAACTGATAGGAGCGGGTCATGGCCGAACAAGTCGCTGTTTTTGCGGGCGGGTGCTTTTGGTGCACCGAAGCCGTGTTCAACGATGTCGTCGGGGTGACCAAGGTCGAGAGCGGTTACACTGGTGGGCGCGTCGACAATCCCACCTACAAGCAGGTTTGCGGTGGTGACACCGGCCATGCCGAAGCCATCCGCGTCACCTTCGACGCCGATGTGATCAGCTACGGCGAATTGCTCGATATCTTTTTCGCGACGCACGACCCAACCCAGCTCAATCGCCAGGGTAATGATGTGGGGACGCAATATCGCTCCGCGATTTTCCCCCTCGACGACGGCCAAGAGAGCGAAGCCCGAGCAGCGATCGACCGCGCCAATGCGGAACGGGATGGCCAAGTGGTGACGACCATCGAACCGAAAGGCGAATGGTGGTCCGCCGAGGATTATCACCAGCAGTATTGGGAGGGCGAAGGGCAGGGGAATCCCTATTGCATCGCCACCATCCCGCCGAAGCTCCAGAAGCTCCGCAAGAGCTTCCAGGCCCGCGTGAAGAGCGCCGGCGCAACAGCCTAAGCGGGCTGGGGCTGGTTCCTGAAGAAGTCGATGTACCAGGGTAGAGCGTCGGACAGTCCCCGTCCGACGTCGTGTGTCGGGGAATAACCGAGCAGGCGCTCCGCCTTTTCGATCGATGCCTGTGTATCGCGGACGTCTCCGCGGCGGAACGGGCCCAAGACCGGTTCACGGTCGTAATGGATTTGGTGCTGGGACAACTCATCGCGGATCATTGCGAACAGGTCGAGCAGGCTCGTCCGGCCACCGACCGCGACGTTGTAGACTTCACCCTGCGCCTCATCGGGTGCCAAGGCCGCCCGAATATTGGCCTGCACAGCATTGGAAACGTAGCAGAAGTCCCGCGTGGTCAGGCCGTCGCCATTGATGGTCACCTGTTCGTCACCGATCATTGCGGCGACCCATTTGGGAATGACGGCCGCGTAAGCGCCGTTCGGGTCTTGCCGCGGCCCGAAGACGTTGAAGTAGCGAAGGCCAGTCGCCTTGAAGCCGTAAGCGCGGGCGTAGACCGCTGCGTAAAGCTCGTTGACGAGCTTGGTGACTGCATAGGGCGACAGCGGTTGGCCTATCCGCTCTTCGCGCTTCGGCAGTTCCGGTGAGTCGCCATAGGTTGAGCTCGACGCCGCGTAGATGAACCTCTTCACATTCGCCTGACGCGCGGCATCCAACATGTTGATGAAGCCCGACACGTTTGCATCGTGAGAGGTCAGCGGATCGTCGATCGAGCGCGGGACCGAGCCCAAGGCAGCCTGGTGGAGGACGTAATCGACGCCTTCGAGGCAGGAAGCGCAGGTTTCCCGGTTGCGGATGTCGCCTTCGATCATCCGGAAATTGGCCCATTGGTTGGCGGGCAGGATTCGCTCGAGCTCTTCGAGGTTCCGGCGATGCCCGGTCGCGAAATTGTCGAGGCCGACGACCTTCTGGTCCGCCCGCAGCAGGACCTCGACGAGGTTAGATCCTATGAAGCCGGCGGCCCCAGTGACGAGCCAAGTCGCCGGATCGCGGCCTTGTAGCTCCGGGATTTGAACGCTGATGATGGCCGCGTCTTTCTAGGTTTCAGGCGATGAGTAGGTCATCGCTCAGAGGCTCCAGTAGCCAATGTCGGGTCTGAGCGAGGCCGGATTAACGCGAGATTTCACGTCGATGAACATTCCGTCATTTGCGATCATCCCGCTGATTTGCTCGCCCGTCAACGACGCATATTGCGCGTGCGGGACGGCGAGGACCAGCGCCGAAAGCCCGCAGAATTCATCGAGCGGCGTCAGTTTGATGCCGTAGGCTTTCTGGAGGTCATCCGGACTAGCCATTGGATCGTGAACGATGGCGTCGAACCCAAGCTCGAGAAGCTCGGAATAGACGTCAACGACCTTCGAATTGCGAATGTCCGGCACATTCTCCTTGAAGGTGAAACCCAGGATACCGACCCGCGCGCGCTCGGTCGGGTGTCCTTTCGATGAAACCAGTTTCCGAATTTGCCGGGCAACGTGTGCGCCCATGCCGTCGTTAAGACGGCGGCCCGAAAGGATGACCTCGGGCCGGTAGCCCAGCTGCTCGGCCTTGGCCGTCAGATAATAGGGGTCGACCCCGATGCAGTGACCGCCGACCAAGCCGGGGTGGAAATTGAGAAAATTCCACTTCGTGCCGGCTGCCGCGAGGACGTCGCTGGTGCGGATGCCGACGAGGTCGCAGATCTTCGATAGCTCATTCATCAGCGCAATGTTGAGGTCGCGCTGCGTGTTCTCGATCACCTTCGCGGCCTCCGCGACCTTGATCGACGGCGCGCGATGGATTCCGGCCGGGATGATCGAGCCGTAAAGGTCAGCCAGTTGGTCGAGCGTTTCGGCGTCCTGCCCGGCGACGACCTTCACGATCTTCTCGATCGGGTGCTCCTTGTCGCCCGGGTTGATGCGCTCGGGGCTATAGCCGAGCTTGAAGTCCACGCCCACGCGCAGGCTGGACGATCTTTCGAGCGCGGGACCGCAAATCTCTTCCGTGGCGCCGGGATAGACGGTGCTCTCGAACACGACGATCGAGCCTGCTTTGAGGTGTGGGCCGATCAGCTCGCAGGCGAGAAGGATGGCGCCGAAATCGGGATTATTGTCGCTGTCGATCGGCGTCGGGACGGTGACGATGACGATGTCCCGCCCGGCGAGGTCGTTCGGATCATCGGTGAGATGAAGCGCACTGCTCTTCAGATCTTGAGGCGAGACTTCATTCGTTGCGTCGAGCCCAGCTTTCAGCGCATCGATCCGCCGCGAGTTGATGTCGAACGCAGCGACGTCATGCTTGCGGGCCATCGCTACCGCCAGAGGTAGTCCGACATAGCCGAGCCCGACGATCGCAATCTTTTCGCTCACCGGGGCACTACCTCGCGACGCGTTCGCCCGAGGTCAACCACGAGGCGCTGCGGCGCGACGGAGCCGGTCGTTGATTGCCGCGCCAAGCCCTTCATCCGGGATTGGGGCGACGGCGATGGCAGGCTTCTCGGAGGCATCGGCATCGTGGAGCAGGTCGAACAGGCGCGAAGCCGCTTCGACGAGGTCGCCTTCACGGCTGAGGCTGGCATTTCCCGCAACCTCCGCAAAACCGATGAGGAACTCGTCGGCATCCGCTCCAGTGGCATCCAACCGCAACGGCTTGGACGGTGCGTAATGGCTCGCCAGCTGGCCCGGCGCTTCGATCGTCGCATCGGTCGAGGCAATCGCGTCCGGTATCTCGATGGGACCCCGGCGGAGCAGCCGAAAACCGCCGCCGGTCGCTGCGACGATGGTCGATTTCAAGTCCGCGCTCCGTCTTTCCGGCATCGACGATTAGCGAAATCCGTCCGCTGAGACTCTTGGCCACGTGTTCGGCGCGCGTTGGACTGATCGAACCGCTGGCATTGGCGGAAGGCGCAGCTAGCGGCCGACCGACAGCTCGCAAGAGCGCCTGCATCGCAGCATGGGCGGGCACGCGAAGGGCGACGGTCGAAAGACCGGCGGTGACCAGCGAGGCGATCCCCGCATCCATCCGCAGCGGCACGACCAGGGTGAGAGGGCCCGGCCAGTGCTGCTCGGCCAGCGCCCGCGCCTGATCATCGAACTCCCCGATCTGCTCGGCCGTCGCAAAGTCGGGCACGTGAACGATCAAAGGGTTGAAGCTCGGCCTTCCCTTAGCTTCGTAAATTCGCGCGACAGCTTCAGCGTTGGTCGCATCGGCGGCGAGCCCGTAAACCGTCTCGGTAGCGACGGCGACGGGCAGGCCTTCGCCGATCAGCCGCGCGGCCTCGGCAATTGCCTCGTCGTCGAATGGCAGGATGCGGGTGGCCTCGGGCATCGGGCCGCCGCTATAGACGCTGCGCGCCAACAGCCAAGGATGACTGATGAGCTTCGCCTGTCCCGTCAGCGACCAACGCCTGGTCCTGGACCACGTCGTCCGCATCGCCGAGCTCGCCAAGTCGAACCGCTTTGCCGAGGCAACTGACGACACGATCGACGCGGTGCTGCAGGGCGCGGCTGAGTTCGCGGAAGGTGAGCTGGCCCCGCTGAACGAAGTGGGAGACCGCGAGGCATCGCGCTGGAACGATGGCGCCGTCACCACGCCGACTGGCTGGCGCGACGCTTACTCGAAATTCGTCGAAGCCGGCTGGATGAGCTTATCGGCCCCCGTCGAAGCCGGCGGGCAGGGCCTTCCGAACAGCCTGTCGGCAGCAATGATGGAGGATTTCAACGCCGCAAACGTCGCTTTCGCGCTGTGCCCGATGCTTGGCCTCGGCGCCGTAGAAGCGCTTGAGGTCCACGGGTCCGATGACCTCAAGCGCGACTATCTTCCCAAGATCGTCAGCGGCGAATGGACCGCGACGATGAACCTGACGGAGCCTCAGGCTGGCAGCGACGTCGGCGCGCTGAAGTCACGTGCAGTCCCCTTGGGCGATGGAAGCTGGAAGATCAGCGGAACGAAAATTTTCATCACCTATGGCGAGCACGACCTGACCGAAAACATCATTCATCTCGTTCTCGCGCGGACTCCGGATGCGCCGGAAGGGACCAAAGGCATTTCGCTGTTCCTCGTGCCCAAGGTGCTTCCCGATGGTGAAGCGAACGATCTTCATTGCCAGTCGATCGAGCACAAGATGGGCATTCACGCCTCACCGACCTGCGTGATGGGATACGGCGAAGGCGGCGGGGCGACGGGTTGGCTGATCGGTCCCGAGCTTGGTGGCATGCGGGCCATGTTCACGATGATGAACAATGCGCGCCTCAACGTCGGGCTGCAGGGCGTCGGGCTGGCGGAGCGGGCGACGCAGCGGGCGGTGGCCTATGCGATGGAGCGCAAGCAGGGTCAGCGCTCCGGCTTGCCAATTGCAATCGCCGAGCATCCCGATGTGCGCCGCATGCTGGTGCGCATGCGGGCGTTGACGATGGCAGCCCGGGCATTGGCCTATTACGCCTTCGGGCAGCTCGACCGCGGAACGCTAGGCGACCGCGAGGCTGGGCTTCGCGCCGATGTTCTCACGCCGCTGGTGAAAGCCTGGTGCACCGACGTTGGCTGCGAGGTATCGACGCTTGGCATCCAGGTGCATGGCGGCATGGGCTTCATCGAGGAAACAGGCGCAGCGCAGCATCTTCGCGATGCCCGGATTGCACCGATTTACGAAGGCACGAACGGAATCCAGGCTGCCGATTTCGTCCAGCGCAAGATAGGGCTCGACGGCGGCGCGGCTTTCGACTCCCTGATCGCCGACATCCGGGCGGAAGCGCAGCACGAAGAGTTGATCGTGCTCGCCGATGAAGTTGAAGTGTTGATCGCCACGGCCCGCAACTCGGCGCCGGACGACCGGCTCGCCGCCAGTTATCCGTTGCTAACGATGACCGCGATCCTCACCTCCGGCTGGCTGATGGAGCGGCTTGGCCGCGCAATCGATATGGGCGAGGGGGATGCCAACGCGGGACGCCGCGCCGCGATTGAGTATTTCCTGTCGGTGGTCGTGCCCGAGGCGCTCGGCCTTGGAGCGGGAGCGGAATTAACGGCGGAGCTTTTGTACCGCGCCCCTGCTGAAGCGCTGGCCTAGGCCCGCTCGCGCTCGACCAGGTCGGCGGGGGTAATCCCAAGCCGCGACATGCGTTCGCGGATTGCCGGCCATTCCTCTTCGACGAAGCGCTTGCGCTCACCATCGTGGAGGCGCGCTCGGGCGCCCGGCGCAACGAACAGGCCGACGCCGCGCCGGACAGTGACCAGACCTTCGTCCTGGAAACCCTGATAGGCCTTGGCGACGGTCAGCGGGTTCGCCTGCTGCTCGGCGGCAAGGGCACGAACCGACGGAAGCGGGTCTCCATCCTTGTATTTTCCAGAGAGGATAGCGTCCGCGATCGTCTCGCGAAGGCGGACATAAACCGGCTTTTCGTGGCTCGTCTTAAGCGTCATGCTGTCCTAATACAGCAGCGCGGGCATATGGTCAATCCGAAGGCGGGTCCCATTTCCGAACAATTTCAGCTGGATCGGGGCGCGGACGCTCCTCGAGCTCGCGGCCCGGCGAGCCGAGATAGACGAAGCCCGCAATTCGCTCGCCCGGTTGAGCGAAGGCGGCGGTGACCTTGGGCGAGTAAGCTTCCCAGCCGGTAATCCAGCCGCCGACGAAGCCCATTGCGTGCGCGGCGTGGAGCAGGTTCATTGCCGCTGCTCCGGCAGACAATTCCTGCTCCCAGACCGGTATCTTGTGCTCGCGCACTGGCGACGACAGCACGACCACCAGTGCCTCGCCCTGACGTGCGAACTGATCCGCCTTCTCGTGGTGGGCGGGACCGGCGTCGGGATCTTCTTCCTGCAACGCGCTGCGGACGAGGCGAGCGAATTGCTCGCGCTGGTCCTCGCCGACGATCACGAACCGCCACGGTGCGAGCTTGCCGTGATCGGGTACGCGCATGGCGATCTCAAGGATCTGCCGAAGCTCGGCGTCAGATGGGCCGGGGCCGACCATTTCACGAGGGCGGCCGGAGCGGCGAGTCTTGAGCAGCGACAAGGCTGAGGAGCGGTCGTTCAACATCTGCCCGCTCATCTAGGGAACCCGCACGTCTGCAACAATCCGCTTCACAAGCTGGTTTTGACCGTTAGGGTCGCCAAAATTTTTTCGCATCCGTGAGGGGAGATATCCGGATGGTCGATACACCGGCCGTAGAAGAACCTTTTTCGCCCGCATCCGGGCTGACCAATCCTGCCGACAAGAAGACATGGTTCGGACATCCGGGCCAGCTTGCACGCCTGTTCACCACCGAGATGTGGGAACGCTTCGGCTATTACGGCATGCGGGCGCTTCTCACGCTCTACCTGACGAAGCACTTTCTCTTCTCGGATCAGCAGGCGACCGGTCTCTACGGCGGTTACACCGCGCTGGTTTACCTGACCCCGCTCGTCGGCGGTTTCATTGCCGACCAATATTTGGGCTCCAAACGGTCGATTAAATTCGGCGCGATCATCATGGCGCTGGGCTATTTCACGCTCGCCTTCGGCGGTTCGCCCGCGAAGCCGATCGCGACGATCGACGGCCAACGCTACGAGGTAGTCCGTGACAACTTCGTGGATCGCCCAACCAGCGATCCGAACGAGGCTCGGTTCATCGTCGACGGCGGCCAGAAGCTGCAGATCAAGGGCAATGAAGACGGCTCAATTTCGCTCCTGAACAATGGTCAGGAAGCGAAGCGACTGCCGAAGGGCTCGGTCGAGTTCGGCGGTGAACGCAACTCGCTGGTCCTGACGATCATGCTGATCGCGCTCTCGCTTATTTCCGTGGGGAACGGCTTCTTCAAGCCGAACATCTCCACGATCGTCGGCGCATTATACGAGCAAGGCGACCGCCGTCGGGACGCCGGCTTCACGATTTTCTACATGGGTATTAACCTGGGCTCGATCGGTGGGCAGTTGCTCTGCCCATTCCTTGCCGATTGGTTCGGCTGGTGGGCGGGTCTAAGCCTCGCTGGCGTCGGCATGCTCGTCAGTTACGCCCTAATTCAATTCGATGGTGGCCGACTTGATGGCTACGGCGAGCGACCCGAAAACGCCGAGAACCGCGACATCCTGATCTATATCTGTGCCCTTATCGCGGTGCCGGTGTTCGTGTTCCTGTTCAGCAATTTGATGAACGCGACCGAAGCCGAGGCCGGTTCTGGTTTCATCGGCTATCTTATCTCGCTTTCCTTGATGGGTAAGCTGCTGTTCGGCACGTTCCTCGTTGCGATTCCAGGAATTCTCGTTTGGTCCTGGTACAACGGAGCGGTCGATGAGAATGGAGTTCGTCGCGAATTTCAGATGATGCTTGCGGCCATGATCCTCATCGTCTTCAACGTCTTCTTCTGGACGCTCTTCGAGCAAGCCGGTTCGTCGCTGACGTTGTTTGCAGACCGTAACACGGATCGAAGCGTGTTCGGCCTGTTCTCCCTGTCCGCTCCGCAGACGCAGAATTTCAACCCCATCTCGATTGTGATCTTTGCCCCGCTGATGAGCCTGCTTTGGCTCGGTCTCGCCAAGCGCGGGCTCGAGCCATCGATCCCGGTAAAGTTCTCGATCGCCTTGATGGGCGTCGGTGCGGGTTTCCTGTTTCTTGTCCTCGGATCGCAGTTCGCGGGTGAGGGCAACGACTGGCAGGTCGGCCTGTGGTGGCTGGCGGGTCTCTACCTGATCCATTCGCTCGCAGAATTGTGCATATCGCCGGTCGGATTGAGCATGATCACCAAGCTGTCCATCGGCAGGATCGTGGGCCTGATGATGGGCGTCTGGTTCCTCTCGATTTCGGTCGCGCAATATGTCGCGGGCGTGGTCGCTCAGTTCGCGAGCGTCGAGACGGTTGGCGGCCAAGTCACCAACCTCAAGGTCAGCCTGGAGACTTACACGTCGACGTTCACGACGATTGCGTGGATCGCGATCGGTGCGGGCGTGCTGCTGTTCCTCCTGAGCTTCCCGCTCAAGAAGTGGATGCACGGTGTCAAATAAATGGGTCACGGCGGCGCTTGCCGCCGTTTCCTTTTCTGTTGCCGGATGCGCGACCGAGGCGCCGAAGAAAATAGCGCCGCCGGTCCGCATCAATCAGGACCCGTATCCTTCGACCTATCATCGCTACCCGGGAGCAGTGACTGCGATCCGCGGCGCGACCGTCTTCGATGGCGAAGGCGGCCGCATTGAGAACGGCACCGTCGTTCTTGCCGACGGAATAGTTCAGGCCGTCGGAGGTCCGGATACGCCGGTGCCCGAGGGCGCATACCAAATCGACGGCGCCGGCAAGTTCGTGACGCCCGGCGTCATCGACGTGCACAGCCACCTCGGCGACTATCCGTCGCCTGGCGTTCCGGGAAACAGCGACGGCAATGAAGCAACCAGTCCGGTCCGGCCCGAAGTCTGGGCTGAACATAGCGTCTGGCCGCAGGACCCGGGCTTCAGCCGCGCGCTGATGAATGGCGGCGTCACCACGCTGCAGATCCTGCCCGGCTCCGCCAACCTGTTCGGCGGCCGGTCGGTGACGTTGAAGAATGTGCCGGCGCGGACAGTGCAGGGCATGAAGTTCCCTGGCGCGCCCTACGGCCTCAAGATGGCGTGCGGCGAAAATCCGAAGCGTGTCTACGGATCGAAAAGCCAGATGCCGCAGACGCGGATGGGCAATATCGCGGTCGATCGCGCGACCTGGATCAAGGCGCAGGCCTACAAGCGCAAATGGGACCGTTACAATAAGAACGGCGGCGACATGCCCGAGCGGGATCTCGCGATGGACACGCTGATGGGCGTGCTCAACGGCCAGATCCTCGTTCACAACCACTGCTATCGCGCCGACGAAATGGCGATCATGATCGATATGTCGAAGGAGTTCGGCTACAAGATCACTGCCTTCCACCACGCCGTCGAGGCCTACAAAATCGCCGATCTGCTCGCCGCGAATGGCATCTGTGCTGCCATGTGGGCCGACTGGTGGGGCTTCAAGATGGAAGCCTATGACGGGATCAAGGAAAACATCCCGCTGGTCGACCATGCCGGCGCCTGCGCGATCGTCCATTCCGACGATCCGAACGGCATTCAGCGCCTGAACCAGGAAGCGGCCAAGGCGCTCGCGGACGGCCGGCGCATGGGCTTCAACATCAGCGACGAGCACGCGTTCACCTGGCTCAGCTACAATCCGGCCAAGGCATTGGGCATCGCCGACAAGACCGGCAGCCTGAAGCAGGGCAAGATGGCCGACGTCGTCCTCTGGAACGCCAATCCCTTCAGCACCTACGCCCGCCCGGAACGCGTGTGGATCGACGGCGCTCTCATGTACTTCAGCGGCAATCCGCGGATGCGCCCGGTCAGCGACTTCGAGCTCGGCCAGCCGGGTGAGGGAGACGTGAAGTGATCCGCGCAGCCATCGCGGCGATCTTGCTGGTGAGCGCAGCTCCGGTCGCTGCCCAGACCATCGCCATTACCGGTGGTACGGTGGCGCTCGGCGACGGCTCCGAACCGATTCCCAACGGCACGGTGGTCATTCGTAACGGCCGCGTCGTCGCTGCCGGATCGCACGTGAGCATCCCTCCCGGCGCGCAGACCATCGACGCCAGCGGCAAGTGGGTGACTCCCGGAATCGTCGCCGGCTTCTCAAGGCTTGGGCTATCCGAAGTTGATCTCTCCGGCGGCTTGACCGACGACAAGGCGCAAAGTGGACCGTTCGGTGCCGCGATCGACGTCGCACCGGGCATCAATCCCACCGACTCTACGATCGCTGTGAATCGCGCCGACGGCGTGACGCGTGCAATCGTCGCACCGAACGTCGCCCGCAGTATTTTCGGCGGGCAGGGCGCTGTCATCGATCTCGGCGCCGACATGGACCCGATCACCCATGCTCGCGTGTTCCAGTTCGTCGAGCTCGGCGAGACGGGCGGGGCCACGGCCGGCGGCTCGCGTCCTTCGGCCTACATTCTGTTCCGCAATGCCCTGCGCGAGGCACGCGAGCTGGCCGTTATGCAGCGCCCGTCGCGTCGCGGAATTCCGGGGGCGGAGCCGAGCAGGCCGGCAGCCGTAACCCCAACGAATTCGAGCCTCTATGGCAAAGACGCGCAACGCAGCGACGACGTCCTCCTCACCCGCTTCGACGCCGCAGCTCTCGTGCCCGTGCTTCAAGGGCGGCAGTACCTGCTCGTCCACGTCGAGCGGGCGCGCGACATCCTCAACGTCATCGGACTGAAGCGCGATTATCCAGGCCTGAAGATCGTCCTCGTCGGCGTGACCGAAGGCTGGCTGGTCGCGGACAAGATCGCCGCGGCGCGGGTGCCGGTCATCGCCTCGGCCGTGAACGACCTTCCGGCGAGCTTCGAGCAGATCGCCGCGACGCAATCCAACATTGGTCGCATGCGTGACGCCGGTGTCCACGTCGCGGTTGGGATGATCGACGACAACGACACCCGTTATCTCTTCAACCAGCGCCAATATGCCGGCAATCTCGTCGCTCTGTCCGGTGTGCCGGGCGCCAGCGCGGTTCGCTGGGGTGAAGCTTTTGCGATGATCACGTCGCGGCCCGCCGAAACGCTCGGCATGGGACGCGACTTCGGCAGCCTCGCTCCTGGCCGGCGCGCCGACGTCGTGATTTGGTCGGACGATCCGCTTCAGGTATCAAGCAGTGCGGAAGCAGTCTTCATCGACGGAGTGCAACAGCCGATGGACACCAGGCAGACGAAATTGCGCGATCGCTACAAGGATTTGAGCCCGCGACGTGCTGCCGGAGGCTTACAAGAGGTGACGCCACAGGCGGCCCTGTTCCTTTCCTCAGTGGCCTTCGTCGGCCTGCATTTTCTTCTGTCGCATCCGCTTCGGGCTCCGCTCGTCGGCAAGATGGGCGAGAGGGCCTTCCAGGGCCTCTATTCGGTCATCTCGCTCATCACTTTCGGGCTGATGATCTATTTCTACCGGATCACCGGCCGCGAGCCGCCAGTCTGGACGGCGGGCGAGTGGGTGTGGGCGAGTTGCCGCCTTGGTGATGTGGGCTGGGCTCGATCCTGTTTGTCGGCTCGTTCCTCGGCAATCCCGTCACTGCCCGGTGCCCGGCTGGAGCGGGGCGCAGTCCCGAGCGGCGTGTTCGCGATCACGCGCCACCCGATGATGTGGGGTTTCGCCGCCTGGGCAGCCGTGCATCTCGCCGTCATCGGCACCGCCAAGGCGATGGTCTTCGACGGAGCGATGCTGTTTCTCGCGATCGTTGGCTCGGTCGGTCAGGACGCCAAGAAAGCGAAGTTGATGGGCGAGCGCTTCCATGAATGGGCCGCGCAGACCGCCTTCATTCCATTCAGCCGCGGTGTTGCATGGCCCGGGAACGATCGGCAGTCGTCGGCGGCACCTTGCTGTTCCTCCTTGCGACATGGCTGCATCCGATTCCCGTCGGCATCTGGCGCTGGATCGGCTGACTCGGCTGGCACGCGCGCTAAACCCGTCGCAATGACACGGAAATTCTTCGGCACCGACGGCATTCGCGGCCTCACCAACAGCGAGCCGATGACGGCGGAGACTGCGCTTCGCGTCGGGCAGGCGGCCGGCGCGCATTTCCTTCGCGGCGATCACCGCCATCGCGTGGTGATCGGCAAGGACACGCGCCTTTCCGGCTACATGATGGAATCGGCGATGGTCGCCGGCTTCACCTCGGTCGGCATGGACGTGGTCCTGCTGGGGCCGATGCCGACGCCGGCGGTCGCGATGCTGACGCGATCGATGCGCGCGGACATCGGCGTGATGATTTCCGCCTCGCACAATCCGTTCTCCGACAATGGCATCAAGCTGTTCGGTCCCGACGGCTACAAGCTCAGCGACAAGACCGAGCAGGCGATCGAGAGCAAGATCGAGAAGGGCGTGAAGCTCGTCGCGGCCGAGAAGATCGGCCGGGCCCGGCGCATCGACGATGCCCGGGGGCGCTACATCCATCATGTAAAGTCAACTTTCCCCGAGCGGCTGCGCCTCGATGGTCTGAAGATCGTCGTCGATTGCGCGAACGGCGCCGCCTACCACGTCGCGCCTGAGGCGCTTTGGGAGCTCGGCGCGGACGTCATTCCGATCGGCGTGAAGCCCGACGGCCTCAACATCAACGCCGATTGCGGGTCGACCAAGCCGCAGCTTCTGCAGGAAACCGTGGTCGCCAGCGGCGCCGACATCGGCATCGCGCTCGACGGCGACGCGGATCGGCTCATCCTCGTCGACGAGAAGGGTCGGATCATCGACGGCGACCAGATGATGGCGCTGGTCGGTCTCGACCTTCAGCGTCGCGGCGAGCTTCGTGGCGGATCGGTCGTGGCGACGGTCATGTCCAACCTCGGCCTCGAACGCCGCCTGCAACAGGAAGGCATCGGGCTGATCCGCACTGCGGTCGGCGACCGCTACGTGCTCGAGGCGATGCGCGAGAAGAAGTGCAACGTCGGCGGCGAGCAATCCGGCCACATCATTCTGAGCGATCACTCGACCACGGGCGACGGCCTGGTCGCAGCGCTTCAGGTGCTCGCGGCGCTAGTCGACAGCGGGAAGCCGTCGAGCGAGGTGCTCCACCTGTTCGACCCCGTGCCGCAGCTGCTCAAGAACGTCCGTTTCAACGGCAACAAGGCTCCTTTGGAGGCCGACACTGTCCGGAAGCGGATCGCGGCTGCCGAGA
Source organism: uncultured Alphaproteobacteria bacterium (assembly GCA_963750315.1). Taxonomy (GTDB): domain Bacteria; phylum Pseudomonadota; class Alphaproteobacteria; order Sphingomonadales; family Sphingomonadaceae; genus Sphingomicrobium. The sequence continues at coordinate 60,870 of CAVVQF010000005.1, forward strand.
CAGAGCTGGAAGGCCGAGGCCGTCTCGTGATCCGCAAGTCGGGTACCGAGCCCTTGATCCGCGTGATGGCCGAGGGCGACGATCCGAAGCTTGTGGAGCGGCTGGTCGACGACATTTGCGAGGCGGTGCAAAGCGCGGCGTGAACGCTTTGTTCGCATTTTGCCGCGAAACCACAATGTTGTGCGCATGGACAATTTCGCCCCGTATGGCGCCCGAAGCGCCGCGATGACCGCGAAACCCGCGCGAGTCCTGATCATTGCCGGGTCCGACTCCGGTGGCGGTGCCGGCATCCAGGCCGACATCAAGACGGTAACGATGCTCGGCGGACACGCCATGACCGCCGTCACGGCAATTACCGCGCAGAATACGACCGGCGTTACCGCGGTTCACCCGGTGCCGGCCGAGATGATCCTCGCCCAGATCGATGCGGTCGTCGACGACATCGGCGTAGACGCAGTGAAGATCGGCATGATCGGGAGCGTCTTCGCGGCTGAGCAGATCGCGAAACGGCTGGAAAAGCTGAAGGCCGAAAATCCCGACCTGCCGATCGTGTTCGATCCGGTGATGGTGGCAACCAGCGGCTCGTCGCTCGCGGACGAAGCAACGATCGCCGCTTTCGGTCCGCTGATGGACCTCGCGACGATCACGACGCCGAACCTTCCGGAGCTGGCCCGGCTCAGCAATCAGGAAGATCCAGTCGCCGCCGCTCTCGGACTGGTCGGCGAACATGGCTGCGCCGTGCTGATCAAGGGCGGGCACGATGAGGGAGACACCCTCGCCGACGCCCTGATCGAGACCGACAACATCACCAGCTGGCAGGGACAACGGATCGACACGAAGAGCACGCACGGCACCGGCTGCACGCTGGCGAGCGCGATTGCCTGCCTGTTGGGGCAGGGCGACAGTCTGACCTCGGCAGTCGAGCGCGCGCGGACATTTGTTCGCGTTGCGCTCTACGCTGCGCCGGATCTCGGTCATGGCGCCGGGCCGGTCGGGTCGACCAATGTCCGCCTGGACGTTGGTCCGGGACCCCGGCTCAATCAGGTCACTCTGACGGTGAAGGACTACGCCAAGTCCGTCGATTTCTATTCGAAGCTCGGCCTGAAGCAGATCGTCGACAGTCCGGAGAATAACTACGCTCGCTTCGAAACTTACGGCGGCGCGACGCTTTCGATCCAGGCCGATCCAGAAGAGAAGATTTCGCGCGACGACGGCCGTCTACCTCGAGTGCGACGATCTCGACGCTCGGGTCGAGCGGCTCGCCCGCCTCGGCATCCTGTTCGAACACGCGCCGCGCAACCAGCCGTGGATGTGGCGCGAAGCTCGCCTGCGCGACCCGTCGGGCAACATCATCTTTCTCTACAAAGCCGGGGAAGCGCGCCGCTTCCCACCCTGGCGAGTGGAGTAGGTTGCGCTCCGGTGAAGGCAGGAGCCCAGTTTCTTGTGGAAAATCAGCATGACGTCACTGGACCCCTGCCTTCGCAGGGGTACAGAAGCGACTCATGCCTCGCCGCTGCTCCTTCAAGCTCGAGCTGGATTTCCCGCAGCCGCTGGCCGGCGTGGACGAAGCCGGCTGCGCGCCACTGGCGGGCCCGGTAGTCGCCGCGGCCTGCATCCTCGACCGCACCAAGTTCCCGCGCGGCATCGACGATTTCAAGAATCTTGCCGCTCGAGAAACGCGAGGCGCTTTACGCCAAGCATCACCAAGGTCGCGGCATTCGGGGTCGGCATTGCCAGCGTCGAGGAGATCGACGCCATCAACATCTACTGGGCACGGATGCTGGCGATGACCCGCGCGGTTGAGGCGCTCGGTATCGAGCCGGCCTGGGTGCTCGTCGACGGCAACGCTACACCGAAGTGGCAACGGCCGTCGAAGGCGATCGTCGACGGTGACGCCAAGTGCCGCTCGATCGCCGCCGCCTCGATCATCGCCAAGGTTACTCGCGACCGGATGATGGTCCAGCATCGCAGAGACCTATCCAGGTTACGGATGGGAGCGAAATCGCGGCTATCCAACGCCCGATCACCGCCGTGCCTTGCGCGAGCTCGGGCCGACCCCGCTGCACCGTCGAACCTTCGGATTGGTGCGCGATATGATCGCTGCCGCGGCCCAGCCGGAACTGCAGCTTCCGGAAATCGCCGTCGCGAGTCCTTTGAGTCACACCACCACCGGTTGAGTCTCTAGGCTCCCCATAGACTCAACATCTTGTGGTCGAGTCTTCGCGGACTCTCTTCGTTCTCAAGCACGCCAAAGCGGCGTTAACCTCTGTTCGCTTGACCGCGAGTCGGGCCTGACTCACTTTTCGCCGCAAGGGGGAGTTGCATGAACTTGATCGCCCGCATTGCGGAGACACAGGGCGCTCTGCGCCCGCGGACCAGTCCGGCTGAAGCGAGAGCTTCCGCTCGACCAGATCCTGATGGGCGACTGCATCGCCGAGATGGCGCGCCTGCCCGACAAATCGGTCGACATGATCTTCGCCGACCCGCCTTACAATCTTCAGCTTGGCGGCGACCTGTTCCGTCCCGAAGGGGGCCGCGTCGATGCTGTCGACGACGAATGGGACAAGTTCGACAGTCTTGCCGTCTACGACGATTTCACCCGCGAATGGCTCGCCGAGGCCCGCCGAATCCTCAAGGACAATGGCACGATCTGGGTGATTGGCAGCTACCACAACATATTCCGGGTCGGCTCTCTGCTTCAGGATGCGGAATTCTGGATCCTGAACGACGTCATCTGGCGCAAGGCGAACCCGATGCCGAACTTCCGCGGTACGCGCTTCACCAATGCCCACGAAACCTTGATCTGGTGTGCCAAGGACGAAAAGGCGCGCTACACCTTCAACTATCGCGCGATGAAGGCGCTCAACGACGACCTTCAGATGCGGTCCGACTGGGTGCTGCCGATCTGCAGCGGCCAGGAACGGGTGAAGGACGACGAGGGCATCAAGGCCCATCCGACGCAGAAGCCCGAGGCCTTGCTCTATCGCATCCTGCTCGCCTGCACGAAGCCGGGTGACGTGGTGCTCGACCCGTTCTTCGGGACCGGTACGACCGGCGCAGTGGCGCGCCGCCTCGGCCGCCGCTGGATCGGCATCGAGCGCGAGCAGTCCTACGTGAAGGTCGCGATGCAGCGCATCGCATTCGACCCTGCCGCTTGACGAGAGCGCAATGCAGGTCGTGCCGGACAAGCGTTCGGCCCCGCGCGTAGCCTTCGGCCTCCTCGTCGAATCCGGCATGGTGGCGCCCGGGCTCGATGCTGACGGACAGCAAGCGCCGCTGGCAGGCCAAGGTATGCGCCGATGGCTCGCTCGTCTGCGACGCGCATGCCGGCTCGATCCACAAGGTCGGCGCCGCGCTCCAGGGTGCTCCGTCGTGCAACGGCTGGAGCTTCTGGCACATCGAGGACGGCGGGAAGCTGCAGCCGATCGACGCGCTTCGGCAAAGGCACTTGGCCGGTCTCAGCTAAGGTGCCATTGCTCGCACCCGAATGAGCAACACACCCAATTTCGCCGTCGTGATCCTCGCGGCGGGGCAGGGCACCCGCATGCGCTCGGACACGCACAAGGTTCTGCATCCGATCGCCGGCAAGGCCTCTGCTGATGCACTTGCTCGACAGCGTCGATCGGCTCGGCGCCGAGAAGCGCGTGGTCGTCGTCGGCAAGGGCCGCGACCAGGTCGAGAAGGCGTTGAGCGGCCGCGATGTTCAGATTGCGCATCAGGTCGAGCAGAAGGGCACGGCCCACGCCGTCCAGCAGGCGAAGGACGCACTGGCCGGCTACGAGGGCGCGGTTCTGATCCTGTACGGCGATACGCCGTTCGTCGAGGCCGAGAGCGCTGAAGCGCATGCTCGACCGGCTCGATGGTGACGGCGGACCCGGCGTCGTCGTTCTCGCCTCCACGCCGGACGATCCGCTCAAATACGGCCGCATCATTCTCGGCGAGGGCGACCACATCGCGAAGATGGTCGAATATAAGGACGCGACCGAGGAGGAACGGGCGGTCCGCCTCTGCAACAGCGGCATGATGGCGGTCCGCGCGAAGGACCTGTTCCGCTGGCTCGACAAGGTCGGCAACGACAATGCGGCGGGCGAATATTATTTGCCCGACGTCGTCAACATCGCCGCCGCCGAGGGGCGCGATGCGGTCGTCATCGAAGGCGGATCCCTACGAGACGGCAGGGGTGAACAGCCGCGCCGAACTCGCCCATCTCGAGCTGGACTGGCAGCGCCGCCGCCGTGAGCAGGCGCTCCAGGACGGCGCGACCCTGATCGATCCGGAAAGCGTCTGGTTCGCCGCGGACACCAAGCTCGGCCGCGACGTGACGGTCGAGCCGCACGTCGTCTTCGGCCCCGGCGTGGAGATCGCTGACGGAGCGACCATCAAGGCATTCAGTCACATCGAAGGCGCTACCATCGCGACCAAGGCGGTGATCGGCCCGTTCGCCCGGCTCCGTCCCGGTGCGAAGATCGGCGAGAAAGCCAAGGTCGGCAATTTCGTCGAAGTGAAGAAGGCCGTCCTCGGCGTCGGAGCCAAGGTCAACCACCTCTCCTACATCGGCGATGCCGACGTTGGCGCTGACGCGAACATCGGCGCCGGCACGATCACCTGCAATTACGATGGCTTCGGCAAGTACAATACGGTGATCGGCGAGGGCGCCTTCATCGGCTCGAACACGGCGCTCGTCGCCCCGGTGGCCGTAGGGAAGGGCGCGATCGTCGGCGCCGGCTCGGTCATTACCAAGGATGTCGAGGCGGACAGCCTCGCAGTCGAACGCAGCGAGCAAAGAGGCATCGCCGGCTGGGCCAAGCGCTTCCGCGCCAGGATGTCTGCGAAAGCAAAGCTGTAGAAACTCTACTGCGGCGCCGATAAGGGGCCAGTGTGTCGTCGAGTGAGGGTGTATGTGCGGAATCGTTGGAATTGTCGGAAAATCTGATGTCGCGCAGCGCCTGTTCGATGGACTGAAGCGGCTCGAATATCGCGGGTACGATAGCGCCGGCATTTGCACGATCGACCATGGCGAGCTCGTCCGCCGCCGCGCGGAAGGGAAGCTCGACAATCTGGCCCGCGAGTTGGCGCAGGAGCCGCTCGGCGGGAACATCGGCATCGCGCATACGCGCTGGGCAACGCACGGCGCGCCGACGGTCGACAATGCTCATCCGCACATCGTCGGATCCGTGGCCATCGTCCACAACGGGATCATCGAGAACTTCAAGCCGCTGCGCGAGGAGCTGATCGCCGACGGGCGCGAGTTCAAGAGCGAGACGGACACGGAGGTTGTCGCACACCTCGTAGCCCGCGAAGTCGAGAATGGCGCTTCTCCGCAAGACGCCGTCGCGACGGTCTTGCCGCGCCTGCAGGGTGCGTTCGCTATCGCCTTTCTGTTCCGCGACCAGCCGGACCTTGTCATCGGTGCCCGCATGGGCGCGCCGCTGACCGTCGGTTATGGCAATGGCGAGAATTATCTCGGTTCCGACGCGCTCGCCGTCGCTCCGTGGACCCAGCGGATTGCGTATCTCGACGAAGGCGATTGGGCGATCGTCCGTCGCGAAAGCATCGAAATTTTCGATCGCGAGAACCAGCCCGTCGAGCGTGAGATCGTCGAATCCGGCGCATCCTCGGCCCCGGTCGAGAAGGGCAATTACCGCCATTACATGCAGAAGGAGATCTTCGAGCAGCCGATCGTGGTTGCCCAGACTCTCCAGAGCTACGTCCGGCCGTTCGAAGGTGAAGTCGCGCTGCCGACCGGCGACCTCGATCTGTCGGCGATCAGCCGCGTCACCATCGTCGCTTGCGGCACCAGCTTTTACGCCGGCATGGTCGCGAAATATTGGATCGAGCAGTTCGCCCGAGTTCCGGTCGACATCGATGTCGCCAGCGAGTTCCGCTACCGCCAGCCGGTGTTGGAGCCGGGCGGCCTGGCGCTCTTCATCAGCCAGTCGGGCGAGACGGCCGACACACTTGCGGCACTCCGCCATGCCCGTAGCGAGCAGCAGCGGATCGCGGTGGTCGTGAACGTGCCGACCAGCTCCATGGCGCGCGAGGCGGATTTGCTGCTGCCGACCCATGCTGGCCCGGAAATCGGCGTCGCGTCGACCAAGGCATTTACCTGCCAGCTGGCGGTGCTTGCTGCGCTGTCGGCGAATCTCGCCCGGGCGAAGGGCCGCCTGACGCGCGAAGAAGAGCAGGAGATCGTCGCGCATCTCCAGGAGGCCCCGGCGGCACTGAACTCGGCGCTCGGGCATGACGAGGACATCGCCGCCATGGCGCACTTGATCGCGCCGGCGCGCGACGTGCTCTACCTCGGCCGCGGTCCGGACTATCCTCTCGCACTCGAAGGCGCGCTGAAGCTCAAGGAAATCAGTTACATCCACGCCGAAGGTTACGCGGCCGGGGAAATGAAGCACGGGCCGATTGCCCTGATCGACGAAGCCGTGCCCGGTGATCGTCCTCGCGCCGTCAGGGCCGCTGTTCGAAAAGACCGTCAGCAACATGCAGGAAGTCCGGGCGCGCGGCGGTAAGATCGTCCTGATCAGCGATGCCAAGGGCCTCGAGGATGCGGGCGAGGGCTGCATCGCGACCATCGAGATGCCCGAAGTGCATCCATTGATCGCGCCACTGGTCTACGCAGTGCCGGTGCAATTGCTGGCATACCATGTGGCGGTCACCAAGGGCACGGACGTCGACCAGCCGCGCAACCTGGCGAAGAGCGTGACGGTCGAGTGAACGGACAGGGGACAATGACGAAACAGGTCGACGTCCTCTACACGCTCGCTGACATTTACGCAGTCACAGCAAAAACCTGGACCCGCATCGTTGGTCGTATTGCGTTAGTGTTCGGAGTCTTGGTCGCGGTGATGCTGCTGTTACCCGTTCTTCTGGACGGAGAGCCGCTCCGAGTTTCCGCAGCCTACTTTCCGTGGTCATTTTTCGCGGGACTGATCGGATTGCTTGTTGTGTTCCTGTTCGCAGTGTGCCCGCTTTTTTCATTTTGGCGCGCCAAAAGGCAGGGAAATCTGGGGCCAAATTCCATCACCATGCTTGAAGATGGCGTGCGCCTCATCAGTCCGAAAGGGGAGTCACTTGTCTACTGGTCGGCCGTGAAGCGTATAGCGGTTTCAAGAAGTCGACTATTCCTCTTCATCTCACCATCATCCGCAATCCTGCTGCCATCTCGTGCGTATGACCATCAGTCAGGGTTCGAGGCTGCAACGGAGTACGCATCTTCCCGCTGGAGGAATGCAAAATGAGGCATATCGGCATCCTCGCCCACAGCTTCGAGGGTGCCGCCTTGTGCTTCCGAACTGCTTGTCTTGAGGGCGTCGCGAAGCTCGGGCCGCATATGCACCCTGAGATCACCATGACCTGTCAGCCGATGGCGCTGGTTCTCGACGCCTGGGAGCGGGGCGACAATGCCGAGCTTCGGGGCTTCTTCCTGAAGGATGCGGAGAAGCTCGCTGCGGCCGGAGCCGACTTCTTCGTGCTGCCCGACAATACGGCGCACATCGCAATGGAATCTCCGGGCGAACCGTTTCCGATCCCGGGATTGAACATCGGTGAAGTCGTCGCTGAGCAGGCGGCGAAGGATGGACGGACGAAGGTCGGCATCCTCGGTACGAAGTACACGATGAATGGCCCGATCTATCCGGGAGCGCTCGGGCGTCGCGGCATCGGCTGGGCAGTGCCGTCGGCGGAGGATCAGAAGATCGTCAACGACATAATCTTCGACGAGCTTTGCCTCGGGTCCATTACGGACCAGTCGCGCGCCGAATACGTCCGGATTATAGAGACGCTGCAAGCCGACGGGTGCGACGCAGTGGCGCTAGTGTGCACCGAGATTCCACTGCTGGTGACCAAAGATGTCTCACCACTACCGACGCTCGAATCCACCCAATTGCTGGCAAAGGCTGCGGTAGAGGTAGCGGTGGGGGAACGGCTCATGCCAACTTGGCGAGGCGGTCCCGTCTAGGCTGCGACGGCGGCGCGCTGCACGGCGAGCATTTTTTTATGCCGCATGATCCGTTCGTAGAGGAAGTCGATCACGATCCTCACCCGCGGAGTGTGGCGGACGCGTTCGTGGGTGACCAGCCACATGACCCGGCCGTGATCGTCCTTCGGCGGCACGCATTGAATGAGATCGGGATCGGCATCGGCGACAATGCAGGGAAGGACAGCGATGCCTAGACCCGATCGGATAGCGGACATCATCCCCATGGCGGACGCGTGATGCATGATAATCCGGTCATCGAGGCCGAGATCGCGCAGCCAGGCGGAGTAAGCGCGCCATAGTTTCGGCCCGCCGCCGCCGATGAATGCATGGTTTCGAAGCTCATTGCGCGTTGCTGGAACGCCGTGTGCCGCGGCGTAATCACGACTGCAGTAGAGGGTCCAGTCATCGATGCCGATGCGGCGTCCGACGATGCCGGCCGCTGGATCGCCGTAAGAACTGCGGAGCGCGACGTCAGCTTCGCCTTCGCCCAATTCACGGAGATCCTGGCTGTCGTCGAGTTCGATCATGATGTCCGGATGACGATCGTGAAGTTCGCGAAGCATCGGGGCGAGGAGGCTGACCGCGAAAATCTCCTGAGTGGTGATGCGGACTGTTCCGGTTGTGTCCCGAGCGATAGCCGACGACGCTTCGGAGAAGCCGGTTGCGGCCTGTTCGACCAAGCGGGCCCGCCCGACCAATTCCTCACCCGCAGGCGTCAAAGAATAGCCGGCCTGGCGCTTCTCGAAGAGGCGCACGGCAAGCGCTGCTTCCAGCGCGGCGATTCTGCGAGCCACTGTCGTCTGGCTAACGCGCAGCGCCCGCGCGGCAGCCAACGTGCTGCCATCACGCGCCACCGCAAGGAAATATCGAAGATCGTTCCAGTCCAGCATGGGCGGCATGATAGCGCCTGCAGGCGCTCCTTCCGTTCTGCAATTTTGCAGAACCTTATCACGAAATCGTTGCTTACACGAACCGATTTCGAGGTTTAGTTCAAATGTCGCACCGGGAAGTCCGGACCTTAGACAACAAGGGATAGCGACATGAAAAACCCGTTCGTTCTTGCCATCGCATCAGCGATCCTCACCGCTGGCCTAATCAAGGCCGCCCCGGCTCTCGCCGAAACGCCGGCTGTCCAGCAGACTTATGTCAGCTATGTGAGAACGGCCGATCTCAACCTTGCCAGCGAAGGCGGCCAGCGCGCCCTCGACCGGCGTCTCGCCCAAGCGGCCCGCGAAGTTTGCGGCGTTCCGTCGGAAGTCCGATCTCGTCGGGCAGAACAAGGCTCGCGAATGCCGCGCGGAAGCAATCCTTCGGGCGGGTGGCGAGCGTGAAGCTCTGCTCGCCGCCGCCCAGCGCGGCGCGGTACTTGCCATCACTGCCAGCCGCTAAGTTCAACAAGCTCTCCAAGAAGGGCGTCCCGGCCTCCCCGGGGCGCCCTTCGCCTTGTCTGGCGTTGGCGGGGAACCTAGACCGCCTCCATGATCGACGTGTCGGGCGGATGTCATTGCGGAGCGGTGCGGTTCACGGCGAAAATGCCGGACCCGCCGGTGGACGCGCTCGACTGCAATTGCTCGATCTGCGCGATGACCGGCTTCCTCCACATCATGGTGCCGCACCAGGATTTCGAGCTGCTGACCGGCCGCGATGCGCTGGCCAGCTATCGCTTCGGCACAGGCACGGCGGAGCATCTGTTTTGCTCGCATTGCGGCGTGAAGAGCTTCTATCAGCCGCGCTCGCACCCTGACGCCTGGAGCGTGAACGCGAACTGCCTCGATGGACCGATTGAGCTTCAAATCGAACGGTTCGACGGGAAGCACTGGGAGAATGCCAAGGCGCTTCTCGACGGCGACCGGGCGGGCAGCTAGGCGCGCCCCATGCATCGTCCGCTACGCCTGACCGTCGACAGCGCTGCGCTTGTCCAGAACTGGCGCTGGCTCGCCGATCGCGCAGGCGTTCCTGCCGGGGCGGCGATCAAGGCGGACGCCTACGGCTTGGGTGCGCGAGAGGCGATGCAGGCACTCGCAGGCGCGGGCTGCCGTGACTTCTTCGTTTCGATCTGGGCCGAGGCGGAGGAACTGGGCGTCGTTCCGGACGGCGCGAGCCTCGCGGTCCTCCACGGGATTGGGGCGGACGATGTGCCAGCAGCGCTGGCTTCGAGCGCGCGTCCGGTCCTCAACTCGGTTGAACAGGTTGCACGCTGGAAGCAGGTCGCGGGCGATCGCGCCTGCGACGTGATGATCGACACGGGAATGAACCGTCTCGGTCTTCGGCCCGATGAGATTGCGGCACTCGATGGCCTCCCGATCGACACGCTTCACAGCCATTTGGCCTGTGCGGACGAGGATATCACGCTCAATGCCACGCAGCTCGAGCGCTTTCGCGAAGTCGCGGCTCAAGTCTCCGCCAGACGCTACAGCCTCGCCAACTCGGCGGGCATCTGCCTCGGGCGCGACTACAGCTTCGACCTCGTTCGGCCGGGGCTGGCGCTATACGGAGGAATCCCCCGGCGGGAGGCGGAGGGCCAAATTCGCCAGGTGGCCCGTGTCGAAGCGCAGATCGTCCAGCGTCGGACCATCCGCAGCGGCGAAAGCTGCGGCTACGGCGCGACCTTCGTGGCGGAAGCGGATACCGAGGCCGCCATCCTCAACATCGGATATGCCGACGGTTACCTTCGCGGTTTCTCGTCGAAGGGGTCAGCATTCGCTGGCGAGTTCGCACTGCCCGTCCTTGGGCGCGTCTCGATGGACCTGATTGCAGTCGGCTGCGATTCCGTGCCCGGCCTCAAGGAAGGCGAGTGGGTCGAGCTCGACTACGACCTGCCTACCGCGTCCGAGGCTTCCGGGCTTTCGCAGTACGAGCTGCTGACGACCTTGGGCTCGCGGTTCGAGCGGCGCTGGGCGTAGTCCCCGGCGCTGGCGTCTTCGGCTTGTAGCGGCAGAGGTCGATCACCGGGCAGCGCCAGCATTCGGGCTTCCGCGCCTTGCAGATGTAGCGGCCGTGCAGGATCAGCCAGTGATGGGCGTTCAGCCGGAAGGGCTGGGGCACGACCTTCTCTAACTTCAGCTCAACCTTGAGCACGTCTTTGCCCGGCGCGAGGCCGGTCCGGTTGCAGACGCGGAAGATGTGGGTATCGACCGCGAAGGTTTCCTGATGAAAGGCCGTATTGAGGACGACGTTGGCCGTCTTGCGGCCGACGCCCGGCAGCTTCTCCAGCTCCTCGCGCGTGCTCGGCACCTTGCTGTTGGTGATCGCGGATCAGCGCCTCGGACAGAGCGACGACGTTCTTCGCCTTGGTGTTGAACAGGCCGATGGTCTTGATCGCGTCGCGGACCTCGATCCTCGCCCAGCCCGACCATCTGTTCCGGCGTCTTCACCCGCTCGAACAATGGCCGCGTGGCAATGTTCACGCTCGCGTCGGTGGCCTGCGCCGACAGGACGACGGCGACTAGCAAAGTGTAGGGGTTCTCGAACTCGAGCTCCGTCGTTGGCGACGGGTTCTCCTCGGCCAGGCGGCGGAAGAATTCGAAGACCTGCTCGCGATTCACTTGAGGTCGTCCAGCGCCTGTCGGAGGCGGTTCAGGCCTTCGCGGAAATCGTCGTTCCCCAGACCGAAGCCGATGCGGAAATGGTCGGGCATCTCGAACCAACGGCCGGGGACGATTGCCGTGTCATATCGTCCTTGCAGGTGCGCCGCGAGATGCTCGGTGTCGCCGCCTGTCCAGCGGGGGAAAGCGGTGATGCCTTGGTCCGCCTGCGCGCAATCGAGATCGTCGCGATCCTCGGCAAAGACGTTCCACATCGCGCGATTGCTCGCGAGCATGGTCGGAATTGCCCGCGTTGATCGTGTCGAGATGCTCGAACGCGATGCAGGCCAGTTTCTCCGCCTGATGCGCTTGGTTGACCCCGAACAAATCGTTCACCCGCCACATTCGCTCGGCGAGCTCGGGCTCGGCGAAGATCCAGCCGCAACGGAGGCCGCTCAGGCCGTACACTTTGGTCAGGCTGTTGGTGCAGACGAACTCCGGACCGAGGTGCGCGGCGCTCTGGCGCGGCGGCACGGCCGCATCGAGATAGACCTCGTCGATGAGGATGCGGGCCCCGTTCTTCGCAGCGATCGCGCCGAGTTCGCGCAGGACGTCTTCCTCGACCAGATTGCCGCTCGGGTTGTGGAGGTTGGTGATGACGATGAGCTTCGTCCGGTCGCTCATAGCCGCGGCGACGGTTGCGGGGTCGATTTGAAATCCGTCTTCGGCTCTGCGATCGAACCGGCGTACGTCAGCGCCGAGGAAACTCGCGGCGCCAAGCAGCGGATCGTAGGTCGGGCGCTCGATCAGCACCTCGTCGCCGGGCGAGATTAGCGCGGCCATCGCCAGGAAATTCGCCATCGACGTGCCGTCTGCGGCGACGATGCAGTCGACCGGCAGATTGTAACGCTTGCCGATTGCCTCCCGCAGCGGAGCGAAGCGCGGATGACTGGCTCCATCCATGTCGAGATCCGCGAGATCGATCGGCAGTCTGTCCATGCGGAAATGCGGCACTTCGCTGGTCGTGAGCGCGATAGCGCACGGGCGCCTTGAACTTGGCCCAGTGCATGTAATCCGACTGCATGATCCTCGGCTCGGTCATGCGGTCCTCGGTTCTTGCGCTGCCAGAAACGGCAGGCCGGAATGCCGAGCAACAGGATCGCGTAGCCGATTAGGCTGTTCACGATGTTGGTCGCAACGGTCGCGACGACGATCGCGAAGCAGGCGAAGACGAAGATGCCGGTCGTGATCGGATGGCCGGGCGCCCGGAAGCCCGATGGATTGCGGATCGCGAGCGCGGAAGACGAAGAGGGCCGCTCCGGTCAGACCGAAGAAGAGGAAATCGACCGAGACGACATAGGCGAGGATCTGGCCGTAGGTGCCCGACAGGGCGATGACCGCGGCGGCAACGCCCTGCAGGATGATGGCGAGCGACCGGCACACGGCTCTGCTCGTTGACCTTGGTGAGCGCCCGGAAGAAGACGCCGTCCTCGGCCATGGCGAAATAGACACGTGGTGCGGTCAGCATGCCCTGGCTGAGGAAGCCCAGCGCCGAGATGGCGATGCCGAGGGCGATGAAGGCCGCGCCTTTTTCGCCAAGCGCCAGGCGCATGACGTCGCTCGCCGGCGTTTTGGAGTCTGCCAACAACTGCGGGCCCAGAGTCTGCACGCAGATAAATGCGACCGCGGTGTAGAGGACGATGACACCGATCGACGCCAAGCAGGAGCCCGCGCGCGAGGTCTCGTTGCGGATTGCGCATTTCCCCGGCGACGAAGCTCGATGTCTGCCAGCCGCCGTAGGAGAACATGACGGCGGTCATCGCCGCGCCAATGCCGGCAATCATCGAACCGGAATCGCCCTGGCGGTGGCGCTTCGGCGACAGCCGGGCTTGCGGGCGCGTAGAGATACCTGCAGCGACAAGCGCAGCGATTGCCCCGATCTTGAGCACCATCAGCGACGTTTTGCGTATTGCTGCCAGATCGCACGCCGAAGCAATTGATGATCGTCAGCAGGGCAAGCGCCGCAACCGCGACGATGCCGTCCGACAGACGGAAAAGCGGTAAGTTCATTGAAATAGCGCGCGAAGGTGATCGCGACCGCCGCCATGCCGCCCGACTGGATGACCAGCAGCAGCGACCATCCGTAGAGGAAGGCTGGCGTCTGGCCGTAAGCGTCGCGCAGGTAGGCATATTGGCCGCCCACGTCCGGTCGCCGTGCCGCAAGCTCCGCATAAACCAGTGCTCCAGCCAGCGCGATGAGTCCGCCAAGCAGCCAGACCCCAACGATCAATTCGCGGCTATGGACGTGGCGGGCGACCTCGGCCGGATTGACGAAGATGCCGGACCCGATGATGCCGCCCATGACCAGCATCGTCGCATCGAATGGGCCCAGCCTGCGGACGAGGCCGTTGGAGGTGAGAGGGGCCGCGCTGGCCTTGTTCAAGCTGCGTCTGTTCCGATGACATCGCGCATCGAGTAGACGCCGGCAGGCTTGCCGTGCAGGAAGTGGACGGCCGCCAGTGCGCCGCGTGCGAAGATCATCCGATTTTCCGCGCGATGCGACAGGATCAGGCGCTCTTCCGGACCCGCGAAGACGACGTCGTGGTCGCCTGCGACGGTCCCGCCGCGAAGCGAGGCGAAGCCGATCGCTCCTTCTTCCCGCTTGAGATTGTTGCCGTCGCGTCCGCGCTCGCCTTCATCTTTGTCCCGCGTCCGCGAGCCGCCGCGTCGCCAAGGGCCAGCGCCGTGCCGGAAGGCGCGTCGGCCTTAAGGCGATGATGCATTTCGACGATCTCGATGTCCCACTCGGGCCCGAGCACACTCGCCGCCCGCTCGACGAGGTCGGCCAACAAGGCGACGCCGAGCGACGTGTTCGCCGCGCGCAAGACCGCAATATCCTTTGCGGCCGCATCGATCCGGCGGGTCGCGAAGTCGTCTAGTCCGGTGGTTCCGACCAGAATCGGGATACCCGCTGCAACCGCCCGATCGAGGCTCGCCTGAAGCGCGGAAGGCGCAGAGAAATCGACCAGGACGTCGCCGTGATCCTCGTCGATCGCGAAGTCCGGATTATCGGCGGCGGCAGCGGCAATCGCCTGGCCCATCCGACCCTTCGGCGCGAATAGGCTGATCCGGATCGGCTGCTCGTCAGTGCGCATGAAGCGCGTGCTTATGGTGCGGCAGGGCCGATGCCAAGCCGCTGCTGCAACGCGACGGCGGCAGCAGGCGCCCGAACCTTCGCGCCGTTGATCATGAAGACGTAGGCGTCGCCATCCGACGACCAGCCCTTCGCCTGCTCCGCAAATCGGTCCAGCGAGGCGTCATCGTAGCCGGTCGGGACCTCCTCGTTCATCCGCTGAAGCCGGGCATAGCGGAAGTCCGACGTGTGGGCGTCGAGGCAAGGAAACTCGTCGTCATCGTCGTAGACGACCGCGACATCATTCTCGCGGCAAAGGTCGAAGAAGGCGTCGTCGCGGAAGCTCTCGTGGCGCGGCTCGATGGCGTGGCGGAGCTTCAGTCCGTCCAGCTCGCGCGGCAGCAGCTTAAGAAATCCGGCGATATCCTCACGGTCGAACTTGCGGAATCTCGCGAGCATCCACAGGGTCGGACCCAGCTTCGGACCAAGCGCCGACAGTCCCTGCGCGTAGAAATTGCCGATACCTTCGCCAGCGTCGCACAGCTTCGGCCGGGTCACGCAATAGCGCGACGCCTTCACCGCAAACTGGAAATCCGTCGGGGACAGTCGCCGCCCAGGCTTCCCAGCTCTTCGGGCTCTGACGCGAATAGAAGGTGCCGTTGATCTCGATCGCGGTCAGCTGCCGCGACGCATATTCGAGTTCGCGCTTCTGTGAGAGGTCGGATGGATAGAAGACCCCGCGCCATGGCTCATAGGTCCAGCCGCCGATGCCGACGCGGATCTTTCCTTCGCTCATCGCGGCTTTAACGGACGAACGATCGCCGGATGCAAGCCTAATCGGCGGCGGGAACGATCAACTCGTGGGTGCTACCGCTATCCGTCAACACCGCCCGTGGCGCGCGCCGATCTGTTTGGCGAAGCTCCAGATGAGCTTGGTGCCGACGTCTTGCCCGCGCCGAACACTGGGCTAAGCCGCAGTCATGAATCGCGATGAAATTCGGAGCATCGTTGTCCTCACGGGAGCTGGCGTTTCCGCGGAAAGCGGCCTTGCGACGTTTCGCGGACCGGATGGCCTTTGGGAGGGACACCGCGTCGAGGATGTTTGCACGCCCGAAGCCTACCGGCGCGATCCGGCGCTCGTTCACGCCTTTTATGATGCGCGGCGGGAGAAGCTTGGAACGGTCGAGCCGAATGCGGCTCACAAGGCGCTGGCACGGCTCGACGCCGAATGGCCGGGCGAATTGCTGCTGGTCACCCAGAACGTCGACGATCTGCACGAGCGGGCGGGGTCGAAGCGGCTTCTGCACATGCATGGTGAGCTGACGAACGGCTGGTGCCTCGCCTGCGACGAGCGCTTCGGCTGGACCGGGACCGATGGGCTGAGGTCGCCGTGTGCTCGCACTGCGGCAGCGGTCGGGCAGGTGCGGCCCGACATCGTCTGGTTCGGCGAGATGCCGTACGAGATGGAGCGCATCGACCACGCGTTGCAGAGGGCCGACCTGTTCGTCTCGATCGGGACGTCGGGAGCGGTCTATCCCGCCGCGGGCTTCGTCCAGACAGCCCGCTACTGCGGCGCGAGGACGCTCGAGATGAACCTGGAGCCGAGCCTCGGGCAGCACGTTCTTCGACGAAAGCCGGATCGGGCCGGCGAGCAAGCTAGTGCCTGGGTGGGTCGATGAAGTGCTCGCCGCCGTCGCTAGTCGGACCACTCCAGCCCGATGTCTTTGTAAAGCGAGCGGTCTTCGCCCCAGCGCGGATTGACCTTTACGTGCAGGAACAGGTGCACCTTCCGGCCGAGGTGCTCGCTGATTTCCGCGCGCGCCTTTTCGCCGATCGTCTTCAGCCGCGATCCGCCCTTGCCGATGACGATCGCCTTCTGGCTGTCGCGCTCGACGAAGATCTGCTGGTGGATGACGGTCGAGCCGTCGGGGCGGTCTTCCCAGCGTCTCGGTTTCGATCGCCGAGGCATAGGGCAGCTCCTGGTGAAGCTGGTTGAAGATCTGCTCGCGGGTCATCTCGGCGGCGATCATTCGGTCGGTGGCGTCGGACACTTCGTCTTCCGGGTAGAGCCACGGGCCTTCCGGCATCGCCGGCAGCGAGCGCATCCTTGAGATCGGGCACGCCGTCGCCTTGCGCGGCGCTGATCATGAAGACCTTGTCGGGGTTCAGCCGCTCGGTGAGTGCGACCGAGAGGCGTCAGCAGGTTCGGCTTCTTGACGAGGTCGACCTTGTTGAGCGCGATCCACAGCGGATGCTCACGCTGCTGCAGGTTTTCGACGATTTGCCCGACCTGCGCGGTTGAGGCCGCCGTCCGCATCGACGACCAGCAGGATCAGGTCGGCATCGCCGGCGCCGCCCCAGGCGGCAGCGACCATCGCCCGGTCGAGCCGCCGCTTCGGCTCGAAGATGCCCGGCGTATCGACGAGCAGGACCTGCGTTTTGTCCTGGATGGCGATGCCCATCAGCCGGGCGCGCGTCGTCTGCGCCTTGGCGCTGACGATCGCGACCTTCTGGCCGACCAGCGCATTGACCAAAGTCGATTTGCCGGCGTTCGGTGCGCCGATCACGGCCACGAAGCCGGCGCGGGTTGTGTCTTCGCTCATTGCAGTTGATCCAACAACGCAGCGGCCGCCGAATGTTTCCGCTTCCTGCTTGCTCGAGCCTTCGGCGGTAGCTTCGCCGACCTTGGCGATCGAGACCCGGACCGTGAAGCGCGGTGCATGGTGGGCGCCGCTCTTGCGCTCCATCTCATAGTCTGGGGCGGCCCAGTCGCGCGCTGCCGCAAGCTCCTGGAGCGCGGACTTGGGATGCTTCGGCGCCCCGCCTTGCGATTCCACATAGGGCGCCCAGGCCCGGCGGATGAAAGCATCTGCCTTGTCGAGCCCGCCGTCGATCAGCAGCGCCCCGATCAGGGACTTCGACCACATCGCCGATGACGTTGTCGCTCTGCTGGGCGCCGTCTTCGCGCGCCTGCTTTCCGAGCTTGATCATCGGCGGAAGGCCGATCCTCGCGGCCGACCTCGGCGCAGGTCTCGCGCGAGACCAGCACATTGTAGCGGCGCGAGAACTTGCCCTCGGGCTCCTTGTCGAACCGCTCGTAGAGCCAGGCGGGCGATGACCAGCCCGACGACGCGGTCGCCAAGGAATTCGAGCCGCTCGTAGCTGTCCTTGCCGACGCTGCGAATGGGTCAGCGCGCGCTCGAACAAGGCAGATGTCTTTGGGCTCATGGCCGAGCGTAGAAGTCAGAAAGGCGCGAACATTGCTCACTGGCCCCGGCCGCCGAAGCTGCCGAAGAGGCGGTCTCCGCGAAGGGCGCTGAACCAGGTCCACGGCTTCGCATATTCGGCGGCGCCATCGGTCGACCAGAAGATGAAGCTGGCGCGCCCGATCAAATTCTCGACCGGAACGAAGCCGATCCCGCCTTCCTGGACCGAGAAGCGGCTGTCGAGGCTGTCGTCGCGATTGTCGCCCATCAGGAAAGACGTGACCGGCGGGAACCTTCACCGGGGCAATCTGGTCGGCGCGCGGATTGTCGACCTGGTCGATCACCCGGTAGCTGTTCTCCGCCTGGCAGCGTCTCGCGGTAGGCGGGATAGAGGCAGGCAGGTTGTCCATCGTCGGTCTGTCCGGTCATCGGCGTCGCGCCATAGACGACCCGGCACGGGCTGTTCGCCGAGAGCGGCATGGCGAATGTGCCTTCCTGCGTTCGCGGGATCGGGCGGCCATTCAGGATCAGCATGCCGTCCTGAACCGCCACAGTGTCTCCCGGGAGGCCAACGACGCGCTTCACGAAGTCTTCGTCGGTACCGGGCGCGCGGAAAACGACGATGTCGCCGCGCTGAGGGCAAGCCTCCGAACATCCGGCCGTCGAAGGACGGGAAACCCCACGGAAAGCTGTAGCGCGAAAAGCCGTAAGGCCACTTCGACGACCATCACATAGTCGCCGATGTACAGCGCCGGCAGCATGGAGCCCGAGGGGATGCTAGAACGGAGCGAAGACGAAGCTCCGGATCACCCAGGCGAGCGAGAAGGACCGCGATGACGAGTCGAGAAAGTCCGCCGCGGCGCTCCTTGCCTGAGTCTTTGCGCCCTGGCGGCGAGCATAGCTGAATGCCATCGGGCGTGCTTGTTTCGCGCCGGAGCCGAGCCCGTCAAGCGGGGATGGTTTTTGCGTGCGCGCCCGACTATGACGCCGCCCATGGCAGGCCAGGACTGGAACGCGATCGACGCGTACGACGTGCAACCGCTCGAAACCTTGTTCGAGCGCGATGCTGAACAGGCTCTCGGCCTGTCGCTGGAGCTTGGCGGGCTCTATTTCGACTGGTCGAAGACCCACCTCGACGCCGGGCTGCTCGATGCGCTTCGTCGCGATCGCCGAGGCGAGCGGGTTCGCGAGCGCGCGCGATGCCTTGTTTCGCCGGAGCGGCCGTCAATTCGACCGAGGGGCGCCCGGCCGAGCATGTCGCCGAGCGCGGCACGGGCGCGCCCGGATGCGGTCGAACTCGTCGGCAGGCCGACGTCGCGGATGCGGGCGCTGGTCGATGCGATCGAGGCTGGCGCGTTCGGCGACATGACCGGAATCCTTCACATCGGGATTGGCGGTTCGGTGCTCGGTCCAGCGTTGCTCGTCGATGCGCTCGGTCGCCGGAGTGACAGGCTCGAGGTTCGCTTCCTGTCGAACATCGACGGCGAGGCGTTCGACGACGCGGTCAGCACGCTCGATCCCGCGACGACGCTGGTCGTGGCCGCATCGAAGACGTTCACCACGGCCGAGACGCTGGCCAATGTGAACGCCGCGCTCGCCTGGCTTCAGCGAGGGTGGAGTGGACGACCCGTTCGGGCGGGTGATCGCGGTCACTGCGCGGCCCGAAGCGGCGATCGAGGCGGGCATCGACGAGACCCGCATTCTCCAGTTCAGCGAAGGGGTCGGCGGCCGCTACTCGCTTATGGAGCTGCGGTCGGACTGTCGGCGGCGCTTGCGCTCGGCTGGAGCGCGTTCGAGGAATTGCTCGAAGGCGCGGCCGAGATGGACCGTCATTTCCGCTACGCCGAGCCCGCGAAGAACGCGCCGCTGATCGCCGCCTTCATCGACCGCCTCTACGTTCGGCAAGTTCGGCTGCCAGACCCGCGCCGCCTTCGCCTATGACGAGCGGCTACGGCTGCTGCCGTTCTACCTTCAGCAGCTCGAGATGGAATCCAACGGCAAGTCGGTGACAGCTCGACGGCTCGCCGGTCGGCCAGCCGACCGCGCCGGTCACATGGGGCGGGACCGGGCACCGATGCCCAGCACGCCGTCTTCCAGCTTCTCCACCAGGGCACCGTCCTGGTCCCCGTCGAATTCCTCGCCGTGACCGAGGCCGAGGACAGCCTTCCGCCGGAACATCATCGGCAGTTGCTGCTCAATGCCTTCGCGCAGGGCGCTGCCTTGATGCGCGGCCGCAAGAGCGACGATCCGCACCGCAGCTATCCCGGCAACCGGCCGAGCTCGACGATCCTGCTCGACCGACTCGACGCGCGGACGCTTGGTGCGCTGATCGCTTTCTACGAGCACCGCACATTCGCCAATGCGGTGCTGCTCGGGATCAACCCGTTCGACCAGTTCGGCGTCGAGCTTGGCAAGGAAATCGCGCGCAAGCTCGACGAGTCCGCTGACGACAAGTTTCGATCCCTCGACGCGACGCGCTGATCGAAAGGGCAGGTCTCTAATGGCTCGATTTCGACCTGTTCGTGATCGGCGCCGGCTCCGGCGGAGTTCGCGCCGCGCGCGTGGCGTGCAAGCTACGGCGCCCGCGTCGGCGATTGCCGAGGAGCATAAGGTCGGGGGCACCTGCGTCATCCGCGGCTGCGTCCCAAGAAGCTGCTCGTCTACGGCGCGCACTTCGCCGAGGATCTCGACGACGCCGCCATGTTCGGCTGGGACGTTCCGGAAAAGCGCTTCGACTGGGCCGTGCTGCGCGACAATGTGCTGGCCGAGGTCGGGCGGCTTGAAGGCGCCTACACCGAGACGCTCACCAATCACGACGTGACGATCTTCAAGGAGCGCGCGACCCTGGCCGGACCGAATTCGGTCCAGCTAGCGTCGGGCAAGACGATCACCGCCGACAAGATCCTGATCGCAACCGGCGCGCGTCCGCTGATGCCCGACCTGCCGGGCATCGAGCATGCGATCAGCTCCAACGAGACCTTCCATCTCGACAAGCTGCCGAAGCGGATCATCATCGCCGGCGGCGGCTACATCGCCAACGAGTTCGCCGGCATCTTCCACCAGTTCGGAAGCCAGGTGACGCTGGTGAACCGCACCGACGTCCTCCTTCGCGGCTACGACCAGCAGGTCGTCGACCGGCTGCTCCAGATCTCGATCCGCAAGGGCATCGACTTCAAGTTCCACGCGACGATCGAGGCGATCGAGAAGCGCGACGACGGCTCGCTCCACGTCCGCATGACCGGCTGCGACGACATCGAGACCGACCAGGTGCTGTTCGCGGTCGGCCGCCAGTCCGAATACCGAGGGCCTCGGCTGCGACGCTGCCGGCGTGGCGGTCGGCGAGAAGGGCGAGATCAAGGTCGACGACGAAAACCGCACCAGCGTGCCGTCGATCTTCGCGGTCGGCGACGTCACCGACCGCGTCCAGCTGACGCCCGTGGCGATCCGCGAGGGTCAGGCGTTCGCCGACACCTTCTTCGGAAAGAAGCCGCACAAGGTCGATTATAATTGCATCCCGAGCGCGGTGTTCAGCCATCCGCCGCTCGCCGGTGTCGGCATGACGGAAGGCGAGGCGCGCAACCGGCTGGGCACGGTGAAGACCTTCACGTCGGACTTCCGGCCGATGAAGAACGTGCTCGCCGGCCGCAACGAACGGTCGCTCTACAAGCTTGTGCTTGATGGGGAGACCGACCAGGTCGTCGGAGTCCACATGATCGGGCCCGACGCTCCGGAAATCCTTCAGGCCGCGGCGGTCGCGGTGAAGGCCAGGCTCAAGAAGGCCGACTTCGACGCGACCGTCGCACTCCACCCGACGATGTCGGAAGAGCTCGTCCTGATGAAATGATCAGGGGTTGCGGGCGGCCACTGCCCGGCTCCCGTCGCTCCTGATCAGCTCCAGCTCAGTCGCGCTGTTGGCGGCGGTCTTGAACTTTACCCGCTGCATCGGGTCTTCGACGAAGGCGAACTCGTTCGGTCCGACCGCGACAAGCTTGCCTTTCGCGCCGCCCTCACGCTGGAAAACCAGGCCGCCATTCTCGCTCGTGATGTGGCGCACGCCGTAAACGCCGACATATCCTGGCAAAGGAAGGGCGGTGGCGACTGGCGTGATCTGCGCCTCCATCACTTGAGCATTCCCCTCGATCACTTCCTTGTCGCGGCCGGTGGCCGTCGCCGCCAGCTTCCGGAGCGCGCTGACCTGGGCGACCTCCAGCGCATTTTCCTGGCTCGGCCTTGATCGTCGGCGCGATGCCGACCTTCTCCCAATCCTTGCCGGTCGATGCGAGGACCGCGCGGCCGACCGACACGCTGATCACGTAGCCGCCCGACCACCGGGAAAAATTCGTTGCGATAGCCCGCGCCAGCGGTGGTCTCGCCGACCAGCTCGCCGAGCTTGAAGCCGTCGACATGGCCGATGAATTCCTCGGCAGCGCTCGCGCTGCGGCCGCCGGTCAGCACGTAGAGCGGCTTGCCGGTCATCCGGCCTGCCGGAAGCGTAGCAGGCTCTTCCACGTGTCGCCCTTTTGCCCTCGCATGTAGAAGGTGACGATCGGCCGGTTCGGCTCGAGGAAATGGCTGATCATGTACTGGACCGCCTCCGGGCTGCCGCCGCCGTTCTTGCGCATGTCGATGATGATCGCGTCGCCGCCTTTGAGGAAGCGCATCGCATTGTCGTAGACGTCTTCGGTCTGCTCGCCGCCCCAGAAGAAGCCGATCGTCTCCATGTAGCGGATGTTCCCGGGCAGCACCTTCAGCTGCAGGATTCCGTGATTGAGGCGGTCCGGCGAACCGTATCTCTTCAGCCGTCGGCGGCGCATCGTCAGCACCCGGCGCCGCCGAGGACGAGCGGCGAGCTCGGCTGCCTGCTTCGGGTCGCGGATGCATGCCGAGATGGTGGTCGTTCGCGACGGCATCGAGATCGGCGTTGATCTTCTCCGCGAGGACGTTCGGGTCGCTAACGCTGTAGTGTCCGTCGGCGAGGCCCTTCGCCAGTGCTGCCGTCGAGTTTCGGCCGCATGTCCGGCAAGACGTAGTTCTCGTTGAGGATGCGCCGTGACGTCGGCGACGACCGCTTTCGCGTCAACGCTCGCTTGCGCCGCTGGTGACGGTTCTTGCGCCAGCGCGCTGCGTTCGTCGATATCAGTCGCGAGCGCTGCTGCGCCGGCAAGTGCTGCCATGATCTTCATCATCCCCGCTCTCCAAAGTTCAATCTGGCGTATTACTAGACTAATACGGCTCGCCGATGGTGGGCAAAGATGCGAGCGGTTCGTGCCAAAAATTGGCAGCGGCCGCCCGACTGGCGGCGGGTGAGGGCCGCTCACTATAGGCGGAATAGCAATTCGGTGGGGAATGGATGGAATTCGACGTTGTCGTCATCGGCGCGGGCCACAACGGGCTGACCTGCGCATATTATCTCGCGGCCAAGGGCTTGAAGGTGGCCGTGCTCGAGGCGTCCGACACGGTCGGCGGCGCCGCCGTCACGGACGAGTTCGTGCCCGGCTTCCGCAACTCGGCGGCGAGCTACACCGTCAGCCTGCTCAATCCGAAGGTCATTCGCGACCTCGACCTCGAACGGCATGGCCTGAAGGTCGTTCTTCGCAAGACGCGATAATTTCCTGCCCGGCGATGGCCAGTATCTGCTTCCGGGCCGCAACGGCCTGACCCGCAAGGAAATCGCGCGCCATTCGAAGAAGGACGCGCGAAGGCTACGACCGCTACATCGCCGACCTCGAAGAAGGTCGTTGCCGCTCCTCAAGAAATGGCTGCTGCGCGCGCCGCCCAACGTCGGTGCGCGTCTGAGCGCGATCCCGAAGCTGCTGACGCTCGGCAAGGACATGGCCGGCCTGTCGCTGGCCGAGACCCGTGTCGTTCACGACTTCGCTTTGCGCAGCGCGACCGAAGTGCTGGAACGCTACTTCGAAGACCGATATCGTCAAGGCTCTGTTCGGGTTCGACGGCGTCGTCGGCAATTTCGCCTCCCCGAACGCGTCCGGCAGTGCCTACGTGCTGCTGCACCATTTGTTCGGCGAAGCGGCTGGCGTCCCGGGCGCCTGGGGCCATGCCATCGGCGGCATGGGTTCGATCACGCAGGCGATGGCCCGCGCCGCACGAGAGAAGGGCGTCGACATCCTGCTCAACACGCCGGTCGAGGAGATCATCGTCGACAATGGCCGCGCGGCCGGCGTCGTTGCTGGCGGCAAGGCGTGGCGCGCCAAAACCGTAGTGGCCGGCGTCAATCCCAAGCTGCTGTTCGACCGGCTCGTGCCTGCAAGGCGCGGTCGATGCCGACGTTCACCGCCGCATGCACCACTGGAAGGGCGAAAGCGCGACCTTCCGCATGAACGTGGCTCTGTCGGAACTGCCGAAGTTCACGGTGCTCCCGAAGAAGGGCGATCATCTGACCGCCGGCATCATCATGGCGCCGAGCCTCGACTACATGCACCGCGCCTGGCTGGACGCCGAGAACGAACGGTTGGACCAAGAAGCCGGTCGTCGAGATGCTCATTCCGTCGACGCTGGATTCGACGCTGACGCCCAAGGGCAAGCATGTCGCGTCGCTTGTTCTGCCAGCATTTCCGCTACGACCTCGGTCCGGGCCGAAGCTGGGACAAGGAGCGTGAGAAGGCTGCGGATGCGATCATCGCCACGGTCGATGCTCACGCGCCGGGGTTCGCCAAGTCGGTGATCGGACGACAGATCCATTCGCCGCTCGATCTCGAGCGCCGGTTCGGGCTGATCGGCGGCGACATTTTCCACGGCAAGATGAGCCTCGATCAATTATTCAGCGCGCGCCCGATGATCGGCGCTGCCGATTATCGAATGCCTCTGAAGGGCCTCTACCTTTGTGGGTCGGGCGCGCATCCGGGCGGCGGTGTGACCGGCGCTCCGGGGCATAATGCGGCGCACGCGGTGCTCGCCGATCGCAAGCCTTGGAGCATGCGGAAGTAATGACGCCGCCGCTCGCCGGAATCCGCGTCCTCGATCTCTCCCGCGTTTTGGCGGGACCTTGGTGCACCCAGCTTCTCGCGGATCTCGGCGCGGAGGTGATCAAGATCGAGCGGCCCGGCGTCGGCGATGACACGCGCCACTGGGGACCGCCTTGGCACGGTGAGGGCGACGACCGCGTCGCCGCTTATTTTCTCAGTGCCAATCGCGGGAAGAAATCGGCGGCGATCGATTTCGCGCATCCGGAAGGCGCCGCGCTTGTCCGCAAGCTCGCCGAGCAAAGCGACATCGTTGTCGAGAACTTCAAGGTTGGCGGGCTGAAGAAGTTCGGCCTCGACGCCGAAGGCCTCCTCGCCGCGAACCCGCGCCTGATCGTCGCGTCAATTACCGGCTTCGGACAGGACGGCCCTTACGCCGAGCGCGCCGGCTACGACTTCATCATCCAGGGCATGGGCGGGATGATGAGCATCACCGGTCTTCCGGACGATCAGCCGGGCGGCGGGCCCTTGCGTGTCGGCGTCGCCGTCGTTGACCTGTTCACCGGCATGTATACCGCGTCAGCCATCCTCGCGGCCTTGTTCCGGCGGGAGCGGACGGGCGAGGGCGCCCACATCGACGCGGCGTTGTTCGATACGCAACTGGCGGTGCTCGCGAACCAGGTTTCCAATGCCTTGGTTTCGGGCAAAGACCCGCCTCGCCAGGGCAATACCCACCCAAACATCGTCCCGTACCAGCCGTTCGCGGCATCGGATAAGCCGCTGATCGTCGCGGTCGGCAACGACCGTCAGTTCGCGAGGCTGGCGGAAATCTGCGGTCACCCGGAATGGGTGAGCGACGATCGCTTCGCGAAGAACGCCTCTCGCGTCGCCAATCGCGAAGAGATGGTGCGGCTGATCAGCGACTGCATCCGGCAGAAACCGGCCGACGAATGGTTCGCGCGACTTGAGGCCGCAGGCATCCCCGCTGGGCCGATCAATACGATCAGTCAGGCGCTCGCCGACGTCCAGGCGCAGCATCGTCAAATGATCCGGACGATGGCCGGCATGAAAGTGATGGGTTCGCCTGTACGCATCGATGGTGAGCGCGCGGATTCGGATCTGCCACCGCCGTCCTTGGGCGAACACACGACAGACGTCCTTGCGGGATTGTCGGTGGACGGCGCTGAGGTCGATCGACTCCGGGCGGCCGGAGTGATCGGCTAGCTATTCCCCGTCGCCGAGCCCGGCGACGAGCACGTCGAGCTGGTTCTGGCAGCCGCGCTGAATCAGCGCCTCCGCCGTATCGACGGCATCGGCCGGAATCGCCGGCATCATCGCAAACCGGACGGTCTCCGGACTTGGCCCGTCCTTGACGGCGAGCTGATAGTCCACGCCTTCGCTGATCGGGAGCGTAGTCGGCCAGTCGACAGTCGATTTGCCCGCTGCCCATTTGACGGTCTCGACCTTGCCCGAAGACGGCGTGATGGTGAGCTGCGCGGCATCGTCCGACGAGGGCCGCCACATTTTTAGCGCGCTGCCCTTGGCCAGGCAGATCGTGCCGCTCTGGCTGATGTCTAGGTTCCAGGGGCTCGGGTTGAGCGCGAGGTCACCCGACCGCATGGCGCCGAAGCGGGTGCGGCGAGCAGCCGCCATCGCCAACCCTTCGGCGCCTGCGGATGAGGCGGGGAAAGTGCCGGGACCGCGCAGGGTCTTGGTGCTGTTCGGGCCAAGCACGGTGACGCTGTCGCCCGGCTTCAGAGAGATCTTGGCGCTGTCCGGCAGAGCCTTGCCCGGCGGATAGGCTTTCGCGGACGGACCGGCCGAGCGGACGACCACGGCCTTGGACAGGGCAGGCGCCGCGACGACCAGACAAGCTGTGCCAATCGCCGTCGCAAGTATCATGGATCGCCAGTTCATAGAGCGCCTCCCGCGCGACACCTTATTGGGCGTTCGCGACATTATATTTCATCGTTTCCTTCGCCGTCAGGCAGCGGCGGGTCGACTTGTTGTCATCCGACGCGACCGCCTTCTGCTGATACATGACCTCGGTCAGCAGTTTGCGCGAAATGCCCATCTTGATGAGGAAGTCATTGTCCTCGCTGGCGAGCATCGCCGAGTCCTGCTCCACTTCGCCAAGCAGCTTCGTCGCCTTGTCCGCGCCCTGCGCGACTTCGGCATGGACCGCGTCCTTGTCGGCAAGGTGCGTGAACATGTGAACTACGAAGATGCCCCCATCGTCAATGAAGCGGATCGGGCCGCCCATGAACATGAAGTTGCATGCCGAAAAGCAAGCCCAGCCAGGCGGAATTCGGGTCGGAATGCCCTGCTTCCTGATGATCGTTCCCGCCTTGTTGCCGACCCGCGCGTCACCGCCGGGTGAGCGAAGCCAGATCTCGTCGATCGGCTGATATTGCTTGAGCGCATCCGACAGGCGCACCGCCGCGTCGGCGTCGATCATGCCTTCCGCCTTGAGAATCCGCCGCGCCTCGGTCTCCAGCAAGGTGAAGCGCATCTGGCGGTAAGTCGACCAGTCGAGAACCTTCGGACAGGTCGGATTGATCGGATCGCGAGGTGGAGCGGAGGCAGCAGCCATTTCGAGGTCGCCCGATGCCAGCACAGCCGCGAGAAGGAGCGATAGTCCGCTCAACTCACGCCTTCCTGTAGCCGCTGTCGCCCTTTCCGCGGCACATCTTCTTCGGGACGGTCGTTTCCTCGCCGTCGATGATGACCACGTCCGTCACCGTCACGCACTGACCGCCGTCCGCAAGCTTTTGCGACGCGGTAACCTTTGACGAGCCGATCACGTTTTCACGTGTCTCGCTCTTCCATTTGACCTCGGTCCCGACGCCGCCCTCGATCGCCTGGTTGGTGGCGTCTGCGGCCTGCTTCTGCTCCTTGCAATCGAGCAGTTTGAGGAGCTCGTCGGCGACGATCGAGCCGACGGGCACGAGACTCGTCGCGACGCCGCCAGCGCGTCCGAGGATGCCGCCGGTCACGCTACCGATGACGTTCCCGAATAACGACCTTTTCGCTTTCTTTTGCGGAGTGTCGGCGCACTGGCCCTGGTCAGGCTCCTGGGCGACTGCCGCGCTGGCTGGAATCGAGAGCGCTGCCGGAGCAGCCAGCAACAATGCCGCAATGATCGAGACGCGTACCATGACTCGGGGCCCCCTGAGCAGCCGGCAAGCTATGCTTGAGTTATAGGGTGGTCAATTGCTTACGGTTTAACAGTTTTTTGGCGCTTTGGCGCGCTCGATTTCGAGGTTGTGAGCTTTGCTTCGAGCGCTTCGATCCGGTCGGTCAACGCCTTCTCCCGAAGCTCGCGACGGGTCACCACCCTGATGGCGCGAGTGATCGGGCCGGCGACGTCCACCAAGGCATTCTGCTCGTCCTTGCTGAGCAGCGATCCGTCCGGGCGCGGTCCAACCAACAGCCAGCCGATCCAGTCGCCGTCATCGGCGCGAGCCTGCAACGGCACGCGAATGGGGAAGGTGGTGTCGGACGTGCTGCAAAGTGCATCGACGCAGGTCGCGGGATCGAAGGTCTTCAGCCACTCCTTCGCCGCCTTCGCCTCGATCCCGCGGGCGGCCGCGAAATTACCGTCCACGAGCACCGCGAGACGCGTCGTGCGAACGCCGGATTCGATGCGCTTGAGCGTTTCGTCGAGCAACTCCGGCATCGACGCACTTTCCCGAAATTCGCGCAGGGAGGAGGGTAGGTCGTTCCGGAGCTTCACCAGATTGCGCTGGAACCGCTGCTCGGACCAGCGCTGGATGCGTTCCTGCGCGGGTGTGACCAGCACCGTCGCGACAGCGGCCGCGAAGATGCCCGGGGACTGGCCGGCATTGGGGCCGTACAGCCCCTGGATGAAGACCTTCACGGCCTCATTGCTGGCCGCGAAAATGCCGCCGATGAACACCGTGACGAGCGCAAAGGTCGCCGACCGGCTGATCACGACCTCGGCATCGTAAAGCCGGAAGCGCAGCAGAGCGATCATCAACCCCATCTGGAGGCAGAGGAAGGCAAGGCCGAAGCTGAGGCCGCCGAGAAGCTCCAGCAGCAGCTGGCTACCGAACGATCCGACCTGCAGCTTGAACGCGTCCGCGATGAGCGCCGATGCAAGGAAGACGGCGTATCCGGAGAAGCCGAACAACGCCCATTTGATCTGCTGTCGAGCATCGCCGGGGGGCGTCTCCCGAAGCCGCGCGAAAAGGATCGAGACTGCAACTGCCATGAACAGCATGAAAACGATCCGGTACCACTCACCCTCAAGCACGAAGAGAGTGGGAAGGAACACCAGAGGGAGGATGACATAGCGGGGCCGGAGTTGGCCGAACGGGAACAGGAGAACGCCCGCGAGCAGGCAGATATTGCCGGCGTCGTAGAGCAAGCGATGCGCCCATCCGGGTACCTGCAGAATGTAGGTCAGGAAGCCCGCGCTCGGCTGCTCCGCCGCGATGGTCAGCAGGATCGCGAGCGACAGCACCGAACTGATCAAGTCCTCGGGCTTGCGCCGGTGAAGGATCCAGGCGGCGAACAGCAGGAACGGATAGGTCAGCAGGTGAAGGAGGTCGACGACGCTCAGCAGGATGGGCGGAAGGCCGACCGAGCTAGCCGCCTGTCCGATGTGGCTTTCGCTGGAGCGGACCCGGAAGTCCCTTTCGCTGCCATCCCGCGACTTTAGCCGGATGGTGTAGTCGGCCTCGTCACTCCCCTCGATGATCGGCGTGAACAAGGCATAGTCCATGTCCGTCGCGTCGTGCGGGCGTGCAAGGCCTCGCTTCGAGATCGGGACGACCTTGGCGACCGGGGCGCCATCGATCGCGACGATGTCGTCGCCTGCCTTCACGCCCGCCTCTTGCGCCGCCTTGCCGACCGGAAAGCGCACCTTCGTGAGATCGTCTTCGTCGAGTGCGAGCCCGACGCGGCTGCCCACGACGAGCGCCGAATTTTCACCCGATTGCTCGAACCGGAACCAGATGCCGGCGAGCGGGCCCGCGACAGCGAGCAGGAGCACCGGGATCCAGATCAACTGGAATAGGATCAGGCCGCGGCGGTTTAGGTCAGGCAGCTTGTCGGGAAGTCGCGCCCGGGGGAGGCGAAGAGGCTCGGCGCTCGCTGCGGAATCCGTCGCCATGCCCGAAAGAAACCCCCTGCATCTTCCCCGGCACCCTCAATAGCACGCGCGTCGCGGGGAAACAGCGGGCCTCAGCCTTCGATGCGCTCCTGGCCGTAGCGGCTCTTGATGAAGCGCCCTTGGGTCTCGAGAGCGGCGACGTCCGTACGGGCGAGCTTCTCCGAGATCTCTTCAAGCGCGCCGCGCCCAGCTTGGAGCCCTTCGATCAGGCGCTCATCGACGCTGACATCCTCACCGTCCCGCTGGCTGCGGTAAGCGGCAGGGACGTTGACGTAGCGGTCGATAAGGCCGGGCAAATGAGTCGACATCAGCCGCCGGGCGTCCTGCGCATCGGGATTGAGATCGTCTATCCGCTCCAGCGTCTGCTTCAGCGAGGGCAAGATGCGGCTCGACGAATCCAGTTCCGCGCGCGCGGGCGCGGGAAGAGCGGGCCGCTGCCGATAGAGATAGGAATCGAAACGCTGCACCATCTGCGCCATTCGGCAGGTCGGCCGGTCGGCGCGGAAGCATTGCTGCCTCCGCTCGGGCAGGAAGGCAAGCAGCGCTGCAATACCGATCGCGACGCCGACGGCCGCAAGGAATCCGAACATGCCGATCGGCATGATGAGGCCGACGACGATCGTGAGGATGCTGATCACGCCGATCGCGACGCCGACCCGGCCGACGCGGCGCATTAGGTTTGTATTGACCCGCTGGCGTTCGCGCCGTGCGGCGTCCCGGACGGCGCCGTCGCGCTCGTCCAGTTGCTGCATCACGCGGTCGGCGCGGGCGATGACCTTATCGAAACGCTCTGTGCTGCTCATTTGCTCTCAATAGGCGTGAACGGGGAGGGCGCACCGCCCTCCAACTTCGCCTGGTTCACTCCCTCCGCGCGGGCGATGTAGCCCTTAGACTTCTCGACTTCGGACGAGAGCGTGGTGACCGTCTGCTTCATGCTGTCGAGCGCCTGGAGCTTGAACCGGTCGATCTGGTCCATGGTCTCATAAATGTTCTGGAACGCGCGCTGCAGCGTTTCCAGCGGGATCGTCGAGGAGGCGGCTTGCTCGTGGATCGCGCCGGTCTGGGTGCGGAGCATTTCGCCAGTGCTGTCGATCATGCCCGCCGTCGTCGTGTTGAGCGCGGTAATCTGCTGCAGCACGAGCTTCTGGTTGGTCATGGCCTGCGCGACCGTAACTGCCGTGCGAAGCGCCGAGACGGTCGTGGTCGAGGCACGGTCGACGCCCTTCACCAACTCGACATTGTTCTTCTTGACGAGATCGAGCGCGAGATAGCCCTGAACCGTGACCGCCATCTGCGTCAGCAGGTCGGTCGTGCGCTGGCGCGTGTAGAACAAAGCGCTCTCGCGGATCGCTTTCGCCTTGGCGGGATCGGTCGCATCCAGCTCTGCCGCTTTGTCCTCCAGCTTCTTGTCGAGGCTCTTCGAAATGTGAACCATCTGCTCGAGCTTGTGCATCGTCTTCCACAGGCCGGCCCGCTCGGTGTCGATGGCAGCATTATCCATCAGCAGCTCGTCCTTGCCGTTGGCAAGGCTGCCGAGGATCTTCGAGATATGCGTCTGCGAGCTGCGATATTTGTCGAAGTAGCGGTCGACGGTGTTGCCGAAGGGAATGATGCCCAGGAACTTGCGTGACTTGGTCGCGCCCTTCGGATCGAGCTCCTGCACGGTCCGGCGAAGCTCCGTGAGGTCGGCGCCGATGCCCGTGTCCTTGTCGATGGCCTTGACCGGTCGGTCGAGGAAGCGGTTCGAGGCGCCCGCGGCCTCGGCGATTTCCTTGCGGCCCATCGCTGTGAGCTGGTCGACTTTCTTGCCGAATTCCGGGCTGTTGGCGTCGAGGGCGGCCAGCTCGTCGACGAACTGATCGACGCGCCGGTCGAGCTCGCTGGTCTCCTCGGTCTTGAGCGGGACGAGGCCGGCCGCTTCCGCCGGCGCAATCGGATTGAGCGCCTCGGGCGGATCGAGCTTCAGCTTGGTCGCCGTCTGGGTCTCGGTCGTCGGTTCCGTGGCCATCTTCCATCTTCCTCGTACATTTTCGCCTGCGCGAGAGGACAGGTGATTATCCGTCCTGCGAAGCGCAAGCGACAACTTTCACTGTATTATAGGAGATAATACGCCTACCATTCAAGGCGAGGTCAGAGTTAGCGCGCGTTAACCGAAACTTTGAACCTTTCGGCCACCGTATCGGCGATAGAAGACTGAGATTGCGCTCCGATTACCTGAGGTTGGTCTGATGATTTCATCGTTGAAGCGCCTTTGGCGCGACCGTCGTGGTAACACTCTGGCCATTGCCGGGGCAGCCCTCCCGCTCGTCATCGGTTCGGCTGGTCTTGCCAGCGACACGATCCAATGGACGCTTTGGAAGAGGCAGCTTCAGCGCGCGGCGGACTCCGCGGCAACCGCGGGTGCCTATGCAAAGGTCGCAGGCAAGGCGGTCGGGACCTGCTCCAACATCTCAGGATCGACCTATAACGATCCAGTCGCGTACGACCTCAAGAAAAACAACCAGACCGGCATCGCTACGACCTGCACGGTCACCAATCCGCCTACTGTCGGGTGGCTTCACCGCCGATACCAATGCCGTGCGGGTTGCGCTATCGATCCAGAAGAGGCTGAGCTTCTCGGGGCTCTTCTTGACGACGACCCCGACCATCACGGCCACGTCGACTGCTACGGTCGTACCGAGCGGCGACTATTGCGTGATCAGCCTGGAAGATCAGTCGGTCACGGGGATCGATGCGACCGGTAGCACAGACGTTAACCTCGGTTGCGGAATGATTACAAATTCGACGTCGATGTCGGCTGCGGTCGCGACCGGGTCGGCCAGCGTCGGCGCGAGCCCGATTGCGGCCGTCGGAGGAATTCCGGCGAGCACTCGATGGAAATCCGGTACTGTGCTTCAGCCTTTCATGCCTTCGCAGACGGATCCGTTCGCAAGCGTAACTCCGACGCCGCCTTCCGGCGGTTGCGCGAATGATCCCAACGTCAAGCCGAGCGAAACAGTCAATTTGACACCGGGCTGCTACAAAGCGCTCTCGATCAAGGGAACAGCGAACCTCGCGCCCGGGGTCTACTACATCGACGGCGGCGACATTGACTTCAACTCCGGCGCGAACATCAACGGCAGCCCTGACGGCGTCGTGTTCGTTTTGTCGAATTCGAACGCAGCCGCGAATGCTGCGATCGGTGGAATCACAATGAACGGAAGCGCGAACCTCAATCTGACCGCGCCGAAGACCGGTCCCTACAAGGGCCTGCTGATCTACCAGGACCGACGGGCCGCGACCGACAACAGCATCAAGATCAACGGCAACAGCGGGTCCTACATCGAGGGTGCGTTCTATTTCCCGAAAGCGGACTTCACATGGACGGGGAATTCCGGCGTAAATTCAAACTGCATGCAGCTTGTCGTGAAGAGAATTTCCTTCACCGGCAACAGCGCTGTCAGCAACACTTGTCCTGCGAATTCGGGAGCCGGATCTTTCAAAGGCTCGAAAATAAGGCTGGTAGAATGATGCGCAACTCAGCCCTTACGCGGGACGAACGCGGCGCCTCGATCATCGAGCTCGCGTTGGTCGCGCCCGTCCTTGCCTCGATGTTGGTCGGGATGGTCGATCTCAGCCGCGCCTATTCGTACAAGCTAAAGCTCGAACAGGCTGCGCAACGCGCCATCGAAAAGGTGCAGGCGTATCAAACGTCGTCGAGCACCTACAGCACGCTTCAGACCGAGGCGGCTACCGCCGCCGGCGTGCCTGCCAGCAGCGTGACGATCGACTACTGGCTGGAATGCAATGGAACGCGTGCGTCGAGCTACGATTCAACCTGCGCCAGCGGCCAGACCTACGGACGCTGGGTGAGCGTCACAGTGCAGGGCACGTTTACTCCGATGTTCCGCTCAAAATATTATCCGCGGGCGAATTCAGACGGGACTTTCACCATCCAGGGCAAGACGGGGATGAGGACGCAATGATCAAGCTCTCGGTCCTCCGCCGCGACGATCGCGGCGCCGCGGCCATCGAGATGGCGCTGGCTCTGCCGGTGCTCGTGTCGATGATCTACGGCCTGTTTCAGGTCGGGCTGCTCTACCAGGCGAATGCCGGCATGCAGCATGCCTTGGGCGAGGGCGCTCGCGTCGCAACACTTTATGAGCGGTATACATCGAACAATGTGCCGACCGACGCGGCAATCAAGTCCCGCATGACGTCCAAGCTGTTCGGGAAGGGCGATGGCGCCTTCACCGTCAACGACCCGGTCACCGGCACCGGCTACAAGGATCTGACCATTACCTATACGAAGAAGATGAACTTCATTTTCTTCAACGGGCCGACGATCACGCTCAGCCGTTCGAAGCGCGCCTACACCGTCAGCTGACGGGCTTCGCCCTTGCGGCGAAGAAGGCGCTGATCGCGTCGCGGACCTCCGTGGACGTCAGCCGCTCCGAGAAATGACCGTTCTCAAGCTCCATTCGCTCGAGCAGCTCGTCCGAATTCCCGCGGCGCAGTAGCCGCTGCGTCAGGCGCAGCGCTTCCGCGGGCTTCGCGCGCAGCTTGGCTACGAGTTTGATCAGTGACCGATTGAAGCTGTCCAGCCGGGGCGATGTGGCTGACCAAGCCGAAATCCAAAGCCTCTTCCGGGTCAAACGGCTCGCCAAGCAAGAGGTAACGCGCGGCCCTGCGACGGCCCGCAAGCCTCGGCAGGATCAGCGAACTCGCCGCTTCCGGCACCAGTCCCAGGTCCACGAACGGCATCAAGAAACGCGTTCCTTCCTCGGCGATCACGAAATCGCAGTGGAAGAGCATCGTCGTACCGATGCCCACGGCATTGCCGTGGACCGAGGCGACGACCGGCACCTGGTTCTTCGCCAGCGCCCGAAGCAGGCGCCAGACCGGGAATGTCGGACCCATCACGCGGGAGCTCGGCCATGAAGTCGCCGAGGTCGTTGCCGGCGGTGAAGTCCTGTCCCTCTCCGCGCAGCGTGATCAGTCGGATGCTCTGGTCGCTCGCAGCACTTTCGAAAGCATCGGCGAGCGTGGCGTACATCGCAACCGTGATCGCGTTGCGGCGCTCGGGTCTGCGAGGATGATCGAAAGAACGTCGCCATCGCGCTGTCAGCCGGACGTGCTCGCTCAATCGCCCCTCCCTTGACCGGTCCGAATCGGGTGACGGCCCGCCGACTTCACCGGCTATGCGGCCCCAAATCCACCAAAGCCGGGGCTGACGCAAACCATGAAGTTCTTCGCCGACACCGCCGAAATTCCGGAAATTCGCGACCTTGCCGCCACCGGGCTTCTCGATGGCGTCACGACCAACCCGTCCCTGATCCACAAGTCCGGCCGCGACTTCATCGAAGTCGTGCAGCGAGATCGCGGCGATGGTCGACGGCCCGGTTTCGGCCGAAGTCGTCGCGCTCGATTATCGACGGGATGATGCGAGAGGCGGAGGTTCTTCGGAAGATCGCCGACAATATCGCGATCAAGGTGCCGTTGACCGAGGACGGCCTCAAGACCTGCAAGTCGCTCACCAGCGACGGCTCGATGGTCAATGTCACGCTCTGCTTCTCGGCCGCCCAGGCACTGCTTGCCGCGAAGGCCGGCGCGACCTTCATCTCGCCGTTCGTCGGCCGTCACGACGACGTCGGCTTCGACGGAATGGCGCTGATCGCCGACATTCGCCTGATCTACGACAATTACGATTTCGCAGACGCAGATCCTGGTCGCCAGCGTCCGCCACCCGATGCACGTCGTCGAAGCCGCGAAGATCGGCGCTGACGTCATGACGGCGCCGCCGAAGATCATCCACCAATTGTTCAAGCACCCGCTGACCGAGAGCGGGATCAAGAGCTTCCTCGCGGACTGGGAGAAGACCGGCCAGAAGATCTGAGCTCGGTCGGCTCAAGGGCCGCGCAGATCGGGAAAATGCTTCAGATCGGGACGGGTCGCCGTACCATCTTGCGGAAGGAGCAAAAGAGGCAGAAACTCCTGAAGTCGCTCCATTATTGCGATTTCAGGGAGGCGCTGACGATGAACGCGATCTTGGCCGTCGCCGTCACCGCGAGAGAGGTCGGTATTATCCGGCCCGCCCAGCAGGCGAAAATGAAAGCCGAATTGGACAAGTCCCGGCCGGTCTGGCTGGAAGGGCGCTACCGCCCGAACTAGTCGCCGGGCCGTTCCGCGGCGCGACAATCACCCAAGTTGTAGGAAATTAACCGCTCACAGCGTACCATTCGCGGCATGGCACGAGTGATCCCGTTCAAGGACCACGCATTGGCGCGCCTGCGCGAAAGACTTGGCGCCGTCGAGGAGGCGAACCAGGACCTGATCGCATTTGCGCGCGGCCATTCCGGAGCAACGGCGGCAATCCACGAAGCGGTGTCGCGGCAATCGAGGCCGACAGCGTCGACGACCTGCTCCACGTCATCACGCAGGAATGGCCACTGATCCTCGGGATCGACGCCGTCTCGCTCGCCCTCGTCGTTGGCGACAAGGCGTTCCGCGCCGATTGCAACGGCGTTCACCAGGTCGAGCCGCAATTGCTGATGCGGTCGATCGAGCAGGTCGACGGCGTCGCCATGCGCGCGGTCGAGCATGGTCATCCGCTGTTCGGGCCTGCCTGCGAGCTTGATCCGCGCCGAAGCGCTCATCCGCATCGAATGCGAACCGCCGCTTCCGGTCGGCCTTCTCGCGCTCGGCCAGAGCACGTCGCAGGATCTCGACGCGCGCCATGGGTCCGAATTGCTGATGTTCCTTGGTCGCAGCCTTGCCGCTATCATCCGTCGGTGGCTGGTGGACCTGGAGAACTGATCGATCATCCCGCTCGCGCTCTCGTCGAGCGTTGGCAGGCTCATCTCCTTCACGATCGCAGGCGCTCGCCGCACACGGCGCGCGCTTATGTCGCGACCGCGCATCGACTTCTCGATTTCCTCGGGCGGTATCTCGGCGAGAGCCATGGCCCGAAGCCCTGCTGACCCTCAACGCACAGGATTTGCGCGCCTTCCTCGCCGAGCGCAGGCGCGAAGGTCTTGGCGCCTTCGTCGACCGCGCGAGAACTATCCGCGGTACGCAATTTCCTTTCTTATGCCGCAGAACAGCAAGGCAAATTGCCGCAGACTCCCGCGCACCCGCGCGCCGCGCAGGCCGAAGACTCTGCCAAGGCCGGTCGCGCCGGACGAAGCCGTTGCGCTGGCCGAGGATGCATCGGCGGCAGCGTCGGAAGACTGGATCGGCGCCCGTGACCTCGCGATTCTGCTGCTGCTCTACGGTGCGGGATTGCGCGTGGCGGAGGCGTTGTCGCTGACCGGCAGTATCCGGCCAATCGGCCAGGCGCTGCGAGTAACCGGCAAAAGGTCCAAGACCCGTGTCGTGCCGATCATGCCGGCCATTCGCGAGGCGATTGACGACTATGTGCGGCAATGTCCCTGGCCGATCGAACGCGACGATCCACTTGTTCGTGGGCGCGCGGGGTGGGCCGCTCAACCCGGACCTCGTTCGGCGAGCCGTGGCGGCGGCACGCAAGCGCTTGAGGCTGCCCGACACCCTGACGCCGCACGCCTTGCGCCACAGCTTTCGCGACGCATTTGCTCGCTCGCGGTGCCGACTTGCGGGCGCTCCAAGAGCTTCTTGGTCACGCCAGCCTGTCGTCGACGCAAATTTACACGGCAGTGGACGCGGCCCGCTTGCTAGACGTCTATCGCCACGCCCATCCTCGCGCCTGACGTCCGATGAAGCGGCGGAGCATTCTCTACATTGCCGCGGAATATCGCGTGGCGGAGGTCCGAGAGAAGAAGCACGAGCATAATTTCGAAGCGCGCCATGCGTCAGGCTATTTCGGACGGGTCTGGTCGGTGCATCCGGTCGCCGACCTTGTGGGGGCCGACAAGGGGCGAATTCGCTTCATTCGCTTTAGCTCGAGGCAGATCGTGATCGAGGGGGTCAGCGAACTGCACCGCTGGCCGCGCTTCCTCCTGCCGCTAAACTTCCTGCTGTCGCAACTGCGGCTGCTCGCCGTGCTGAGGCGCGTCGTTCGAAAGCATGACGTTTCGGTGGTGGCAGCAACCGACCCATTCCTGTCCGGCTTGCTCGCCTGGGGGTTGAGCAGGCTAACCGGTAAGCCGCTCGCGATCCGCATCGGCGGGAATTACGAGGAGCTTTATCGGGAGGCGGGCGGCCTCGCGATGCCGCGGCTCATTCCGACCTATGGGCTGCAGACGGCAATCGGCAGCTTCGTCCTGCGACGGGCCGACCTTGTCGCCGGCAACAATCGCAACAACCTCGGTTGGGCAATTGCGAACGGCGCTCGACGACACACGGCGATCATTCCGATCTCCGGCAATATCCAGCGCATCCACCTGCGCCCGCGGGAGGAAAGGAGCAATGCCGAACAGGTCTTCCGCAGGCTTGGCGTACCGTTCGGCAAGCCAACCTTGCTCTACGTCGGCCGCCTGCTGAAGCTGAAACAGCCTGACGAGGCCCTCCGGGCCATGGCGCTGGTCATTGAGCACGAGCCCACGACGATCGGCATTCTGGCCGGCGCGGGGCCCATGCAGGAGGAGCTTGAGCAGCTTGCAACATCGCTTGGAGTTCGCGATCGGATCCAATTCATCGGTCAGACGACGCAGGAAGATCTTTCGGAGATTATCCCGCACTGCATCACCGTCTCCCCGCTGACCGGATTGTCGCTGATTGAATGCGGCCTCGGCGGCTCGCCGCCGGTCGGCTACGACAGGGACTGGCAAGGCGAGTTCATCGAGGACGGGGTCAACGGCTTTCTCGTCCCAGACCACGACTATCGAGCAATGGCAGACCGCCTGCTGAAGATCGTCCGAGACCCTGACCTGAGAGCGCGACTGTCAAAGTCCATCCGCGAACGCGCTCTACGTCAGATGGACGCCGACGAGGTTGCACGGCTGGAGAAGGAGGCGTTCGACAAGATCCTGCCATCCTAGCGGGCGAGAACCGATCTCAAGGCACTGAAGGAATGCCAGGCGAACGCGGCAGCGCCTGCGCCGCCGAGGACAAGACCCGCGGTCGGACTGACCTCGAACAAAAATGCCAAGGCGGTGAGAAACGCGACAAGCACCCCGACGAACCACAGGTTCTCGCCGTTGATGGTTACCTCGTGCCGGAGCTTTGCCCTCGTGAAGTACATAGCGAAGGCGATTAGGCCGGCGATAACGGCGGCGATGCCCGCGCCGACAAGCCCAAGCGGCCCGATCAGGAGCCAGGCGAGCGGGATCATCGACGCTGCTGCGATTTCGCCAAGGAGATAGGACGCGCCAGCGCCCCGCGCGAGCAGGACGAACCCCAATGCCCATATCGGCAGCCGCAGCAGACCTGCAGCGAGCAGCAAGCGAAGGAGAAAATCCGAACTAACGAAGGCGGACGAATAGAGGACTTGAAGCACCAGGG
Source organism: uncultured Alphaproteobacteria bacterium (assembly GCA_963750315.1). GTDB lineage: Bacteria > Pseudomonadota > Alphaproteobacteria > Sphingomonadales > Sphingomonadaceae > Sphingomicrobium. The sequence continues at coordinate 100,176 of CAVVQF010000005.1, forward strand.
GAGCGGCGGTGCTGACGATCGCCAGGACTGGAGCAGCGAGAACCAGGGCGACATGGAGCTGCTCGTTGAGGACTTTGCTCATCGATGCAGGTTCGTGTGCAACCTGTGACAGGCGAGGGTAATAGTCGGCCGCCATCGCGTTGAGCACGAGGCTGAGGTTGACCGCCACGATCGCGTAGCTTGCGTGATAGAGGCCCGCCGCGTCGAGGCCGAGTTGGTGTGTAACGATCGAGCGAACGGCCAGCTGATTGAGGCTGCCTACCGTGTTGGTCAGCATCACGACCGCGCCGATCGTGGCCAGCGTCTTCCAAGCCTGCACAATTTGGCGGTCGGCGGTCTGTCGCCAGGAATAGGGCGGAAGCGTTCGACAGAACCACGCGGCCAGAAGGCAATTGGCGATCGGCGTCGCAAGAACGGCAACGACGATACCCGAAACACCGAAATGGTAGATCGCAAGGACGCCGACGAACGTAGCGAGGATACTTCCTCCGAGACGAACACGCGCGAGGTCCGTGATCCGCGAATAGCCTTGCAGGACAGCCATCTGGGACGCGGCGATTACCGTCCCCGCGACGGCAATTCCCAACCAGCCAATCTCATTCGAATAGCTGCGATCGCCAACCGCGAACTGCGCGATCGGAGCCCGCAACAGCCAAATTGTCGCCGCGCCTACTAGGGCCAATGGCCACGCCAAGGTCCAGATCGCCCAGCGGACCCGGCCCGCTTCGACGTCGTCGTCAGCCTTCTGCGAGAGCTGCCGAACTGCGCTGGTGTCCAGCCCCAGCGCGGTTACCGACGCGCCCATCGAAACCAGCGCGGTGAACAGGCCGAGCAGGCCAACCGCCTCCGGGCCCCCGATGAGCGCGACGGCCTTGTTCCGGATGAGCCCGATCAGGAGGGCGCCAAGGGTCGCTCCGCCGACAACGGATGTGGCCCACAGGATTCGACGATAGGATGACCCGTCCTGCGTCACGCAGGTTTGACGCGTCTATCGCGCTGCTGGCATGGCGATGGCGTCACGAGCCCCCCGTGGAGTGTCAAAACAACAATGTTCGACATCGTGATGCCCTTGTTCAACAAGGAAATCTACGTCGCCCGCACGATCGAGAGTGTGCTCGGCCAGTCGTTCGGCGAGTGGACGCTTTTCGTGATCGACGACGGGTCGAGCGATGGCGGGCCAGCGGTCGTCGAACGGTTCAAAGACCCGCGCATAAATCTCATCCGACAGGAGAATGCGGGACCAGGCGCGGCCCGCAATGCGGGCATATTGGCCGGGAAAGCAGAATGGATCGCCCTTCTTGACGCGGACGATCTGTGGTTGCCGGATCATCTTAAGACGTTGAAGGAGCTTCGGCACGAATTTCCGGCCGCTACTCTCATTGGAACCGCCTACCGCCATTGGAGCGGCGGAGACGTACCACCGGTTCGCGACCATCGGGGTGTCGCGCGCGCCATCCGTTACTTTCATGAAGCAGCGCAGGGGCGGGCGCCGTTCTTCACGAGCAGCGCGGCGTTCAACCGCGATGCCGTTCAGCGGGTCGGCTTGCTCGAACATGTCGTGGTCGGAGACGAAATGGACCTTTGGGCCAGGCTGGCGCTCGACGGTCCGGTCGCCGCTTCGACCAAGACGACCGTTCTCTATCGCGTCGGGACCGGCGGGATCACCGACAGCAGCAATGTGGTGGAGGCCGCAAGGCTGGAGGAAATCTCTCTTCCGACCGCGACCCTGGTAAAGCGGTTGGACGGCATTTCGGACCCGCAACTTCGCACGGATATCAAGGAATATATCGACTTCGACGTCGGACTGGCCCTGATGCGCGCGGTCCGTACCGGTCGGATTGCATATGCGCGCAGGCTTCTGAAACTCTTCCTGGTCGGCCCGCGAGGGAAAGCCCGGACGGCGGCGATGCTGGCGAGACTTCCGGCTCCCTTGGGTCAGGGGATGCTGCATTTCGCATTTGGGTTGAAGCGAGCGCTGCGTTTTACGGCCGGCTGAGCGCGCGTTCGATCTGCTCCCGCGACCAAAGCCCCACATAACGGGGCAGGTCGCCGAACCTGTAATCGCTCAACCATTTCCTCGGCGCGGGCAAGTTGAACGGCGGCCGTCGCAGGTCGATGTAGCGCCAGCCCCCGCTCTCCACGTCGGAGTTTCGAATCAGCCCGGAATGGGTCGTGAGCAAGGCATACGGGATTTCTGACTTCGCAAAGTTTCGAAGAGCCCGTTCGATATCGCGGTAGGAGAGGTGGAACAGGCAGTCGCGGCAATGCCAGACATCGGCCTTGGGAAAGGTGTCCGCTGTGATGTCGAACTCGACAAATTTGAAGTCGGGATATTGCTCGCGATTCCGCTCGACGATTGCCGGTGAAATGTCGCCGCCGAGGTAATCGACACCGACCTCCTTGAGCACCAGGTGCATCCAGTTGAGATCGCCGCAAGGCGCATCGAAGATCGACCCGAAGCGCTCCGCATTAATCAGGTCGATCAGCTCTTGGCGGTAATGATTCGTCCGGGTGATTTCCGACCCGGCGCCGCTAAGGCTTTCGCCTGAGCCCCATAGATTGCCGGTCGCGATCTGGTCGAAACGATCCTTGGCAGACGCGGCCTCGGGCGGCGGTGGCAGCGCGCCCAGCCGCGTGAAGCTGATCAGCGAAAACCCGAATGGTCGAACAATCCTGTCGGCGACCATGATCGCCGTTCCGACGGCGCCGCGCCGTTCTATCACTCTTCTCAGGCGGCTCATGGTCAGCCGAAATGCGCCATGGCGATGGTCGTTTCGGGGTTATCCTGAATTCGCCCGCGGTCCAGCCGAAGGATCGTGTCGCACTGCGCGATGGTCGACGGCCGATGCGCGATCATCACTAAAGTGATCTTGTCGCCCAAGCCGATGATGCCGTCGATCACGGCTTCCTCCGTTTCGCGATCGAGAGCGCTAGTTGCCTCATCGAAGATCAACACCGGCGCCCGTTTGTATAGAGCGCGGGCGATGCCGATCCGCTGCCGCTGACCGCCCGATAGACGGGTGCCTCTTTCACCAACGAACGTTTGAAAACCGTCAGGAAGCGACGTCACGAACTCATTCGCCTGGGCAATCGTCGCCGCCCATTTCACGCGGTCGAGGTCGATATGTTCCTCTGCCGATCCAAAGGCGATGTTTCGCGCGATCGATGCATCGGCCAGGAATATCGCCTGCGGCACGTGCGCGAGTTGCGCCTGCCAGTTCGCTCTGTTCGACCTCTCAAGAGATACGCCATCGATCGATACTCGCCCTTCAGTCGGATCGAGCAATCCCATGAGCAGGTCCGCAAGGGTGCTCTTTCCGCCGCCGGTCCTGCCGACCAGCGCGACCTTCGCGCCGCGAGGGATGACGAGGTCGACGTTGTCGAGCGCGCATTCGCCGCGATTGGGATGGCGAAAGCTCACGCCGTCGAAGCGAATTTCCTTTTCGAAGGGCAGGGGTGAAGCGCTCGTGCGGATCGCGTCGGACGGCACGTCAAGTCGGAGCAAAGTTGCCAGGTCCGAGGCGGTCGCCGAACCGGTCCGCAGCTGTGCCATGCCCTGGTAGACCTGCTGGAGTAGCGGCAGCAGCTTTTGACCGCTCAGCGCGATGGCACCCAAGATCGGCAAGGCCGTCGCGAAATTCCCGCCGCGCTCGCTGAGTATGACGGCGAGCACCGCGATCAGCACCATTCCGGCCGCTTCGACGACATATCGCGGGGTCGAACCGATGAAGGACGACCGCACTTCGGCCGCGCGGACACGGTGACCAATGCGTTCGAACTGGGCCAGATGCATCGGCTGCGAATGGTCGATCAGCACATCGCGAATGCCACCAAGGCTCTCCTGCACAGAACGCACCCGCTGGACATGGGCGGAATTGATCATTGATCCGTAAAGGTAGAGGCGACGGCGGGTCACGGTCGTGACGGCGGCATAGATCGCGGCCACACTGGCAATGGCGATGCCTGCGGCGACCGAATCGATCGCGATCAATATGGCGATGATGAACAGTGAGGTGATCGCGGCGGTGAACGCAGTGAGCGCCGGCAGCACAACACCGTAAATCAGCGTGAAAACCTTCTCGTGCGCGGCCACGAGGTCGCTGCTGTTTCGCGCGGAATGGTAGGCGTACGGCTGGTAGAGAAGGCGGGTCTGGATCGCCACGCCGAGGTCGTAGCCAAGCCCGAAGCTGAAGGACTGCGTCATCCACGCGAGTGCAATCCGCAAAACACCGGCGAGAATGGCCGCAAATGCGAAGATTCCCGCGGCAGCGAGAAGCTGCTCGCGTGGGCTGACCGCGCCAAGCCATGCCAGGGCGGAAGATGCCGCGCCTAGCGAGTTCGGCGCCGTCAGCAATGTCAGAAACGGAATGACCGCCGCAATGGCGAAGAGTTCGGCCAAAGCCCCAAGAAGAAGCAGGAACAGCAGTTGATACAGCTGCGTCCGCCGTTGTCGGCTCATCTGGCCCAAGATCTGGCCGAGCGCTGGATTGCCGAGCAATGCGAACATAGTCCGCCATCGTTACACTCGTAGACGCTTCTGCTGAACCCTCAGCGCGACAGGCCCACAGCCCGGATAGCTTCTCGTACGACGGGAGCGCCGAGTTCGGCGGCACGCGCCGATCCGTCGGCGAGCAGGCGATCTAGTTCTGCAGGATCGTTGCGAAGCTCTTCGAGGCGCGTCCGCAGAGGGTGGAGCAAGGCGACCAGCGCATCCGCCAATGCAGGCTTGAACGCACCGAAGCCCTGGCCGGCAAAACGTCCCAGCACCTGCTCGATGCTCTCGCCAGTCACGGCGCCGTAGATTCCGACGAGGTTCTTCGCCTCCGGGCGACCGTCGAGATCAGCCGGATCTTCAGGGAGTGGCTCCGGATCCGTTTTCGCCTTCCGGATCTTCTGCGAAATTTCGTCGTCGCTGTCGGTGAGGTTAATGCGACTCATGTCTGATGGGTCGGACTTGGACATTTTCGCTGAGCCGTCGCGTAGGCTCATGACCCGCGCAGCGGTGCCGCCGCCGATGAACGGCTCGGGCGGAACGAACAGCTCGACATCGTAGTCGGTGTTGAACTTGATCGCGATGTCGCGGGCGAGCTCAATGTGCTGCTTCTGGTCGTCGCCGACAGGAACGTGCGTTGCGCGATAGAGGAGGACGTCAGCCGCCTGGAGCACCGGGTAGGTGTAAAGCCCAACGCTCGCGCCCTCGCGAGATTTGCCCGACTTCTCCTTGAATTGCGTCATGCGATTCAGCCAGCCGACGCGGGCGGTGCACTGGAGAACCCAGGCGAGTTCAGCATGAGCGGGGATGGCGCTCTGCTGGAACAAGATCGACTTCTTCGGGTCGATGCCACTGGCGATCAGCGCCGCTGCCATCTCGCGAATGTTGGAACGCAGCTCATTCGGCTCGACGTCAATGGTCAACGCGTGAAGATCGGCGAGGAAGAACAGGCACTCCGCCTCATCCTGCATCCGGACCCAGCGGAGGATCGCGCCAAGCAAATTGCCGAGGTGCAATCCGCCGGTTGGCTGGATGCCGGAAACGACCCGCGCGCGACCTGAGGTGCTGGCAAATACATCAGCCGACATCGGTGTATGGCCTCCTGCGCCGGAAGAGGGACTTCAGCTCCTCGCGGTCGGTACCGCCGAGGATCCAGACAGCGGGGAAGTAGACCGCCATGCCGCCGCCCACCAGCGCGACCACGCCGGCCAGGCGATGTCCGACGGAACCGTCGAACCAGCCACCGATAACCATGCGGATGCCATAAAGTGCGGCAACCATCAGTCCTCCCGCGATCAGTTGCCGGAAAATCCGCGACGCCAGCCAGCCCTCGATCCGGAAATGCCCGCGGCGATGGAGGATGACGTAGAGCATCAGGCAATTGAGCCACGACGTGATCGCAATCGCCGACGCCAGGCCGGCAATGCCGAACCACGGGATCAGCAGGAAGTTGAGGACGATCGTAGCGACAAGCACAAATGCCGCGATTTTCACCGGCGTGGCCGTGTCCTGTCGAGCATAGAAGCCAGGGGTCAGCACCTTCACCAGGACATAGGCAGGTAGCCCTAGCACGATGATCGAGAGCGTGAGGGCGGTCAGGCGCGCGTCCTCAGGCGTGAACCGGCCGCCCTGGAAGAGCGCCGACACCAAGGGCAGCGCGCTCACCGCGAGCGCGAGCGCTGCGGGCAGACAGAGCAGCATCGCAAGCTCCGCCGCCTGGCCTTGAACCTTCGCAGCCTTCTCAGGCTCGTTCGCGCCGACGTGCTTGCTGACTTGCGGCAGGATCGCGGTACCAAGCGCCGCGCCGATGACGCCGAGCGGAAGCTGGTTCAGGCGGTCGGCATAGTTGAAATAACTCATCGCGCCGGTGCCGATGCGGGTCAGGAAGAACGTGTCGATGAAGGCGCTGATCTGATACACGCCCGCGCCCAATGTCGCCGGGATAACGACGCGCACGAACTGGCGAACGCCGGGTGTCATCTTGGGCCGCCGGAACTTCAGGACGACGCCGGCCCGCTTGCACGCGAGCATCAACAAACCGAGCTGCAAGACACCGCCAACGGTTACTGCAATCGCCAGGGCGGTTGCAGTGATGCTGCCTCCCACCGGCACGAAGATCAACGCCGTCAGCATCGCCAGATTGAGCAATGCCGGCGCGAAGGCGGCAGCGGTGAATCGAGTCAGGCTATTGAGGATGCCCGAGAACAGGGAAACGAGGCTGATCAGGATCAGATACGGAAAGGTGATCTGGGTCAGGAACGTCGCGAGCGACAGCTTCTCGCCTTCGTACCCCGAGATCAGGAACACGAACGGCCCCATCACGATCTCGAAGACTATTGTGAACAGGATCAGGGTCGGCGCGAAGACCGCGAGCACTTCTTCGGAGAACTTCCGCGCCTCAACCTCGCCATTCTCGCCATGCAGCCGCTGGCTGTAGAGCGGGACGAACCCGGCCGAGAATGCTCCCTCGCCGAACAGGCGCCGGAAGGTGTTCGGGAGGCGGAATGCGACGAAGAACGCGTCCGCCTGCCAGCTCGCGCCCATGACGCGAGACATGAGCATTTCGCGCGCGAAACCAGCGATGCGGCTGACCAGGGTCAGCCCGCCGATCGTTCCAGTTGCCTTGAGCAGGTTCACGTCTGCGTCCCGCTGGCTAGAGGCAAGCTAGGCCTGGTCCGAACTTTCGGACGGCGTCGCTTCGGCGTCGGCCGTCGCTTCCTGAGTGCCGTCGCCGTTGGTCTGCGCTTCCTGCGCCTGCTGCTGAAGCTGGGCGAGATAGGCGGCGCCAAAGTCGATTCCATCGAGCAGGAGCGGTGGGAAGCCGGAATTTTGCGTCGCTTCCGACACGATCTGGCGAGCGAACGGGAACAGCAGCCGTGGCGCTTCGATCAGCAGGAACGGGCCGAGCGCTTCTTCCGGAAAATTCCGGAGGCCGAACAAGCCGGCGTAAGCGAGTTCGATCATGAACTGGACCCCGCTGTCGGACTTGGCCGACACGTCGAGCTTGATCACCACCTCGTGGACGTCATCCGACACGCGGTCGACGTTGATGTTGAACTGAACATCGACGCGCGGCTGGTCGGCCCACTGGAAAACCTGCGGCGCGTTCGGATTCTCGATCGAGAGGTCCTTGATATATTGCGCGAGCGTTGCCGCCTGCGGCCCGTTGTTGGGGTCCTCGGCGCCGTTACCGGGCGTGAGCATATCTTGGTCGGCCATTTGTTCTTCGCCTTCGATCGATTTGGGAGTAGCGGACCCGCATGGGCCCACAAGCGTTTCGGGTTGGGCGACTAGCAGTCGGCCAAACGGCGCGCAATGGCGGCAAGATGGCGAAGCGGTCTTTGAATCTAAAGGTTTCGCGCACTATGTTCGTAGTAAGAAGTTAGAGGAACGGAATCGAAGCGTTGACAGTCATCGTCATCCTAGCGCTGGTCGCATTGTTCATTGGCCTCAGGCTCTATAGCGTGCTCGGAGAGCGCACAGGGCATGAGCAGCAGCCAATCCTCAAGCCTGCCGACCCGGAGGCAATGGTCGAGCAGCGCGTCAACCAGCAGCCGATCGCCCAGCCGGCAGCCGCCGACGCGGGCGACATGGCCTTTCTGCCGACCGCTGGACCGGGCGTTCGAGCGCTACTTGCGGCCGAACCGGCGTTCGACGTCGCGCGATTCCTCGAGGGCGCCAAGTCCGCCTATCAGATGGTCCTCGATTCTTATTGGAAGGGCGATGCTGCCGGCCTCCGTCCGTACGTCGACGACCATGTGTTCGAGACGTTCAACTCGGCCATCGAGCAGCGTGAGAAGGACGGTTTCGTCCTCGACAATCGCCTCGTCCAAGTCGAGCAGGCGCTCATCACTGCGGCTTCCGCCGACAATGGTCTTGCAGTCGTCACGGTTCGCTTCGAGGCGGACATCGCTGCGGTCACCCGCAACAAGAATGGCGAAGTAGTCGCCGGTTCGATGAGCGATGCGGTGCAGACCCGCGACTTGTGGACATTCCGCCGTCAGATCGGTTCGCGGGATCCCAACTGGCTCCTGATCGAGACCGACGAGGAAGAGTGAGCCGCGCCGCAAGAGCGCTCGCGCTCGCGACTTTCCTAGTGTTGTCTGCCTGCGCCACCCGGCCCATTGAGCCGCGGGTAACGCCTTCGCCCGCGCCGATGCCGGCGCCTGTCCCGGTCCCCGTTGTCCCGCCGCCGCCCGCGAACGCTATTGCGGCGGGTGTCAGCGTGGCCGCTGCGCCGATGTTCATCACGCAGGTCGATGCGAGCCGAGCACTTCAGGCCTTCCGGACGAGCTGCCCGGTCTTGCTCAAGCGGCAGGACCCGTCCGGCCTCACCACGGCGCAGGACTGGGCGGGGGTTTGCGCGGAAGCGGCGACAGTCACCCCACAAGGCGCGTCGGCGTTCTTCCGCGATCGTTTCGACTGGATTTCGGTGGGGCAGGGCAAAGCCTTCGCCACCGGCTATTACGAGCCGGAGATCGCCGGTTCGCGTACCCCTCTCCCGGGCTACGTTCCCATTTATCGCCCTCCGTCGGATCTCGTCCGCTGTACGCGCCCGGACGGCCAGACGGGCAGAGGGCGGCTCGACGAGACCGGCACCTGCGTCCTTTATTTTACGCGACCTGAAATCGAGGATGGAATTCACGCCAACAAGGGGATGGAACTCGCCTGGGCCGCCGACCCGGTCGATCTCTTTTTCCTCGAAATACAGGGTTCCGGTCGAGTCCGTTTTCCCGACGGCAGTGTGATGCGCCTTGGCTACGCTAACCAGAATGGCCGTGAATATGTCGCCATCGGGCGCTTGCTTCGCGAGCGCGGGATTCTTCCGCCGGGTGGCGCGAACATGGAATCGATCAAAGCCTGGATGCGGGCCAATCCGGATCAGGGCAGGGCGCTGATGCGGGAGAATCTCTCCTACATTTATTTCCGTGAGCTGACCGGTCCGGGACCGATCGGTGCGCTCAACGTACCGGTGTCGCCTCGAGCGACGGTCGCGGCCGACCCGAAATTCGTACCGCTCGGCGCGCCGGTGTTCCTCGCGATGGATCGTCCCGAGGCCTACGGGTTCTGGATCGCGCAGGACACCGGCGGCGCGATCAAGGGCGCGAACCGGTTCGATACTTTCTGGGGGGCCGGAGTCGACGCGACGCAGATCGCGGGCGGCATGGCGTCGAACGGCGTGGCGCTGATCCTGGTGCCCAAGGGCACCGCGAGTGTCACGCGCGCTCAGCAGTGAAGAATCCGAGCTTTGGGCTCGCGTAACCGCCACTATCCGTCCGCTTTCGCGCAAACTTCTCAAGCCTGAGGCCAGGGCCGAAAGCGCGCCGCCTCCAGCAATAGTCACAGTCCCGCCAAAGGCAGAGCCGCCGAAAAAGCCGGCTCCCGCCCAACCGGCCCGCCCAGAGCCGGGACGGACGCTCGATGGAACGTGGGACCGCAAACTGCGCTCCGGATCGATCCAGCCCGATCGCATCGTTGACCTCCACGGCATGAACCTCGACCAGGCTTGGACGGCGATCGACGTGGCGCTGGAGAAAGCGGAATCGGCGGGCGACCGGGTGCTTTTGTTAATAACTGGGCACCATCGTCGGGGTGAGCCGCCGGTTCAGCGCGGGCGCATCCGCGCGGCCGTCCACGATTGGCTCGCGGTATCCCGGCACGCCGGTCGTATTGCGGCGGTTAGGGGTGCCCATCCCCGCCACGGCGGAGGGGGCAGCCTCTATATCATTCTCCGTCGCCGGTAACGCCGCTTCTGCACGGATTGTTAACCCTGCCCGTTTAGGTCTGGCCAATCGGCATGCCGTCGATTGCTCGGGGCGCTACGCATTTTCATGAAAGCAGGCACTGCCCAGAAGATCAGCAACGCCCTTCTTTCGGGCGCGGCAGGGTTCGCCTCGTTTATCTTCTCGTTGTGCGCTTTTCTCTACCTCACGAATTTCAACGATCAGATCTTCGCATCGATCGTTGCCGGCGCTTTCTGCCTTCTTGTCAGCTACATAGCGTCTGAAAGGCCGAACAGTGAAAGCGCCCGCGCGTTGGCCGCGCTCGGTGAGCGCCTGATCGCTGTGGAGGACGGAGACCTGATTTCCCCGGCGCCGGCGATCGTCCGGCAGAGAATGCCGAAGCTGGCTTCCGCGGTCGATACGTTGTTCGCGGAAGTTCGCGCCTCGATCGAGAATGCGCAGGCGCTCGGCATGTACGACCCGGTGACATCGCTCCCGAATCGTCTTCATTTCCGGTCGGAAGCCGACAAATTGCTCAGCAGCGCCGCGCCCGGCAGCAACTGTGCGATGCTGTTCGTCGACCTCGACCGCTTCAAGATGGTCAACGACAGCCTCGGCCATGCCCGTGGCGACCAGCTTCTGATCATGGTCGCGAATCGGCTGCGCGTGGTCGTCACCGCCGAAGTAGCCGACAGCATGGGTCGCCGGCCGTTGCTCGCGAGACTCGCAGGCGACGAATTCACTTTGTTCTTCTCCGAAATTCCATCGACTGCCGACGTCGAGCGGGTTGCGCGCCGTATCGCGCTGGCGATATCCGAGCCGTTCGAGCTTTACGGTCACAGCGTCGACATCGGCGCCTCGATCGGTGTTGCGGTCAGCCCCGACCACGGCAGCAGCATCGAATCTCTGATGCGCGCGGCGGATATCGCCATGTATCGTGCGAAGGCCGATGGCGGCGGACAACATTGCCTGTTCAACGACGACCTCGCGGCCGAGCATCAGCGCAAGATCGACACTGAAAAGGCGCTGACCGAAGCCGTGCAGCGCGGAGAGTTCGTGCTCGCCTACCAGCCGCAGTTGAGCCTGGTGACCGGCGAACTGGTCGGCACCGAGGCACTGCTTCGCTGGAATCATCCGCGTGAGGGGCTTTGCCTGCCGGGCACCTTCATCCCCATCGCAGAAAGCACCGGCCTGATTTCCGAGATCGGTGAATGGGTGATCGGCGAAGTCGCCGCGACCCTCGGCAGCTGGCATCGCGAGGGTTTCAACCGCCGCGTCGCGTTCAATGTCAGCCCGCGTCAGCTCGACCGCGTCGATTTCTTCGCCCGGCTTCGTCAGACGCTGGCCGAGCACGAAGTTCCGCTGTCGCTGGTGGAGCTGGAATTCACCGAAACCGCGGCGATGAGGGCAAGCGACACCGTCGTTGCCGAGATCGCCGCTCTCCGGGCCGACGGCGTTCGCATCGCGATAGACGATTTCGGCACCGGCTATTCGAACTTCTCGCGCTTGCGCTCATTGCCGCTCGACCGCGTCAAGCTCGACCCGTCGCTGATCGCCGACATCGAAGAGAGCGAGAAAGCGCGGGTCATCGTCCAGGCCGTGATCCAACTGATCAAGGGCGTGGATTGCGAGATCGTCGCCGAGGCTGTCGAGACTTCCGCGCAAGCCGATATCCTGCGTGCAATGGGGTGCTCGACGATCCAGGGCTACGTCTTCGCCCAGCCGATGTTCGAAGACGAATACCTCGCCTGGACCCGCGACGCGGGCTCCGCGCGCATCGTCGCCTAAGCCGCCACCTTCCGCAAAATCCGCTCGTAGATCCGCGACAGCGCGTGGATGTCTTCCACCGCCGCCGCCTCATCCAGTTTATGCATCGTCGCGTTCGGAAGCCCGAAGTCGACGACCGGACAAAGTTCGATCAGGAAGCGGCCGTCGGACGTACCGCCCGAGGTCGACAGCTCCGGCGTAATGCCCGTCTCTTCCTCGATCGCCGCGACGATGACGTCGTACAGCTGGCCCGGGGGCGTGAGGAACGCTTCGCCGGAGATGCGCGCGCGGACGACGGAGCCGGGTGCCTCGCGCTCGGCGATTTCCTCGACCATCCTGACAAGATCGGACCCGCGCTGCAGATTGTTGAAGCGGATGTTGAGCTGCGCCGTGCCGGACGCGGGAATGACGTTGCTTGCCTGTGTGGGCGTGCTGACCGCCGTGAACTCCAGGTTCGACGGCGGGAAGGCGTCGGTGCCGTCATCGAGGTGGACCGCGCTCAGCGCCTCGACCACCCTAGCCAGCTTCGGAATTGGATTGTCGGCGCGGTGAGGGTAGGCGACGTGGCCCTGCGTGCCGGGTACGTCGATCCACATGTTCACTGAGCCGCGACGCCCGATCTTTACCGTGTCGCCCAACCGGTCCACCGACGTCGGTTCCCCGATCAGGATCATGTCAGGCTTGATCGACCGTTCCTTCAGCCAATCGATGATCCGCGGCGTGCCATACGTCGCATAACCCTCTTCATCGCCAGTGATCAGCAGCGACGTTGTGCCGCTCGCATCGACGCGGGAGGCCGCAGCGACGAAGGCGGCGATGGCGCTCTTCATGTCGACAGCGCCGCGTCCGGCCAGGATGCCGTTCTCGATCACCGTTTCGAACGGATTGGTCGCCCAGCCGTCTCCCGGAGGCACGACGTCAAGATGGCCCGCAAACCCGAAATGCGCGCCTCCTTCGCCGCGAATGGCGACCATGTTCTCGGTAGGGCCGTCGGGTGGCTCGCCAAGGACAAAGCGGTGAACCGTGAAGCCGAGCGGTGTCAGCGCGGCCTCAAGCACATCGAACACTTCGCCGCGTGCGGGCGTCACGCTCGCACAGTTGATTAGGTCGCGTGCAAGCGCGATGGGATCGACCGACATTTGCATCGCGTAGCAAAGGACAGGGGCATGCCCAAGGTGGACCTTGAATCGATCGAGCAGGTGAACCGCACCGGCTATCCGTCGCCGCATAACGTGAAGGTCGCCGGCAGGTGGTACCGGAGGCTCGCTCCCGCGACGGGCCTGACCGATTTCGGAGTCAGCCACGTCACCCTGAAGCCCGGCGCCTGGTCGAGCCATCGCCACTGGCACGATGGCGAGGACGAGTTCCTGGTCATGCTTTCAGGCGAGGCGGTGCTGATCGAGGATGACGGCAGAACCGTCATGCGGTCGGGCGACCTCGCTGCCTGGCCGAAGGGAAACACGAACGGCCATCACCTGATCAACGAAAGCGCCGAGGACTGCACGTTCCTCGCGTTCGGCGGCGGCACCAACACCGGCGGAGGTTATTCCGACATCGACATGCTGTTCACCGAGGACGGCCGTTACGTCCACCGGGATGGAAGCGATTATTGATCCTCGTCGTCCCGTCTTCGACCCGAAGCGGCTCCCATCGCGATCCCTATTGCAATGCCGATCGCGATGCCCACTCCGATATTATGGAGGGCCACGCCGATCGCGACACCCACGGCGATCCCCATGCCAAGACGGGAACCCCGGCGCTTTGTGTCGCCATTCATCATGCTGATTCGGCCTCATAGTGCTCGATGACCCAAGGCTCGTCCTGGGCCTTGTCGATCCATTCACCGACATCTGGATGCGATAGCACGGCCTTCATGTAGAGCTCCGCGAAGGGCGGCATCGGCACGGAATAGGTGATGAAGCGAGTAACGACTGGCGCGTACATCATATCCACCGCGCACCAATCACCGAAGAGATAGGGCCCGGTCCCGCCGAACCGCGCTCTTGCCTGCGCCCAAAGCTGAAGGATGCGCTCAATCTCGCCAACGGTCTCCTTCGACAGCGGCTTGAGCGGAAAAGTCTTGCGAACGTTCATCGGCAGCTCGCGTCGCAGATTGGCGAAGCTCGAATGCATTTCCGCTGCCATGGACCGCGCCATTCCGCAGGCAAACTCGTCCGCCGGCCAGTATCTTTCCTTGCCGTAACGGTCGGCGAGGAACTCAATGATCGCCAGGCTGTCCCAGACAACGCAGGCGCCATCCCACAGGATCGGTACCTTACCGAGCGATGGGGCGAATTCGTCGCCTTCGCGCCTTTTCGCCCAATCCTCGTCGAACATCGGAACGACCAGTTCCTCGAACTCCTCACCCGACTGCTTCACCGCCAGCCAGCCGCGCATCGACCAGCTCGAATATGCGCGGTTACCGATGATGATCTTGAGCAAGGGGGTCTCCTAGGATGTCGCGGCTTCGAGGATCGCAGTTCTTAACTCGGCGATGCCGGAGCCGGTTTCGCTGGACGTCGTGATCAGTTGCGGGTGAGCGGCAGCCTGCTTGGCGGCCGCGACCCGCACCTGCTCGAGGGTCTTGGCGAGTTCGGTCGGCTTTACCTTGTCGGCCTTGGTCATCACGACCTGATAGTTCACCGCCGCTGAATCGAGCATTTCCATGATCTCGATATCGACCGGCTTCAGCCCGTGCCGGGAATCGATGAGAACGAAGGCGCGGCGGAGCACCGCGCGCCCCCGGAGGAAGTCATTCACCAGGAAGCGCCAGCGCTTCACCAGATCCTTCGGTGCTTCAGCAAAACCGTAACCGGGCATGTCGACGAGCCGAACCTGCGGCGGCTGGCCGACATCGAAGAAGTTGAGCTCCTGCGTGCGCCCCGGCGTGTTGGACGTCCGCGCCAAGCCCTTGCGGTTGGTCAGGGCATTCAACAGCGAACTTTTGCCGACATTCGATCGGCCGGCAAACGCAATCTCCGGATAGTCGGGATCGGGCAGGAATTTCAGCCCCGGAGCCGACTTCAGGAACTCGACCGGCCCGGAAAACAGCTTCCGCGCACGCTCGGCGAGTTCAACGTTGGCGGCGTCCTCGTCCACGTCAGGTCGTCGCCGGATGGGTGTCGGAGAAGTGCAGTCCGTACCTTTTGTACAGCCACCATTGTTGAAGGATCGTCAGCACGTTGCTGGTGACCCAGTAAAGCTGCAGGCCGCTGGCGAACGGCGCCATCACGAACACCATGACCCATGGCATGATCGCGAAGATCTGGGCCTGCGTCGGGTCGACCGGGGCGGGGTTCAACTTGAACTGCAGCCACATCGTGATGCCGAGCAGGATCGGCAAAATACCGATCGCCAGGAAGTGAGGTGGCACGAAGTCGAGGTAGCCGAACAGGTTGATCGGGGTCATCGGATCCGGCGCCGACAGGTCCTTCAGCCACAAAGCGAACGGCTGATGCCGCATTTCCACGGCCACCATCAGCACCTTGTAGAGCGCGTAGAAGATCGGGATCTGGAGCAGGATGGGAAGGCAGCCGGCGGCAGGATTGATCTTCTCCTGCTGGTACAGCTTCATCATCTCCTGCTGGAGCTTCGGCTTGTCGTCCTTGTAGCGCTCCTGGATCGCCTTCATCTTCGGCTGCAGCTTGCGCATCGCGGCCATCGACTGGAACTGCTTCTGGGCGATCGGGAACATCAGGCCGCGAACGATAAGCGTCAGGCAGATGATCGCGACGCCGAAATTGCCGATCTGGTGGAACAGCCAGTTCAGCAGGTCGAAGATCGGCCGCATGAACCATTCGAAATAGCCCCAGTCGATCGACTTGGAGATCTTCGTGATCCCTGCCTTCTCGTAGCGGTCGAGCGCAGCCTTCTCTTTCGCACCGGCAAAGACCGAGGTCTTGAAGCTGCTCGTCTGGCCAGGCGCCAGGATCGAGGCAGGTGCCACAGAGTCGGCCTGATAGGACCCGGTCTGCGAATAGCGGAAGGAATCGCGGGTAGGGCCCTGCGACACGAGCGCAGTCAGCCAGTACTTGTCGGTGAAGCCGATCCAGCCCTTCTGAGAATCGTAGCTCAATCCATTGGCTCCGGCCTCGCGGATCGTCTTCCAATCGACTTGGTAATCCGCCTTGCCGTCACGGACGCTGATCGGGCCGACGTGAACGGTCCAGGACGACATGTCCGCCGACCGGCCGGCCCGGCTTGAGTAGCTGTAGGGCTGAACCTGGATCGGCTGTCCCGATGAGTTGGTCACGCGCTGCTCGACCGTGAACAGGTAGAGATCGTCGACGGAGATCACGAGCTGGTAGGTCTGACCCGCGGGGCTGACCCAGCTCAACGTGACGGGCTTGCCTGGCGTTAGAAGATGGGAGCTTGCGGTCCAGACCGTATTCGCGTCAGGCGCGTTCGGGCCGTTCCAGCTGAACCCAACGAACGAGGAGGCCCAGGTCCCCTGCGGATTGAGCAGGGCGACCGGCGATGATTCCTTCTTGTACGTGACGTGCTGCTTCAGCATCCACAGATCGTCGATCCGGGCGCCCTTGAGGTTGATCGAGCCATGCAGAGCGGGCGTCTCAATGAGAACGCGCGGCGTTTCCCTCAGAACCTTATGGCGGTCCTTCAATTGCGATGGCGTGTTTGCCACTGGGCCGGTCTTTGCCGGCGTCGTCGGGACGACCTTGCCGTTTTCGACCTTCGGCGGCGGGTTCGACGGCAGGAACTTGTTGGACAGGAAGCTCCAGCCGAGCAGAATAAGCGCGCTCAGCACGACCGCGAGGATCAGGTTCTTATTCTCGTTCACTGGTGATCCTCGATCAGGGTACCGGGTCGGGGCCTTGGCCGCCCCAGGGGTGACAGCGCATGATCCGCTTGAAAGCGAGCCACCCACCGCGGGCAGCCCCATAGCGTTGAAGTGCGGTGATCGCATAGGCCGAACAGCTCGGCTGATAGCGGCAGCTGGGGGGAAGGACCTTTGAGGGACCCTTCTGCCAACCGCGGGCGATCATGATGAGCAGCTTGGCGATCACGGGCGAACTCGATCGAGCGCTTTGGCAAGATCGGTGCGCAAGTCACCGAAATCGCGTTCAATTCCAGCGGAGCGGCCGATCATCACATGATCTGATCCGGCGTGACCGGCGGAGGAGATGATTTCGCGCGCAAGCTCACGGAAGCGGCGCTTCATGCGATTGCGCACGACCGCGTTCCCGATCTTCTTGGTGACGGTGAACCCGACCCGCTTCGACGGATCGCCGTCCTGGCGATCGCGGACGAGAAGGACAAAGCCCGGCATTGCCGCGCGCCGACCGGCGTTCGCAGCGAGGAAATCCGAGCGTTTGCGGAGGATGACTAGGCGCTGAGCTTCTTGCGGCCGCGGGCGCGGCGAGCATTCAGCACCTTGCGACCGCCGACAGTCGCCATCCGCGACCGGAAGCCGTGACGGCGCTTGCGGACGAGGTTGCTCGGCTGGAAGGTGCGCTTCATCGCTCATTCTCTCAAAATCTAAATGAAAAGGGCCGCCATTCAGGCAGCCGCTGTTGCACCGGGCCGATAAGGGAGGGCGCTCCGGAAGTCAATTCACTCTCGTCTCGTCGAGAGCCGAAACTTCCTGCTGCTTCTGGATTTCAAGTCGTCGCTTGGCGCTCTTCCGGCGCAGCGCCCAATCGGTCCAGCCGCCGGCCTTGGGTTTCCAGCGCTTGAACCGGACGTAGCGACGCTTGGCCCAGAGGCTGGTCTTGAGGACCATGGACAAACCCAGTCCGGCAACGATCAGCCCGCCGGGCCCGGGGATCGGACCGACTAGAGGAGCAACCACGAATAGAAGCAGGAGCCCGACGACGAAGATCGTCCATTCGACGACGGGGTTGTCGATGAAACGACGCCATTGGGCCTTCGTGATCATCACGAGGATGTGGGGCGACACCTTAGTCGCTGCAAGGACTTGCGGTGTGTCGCGGCATCGCGCTAGCAATTGCGCGCCGAGGTAGGGGGGTGTCTGCGTAACCCAATGTTGAAGCGTGGCGGGGCTGCATGACAGCTACCGTCGCCACTGTTGCGTATCTCGGGCTCGAAGCGCGTCCCGTCGAGGTCCAGGTCCAGCTTTCCGCGGGATTGCCGCGATTCACGATCGTCGGCTTGCCCGACAAGGCCGTCGCGGAAAGCCGCGAGCGGGTCCACGCCGCGCTTGCCTCGATCGGGCTCGCGCTCCCTCCGAAGCGGATTACGGTGAACCTGTCGCCGGCGGATTTGCCCAAGGAAGGGTCGCACTTCGACCTTCCGATCGCATTGTGTCTGCTGGCCGCAATCGGCGCGGCGGACGCCGAGACACTGTCGCATTACGTCATCGTTGGCGAGCTCAAGCTCGACGGACGGATTGCATCATCGCCGGGCGTACTGCTCGCCGCCATCCAGGCATCGTCGGAGGACAAGGGGCTGATCTGTCCGGCCGCGCAAGGCGCGGAAGCCGCCTGGGCCGGCAATGTCGAAGTCATTGCCGCTCCCGATCTTCTGGCCTTGCTGGCGCATCTCAAGGGCACGTCCGTCCTCACGCCCCCGCAGCCGGGAGAGGCGGTGCAGAGCGCATCCGGCCCCGACCTGAAGCAGGTGAAGGGTCAGGAAGTCGCCAAGCGAGCCCTCGAGATCGCCGCTGCCGGTGGCCATAACCTCCTGATGAGCGGTCCGCCCGGAGCAGGGAAGTCGCTCCTTGCGGCCTGCCTGCCGGGCATC
The DNA here is from genome assembly GCA_963750315.1 of uncultured Alphaproteobacteria bacterium. GTDB lineage: Bacteria > Pseudomonadota > Alphaproteobacteria > Sphingomonadales > Sphingomonadaceae > Sphingomicrobium. The sequence continues at coordinate 118,878 of CAVVQF010000005.1, forward strand.
CTTCCGCCGCTCCAGCCAGCGGAAGCGCTAGAGGTCTCGATGGTCGCGTCTGTCGCCGGCGAGCTGGAAGGCGGGCGCATGACGCGCCGGCGGCCGTTTCGCTCGCCGCACCATTCCGCATCCATGCCCGCGCTGGTCGGCGGCGGGCTTCGCGTTCGGCCGGGTGAGATCAGCCTTGCTCACCTCGGCGTCCTGTTCCTCGACGAGCTGCCAGAATTCCAGCGCGGTGTTCTGGATTCGCTTCGGCAGCCTCTCGAGACCGGCAACGTCAGCGTCGCCCGCGCGAACACACATGTGACCTTCCCGGCGCGTGTGCAGCTCGTGGCGGCGATGAACCCCTGCCGGTGCGGCCACTTGGGGGATCCGGCGCTTGCTTGTAGCCGAGCCCCCAAGTGCGCCGCGGATTATCAGGCCCGCGTGTCGGGTCCTTTGCTCGATCGCATCGACTTGCATGTGGACGTCCAAGGCGTTTCGGCTGCAGATCTGACCTTGCCGCCACCCGCAGAGGGCAGCGCCGAAGTGGCTAGCCGCGTAGCGACCGCGCGCCAATTGCAGGCCGATCGCTACAATGGCTCGGGTGTAAGGACCAATGCCGAGGCGGACGGAGAGGTCCTCGAACTCCATGCGACACCGGATGATCCCGGCCGGAAGCTTCTCGCCGACGCTGCTGCGGCAATGCGGCTCTCCGCACGCGGATTCCATCGAGTTTTAAGGGTCGCTCGAACCGTGGCCGATCTCGCCGGTACCGAGCAGGTGGGGCGGATTCACGTCGCGGAAGCGCTAAGCTATCGGCGGCAAGCGCCGCGCAATTGATATTCAACGGCAATCCTAACTGAACTGCGCGGCGCGTTCCTTATCGTATAGCAATTCCTGATTGCGGGCGCGGTTTGCCGCGTTAATCTCCTCCAGTCTCAAAGGGGGAGATGACAAATGACACCAGTGGAATGGGCCACGCGCCCGTTGAAGAAATATGCCCAGTTTTCGGGCCGCGCGCCTCGCGCCGAATATTGGTGGTACATTCTGGGCCTGATCGTCGCCGCCGTCATCTGCAGCATTGTCGAAGGCATTGCGGGGGTGAACACGATGGTTGCTGGAATCTATGGACCGCTGACGGTCCTGCTCTGGGTCGGAACGCTCTTGCCCTCAATTGCCGTCGCGGTGCGTCGGCTGCACGACACCAATCGGACCGGTTGGTGGCTGCTGGGATATTTCATTCCTTATGCGATTGGCTTTGCGATGATGGGACCGGCGATGCTCAATCCCGGGTCAGCGCCCGGTATGGCGTCGCTTGGTGGCGGCATGATCTTCATGCTGATCGGGTTCATCATGGCGATCGTGATCCTGGTCTTCACCATCCAGCAAGGCACCAAAGGCCCGAACAAGTACGGCGAAGACCCGTATGGAGCGGACATGGAAAAGGTTTTCGCCTGATCGGTGGATTGCTTCTGGAGCGCCTGCTGGTCTAGCAGGCGCTCCGTGCCCCTGTGGCGGAATGGTAGACGCGCTCGAACTCAAAATCGAGTTCCTAACCGGAGTGTCCGTTCGAGTCGGACCAGGGGCACCATAAATTCTTAGTCACCCCCGCTAGCGGGGCGGCGTTCCGCCGGATATCGTCGCCGCATGGACGCTCGGACCAGCAAGAGATCGCGCCCGCCCAAGGCGCCTCAGCCTCAGGTCGAGGTGCCGCACGCCTTCATCGAAAGCAGTGCCAAGCGCGACCGGTTGCTTGCGTCCATCGCGCTCATAGCCGGCATTGGCAGCATGATTGCGCTTCCCTTCGCCTTGAGGGCGGGCGCCGAATTCTTCATGCCCGTCACGGCCGCGCTGGTCATCGCCATTACCTTGGTGCCAATGCTGGAGTGGTTCGAGCGCCGCGGCGTTCCCTCGCGGCTCGCTGCGGGCCTCTGCATAATCCTGTTCATCACGTTGGCCGTGTTCGCGGTTGGATCGATCGTTCTTCCGGCGATCGACTGGGTTGCGCTCATCCCGGAACGGCTGCCGAAGGTGCAGGCTGCGCTCGATCCGGTCCTCCAGATCTACAAGTCGTTCGACCGCTTCGTTGACCGCATCTTCTCGCAGATTACGATCTCGCCTGATCAGAGCGGCGGGCGGACGGTCAGGCTGGAAACGCCCAACTCCTTGTCCGGGCTGCTCGCGACGTCGGCGCCGCACCTGTTGATCCAGCTCTTCTTTTCCCTGCTGGTGATCTTCTTCTTCCTGGCCGGCTGGACCTCGATGCGGAAGAAAACAATCGTCAGCCGCGGCAGCTTTGAGGGCGCGCTGACGACGGCCCGCGTGATCCAGCAGGTGGTCGACGCGACGTCGATCTACATCGGCACGATCACACTCATCAACGTGACGCTCGGCGCGTTGACGGCATTGGTCCTGTGGCAACTCGGTATGGATTCGCCGATCATGTGGGGCGGCATCGTCGCGGTGGCGAATTACATTCCGTATCTCGGTCCGATCGTCTCGGCGCTGCTGCTGTTCTTCGGCGGCCTGATGACCTTTCCGGACATCTGGTCCGCCATGTTCCCACCGTTGATCTTCATCGGCCTTCACATGATCGAGGCTAACTTCGTCACGCCGATGATCGTCGGCAAACGCTTGACGATCAGTCCGTTGGCCATCCTGATCGCGCTGAGCTTCTGGTCATGGGTGTGGGGGACGACGGGAGCGCTGCTGGCCGTTCCGTTGCTGATCATCATGAAGACGATTTTCTCTGCCGCGGGCACACCGGACATCGCCGGATTCCTCTTCGAACACGGCACCTTGACGCATGCCGGCGAGGAAGAGGAGGAAAAAGACTCCCCCGATGTTGACACCCCGCGGGCTGCCACCTAGGTCGCCGCCACGCCAAAAACGCGGGTGTAGCTCAGTTGGTTAGAGCGCCGGCCTGTCACGCCGGAGGTCGCGGGTTCGAGCCCCGTCACTCGCGCCATTCCTGAAATTTGTGGGACGCCTAGTTGGGCGAGCCGGTCATCGAACCTTGAGCGTTTGGGGCCGGCGCAATCGCTTTGCCCAACGGCTTCTCTTCCGCTGCCGCCATCCCGCCGTTCAGCGACCAGCGGAGGTTGTCGGAGGCCTTAACCTGCTCGACATATTCGGTGTGCTTGGCCGTGTCCGACGCCTTGCGTGCGGCCATGTTGAAGCGGACGGCGACACGTTTGTCGCCGCGCATCGAGGGCTGGAGCGCCTGCGCACCCGGAATCTCCGCGACGGCCTCGGCGACCTCTGACGACTGACCGCGCGTGGCCATATCACGCTGCTCGGCGAGCAGTGCGGCTGCACGCAACCCGTCGACATTGGCTTCGCGATGCGAATAGCCCTGCGAGAAGGCAGTCGGGCGCCCCCAGCCACCTGCCCAACGATAGAAGATGTGAGCGCCGACAACGGCGTTCTTGTCCAGCGTGGGCGCCCAGTACGGCACGACGTAGTTCGCGTGATAGTGCGTGGCGTTGCCGACCGGCCTGAAGACGTAACCGGTAAGCGCGGCCTCGGCGATCGAACGGGCGCGCTGCCACGCTTCAAGCATCGGACCGCGGCTCAGCGAACCGTCGCAGGTGAAGGTGAACTGGCATCCCGTCGGGCGTGTCGAGCCTTCGTAGACCACGCCGCAGACGCTGGCGGGGAAGGCAGGGTGCCGGACACGGTTGAGAACGACCTGGGCGACGGCGCGCTGTCCGTCCGCGCTTTCCTGGCCAGCTTCGTAATAGACGGCGCTGGTCAGGCACTCGAGGGCGCGGGCGCGCGTCGTCCCGTCGACCTTGCCAAGCGAGAAGGGGCGGGCCGCCGGATTGGGGCCGCTGTCCAGCGCGATATTCTGATTTATCGCCAGCGCCTGGTCGACCGGAAGCTGACGCACCAGCAGCGGCGGAGGCGCTGGCGGCGCTTCTACGACTTTTTCCGAGCCGACGCCCAACGGGGTCGAGTCGGCGGCGCCGGCGATGGCCGCGACACCGGCGAGCGCAAGCGCTCCCGCGAAGAGAACTTCCAGTTGCCGCTCGCGCCAGAGGCGCGTGGCGTTCAAGGCGATCGACTGGGACACGAGGGGTGGTGATATAGTAGGTTAATACGCCCGCTTCAATGACGGTCGCCTGAACCCTGCCGCCAATGTCCCGTTTGGGACCATCTCAGCAACGGTTTCAACGGCGCGATCCAAGCTATTCCCATAATTAGATAAAACAGCGACTGAACGAGGATCGGCAAGCGCCCGACGAAGCCCGACAGGCTCGCGACGAGGATCGCCCAAAACAGGATCAGGAGAAGGATCGCCGCGATTCCGGCTCCGCGCCGCCAGCTCGGTTTCTCCTGCATCAGAATTCTTCGTAGCCGTCGGGGCTCGCGAAGCCGTGGAGCGGGATGTCCCAGGGATCGCAGGGAATGGTCGTCTCGATCCGCTGCATCGACCAGCCGACGCCGATCAGCTTCGCGCCGCTCTTCTTCAGGTGCCCGAGCGCTCGGTCGTAATGACCTTTGCCGCGGCCCAGGCGCGTTCCCTTGGCGTCGACTGCAATGAGCGGGATGAAGATCAGGTCAGGCTCCACGACAGGCGCACGCTTCTTCGGTTGCAGGAACCCGAAAGGGCCGGGCTCGGCGGGATCTCCGGCGAGGAAGCGGAATGGCTTGGCGGGATTGGAGAAGGCCGGGAAGGCGACGATCCGGCCGACCGCGCGCGCTTCTTCCATCGCCAGCATCGGGCTGATCTCACTGCCCATCGGCGAATAGCCGGCAACGACCGAGGAGTGTGCGCAGAGCGACGTCAGATGCTCGGCCAGCTTTCGCTCGAGGAGCGCCTTGTGGCCATCGTCCAAGGTGGCAACGAACGCCTTCCGCGCGTCCAGAGCGGACTTGCGCAGGGAATCCTTGGACAGGTCAAAGGGAAGTGACGGGACCACCGTGGCCGTTTGCCGGAAATCCTCTGACGCCACAAACGTCAGGTGGGAACCATGTGCACCGGACCAGGATCCGGACAGGGACAGTCCCCTAGGATATTTAATCGCCTCAGGGATTTTCGTGGCTTCGTACCGGGCAGTACCCGTCGAAACCAATCTAGGCGGTTGCCCCACCGTTCTCAAGTGCCGCGGCCAGCGATTCGAGGCGATCGGCAATCCGCTCGGCGCGTTCCGCCAACGCGGGGTCGGGCAGGATTGGTTCCGGTGTCCGGCCATCGTCGACCAGTTGGTCGGCCAGCAAGAGCGACGCGAACAGCAGCTGTCGCGCTTCCGAAAGGGTGCCCAGGCCCGAAAGGGCTTCGCGGCTCTTGGCGTCGACCAGCGACGCCGCCTTGCGGAGCGAATCTTCCTCGCCGTCGCGACACGCCACTTTGTAGGCCCGGCCGGCGATGAACACGTCGATCTCGGCCATCAGGCGTCCTCCGCCGCTCGAATGATCTGGTCGAGCTCCGCGACCGCTTCCCTGACCCGCGCCCGCAGCGCGTCGTCGTGGCCCCCCGATCGCTTCGGCTGGGAAATTGTGCGCTCAATCCGCAGGATCGCGCGTTCTGCTCTGTCCAGAGCTGAAGTCAGACGCCCCTCATCCATTCAACTTCCGCTAAGCACAAAGCGCGTCTCCGGCAAGTCGGGAGTGTTCGAAGCGGGCCGCAAGGTTGACGGTTCACCGCTCACCGGCCAATGGCCACCGCAATCCGCCCCGCCAAATCCCGCATGCGGTGCGACCCCATCGATGGAGCGCGACTTGCAGCCGACTCAACGCCGACTTGCCAATGCCATTCGAGCCTTGGCGATGGATGCGGTCGAAGCTGCGAACAGCGGTCACCCGGGCATGCCGATGGGCATGGCGGATGCGGCCACCGCGCTCTTCACACGCCATCTGAAGTTCGACGCGTCCGACCCGTATTGGCCGGACCGCGACCGCTTCATCCTGTCGGCCGGCCACGGGTCGATGCTGATCTACGCTTTGCTCTATCTGACGGGCTACGCGCGGCCGACGATCGAGGACATCAAGAACTTCCGCCAGCTGCACAGCCCGACTGCCGGCCATCCGGAGAATTTCGAGCTCCCGGGCGTCGAGGTCACGACCGGTCCGCTCGGGCAGGGCGTCGCAATGGCGGTCGGCATCGCAATCGCCGAGCGCCACCTCAACGCAGTCTACGGCGACGACTTGGTTGACCACTGGACCTACGTGATCGCCGGCGATGGCTGCCTGATGGAAGGCATCAACCACGAGGCGGTTGGTCTCGCCGGACACCTCAAGCTCGGCCGCCTGATCGTCCTGTGGGACGACAACGAGATCACCATCGACGGCTCGACCGAGCTTTCGCGCAACGAGGATGTGATCGCACGCCACCAGGCTGGCGGCTGGCACACGACGGAGTGCGACGGCCTCGACGCCGACGCCGTCTCCCGCGCCATCGACGAAGCCAAGGCAGATCCGCGCCCGTCGCTGATCCGCTGCAAGACGATCATCGGCTTCGGCGCTCCGCACAAGCAGGGCACGGCTGCAACCCACGGCTCGGCGCTCGGTAAGGACGAAGTCGCGGCGGCGCGCATCGAACTGGATTGGAACCTCCCGGCATTCGAAGTTCCCGAGGACGTGCTGAGTGCCTGGCGCGACGCAGGCAGCAAGGGCGCTTCGGCCAAGGCAGAATGGCAGAAGCGCCTCGATGCGAGCGGCCAGAAGGACGAGTTCTAGCAACCGCGTCGCCAACAAGGCCGACGACAGCTGGCTGAAGCCCTACGTCGACAGCCTGATCGCCAATCCGCCGACGGTCGCGACCCGCAAGGCGTCGGAAATGGCGCTCGAAGCGATCAATCCCGTGGTGCAGGCGACCATCGGTGGCTCCGCCGACCTCACCGGCTCGAACAACACGAAAACCAAGGCGCTTCAGCCGCTTACGGCCGACAATTACGGCGGCCGCTACATTTACTACGGCATCCGCGAGTTCGGCATGTCCGCGGCGATGAACGGCATGGCACTGCACGGCGGCGTCATCCCCTACGGCGGCACGTTCCTGGTGTTTACCGACTATGCGCGTCCCGCCATCCGCCTCTCGGCGCTGCAGCAGGCCAAGGTCATCTACGTGATGACCCACGATAGCATCGGCCTCGGCGAGGATGGCCCGACCCACCAGCCGATCGAGCATCTGCAGAGCCTGCGCGCGATGCCGGGCCTCAACGTCTATCGCCCCGCCGATGCGGTCGAGACCGCGGAATGCTGGGCGCTTGCGCTCGAAACCAAGGAGCCGAGCGTCCTCGCGCTGACCCGCCAGAACCTGCGTCCCGTCCGCACCGAAGCCGTCGACGGCAACCTCTGCGCCCGCGGCGCCTATCGCCTCAAGGCGGCCGGCAACGCCCGGAAGGTCATCATCATCGCCACCGGCTCCGAGGTCGAGATCGCCCTCGACGCGGCGCAGCGCCTTGAAGGGCAGGGCATCGGCACCGATGTGGTCTCCATGCCGTCCACCGAGCTCTTCGACGCGCAGCCCGCCGGCTATCGCGAGGACATCCTGCCGGACGTCTAGCAATCGTGAAATCCTCCGCGTCTCGATCGAGGCCGGCACGACCTTCGGCTGGGAGCGCTACACCGGCCTTCACGGCCTGCGCATCGGCATCGACCGCTTCGGCGTCTCGGCTCCGGCCAAGGACGCCTACGAATATTTCGGGCTCACCCCTGACAAAGTCGCCGAGCGCGTTCTCGGCCACATGAAACAGAGAGGCATTCAATGACCAAAGTTGCAATCAACGGCTTCGGACGCATCGGCCGCCTGGTAGCGCGCGCGATCCTCGAGCGGCCCGACAGCGGTCTTGAGCTGGTCGCCATCAACGACCTCGCCGATGCGAAGGCCAATGCCTGGCTGTTCAAGCGCGACAGCGTCCACGGCGTCTTCCCGGGCGAAGTCACGACTGACGGCAACGACATCATCGTCAACGGCAAGCGCATCCACGTGACTGCCGAGCGCGACCCGGCCAACCTCCCGCACGCCGCCAACGGCGTCGACATCGCGCTGGAATGCACCGGTTTCTTCACCGACCGCGCTGGCGGCGAAAAGCATCTCGCGGCAGGCGCCAAGCGCGTCCTCATCTCGGCTCCGGCCAAGGGCGCCGATTTGACCGTCGTCTACGGCGTCAACGACGACAAGCTTACGGCTGAGCACAAGATCGTCTCCAACGCCTCGTGCACGACCAACTGCCTCGCGCCGGTCGCCAAGGTGCTCAACGACACGATCGGCATCGAGCGCGGCCTGATGACGACAATCCACGCCTACACCAACGACCAGAAGATCCTCGACCAGATCCACTCCGACCCGCGCCGTGCGCGCGCTGCCGGCATGTCGATCATTCCGACGACCACGGGCGCCGCCCGCGCAGTCGGCGAGGTGCTTCCGGAGCTGAAGGGCAAGCTGGACGGCTCCGCGGTCCGCGTTCCCGTGCCGAATGTCAGCCTCGTCGACCTCACCTTCACGCCGAAGCGCGACACGACGCTCGAAGAGGTCAACGGCGTGCTCAAGGCAGCCAGCGAAAGCGGCCGCCTCAAGGGCATCCTCGCCTATACCGACGAGCCGCTCGTCTCGATCGACCTCAACCATAATCCGGCGAGCTCGACTGTCGACAGCCTCGAAACGGCCGTGCTCGAAGGCAAGCTCGTTCGCGTCGTCAGCTGGTATGACAACGAATGGGGCTTCTCGAACCGCATGGTCGACACCGCCACGGCAATGGCCAAGCTCGGCTAAGGGCTGTCCTACAGGCGCCTAGTCGGAATATGGCGGCGTTGATGAGCGCGTCGATCATGGGAAAACGCCAAGGACGAGCGCTCGTCAGTGTGAACATTGTGAACATTCGGGCTAATTCATGAGCGCTTTCAAGACCCTCGACGATCTGCCGGAAGACCTGACCGGAAAGCGCGTCCTCGTTCGCGTCGATCTGAATGTACCGATGCTGGACGGCTCGGTGAGCGACGACACGCGCTTGCGGGCGGTGGTGCCGACGATTGCCGAGCTGTCGGATCGAGGTGCTATCGTCCTGCTGCTGTCGCACTTCGGGCGTCCGAAGGGCCAGAACCGGCCGGACATGTCGACGGCGCTGCTGGTCAAGCCTTTGTGGGAGCTGACCGGCCGCTCGGTTCGGTTTATTGAGGATTGCCAGGGGCCGGAAGCCGAACGCGCGATCACGACGATGCTCCCGGGCAATATCGGCATCCTCGAGAACACCCGTTTCCACGCCGGTGAGGAGAAGAACGACCCGGAGCTCGCCAAAGGCATGGCGGCGCTCGGCGACTATTACGTCAACGATGCTTTTTCCGCGGCGCACCGTGCCCATGCGTCAACCGAGGGCATCGCCCACCTCCTGCCGAGCTTCGCCGGCCGGGCGATGGAAGCCGAACTCAAGGCGTTGGAGCAGGCGCTCGGCAATCCGCAGCGGCCGGTCGCTGCCGTCGTCGGTGGCGCCAAGGTCTCGACCAAGCTTGCCGTCCTCGGTCACCTCGTCGGCAAGGTCGATCACCTCATCATCGGCGGCGGCATGGCCAACACCTTCCTCGCCGCGCGCGGCGTCGATGTCGGCAAGTCGCTATGCGAGCATGACCTGACGGGCGAGGCCAATTCGATCTTCGACCGGGCCGAGGAAGCCGGCTGCACAATCCACCTTCCTTACGACGTCGTTGTCGCGAAAGAGTTCGCGCCGAACCCGCCGAGCCTGCGCACCTGCAACGTGCATGAAGTGCAGGCCGACGAGATGATCCTCGACGTTGGCCCGGCGGCCGTCGAAGCGCTCGGCAGACGTGCTCAAGACCTGCAAGACGCTCGTCTGGAACGGTCCACTCGGTGCATTCGAAACACCGCCGTTCGACACGGCGACAGTCGCGCTCGCGAAGACGGCAGCCGCGCTGACCAAGGACGGTGGCCTCGTTTCGGTTGCTGGCGGAGGCGACACAGTTGCCGCGCTCAATCACGCGGGCGTCGCCGACGGCTTCACCTTCGTCTCGACGGCGGGCGGCGCATTCCTCGAATGGATGGAAGGACGCACACTTCCGGGCGTCGCAGCGCTGGAGCGCTAGGCGATGACCGGGCGGGTCCTGCACTTCTTTCCGACGCCCGTCATCTTCGACGAGCTGCCGGACGCCGATGACCTCAACCGCGACCTTGAAATTGCAATCCTCGATCAGCAAAAACGCGACGCCGGATTGACCCTCTCAAACCGCAACGGCTGGCAGTCGAAGCGCGACTTCCCTCAATGGGCCGGCGAAGCGGGCCGCCGGATCGTGGAGCACGCCACCCGCCTCGCCAGCGAGCACACGGGTCACGGACCCAACCGGCCGTCGCCGAGCTGGAACGTCGATACCTGGGCAAATGTCAGCGCGAGCGGCGGCTTCAACATGCCGCACATTCACGGCGGCACCTTCTGGTCGGCGGTCTATTACGTCCGCACCGGCGAAGGAGAAGGCGGCCAACTCGTCCTCCACGACCCGCGCATGCCGGCGCTTCGGATGCATGCACCTGCGCTGCGCTTCAAGGACGCCGGTCCCGACGTCCGCACCGAGATACAGCCCAAGAGCGGGCTGATGGTTTTGTTTCCGGCTTGGTTGTTGCACAGCGTCGAGCCGTGGCAAGGTGAGGGACACCGAATTTCCATTGCAATGAACATCCGCGCAGCTCCATTGCGCCGGTGATCGAGATACGAGGACGAACGATGCCCAATCAGGACATGCTGACCAAAGTGCGAACCGCGAACGGGTTCATCGCTGCGCTGGACCAGAGCGGCGGGTCCACGCCGGGCGCACTCAAGGGCTATGGCTACAAGGGCGACGAATGGTCGTCGGAGGATGAGATGTACGGTCTCGTCCACAAGATGCGCGTTCGCATCATTTCTTCAGCCGTGTTCAACGGCGACAAGGTCCTCGGCGCGATCCTGTTCGAACGGACCATGGACGGTGAGGCGAATGGCCAGCCGGTTCCGGCCTACCTCTGGAGCAAGGGCGTCGTTCCGTTCCTGAAAATCGACAAGGGCCTGGCCGACGAGGCGAATGGCGTTCAGCTGATGAAGCCAAACCCGGACCTCGATCAGCTTCTGGAGCGCGCGGTCGCGAAGGGCATATTCGGAACCAAGGAACGTTCGGTCATTCACCTCGCCAATCCGCAGGGCATTGCCGATGTGGTCGCCCAGCAGTTCGAGGTCGGGCAGCAAGTGCTCAGCCACGGGCTGGTTCCGATCATCGAGCCCGAAGTGAACATCAAGAGCGCCGAGCGGGCGCAGGCCGACGAGATCCTGCGCGATGAGATCCTCAAGCATCTCGACCGTCTGCCGGAAGGCAGCGAAGTCATGCTGAAGCTGTCGATCCCCGCAAGCCCCGGCACGTTCGACGCTTTGGTCAAGCATCCGCGCGTGCTTCGCGTCGTGGCTCTGTCGGGCGGCTTCTCGCGTACTGATGCTTGCCGCGAGCTTGCGAAGAATACGGGCATGATCGCCAGTTTCTCCCGCGCTTTGCTGGAGAGCCTTCGTCACGACACCAGCGACGCCGACTTCGATCGCGCGCTCGGTGAAGCGATCGACGAAATCTACGAGGCGTCGACCGACAAGGTCGTCGCGTAGGAGTGGACGACGAATTCGATCCGGCCGCGTTTCCGCCGCCAAGGCGCACGGAGCCCTGCCGCCTCTATCTGATTTCGCCGCAGGACGTGGGCGGGGACTTTCCCGATCGCCTGCGGTCGGTTGCCTCGTCCGACGTGGTCTCGGCGTTCCAGCTTCGCGTGAAGGACGTCGGCGAGCATGAGTTGGCGCGTCTCGCGGAGCCGCTTCAGCGTATCTGCGCCGACGCCGGCGTGGCCTTCATCGTCAATGACAGCATGCAGCTTGCGAAGCGCCTCGGCGCCGATGGCGTTCATCTTGGCCAGCAGGACGGGAGCGTAGCGGAGGCGAGGGCGTTGCTGGGACCGCAGGCGCAGATCGGCGTGACCTGTCACGACAGTCGCCACCTGGCGATGGACGCGGGGGAAGCTGGTGCGGACTATGTCGCGTTCGGCGCGTTCTATCCGACCATAACCAAGCCTTCCCATTACCGGCCCGATCCGTCGATCCTGAGCTGGTGGGGATCGATTTTCGAAATCCCGTCGGTGGCGATCGGAGGGATCACTCCCGCTAATGCGAAGCCGCTGGTCGATGCCGGAGCGGACTTTCTTGCCGTCTGTCAGGCGGTCTGGGGGTCCGATGACCCTTTGAAATCTGTCTCTGATTTCAATGACTTGCTGTCGAAGCTGAACGTCTCCTGAAAGTCGGCTGAGCGACAGAAACCGCAGTTTTCTGCGGTTTCCCGCCAAAACTGTTGCAGCATTTGCACCATCCCGAGGCTTCGGCCTCGTGAGACGCCGAATTCACGAAACATCTCGGGCGGTGACCTGTTGGGGCGGCGACAAGCAAGCAAGGGAATGATCTCTAATGCGTAAGTATCTATTGGTAGCCGTCGCGGCTGGCGCGATGGCAACTCCGGCACTCGCACGCGACGGCGCGCCGTACGTCGGCGTCGAAGGCGGCATCATGTTCCCCAAGGATCAGGATGCCGATCTTTTCGTCGATTACACGACGACCCAGACGCCCGCGACGCCCGTCGTCGTTGGTCCCGCCGACACCACGTTCAGCAATACGTTCGGCCTCGATTACAAGCGCGGCTACGACGTCGATGCCATCGCCGGTTACGACTTCGGCATGTTCCGGCTCGAAGGTGAGCTTGGCTACAAGCGCGCCAACATCGACGCGCTGGAAGTCGACTCCACCGATCTTGCGGCGCTGAACAGCGCGCTCAACCGGCCCGACCGTGATGTCGCTCCGGACACCGTCGATGGTCTTCCAGCCCTCGTCGCAACGGATGTCGATCTCGGCGGCCACGTCAGCGTCCTCTCTGGGATGGTCAACGCCTTGTTCGACGTCGGTAACCAGGACGGTCTGTCGTTCTACGCCGGTGGCGGTTTCGGCCGTGCGCGCGTCAAGGCGCTTGGTGAAAGCGACAGCGCCTGGGCTTATCAGGGCATCGCGGGCATTCGCTATGCGCTGAGCCGGAACATCGATTTCGGTATCAAGTATCGTTACTTCCCGACCGGCAAGCTCGACCTGAACGACGACACGGGTTTCGCGCTTGCGGGCAACCCGGAAACGACCGTTCCGGTCGTCGGCGGTCCGTCTGTCGACACGACCACGAATGCTGTCGCGTTCACGAACTTCGAGAACAAGTTCCGTTCGCACAGCCTTCTTGCCAGCCTGACCTTTAACTTCGGTGGCAGCGAAGCGGCACCGCCGCCTCCGCCGCCTCCACCCCCGCCGCCTCCGCCGCCTCCGCCGCCGTCGACGCAGACGTGCCCGGATGGATCGGTGATCCTGGCGACCGAGGCTTGCCCGGTTCCGCCGCCTCCGCCTCCGCCGCCGCCGCCGGCGCCAGAGCGCGGCTAAGCGACGGAGAGTTGCGTGTGAATCCCGGGCGAGGCACCTGCTTCGCCCGGGATTTTCTTTTGGCTCAGCGCCGTGGCTGGCCCAGCATCGCCTTCAACGTCTGAGCGTCCAGCACGGCGTGACCGTCGATATCGTTGTTGAAATAGGCCCAGACCGGCCTCCCGCTTCCGGCCTGCTCCGACATCCATTCGGCCCATGAGCCGAGGTCTTGGTCGGAATAGCGGCCCCAATATTTGCCGCCGGCTCCATGGAAGCGGACGTAGGCGATCGGACCCACTGACAACCGTTCGGACGCGGAACCCTCCATGTCGTGAGCACAGAGCGACGCTCCGTGCCGATCCAGCAGGCGGTAGGTCTCCGGAATGTACCAGCTCGGGTGACGGAATTCGAAGACGCTGACGACGTCCTTCGGCAGCGCCTCCAGGAAGCGCTCGAGCCGCTCCAAGTTGAGCCCGAGGCTCGGCGGGAGCTGATACAGGATCGGGCCGAGGCGATCGCCGAGGTGGCGAGCAGCGCTCATCATCCTGTCGAGAGGCTCCTCGGGGTCGAGAAGCTTCTTCGCCTGGGTAATGAAGCGGTTCGCTTTGACCGCGTAGCAGAAGCCGTCTGGCGCCTGATCGCGCCACTTCTCGAACGTCTCGGGCGGCGGGAGGCGATAGAAGCTGTTGTTGATTTCGACCGTGTCGAAATGCTCGGCGTAGAATTCGAACCAGCGCCGCGCCGGAAGGCCTTCCGGGTAGAACCTGCCGCGCCAATGCTTGTAGTTCCAGCCGGAGCAGCCGACCCGGATGAGCGCCCGTCGGTTGGAAACAGTTGAAGCCTGCATCGTTCACCATCCGAACCCAGTATCGATCGGAGAGTTGCGTGCGTCACCAACGCCTGTTCACCACCGCGGCCGCCGCTGCATTCATCGCCGGCGCCGCCTTCGCCCAGTCGACGACCAGCGAGCCGTCTCAGCCCGCTGGTGCAAAGGGCTCAAAGGTCGATCAGGACCTTCTGAGCGTTCAGGTCGCGCTCGACAAAGCGGGCTTTTCGCCCGGCCCCATCGACGGCCGTGCGGGTTCGTCGCAAGCGAAGGCCCTTCGCGGGTTCCAGCAGGCGAATGGCCTGAAAATCACCGGCAAGCCGGATCAGGCGACGAAGCAGGCGCTGAGCAGCGGTGGCTCAGGCACGAAGGACGTGAAGCTTACGGCGGACGATGTCGGCGGCCAGTTCACCTATCCCATGCCGAAGAAGCCCGAGGAGCAGGCAAAGCTGACTTTCCTCGGCTACCGGAATATGCTCGAGAAGCTTGCTGAGCGCTATCACACGACGCCCGAAACGATCGTTGCCCTCAATGGTGCGGAAGAATTGATTGGTGTCGGTCAGACGCTGACCTTGCCGAACGTGGTCGCGTCCTCCACCGACTATTCCGGCGCGTTGAACAAGCAGGAACCGTTGCTGGCCGATCTGAACGTCGAGGGAAATCAGCCGAGAGGCGACTACGTCGTCGTCGATAAGAGCGACGGCACGCTCAAGGTCTATCAGGGCGATTTCCCGAAAGGATCGGCCAAGCCAAGCGGAAAGCTCGTCGCGCAATTCCCGGTTACGACGGGATCGGGCCACGATCCGCTCCCGCTGGGAAACTGGAAGGTGCCGACTTTCTCCTTCCTGCCGCCGTTCAATTATCAGCCGGACCTGTTTTGGGATGTTTCCGACGACAAGGCCGAGCATAAGCTCCCGCCTGGCCCCAACGGACCGGTCGGCGTCGCATGGCTCGACCTGACCAAGGAGCATTACGGGATCCACGGGACGCCGGAGCCGCAGACGATCGGCAAGACCCAAAGCCATGGCTGCCTGCGCATGACCAATTGGGACGTGATGCGCCTGTCGCGTATGATGAAGCCGGGATTCCAGGCCAAGTTCGTCGCTTAGGGAGGTTCAATGGGGAAGGCGTTCGCTGTCACATCGACCGCAGTGGTCACTGCGATACTGACCAGCGCCTTCTGGATCTTCGCCTACAACACCGGCGCCTTGCCGACAGCGGAAGCGCGCAAGGTTCATGCCTCCGGCGACGTTGCCGTTATCGATGCGCAGTCGAATCCCCAGGTCGCGATTGCAGAAAGCGTCGAGGTTGGCCCCGCCGGGCTCGCCATTCCGGTGCAGGGCATAACGGCCAAGGACCTAACCGATACCTTCACGCAGGCACGGGCGGGTGGCGCTCGGGTGCATGACGCGATCGACATCATGGCGCCTGAGGGAACCCCGGTCATTGCCGCCACCGACGGCAAGATCGAGAAGCTCTTCTTCTCGCAAGGGGGCGGCGGGATCACCGCCTATGTCCGCTCACCCGACCAGCATTGGAACTATTATTACGCGCACCTGCAAAGCTACGCGCCTGGCCTCGCCGAGGGGCAGCAGGTGAAGCAGGGCCAGTTCATCGGCCGGGTCGGGCATACCGGCAACGCCAGCGCGGAGGGCCCGCACCTCCATTTCGCGATCAATCAGATGAAGGGTGGCGAGAAATGGTGGCAGGGCACGCCGATCAATCCGTACCCCCTGCTTGCCGGAAAAAGGACCAGCGGCTAAGGCCGCCGCCAATCGCGGGTCAGCCCGCGGCGGCTCTTTCATCAGTCTTAGCAGGTAGGCGGTCATGAAGATCAGCGGCGTGGACATCCGTCCGGGCAACATCATCGAGTATGAAGGCGGCATTTGGCGCGCCGTGAAGATCCAGCACACGCAGCCGGGCAAGGGCGGCGCCTACATGCAGGTCGAGATGAAGAACCTCATCGACGGCCGCAAGACCAACGTTCGCTTCCGCTCCGCCGAGACCGTCGAGCGCGTTCGGCTGGACACAAAGGATTTCCAGTTCCTCTATCATGACGGCGACATGCTCGTGTTCATGGACAAGGATAATTACGAACAGGTCTCGCTTGCGGAGGACCTCATCGGCGATCCGGCGGCCTTCCTCCAGGACGGGATGGACGTGGTGATGGAGCTTTATAACGAGCGTCCGATCAGCGTTCAGCTTCCCGACCAGATCGAAGCGACGATCGTCGAGGCTGACGCGGTGGTGAAAGGCCAGACGGCCTCGTCCAGCTACAAGCCGGCCGTTCTCGACAATGGCGTTCGCGTGATGGTCCCGCCGCATATCGCCAGCGGAACCCGTATCGTCGTCGATACGTACTCCCGCGAATATGTCCGCCGCGCCGACTAAAGCAGACGACCGTTGGTAGCCCACTCCGGCCTGATCACTGTCATGCAGCGTGCAGCCCATAAGGCTGCGCCGCGGCTGCGCCGCGATTTCGGCGAGGTCGAGCAGCTGCAGGTCAGCCGTAAGGGACCGGCCGACTTCGTTTCGATGGCCGACAAGCGCGCCGAGCAGACGATCCTCGAAGAACTCCGCAATGCGCGTCCTGACTGGGGCATTCTTGCGGAGGAGTCTGGCTCGATCGAAGGCAATCCGTCCAAGCCGCGCTGGATCGTCGATCCGCTCGATGGGACAACCAACTTCCTGCACGGCATTCCCCATTTCTCGATCTCGATCGCGGTTGAGGAGAAGCGTCCGGACGGCCGGCCCGAGATCACGCATGGCCTCGTTTATCAGCCGCTGACGGACGAAGGCTTCTGGGCTGAAAAGGGTAGGGGAGCCTGGCTCCAGGACCGCCGCCTGCGCAGTTCCTCACGCCGCGACCTTGCCGACTGTGTCGTCGGTACCGGCATTCCGCACTGCGGACGCGGCGTTCCGGCGGACTGGTCGAAGATCTACGGTGCCGTAGCGCCGCACGTTTCCGGCGTTCGCCGGTTCGGTTCGGCCGCGCTGGACCTCGCATGGGTCGCCGCAGGCCGCATGGACGGCTTCTGGGAAGACGAGCTCGATCTTTGGGACACGGCGGCCGGCGTGCTGCTCGTTCGCGAGGCCGGCGGGTTCGTCACCGATTATCGCGGGCAGGACCGGATCTTTGAGCGCAAGGAATATATTGCTGCCTCGGGCGCCATTCACAGCCGATTGCAGAAATTGATCGCGGGCGCGCTTCGTTGATCCTGGCGCTGATCGCGGCCGCTTCTGCCGTTGCTCAGCCGACCTTGCTGTTCGAAGTTCCCGCCAAGCACCGCCTGATCGAGGGCGTGGCGATGGATGGGCGAACCGTCTGGGTATCGAGCGTGCTCGACCGGCAAGTCCTCAAATGCCGGAAGACTTGCATCGCCTTCGCGACCTTGTCGAAGGGACTTCACCCGATGGGATTGACCTGGGACCGTACGCGGCGGCGACTGTGGATTGCCGCCGACTGCCCCGAGTTGCCCGGCGTGAAGAAATGCGATCGCGGCGCGCTGATCGGCCTGAACTCATCGGGCCGAGTGATGGTCCGGTACGTGCCCGCCGCCGCCACCTTTCATCCGGGCGATGTGTCGGCGTCGGCGGCAGGAGTCTTCGTCAGCGATAGCCAGAACGGCTCCGTTTATCGGCTAGGCGATGACAAGTCCGAGCTGGCGTTCGTTGTCGCCACCCGGCGTGGGCAAAAGCGCCCAGGGCAGCGCGATGCGACCCGTCTGGAAAGACGTTGATAGTCGCCGATTACAGCCAGGGCATCGCGGCCGTCGATCTGGCGACCGGGGCGCGGACCATCCTGAAGCAGGCAAACGACCGTCCGGTCCGCGGTATCGACGGCCTGGCCCGCTGCGGGAGCGTCTATTACGGTATCTACAACGGTGGCGCGCTGCCGCCCGGTCTCGTCGCGCTTCACCGTCGACGGCGACCGCATCGCACTCGAAAGACCGGTCGAAGGCGGGCCGCTGGTCGACCCGACGCAGCTCGCTTTGGACGGCGAAATGATGGTCATGGTCGGCAATGCGGGCTGGGAAGGAGCGGGCAAGGGCGTCCGCGCGAACCGGGCCAACTCCGATTCTCGCCTACGATCCTCCGGAATCCTGCAAAAACTAAGGCCAAGAACCTGTTCCAGATGGTTGCGGCTCGAAACCCGCTGGCCTAAAGCCCCGCCAAGTTTTCGAGCCCCGGAGTTTCCCATTGTCCAGCGTAGCTGCCGGATACCTTCCGATCCTGCTCTTCCTCGGCATCGCGCTCGCGCTGTCGAGCGCCTTCGTCGTGCTGCCGATGATCGTGTCGCGCTTTACCGGAGCGCACCGGCCTGATCCGGCGAAGCTGGCCGAATATGAGTGCGGCTTTCCTGCGTTCGAGGACGCCCGCGCGCAGTTCGACGTTCGCTTTTACCTGGTCGCGATCCTGTTCATCGTGTTCGACCTTGAAGCGGCCTTCCTGTTCCCGTGGGCAGTCAGCCTCGATTTCACCAAATGGCCCGGCTGGATCGCAATGATGATCTTCCTCGCCGAACTTGGCCTCGGCCTTGCCTATGCGTGGAAGAAGGGAGCTCTCGAATGGGAGTGATGCTCGATCCCCGGCACGACCCGATGCCGACCGAGGAAGAGCTCGCCCGCCTGGCAGGTCTCGTTCCCGGCGATATCGACCGCAAGAAGCTCGAAGAGCTGCGCCAGAGCCTCGACGAAAAGGGCTTCCTGGTCACCACCACCGAAGACCTGTTCACCTGGGCGCGGACTGGTTCATTGTGGTGGATGACCTTCGGCCTCGCCTGCTGCGCGGTTGAGATGATCCATGTGAACATGCCGCGCTATGACCTTGAAAGGTTTGGCGTTGCGCCGCGCGCGAGCCCGCGTCAGTCGGACGTGATGATCGTCGCCGGAACGCTCTGCAACAAGATGGCTCCGGCGCTTCGGCGGGTTTACGACCAGATGTCCGAGCCGCGCTACGTCATCTCGATGGGCAGCTGCGCCAATGGCGGCGGCTACTACCACTACAGCTATTCGGTGGTTCGCGGCTGCGACCGCATCGTTCCGGTCGACATCTACGTGCCCGGCTGCCCGCCAACCGCGGAAGCGTTGCTCTACGGAATTCTTCAGCTCCAGCGGAAGATTCGCCGCGAGGGGACGATCGCACGCTGATGGCCGTCAAGCTCGCATCACACGTCCCCCAGACCGCATCGGATGAGGGGGTCATCGACGCCGCGAAGAAGGCGCTCGGCGACATGCTGCTCGAAACGAAGGAGCATGTCGGCGAAATCACGCTGACGGTCCGCCGCGACAGCGTCGTTGAGGCGCTGCGTAAGCTGCGCGATACGCCGGGCCTGGAATATCAGCAGCTGATGGAGATCGCGGGATGCGATTATCCGGAGCGGCCGGAGCGGTTCGAGCTCAATTACCAGCTGCTGTCGCTGACCAAGAATCGCCGCATCCGCGTGAAGGTGCTGACCGACGAGGCTGCGCCGGTGCCGAGCACGACGAGCCTTTGGCCGGTTGCCAACTGGCTCGAGCGCGAGGTGTACGACCTCTACGGCGTGCTGTTCTCGGGCCATCCGGACCTCCGCCGGATCATGACCGACTACGGCTTCGAAGGCTTTCCGCTGCGCAAGGACTTCCCGATGACCGGGCATGTCGAGCTGCGCTATTCGGAAGCCGAGAAAAGGGTCGTGTACGAGCCCGTCCAGCTACCGCAGGATTTCCGCAGCTTCGACTTCCTGATGCCGTGGCAGGGGCCGGAATACGTCCTTCCGGGCGACGAGAAGGCTAAGCCCGAGGGAGCCGGTGCGCCGTCTCCCGCGCCTGCGCCGAGCGGCACGGCTCCAGTGAACGCCAAGACACCGGCGGAGACGCCGAAGACCACTGAGAAGCCGTCAGACACAGGTGCCGGGGCTCCCGCTAATGCCGAGGCGACGAAGCAGGCCCGCAAGCCGGCTGCGGCCAAGGCGAAGAGTGAAGTGAGCAAGGCGAGCAAGACGGCCGAGCCGAAGCCGAAGACGCCTGGCAAGCGCCGGCCCGGAGGCGCGGCATGACCGACACGCGCACTCGCAAGGTCGAGGTCAACGTCGGCGCCGGAACCGCCGGCGACGACGCGGTCAGCAATTACACGATCAACTTCGGCCCACAGCACCCGGCGGCGCACGGCGTCCTGCGCCTGATCATGGAGCTCGATGGCGAGATCGTCGAGCGTGTCGATCCGCACATCGGCCTGCTCCATCGCGGCACCGAGAAGCTGATCGAATACAAGACCTACCAGCAGGCGCTGCCGTACTTCGACCGGCTCGATTACTGCTCGCCGATGTGCATGGAGCACAGCTTCGTGCTGGCGATCGAGAAATTGATGGGGCTCGAGGTGCCGCTTCGTGCCCAGTACATCCGCGTGCTGATGGCGGAGCTGACCCGCATCTCCAACCACATGCTGAACCTCGGCAGTCACATCATGGACGTCGGCGCGATGACGCCGAACCTGTGGCTGTTCGAAGTGCGCGAGGACACGCTCCAGTTCTACGAGCGGGCGTCCGGCGCGCGCATGCACGCCAATTACTTCCGCGCGGGCGGCGTCCGCTACGATCTGCCGGAAAAGATGCTCGTCGACCTTGGCGACTGGCTCGATAACCGGATGCATCTGTTCGAGGACGCGATCAGCCTCGTCGCCGACAACCGCATCTTCAAGCAGCGCAACGTCGACATCGGCGTGGTCAACAAGGACGACGCGATCGCCTGGGGCTTTTCCGGGCCCGATGATCCGCGCCGCGGGCCTGCCGTGGGACCTGCGCCGCTCGCAGCCGTACGAAGTCTACGACCGGATGGAGTTCGACATTCCGGTCGGGACGGCCAGCGACTGCTACGACCGCTTCATGGTTCGGGTCGAGGAAGTGCGGCAGTCGGCGCGCATCATGCGCCAGTGCCTCAAGGAAATGCCGAAGGGGCCGGTGGGCTCCGAGGACCAGAAGGTGTTCCCGCCGAGCCGCTCGGAGATGAAGACCTCGATGGAGGCGCTCATCCATCACTTCAAGCTCTACACCGAGGGCTATCACGTGCCCGCGGGCGAGGTTTACGTCGCGACCGAGAGCCCCAAGGGCGAGTTCGGCGTCTACCTCGTCGCCGACGGCACCAACCGTCCCTACCGCTGCAAGATCCGCCCGACCGGTTTTTCGCACCTGCAGGCGATGGACTTCATGATGAAGGGCCACATGCTCGCGGACGTCACGGCCGTGCTCTCCGCCATCGACATCGTGTTCGGGGAGGTGGACCGGTGATAGTCGCCCTGTTGGCCATTCTGCAGGGAGTTGTTGCTGATGCGCCGGCTTTTGAGCGGGCGGATGGCATCGGCATAGGGAAGCGATTGGTATCTGCGATTAAGAGCGAAGTTGAATTTCAAGACAGTGACTTTGGAAAACCGCTCCGTGATGCCGACAAAGCTGCCCTCCGTCAGTTCGGGCAATGCAAGCTCGAACGGATAATGTACCGGACAAGTGCTTATCCGAAGCTTGTTAGTGTGACCGGCGGTGATCCGAATTCCGTCAGGATCGTGTTTAATTGTAAAGGCGTGCCTCTGAACACGCCTGCAAGCCTCACGCTTCACCTTCGCGAGGATGGAAAAATTGCCTCGGTGGAAACCCACAATGCTGACTTGATGAGGGTCAACTGATGGCCGGCCAAGGCGGAATCATCGACGATCCGGAAGTTCGGGCGCGCTGGGAAGGGTTCCAGTGGACACCCGAGAATGCGCGCAAGGCGAAGGAGATCGTCGCGCGCTATCCGGAGGGGCGGCAGATGTCGGCGTCGATCCCGTTCCTCGACCTTGCCCAGCGGCAGGTCGGTGCGGAGACGAACACGCAGGGCTGGCTGCCGCAGCCGGTGATGGAGTTCGTCGCGCGCGAGCTCGACATGGCGCCGATCCAGGTGCTCGAGGTCGCGACTTTCTACACCATGTTCAACCTGGTGCCGGTCGGCCGCTTCCACGTGCAGGTGTGCGGGACCACGCCGTGCATGCTTCGCGGTTCGGATGACGTGCTGAAGGCCTGCGAGCTTCGCGGTCTTCGTAAGGGCCATACGACCGAGGACGGCCTGTTCACGCTGACCGAGGTCGAATGCCTCGGCGCCTGCGCCAATGCGCCGATGGTCCAGATCAACGACGACAATTACGAGGACCTCACCGAGGAGAGCATGGGCGCTGTCCTCGATGCGCTTGCTCGCGGTGAGCATCCCAAGGTCGGCCCGCAGGTCGATCGCAAGACAAGCTGCCCCGAAGGCGGCCCGACCACGCTCAAGAAGATGGCCGAACGCAATTACGATTACCGCGGCCAGCGCGGCACCGCATCGGCCGGGGAGGGCGCGTAATGAAGGACGTCCTGAAAATCGTCCTCGCGATCGTCATCATCGTTGTGGCGTGGAAGATTCTGAAGGGTCTGATCGGCCTGCTGGTCGGCATCGCCCTTGCCGGACTGCTCGTCTACGGCGGAATGAGGCTGCTGGAGGGGCCGCGCAATGGGTAGCGTCACTCCGATCGCCGACAAGGATCGGATCTTCACCAACCTCTACGGTTTCCAGGAGCCGTGGCTGAAGGCGGCGCGCGCTCGAGGCGATTGGGACGACACGGCCAAGCTGATGCAGCGCGGCCAGGAAAAGATCATCGAGGAGGTCAAGGATTCCGGCCTTCGCGGCCGCGGCGGTGCAGGCTTCCCGACCGGCATGAAGTGGAGCTTCATGCCCAAGGAGCCGAAGCCCGGCAAGCCGAACTTCCTGGTCATCAACGCCGACGAATCCGAGCCGGGATCGTGCAAGGACCGCGAGATCCTGCGCCACGATCCGCACAAGCTGATCGAAGGCGCGCTGATCGCCGGCTTCGCGATGCGCGCACGGGCGGGGTACATCTACGTTCGCGGCGAATTCATCTTTGAAACCGAAGTTTTACGCAAGGCAGTTGCCGAAGCGTATGAAGCAGGATTGCTCGGCAAGAATGCCGCCGGATCGGGCTACGACTTCGACCTGTTCGTTCACCGCGGCGCGGGCGCCTACATCTGCGGCGAAGAAACGGCGATGCTGGAAAGCCTTGAGGGCAAGAGGGGCAATCCGCGCCTGAAGCCGCCGTTCCCGGCGGGCGCGGGCCTTTACGGCTGCCCGACCACCGTCAACAACGTGGAAAGCATCGCGGTCGTCCCGGCGATCCTGCGCCGCGGCGCCGCCTGGTTCGCAAGCTTCGGCCGGGAGAAGAACGAAGGCACCAAGCTGTTCCAGATCAGCGGTCACGTGAACAAGCCCTGCGTGGTCGAGGAGACCATGTCGATCCCGTTCCGCGAGCTGATCGACCGCCATGCCGGCGGCATCTGCGGCGGCTGGGACAATCTGCTGGCGGTGATCCCGGGCGGATCGTCGGTTCCGCTGGTTCCGGCGGCCGAGATCATGGACGCGCCGATGGACTTCGACGGGCTGAAGGCGCTCGGATCGGGTCTCGGCACGGCGGCGGTCATCGTCATGGACAAATCGACCGACATCGTCCGCGCGATCAGCCGCATCACCTATTTCTACAAGCATGAGAGCTGCGGCCAGTGCACGCCGTGCCGCGAAGGCACCGGCTGGATGTGGCGGATGATGGAGCGCTTGCGCGAGGGCGACGCCGAAGTCGCCGATATCGACAAATTGCTCGACGTCACCAAGCAGATCGAGGGCCACACCATCTGCGCGCTGGGCGACGCGGCAGCGTGGCCGATCCAGGGTCTCGTCCGCCACTTCCGCCCGGAAATCGAGCGACGCATCGCCGAGCGTGCCGGCCGCACGATGCTGGAGGCGGCCGAATGATCTTGTTTGCCTTCCTGGCAGCGGCAGCAGCGCCGCAAGCTCCTATTAACAAGGGCGCGCGCGCATTCTATTTCGCCTATGGCAATTGCATCGTTGCGGACCAGCCACGTCGTGCCGCCGAGGCGGTGCTGAGCGACGTCGACGATGCAAGATTCCTAAAGCGCTACCCCACGTTTGCTGAGGGTGGCTGCGTGGACATGCGTCAGGGCACGTGGGGATATTTCAACATTCGGGCGGACAGCGTTCGTTACTCTCTCGCGGATGCGCTTGTTCGGAAGGAGTTTGCCGGATCGACAGTGTCGGATTTCTCGGCCTTGCCAGCACTGGACCACGGGACAGTTCCTTCGAAACCGTCCGAAGTGGGGTCGAACGGGAAGCCCATCAGAAAAGACCTCTATGCGAAGGCGTTGGCTGACTATCGTTGGAAATACGCTTCGAATCTTTGGTCAAAGGTCGGAGAGTGTATCGTTCGCGAAAATTCGAGCGCCGCACATGCCTTGCTGCTCAGCGACCCGGATTCGGCTGCCGAGGATGCGCAGCTCGCCGGCCTGAAGCAGGCTGTCGTAGAGTGCCTCCCTGAAAGTAAATCGATGCAGCTTAATGAGCTGTCTCTCCGGGGAACGATCGCTGTTAATTTCTACCGCTTGGCAACGAGCGCAAAAACGATGGCGGCGAAATGAGCACGCCGACGATCATCCTGATTGTCGCGGTCGCAGCCGCGATCATCGCCGCGCTCGCATTTTCGCGCAGCGGTCCGCGGGTCACGACGATCGAGACCCGGCGCGAGCGCGATGACGGGGAGAAGGACGCATGACGGCATTGCGCGCTGCCCTTTTCGCTTTGGTCATGACGGCCGCCAGCCCGGCCGCCGCCCAAGATGCGCCTGAAACGGGCACGCGCCTCGCTGCGCCTGCATCGCGGGGAGCGACCAGCGTTTCGTTGACGAGCAAGGATCAGGCAACCGGCGCAAAGCGCATGGCGGAATGCATTTACAATCGAAAGGGCGTGCTGGCGCGTCAGGCTCTGCTCGCCCCGAACGCCCAAAGTGCCAGTGCGGCGCTGGATCGGCTGATGGGCGAGGTCCGGTGCTTCGGCGACGACGCCAGCAACGATCTGGTTGGAATGCGTATCGCGCTGATTCCGCGCGACATCCTGCGCGGAATGCTGGCGGAGTCTGCAATGGCGAGGAGCAAGGATGAGGTCGCGGCACTACAACCGTTGCCGCTTCAGCAAGTCTATCAGCGCAGCTGGTTTGGAATCACCGGCCGCCATGTTTCGGTCGACGAGATGGGCGCCTGCATCGCGGATACCAATCCTGCGGGGATTATCGCGCTGACCCGGACTGGACCAATGAGCAAGGAAGAGGGCGCGGCCTTCTCTGCGCTTGGCGGTAACATGCACGATTGCCTGCGCGCTGGGACCAAATTGCAGGCGAGTCGACAGGCTCTTCGCGCTGCCCTCGCAGAAGCGCTTTATCAGCGCTTGAGCGCACCCACGCCTGCACCAACGGCTGCGGCCGCAACGGCAGTGGAGGCTGCGAAGAACTGATGCCCAAGGTCACCGTAGACGGCGCAGAAATCGAAGTTCCGCAGGGCGCGACCGTCCTGCAGGCCTGCGAACTCGCCGGCAAGGAGATCCCGCGCTTCTGCTACCACGAGCGGCTGTCGATCGCCGGCAACTGCCGCATGTGCCTGGTTGAGGTCGCCCCGGGACCGCCCAAGCCGCAGGCGAGCTGCGCGCTACCGGCGGCGGACGGCCAGACGATCCGTACCGATACGCCGATGGTGAAGAAGGCGCGCGAAGGGGTGATGGAGTTCCTGCTCATCAACCACCCGCTCGACTGCCCGATCTGCGACCAGGGCGGCGAGTGCGACCTTCAGGACCAGGCAATGGCTTATGGCCGTCCGTTCTCGCGCTTCGACGAGAACAAGCGCGCCATCGACGACAAATATATGGGCCCGGTCATCAAGACCGCGATGACCCGTTGCATCCAGTGCACGCGCTGCATCCGCTTCTCGGAAGAGGTCGCGGGGGTGCCGGAGCTCGGCATGCTGTACCGCGGCGAGGACAGCCAGATTTCGTCCTACCTCGAGAAAGCGGTCCAGACGGAAATGGCCGGCAATCTCGCCGACGTCTGCCCGGTCGGCGCCCTGCTGCAAAAGCCGCAGTCGTTCGAGAGTCGTCCGTGGGAGCTTCGCCGCGTTCCGGGCATCGACGTCATGGACGCCGTTGGCTCGAACATCCGCTTCGATGTCCGCCAGCGGCAGGTCATGCGCATCCTTCCGCGCGTCAATGACGACGTGAACGAGGAGTGGATCAGCGACAAGACACGGCACCACGCCGATGCGCTCGTCCGCAATCGCCTCGATCGCCCGTGGGTGCGCGAGAAGGGGAAGCTGCGCGAAGCAAGCTGGAGCGAGGCGCTCGACCTGTTCGCGAAGAAGCTGAAGAAGGCGGGAGCCGGCGTCGCGGCCGTTGCCGGCGACTTGCTCGATGCCGAGACCATGTATGCGGCGAAGAAGCTGCTTCAGGCGCAGGGGTCTTCTTTGATCGAGGGCCGCCAGACCGGCCTGACGTACGATGTGTCGAATCTCGCGGCGGTCAATTTCAATTCGACTATCGCGGGCATCGAAGACGCCGACGCGATCCTGCTCGTGGGGTCGAACCCGCGCTGGGAAGCGCCTTTGGTCAACACGCGGCTTCGCAAAGCGCAGCGCAAAGGCGCCAAGGTGTTCGGCATCGGTCCGGAAGTCGATCTCGGCATGAAGGTCGCCTGGATCGGCAACGACCTGAAATTGCTCGGCAAGTTGCCCAAGGACGTCGCGGACGCATTCGCCAATGC
This sequence comes from uncultured Alphaproteobacteria bacterium, assembly GCA_963750315.1. GTDB lineage: Bacteria > Pseudomonadota > Alphaproteobacteria > Sphingomonadales > Sphingomonadaceae > Sphingomicrobium. The sequence continues at coordinate 145,725 of CAVVQF010000005.1, forward strand.
AGAGCGTCCGGCGGTGATCGTCGGCGCCGGTGCGCTTGCAGCCAATGCTCTCGGGGCGGCGCTGAAGCTGGCCGGCTCGCTCAAGCTGGTTCGTGACGGCTGGAACGGTTTCAACGTACTGCACACCAGCGCGTCGCGCATGGCGGGGCTGATCCTCGGGTTTGCCCAGAAAGGCGGCATGGCCGACCTCGAAAAGGCGAAGCCGGAAGTCGTGCTGCTGCTCGGCGCGGACGAGATGGATCCGGCTCGATTTGCGGGAAGCTTCAAGGTCTACATCGGCCATCATGGCGACAATGGCGCGCGGCAGGCCGATTTGGTGCTCCCGGGCGCCGCCTATCCGGAAAAGCACGGCACCTACGTCAACACCGAGGGCCGCGTTCAGCGCAGCGAGCGGGCGGCGTTCGCTCCGGGCGAGGCTCGTGAGGACTGGACCATCTTCCGCGCCGTCTCCGACCTTATCGGTTCGCCGCTGTCCGTTCGATCGTTTCGATCAGCTCCGTGCGAAGATGGTCGAGGAATATCCGCAGCTTGGGCACCGACGGCTTGATCGCCTTCGACTGGTCGCCGCCGAAGCTCGACGCCAAGGCAGAGGGCGCCGTGGTCTACCCGGTCCGCGACTTTTACCTGACCAACGCGATCGCGCGCTCCAGCCCGACCTTGCACACCTGCTCAGACGAGTTGGTTCATGGCCGCGCCGTGCAGGAGGCCGCTGAGTGACGGCGCTCTTCCAGTCCTGGGGAGCCAGCTTCGAGTGGGCGTGGTTCTTCTCGATGCTGATCGGCGTCCTGGTGATCGCTCTGCCGCTGATGCTGGCCGTGGCGATGATCATCTATGCCGACCGCAAGATTTGGGCCGCCATCGCGCTTCGCCGTGGTCCCAACGTCGTCGGTCCGTGGGGTTTGCTGCAGAGCTTTGCCGATGGCCTGAAGGTATTCCTGAAGGAAACCATCATACCGTCCGGCGCGAACCGTGGGCTGTTCCTGATCGCTCCGATCGTGACGTTCACGACCGCGCTGATCGTCTGGGCTGTGATCCCGTTCGATTCCGGCGTGGTGCTGGCGAACATCAATGTCGGTCTTCTGTACGTTCTCGCAGCGTCCTCGCTCGGCGTTTACGGTGTGATCGTCGCCGGCTGGGCGTCCAATTCGAAATATCCGTTCTTCTCGGCACTCCGCGCGGCCGCGCAGATGGTGAGCTACGAGGTCTCGATCGGCTTCGTGCTGATCTGCGTCGTGCTCTACGCGAACAGCTTCAACCTGACCGACATTGTGATGGCGCAAAAGGGCCACAAGCTGTTCGGCTTGCTCAACGGCTACGGCTTCAATCCCTTGCTGTTCCCGATGGCGGTGGTGTTCCTGATCAGCTCGATGGCCGAGACGTTCCGCACGCCATTCGACTTGGTGGAGGCGGAGAGCGAACTCGTTGCCGGCCACCAGACCGAATATAGTTCGATGAGCTTCGCGCTGTTCTGGCTTGGCGAGTACGGCAACGTCATCCTGATGTGCGCGCTCAACGCGCTGATCTTCTGGGGCGGGTGGTTGCCGCCGATCAACTGGGCCCCGCTCTATTACGTGCCTGGCATCATCTGGCTGTTCATCAAGATGGGTTTCTTCTTCTTCGTCTTCAGCTGGGTGAAGGCGACGGTGCCAAGGTACCGTTACGACCAGCTCATGCGGCTTGGCTGGAAGATATTCCTTCCGCTCAGCATTCTCTTCGTCGTCATCATCTCGGGCTGGCTCATGTTCTCCCGCTACGGAGGCGCGGCATGATTTCGCGCACCATCAAGGCTTTCACGCTCTGGGAGTTCGTGAAGGCGCACTGGCTTACCTTGAAGTATTTCTTCAAGCCCAAGGCGACCATCAACTACCCGTACGAAAAGGCGCCGCAGTCACCGCGCTTCCGCGGTGAGCATGCGCTGCGCCGCTATCCGAACGGCGAAGAGCGCTGCATCGCGTGCAAGCTGTGCGAAGCGGTGTGTCCGGCACTGGCGATCACCATCGAGGCAGAACCGCGCGAGGACGGCAGCCGCCGCACGACGCGGTACGACATCGACATGGTGAAGTGCATCTATTGCGGGCTGTGCCAGGAGGCGTGCCCGGTGGATGCGATCGTCGAGGGTCCGAACCTCGAATTCGCGACCGAGACGCGGGAGGAATTGCTCTACGACAAGGCGAAATTGCTGGCCAATGGCGACCGGTGGGAACGCGCCATTGCCGCCAATCTTGCCGCCGATGCCCCCTACCGATAAGCGCGCCGAAACAGGGTCCAAGACTTGATCGCACTCCTCTCCTTTTACCTGTTCGCGACCGTGATGATCGCTTCGGCGGTCTGCGTCATTTTCGCGCGCAATCCGGTGCACAGCGTGCTGTGGCTGATCCTCGCGTTCTTCAACGCCGCGGGCCTGATGCTGCTCGTCGGCGCCGAGTTCATCGCGATGCTGCTGGTCATCGTCTACGTCGGCGCGGTTGCGGTGCTGTTCCTGTTCGTCGTGATGATGCTCGACATCGACTTCGCGGAACTGCGGTCGGGTTTCAGCCGCAATCTGCCGTTCGGGTTGATCATTGCCGCGGTCCTTTTCGCGGAGATGTTCTTCGCAGTCCGCGCCTGGCAGGCCGGGCCCGTCCTGAGCGCTTCCGCCACGCCGGAGCCGACCCAGTCGAACATCGTCAGCCTCGGCCAGGTGCTCTACAGCCGGTTTCTGTTCCCGTTCGAAATCGCGGGCCTGATCCTGCTCGTGGCGATGATCGGCGCGATCGTGCTGACTCACCGCAGCCGAGGCGACGCTCGTGGCCAGAAGGTCTGGAAGCAAGTCGACCGCCGCCCCGAGGACGCCGTCAAACTCCAGAATCCGGAAGTCGGTGGAGGCATGAAGCTTTGATCACGCTCTACCATTTCCTCGGGGTCGCGGCCGTTTTGTTCGTGCTCGGCGTGCTGGGCATCTTCCTCAATCGCCGCAACGTGATCCTGATCCTGATGGCGATCGAGCTCATCCTGCTCGCCGTGAACATCAACCTGGTCGCATTCAGCGCCTTCCTCGGCGATCTCGTCGGTCAGGTGATGGCGATGTTCGTGCTGACCGTCGCTGCCGCTGAAGCCGCCATCGGCCTCGCCATCCTCGTCATCTTCTTCCGTCGCCGCGGCTCGATTGCGGTCGACGACGTCAACCGGATGCACGGCTGATGCACCCCGTACTCTTCATCGTTTTCCTGCCCCTGCTGGCCGCGATCATCGCAGGACTTGGCGGCCGCTGGATCGGCCAGGCGCCCGCCAAGGTCGTCACAACCGGTTCCTTGTTCATTGGCGCGGCGCTGAGCTGGCCGGTGTTCTTCGGCTACCTGACCGGAGCGTCGCACGAGACGGTCGTCCCGGTTCTCGATTGGATCAATTCCGGCAACCTGCACGTGTCGTGGGAGCTCCGTGTGGATGCACTGACGGCGGTGATGCTGGTGGTGGTGACGACGGTTTCGTCGCTAGTTCACCTCTACAGCTGGGGCTACATGGCGGAGGATCCTAGCCAGCCTCGTTTCTTCGCTTATCTGTCGCTGTTCAGCTTCGCGATGCTGATGCTGGTGACGGCCAACAACCTCGTCCAGATGTTCTTCGGCTGGGAAGGGGTGGGGCTGGCGTCCTACCTGCTGATTGGCTTCTGGTACCATAAGCCGTCGGCCAATGCCGCCGCGCTCAAGGCGTTCGTCGTCAACCGCGTTGGCGACTTCGGCTTCTCGCTAGGCATATTCGGCACCTTCTGGGTGTTCGGTACGCTGTCGATCCCGGCGATCCTCGCTGCTGCCCCATCGATGGCCGGTTCGACCATCGGTTTTGCGGGCATGCACGTCGACACGATGACGGTGCTGTGCCTGCTGCTGTTCGTCGGCGCGATGGGCAAATCCGCGCAGCTCGGTCTCCACACCTGGCTTCCGGACGCGATGGAAGGCCCGACACCGGTCAGCGCACTCATTCACGCCGCGACGATGGTCACCGCAGGCGTGTTCATGGTCTGCCGCCTGTCACCGATGTTCGAGCAGAGCGCGACGGCGACGATGGTCGTGACGTTCGTTGGGGCGGCCACCGCTTTCTTCGCCGCAACGGTCGGCACGGCGCAGAACGACATCAAGCGCGTCATCGCTTATTCGACCTGCTCGCAGCTCGGCTACATGTTCTTCGCGGCGGGCGTCGGCGCCTACGGTGCAGCGATGTTCCACCTCTTCACGCACGCCTTCTTCAAGGCATTGCTGTTCCTTGGCGCGGGTTCGGTCATCCACGCGATGCACCACGAGCAGGACATGCGCTTCTACGGCGGCCTGCGTAAGGAAATCCCGTTTACTTTCTGGGTGATGCTGATCGGCACGCTGGCAATCACCGGCGTTGGAATCCTTGGCGTCGGTTTTGCCGGCTACCACTCAAAGGACGCGATCATCGAAAGCGCGTACGCCAGCGGCACGGTCCACGGTACGATCGCTTTCTGGGCGGGCGTTATCGCGGCGCTGCTTACCAGCTTCTACTCCTGGCGCCTGATGTTCCTGACCTTCTGGGGCAAGCCGCGCTGGGGCGCTTCGGAGCACATTCAGCACGCCGTTCACGGCGATCATGCGGATCATCCGGACGAGGAGCATGGCGACAGCTCGCACGACGATGCGATGCCGCCGGAAGGCACCGGCGGATATCATCCGCACGAGAGCCCGTGGACCATGCTCGTCCCGATCGGCCTGCTGGCCGTCGGCGCCGTCGCTGCCGGCTTCACCTTCAGCCATTACTTCCTGGAATCCGCGGAATTCTGGAACGGCAGCGTCGCGTTCAACGAGCACCTTGCGCACGCCATGCACGGCGTCCCGATCTGGGTGAAATATGCGGCGACCGTCGTGATGCTGATCGGCCTCGCGATCGCCTACAACAACTACATCCGGAACCCCGGGGCAGCGGCCGCCTTCGTCAAGCAGTTCGGCGGCATCTACGATTTCGTGAAGAACAAATGGTACTTCGACGAGCTCTACGACCGGATCTTCGTCCGTCCGGCGATGTGGTTCGGCCGCTTGTTCTGGAAGCGCGGTGACGAAGGCACGATCGACCGGTTCGGCCCACATGGCGCTGCCTATGCTGTTGGCGTCGGCAACAAGATCAGCGCGCGGCTGCAGTCGGGCTATCTCTATTCTTACGCACTGGTGATGCTGCTCGGCCTGATCGGCGCGGCGACCTGGGCGATCTGGTGGGCGAGCAAGTGACGAACCTTCCCTTGCTGACCCTTCTGATCGCCATTCCGCTCATTGCCGGCGGCCTCTGCCTGTTCGTGAAGGCGGAAGGCGCGCGGTGGATCGCGCTGATCGCGACGCTGATCGACCTCGCCCTCGGCGCCTATCTCTGGTCGGCCTTCGATCCGAACGGCGCGCAATGGCAGTTCGTCGAGAACATGCCGCTGGCCGGAAATATCAGCTGGGCGCTCGGCATCGACGGCATCGCCTTGGTGCTGATCATGCTGTCGGTGTTCCTCATGCCGATCTGCATCGGCGCGAGCTGGCGGTCGATCGACAAGCGCGTGCCGGAGTACATGGCAGCGTTCCTGCTGATGGAAGCGCTGATGCTCGGCGTGTTCGCCGCGCAGGACCTGTTCCTGTTCTACGTGTTCTTCGAAGGTGGCCTGATCCCGATGTATCTGATCATCGGCATCTGGGGCGGCGTCGAGCGGATCAAGGCCAGCTACAAGTTCTTCCTCTACACGCTGCTCGGCTCGGTGCTGATGCTGGTCGCCATGATCTACATGGTCACCCAGGCGAAGACGACGTCGATCCCGGTGTTGATGGCCTACGACTTCCCGGTCGACGCCCAGAAATGGTTGTGGCTGGCCTTCTTTGCGAGTTTCGCAGTGAAGATGCCGATGTGGCCGGTCCACACCTGGCTGCCCGACGCGCACGTGCAGGCGCCGACCGCCGGCTCGGTCATCCTGGCCGGCGTGCTGCTCAAGATGGGCGGTTACGGCTTCATCCGCTTCTCGCTGCCGATGTTCCCCGAAGGGTCGGCGATGTTCGTGCCGTTCGTGTTCGCCCTGAGCGGGATCGCGGTCGTCTACACCAGCCTCGTCGCTTTGGTTCAGACCGACATGAAGAAGTTGATCGCTTATTCGTCGGTCGCGCACATGGCGTTCGTGACCTTCGGCCTGTTCGCCTTCAATCAGCAGGGTATCGAAGGTGCGATGATGGTCATGCTCGGCCACGGCTTGGTGTCGGGCGCGCTCTTCCTGTGCGTCGGCGTGATCTACGACCGCTTGCACACCCGAGAGATCGCCAAGTACGGCGGCCTCTCGAACAACATGCCGGGCTACGCTTTGCTATTCATGGTCTTCACCATGGCGAGCGTTGGTCTTCCGGGCACGAGCAACTTCGTCGGCGAATTCCTGAGCCTGGTTGGGACCTACAAGGTGTCGAGTTGGGCTGCGATCGTGGCGACGATCGGCATCATCCTCGGCGCGGCATACATGCTCTATCTCTATTGGCGCATCTCATTTGGCGTTGCCCGCACGCCAGAAGCGGCCGCGATGGTCGATTTGTCGGCGCGCGAATGGTGGCTGCTGGCTCCGATCGCTGCCGGCGTGTTCTGGATGGGCATTTATCCGGAAAGCTTCATCCGCCCGTTCCGCGCGGACGTCGCCCGAGTGGTCGAGCGGATCGATCGATCGGCACCCGCTGGCGATCTCGATTTTAAACCGGGCAGGCCTCAGCCGAAGGCTGAACACCACGCAGCCGAGGCAGCGCATTGATGAACCAATTTGCACCCATCCTGCCGGAGCTGATCCTCACGATTGGCGGCATCGTCCTGATGATGGTCGCTGCGTTCGGCGGGCGTCGAATCGGCGGTGTGACCAGTTGGACCGCGGTCGCACTTCTCGTCGTCGCGACCTTCGCGCTGATCGGCGCGCCGACCCACGCCGGCGGCGTGTTCGGCGGACTGATCACGGCCGACATGTTCGGCTCGTTCGGCAAGGCGATCATTTTCCTCGCCTCCGCGGTCGCTATCATCGCGGCGCACGGCTGGTTCGAACGCGATACCGAGCATAGCGCCGAATATTCGGTGCTGATCCTCTTCTCGGCGCTCGGCGGGGCGGTGATGGTCTCCTCGACCAGTCTCGTCACGCTCTACGTAGGCCTCGAATTGCAGAGCCTCGCGTCCTACGTGCTCGCATCGTACCGGCGGACGGACGACCGTTCGGCGGAGGCGGGGCTTAAATATTTCGTTCTCGGAGCGCTTGCGAGCGGCATCCTGCTTTACGGCATTTCGCTTCTTTACGGCTTCACCGGAACGATGAACTTCAACGGCATCGCGGCCGCATTCGCGCGGGACGGAGCCACCTCGCTCGGCCTGTTGTTCGGTCTCGTGTTCGTTCTTGCCGGCCTTGCCTTCAAGATTTCCGCGGTTCCCTTCCATATGTGGACGCCGGACGTCTACGAGGGCGCTCCGACGCCGGTCACCGCCTTCTTCGCCTCGGCTCCGAAGGTGGCCGCGGTGCTGCTCAGCACCCGCATCTGCCTCGATGCGCTCGGCTCCGGCGACCGATGCGTGGCGCCAGATCGTGATCTTCGCCTCGCTCGCCTCGATCTTCCTCGGCGCAGTCGCGGCGTTCGGACAGACCAATATCAAGCGACTGCTTGCTTATTCGTCGATCAACAACGTCGGATTTGCACTGGTCGGCCTTGCCGCCGGCACGCAGCAGGGCGCGTCTTCGGTGCTGTTCTACATGGCTGTCTACGTCGTGATGACGCTCGGTGCGTTCCTCTGCGTCTTGTGGATGAGGGATGAGAACGGTGAGCCGATCGAGGATATCGCGTCGCTTTCCGGCCTGTCGCGGACCCGCCCTGCCTTTGCGGCGGCGCTCTTCTGCTTCATGCTAAGCTTGGCCGGCATCCCGCCGTTCCTCGGCTTCTGGTCGAAGTTGCTGGTGTTCCAGGCGGCGATCAGCTCGGGTCTGATCGTGTTGGCCGTGGCGGCGCTGATCGGCACCGTGATCGGCACTTATTATTATCTGCGGATCATCAAGGTCATGTACTTCGATGATGCCGCGAAGCCGTACGGCCGAGTGAGCCAGCCGGTCCAAGGAGCGCTGATTCTGCTGTCAGCGCTGCTGATTTCGCCGCTGGGTTTTTTCCTTATCCGTCCGCTTAGCGCGCTGACCGATCTCGCTGCCGGATCGATCTTCTGACCCGCATCCGGATTGTCGAGCAGACCGGCTCGACCAACGCCGATCTCCTGAACGACCAAAATGCGATCGAGGGCGACTGGCTTGTCGCCATGTCCCAGGCCGCCGGCCGCGGACGTCAGGGCCGCGAATGGGTGAGTGAGAGCGGCAATTTCTTCGGCAGTACTCTGGTGTCGCTTGGGACCGATGACCCGCCACCGCAGTCGCTCTCCCTGGCCGCCGGTCTCGCCCTGATCGAGGCGATCGACGTCGCCGTCCCCGACCAGCCACTGATGCTCAAATGGCCGAACGACCTGATGCTCGGCATGTCGAAACTGGCGGGCATCCTGCTCGAACGGACCGGTGACCGCGTGGTCGTCGGGTTCGGCGTGAACCTCGCTTCCGCGCCAAAGCTTGAAGGACGCGATGCCGCTGCTTTGAATGGTGCGCTGATCCCGCAGGCGTTCGCGCCGCTACTCGCCGGCAGCTTCGCGCGAATGCTGTCGCTTTGGCGAAATTCGGACCTGGAATTTTTCGCTCGGGCGTGGCTCGCTCGCGCGCATCCGGTTGGAACACATCTGACTGTGCATTGGAGCGCCAACGAGAAGGTCAGCGGCACCTTCGACGGGATCGAGGCGGACGGAGCGCTGCGCCTGCGCCGGAACGGGGAAGTCGACCTAATCCGGGCTGGAGACGTCGAGCTTTAGAAGTCCGTCTTTCCGAACCTCGGAATTCCTTGATTCATTCCCGGCGGGTCGAGCGTCGTCAGGTCGAGATCGAGCGGATCTCCACCGATCCACTCACCGAGGCTGGTGTGATCGGCCAAATCGTCGTCCGTAAGCGGGTGAACCAGGGCCCGGAGACCCGAGCTGCGGATCATCGACTGGATCGTGCCAAGCGACGTCTTGGTAAAATGCACCTCATACTGTGGGATCGGGTGAGGACCCGCCTTGCCCTCGGTCATTCGCCCGACGAAGAGAACGCCCGGCTCGCCCTCGAAGCGATCCTTGAGGCTCTCCGCTTCGTCGCGCTGATCGGGCGAGAAATACACGTGAGCGTGATAGGGGGCGTCAGTCATCGATCCACCGCCAAGTTGTGAACGAAAGCCGGTGCGGCTAGGGCGCAATCATGCTGCTAGCCATCGACGCGGGCAATACCAACGTAGTCTTCGCGCTCGTCGACGGGCGCGAGATCAAGACGCGTTGGCGGATCGCGACCGACCCGCGCCGCACCGGCGACGAATATGCGGTCTGGCTCCACCAGCTCCTTCAGCTCGAAGGCTATTCGAAGGCTGACGTCACGGCGGCAATCATCGGAACGGTGGTGCCGCGTGCGCTTCACAACCTCGAAGTTCTCGCGAGCAAATATTTCGGTGTCGAAGCCGTAGTAGCGGGTGAGGGAAAGGCGGCGTGGCCGATCGCGCTCGATGTGGACGAGCCGCAGAACGTCGGCGCCGACCGCGCACTCAACGTAATCTCGGCGCACGCGAAGTTTCCCGGCGACCTGATCGTCATCGACTTCGGCACCGCCACGACCTTCGACATCGTCGATTACAACGGGGCCTACAAAGGCGGGATCATTGCCCCGGGCATCAACCTGTCGCTCGACGCTTTGGTCAATGCCGCGGCAAAGCTGCCGCGCATCGCCATCGAGGTGCCGGAAGACAAATCTGTCATCGGTCGCACCACCGCCAGCCAGATGCTGACCGGGGTCTACTGGGGCTATGTCGCGATGATTGAAGGGCTGGTCGCGCGACTGAAGAAGGAGATCGGCCGTCCGGTGAAAGTCATTGCCACCGGCGGTCTGGCGGCCTTGTTCGACAAGCAAACCGACCTGTTCGACGCCGTTGAGCCCGACCTGACGATCCAGGGGTTGAGCCTGCTGCATGAGAAAGCCGCGTCAGCCTAAATGACCCCAGGCGAGGAACTGCTGTTTTGCGCGCTCGGCGGGTCGGGCGAGATTGGCATGAACGTCAATCTCTATGGCACGCAGGGTCAATGGCTGATGGTCGACCTCGGCCTGACCTTTGCCGACCCGGACTATCCGGGCATCGACCTGATCCTGCCCGATCTCGAGTTCATCGAAGCGCAGCGCGACAAGCTGGCCGGTATCGTCCTCACCCACGGGCACGAGGATCATATCGGTGCCATTCCTTATCTTGCCGCAGACCTGAAGACGCCACTTTACGCGACGCCCTTCACCGCCGGATTGATTGCGGAGAAGCTTGAGGAGGAAGGGCTGACCGGCCAGGTGAAGCTCAACGTTATTGCCCGCGACGCGAGCTTCGACATCGGTCCGTTCAAGTTGACCTACGTTGCGCTCGCCCACTCGATCCCGGAGGGCAACGGCCTTTTGATCGAGACGCCGCACGGAAAAATCTTCCACACCGGCGACTGGAAGATCGACGAAACTCCGGTGATGGGTGAGCCGTCGAGCCACGAGGCGCTGGAGCATGTTGGCGACGAAGGTATTTTGGCGCTCGTCTGCGACTCAACGAACGTTTTCCAGGATGCCCCCTCCGGTTCCGAAGCAGGCGTCCACGAAGGCCTCCGCAGCGAAGTCGCCAAAGCGCGCGGGCGAGTTGTCGTCACGACCTTCGCGTCCAACGCTGCTCGGCTGCAGACGATCGGCCGCGTCGCGACAGAAACCGGCCGCAAGCTCTGCATGGCGGGCCGCTCGCTCGATCGGATCGTCCGTGTCGCCAAGTCCACCGGCTATCTGCTCGATTTCCCCGAGATCATCAGCTTCGACGAAGCCATGCGACTTCCGCGCAAGGAAGTGCTGGTCATGGCCACGGGCGGGCAGGGAGAGCAGCGCGCCGCTCTCGGGCGCATCGCGCTCGGCAACCACGACATCAAGTTGACTGAGGGCGACACGGTAATCTTCTCCTCGAAGATCATCCCGGGGAACGAGGCGGCGATCGGCCGCATCATGAACGCTTTGTCGGACCTCGGCGTGAACATCGTGACGGACCGGCAGGCGCATGTTCACGTATCGGGCCACCCGGGGCGTCCCGAGCTGGCGCAGATGTACGACTGGATCCGTCCGGAGATCATCGTGCCCGTCCATGGTGAGCCCAGGCACATGGCCGAGCAGGCCCGCTTCGCTCTAGCGCACGGCGTTCCGAAGGCGGCACTCCAAAAGAATGGCGACCTGATCCGGCTCGCTCCCCATGGGCCTAAGAAGCTGACCGAGGTCCGGGTCGGGCGCTTGGTGCTCGACGGCGATGTTATCCTGCCCGCGGACGGCTCGACGATTACCGAGCGTCGTCGCCTGGGCTTCAGCGGCCTGATCACGGTGACGGTCCCGATCGGCAGCGACGGCGAACTTGCCGGCAAACCGACCGTCCGCCCGTTCGGCGTGCCGATCGAGGAGGACCGCGACGATTTCATTGCTGACGCCGTCAATTCGGCGGAGCGCGCCTTCAATGCTTCGATGCCCGAGGACAAGCTTCGTGAAGCCGTTCGCCTTGCCGTCCGACGTTGCGCTACGGCCTGGACGGGCAAGAAGCCGCTGGTCGATGTGACTTTGGTACGCTTCGACACATGAAGTGGACGTCAATTTCCGCGATCTACTTCCTGTTCTTCTCGGCCAGCGCGTTCGGGCTGCTACCATTTGGGGTTCGTACGGATGAGGAAATGGGTGCCGAGATGGTGCGTGGGCAGGCGGAGAGCGCGCCCCACCGGTTCGATATCAAGCGCCACCTGATCAAGGCTGCGCTTCTGGCAGTCGTCCTGACCGGAATCTACTACGCGAATTACGTCAACGGCTGGATTACCGCCGACGACCTGGACTTCTACGATTAAGACAGGCGTCTAGCGGCGCTTCTCGATAACCTGCGACAGAGCGGCGTAGAGCTTGCCCGTGTCCGACGACATCAAGGTAACGGCGATTATTCCGCCATCCTTGTCGGCGACCACGCGACGCATCATCGCCTCGAAGTCGTGGACGTAACGGTTCACGGACTGCTGGAACTCCGGGTCGCTCTCGTAATGAGCCCGAATGGAGCGGACTTCCGACCCGTCCATCAGGCGTACGGCGCGGCGGGTGAAGACCCCGCGATTGCCCTTGAGATATGAATCCCACGCCTTGTCGTCGACTTCGTCGGACAGGATCTTGCCCACGTCAATCGAAGCCGAGTGCATCGAATTGATCAGCATCGCGACGCGCCGCGCGAAGGCCTCGCTGTCCTTCTCGCGCTGTTCCGAACTGACTTGCTCCATGTGCTGCTCGAGCGCTGAGGCGCTTCGGCCCAGCGTCAGCATCTGCTCGGTCAGGCGATCCGATGCACTGCGCGCCGCCTCCACCGCGCGAGCCGCGGTGTTTTGAACTTCCGAAAGCTTCTGCTCGATTTCGTCGCGGATGACCTTCTCCAGCGCCTCACGGGTCGCTTCGGACAATGCCGCGGCGCTCTGCGGAACGACTTTGGTGATCGCTTCGCGCGCGCGCTCCGCCGCATGGGCCGCCGCTTCCTTAACCTGGACCATGGCGTCGATCAGCGCCGGGCCTGTTTCGTGGCTCAGCTTCGAAGCTTCGCTCTGCGCCTCGGAGATAGACGCGGCGAGGGTCGTTAAGCGCTGGCCGGCTGTGCCTACGCCCTCGTCGAGCGTCGCCAGCAACGTCGAGAATTGATCCTGCTGTTCGGCAATGCTGGTCGCTGATGCCCTGATCCGGTCGCTCGCCTCGATTGCCGCTTCGCGCATCCAGTCCAGTTCGGGCCGAATTGTTTCGGTAGCGCGGATGAGGCGGTTGGCGCCGGCCTCGGCATCACCAATCGCAACCGAAAGCTGGTCCTTCACATCGGTGGTCAGGCGGCCGACGTAATTTTGAAGAGCAGCCGCGCGTTCGGCCAGCACTTCGACCGCATTGTCCTGCGCACCGGTTTCCTGCGCGAGTTGCTGAAGCTCTCCACGGGCGCGGCCTATCGACTGGGCGAAGGCAGAAGCGCGCTGGTCGCCGGTCTCGGCGAGGCTGGTGAAATGCTGGTCGAGCTCGGCCAGCGCCCGGCTGGTCTGCGCGACGATCCGTTGCGAGGCACGTTCCTGCTCGGCAATTCGAGCCGTGAGTCCGTCGATAGCAACATTGGCCCCGGTGACATTGGTCGCCAACGACTCGGCGGCTTCAGCGCCGGTACGGCCGATACCTGCGGACGATTGCTCGACCAAGGAGGCGACTGCGGCCGCCTGCGTGTCGATGCCGGAGCGGATTTGCTCCAGCGTCGAGGCCGCGCGGGTCATGAGCTCGTCGGCGGTCATGCTCAGTCGGGCATTGGCATCCCCAACCGCCGCTGCTGCTGCCGAGCCTGAGCGATCGATGTCGCCAAGGTGCTCGGTCAGCCGCTGCACGGCGCTTGCGACCATCTCTTCCGCAGCCTTGGTACCCGCCGAAAGTGCCGTGACCTGCTCGGCGTAAGTCGCCGCGTGCGTTTGCGCCTGCGTCCCAGCGGACTGAAGTTGCTGAGCCATGCTCCGTGCGGTCGCTTCCGCCTTCGGCAAATCGTCGAGCAGGACGGCAATGTCGTTGCGCGCAGACTTTGCGGCTCTGTCCAGCGCGATCCCATGCTTCGCAAGCTTGTCGGTGCTGGTGTCGAGCTCACGTGTGATGCCGCCGAGCTTGCCCGTCGTGTCATCACCAAGCTGCATCAATTGCTGTGCCATCACGGTTAGCTCGCTGCGGCTGTCGGCGATTCGCTGCGAGAGGACGCCGAGCAGGCCTTCGAGCGAGCGCGCTTCGGCACGCATTTCGATGACGGAGCGAGTGAAGCGTTCGGCTTCCTTGCGCCGTGTCCGGCCGAACATGATCCAGACGAGGCCGAGGAGCGCGAGCGGTCCTGCCGCCAGCGCGAGCCATTGCGCAATCTGCGGTGAAGAAAGCGGCTGACCCGCAAGCGACTTGCCCGCGGCCCAGGCAATGTACCCGACCCAGAACGCGCCAAGGATGACAAGGGCGCTACCAAGGACCTGACGGCCGCCGGCGCCGCGGAAATCGGATTGAGCCTCAGACTCCTGCCAGGTGTACGGGTCGAATGCGCCCGGAATCTCCTGCCCGGTCGGTGGATCGACGAAATCCCTGAGGGTGGTCGTCGGTTCGGCGCGCTGCGGGTTCGGGTTCATGGTTATGGACTTTATCACCTTTGTCCCCGCGCGAAAGCCGTTACAGAAGCTCTTCGGCGCTAAGGCTGTCCCAGCCGGCGACGCGCAAGAAAAGCTGGAGGGTGGTCTTGGCGCTCGGCGCTCTGATCGGTGCTTATCAGGAAGACGATTCGGGTGGTCTGACCGCCGTGCTTCCGCTTGCCGGTAGAACTCTAGTCGAATTCCAGGTCCGCTGCGCCGCCGCTGCTGGCGCTTCGCCGGTCGTGGTGCTTGTCGAACGTATTCCGCTTGCGCTGAATCAGGCGTTCGAGCGGCTGCGCCAGGAAGGGCTCAATCTGATTCTCGTCAGCGACGGCGCCGAGGCGGCGACCCGGTTCGAGGCTGGCGAACTCATCCTGATCATCGGCGATGGAATCGTTCCGCCGTTGGACCTGCTGACAGGCCTAACGGCGCATCATGAAGCGCTGGTTCTGACCGTGCCCGACGACGAGAATCACGAGGATTACGAGCGGATCGACGGCACCAGCCGGTGGAGCGGCGTCGCGCTGGTTGACGGGCGCACGTTGGGTTCGACGGCAGCAATGGTCGGCGACTGGGACTTGCCATCGACCCTACTCAGGCGTTCCCTTCAGGGGGGAGCAGTCTTGCAGCCTGTGCCTTCAGGGCAGGAGCCCCGGTTTGCTCGAAACTCCGGCGACCTCGAGCTGTTCGAGCGATCGCTGCTGTCCAGCTCGCGCTCGGCCCGCACCGATGCGGCAAGCCGTTACGTCCTGCCGCTGATTGAAGACTTTGCGACCGAGAAGCTGATGGCGACGCATGTCCGTCCCGACTGGCTGCTCCATGCGGCGCTTGTGCTTACCTTGGCCGCCGCTTTTTCCTTCACGCGTGGCTGGCTCTGGCCCGCCGTGGCCATGCTGCTGCTGTCGGCGCCGCTCGATCTCATTGCGCGCCGGCTGGGCAAACTGCGCCTGAAGCCGATCCCACGCAACGCGCCGTCTCAGCGGTTCTTGTGGCACTCGGCAGCGATTGCACTGATTGCGCTGGGTTGGTGGGAATCCCGTCACGGAGCGGGCTGGGGAGCGTTGGTCAGCGCGATCGCCGCCATGGCCTTCGCTCAGGCTTTTCAGATCGAACGCTCGCACACGGGAATTACGGTCTCGCCGTGGCTGTTCTCTCGCCGCAACGCGATCCTCGTGGGTTTCCTGTTTGCGGCTGCCGGGGCGTGGACGACATACATCGTCGCAATCCTTGCATATGCCGGGATTTCCTTCTTTTTCGTCCAATATTTGGTGCATCGGCTGCGGTCAGAATTGACGCCGCATTAACCTCGATAAGATAATGCGCGGATGATGGTTCCGGACGAATGGCCGATTGCCTCGCCGTCTGACGACGATGCGGGCTATCCTGCGCGGTCTGCAGGCCGTCGCCGCTTGCCGACTGTCCGCAGGGATTTCTTCCTCGATCCGCGTGACCGCCTGACTGAGCAAGAGCGTGCGTTGATGACCTCGATGCTCGCGGAATTGCTGGGCACGATTGCCGACGAAATCCGCGGCGCTCTGCCTCCGAACCTGGTCCCGGCGAACGACGAGGACAGCCAGCAACTTCTTCGCGAATTAAGTTCGGCCGGCCTGCTCGATCATATCGACCTGATCAGCCTTCTCCTGCGCCGTGCGGACGAGGAGCGGATCTCCAATGCCGTTCGCGCCCGGTCTTCGCCGAGGGGCGGATACCTTCAGGCGCTGATTGCGGATGAGGACGAGCTGGTTTCCGCGTCCGCCATGGCGGTCATCCTTGCCCGCGGACGTCGGCGCAACCGGCTTGGCCAGCCGCGCATCGAGTTTGACGATCTGCCCGCCCCGCTGGCGAAGATCCTGGCCTATACCGTCGCGGCACAGCTCCGGAAGCACGTGCATGGGCTCGCGTCGAAAGACGGACACGGCCCGTTCGGTAACGCGGCGGCTGCTTTGCTCCACTCGCGGGACGAGAAAAAGGCCGTCGACGGCTTGACGTCAGCACTGGTCAAGACGCTCAACCAGGTCGGCTATCTGGATGAAAGGTTGCTCGAGAGCGCCGCGGACGAAGGCGATGTCGCGTTTGTCGCACAGGGTCTTGGCGAGCGAGCGGGGATCGGCGGCGTCAATGCCTGGGACTACCTTGCGGACGGGGACAATGGCCGGCTCGTCCTGCTTCTCCGGCTTGCCGGAGTTTCGCGCGAATTCGCCGCACGGCTGCTGGCCCTGCTCGGCGATCTTGTCGGGATCGGCGATCTCGGCAGCGAGATTGGCCGCTTCGACGCCATGGATCAGGACCAGGCGCGGGCGGTGAGCGAATGGGTCCAGCTCGATCCAGGTTATCGCGCAGCTTTGAGGACTTTGGGAGGCGACGATGGCGACCGCGGCGTCTGAACGCGGTCCCGTTCGCGGCCGCCTCGATGGTCGGGACCGGCTGATCTCGGCCGATCCCGAGCTCGTTGCACTTCAGACCGAGGCCGGTTCGCACATCGGGTCGGAATTGGCGCTTCCGCAGATCACGTCGATCGCGAGGCTGGCGCGCAAGCTTGGTGTTCCGATCTACCGGAATGCAATCGCTGCAGGGACCGAACACGACGTCGAGCTCTGGGTCCGCGCTACGCCTGAAGGCGAAGAAGTATCGTTGTCGCTGGAGCGCTGGATCTATCGTCCTGCGGCGGCTCCGCGTCTCGGCACGTTGGTGCCCCACGAGCAGCATGTCGAAATCGGAGCCGCGCCTGAGGAATGGGCTGCGAACGAGGATCTTTCGATCGTTTCGATTTCCGCTGGCTTGGCGGAAAGGCTTGGAACGACGTCGGAAGAGGCCATCGGGAAACCGTTGACCCGCTTCCTGAAACTTGAGGAAAATGAGGACGGCGAGCTTCCGTTGCTCGTCGCCGCAACGTCGCGGACCGACTTTGACGGCCAACGCGCCCGGCCGCGGAGGGGTAGCGAAGAAGCGCTTGTCCTGCGCGGCGTTCCGGTCACGTCCGGCGATGGCAAATTCGCCGGCTTCCAGGGCGAGGCAGTCAGCGAATCCAGCCATTCCGCTGCTGCATCGCAATCGCCGGAGTCCCAGCTCGACGAGATCATCGATGAGGCGCTGAGATCACCCCTCGACCGCATCATTGAAAGCGCCGACCGGATCGTCCAGCAATCGGATGGTCCGCTGCGCAGCGATTATGCCGATTACGCCAGCGACATTGGCGCGGCTGCCCGCCACCTCCTGTCCGTCATCCGCTCAATGAATGGCGAGGGAGGGCAGGACAGCGACAAGGTTGATCTTGTGCTGCTCTCGAACGAGGCGATTGGCCTGCTCGAATCGACGGCCAAGACCGCCGAGGTGGCGATCGTCTCCGAGCCGAACCGTGCGGTCACTGCGCATGGCGACGCCCGCAGCGTCATCCAGATTCTCGTCAACCTGCTCGGCAATGCCGTTCGCCACTCACCCAAGGGCACGACGATCGCGATCACTTTCGAGCGGTCGGATGGCTTTTCCCGTGCCCATGTCGCGGATCAGGGCCCGGGCATCGATCACGATCTGCAGCAGCGCATCTTCGAGCGCGGCGAAGTTGCCGGTACAGCCCCTGGGTCGGGTCTCGGGCTCGCAATCGCCCGCCGTCTCGCCCGTTCGATGGGCGGCGATATTACCTTGGTGAGTGAACCGGGGCAGGGCGCGCGCTTTACGCTTTCCCTGCCGTCAGCCTGATTCCCTAGCGCTTGTCGCAGGGGATGTAGTCCCGCTGCGTCGCACCTGTGTAGAGCTGGCGCGGGCGTCCGATCTTCTGCTCGGGGTCGGAAATCATCTCGTTCCATTGCGCGACCCAGCCGACCGTGCGGGCAAGGGCGAACAACGCCGTGAACATGTCGGTCGGGAAACCGATCGCGTTGAGGATCACGCCCGAATAGAAATCGACGTTCGGGTAGAGCTTCTTCTCGATGAAATATTCGTCGTTGAGCGCGATATGCTCGAGCTCTTGCGCGACGTCGAGGACCGGGTCGGAGATGTTGAGCTCCTTGAGTACCTCCTCCGCTGTCTCCTTCATCACCTTCGCCCGCGGGTCGAAGTTCTTGTAGACGCGGTGGCCGAAGCCCATCAGCCGGAATGGATCGTCCTTGTCCTTGGCGCGGGCGATATAGTCCGGGATCCGCTTCACGTCGCCGATCTCGCGCAGCATGTTCAGCGCCGCCTCGTTGGCGCCGCCGTGCGCCGGCCCCCACAGGCAGGCAATACCCGCGGCGATGCAGGCAAATGGGTTGGCACCCGACGATCCCGCGAGGCGGACGGTCGAGGTCGATGCGTTCTGTTCATGGTCGGCGTGGAGGATGAAGATCCGGCGCATCGCATTCTCGATGATCGGATTGACCTCGTACGGCTCAGCCGGGACGCCGAACGTCATGCGCAGGAAATTGCCCGTGTAGGACAGGCTGTTGTCCGGATAGAGGAACGGCTGCCCGACCGAATATTTAAAGGCCATCGCCGCAATCGTCGGCATTTTCGCGATCAGCCGGTGCGAAGCGATCATCCGCTGCTGCGGGTCGGTGATGTCCGTGCTGTCGTGATAGAAAGCCGACAGCGCGCCGACGACGCCGCACATGATGGCCATCGGGTGAGCATCCCGCCGGAAGCCACGGTAGAAAGTCGCCAGCTGCTCGTGCAGCATGGTGTGGCGGCTGATCGTGTAGACGAAGGTGTCGAGCTCGTCCTTCTTCGGCAGCTCGCCGTGCAGGAGCAGGTAGGCGACCTCCATGAAGGTCGACTTCTCGGCCAGCTGGTCGATCGGATAGCCGCGGTGGAGGAGGATGCCCTTCTCGCCGTCGATGTAGGTGATCGCGCTTTGGCAGCTGCCCGTCGACGTGAAGCCGGGGTCGTAGGTGAACATCCCGGTCTGCGCGTAGAGCTTGCGGATATCGACGACGTCCGGGCCGACCGTGCCTTCCAGCACCGGATATTCGAACTCTCCGGCCGGGGTTTTCAGGGTAACGGCTGTCGCTCATTCGTTCGGCTCCAACATTTGATCTTCAATTCGCGCCAGGCTTTCGCTCTTGCCGAGCAGGGCCAGCACGTCAAAAATTCCCGGGCTTGTAGTCCGGCCGGTCAACGCGGCACGCAGCGGCTGGGCCAGCTTGCCGAGCTTGACGCCCGCAGCTTCAGCGACCTCCCGGACAGACTGTTCCAACGCCTCATGGTTCCATTCGGCAACGCTGAGGGCCTTGTGCGCCTGCGAAAGAATGGCCCGGCTCTCGGGAGTTAGCAGCGCGGCGGCCGCCTCATCCACTTCGAGTGGACGCTGTGAGAACAGGAACTCAGCGCCAGTGGCCAATTGATTCAAGTCATGCGCCCGTGCCTTCAATTCCGGCATGGCGCGGACGAGCAACTCGTTCTGCGACGCGTCGAGTGCAAGCTTCGGAGCAACCAGCTCCGCAAGCCGGCTGTCATCTGCCTCGCGAATGTAGTGGCCATTGAGATTTTCGAGCTTTTTGAAGTCGAACCTCGAAGGCGACTTGCCGACATTGCTGAGATCGAACCACTCGATCGCTTGCTCACGGCTGATGATCTCGTCGTCGCCATGGCCCCAGCCGAGCCGGAGCAAGTAGTTGGAGACAGCTTCGGGCAGCAGGCCAAGCTCGTCGCGATAGGCATCGACACCGAGAGCGCCATGGCGCTTCGACAGTTTGGCCCCGTCCTGTCCATGGATCAGCGGCACATGCGCATAGATCGGCTCCGGCCAGCCCATGGCGCGGATGATCGCCAACTGGCGGAAGGCGTTGTTGAGGTGATCGTCACCCCGGATCACGTGGGTGACGCCCATGTCATGATCGTCGACAACCACCGCGAGCATGTAGGTCGGCGTGCCGTCAGAGCGAAGCAGGACGAAGTCGTCGAGTTCAACGTTCTGCACCGCAACACGGCCCTGGACCTTGTCGTCGATCACCGTCTCGCCATCGCGGGGCGCCTTGATCCGAATCACGAAGGGCTTGTCGCCTTGCTCTTCCGCCACGTCGCGCCAGGGGCTTTCGATGCGAAAGGGGCGACGCTCGGCCTGCGCTTTCTCGCGCTGGGCGGCCAACTCTTCCTGCGTCATGTAGCAGCGATAGGCGTGACCGCGATCAAGCAGCTTGTGTGCCACCTCCGCATGGCGAGCCCAGAACTGCGACTGGTAATATTCGTGGCCGTCCCAATCGAGGTCCAGCCAACGCATGCCGTCGAGGATCGCGTCGATCGCCTCGGTCGTGGAGCGCGCCTTGTCGGTATCCTCGATGCGCAGGAGGAACTTGCCGCCGTGATGGCGGGCGAACAGCCAATTGAACAGCGCCGTGCGCGCTCCGCCGATGTGCAGGAAACCGGTCGGGGAGGGAGCGAAACGGGTAACTATCTTGCTGTCGGTATCGGCCAAAACATCTCCGCTTGCGCTGGCGCGCACTTTCCTCTTTTTTCCATTGTGCAATGCAACGGACGAGCGCCCCTAACATAGTGGGTGCGCCTCTTCCACAGCGTGCTCGGAGCTATTGGAAGGCGCGGATTCAATCGACGCGCGAGGGAGTGGAGAGCTTCCTCGAGCGCGAACGCGGCCAGCTGCCGTTATGGCTGGTGGTAGGCTTTGGCGCAGGCATCGCATGCTGGTTCGCGCTGGACGATGCCAAGGCCTGGACGGCCGTCATCCTAATCGGATTGGGTGCGGCCATCGGAGGATTCTCGTTCGATGGGGGCCGGCTTGAGCGGTCGATTGGCTGGCTCGGCCTGGCTCTGGCGCTGGGATGCGGCTTGATTTGGCTGCGATCAGAACTGGTTGCGGCGCCCCGGCTGGCCCGTCCGGTCGTGACAACGTTCACTGCCCGGGTGAAGCAGGTCGAGCATATCGCGGCAAAGGGTGATGTCCGGCTGACCGTCACGCCGGAGGATTCCAAGCTGCCTCCACTTGTGCGGGTTTCGATGAAGGCCGACTCCGAACCTGATGGAATTGCGGCGGGGGCGAGGATCGGGGTTCGAGCTAGGCTCGCGCCGCCACCGCCGATGGCCCTGCCCGGAACGCATGATTTCGCGCGCGATGCGTGGTTTCGCGGGCTTGGGGCCGTCGGGCGGACGCTCGGCGAGGTGAAGGTGATCGAGCCGGCACTGCCGAGCGGGCTCGAAGTCGATTCGCGACCGGCTTGGCCGTCACATTCGCGGGCAAATGGCCGACTCGCCGGGCAGCATTGCGACCGCGCTGGTCACTGGCGATCAGAACGCTGTTTCGGAGGACGATGCGGACGCCATGCGCCGCAGCGGCCTTGCTCACCTGCTGTCGGTCAGCGGACTGCACATTGCGGCAGTTATCGGAGCCGCCATGTTCCTCGCCCTCAAGCTGCTTGCGCTGAGCGAGCGCCTCGCGTTGCGTTTCAACTTGGTGCTGGCGTCGGCGGGCGCGGGGGCGCTTGCCGGCATCGCCTACACCCTGCTGACGGGCGCGCAGGTGCCAACCTTGCGCAGCTGCATCGCAGCACTGCTCGTACTCGGCGGCGTAGCGCTGGGCCGGGAGGCGATTAGCTTGAGGCTGGTGGCTGTCGGGGCCGTTGTTGTGCTGGTCTTTCAGCCGGAAGCACTGGCGGGGCCGAGTTTCCAATTCAGCTTCGCCGCAGTGACGGCAATCATCGCGTTGCACTCTTCTGCGTGGGGGCGGCGCATTCTGATGCGGCGGGACGAGGGGCCGATCGCACGAGTGCTCCGTGGCCTGTTGGGTACAATCCTGACCGGGCTAGCGGTGGAGGTCGCGCTGATCCCGTTCGCTTTGTACCACTTTCACAAGGCGGGGTTGTTCGGTGTCGCAGCAAATCTCGTCGCGATTCCGCTCACGACCTTTGTGATTATGCCGCTGGAGGCCGGGGCGCTGCTGCTGGACGTGGCTGAATTGGGGGCGCCGCTATGGTGGGCAGCAGGTCATTCGCTGGATGCCTTGTTGTGGGTCGCCCACACGGTCGCCGGTGCAAAGGGGGCGGTGGCGACGATGCCGTCGATGCCTTCGTGGGCGTTTGGGCTCATGGTTCTGGGTGGGCTGTGGCTCGGGATTTGGACGAGTCGAACGCGCCTGTACGGCCTTGTCCCATTCGCGATTGGAGCAGCGGCAGCCGCTTTGTCCCCGAGTCCGGACCTCTTGGTAACAGGCGATGGGCGGCATCTTTCGGTGGTTTCGCCGGATGGCGTGCCGATGATGCTCCGCGATCGCAGCGGTGATTTCATGCAAAGCCTCATGAGCGAGGCGTCCGGCTTCGACGACGAGCCTCGGCTGCTGGCTGACTCGCCGTTCGGATTTTGCTCGCGTGACGCGTGCGTGGCTGTGATCCAGCGCGGCGGAAGGGAATATCGCGTTCTTGCCACGCGCTCAGCTACGCGCATCGATTGGCAGACCCTTGTCAAAGCTTGCGCGGACGCGGACATCGCCGTTTCCGACCGTTGGCTTCCACGAAGCTGCTCCCCCCGCTGGCTCAAGCTTGATCGCGCTTCGCTCGGCCGAACGGGCGGCGTATCCATCCAGCTAGGTGAAGAACCCAGGGTCGACACGGTCGCCGAGCGGCTTGGGCGCCATCCATGGGCACTGACGAGCCGTTGAAAATCCGTTATTGCAGCCGTCTCGGATAGGGGAGACGGTGAATGCCTCAGTATGTGATCGAACGGGAAATGCCCGGGGTTGGTTCACTCGGCCAGGATGATCTCAAAGGCGCATCGCAGACCAGTTGCTCCGTCCTTCGCGATCTTGGTCCCGAAATCCAGTGGGTCCACAGCTACGTCACCGACGACAAGATCTACTGCATCTATCGCGCGCCGAATGAAAACATCATTCGGGAGCATGCTGAGAAGGGCGGTTTTCCCGCGAACAGGATCAGCCAGGTCCGAAACGTCATCGATCCGACTACTGCGGAGTAGGACCGCTTACTCCTCGACGGACTGCCAGACGGCGAGCTCGCTTCCCGACGGATCGATGAAGTGGAAGCGGCGACCGCCCGGGAACGAGAAGATCGCCTTGGCAACGATGCCACCGGCCTTGGTGACAGCATCAAACGCCGCTTCGACATCGTCGACGCGAACGACTGGCAGCGGAGCGGACAGCGCCTCTTCACGCTGGCCGTTAAGACCAACGTCGACGTCGCCCGTCGTCATCGCCGAATAGTCGGGACCGAAGTCCGCGAACGTCCATCCGAACGCCTTCGAATAGAATGCGCGGGTCAGTTCATGCGCTGTTGCGCTTGGCAACTCGACATAGTCGATACGGGGACCAGCCACGGTCAGTAGCGCCGGATAAGGCCTGCGAGCCTTCCCTGGATACTGACGCGGCTTTCGTCGTACCGTTGGGCTTCGTAACGGCCGTTGGCGGGGTCGAGCCTGATAGTCTGGCCCTCGCGGCGATAAGTCTTCAGCGTGGCTTCCTCATTGTCGATGACGCTACGACGATCTCCCCGTCGCGAGCCGTGTCCACCTTGCGGATCAGCGCGAAGTCGCCGTCGAGAATTCCTTCCTCGACCATCGAGTCACCGGACACTTCCAGCGCATAATGCTCGCCTGGCCCGAGGAGGGCAGCAGGGACTGCAAATCCGTCGGTGCCCTGAAGCGCTTCAATAGGCGTGCCGGCGGCAATCCGGCCATGCATCGGAATTTCGATGGTGTCGTTGGCGGCCGCTGGAGTCACGAGCTTGGGAACGAGCGGAACAGGCGCCGCCGATTCCGGCAGCTTGAGCACTTCCAGCGCCCGCGCCCGGTTCGGAAGCCTGCGGATGAAGCCGCGTTCCTCAAGCGCTGAGATCAGGCGATGCACGCCGGACTTGGACTTGAGGTCAAGCGCCTCACGCATCTCGTCGAAACTTGGCGACACGCCTGAGTCGTTCAGGCGGCCGTTGATGAACAGGAGCAATTCGTGCTGCTTGGCGGTAAGCATCGCGGCCAGTCCCCGGTAGAACAGAGAGGGAACGTGTAGGCAACGAAATGCGGTCCGTCAAGCTGTGGAGCGTGCCTGATCCCTCTCGTGGCCGATACTGCCTTACCGCGTCGGGAAGCTTTGGACAGAGCCAGGTCGAAAAGACACAATCCGGGCTCAAAAACAAGAGGACTAGGAACGTTCGCATCCGAGACGGTTTTATGTCGGGTGCCCGACAATTTCCACGAAGTCCTGCGAGGACGTGCCAAGCACTGTCGGCACCTCGCCGCGGGTGCGACCGATCCCGTGACCAAGCGCCTCCTGGAGACAATGGCCGAGGACTTCGACGAGGAGGCTTCGCATCTTGAATCGCAGCACCAGATGCCGCCACCGCTTCAGGAGTGAAGGTCGCGTTCCCGTTGACGACGAGCCGGTTCCTACCCGCCGTTGCTTCCTAGCCGCGACTTAGTCGCCTGGATCGCCTTGTCGTTCCGCTCGACTCCGATCGCTGCCCGCATCGCGTTGAGGAACTGCTGGCCATATTCCTGTGACAGCGGATCCGACATCTGCTGCTGCGTCTGCCCGATCAGGCTAGGCTGGTTGAGCGCGTTGCCCGGGACGATCTTGTTGACCTTGACGACATAGAAGCCTTCGCCCTGTCCGCCAGCGACCATCCGCGCCTTGCCCTGGCCGAGGCTAAACAGCATGGCCAGCGGCGCCGGGACCTGCCCCTGAAACTGGCTAAGCTGGATACGCCTGGCATTCACGGGCTCGACCCGAACCGGGACCGGCGAGCCCTTGGCGGCTTCGGCCAAAGCAGCGCTGGATCCCTTGCCGGCAATTGACTGAGCAAGTTGCTTGGCACGCTGCGAGCTCTGGTCCGCGATCCAATCCGTCCGCGAACTTCTCCTTGATGCTTGCGAGCGGAGCAGGGGCCGCGGCGATAATCCTTCCCGTTCCGACGAGGACATAGCCGCCGTCGTTGGGTAGGGGATCGACCACGGGCGCATCGCTTTCCGCGAGTTCGAAATCCGCCCTTGAGCGCCGGGGCCAGATCCGCCGGGAATTTGTACGCCGGATTTACGCGTGACGTGCCGTTGGACGTGATCGGCGGAGTTTCAGTGACCTGCAGCTTACCCGCAGCCGCCGCTTCGGCGAAGCTGGATCCATCGTCGAGCGAGTCTGCACCGTATCGACGAGGGCTTCGACGCCTCCTTGCGCTTGTCGACGACCAGCTTCGCCGAGATCTCGCGCGCGGGCTGCCTCGAGCGTCTTGCCGCCCTCCCGAACGATGTCGTCAACCTTGACTACCCGCCAACCGAGATCGGTTTGCACTGGCCCGACAACGGCACCCTTGGCGGCAGTGAATGCCGCATTCGCCATTTGCGCTCCTGCCAGATCGGTAAGCTGCGCCTTAGTTTGCGGGCCGACCGAAATGTCCGCGGCGCTGAGACCTGCCGGCTTGGCGGCGTCGACGAAGGACTGGCCGCTACGCACGCGCTGCGCGATGCCGTTGGCGATCTTTTGATCCTGTACGACGGCCTGCGTGATGACGCGGCTCTCCTTCGCCGCATAAGTCGCGGAGTTCGCCTTGTAATAATCGGCGATTTCCTTGTCGGACGGCTGGATGTTGGCAACCTGCTCCGGGCCGATCTTGGCGATGCGCAGCACGCGCTGCTCAGGCACCATGTAGCGGCGCTGGTTTTGCAGAATAAAATTTGCCCAGGTCGGCGTCGGTCGGGTTGAGACCTGCCCGGAAGGCTGCAGTCGGGACGAATGCGACTTCACCCATCCGCGCTTCAAGCAAGATCGACGCGTAGGGCGTTGCCATCCCGACGGGAGCCGGGCATTTACCACGGCGGGGGCGATCAGCATCTGCTGCAGCAGCCCGTCGCGGACGATCATGCGGACTTCCTCGTCGCTGATTCGCGATTGCCTCAGGAAATTTTGGTAGGATTGCTCGGTGAATTCGCCGGTGATGCCCTTGGCCGCCGGAATGTTGGCGATCTGGGCGTCCTCGAGCCGCTTCGACAGCACAAATCCGAACTTGCTGGCGAAGACCTCGAGCGTCTTCGCGTCGACCAAGGCGTTCAGGAGCTGGTCGTAGTCGCCCATGATCGAGGCCATGTCGGCGCCCGGATTCTCCTGCCGAACCTGCGACAGGCGCCGGTCCATCGCCCGGCTGACATCGCGATCAAGGATCTTTTCCGACCCGATCTTCACCAGCGTATCGCTGTTGCCGCTGAAGGATCCTCCGCGGATGACGCTTTGAATGTCGCCCATGGCAAAGCCGACAAGAATGAGGAGCAGGATGACCGCCATGATGCCGGTGCCGACCGTCGATTTCGACAGGCGGCGGAAAGAAGAAAGCATGAAATTCTCGCCCGAGGCCGATTTGGAGGTGCTGCTTTAGGTTCCGCTTTTCCAGCCTTCAAGCGCCACTTCCAACCGGCGATGCGCTTGGCTAGGGCCAGCGGCGTATCACACAGGGGTATAGCGATGGCGCTTCGCAAATATGTTGTCGGCAATTGGAAGATGCACGGGCTCTCGTCCGACATCCCGGAAATGGCGGCAATCGCGTCGGCCGCCGCCGGCTCGCCGGGCGTCGATGTCGCTCTTTGCGTTCCCGCCACCCTGATCGACCGCGCCGTGCAGGCGATCCCAGGCTTTTCGTTCGGCGGGCAGGACGTCCATCAGGAAGAAAAGGGCGCCCATACCGGCAACATATCGTCAGCGATGCTCCTCGATGCTGGTGCGACCCTGGCGATCGTCGGTCATTCGGAGCGCCGCTCGGACCAGTGCGAAACCGACGAGCAGGTTAGGGCCAAGGCGGACGCGGGCCTAAAGGCTGGCCTTGGAGTGATCCTGTGCATTGGCGAGAGCCTGGAGGTCAGGGAAGCCGGACGGGCTGTCACCAGGGTTCAGAGCCAACTCGACGCCTCGCTCCCGCATGGTGAAGGCGCCGCGGCGGGGGTCCCGGCGAGATTTTCCATCGCCTATGAGCCGATATGGGCGATCGGCACGGGCAAGGTCGCATCGCCCGCCGACATCGGCGAAATGCACGCCGCGCTGCGCGAGCGTCTGGTCGCTGCCTACGGCGAGGCTGGAAACCAGGTCCGCATTTTGTACGGCGGCTCGGTCAATGCCGGGAATGCGGCGGAGATCTTCGCGGTGCCCGATGTCGATGGCGCGCTGGTCGGCGGAGCCAGCCTCACAGCCGAAAAGTTCGTCCCGATTGTGGCCGCCGCGGACCATTCACGCTAGGCTCAGCGCCGACCGTGCATCATTCAATTTCAAATCGGGAAAGGAGCTCATGAAACTCTTCAATCGTTCCGTTATGGTTCTCGCCTTGACCGCAGCGGCGCCCGTGGCGCCTGCGTTTGCGCAAACTGCTGGTCAGCAAGTTGTCGATACCGGTGGCGCTGCCGTCGGAACCGTCGTTCGCATCGATGGGGCCAACGTCATCGTCAAGACCGACAAGCACGAAGTTGCGCTTCCAAAGACCAGTTTTACGCCGAACGCGGGCAAGCTGCTGTTTGGGATGACCCAAGCTCAGCTCAATGCCGAAGTTGACAAGAACCTGGCTGAATCCGCCAAGGCAATTGTTCCTGGGGCAAGCGTCAAGGGTTCCGGCGGAACGGTCGTCGGGACGATCGATGCCATGGACGACGAGACCGTCACGCTTAAGCTCGAATCGGGCGCGCTCGTTCGCATCCCGCGCTCGGGCGTTGCTGCGGGGAATGGCGATGTCGTCATTGGCCTGACTGCCGACGAGCTTAAGGCGCAGGTCCCGGCATCCGGCGCGCAATAA
The DNA here is from genome assembly GCA_963750315.1 of uncultured Alphaproteobacteria bacterium. Lineage (GTDB taxonomy): Bacteria > Pseudomonadota > Alphaproteobacteria > Sphingomonadales > Sphingomonadaceae > Sphingomicrobium. The sequence continues at coordinate 173,684 of CAVVQF010000005.1, forward strand.
GCCCGTGCCATTGAAACGGCGGGCATCGACAGCTAGATGCCCGCCGCACCTCCCTGAAAGGCCGTCATGTTCAAGTTTCTTCTGATCGTTCAGACGCTCGTCGCCGCTTCGCTGGTCGGCGTCATCCTGATGCAGCGCTCGGAAGGTGGCGGTCTTGGCGTTGGCGGTAGCTCGTCGGGCTTCATGACCGCCCGCGGCGCGGCCGACTTCCTGACCCGCTCGACGGCGATCCTCGGAGGCTTGTTCATCGTCTTGTCGATCGCTCTTGCGGCAATCGCCGGCGCATCGCGTGAGCAGGCGAAGGTCGACACTTCGCTCGCCAACCAGGTCGCTCCGGCGCCGAAGCCGCAGACGGTTCCGGCAACCCCGCAGCAGCGGCCGCGGCCAGCCGACGTCGAACCAGACCGCAGCCGGCGGTTCCGCTCGCTCAATAACGGTGCCCGAAACCAGATTTTTTTCGCTTGGCGGGTTGCGCGGTCGCGCGGTTCACCCCTAAGCCCCAACTCCCATGGCGCGGTTCATATTTGTCACCGGCGGCGTGGTCTCATCGCTTGGTAAGGGTCTTCTCTCAGCCTCTCTCGGGGCATTGCTTCAGGCGCGTGGCTACAAGGTCCGAATCCGGAAGTTCGACCCCTATCTGAACGTCGATCCGGGGACGATGTCGCCGTATCAGCATGGCGAGGTCTTTGTGACCGATGATGGGGCCGAGACCGACCTGGATCTCGGTCACTACGAGCGGTACACGGGCGTGTCCTCGCGCCAGTCGGACAACATTACCACGGGGCGCATCTATCGCGACATCATCGCGAAAGAGCGGCGCGGCGATTATCTGGGCGCGACGGTCCAGGTCATCCCGCACGTCACCAATGCCATCAAGGAATTCGCGCTCGCCGAGACCGATGACGTCGATTTCGTCATCTGTGAAATCGGCGGGACGGTCGGCGACATCGAAAGCCTGCCATTCATCGAATCGATCCGGCAGCTTCGCAACGACCTCGGCCGCGACCAGACGGTCAGCGTGCACACGACTTTGGTGCCGTGGATTGCAGCGGCCGGCGAGCTGAAGACCAAGCCGACACAGCAATCGGTGCGTGAGCTTTCGAGCCTCGGCGTTCAGCCGGAAGTCCTGCTCTGCCGCAGCGACCGTCCGCTTCCGGAATCCGAACGCGAAAAGATCGCTTTGTTCTGCAACGTCCGTAAGTCGGCGGTTATCCCAGCGCTCGATGCCCGGAACATCTACGACGTCCCGCTTCAATACCACGAGGCGGGGCTCGACGATGAAGTGCTCTACGCCTTTGGGATCACGGACGCGCCTCAGCCCGACATGGCTCGATGGAACGAGGTCATGGACCGTATCGATCACTACGAAAGCGAAGTGACGATCGGCGTAGTCGGGAAGTATGTCGGCCTGCCCGACGCCTACAAAAGCTTGCGCGAAGCCCTGGTCCACGGCGGCATCGCCAACCGCACCAAGGTCAACATCGAGTGGATCGATGCCGAGATTTTCGAGCATCCCGAATCCGACATTGTCGCCCAGCTTGAGCCGCTGAACGCCATCCTCGTGCCCGGCGGCTTCGGCGAGCGAGGGTCAGAGGGCAAGATCGCCTCGGTAAAGTTCGCCCGTGAGCGCGAAATCCCGTTCTTCGGGATCTGTCTCGGCATGCAAATGGCCTGCATCGAGGGCGCTCGGAACACGGCTGGCATAAGCGACGCGTCCACCACCGAATTCGGCCCGACGTCGGAGCCGGTCGTCGGCCTGATCACCGAGTGGATGAGCTCGGAAGGCATTCAGGCACGCGCCGAGGGCGGCGACCTGGGCGGCACGATGCGCCTCGGCGCCTATCCGGCCAAGCTCGACGGCAACAGCGTTGTGCGCGGCATCTACGGCCAGGACGAAATTAGCGAGCGCCATCGGCATCGCTATGAGGTCAACAGCAATTACAAGGATGCGCTGGAGAAGGGCGGCCTTGTCTTCTCCGGAATGTCCCCGGACGGCCGACTTCCGGAGATCGTCGAGCGTCCGGACCACCCCTGGTTCATCGGCGTCCAGTTCCACCCGGAACTGAAGAGCCGGCCGTTCGAGCCGCATCCCCTCTTCGCCGGCTTCATCGAGGCCGCGCTGAAGCAGTCGCGTCTGGTTTAATCTACAGCAGTCACTAAATCGGGCTTCCCATGACCAACACCATGTCTACCCGCGTCGCAATTCTCGGCTCCGGCCCGGCCGGTCTTACCGCCGCTATCTATGCCGCGCGCGCAGGCCTCTCGCCGATAGTCATTCAAGGTATCCAGCCCGGTGGACAACTGACCACCACGACAGACGTCGAAAATTATCCGGGCTTCCGTGACGTCATCCAGGGCCCGTGGCTGATGGAAGAGATGCAGGCGCAGGCCGAGCATGTCGGAACGCGCATGGTGTGGGACCATATCTCGGCGGTCGACCTGAAGAGCCGGCCGATCCGCCTGACCGGCGACAGCGGCACGCAATATTTCGCCGACACGCTGATCATCGCGACCGGCGCCCAGGCGAAGTGGCTCAACCTCCCCTCGGAAGAACACATGAAGGGCAGGGGCGCCTCAGCCTGCGCGACCTGCGACGGATTCTTCTATCGCGGCAAGCGCGTCGCGGTGATCGGCGGCGGCAATACGGCGGTCGAGGAGGCGCTCTACCTCACCAACCATAGCCACGACGTCACTCTGATCCACCGCCGCGACAGCCTTCGTGCGGAAAAAATCCTGCAGGACCGTCTCTTCGCCAATCCGCACATCAAGATCGTCTGGGATTCGGAAGTCGTCGAGTTCGTCGCGGGCGGTGAGCCGGAAGCGCTCGTTGGTCTCGACATCAAGAACCGCCTCACGGGCGAGGTCTCGCGCGTCGATGTCGAAGGCGCCTTCGTCGCCATCGGCCACAAGCCGGCAACGGAATTGTTCGATGGCCAGCTCAAGCTTGATGGTGACGGCTATCTTGACGTTGAGGTGGGCTCGACCCGCACCAGCATCCCGGGCGTGTTCGCCTGCGGCGACGTCATGGACAAGATCTACCGCCAGGCCGTGACCGCGGCCGGCACTGGCTGCATGGCTGCGCTGGATGCGGAGAAGTATCTGGCGGCGCAGGAATTCGAGGCGCTGGCCGCCGAATAAGCGTCAGCGGCTCTGAAGCCGCTCCACGAAAGCCAGAAGGCTGCCGAAGCTCGCAAAGTCCTCGGCGTCGACGTCGTCGTCTTCGATCAGGACGCCCAGCCGCTCCTCGAGCGCGGTCAGAAAATTCGCGACTGCCATGGAATCGAATTCGGGAAGCGACCCGAACAGAGCGGTGCTGTCTGCGAAGCCGCTGACCTGGGACTTGGCGAGACCCAGCACCTGAGACAGCAGTTCCCGCAGCGTTACCTCGGCGATGACCTCGTCGGGCGCTTTCTCGGCCTTGTTCAACACGTTTGCGGACCTAGTCGAAGCCCATTGTTACGGCAATATCATTGCCTAGGCGCGTGGCTGCGGCGATGACTGCAGCGTGATAATTGACCCACAAAGCACGACGCTCGACTTCTTGCCCCTGGAGGGGGATGTCGACGCGCCTGCGCTGACGGCTGAGGGACGGACGCTCACTTTCAACGAGTTGGACGCCGAAGTCTGGCGGGCAGCGCTGAAGCTGAGAGCGTTCGACCTTCGACCGGGCGACCGCGTCGCGAGCTGGATGGGGAAGACGATCGGAGCATGCGTGCTCCCGCTAGCCTGTGCCCGCGCGGAGATGATTTACGTTCCGGTCAACCCGATTCTGAAGCGTGCTCAGGTCGAATACATTCTTGCCGACAGCGGCGCGAAATTGCTGATCGCGAATTCGGGCCGCCTGCAGACGCTGCAGGAAGGTGATTGGGGAGACGCCAAGGCCGTCGCTTACGAGGAATGGCCCGATCTCAAGCAAGCGGGATACGAAGGGGCCGGGTTCGCGAATGAGCCGGTAGAGTTACTCTACACCTCTGGCTCAACCGGCAAGCCGAAGGGCGTTATCCTTACGGCTGAAAACCTTACGCATGGCGCGATCAGCGTAGCCAGGTATCTGGGCCTGACCGCGCAGGACCGAACATTGGCGGTGCTCCCGCTGGCATTCGACTATGGGCAGAACCAGCTATTCTCGACCTGGGCGGCCGGCGGTCATGTGATCGCCTTCGATTATCTTCTGCCGAAGGAGGTCGTCAACGCGCCGTCGGGCGCCATGACGTCACGGTTCTGGCGGGTGTTCCACCTCTGTGGGTCCAGCTTGCCGAGTCCGACTGGTCGAAAGGCGAAGGCGGTTCGCTTCGGACACTGACGAATAGTGGCGGGCATCTTCCGGAGACGGTTTTTCGAAAGCTCCGGTCGCTGTTTCCCCAGGCGGACGTTCACCTGATGTACGGACTGACGGAGGCATTCCGCTCGACAAGCCTCGATCCGGCTCAAAGGCTGACGAACATCCCGACAGCGTCGGCAAGGCGGATTCCATACGCCGAAGTGATGATCGTCCGAGAGGACGGCACAGAGGCCGCGCTCGGGCGAGGAAGGCGAGATCGTCCACGCTGGCCCACTGGTCGCTCAGGGATATTGGCAGGACCCGGAGAAGACCGGCGAGCGCTTCAAACCCGCTCCAGCTTTCTCCATCTATGGCGGCATGGCCGTGTGGTCCGGCGACCGTGCGGTGCGCGGGGAGGACGGCCTGATTCGCTTCCGCGGCCGTGACGATGCGATGATCAAGGTCAGCGGCAACCGGTTAAGTCCAACCGAGATCGAAGAGGCAGCGCTCGCCAGCGGAGCAGTGCGTGAGGTCATTGCGCTTGGCGTGAAGGACGAACGCTTGGGGCAGGCCGTTAAGCTCGTCGCGGTGGCCGACGGTGAGGGCGCCGAAATGCGATTGAGAGCCTTTTTCGCCAAGGAGCTACCCGCCTACATGCAGCCCCGGGAGATCGTCTGGCTCGACGCCTTGCCGATCTCACCCAATGGCAAGGTTGATCGGGCTGCATTGGTAAGGGAGTTCGCATGAAGCCGATGGGACCAATTCCACCGGGCTTTGGAGCCAATGGAGAGGGCTTGTTGCTCATTGGCGGACTGAGGGCCGACGACCTGGTTGCTGAGGCCGGGGGAACGCCTCTGTTTGTGTATGACACGGCATTAATTCAGCGGCAGGTTGACCTCTTTCGATCGACAATGCCGACGAATGTTGCGCTGCATTACGCCGTAAAGGCAAATCCCTATGCGCCATTGTTGTCATGGATTGCCGACAAGGTCGATGGCTTCGACGTCGCCTCGGCCGGAGAGCTCGGACGCGTTGCGCATCTCGGGCTTCCGATCAGCTTTGCCGGGCCCGGAAAGACCGATCAGCAGCTCGAAACGGCAATCCGCGCCGGCGTGAAGATCAACCTCGAGAGCGAAGGTGAGGCGAAACGGGTGTTAGCCATCGGCGCTGAAGTGAACAGGCCGCCGAAGCTTTCCGTTCGCGTGAACCCGCCGTTCGCGCTCAAGGGCGCAGGAATGAAGATGGGCGGGTTGGCGAGTCGAGTTCGGCGTCGATCACGACCGCGCGCCCGCTCTCGTTTGTCGGCTGATCGAAGCCGGTGCCGATTGGCGCGGCCTGCACATTTTTGCCGGCAGTCAGTCGCTCCATTCAGACGCTTTGATCGAAGCGCAGGCGGCGACGATTGCTTTGGCCGCCGAAATTGCGAGTGAAGTTGGTACGCCGCCGCCGGAGGTGAACTTGGGCGGTGGATTCGGCATCCCTTATTTCCCAGGCGACCAGCGGCTGAATGTCGAAATGATCGGAACAGCGCTGGCCAAGTCACTGGGAGATCGACCGGAAATCCTGCGCGATACGGAGTTTGCAATCGAATTGGGGCGCTGGCTGGTCGGTGAGGCTGGCGTCTATCTGACGCGCGTCGTCGATCGCAAGGAAAGCCGCGGTGAGACCTTCTTGGTCACCGATGGCGGCCTCCAGCACGTGCTCGCCGCATCAGGCAATTTCGGCCAGCTGCTTCGCCGCAACTATCCTGCTGCAATCGCCAGCCGCTTCGGAGCAGAGTTGGAGGAGGTTTCAACGGTTACCGGATGCCTTTGCACGCCGCTGGACCTGCTGGCAGATGCAGTTGCCCTCCCTCGCGCCGAACCCGGCGATCTCGTCGCGATCTTCTGCGCTGGTGCCTATGGGCTGAGTGCCAGCCCGCAGGAATTCCTGAGCCAGCCGAGAGCAGGAGAGATCCTCGTCTAAGGGTAGGTCGCTTCGACGAAGTAGAGGCCGTCCGGCGGTGCATTGAGCCCCAGTTCAGCGCGGTCGCTCGCTTCCAGTGCTTTTTTGATGTTCTCCGGCTTCCACTGGCCCCGTCCGACTAGTGCGAGGCATCCGACCATCGACCGAACTTGGTGGTGCAGGAAGCTCCGGGCTGCGGCCTCGATGTGGATTTCCTCACCGACGCGCTTCACGTCGAGGCCGTCCAGCGTCTTTACTGGACTGTCGGACTGGCAGTGCACTGATCGAAAAGTCGTGAAATCGTGCCTTCCAACGAGCATCGCCGCACCCTCGGCTATTGCCTCGACATCCACTGGCACCCCAATATGCCAGACCCGGCCACGGTCTAGCGCCGGCGGTGCGCGTCGATTCAGTATCCGGTAGAGATACTTGCGGCCGATACATGAGAAGCGGGCGTGCCAGTCGTCCGCCACCGCCTGGACTGCGGTCACTGAGATCGGATTCGGCCGAACCAGTGCATTCAGGCCCTCGCGGAGGCGGTGTTCGGTAAGTGTTTTTGCCAGATCGACGTGAGCCGCCATCGCCAGCGCGTGGACTCCGGCATCGGTGCGGCCCGCGGCATGAACGGCGGTCAGTTCACCAGTCATTCGGAAGACGGCTTCCTCGAGCGCTTGCTGGACCGATGGACCATGGTCCTGCCGCTGCCAGCCCATGAAGGGGCGGCCGTCGAACTCCACCGTAAGCCGCCAGCGAGTCACGGCAGGACGGTGCCTTTCGGGATCGCAAAGCCTCGGAGAAGTTCATCGACCGTCATCGCACTCCGTCCCGCACGCTGGACGCGGAGAGGCCGGACATAGCCCTCGCTGGCCGCGATGGTCAGGCACCCGTCAAGAATCTCGCCGGGTTTGCCGGCGGGATCGTCGCCCGCCCTGGCGTCGAGCAGTTTGATCCGCTCACCTTCCACCTCGAACCACGCGCCGGGTGTAGGTGCGAAGGCTCGGATCTGCCGCTCGATCTCGACGGCAGGTTTGTCCCAGGAAATCCGCGTCTCCGACTTGTCGATCTTTGCAGCATAGGTGACGCCGTCCTCCGGCTGAGGTTGAGGACGATAACTCTTCGGATCGTCGATCCATTCCAGAAGCGCTTCGGCGCCCGCTTCTGCTAATTCCCTAGTGACTTGCCGGGCATTCTTGCGATCCAGCGACAACTTCTTCGTCAGAAGCATCGGGCCCGTGTCCAGCCCGGTATCCATCTTCATGATGGTGACGCCGCTTACCGCGTCGCCGGCAAGGATCGCCCGCTGGATTGGCGCAGCTCCTCGCCAGCGCGGCAGGAGCGAGGCGTGGATGTTCACACAACCCAGCTTTGGCGCGTCGAGGATAGGTTTCGGCAGGATCAGTCCATAAGCCGCCACAACCGCAACATCGGCGTTGAGGGCTGCGAAACGCGCCTGCTCTTCCTCATTTCGAAGCGATTTCGGGGTGCGAACTTTCAGCCGAAGCTGCTCGGCTCGCTCATGAACGACAGTTCTGCGGTCGGCCTTCCCGCGCCCGGCGGGCCGAGCCGGCTGGCAGTAGACCGCCACGACCTCATGACCCGCATCGACCAACGCGTTGAGCGCGGGCACCGCAAAGTCCGGGCTTCCCATGAAGATGATCCGCATCGTCGCGCCCTATGGCGGACGGCAGGGAATTTGCCTACCTCAGCTCTGCATGGCTTCCGAGGAGATTGAGGCGCTTTCAGGCGCGCTGGCACGGCTGCCGGGGCTCGGACCCCGTTCGGCCCGCCGCGCCGTGCTGCACCTCATGAAGAAGCGCCAGACGGCGCTGGAGCCGCTCCTGTCAGCCCTGCAGCGTGTCTCGGAGAAGCTGTCCACCTGCTCGGTTTGCGGCAACGTCGATACATCCGACCCCTGCGGAATCTGCCGCGATCCGCGCCGGGACGAGAAAAGCTTATGCGTGGTCGAGGAAGTAGCAGACCTCTGGGCACTTGATCGCTCGCGCCTTTTCCCGGGTCGCTACCACGTACTGGGTGGCCGACTTTCGGCTCTGGAAGGCGTTCGGCCTGAGGACCTGGCCATCGACAGTCTGATCCAGCGCGTTGCGATCGGTGGGATCGAAGAAGTCGTCCTCGCCATGAACGCCACGCTCGAAGGCCAGACGACCGCCCACTATCTCGCCGAGCGGCTGGAAAAATTCCCGATCCGTCTCACTCAGCTCGCCCACGGCCTGCCGGTCGGCGGCGAGCTCGACTATCTCGATGAGGGTACCCTTGCGCAGGCACTGCGCGCGAGGCGCCCCGTCGCCTGACGTCAGGCGTTGGCGAGCACGCGCTCGCTCTGAAGGATGGTTTCGGTGTGCAGGGCGCACTTCCAAATACTGTCGCTACGCGTCCAGGTAGTAGAGTCTGCGCAGTTCAGATCCATCCGCTTGCCCTTCATCTCACCGGTCTGATGGACCTTGTAGGCAATCACGGCGACGTCTTTCGCCGGGAAGATTACGTTAACGTCGCTGAATTCGAAATTCTCCAGCGTCCACTGACCGTCCCTGGTCATCTCCGCATATTTCTCGGGACCCACCTTCATCGAGCCCATCGGGCCTGTGATAAGGCACTCGTCGGCGATCATCGACTGCGCCGTCGACACGTCCTTTTCCTTCATCGACGTCCAGAACTTCGTCTCGAGGTCGATGATCTGTTTGTCGTCGTCCATAACAATCTCCAACCGCTGTTTCGAAGGGTATAACGAGCAGTTGGGCGAGACGTTTCGACGTTGACCCGCAAGGGCGCACTTCCTACCTCAGCCGGACGATGGCCATTCGCCCAATCTATGAGACGCCCGATCCAGTTCTCCGGCAGATTTCCAAGCCGGTGGAGGTGTTTGACGAAGAGCTGAAGACGCTCATCTCGGACATGTTCGAGACCATGTACCACGCGCCCGGCATTGGCCTTGCCGCCGTGCAAGTCGGCGTTCCCATCCGACTGTTGGTGATGGACCTCCAGGAACCGGAGGAAGAGGACGGGGAGTCCGTTCGCGACCCGAAGGTCTTCATCAACCCGGAAATACTCTGGTCGTCGGAAACCACCGTTCCCTACACCGAAGGGTGCCTGTCAGTGCCCGACCAATATGCGGAAGTGCTTCGGCCCGACCGTATCCGCGTCCGCTGGCGCGACGAGACAGGCGGGACGCATGAGGAAGAACTCGACGGGCTGCTGGCGGTCTGCCTGCAGCACGAAATGGATCACCTCGAGGGCGTGCTGTTCATCGACCATCTGTCGAAGCTGAAGCGCGACATGGTGCTGAAGAAGCTCGCCAAGCTCCGCAAGGAAAGGTCGCTGCGGGCGGCTTAGGCCAGCTCGCCGATCGACATTTCGGCGTTGCGGCAGTCGGCCGCGCACTCACGGCAGATCTGGGCGCACAGCTTGCAATGCTCATGGTCGTGCTTGTCGCACTCGACGGCGCAGGCGTCGCAGACGCGCGCGCAGAACTCGAGCATTTCGCGTAGAACGGCTTCGTTGGAGCCGGTGCGGCGGAGGCCGAGGCGGGCGGCCGCTTCGCATACATCGGCGCAATCCAGGCAGACGCGGACGCACTGGCTCATGTCCATCTTCTCAGCCGAGCAGGCGTCGGCGCAGCTCAAACACATCTTCGCGCAATACATGAGGTGGTGGACGGCATCGCCGAGGGGCTGGTTCACGTGACCGTGAACGTCCGGGTGAAGTGCGATCATCTTACGAATGGACATTCAAGGCTCCTGAGATTCCTGTGGAGAACCGGTCTTGCGTAGCGCGGTTCCTATTGTCGATGAAATCATTTCGCTCTACGGTTCCCGTTCTGTTCCTGGGAGGGTGCGGACATGAGCGTAACCGTCATCGCATTCGTGATCATCGCAATGGCAATCGGCGCACTCGTCGGCTGGCTCCTGGGCAGCCGTGAAGGTGCCGGCGCGAAGCAGACCGTCGAAAGCCTGCGCTTCCAGCTGAACGAGGTCGTGAAGGAACGCGACGCCAATCGCGACGCGGTAACAAAGCTCGCTGCGCTGGAAGCGTCGCAATTTGAGCGGGAGAAGGGGTTCGAGGCGAGGATCAAGGAGTTGATCGAGGCCAAGGAGGGGCTTTCGGCTCAATTCTCCGAGATCAGCAACAAGCTGCTCGCTGAGGCGCAGGAGACGTTTCTTAAGCGCGCCGATCAGCGTTTCCGGCAGTCCGAGGAAAACAGCGGCCAAAATTTGAAGGCGCTGCTTCAACCAGTCCATGATCGCCTGGAGCGCTACAAGTCGACCGTGCAGAAGGTGGAGGCCGAGCGCCGCGACGCCTTCGGTCTCCTGTCAGGCCAGATCGACGCAATGCGCACTGGTACGGAGCGCGTCTCCGCAGAGGCGGCCAAGCTGGTGAACGCGCTGCGCAACGCGCCCAAGGCCCGCGGGCGCTGGGGCGAGCAGCAGCTTCGCAACGTGCTTGAGAGCTGCGGCCTGTCGGAACATTGCGATTTTGCGACCGAAGTCAGCGTCAAGGATGGGGAAGGGCAGCGCTTGCGCCCTGACGTCGTCATTCGGGTGCCGGGCGGTCAGTCGCTGGTGATCGATGCCAAGGTTTCGCTCAATGACTATCAGGACGCCTTCGGTGCGGTCGACGAGGCGGACCGGGCGACGCACCTGACCGCGCATGCCTCGGCGATCCGGGCACATGTGAACACGCTGGGCGCGAAGGCTTACTGGGCGCAGTTCGAGGATGCTCCCGATTATGTCGTGATGTTCATTCCGGGTGAGCACTTCCTGACGGCGGCGCTGGAGCAGGATGCAAACCTCTGGGACTACGCCTTCGAGAAGAAGGTTCTGCTGGCGACTCCGACGAACCTGATTGCCATCGCCCGCACCGTGGCTGCGGTATGGCGCCAGGAAAGGTTGGCGAAGGAAGCGCGCCAGATCGGGGAGCTCGGCAAAGAGCTGTATGAACGACTTGCCAAGGCGGCCGACGATCTCCGAAAAGTCGGCAGCGGTCTTTCGACAGCAGTCAACAATTACAATAGCTTCGTTTCGAGCTTTGAGACGCGCTCTCTGGTTACGGCGCGCAAATTTCGCGAGCTCAACATCGAGCCGGGCCGGCGGGACATCGACGTGCTGACGCCCGTTGAGGCGCTTCCTCGCTACGCTGACAACGAACTCAGCCTGAGCGGCAGCGAAGAGGAACCGCCACAGATCGCGGCCGAATGATCAGTAGGTCCGGCGGAGCTCGATCCGTCCAAGGCTGTTGCTGAGTGTCATCCGGTCACTGTTCGATGAAATTGTCAGCGGCTGGGTCAGGATACTCCCGCCTTGGTTCTCGAAGCTCATTGCCGGCTCCGGGCAGAACATGCGTGTCGCGGCAAGTGGCCCGACGGTTAGCTGGCTTCCGTTCTCGCTGTAAGTGCCGCCCATTCCATTGCAGCCGAAGCGGGCACTGACTCGATTGGGCTCGAACTGCATGTAGTATTGGCCTTGCGGTGGCGTTGCGCGGCCATTCACGGCTGTGACACGCCAGTTCGTGCCCGTCAGGCCGGCCGCAGCCACCGCATCACCGCCACAGCCATTGAAGCGCTTCCCATCGACGTCCACCTGGACACGATCGCGATACGCCTGGCCTGACATGACGTCAGTGCAAGTGGCGTGGACGATGTTCACGCCGATCCGCGGCGTTTGATAGATCTCACCCGCAAAGCCGTTGATAACTGGGGGCTTGGGCTGGGGCACCGGCGGGCCGCCAGCGGGAATGAACGTGATGTCCCGCTCGTCGATGATGAGCGACCAACCCGGCTCCTGGCCGACGGCACGATAAGGGGCGCTAGAGGGCGGCGGGTAGGACAGGCAGCCGCTGAGAAGCAGTGCCAAGAGGGGTGGGTGCCAAAGTTTCATGTCCGGAACAACCTTCGCAGTTGAACTGAGGTTCCCTATCGCTAGCGCCAGCTTGCCTTAACCTGAAAGGCCATCACTGCGGCAGCGATTGCGGCATTTAGGCTGTCGGCGCGTCCGGCCATCGGTATTTTGACCAGCTGATCGCATTCCTCCTCATAAGCGGCGGGCAAACCCTGTTGTTCATTGCCGATCAGCAGAAAGCTCGGCGGACGATATTCGACGTCCAGATAGTCCTGGTCAGTATTGAGGCTCGTCCCGACGAGCTGTCCCTCGCCAGCGCGCAGCCATCCCACGAATTCGCCCCACGACGCTTTGGCTACCTTCTGCGTGAAGATTGCACCCATGGAGGCGCGCACGGCTTCGACGGAGTAAGGATCTGCGCTGTCGTCGATGAGGATGAGCCCGCCGGCACCGACTGCGTCGCCAGTGCGCAGGATAGTCCCGATATTGCCGGGATCGCGGAGAGCCTGGGCAGCGAACCAAAGCGGCGCGGATGAGCGGTCGATCTCGGAGAGGCTCGTCTCAGGCTGTCGGTATGCGGCGAGCAGCATCTGCGGGTTATCCTTGCCCGACGTCTTCGAAAGGATGTCGGGTGTCGTCTCAATAGCGTCACCGCCCGCCGCCTCGGTAGCCGCGATGATCTCTGATGCCAGCGGATGTCGCGCGCCTTCGGCGGAGAACATGACGATCTCGGGCAGCAGACCACTGTCACGCGCCTCGGTAATGATGCGCAGACCTTCAGCAAGGAACAAGCCTTCCTCTTTGCGCGCCTTTTTGTCGCGAAGGGAGCGAAGTCGCTTGACGGTGGTGTTGGAAAAAGCGGTGACTTCGCGGGGCATTATTCTTCCCCGAACCGCTCCTCGACAAGCGTCGCAAGCTTCTCGAGCGCACCTTCGGCGTCGGTGCCGGATACGTGAATGACGATCGAATCGCCCTTGGCTGCGCCGAGCATCATCAGCCCCATGATCGACGTGCCGCAGACCATGTTGCCGTCCTTCTCGACCTCAACAATTGCGTCCAAGGTGCTGGCAAGGTTGACGAACTTCGCACTTGCGCGGGCGTGAAGGCCTCGCTGGTTGGTGATCGCGACCTCGCGTTGGAGGTCGCTCAAGCGGCCGCTTCCCCGAGGATCTCGGAAGCAACCGAGATGTACTTCCGGCCGGCTTCGCGCGCCGCGGCGACGGCGGCGTGAACGCCCATCACCTTGCGGGCGCCTTCGAGGCGGATGAGCATCGGCAGGTTCACGCCGGCGATCACCTCGATGTTCTCGGACTTCATTAGCGAAATGGCGAGGTTCGACGGCGTTCCGCCGAATAGATCGGTGAGAATGATGACGCCCTTGCCGCGGTCGACGCGCGCGATGGCGTCGGCAATGTCCTGCCGGCGAGCTTCCATGTCGTCATCGGGGCCGATGCAGATCGGCTCGATCGCCTCCTGCGGCCCGACGACATGTTCCATGGCAACCACGAATTCAGCCGCCAGGCGGCCATGGGTCACCAGTACCAATCCGATCATTCGTTCAACTCACTTCCAGAATCGCCTGCTGAGGCGTTCCCCGGACCCTCTTCAATCGTGTCGCTCGGCTGTGAGGCGAGGTCGCGATGGCGGACATTTGGCGAAAATCCCGCGCTCCGCAACCGTACGGCCATTTCCTCCGCGGCGCAGACCGACCGGTGACGCCCACCGGTGCAGCCGAACGCCACGGTCACATAGCTTTTGCCGGCCGCCCAGTAGCGGGGAATCAAGTCGGTGAGAAGCGCCTCCACGCTGTCCAGCGAAGACGCCCAGGCAGGGTCCTTGCCAAGATAGTCGCGGATGCCCTGATCCATGCCGGTGAGCGGTCGAAGGTCCTGCACCCAGTGTGGATTATCCAAAAACCGCATGTCGAACATCAGGTCTGCGGTACGCGACACGCCGCGAGCGTACCCAAATGAGACAATCGTCAGCACCGGCTGATCGCTATCGGTTGGATACCGGCGGCGGAGCTCGTCCCTAAGTTCGGTCGGCGTAAGGTCGGTCGTGTCGATTATGTTGTCGGCAGCTTGCCGCAACGGCGCAGTTATCTCGCGCTCGCGGGCAATGCCATCTTCGGCGGGCCGCTCGAGCGCCAGCGGATGCCGTCGCCGCGTCTCATTGTATCGACGCATCAGCTCGGTGCCGGCGCAGTCGAGATAGAGGATTTCGCCCCGTACGCCCTGAACCGAACGGATCAGTTGCGGAAGCGCGGCCGCATCGAAGCCCCGGCTGCGGACGTCCATGCCCACCGCCGCCGGGACCAGCCTGCATTCCTCGTCGTCGCTGCCGTGGACGAAGCTGTTCAGCAACGGAACGGGCAGATTGTCGACGCAATCCCAGCCCATGTCCTCCAGCGCGTCGAGCACGCTGGACTTTCCGGCACCCGACATGCCGGTGACGAGTAGGAGGCGAGGCGGGCTGGGACGCTTGGACACCGTCTCTGTCCTAGAATTTCAGGCCCAGCTGGTCGAGTGCCAACGAGACCTTGGAAGAGGCGGATGCGGTTTGGGCATCCACGCTGACTAGCGGAAGGTTGATGCCAAGCACCGGGCGTTCGCGCCGATCGTCCGGCAGGCGCATGATCTCGCTGGTGAGCTCGACATAGAGGGCGATCGGGACGTCGCTCGCAGTCTCCATGTCGACGATGCCGATCCCGCGGATCTCCAATTTACCGGCAATCGTGGGCGGTGCGCTTGCGATCAAACGTTCGCCGTCGCGCTGGACGATCGTCTGGTCATCGCTCACGAGCGTGTACCCACGGTCAATGAGGCGAAGGGCAAGATCGGACTTGCCGGAGCCCGACGGGCCGGAAATCAGCACCGCTCGCCCATCAAGCGCGACCGTGCTCGCGTGGATCGTTTCCGACGAGAGAGTGCGGTTCACAGGATGTCCGTCGCCGGCAGCCGAATGGTGAAGCGTGCGCCCGACGGCGCATCGTCGCGGTCCTGAACGTCGATTTCACCGTCGTGACCCTCGACGATTGCGCGGGCGATGGCGAGGCCGAGACCGGAGTGACGGCCGAAATGCTCTTCCTCGGGCCGGATCGAGTGGAATCGGTTGAAGATCGCCTCTCGGGCTTCTTCCGGAACGCCGGGGCCCTCGTCGTCGACGCGGATTCGGACTTCGTCGCCGACACGGGCGGCGGCAATCTCCACCAGCCCTCCGGACGGGGAGAAGCTGACGGCATTGTCGATGATATTGTCGATCGCTCGGACAAGCCGGTTTACATCGCCGAGCACTACCGCGGTCGCCTTGCGGGGCCGGGCGAAGGCCAGCCGAGCATCGCCTTTTTCGCGACGATGATCCCAGGAAGAGACCAGTTGCTCGATCACCGGGCCGAGATCGACCGGCTCGAACCGGGCGCGGGCGAGTTCCGCGTCCGTGCGGGCCGCCTCGCTGATGTCCCCGATCAATCGGTCGAGCCGGACGACATCGTCCTTCGCAACCTTCAGCAATTGACCCTTCAAAGCGGGATTCTCGACCCGGTCGAGGCCGTCGAGGGCCGACCGAAGCGACGCGAGCGGGTTCTTGAGCTCATGCGTTACGTCCGCCGCGAAATGCTCGATGTTGTCCATCCGTTGGCGCAGCGACTGGCTCATGTCCGAAACGGAGCGAGCAAGCAGCCCAATTTCGTCGGTACGGCTAGGAAGGCGGGGCACTTTCACTTCGCGGGCGCGGCCCAGCCGGACGCGGTGGGCGGCGAGGGCAATCCGCTTCAGCGGCCGCGCGATGGTGCGGGCGAGAAAGAGCGAAAGCAGCACGGACAGGAGAAGTGCGATGGCCATCGCGACCGCCAGCGATGTGCGTTGGCTCCGCACCGTCCGAGTAAAGTCGCGGTCATTGGTGGTGAGGAAGACGGTATCGTCGCCAACGGGAGCTGCGGCTGAGAAGATCGGCGTCAGGTCGGGTGCGTTGCGGACCGTCGTTGCCGCCTTACCGGCCTGCCTAGCATGGATAGCCTCGGGCCACGCCTGCAGCTTGTCGATCGCAGGTTCTTCGAAGTCGTCGAGGGGCTTGGCGCCGACGAGCGCATTGAAACCGCGATCGAGCGCCCGCGCCGCGTCCTTGTTCCACTTCTGCGTCGTCGGATCGCGAAGTTCGTAGGTGGGCCCGGTGACCTTCCAGCTGTCGTTCCGGAGCGAGCCGTCGGCGCCGAAAACGCGGATTCGCGTGCCGGTAGACCTGGCGAGCGACACCAAAACGCTATTCCGGGAAGCGGGTGGAGCAGCCGTCAGGACACTTGCGCTCATCTCGGCCTCGCGCCGGATAAGGCCCATCCGCTCCTCGCTCAGCTGGTTGCGGAATGCGTCGAGGTAGAGGACGCCGCACGCGAGCAGGACGATCGTCAGCAGGTTCACGGCGAGGATGCGCCGCGTCAACGACAATTGGCCGATCCAGGTGGGCCCGCGCTTACTCATCCTGGAACTTGTACCCAACACCATACAGGGTCTCGATGGCGTCGAATTCAGGGTCTACCGCGCGGAACTTGCGCCGCATGCGCTTGATGTGGCTGTCGATAGTGCGGTCGTCGACATAGACGTCGTCGTGATAAGCGATGTCGAGCAGCTGGTTGCGCGTCTTAACCACGCCGGGCCGCTGGGCGAGCGCCTCCAGGATCAGGAATTCGGTTACCGTCAACGTGACGTCACGGCCGCCCCAGATCACTTTGTGGCGGGCCGGATCCATGACCAGCCGCCCGCGCTCCATCAGGGTTGGCTCGGGCTCGGAAGCGCCGGATGATGCAATGCCCTTCGCAAGTTCCTGCCGGCGGAGGATCGCCTTGATGCGCGCCACCAGCAGCCGCTGCGAGAAAGGCTTGGCGATATAATCGTCGGCGCCCATCGCCAGGCCCAGCGCCTCGTCGAGCTCATCGTCCTTCGACGTCAGGAAAATAACTGGGACGGGACTGAATTCCCGGACCCGGCGGAGCAATTCCATCCCGTCCATCTGCGGCATCTTGATATCGAAAACGCCGACGTCCGGTTCTTTCTCGGCAAATGCTTTCAAGGCCGCGGTCGGATCGGTGTAAACCCGAGTGACGAAGCCTTCCGCCTGCAATGCGATGGAGACGGAAGTCAGGATGTTGCGGTCGTCATCGACAAGCGCGATCTCGTGGCTCATTCGGGACCGATAGATAGGCGAATACGCTTAAACAAGCGCCGCCCGAAACAGTGAAATAATGCGACGTGTTTTCAACCGCTTCGATGAAACCGGTTACATTGTGTCGGGCTGACACAAAGGCGGCGAAGCGCTTTGACGCGATAAGTTTCTTGGGGTTATAGGCCGCTCAACGCATACGTATGCGGCGGCAGGCCAGACCGGGCCGCCGCCGTTTAATGTATTGAACGAAGGGGATTTTACGTGACCGATCGGGTACCGAATTTCGGCCTGAACGAACAGGGCATCAGCACGGGCGCGACTCTCCACTGGAACCTCGAAACCGCACCTTTGGTAGAAGCCGCCGTCAGGCTCGGCGAAGGACGGCTGACGAAGGATGGCGCGCTGCTGGTCGACACCGGCAAGTTCACCGGCCGCAGCGTGAAGGACAAGTTCGTCGTTCGCGATGCCACTACCGAGGACACGATTAACTGGGGCTCGATCAACCAACCGATGACGCCCGAGCATTGGGCGAACCTGAAAGCTGACTTCATGGCCGCGATGAAGGAGCAGAAAGAGCTCTACGTCGCGGATCTGTTCGGCGGCAGCCAGCCGGAATATCGGGTGAACGTGCGCGTGGTCACGCAGATGGCGTGGCACAATCTGTTCGTTCGCACCTTGCTGGTGCGGCCGAAAGCTGATGAGCTTGCCGGCTTCACGCCCGAATATACGATCATTAATCTGCCCAGCTTCAAAGCTGATCCGGCGCGTCACGGCAGCCGCAGCGACACGGTGATCGCGGTCAACCTGACCGAGAAGATGATCCTGATCGGCAACACCGAATATTCGGGGGAAATGAAGAAGGGCGTGTTCGGCCTCCTCAATTTCCTGCTCCCGGCGCAGGGCGTGATGCCGATGCACTGCAGTGCCAACATCGGCGCGGACGGTAAAAGCGCGATCTTCTTCGGCCTGTCGGGCACCGGCAAGACGACCCTGTCGGCAGACGCCAGCCGCACGCTGATCGGCGACGACGAGCATGGCTGGTCGGATACGGCGGTCTTCAACTTCGAAGGCGGCTGCTACGCGAAGATGATCAATCTTTCGGCCGAAGGTGAGCCAGAGATCTACGCGACGACCAAGATGTTCGGCACGATCCTCGAGAACGTGACGATGGATGAAGTTACGCGCGAGCTCGACTTCACGGACGCCAGCAAGACCGAGAATACCCGCGGCGCTTATCCGATCGAGTGCATTCCGAATACGAGCGAGAAGAATCTCGGACCGCCGCCGTCGACCATCATCTTCCTTACCGCCGACGCGTTCGGCGTTTTGCCCCCAATCTCGCGGCTCACGCCCGATCAGGCGATGTACCACTTCCTGTCGGGTTACACCGCCAAGGTCGCCGGCACCGAAATCGGCGTGACCGAGCCGACCGCGACCTTCAGCACCTGCTTCGGCGCCGCATTCATGCCGCGCCCCCCGTCGATCTACGGCAATCTGCTCAAGAAGCGCATTGCCGAGGGCGGTGCGGAATGCTGGCTGGTCAATACCGGCTGGACCGGTGGCAAATATGGTGTTGGCAAGCGCATGCCGATCAAGGAAACGCGCGCGCTTCTGAACGCCGCGCTCGACGGCAGCCTCAATGAGGTTGAGTTCCGCAAGGATCCGAACTTCGGTTTCGAAGTGCCGGTGTCCGTCCCCGGGGTAGACACGTCGATCCTCGATCCGCGCAGCACCTGGGCGGACAAGGACGAGTACGATCGCACGGCTGCCAAGCTGGTCGATCTGTTCATCGAGAACTTCGCGCAATTCGCGGACCAAGTGGACGAGGGCGTCCGACAAGCCGCCCCTCGGATTTCCGCCGCCGCGTAATTGCCCGGTCATCAAGGATCGGGCTCCCAAGATCAGGACCCGATCCAATGACCGAATATTCGCCACGACTTTTCACGACCGACGCCGAGATCGAGCATCTCGGCGAACGTCTCGTCGCATGCACTGCAACCCGTGAAGAGTGGACGCACGAAGCGCACCTTGCTGCGACTACCTACCTCGAGCTGAGACGGCCCGACGTCGACCTGGATGCTGAGCTTCCGGGCATCATTCGCCGCTTCAACGAGAGCGTTGGCGGCGCGAACAGTGACACCGAGGGCTATCATGAGACGATCACGCGCGTGTTCCTGCACGGCGTGCGGCTGTTTCTCGCTGATGCAGATGGGGATGCACCACTTCACGACCTGGTGAACGGGCTCCTGCTCTCTCCGATGGGCCGCCGAGACTGGCCCTTACGGTTCTTCAGCCGCGAGAGATTGTTTTCGGTCGAAGCGCGAAGGACGTTCGTGGCGCCCGATGTCGCGGAGCTGCCTTAGAAATGGTAGAAGCTGCCGCTACGGGGCGGAGCGATGGAGAACAAGATGGGCATTCTCGACGGACTTCTGGGCCAACTTGGCGACAACCCGGACCTGGCCAATCTCGCTGAAAAGGTCGGACTGTCCCCGGAGCATGCGCAATCCGCGGTTGCGGCGCTCGCCAAATTCCATCCGATGGACGTCGATACGGCAGAGGGCGCCGCGGCCGAAACCGGCTTGCCCGTCGAAAAGATGCAGGAGCTCATCGGCCATATTGGCGGTGAGGGTGCGCTCGGCCGCTATGCCTCGCTTCTTCAGGGAGAAGGCGGGCTCGGCGGAATCGCCGCCAACATCTTCGGCAAGAACTGAGCCGCGCAGGCGGAGAAGGGCGCTAAGTGCCCTAAGCGCCCCTTGCCGACCTGATGTAGTCGTCGACGTTCTTGGCAAGGACGTCCATCGGCACGTTGCCGCCGAGGACAACGGCGTCGTCATAGGACCTGAGATCGTACTTCCCGCCAAGCTCGGCCTTCGCGTGGTCTCGGAGGCGGTTGATGGTGCTGTGGCCGACCTTGTAGCCACACGCTTGCCCGGGCCAGCTGCAGTAACGATCGACTTCCGACGCCACCTCGAGCGGATTGGACCCGTTGCGTTGAACGAAGAAATCCACGCCTTGCTGACGGGTCCACTTCTTGGCGTGAAGGCCGGTGTCGACGACCAGGCGGCAGCAACGGAATGCGATTGATTGAAGGTAGCCCAAGCGGCCGACAGGAAAGTCGTCGTACACACCAAGCTCGTCGACTAGCTGCTCCGCGTAGAGCGCCCAGCCCTCGGAATAGGCATTGAACGCAAGCAGCGTGCGGATCAACGGCAGCTTGTTCGCATATTCGCCCTGCCAGACGTGACCCGGGATCGCCTCGTGCGCGGCGAGATCGGGGAGGCTGTACTTGCTATGCAAGTCGGTCGTGCGGAGATTGATCCAGAACTTGCCCGGGATCTTGCCGTCGATAGAACCGGCACCGCCATAGGCGCCAGGTGCGCCAGGCTCCTGTTCGGGCGACATGCGCTTCACTTCGAGGTGCCCGGGGACGAGCGTGTTGAAGGCGCGCGGCAGGACGGTGCGGATCTTGGCGATGCTCTGCGCGATATAGGCTTTGATCTCCTCGCGGCCTTTGTCGCCCTCACTGAACTTGTAGCGCGGGTCCTTCGCCAGCGCCTGCATGCGCTCGCCAATGGTTCCCTTCGTGTAGCCGAGCGACTTGAGGATCGGGTCCATCCGGCCATGCAGCTCGGCAAGCTGCTCGATGCCCATCTGGTGGACTTCGTCCGGCGACATGGTGGTCGTGGTCGAGGCCTTGAGCGCCCAACGATAATATTCGTCGCCGTGCGGCCGCGACCACATGCCGGCGACGTCGGTGGCCATCGCGCGCTCGGCCTTGAGTTCGTCGATCTGGCGCTGAAGTGCAGGTGCGACCTGCTCGACCGCAATCTTGCGGGCGCGGGCGTCCCAGTCGCCGGCGATGGCTTTTTCCTTGGCGCGCGTGACCAGGGAGTTGACGATCGACCCGCCTTGCTGCGCGCCCTTGAGCGACATCTCGAGCTGGGCAAGCGCCTTGTCGATCAGGAATGCCGGGGGAACGAGGCCTTTGGCGCGCGCTTCCTTAATGCGCAGCAGCTCTCCATCGAGTTGCCCGGGATATTCCGCGAGACGGCTGAGATAGGCTTCGGCGTCGGCGCGGTTCTCGATGGTATGGTCGGTGTCGAGGAGCTGCGGAGTATCGATGTAGGCCCCGACGTTCTGGATCACGACGTAAGGGGTATTGCGCCAGCCACCGACGGCGACGTCGCCATAGGGAAGAGCGAAACCTTCGAGCGCCGTTGAGTAGGCGCTTTTCACAACCTCGACGCTGGTACGAACCGGAAAGGACAGGCTTGACGTGTCAAGCGCTTCGGCGCGGGCCAAATCGGCCTTGAGCGTCCCGACGAGGCGGCCCTGGCCGGCTGGTGAGCGATCGCCCAGATGATAACGCATCTTTGCCCGGGCGCCGTTGTCGAGGCCGAGCGACGTCGCGCCTTCCGGACTGGTGTTGAGAAGGTTGTTGCCGATCGAATCGAGGAGGGCGCTCGCTTGCGCATCGGTTGCGGCCTTGCCCCATGCAATGGTCGCATTCGAAAAGAGCGGAAGAGCGGCGCTGGCTGCCAGCGTGTTGATCGCCTGGCGGCGCGAAAGCTGAAAATCGGGCAAGTTGGAACTCCGCTATTCGGAAGTGATCAGGCGTTCTGGCTCGACGATGAGGCAGTTTCCTTCAACGCCAGTTATACGAACGCGCTCGCCAGGACGACCGGGGCCACCTCGCGCGCTCCATTCGCTGTCGCCGACGCGGACGCGGCCCGAATGCTCGTCGACCGGCTCGATGACGGTCACGCTCTTGCCGATCATGCGGGCGCCGCGGTCGTTGAGGAGCGGATCGCTGCTGTCGGCCGTGCGGTTGGCGTAGGCCTTCCGTCCCAACATCACCGCGACAACAGCGTAGATGGCGAACAAGGTAAGCTGGGCAGGTAGGCCGAGCCCGAAGAGCAGGGTGAAAGCACCCGTCGCGAGCGCGGCCGCGCCGATAAACACCAGGAAGAAGCCCGGCGCGATGACCTCGGCAATCAGCAGTAGGATGCCGCCGATCATCCACAGCCAGCCGGGCTGGAGGTTGTCGATCATCAGCCTTCAATCCTCGGCACACCGGGCACCGTCGGTGCTCCGCCACGACTTGCCTTTTGCTCGCTCCGCACTCGCGGAGGCGTACCGATCTTTGCACCGCCTTCACCAAAGGCTTCGCGCGCCAATTCACCGATGCCGCCGAGAGTCCCCATCAGCTGGGTTGCCTCGACCGGGAAAAGGATCGTCTTTGCATTTGGCGAGGTGGCGAACTTGCCCAATGCTTCGACATATTTCTGGGCGATGAAGTAATTGATCGCCTGGCTCGATCCGCCCTCGATCGCGTCGCTGACCGATTTGGTCGCATTGGCTTCAGCGGATGCCGCGCGTTCTCGCGCCTCGGCTTCGCGGAAAGCCGCTTCCTTCAATCCTTCCGCCTGCAGAATCTTGGCCTGCTTTTCACCTTCGGCGCGCAGAATTTCCGACTGCCGCATGCCTTCCGATTCGAGAATGGACGCGCGCTTTTCGCGTTCCGCCTTCATCTGGCGGGTCATGGCGTCGACGATGTCACGTGGCGGGCGGATGTCCTTGAGCTCGACACGGGTGATCTTTACGCCCCAGGCCTCGGTCGCATGATCGACGACCGCGAGCAGGCGGGCATTGATCTCGTCGCGCTTCGACAAGGTTTCATCGAGATCCATCGAGCCCATCACGGTGCGGAGGTTGGTCGTGGAGAGCGCCATGATCGCCGTGTAGAGGTCGCTCACCTCATAGGCGGCCTTCGCCGCATCCAGCACCTGGAAGAAGACAACGCCGTCAACGGCGACCATCGCATTGTCCTTTGTGATGATCTCCTGTCCGGGAATATCAACCACTTGCTCCATCACATTGATCTTGTGGCCGACCCGATAAAAGAAGGGAGGGACGAAATTGAAGCCGGGTTGAGCGACGCGTATGAAACGCCCGAAATGCTCGATGGTATAGCGATAGCCCTGATGAACGATCTTCACGCCGATCATCACGTAAAGAAGTGCAAGGACCGCAACCGCAGTCATGAACGTAGTCAGCATCTCATCCCCCAAAACATTTCTCCCCGATATATTGCTGTGAGCGGGGCAGGAACGAAAGGAAAATCGCGGTGACGACGGACCTGTTCGTGACGCGATCGATCCTTTTTCTGCCCGCTTCGAACCCGCGAGCCATTGCCAAGGCTCGTAAAAGCGATGCCGATCTTGTTGTCCTCGACCTTGAGGATGCGGTGAAGCCGGACGACAAGAGTGCAGCCAGAGCCGCCGCGGTGGATGCCGTGTTGTTGGATTGGCCCATGCCGGTCGCAATTCGGATCAACGGCGTCGGAAGTGAGTGGCACTTGCTCGACATCGAAGCCGTTGCCGCATCGAAATGCGACTACGCCGTCCTGCCCAGGGCCGCGTCCGTGCAGGATGTTCGCCAGGTTCGGCATGTGCTCGGCAAACCCGTGCTGGCGATGATCGAGACGGCGTCCGGTGTTTTGGCATCCGCCGCAATTGCGGACGCGGTCTCCGCGCTGATTGCCGGAACGAACGACCTTCGAGCCGACCTTCGATTGCCGCTCGATGCCACGCGAGACCCGATCTCTGTTTCGCTCCAGCTGATCATTCTCGCGGCGCGAGCGGCCGGAATTCCGGCCTTCGATGGCGTCTTTAATCGGCTCAGCGATCTCGACGGCTTCATTGCCGAATGCATGCACGGGCGGAGTCTCGGGTTCGACGGCAAAGTCGCTGATCCATCCCGACCAGATCGGGCCGTGCAACGAAGCTTTCGGCCCGAGCGAGGAGGAAATCGAAAGCGCCCGGCAACTGGTCAAAGCGTTCGGTGGCGGAGCGGAGCGGTTCAAGGACCGGATGATCGAGCGCATGCACGTGGAAGCGGCTCGCCGCGTTCTCGAGCGCGCGGGAGAATCCTGACCGGATGCTCACTCGCCTGTTGCGTGCCGGAGCGACGGCACTCCACAAAATGCTAACGGTCGGCTGGTTCTTTCGCCGGCCACGAACCTTCGGCGCGCACGCGATCGCCCTGACGCCCCAGGGCCGCGTGGTGCTCGTCAAGCTTTGGTACGCGCCGGGCTGGCGGTTGCCCGGTGGAGGGCGGGACGCTGACGAACCGCCGACAGATGCGGCGATCCGTGAGCTCGGCGAAGAAATCGGAATGACTGCTTACGGCGAAGTGAACCTGGCCTGCGAGCTGGAAGAGTCTGTCGACTTCAAGCGCGACAATTGCTCGATCGTCGTTGTTCGCGATGTCGAGTATCGCTCGAAGCGCTGGAGCTGGGAGGTGGAAAGGGTCAGCGATTTTGCCCTGAATGACCTGCCCGCCGACGTATCACCGCAAACCCGCCGCTGGCTGAAGTCAGCGGGAGTGCTCGGCTAGCGCCCCTTGGCGAATCGACCGAACCTTGGCATGGGCCGATATGGCCCACCACAACGATGCCCCTGAAATTGCGCTCGGACTGACGTTCGACGACGTTCTGCTGCAACCGCTCGAATCCTCCGTCCTGCCTAGCCAGGCCAACACGCGGACGTTCCTGACCCGCGAGATCCCGCTCAACATTCCCTTGATGTCCTCGGCGATGGACACGGTCACCGAGGCCGACATGGCCATCGCTCTCGCCCAGCTCGGCGGCATCGGAGTGCTTCACCGCAACCTCAGCGCAGAAGAGCAGGCAGCGGCGGTTCGAGTCGTCAAGCGGTTCGAAAGCGGCATGATCGTCAATCCGATCACCATGACGCCCGACCAGAAGCTGTCGGAAGCGCTCGAGCTGATGAAGGCAAACCGCATCAGCGGCATTCCCATCGTCGAGAAGTCGGGCAAGCTGTGCGGCATTCTCACAAACCGCGATGTCCGCTTCGCCGAGCATCCCAGCCAATTGGTCTCGGAACTGATGACCAAGGACAATCTTGCGGTGGTCGAACTCGGCACCAGCGAGGAAGTCGCACGCCGCATTCTTCATCAGCGCCGCATCGAGAAGCTGCTGGTCGTCGATGATCGCAATCATCTGGTTGGGCTGATCACCGTAAAGGATATCGAGAAGGCAGTAGCTGCCCCGCACGCGACCAAGGATGCGGAGGGCCGCCTTCGCGTTGCCGCTGCGACCACCGTCGGCGATGCCGGGTTCGAACGCTCGCAGGCGCTGATCGAAGCGGGATGCGATTGCATCGTCATCGATACGGCTCACGGCCACAACATTGAGGTCGCCCGCGCTGTGGAGCGCGTGAAGAAACTGTCGAACTCGGTTCAGGTCGTAGCCGGAAACGTAGCGACCGGCGACGCCGCCAAGGCCCTGGTCGATGCCGGCGCAGATGCCGTGAAGGTCGGCATCGGCCCCGGCTCGATTTGTACCACGCGTGTCATTGCAGGCGTTGGTGTCCCCCAGCTCACCGCAATCATGGAAAGCGCTCGCGCTACGTCTCAGGTCGGCGTGCCGGTGATCGCCGATGGCGGTATCCGCACCAGCGGCGACATCGCGAAGGCACTTGCAGCCGGGGCCTCAACGGTCATGGTTGGATCCCTGCTCGCGGGCACGGAAGAAGCGCCCGGCGAGACCTTTTTGTACCAGGGGCGCGCCTACAAGAGCTATCGCGGCATGGGATCGGTCGGTGCAATGGCTCGCGGATCGGCCGACCGCTATTTCCAGCAGGACATCCGGGATCAGCTCAAGCTGGTGCCGGAAGGCATTGAGGGCCAGGTGCCATTCAAGGGACCGGTTCGCGAGATCGTGCACCAGCTCGTCGGCGGCGTGAAAGCGGCGATGGGCTACACAGGTTCGGAAACGATCCGCGACTTGCAGCAGCGGGCGAAGTTCATCCGCATCACAAACGCGGGCCTCTCGGAGAGCCACGTCCACGACGTTGCGATCACACGCGAGGCGCCGAACTATCCGACGCGCTAGGTCATGACGCCGGCCGCAAGACTTCAGGCGGCGATTGAAGTGCTCGATGAGGTAATCGTATCCGCGCGAGACGATGGCCCGCCCGCGGACACGATCGTTTCACGCTACTTCAAGACTCGGCGCTATGCCGGTTCGAAGGATCGCCGGGCAGTGCGGGAATTGGTGTTCCAGGCCATTCGCGCGGTTGGAGAGGCGCCGGCAAGCGGGCGGTCTACCGCGCTGGCGTTGGCCCGGCAAAATGAGGCGCTGCTCGACCTGTTCGGCGAGCCGCGTGGGCCCGAGCGTCTGCGGGAAGGCGAAGAGGGGGCGGAGGCCGGTTACGTTCCGGCGTGGTTGCAGGGCGAACTGTCGTCGCTCGTTACAGCCGACGAATGGCCGTCACTTCTTGAGCGGGCTCCGCTCGATCTCCGGGTCAACGTAGCCCGCACTTCTCGTGAAGAGGTTCTGGCCCAATTCGAAGGCGCTGAGCCGACCCCGGTGAGCCCCTGGGGCATCCGGCTGACATCCGAAACCAGGCTCGACGACCATCCAGCGTTCACTGGAGGTCTGATCGAGGTTCAGGACGAAGGCAGTCAGCTGATCGCGCTCGCCTGTAGCCCCAAACCGAACGAGAAAATTCTGGATCTGTGCGCCGGTGCGGGCGGGAAGGCGCTCGCGTTGGCGGCGGCTGAACCGGCGGCGATCATCCTCGCTGCCGACACGAACCGGGCGAGACTTCAAAGTCTTGCGCCGCGCGCCGAGCGAGCCGGTAGGCAGATCGAGACTCGCCTGCTCAATCCCAATCAGGAAATCGCCCAGCTTTCCGACTGGACAGGTCAGGCGGACGTCGTGCTGGTCGATGCGCCTTGCTCGGGTAGCGGAACCTGGCGGCGCAATCCCGAAGGCCGCTGGCGGCTGACTCCGGTGAGGCTCGATCGCGTCGTCGCGCTGCAGTCGCGCTTGCTCGATATCGCCGCGGAGTTGGTCCGCCCGGGTGGCCGCATCGTCTACGCAGTCTGCTCCTTGCTGTCCCGCGAGGGGGCAGGGCAGATTGAGGACTTCCTCAGCCGCCGTTCATCGTGGATGCCCGAGGAGACGCCAATTGCCGCCGGGCGTTCGGATGGTGTCGGAAAGCTCCTGAACTCCAGCCCACGACGGTACTGACGGCTTTTTCGTCGCGCGGGTTGTTCGCCCATGTTAGAACTCCCGGGCCCGAGGAGATGAGAATGCGCTTTTGGACCCCAGTACTGATTGCCGGTGCGGCTCTGACATTGGCAGGGACGGCAGCGGTTGGGCAGCGTCCCGACGACCAGTTGATCCCGCGTTCGGTTGATCTCCTTCATCAAGGTCAGGCGCATTTGGCGGCAGGCCGTTTCGTCGAGGCGGACGAAGCGCTCGAGACGTCGCTTGCGGTCGATCCGCGCAACCGGGCGGCGTATAACGCGCTTGCCCGCGTAGCGCAGCGGCAGAAGCTGTTCGGCCAGTCGATCCGCTACACCAAGAAGGCGCTGCTGCTGGAGCCGAACGACCGCGACGCGATTGCCATCCAGGGCGAAGCGATGGTGGAGCTCGGCGCGGCGGCTCGCGCCAAGGAAAATCTCGCCAAGCTTCAGAAACTCTGCCCGACCGGCTGCACGCAGCTTGCGGAGCTGAACGCGACAATCGCGCGCGGCCCGACGGTGGCCTCGGCCAAGGCGCCGGAAGTTCCCAAGAAGAATTAAGGACCGGCGCGGGCCGAAAGCTCGCGCGCGACGTCCACGAATTCCGGCACGCTGACCGTTTCGGCGCGTCGCGAGCTATCGATGCCGATCTTCTCGATCGCAACCAGCGCGCCGGGCAATTCTCTTAAGCTTGATCGCAGCATCTTTCGCCGCTGACCGAACGCGGCTTCGGTCAGCCGTTCGAGCACAGCGGGTGTGACGCCGGTTGGCATTTCCCTCGGAACGATGTGAACGACGGCAGACATCACCTTGGGCGGCGGGACGAAGGCCGACCGGTGCACGTTCATCACGATTCGTGCCTCGGATCGCCATTGCGACAGGATCGACAGCCGGCCGTAGGTCTTGCTTCCGGGTGACGCGACGATCCGTTCCGCGACTTCCTTCTGAAACATCAGGGTCAGCGAGCTCCACCACGGCGGCCATGGCCCGCCCAGCCAGCGCAGGAGCAGGGCGGTCCCGACATTGTACGGAAGGTTGGAAACGACATGCGCGCCTTCGCCGGCTTCTGACCGCTCGTCGACCGTCAGCGCATCGGTCTCCAAAACCCTTAGTTTTGAGGGATAAAGCGCCTCAAGTTCGGCCAGTGCCGGGATACACCGGCGGTCCCGCTCCACCGCAACGACTGATGCGCCGGCGTCCAGCAGGGCATGGGTAAGGCCGCCGGGGCCTGGGCCGACCTCGTAAACGGATTTTCCAGCGAGCGATCCCGGCACGGCGGCGATCCGAGCGAGCAGCTGCCGGTCAAGGATGAAGTTCTGGCCCAGCGACTTGCTTGCCTGGAGCCCGTGCCGCGTGACGATGTCGCGCAGCGGCTCCGGGGGTTGCGTCACTCCACCAGTTCCCGAGTCGCCGCGCACACGGCCGCCATGCGGATCGCCGAGGCCATCGGACGCGGGTCGGCGCGGTCTTGGCCAGCGATGTCGAACGCTGTGCCATGGTCGGGTGCGGTGCGGATGATCGGCAGGCCGAGGGTGACGTTGACGCCGTCTTCGAAGTGCAAGGCCTTGAGCGGGATCAGCGCCTGGTCGTGATACATGCAGAGCGCCGCGTCGTAGCGCGCTCTGGCCGAGGCATGGAACATGGTGTCGGCGGGATGGGGACCGGTGACTCGCCAGCCTTCGGCTCGAAGCGTGGCGATTGCCGGTTCGATCAAGTCAGCTTCCTCCGTGCCGAGCATTCCGCCTTCGCCCGCATGGGGGTTCAATCCAGAGACGGCGAGGATCGGCTCAGCGATGCCGAAATTGCGCTGAAGACCGCGGAGAGTGGTCCTGCCTCGCGCTTCAATCAGGGCCGGCGAGAGATGCGCAGCGACATCCGCGAAGGGTACGTGGGTCGTAACCGGGACGGTTCGGAGCGTCGGCCCGGCAAGCATCATGGCGACATTACCGCGAGATACGCCGCAGCGCTCTGCCACGAATTCAGTCTGCCCCGGATGCGAGAAGCCGATCGAGTAAAGCTGCTCCTTGGACACCGGGCCAGTTACGACCGCCGTAGCTGATCCCGATCGCGCGAGCCCAACGGCAATCTCCAGTAAGTCCAGCGAGCAATGAGCGCCAGCGACGCTTGGGTGTCCCGGCAGATCACCGTCCGCCGAGGAGATCTGGATGACCGGAAGAGCGTAGTCGAAGACTGCATCGACCTGGCGGGGATCGTCGATGAGTTCGATCGGACCATCCCAGACATGCCCGATCGAGCGCGGATCGCCAATCGCAGCGAAAGGCGGGAGATCGAACGTCGCCCGGCCATCCCAGCATTTCGCGACGACTTCGGGTCCGATCCCGGCGGGGTCGCCGAGAGAAACCGCTAACGGTCGGGGTGGACTACTTGCCATCAGACCGCTTCTGGGCCTCCCAGTTTAACGGAATTCGATTATCGCGTCGCGGCGAAGATCGCGCAGATACCGGCGGGAGCGGGTGTTTACGCGGTCTTCCGTCATCTGATTCATGACCGAGTCGAACGTAGGCGCCGTCGGATCGGCCTCGTCGCGGCCACAGATGACCAAGGTCCGCACACCTTCTTCGATCGAGCCGAACGGGCGGGTCGCCTGTCCGACCTGAAGCGGGAGCATGATTTCCTGCAATGCAGCCGGAAGTTCGCGAAGGCGGATCTGGTCGCTCTGGACGACTTCACCATTGAACTCAGTCGCGATCTTGTCTGCGCCGCCGCAGCCGCCGACGTTGCGAGCGGCCTCCGCGAATTTCGCGACACGGGCTTCGGCCTGCGGTCGGGTCGTGCCGGCTGGGAAGGTGATCGAAACCTGTTTCAGGCTTAGGACTGCGTTGCGCGGATCGGCAGACAGGATTTTCCGGGCATCTGATACCGCGATGATCGAAACGCCGCCCTGTACCGGAATTGGCTGGCTGATCTGGTTCGGGCCCATGCCGCGTACGACATTCGCCAGCTGGTCCGGAAGCTGTTCAGGGCGAACCCAGCCGAGATCGCCGCCGACGGCCTGCGTCGACGCCTGCGAATATTGGCGGGCATAGCCAGCGAACGATGCGCCCTGCCGGAGTTGGCCGATGATCTGGTTCGCGTTGGCGATCGTCTGCTGCATCTGGTCGGGCGTCGAAGACAGGAAGATTTCGCTAACTCGATATTCCTCAGTGCCCTTCGAGGCATTGAGGCGGTCGAGGACTGCCTTAACTTCGTCGTCGCCGACGTTGATCGAATTTTCGATCTTCGCCTGCTGGATGCGGCGCCACGCCGTCTCGCCCTCAATCTGTCGGCGAAGCGAGCGGACCGATGAGCCGTGCGTCTTCAGATAGGCGCTCAGCTGTTCCGAATTCATCTTCACCCCCTCGGCGACGCGGCCGAAGGTGCGATCGATGTCCTTGTCAGTGACTTTGATCTCATCGGCTTTGGCGGCCTGGATCTGGAGCGTTTCATCGATGAGGTTGCGCAGGACCTGCTGGCGCAACTCGTCGATCTGATCAGTCGGCAGTCGGCCCTCGTTGGCGATCGCCAGCAGTGCCAGGCGCTGGTCGATGTCGGTCTGGGTAATTACTTCGCCGTTCACGATCGCGGTCGCTTTCACCACTGACGGCAATGCCTGACCGAAAATCTGCGGATTGTCCGGGAGCTTGAGAGCGCTGGCGCTATTCCCGCCAGGGTTCGGGCCAGCTGCATCCTGCGCCGTTGCTGCAGTCGCGACGGCCAACACAAGCGCGACTGCTGCAAACCGAGCGCGCGCCGGAAAGATTTCGAATGCTACGGACAAGTGCGGAAATCCCTTATAGTTCAACCGAATGAGCGGATTAGCGTTTATTCAGCCCCGCTGAACGCAGGCTTAGCGGCCGAGCCCCTTGAGCGACACCCGGAACGAGAAAGTGCTCCCGTCGCGGAACCCGCCGATGCGTTCATAGTCGCGCCGCCACGAGACGCCAAGCGCAATGCATTCGTCCTCATAATCGATGCTCAGGCGATGCCTGACCGGATCGAATCCGTCCGACACAGACAGCGGATCTTCGCTTTCGTCCGTAAGGTCGAGAACGGTCGCGCCGAACACCGACCAATGCTTCGCGAACTTGATGCGGGCCGCTGCGCGCAGTTCTTCCTTGTCGCGCAGATCCTCGACCGCTTCGTCGATGTCGCGATTGAGGCGAAGGTAGCCGAGCTGGATGTAGGTCTGCTCTCCGCCAAGCGTCAGATCGATCTCGTTCCGGCGGAAGGCAAGGTTGTCCTTGTCGATACGAAAGCGGTGCGTGAGGTCGATGAAGCGCCCGTACCGAACCCGGGTCCGCCCGACGATGTCGGACACCCGATCCGCCAGTCCCGTTCCGTCCGGGAAGATCGAGCTTCGGTTATTGAGCCGGTAGCTCTGGCCGATCGTGGTCATGATCGACAGCTTTGGACGATCATACGCCCAGTCGAACCCGTACGTGACGCGCGAGCTGTCCTCCCAGCGATCGTAACCCGGGAAGCGACTGAGGGCGAAGAGGTTGCTGTCTTCCAGTTCGATCGCCCGCGCGTCCTCGTTCGGAATGTCGAGGTTGGGCGTTGGCGGGGTCAGCACCAGCTGGAAGCGCGGAGAGAATCTCTGCGTGCCGCCGAACAAAGGACCGACGAACGGCCATTTTACATCGGCGGCGAGCGCTCCGATCCCGCGTGCATGCCAGCCGTCGACACCGCGATATAGCGGCACCTCCGTGCTTGCGCTGTCGTCGGTGTGGTAGATGTCGGCGCGGGCGTAGCCGGTGAAGGTGACTTCCTGTCCCCAATTGGTCAGGCGGCGAAGATCCCAGCGCGCGCTTGCAAAGGCCCGCTGCGTATCCTGGCCCTCGATCCGCAGGATAGCGAGGCTGTTGGCCTCCAGCTCCAGCGTTCCACCGATCGCCGGCGGGTCGATGCGGAAGCGTGCGTCGATCGCGGGCAAAGCGATCGGGATCTGCTTCTGGACGTCGTCGACGCGAAGACCTTCGAACGCCCAACCCGCGATCGAAACATAGCTATTAGGGGTGATCCGTTCTGCGTTGACGAAGCTGCGCAGACGGTCGTCCTGGGTGATGTCATAGCGGCGCGTCACCGTCTTGTCGGTGGCGATGCGAATGGAGCTGGTGATGCTCCACAAGGGGTCCAGTTGTGCCTTTCCGTTCGCCTCGAAGAAGCCGCGGAGGCCCTTGTTCTCGGTTTTCTCCGGTTCGCCGAGTTCGGTCAGCCGTTCGATGCGGCCGTAGGTGATGAACCCGCCGACCTGGAACGCACCGAGCTTGTTGAGCGCCCGGTATCGAGCTTCGAGCCCCGGAAGCAGGCCAGTGTAGATGTGCGGCGTGATCGTCAGGTCGCGGTTCGGGCCTAGCCGCTTGTAGTAGGGGAACGCAACCTTGAGACCGCGGCGGTGCGAGATGCTGATATCGGGGACGAGAAAGCCGCCGATCCCGCCGCCTTCGCCGCCCGTAGCGATGCTGAAGATCGGCAAAAGTGGCAGCGTGACACCAAAAATACGCATCCGTCCGCCCTGGAAGCGAACGCGATCAGCTTTCGGATCGTAGGTGACTTTGGCGGCCGTGATCGCCCAGCTAGGATTGCGCGGGCAGCCGCTTTCGGTCGCGACGGGGCAGGGCGAGTAGATCGCGTTCTCGAGAACCGTGATGTCGCCGGTCTTCTTGCCGCGCACCGCCGCGATGCGGCCGCCGCTTTCGAGCACAACCAGCAGGTTGTCGACGGTGCCGTCGCGAAGGGTATCGGTCAGGACGACGTTGTCGCCGATGAACTTGTCGCCCTCGGGGTTCATCACCACGACGTTGCCGAGCGCGCGAACCTGCCCGGACTTGCGATCCCAGGTAACTTGGTCGGCAGCAACGAAATTGCCATCGCGGGAGAGCCTTACGCGGCCGTTCGCCGTGACCGTGTCCGCGCTACTGTCATAAGTGACCTGATCCGCGCTGAATTCGACGAGTTCGTCCGTTTCCGCCGGCGCGGCCGATGGCGCTGCGGTTTGAGGAGCGGAAGTTTCCGTCGCGACCGGAGTATGGCCCGATGCGACCGCTGGAACCAGAGCAAGCGGCAATGCGGTCCACCATGCAAATCTCTTACGCAAAGCTGGTCCCGCCGCTCAACCCTGTTCAAAGCTCGCCAGCCTATCGCACCTCGGGCTCCACTCCACAATCCGCCATTCTGGCCTCCCTTTGCCATTGCGGCGGGTGGGTCTTAAAGGGCGGCGCTCAACAGGTTTTTTTCCAGGATTTCCCTTGATGCAAATTCGCTTCGCCGACAGCCGTCCCAAGGGGGACTATGCGCTCGTCCTTCCCGTCGCCGGAAAGAACCGGATCGCGCTCGACAGTCTCGGCTCGGATCGCAAGGCGGTAGATGCCGCGCTGAAGAGTCAGCGCTTTGAAGGCGAAAGCGGAAGCGCTGCCGAATTGTATGCACCTGCTGATGGAGGAGTTCGTCGCCTGCTGGTCGTGGGCGTTGGCGATGGAGCCACGCCGGGTGATGCGGCTGAGAAGCTCGGCGGAGCGGTGCCGGCTCGCTTGCTCATCTCCGGTGAGAAGCAGGCCGTTCTCGATCTCACCGGCCTTAACTACGACGCCGAAGCCGCGGCGCGCGTGGCGCTCGCCGCGTCGCTCCGTTCATGGCGCTACGACCGTTATCGGACCAAGCTGAAGGACAAGCAGAAACCAACGCTGATGGAGCTGACGATCGTCGGCGCGCCCAAGGAAGCGGCGGATGTCTGGGAGAAGCGCTGGAAGCCCGTCGCTGAAGGCGTTTCGTTGACGCGCGAACTCGTCACGGAGCCGGCCAACATCATCTATCCCGAGACTTTCGTCGAACGCGTCCAGGCGGCCGTGAAGGGCAGCGGCCTGGAAGTTGAGGTTCTGGACGGCGCTGCGATGAAAAAGCTCGGCATGGGCGCCCTGCTCGGTGTTGCGCAGGGCTCGGTCCGGGACGGCCGCTTGCTGATCCTCCGCTGGAACGGCGGCAAGCAGGGCGACGCGCCAGTGGCATTCGTCGGCAAGGGCGTGACGTTCGACACCGGTGGCATCTCGATCAAGCCGGCCGCCGGCATGGAAGCCATGAAGTGGGACATGGGCGGAGCCGGAGCGGTTTCCGGCGCCATGCTCGCTCTCGCCAAGCGCAAGGCAAAGGCGAACATCGTCGGCATCTGCGGCCTCGTCGAGAACATGCCAGACGGCAATGCGCAGCGTCCGGGGGACGTCGTGACCAGTATGTCTGGCCAGACGATCGAGGTGATCAACACCGATGCCGAAGGCCGCCTCGTGCTCGCCGACGCGATTACTTACGTCCAGCGCACCTACAAGCCGAAGCTGATCGTCGACCTCGCGACGCTGACAGGAGCGATCTTGATCAGCCTTGGTCACGAATATGCCGGTTTGTTCACGCCGAACGACGATCTCGCAACTCAGCTTCTCGAAGCGGCGACGGCTTCGGGCGACAAGCTTTGGCGGCAACCGATGGCGGATTCGTTCGACAAGCTGATCGATTCCCCGATCGCGGACATGAAGAACGTCGGCCCGCGCGAGGGGGGGTCAATCACGGCTGCGCAGTTCATCCTGCAATTCGTCGAGAATGGCACGCCATGGGCGCACCTCGACATCGCCGGCATGGCCTGGTCGGACAAGCCCAGCAACACGTTCGACAAGGGGGCGACCGGCTTTGGGGTGAGGCTCATCGATCGCTTCGTGGAAGCGTCGGTGGAGAGTCGCTGACCCTTAGATGCAGGTCGATTTCTACCAGCTCGGCCGCACGCCGCTCGAGCAGGTGATTGCCAGCATTTCGCAGCGACTTATTGCCGATGGGAAACGGCTGCTGATCGTGGCGGAAGACGAGAGCCTGCTCGGCCGCCTCGATCGGATGCTGTGGGATCAGGGGCCGACCAGCTTCCTGCCTCACAGCCAAAGCGGCGGGACCGACGATCCTCGCCAACCGATCCTGCTTTCGACCGGCACGGACGCGCCGAACCTCGCGCGGAACATGCTGATTGCCGACGGCCAGTGGCGCGAGGCCGCGCTGACCTACGACCGGGCTTTCTACTTATTCGACACTGCAACCCTGGAACTTGCACGGCTAGCATGGAAGCTGTTGTCGGGCCGCGAAGGCGTCGAACGCCATTACTGGGCGCAGGACGAGCGCGGGAAGTGGGTCGAGAAGGCCTAAGCCTTGCCGTTCCGGCCGCGTCCCGCTAGGCGCTCGGCCAATTCCAACCCCATTGTTTCAGGAGACCGCACGGCCATGGCCGACACGCGCACCTTTTCGATCATCAAGCCCGACGCCACCCGCCGCAATTTAACGGGCGCCGTCACCAAGAAGCTTGAAGACGCCGGCCTCCGCGTTGTCGCGTCGAAGCGGATCCGCATGACCCGCGATCAGGCCGAAGGCTTCTACGGCGTCCACCGTGAGCGCCCGTTCTTCAACGACCTCTGCACCTTCATGACGTCGGGCCCCGTCGTCGTTCAGGTTCTCGAGGGCGGGAATGCCGTGCTTCGCAACCGCGAAGTGATGGGCGCAACCAATCCCGCCGATGCCGCTGAAGGCACGATCCGCAAGGAATTCGCCGAGTCGATCGAGGCCAATTCGGTCCACGGTTCGGATAGCGACGAGAATGCGGCGATAGAAATCGCGTTCTTCTTCAATCCGAACGAAATCGTCGGCTAACGGCTCAGGCTGACAAGCCTCAGGGAGCGGCCGCCGAATAGGCCGCCGCCTTCCCGGCGATAGCTGATCACATAGGAGCCGGTGGCCGACTTGTCGGCGCCGGCTTCGACATATTTGGCGACTATGCGTACGCTAACCCGCTGTGTTCCCTTGCCGTTGGCCGCTTTCTCGCGGAGTGCGGACTCGACGTCGGCCGCGCTGAGGGTGCCGTCGCTCCCGAGATTGATGGCGTTGGCTCCGGGTAACGTAATCGCAAGCGATTGGAGCGCGTGACTGCTCTCGATCGGCGAGATTTCGAGGCTGCGGCCTCCGTTCTCAGCCTTGCCGCGCAAGGTCAGCGGAATGGATTGCCGTTTCTCGACGACGGTCGTCGTGCCCTTGTCCGAAGCATCGCTCTTCCAGCTGATCCAGACTCCGACCGCGGAGACGACCAAAGCCGCGATCGCGATCGATTCGCCCAGCGTCACCCAGCGAAGGCGAGACTTGTTCCTTTCTTCGGTCGAGCGCGAATCGTTCATCGGCCGCCTGCTTCCAGCAAGCGCCGCGGCGCCGCAAGCTCCCAGCTTGCCGCGATGCGATCGGCTGCATGGTCGAAATCGACGGACTCGCCGGCGAGATTGATCGAAATCCAGCCGGACGGGTGAAGGTATGCCGGCTTCGAATAGGTGTCCGCATCGTGCTCCAGCAACATCGCCTGCTCGTCGAGACCACTGGTGCGGACGCAAACGACGGTCTTGCCGTCGCCGTGGTGGTTCTCGCGATACTGAGCGAACTGCTTGCCTGCCACGAAGAAGGTGGGCTGGCCATGGGACAGCCGCTCTTCTGTTTCAGGCAGTTCGAGCGCCGCCTGCCGAACTCGATCCAATGCTTCCGTCATCGACTTGCGAACTTACTTAAAATCCTGGGGTAGAGATCATGCTCCGCCGCGAGCACGCGCTGTTCAAGGGTCACCGGGGTATCTTCTGCCCGGATCGGCACTTCGGCCTGACCGAGTACGTCACCCGCATCCAGCTCCTCTGTGACGATATGCACCGAGCACCCTCCGATGGCGTCTCCCGCGTCCAGCGCGCGGGCATGCGTATCGAGACCCCGATACTTGGGAAGCAGGGACGGGTGGATGTTGACGATCCGTCCACGCCACTGGTCGATGAACCAGGGGGAAAGGATGCGCATGAACCCGGCAAGCGCCACCGTACCAATTCGGTGGTCATCCAGTGCAGCGCTCATCGCCCGGTCGAACTCTTCCTTCTCGACGCCCTTGCTGTCCCAGGCCCACGTGGAGAGACCCTGTTCCCGGGCCCAATCAAGACCGGGGGCCTGCGGCTTGTTCGAAGCAACGAGCGCGACGTCGTAACCGGCCGCCTTTTCCACCAGCGCGCGCATGTTGCTGCCGCGGCCTGAGATGAGAACTCCAACCCGCCGCGGATCACGCATTGTGCGTTGCGGTCCAATCCACGGTGGAATTCCATGTCCCGGCCTTGCCCGAAACCGTGCACCCACGCCGACCTTCTTCGATACGGCCGATCTCGAACACTTCTTCGACGGGCCCGTCGAGGAACCCGAAAACGTCCTCGGCTTGGTCGGCTGAGACAATCAGGACCATACCGATGCCGCAATTGAACGTACGCGCCATTTCTTCTGGTGCGACCTGGCCGCCGAGTTGCAGCAGCGAGAATATGCTCGGGAAATCCCAATCGGCAACATCTAAGCGCGCGTGGCAGCTCTCGGGCAGAACCCGTGGAATATTCTCGAGAAGTCCGCCGCCGGTAATATGCGCCAGGCCCTTGATCTTGCCCCCCTGAACAAGCGGCAGGAGCGAGCGGACATAAATCCGCGTCGGCTCAAGCAGCGCAGTGCCAAGCGTCTTCGATCCAAGGTTTGGGAAAGACGCCCCAAGATCCCAGCCTTCCTGCTCCACGATACGACGGACGAGGGAGAAACCGTTGCTGTGAACACCGGAACTGGCGAGACCGAGGATGACGTCACCCGGCGCAATGTCCTGTCCGGTCAGCACTTTGGCGCGGTCGACTGCGCCAACGCAGAACCCTGCAAGGTCGTAGTCGCCTTCGGAATACATTCCCGGCATCTCGGCCGTTTCGCCTCCGATCAGCGCGCAGCCCGCTTGCTGGCATCCCATAGCGATAGACCGCACGACATCGACCGCCACCTCGTTGTCCAGCTTCCCGGTGGCGTAATAGTCGAGGAAGAAGAGGGGCTCCGCGCCTTGGACGATCAGGTCGTTGGCGCACATGGCGACGAGGTCGATGCCGACGCCGTGATGATGACCGGCCTCGATAGCGAGCTTCAGCTTGGTGCCGACGCCGTCGTTGGCCGCGACGAGCAGTGGATCGTCGTAGCCCGCCGCCTTGAGATCGAAGAAGCCCCCAAACCCTCCGAGCTCCGCGTCCGCGCCCGGACGGGCCGTCGAGCGAGCGAGCGGCCCGATGGATTTCACGAGCGCA
Source organism: uncultured Alphaproteobacteria bacterium (assembly GCA_963750315.1). GTDB lineage: Bacteria > Pseudomonadota > Alphaproteobacteria > Sphingomonadales > Sphingomonadaceae > Sphingomicrobium. The sequence continues at coordinate 212,083 of CAVVQF010000005.1, forward strand.
TTTCCAGCATCGATCGATACGCCGGCGTCTGCGTAGGTCAGCGGCTTTTGAGACATCAGAGGCCGCGTAGCCACATGCCGCTTGGATTTCCACGCCGTTATCGTCAAAAGGCAGCGCGAATGCTGCGCCGCCGCTTTGTTTCCCTCCTGACCTTGCTGCTGGTGGTCCTTGGCCTGGCCGGGGTCGTCTATGCTCAAATGGAGCCCGGCGATCGCGGGATCGCGCCGATCGACAGTTCGGGTACTCTAGAAATCACCGGCATCCACGTCGACGTTTCCGGCAAGGATGGCCAGGCCGCGCGGTACGAGGGCTGGCGGATCGCGCAGCGGCAGGGCTTCAAGGCCTTTTGGGCGAAGGCGCACAATCGCCCGGTCTCAGAAGCACCGACCGTGCCGGATTCGACTTTGGATGACCTGGTAAGCTCGATCGTCGTCGAGCGCGAGCAGATCGGCCCCAACCGCTATATCGCCGACCTCGGAATCTTGTTCGATCGGTCGCGTTCGGCCGAATTGCTGGGGGTAGGTGGGGATATCCGGCGCTCGGCGCCAATGCTGTTGATCCCAGTCCTGGTCGCTGGCGGTACCGAAACCACAGTCGAGCTACGCAATCCCTGGCAGCGCGCCTGGGCGGAGTTCAGGACCTCGCAGAGCCCGATCGACTACGTCCGAGTCACCGGCTCGGGCATCGACCCGTTATTGGTCAATGCAGCGCAGGTCGACCGCCCGGGACGCGGTTGGTGGCGGAATTTGATCGACCTCTACGGTGCGGCGGACATCCTCGTCGCGCAGGTTCAATTCCAGCGTATCTACCCCGGGGGGCCGGGATTCGCGAAGTTCATCGGCTATCACGGACCCGACCGGCAACTCGTGGGTTCGTTCACGATCTCGGCCCCGGCAGGAGCAAGCACGCTCCAGGTGATGCGGCTTGGCGTGCAGCGCATGGACAAGATGTTTGCAGACGCGCTGGCCGACGGTCGTCTCGTCCGTGACACCAGCCTCAACATTCCCGAGCCTCCGCCGCCGGTCGAAGTAATCGAAGAGCCGCCGCAATCGATGCAGGGCCGCCTCTGGACCTATCAGGTGCAGATCGTCTCTCCCGACGTGAACATCTACAATTTCGCTATGGCTCACCTGAAGACCACCGGCGGAGTCGATCAGGTTGCCCCGGTCAGCATCAATCCGGGCGGCGTCAGTTATGTGAACGTCACTTATCGCGGCGAGCTGTCCGGCCTCCGAGCGGCCTTGGCGGCGCGCGGCTGGAGCGTGGAGCAGAACGGCTTTGTCCTGCGCATGTCGTCGTCCGGGAAGGCGCCCCCGCCAATCGCGCCGCCGCCGCCGCCGCAGCCTCAGCCGCAGCCGGCGACGATCACACCGACCCCCTCGGCAGCGCCGCCCAGGGGAAATCAGTGAGGCGCGGTGCGGACCAGATCGCGCTTCCGCTCGACTGGCCGCAGACCGAAGGCGACTCCCGCTTCATCGTTTCCACCGCGAATCGCGATGCGTTCGAGCACTTCCGGCGCTGGACCATGTGGCCGGTCCGCGCGACGATCCTTACCGGACCAAGGCGGTCAGGCCGGACCCTGCTGGCGCGTAGCTTCGCCGAGCGCGTCGGTGGCCGAGTCATCGACCAGGCGGACAATCACGACGAAGAAGACGTATTCCACGCCTGGAACAATGCACAGGACAGCGGCCTGCCGCTGGTGATGATTGCCGACGACGCGCCCCCGACCTGGACGCCAACGCTTCCCGATCTGAGGACACGCCTGGCGATCACGCCGATCGCAACGATCAATCAGCCGGACGACAAGCTGTTCACGGCACTGATCCAGCTACTTTTCGCCGATCGTGGACTTCACGTGCCCGCGGACGCGCTCCGCTTCATGACCGAGCGGTTAAGTAGAGAATATTGGACGGCTGAGCGGGCGGTCGAGGAAGTGGATCGCTTCGCAATCGCCGAACGGGCGAGGGTGTCGATGCCGACGATTTGCCGCGCGCTGTCGCAGGCAAGGATGATCGGCGACGCGGCCTAGCCGCAGTTGATCCGTTCGATCTTGTTGTTGGCGTCGAGATAGACGGTCACGCGCTCCGCGCTAAATTCCATCGTGATCATCGAACCTTTCGGAACCCAACGGATCACTCGGGCACCGGACTTGCCCATGACTTCGGCGCCCGTTTCCGGCGTCGCGTCGCGTCCGACATAGGCGTCGAGCCCCTCGGCGTTGCAAGTACCTGCCGGCGCGGGCGCAGCGCTATCGGCGGGGACCGTGCTACAGGCAACAGCGAGAAGGGGAGCGAGGGCAACCAGCTTACGCATCAACCTTTTCCTCCTCGACAACGCGGCTCATCTTGAGCTTCCCGTTCTCGATCGCGAACGCCAACCGTCCCTCGACGAGGTCCAGCGCGTCGCGGCCGAACTCTTCGAACCGCCAACCGTTGAGAATGTTCAGATCCTTCCGAACGCCCGCCGCCAGCGCCTCAAGGTCGTCAGAACGGGCGATAAGCCGTGGAGCGACGCCGGCTTCCTTGGCCCGGATCTTCAGGAGCAGCTTGAGCAGGTCGCTAACAAGCACGGCATCCTTGGTGAGACCGGGACGGCGCGGTTCGCGATCGGGCATCTCGTCAGGCTCCAGTGCCTTCGCGGCCTGCACGGCTGCCATCAGCCGAGCGCCAATGTCGTTCGTTCGCCAGCCCGACGACAGGCCACGCACGCGGCCAAGATCGTCCTGAGTCTTGGGTGGATGAGATGCTAGCTCGCCCAGCGTGTCGTCCTTGACGATGCGGCCGCGCGGAATGTCCTTCGTTCTCGCCTCGGTTTCGCGCCATCCGGCAAGTGCTTTCAATCGGCCAAGCACGGCGGGGTTGCGGCTCGGGAGTTTCAGGCGCTTCCAGGCGTCTTCTGGCGCGAATGCGAAGCTCATCGGATTGGCGAGCCGCTCCATTTCCTCGTCCAGCCAGCCACCCCGACCGGTCTTCTTCAGCCGGGTGAGCAACTTCGGGAAAACGGTTGCGAGGTGGGTGACGTCGGCGATCGCATAGTCGATCTGGCGCTTGTCGAGGGGGCGGCGGCTCCAGTCCGTGAACCGCGCGCCCTTGTCGATGCTGTGCCCGAGCATCGATTCGATGAGATTCGAATAGCCGACCTGCTCTCCGTGCCCGAGCGCCATGGCGGCGATCTGGGTATCGAACAAAGGCAGCGGCGTCTTGCCCGTCAAATTGTAGATGATCTCCAGGTCCTGCCCGCCTGCGTGGAAGACCTTCAGCACCTCAGGGTTGTCGACCAGCAGCGAGAGCAGGGGACCGAGATCTATGTCGGCTTTAGGGTCGATCGCTGCCGCCTCGTCGGGGCTGGCAATCTGGATCAGGCAGAGGTCCGGCCAATAGGTATTCTCGCGCATGAACTCAGTGTCCACGGCGACGAAGGGGTGCTTGGCAAGGCGGTCTACGAGGGCGGCCAAGTCCGCGGACTTGGTGATCAGAGGATGTATACGCATGAGTCTTGGCGGCCTTAGCGGCCTGTCGTCGGGTTGACAAAAGGCTTTGCGCCAGTGAGTGCCGCCCGGAAATTCCGTACATCGCTATCGGCAGACAAATGCACCCTTATCGCACCCATAACTGCGGCCAACTCCGCGCTTCCGACGTAGGCTCGTCCGTCCGCATCTCCGGCTGGATTTACCGCAAGCGCGACCATGGCGGCGTTCTGTTCATCGACCTTCGTGACCATTTCGGAATTACGCAGGTCGTTGCCGCCGCCGGCAGCCCGATGCTGGAGCAGCTGGATGCGTTGCGCGCCGAATTGGTCGTCTCGATCACGGGCGATGTGGTCGCTCGCGGCGGCGAGGTCGTGAACAAGAAGCTCCCGACGGGTGAGATTGAAGTCGTAGCCCGCGAGGTCGTGGTCCAGTCGGCGGCTGCCGAACTGCCGATGCCGGTCGCCGGCGAGCAGGATTATCCGGAGGATATCCGCCTCAAGTACCGCTACCTCGATCTTCGCCGCGAGCAGGTGCACGCGAACATCATGCTTCGCTCCGCGGTGATCAGCTCGATCCGCCGCCGGATGATCGACCAGGGCTTCACCGAGTTCCAGACGCCGATCCTGACCGCCAGCTCGCCGGAAGGCGCTCGCGACTACCTCGTCCCAAGCCGCGTTCACCCAGGCAAGTTCTACGCGCTCCCGCAGGCGCCGCAGATGTTCAAGCAGCTGATCATGGTCGCCGGCTTTGATCGCTATTTCCAGATCGCGCCCTGTTTCCGCGATGAGGACGCCCGCGCCGACCGTAGCCCGGGTGAGTTCTACCAGCTCGACTTCGAGATGAGCTTCGTCACGCAGGACGATGTGTTCAACGCGATCGAGCCGGTGCTGTCGGGCGTTTTCCAGGAATTCGCTGATGGTCGCTCGGTCACTCCGGCGGGCGAATATGTTCGCATTCCGTATAAGGAAGCACTGCTAAAGTATGGCAGCGACAAGCCTGACCTTCGCAATCCGCTACTGATCACGGACGTATCTGAGCACTTCAAAGGCTCTGGCTTCGGGCTCTTCGCGGGTTTAGTCGAAAAGGGTGCGGTCGTTCGCGCGGTCCCGGCTCCGGGCACGGCCGGGAAGAGTCGCAAGTTCTTCGACGACATGAACGAGTGGGCGCGAAGCGAAGGCTTTGCCGGCCTCGGCTACGCTACCCGGAAGGGCGGCGAGTGGGGCGGCCCGATCGCCAAGAACCACGGCGAGGAAGGCATGAACCGCATCGCCGCGGCGATGGGTCTCGGCCCGGACGACGGCATCTTCTTCGCAGCGGGCAAGGAAGCCGATGCGGCGAAGCTCGCGGGTGCCGCTCGCACGCGCGTCGGTGAGCAGCTCGACCTGATCGAGAAGGACGCGTTCCGCTTTTGCTGGATCGTCGATTTCCCGATGTTCGAATACAATGATGACCAGAAGAAAGTCGACTTCAGCCACAACCCATTCTCGATGCCGCAGGGCGAGATGGGGGCGCTCGAGAGCAAGGATCCGCTCGATATCCTCGCCTGGCAGTATGACATCGTTTGCAACGGCGTGGAGCTGAGCTCCGGCGCGATCCGGAACCACCGTCCTGACATCATGTACAAGGCGTTCGAGATCGCCGGCTATTCGAAGGAAGAAGTCGACACCAACTTCGCGGGCATGATTAACGCCTTCAAGTTCGGCGCACCGCCGCACGGCGGCTCGGCTCCCGGCATCGACCGCATCGTCATGCTCTTGGCCGACGAGCCGAACATCCGAGAGGTCATCCTCTTCCCGATGAACCAGAAGGCGGAAGATCTGATGATGAACGCTCCTGCGACGGTCATGCCGAAGCAGTTGAAGGAGCTTCACATCCGCGTCGTCGATCCGGCCTAGGGTTTCGCTCCCACATCCACGCGGATGAGTGTGCCGTTCGCGAAATCCCGCGCCGCGGCAGCGAGATCGGCGCGGGTGACGGCCTGCAGCATCGATTGAAGCTGCTGGTGCGATCGTAAGCCGCCGGTCTCGACGAACTCGCGGGCCAGTTTGTCGGCAAGCTCGTCGTTACTCTGGGCCGCCGTGAGATCGCGGCCAGCCAGGTGGCTGCGCGCCGCCGTCAATTCTTCAGCGGTGGGAGGTTGCTCGACGAGGTGGGCGAGTTGCGCCCGCAATTCCGTTTCCATGGCGTCAGCCTTGCCTGGATCGACGCCGGTGGAACTGGTCGCCCATGTCCGGAGCCCGTCAGTCTGGATTGAGCTGTAGATATGGTAGACCAGCCCTTTCTCCGTAATAGCGGAGCGCCCGAGCCTGCCGGAATAGTCGTGCGTCAGGATGTAAAGCAGCATCCGCCAAGCCAGCGCCTCGCGCGTTCCCGGCGGCGGGCCTTCGACGACGTAGCCGATACCGCCCTGCGCCAGCGGCTTTGTGATGCGCTCTCGCACGATCCCCGGCTTGCGTCCGTCCGGAGCCGTTGGCGTCAGCCTTCCGGGAGTAACCGACCCGAGGCGGCTTTCTATGGCGGCGAACGCCCTCGAGGGTTCCACATTGCCGGTTACGATGACGACCAAGGGAAGAGGCGGCGCTAGCGCTCGATGGCCAATCTGAGCTGAAATAAGCTGCTGGAGCCGGGTTTCCGGATCCTCGCTCTTCGGTTCGACCGCTGCCGGCAGCCCTCGCAGAGCCGAGATTGCCTCGTCCACCAGCTTGGGAAGCTCTTTTGCCTGGCCGGAACGCGTTACCGTTCCAAGGCCTGCGAGGGAGGGCGATCGCTCGCCGTCCTCAACGGGCGCGGTTAGCACTAGCTCGACCGCGACAGTGTCCGACAACGGACTTGCCTGGATGATTGCGGGCAAGCCTCCCGACAGCCGTCGCAACTGAGGTCGCTCGGCCATTGCGGTAGCCGCCGGCGCGCCCTGCCGGTCAGGCGATGGCGTCGGTTTGCCTGCGCCCAGACCTTCAGCCGGCGGGTCGCCCGACATCATCCACCCGACGGTCAGCCGATCGGGTGCAAGATACGAGCGAGCAACGCGCTGCAGGTCGGAAGCGCTGACGCTCTCGATGCGCCGGGGCATGTCAAGCAGGGCGTCGAGGGCGCCGATCCCTTCGAAGAACGCAAGCTGGTGCGCCGCGTCTTCCGTGGTCAGTACGTCGTCGCGGAGGATGCGCGACACGGCCGCCTTGGCCTCGGCAATTTCGGAAGTTGCGATCGGCTCATTGGAAAGGCGTTCAACGCGGCGTGCGATCTCTGCCTCCAACGCGTTCTGATCGGCCTTCGCACCGATCGATCCGCTGATCATGAACAGGAACGGATCGTGCGTGGCCGGGAGCCAGGTCGCGATATCGCCGGTCGTTCCGGAGAGCGCCGATCCTTCGGACACCTTCGTGCCCGACCAACCGCTCTGCCGAGGATTGAGGCCGGGCGTTCCGGCCAGGATTTGCTGCAGCAGCAGGAAAGCCGGGAAGTCGGGGCTCGACGCTGCCGGGGCAGGGTAGGCCAGCTGAAAATACTGCTTGTCGACCGGACCACTGAGTTGTGTTCGGCGCTGTCCGCGCTGAGCCAGTTCGGCAGTATAGTGAGCGTGGGCCACTGGGCGCTTCGGCACATCCGCGAATGACCGCGCGACCAGCGCCTTTGCCTGCGCCAGATCGAAATCCCCGGCGATCGCAAGCACAGCATTCCCGGGTGCGTAGTGGCCCGCGTAATAGGCCCGAGCGTCCTCAATCGTCAGGCGTTCGACGTCGCTGACGTAGCCGGCCATCGGACTTCCGTAGGGATGCGATTGGAGGGCGGTGCGTACGACCGCATCCTGCAGAACGCCTGCCGGGTCGTTTTCGTAACTGTGGAGCTCCGTGACGACCGCGCCTTTTTCGGCCTCGATCGATGCCGGATCGATGACCGTTCGAGCCATGCGGTCGGCTTCGATCTCGAGGAGGAGTTCCAGATCGCTCTTCGGCATGGTCGAGAAATAGGTGGTCTGGTCCATCGCTGTGTAGCCGTGCCACTCGCCGCCGGAGTCGTAGATCAGCCTCCGTCGCTTTGCCGTTCGGAAAATTCGCGCTTCCTCGAAAGGCGAGATGCTCGAGGAAATGGGCGAGGCCGGTCTTGCCAGTAACTTCGGCGGCCGACCCGCTCTTGTAGAGGGCTTGGACGCTGACCGCCGGAAAGCTGTGATCTTCCAGCATGATGACCGTAAGGCCGTTGGACAGGTGGCTGATGTCCGCCCGTCTTAGATCCAGCTCGGCTGTTGCCGGTGCGGCACCCGCAAGAATCGTTGCGGCGAGCAAAAGGCGAATTGCTTTCATCAGGTCCCATTGAAGCCCAAGCGGCGGACGTTAGTCTAGCGTAATGACCTTGGGGCACGTCTTTCACCGCTTCACCTCCGCGCGCCCGCCAATCGCCACCCACGGCGAGGGTATCTTCCTCTTCGACGAGAGCGGCCGTCGTTACGTCGATGCATGTGGTGGGGCGGCCGTTTCCTGCCTTGGTCACGGACATCCCGAAATCACCGCGGCAGTCGCTTCGAGCAGGCCGCCAAGCTTGAGTTCGTCCACACGGGCTTTTTCACCACCGACGCGGCCGAAGAACTGGCGGCGATCATGGCCGAGCAGTCGCCCGGATCACTCGACCGCGTCTGGTTCACCGGCAGCGGTTCGGAAGCGATCGAAGCGGCGCTGAAGCTTGCGCGGCAATATCATCTGGAGCGCGGCGATCCGGGTCGAACCCGCGTCATCGCGCGGCGGCAGAGCTATCATGGCAACACGCTGGGCGCGCTTGCGGCGGGCGGAAGCGCATGGCGGCGCGCGCCGTACGAGCCGCTGCTGATCGACGTCGCGCTCGTCGATCCCTGCTTCGAATATCGCTTCGCCGAGCCGGGCGAGAGCTCCGCGGACTACGGTCGCCGGGCTGCCGACGCCGTCGAGCGAGGAGATCCTCCGACTGGGCCCGGACACGGTCATGGCCTTCGTTGCCGAAACCGTCGTGGGCGCGACGGCCGGGGCGGTTCCGCCGGTGGCGCGATTATCTCAAGCGCGTCCGCGAGATTTGCGAGCGTCATGGCGTGCTTGTTGATCCTGGACGAGGTCATGTGCGGAAGCGGGCCGGACCGGGACGTTCCTGTCGTGCGAGCAGGACGGTGTCGTCCCCGACATCGTCACCTTGGGAAAGGGCTTGGGCGCTGGCTATCAGCCGATCGGCGCGGTGATTTGCACCACCGAAGTCTACGACAGCGTCGCGCGAGGATCGGGCGCGCTAAAGCATGGCCAGACCTACAACGCGCATCCGGTTGGCTGCGCTGCTGCGCTCGCGGTCCAGCGAAGTGATTCAAACGCGATCGTCTGCTAGATGCGGCCAAGCAGTCCGGTGAGCGGCTGATGAGCCTTCTCGAACTCGAGCGGTTCGGCGACCATCCCAATATCGGCGATATTCGCGGCCGCGGCTTGCTGGTCGCGATGGAGCTGGTCGCCGACCGGCACACTAAGGCGCCGTTCGATCCGGCGCTGGCGATGCATCGGCGGGCAAAGGCCGATGCCTTCGACGCGCGGCCTGCTGATCTATCCCGGCGGCGGGACGATCGACGGCCGCAGCGGCGATCACATCCTGCTCGCGCCGCCCTACAACGTCACCGATGACGAGCTCGACATGATCGTCGACTTGCTCGGCCAAACCTTGGAGCGATCGCTACCGTCATGAGCCGCGACCCGCGCTACGACATCCTGTTCGAACCGGTCCGCATCGGGCCGGTCACGGCGCGCAACCGCTTCTACCAGGTGCCGCACTGCACCGGCATCGGCTGGACCCAGCCTGAGACGCTGGCGCGGCTGCGCGGGATCAAGGCGGAGGGCGGCTGGGCGGTCGTCGCGACCGAGGAAACCGAAATCCACCCGACCGCGCGATTGCGAGCCGTTTCACGAAGGCCGCCTGTGGGACGACCGCGATATTCCGGCGCTGGCGATGATGGCCGATGCGGTCCACGAGCATGGCGCGCTCGCGGCGATCGAGATCATGCATCACGGCGGCTCGGCCGCGAACTGGGGCACGCGGCTGGCGCCGCTTGGCTCCGTCGCACCGGCCGATCATCTATTATTCGCCGGTCCAGGCGCGCGCGATGGACAAGCAGGACATCCGCGACCTGCGCAAATGGCATCGCGATGCCGCGCTCCGCTCGAAGAAGGCCGGCTTCGACATCGTCTATGTCTATGCGACGCACGATCTGTCGATCGCCCAGCAATTCCTCGAACAGCGCAAGAACGACCGCATCGACGAATATGGCGGCAGCCTGGAGAACCGCGCGCGGCTGCTGCGCGAGCTGATCGAGGACACCAAGGAGGCGGTCGGCGACAGATGCGCAGTGGCGGTCCGCTATCGCGGCGGACGAGCTGATCGGGCGATGCTGGGCTGACCCACGACGGCGAGGCGCGCGACGTGATCGAGATGCTCGCCGAGCTGCCCGACCTCTGGGACGTCAACATCTCGAACTGGCCCAATGACAGCCAGACGTCGCGCTTCGCCAAGGAGGGCTTCCAGGAGCAATATACGAGCTTCGTGAAGCAGCTGACGACCAAGCCGGTGGTCGGGGTCGGCCGCTTCACCTCGCCCGACACGATGGTCTCGCAGATCAAGCGCGGCGTCCTCGATTTCATCGGCGCCGCGCGGCCGTCGATCGCCGACCCGTTCCTGCCGAAGAAGATCGAGGAAGGCCGGATCGACGACATCCGCGAATGCATCGGCTGCAACATGTGCGTGTCGAGCGACTACACTTCGACCAACCTGCGCTGCACCCAGAACCCGACGATGGGCGAGGAGTGGCGGCGCGGCTGGCACCCGGAGATCATCCCGCCGAAGAAGTCGGAAGGGTCGGTGCTGGTGGTCGGCGCCGGCCCGGCTGGACTGGAAGCGGCGCTGGCGGCAGCGCGGCGCGGCTTCGAAGTTCACCTGGCCGAGGCGACTTCCGAACTCGGCGGCCGCGTTACCCGCGAAAGCCAGCTTCCCGGCCTGGCCGAATGGGCGCGCGTGCGCGACTGGCGCGTCGGTCAGCTGGAGCGGATGGCCAATGTCTCCATCTATCGTGAAAGCGCGCTGGAGGCCGAGCATGTGCTCGAATTCGGAGCGCGGCACGTTGCGATCGCAACCGGTTCGACCTGGCGAAGCGATGGCGTCGGGCGCGATTCCGGCTTTCCCGTTCCGGGTTTCGACTGTGCCGAACGTCTTCTCTCCTGACGACCTGATGGCGGGTCGGCGTGCCGACGGAGGGGCCAGTGATCGTCTGGGACGACGACCATTATTACATGGGCGGAGTTCTCGCCGAGCGCTGCCGCGCAGCAGGGCTCGATGTGACCTTGGTCACTCCGGCGTCGATCGTTTCGGCGTGGACCGTGAATACGCTCGAAGTCATTGCCGATTGCGAAGCGGATCGCGCGGCTCGGCATAGAGGTCGTGACCTATTCCAGCGTGGTCGGCTTCGACGGATCGAAGGTGCAGCTCGTCAACGGGCTGACCGGCGACACCAGCGAGCTGCCCTGCGCGTCGCTCGTGACTGTCACTGCGCGTCTTCCCGTGGAGGATTTGTACGTCAGCCTCGAACAGATGAGCGATCGCTGGGATGCGGCAGGCATAGCCTCGATCACGCGGATCGGCGATTGCTTTGCTCCCAGCACGATCCAGCAGGCCGTTTACACTGGGCACAAATGGGCGCGCGAGTCTGGACGAGGGGCCGGAGCTCATCATTCCTCGCGAGCTGCCGATGATCGAAGTGCGCGTCGGGCTAAGGTCACTCTGTGAGAGTTGCGCTCGCGCTTCTGGCTGTCGCGTCAGCGACGCAAGCGGACGCGCGGGCCCGCGATCTTGGTGTTCCGTTCGAAGGTAGCCCGGACCGTTGAATGCAATCACTGATATTCGAGGTGTTGAAGTCGGGCAGAACACCTTGATCCGAGGCGATGGACCGCTGAAGGTGGGGGTCGGTCCGGTGCGCACCGGTGTCACCGTCGTCTTCCCGCGCGGTCACAAGGATCCGTTGTTCGAAGCGTCCACGCAGGCGACCGAGGAGGCCATCGTCAACGCTTTGGTTGCCGCGAAGACGATGACGGGAGCCAATGGAAGGCGCTACTTCGGCCTCCCGCACAACGAACTGCGGGCGATCCTGAAGCGCTACAACCGGCTCGAGGCCAGCAAATGAACCTTCCGCGAGTAACCTATTCGAATACGGGCGAGGATTTCTCGGGCGTTCATGCTCATCTCGACGAGCTGATACCCGAGGCGGAGGCTCGCCTGCTCGGGAAGAGCCGGCCAGCGTTTATTGCCGGTCGCGATCGCGGCGACGGCGAGTTGGTCGCAGCTGTCAGCCCAATCGACCGCGACATCATCCTTGGCGAATTTCCTCAGGCCGATGCGGCAATAGTCGACGAGGCCGTGGTGGCCGCTCGCAAAGCCTTTCCATCCTGGCGCGACTTAGGCTGGCCAAGACGGGTCGCACTCCTTCGCGCCGGCGCCGACGTGCTCGAGCAGCGCAAGTGGGACGTATCGGTCGCCTGCCTGATCGAAGTGGGCAAATCGCGATTGGAAGCAGTTGGCGAGGTGGAGGAAGCGATCGACCTCATCCGCCATTATTGCGACGAGATGGAGCGGAGCGACGGATTTCGCGAGGAGCATTCCGGTGCGTCTTCGGCCGAGAACTGCAGTGTCGTGCTGCGGCCGTACGGCGTGTTCGGGGTGATCGCCCCGTTCAACTTCCCGGTCGCTCTATCGGTCGGGATGATTTCGGCCGCGCTGGTCGCGGGAAACACCGTGGTGTTCAAGCCGAGCGATGCGGCGGGCCTGACAGGCCGGTTGATTGTCGAGGCACTGGTCGAGGGTGGCATTCCCGATGGCGTGCTCAACCTCATCCAGGGCAGCCGAGCGACTGGCGAAGCGCTCGTGCAACATCCGGGCGTCGACGGATTCGCCTTCACCGGGTCCAACGCGGTCGGAATGACCATCATGCGGCACGCTGCGTCGTCTCAGGCGATGCGTCCCGTGCTGGCCGAGATGGGCGGCAAGAACCCGGCATTCGTGACAGCTAGCGCCGACCTTGCCGTAGCTGCGTCGGGCGTCGCCCGATCGGCCTTCGGGCTTCAGGGCCAGAAATGCAGCGCTGCGTCGAAGGTCTATGTCGAACGCGAGATCGTCGACGACTTCCTCGCGGCGCTAGTCGATGCGACAGGCAAACTCGTCGTCGGCGACCCGCGCCGGCAGGAAGTGTTCATGGGCCCGGTCATCAACGCTGCGTCGCTGGACCGCTTCACGAGAGCCGTCGGCGATGCTCGCAAGCGACGGCTCGGTCGTCTTGGGAGGGGAGAAACTTGGCGGAGGCCTGTTCGATCGTGGTCCGTACGTCCCGCCGACGATCGTCCGCGGATTGCGCCGCCGACCATCGCATCAACCGCGATGAGCTGTTCCTGCCCTTCCTAAGCGTGCTTCCCTTCGACAATTTCGAGGCGGCCATCGCCGAAGCCAATCGCAGCGCCTTCGGCCTGACGGCCGGCGTCTACACAAAGGACAAAGGCGAGCTCGACCGCTTCCTCAACACCATCGAGGCGGGTGTCCTCTACGCCAACCGGGCCAGCGGAGCGACGACCGGCGCGTGGCCGGGCTTCCAGACGTTCTGCGGCTGGAAGGGCTCGGGAACGTCCGGGAAGGGCGGTCTCGGCAGCTGGTACGTCCCGCAATTCATGCGCGAACAAAGCCACACCGTGTTCGGCGCGCTGTGAACAAGGTCTTCGCATTCGCCGAAGGCGGCGCTCGAAGGCCTGCTCCGCGATGGGATGACGATCATGTCAGGCGGCTTCGGCCTGTCCGGCAATCCGGAAAGCCTGATTCCCGAGATCCAGACGTCGGGAGTGAAGGATCTCACGATCATCTCGAACAATGCCGGGGCGGACGGCTTTGGCCTCTGGCACCTTCTGCAGACGCGGCAGGTTCGAAAGATGATCTCGTCCTATGTCGGCGAGAACAAGCTGTTCGAGCAGCAATATCTGTCCGGCGAGCTGGAGCTGGAATTCAATCCGCAAGGCACCCTCGCCGAGCGCATCAGGGCAGGCGGTGCGGGCATCCCTGCCTTCTATACCGCCACCGGCGTTGGGACGGTGGTCGCCGAGGGAAAGCCGCAGGAGGAGTTCGACGGCCAGCTTTACGTGCGCGAGACATGGCTTCGGGCCGACCTCGCGATCATCAAAGCCTGGCGCGCAGACAGCGAAGGCAATCTTCAGTTCCGCAAGACCGCCCGCAACTTCAATCCGGTCATGGCCACTGCCGCGGTCACGACGGTCGTGGAAGTAGAAGAGCTGGTTGAGGTCGGCACCATCGACCCCGACTGCATTCATACGCCGGGCATCTATGTGCAGCGGGTCGTGAAAAGCACGATCAACGAGAAGCGTATCGAGAAATTGACGGTGAGGTCGCGCGAATAAGGGGGTCCGATGCGGGGGATTGGAGTATGCAGCATTGTCGGCGGCGATCGCGGTCAGTACGCCGACCGTGGCCTTCGCCGAACGTGAGGCGGTACTCAAGCAGGTCGACCTCCCGCACACCTATTATTGGCGCGAGCTCTACATCCCGCAGCTGACGACCGGACCGTCGAGCGTTGCCTTTGTGCCTGACGGCAGGGCACTTATTTACAGCATGAATGGGTCGCTCTGGCGGCAGGCCATCGGTTCGGAAGATGCCGTCGAGTTAACGCATCCGCGTGCCGCCTACGATTATCAACCGGACGTCGCTCCGGACGGCGGCAGCGCGGTTTTCACGCGATACAACGGCACCGGATTTGACCTTTGGCGGCTGGACCTTGGGAGCGGGCACGAGCAGCAATTGACGTCAGGTGGCGACGTCAACGTCGAGCCCCGCCTTTCTCCAGACGGCAAGCGGATCGCCTGGATCTCGACGCATGGCACCGGTCACTTCAACCTGTTCATCGCCGACATCGGCCCGGCCGGATTGCGCAATCCTCGACCCTTGCTCGGCGAGCGGCAGAGCAAGATTGGCCGATATTATTACTCCACCTACGATCACGTGCTGAACCCGTCGTGGACCCCGGATGGCAAGCGCATCCTCTACGTTACCAACAATGAGGTCGCCTGGGGCACCGGGGATATCTGGTCGGTCGCCGTCGACAACCCAAGCGACCGCAAGAAGGTGCTGAACGAAGAGACGAGTTGGAGCGCTCGGCCCGAGACGTCGCCGGACGGCAAGCAGGTGCTGTTTGCCAGCTATCACGGGCGGCAGTGGCGGCAGCTCTGGTTGACGACGCCAGACGGCTCGGCGCCGTTGCCGTTGACGTTCGGCGAGTTCGATCGATCGAGTGCCCGCTGGTCGCCGGACGGAGAGCGCATCGCCTACGTCAGCAACGAAAATGGCAACACCAGCCTCGCGGTTCGCGACTTCGTTGGCGGTGCGACGACGACTGTCATCGCCAAGTCGCGCAAGTACAAGAGCCCGCGAGCGCGGCTCACACTCGATATTCGTGACGAGCAAGGCCGTAGCGTTCCGGCGCGCGTCGCAATTGTGGGCAGCGACGGCCGAGCGGCTGCACCGGCATCCGCCTGGATGCACGCGGACGATGGGTTCGACCGAAGGCTACAGGCCAGCGAGACGCAAGTATTTCCATTGTCCGTCGCGCTGCACCGTCGAAGCACCGGCGGGCAACGCCTCGATCTGGGTCCAGCGCGGATTTCGCTATTTGCCGTGGCGGCGATCGGTGGAGCTCATCGCGGCGGCAGAACGAACGGTCCCAGTGAAGCTGGAAGCCAACGACCTTCCCGCGCTCATTTGGGAAGTGGCGAAGCGCCGATCTCCACGTGCACATGAACTATGGCGGCGCCTACCGGAATACGCCGGAAAACCTCGCGAGACAGGCGGAGGCCGAAGATCTCAACGCCGTCTATAACCTCATCGTCAACAAGGAGGAGCGAGTTCCGGACATCGGCTATTTTCGTGGAGATCCCGATCCGGTGAGCAGCGCCGATACGCTGATCATGCATTCGCAGGAATTCCACACCAGCTATTGGGGCCATCTCGGCCTTGCTGTACCTGTCCGATCACGTCCTGACGCCCGACTTTTCGGCATACCAGCACACGTCGCTGGCCAGTCCTTATCCATTCAATGGCAAGGTCGCCGACATGGCGCACTCGCAGGGCGGCCTGGTCGGCTACGTTCACCCTTTCGACTGGGTAATCGATCCCGCGAAGGAGAAGTCGCTCAGCAATGAGCTGCCGGCCGACGTCATCAGCGGCAAGGTCGACTATATCGAGATCGTCGGGTTCGCGGACCACAAGTCGACGGCCGAGATCTGGTACCGGCTGCTCAACCTTGGCTTCAAATTACCCGCCGGCGCGGGAACGGATGCAATGGCCAATTACGCGTCGCTGCGTGGCCCAGTCGGCATGAACCGGGTGTTCCTGGAGACCGGCGGCGTCCTCACCCCACAAGCTTTGAAGGACGCGCTTAAGGAGGGCCGAACTTTCGCGAGCAATGGTCCGCTGCTCGGCCTCGAACTGGACGGAAAGCATCCCGGAAGCACGATCGAGCGCAGGGCGTCAGGGAAAGTGCATTACCGCATCGCCCTCCGCTCACCGGTAGCCATCGACCATCTGGAGCTGGTTAAGAACGGGAAAGTCCTGAAGGCATTCAGGCTGAGCGGCGATCGAACGAAGCTGGATGCGGAGGGTGAAGTTCAGCTCGATGCGGGCGGCTGGATCGTGCTCCGCGCGTGGAACGACGGATCCGACCCCGAGGTGCTGGACCTTTACCCCTATGCGACCACCAGTCCGATTTACGTCGAAGGCACCGCTCCACCGGCACGGACCGAAGCGGCATATTTCACCGCCTGGCTCGACCGCGTGATTGCAGACGCAAGTGCGCGCACCGATTTCCGAAATTCGCGAGAGCGCGACGCGACGCTCAGCTACCTGCGCGACGCGAGGGAGCGATTTGCCGCTCTATCGAAATGATCCGAGAAGCGAATGGTGGACGCACTAGGGCTCGAACCTAGGACCCGCTGATTAAGAGTCAGCTGCTCTACCAACTGAGCTATGCGTCCACTGCCATTCGGCGGATGCTCCGGCGATCAAATCTCGCCCTGAGCGGCGCGGCCGGTAGCATGGGGAAACTGGGTGTGCAACCGCCCGACTGCAATCCGGCTATGCCAAACGTGATGGCGTGCGCTGTTGCCGCTCCAGCGACATCAGGATTCCGAGGCAGATCATCACCGTCATGACGGCCGATCCGCCGAAGCTGACAAGCGGGAGCGGGATGCCGACGACGGGCGCCAATCCCATCACCATCATCAGGTTGATCGACGAATAGAAGAAAATCGTCGCGGTGAGGCCCGCCGCGGTTAGCTGGGCGAAGCGGGACTTGGCGTTTGATGACACCCTTAGGCCCCACATCACCACTGCCGCGAAGCACAGGATAAGCAACGCCCCGCCTAGCAGGCCCCATTCTTCGACCCACGTCGCGAAGGCGAAGTCGGTGTGGCCCTCA
Organism: uncultured Alphaproteobacteria bacterium; assembly: GCA_963750315.1. GTDB lineage: Bacteria > Pseudomonadota > Alphaproteobacteria > Sphingomonadales > Sphingomonadaceae > Sphingomicrobium. The sequence goes on from CAVVQF010000005.1 coordinate 229,059, forward strand.
GGAAGGTAATCGAGATGGCTCTGGCTGCCGTGGAGGAAGCCCTTGCCGAAAATGCCGCCGGATCCGATCGCAATCTTCGACTGGGTAATGTGGTAGCCGGCGCCGAGCGGGTCGCTCTCAGGGTTGAGGAAGATGTCGATCCGCTTGCGCTGATATCCGTGCATGAACTGATAGACGATCGGAATGGCGGCCCCGAGTATTCCTGCAGGGATAAGGAAGACCCGCATCGGAACGCCGGCGATAAACATGACCGAGACGCCGCCGAGAAGCACCATGGTGGCGGTGCCGAGGTCGGGCTGGATCAGGATCAGGGCCCAGGGCACCCCGATCAACGTGACCGCAGGCCAGATCGCACGCCATTTGCGGATGTCTCCCGCCGGAAGCAGTTCGTAAAACCGCGCCAGCACGATCACGATTGCCGGCTTCATGAACTCGCTTGGCTGCAGGCGAATGAAACCGAGGTCGATCCAGCGCTGGGCTCCCTTGCCGACGAAGCCGACCGCCTCGACGATGACCAGCATGACGAGGATGGCGCCGAAGACCGGAAAGGCCAGTTGCTTGATCGTGTTTTCGCGGATGGTCGACATTCCGACCGCGATCGACAGGAAGACGAGGACCGTAATTCCCTGCTTGAGCGCCCACGGCCTGAAGGAACCGCCTGCTGCCGAATATTGGGTGAGGAAGCCGATCCCCGCGATCCCGACGATCACGAAGATCAGCCGCCAGGGAAGGCGGGCGAGGGGTTGAGGGATGATTGCAGAGGAAATCACGTCGAGCTTCGCGAACTTGCCTTGAAGGCTCCGAGTTGCCGGGCGTTCCGTTCAGCCAGCGTTCCGCCCCACTGTTCTTCAAGTGGAGCAAGCGCAGCGAATGCTTTCTCCTTGTCAAACAGATAGGTCATGGAATCTCGCACGACCGGCGCGGCGGCCGAGGCGCCGAAACCGCCGTGCTCGATGATGCATCCGATCGCGTAGCGAGGCTTGTCCGCCGGTGCGAAGGCAATGAACAATGCGTGATCGCGCAGTGCCCAATTCGATTGGTGGCCGCGCTCACCGAGCCGGAAGACCTGGGCGGTACCGGTCTTTCCCGCCATCTGAACTCCGTCGAGCAGCAGCTTCGACCCGACGCCGGTACCGCTGCCGTTGACCACAGCCGCCATTGCCTTCCGAATGATCTCCAGTTGCTCCGGAGTGGCATCGACGGGCTTGGCGGGCTCCTCGCGCCCCGTCATCAGCAGCCGCGGCTGAAGCAGCTTTCCTGATGCCAGACGCGCCGGCATGACCGCCAACTGGAGCGGGTTTACGAGAACGTACCCCTGGCCGATCGACGTGTTCGCGGAATCGTAGCCCTGCCACTTTCGGTGATACTTCTTCTCGAGCCATTTCGGGTTCGGCATCGTTCCGAACCTTTGAGAAGGGATGGGGAGGTCGAATTCCTGGCCGTAGCCGAGGTAATTCACCATCTCCGTCGTCTGCGCTGGGTCCGTGATCAGACCTGTGGCCCAGAAGTAGGTATTGCAGCTGCGTTCGATCGCCGAATGCATGTCCATCGAACCGTGCACGGCGTCGCACCGGAAGTAGCGGTTTCCGATCTGATAGCCTCCAGCGCAATGGACGCGCCGGTCGGGATCTACCCCCTGTTTCAGGAACGCCAGTGCCATGGCCGGCTTGATCGTCGATCCCGACGGATAGAGCCCTTGCGCGACCTTGTTCAGCAGCGGGATGTGGTCGTTTTCCGACAACATCTTCCATTCGGTCCGGCCGATGCCCTCGCTGAAACTGTTCGGATCGAAGGCAGGCATGGACACGAAGGCGAGCAGGTCGCCATTGGCAACGTCCATAGCGACCAGAGCGCCGGACTGGTCGCCCATCCGCCTCGCCGCATATTGCTGCAGGCCCTGGTCGATCGTCAGCTGGACAGTCTGTCCACTGCGGTCGGGCTTGGGATCCAGTTCCTTGACCAGCTTGCCACGCGCAGTGACCTCGACCCGTTGCCCGCCGGGCGTGCCGCGCAAATAAGGTTCTAGGGTCTTTTCAAGCCCTTGCTTGCCGATCTTCACGCCCGGGATGATTAGAAGCGGATTCTTGTCCTCCGCCTCATATTCTTTCTGGTTAGCCGTCCCGACGTAACCCAGAAGGTGGGCCACGGCTGGTCCGTCAGGATAATAACGGGAAAATCCTCGGGTCGCCTGAACGCCGGGGAGGTCCGGGAGGCGGACGGTGATCGAGGCATATTGATCGAACGTCACGTTTTCGGCAACCTGCACTGCCTGGAAGCCATGACCCTGCTTCAGTTCCCGCAGGATCCGGTCCATGTCGTCGCTGGTCAGCTGAAGCAGCTCGGCCAGCGTCTTCAGCGTCGCTTCCGGCGTTTCAAGCTGCTGCGGAATAAGATCGATGCGGAAGCTCGACCGGTTGATGGCGATCGGGACCTTGTTCCGATCGATGATCCAGCCACGGCGCGGCGGCACCGGGATCAGCTGGACTCGATTGCTCTCCGACAGCAGCTGGTACTTCTGGTTCTCTCTAACGGACAGCCAGCCCAGCCGTCCCAGCAACACCGCCCCAATCGCTGCCTGTCCGCCGCCCAGCAGCATCATCCTTCGCGAAAAGGTGATCGACTGGTGAACCGAGGTGAACCGTTTCTCCATCTTCACCGGCCCAGCCTCCAGCGGTCGAGGCGGACGGCCATCCACGCAAACACAGGAAAGGCTAGCGCAGAGATCACCAGTGGCGGCACAACGCTTACGAAGGGCAAGGAGGCGCCCATGATCTGGGCAATACGCCATTCCGCCGATTCATTGGCGAACAAAAGCAACGCAGCCAGCGCCCACTCGAGCCAGTAGCCGCGCCACATGGTCCGGCGGTCGATCAGGTCGAGGACGAGCATGGCGGCGGTCCACAGCGCGACCGAGAAGCCGATCGGATGCCCGGTCATCAGGTCGTTGAAGAAGCCGAGCGGAGCGGCCCACCAGGCCGGCCAGGCATCCGCGCGAAGCAACCGCCAGGCAATCAGCATGAGAAAACCGAAATCGGGATACCACCCGCTGGTGGAAACGATCGGGAGTGCGGTCAGAAGACAGGCGACCATCACCGAAATCGCTGGAACGTAGACGGCGCCCGGAATCGGCCCCTGTCCGATATTGCGATTTTGGGCGAGGGCCGCGCGGACCATTAGGGCGCGACCGCTGGCCCGCCTGCTTCCTCGGCGACGGCTTGGGGTTCGTAAGGCTGCTCGACCATGGCGAAGCTGGTTGACGCGGGATCGGCGAGCGGGAGCGCGATTGCCCCGTCGTCGTCGAGACGGACGACACGGGCGATCGGCACCAGAGGGGGATAGAGCCCGCCAGTGCCGGAGGTTATAACGATATCGCCCGGCTTGAACGGATTGCGGCCGACTTCGAGCGGCCTGAGGTCGATCGTGCCGTCGCCGCGGCCCTGGCTGATCACCGGCTGACCGTCCCGAAGGATGCGCGCGGGGATGATGCTCGCCCGGTCTGACACAAGAAGGACGCGGGAAGCGAGCGATCCGGCGTCGATCACTCGTCCAATCAGGCCCTTCGCGGAGCGGACCGGCATCCCAACCAGCACGCCGTCTGATGTGCCGGCCGAGAAGATGGCGTAGCGGCGAGGGCTGCTAAACGACGATCCGACCACCCGGCCCATCGCGACCGGAACGCGGCTATGTTCGCGAAGCTGGAGCGAAGCTTTCAACTCTTGGTTTTCGAGCGAGATCGCTTTGGCCTCGACGATCCGCTGCAGCATCAATTCGCGTTCGCGCTTGAGTTGCGCATTCTGGTGCGACGCGTCCCAATAGTTGCCCGCGCCGGTGAACACGCCGCCGACCGTTGCCGTGACCTGTCGAAGACCGGACGTGACTGGAGCAGTGACATCGAGCGCAACGCCTCGAACCGATGCGTATTTCTCTGGCGCGACTAGTGACAAAGTCAGAAGGACCAGGCCGATGATCAGCCCTGCGATCGCGGCAAGAAAGCTGAAAAACAGCCCGTATTGCGCGCGCCGCGACCAGCCTGGGCGGGCGGTCGCCACCGTCTCAGCGCTCCCTTACGCGGTTTGCAGGACGCCGCGGAACTGCTCTTCCTCGAGCGCCCGGCCAGTGCCGAGAGCGACGCAGGTCAGCGGATCCTCGGCGACCGTGACCGGAAGGCCGGTTTCGTCGCGAAGCACTTCGTCCAGGCCCTGCAGGAGCGCACCACCACCGGTGAGCACGATACCCTGATCGCAAATGTCCGCCGCCAATTCCGGCGCGGTGTTCTCGAGCGCGATGCGGACGCCCTCAACGATGGTGCCAACCGGTTCCGAAAGAGCTTCGGCGATCTGGCCCTGGTTGATCGAAATTTCTTTGGGGACGCCGTTCACCAGGTCGCGGCCCTTGATATGCACCGTCTTGCCGACACCGTCCGTGGGCGGCTTGGCGATACCTACTTCCTTCTTGATCCGCTCCGCCGTGGCCTCGCCGATCAGAAGATTATGGTTGCGGCGGACGTAGGAGCTGATCGCTTCGTCCATCTTATCGCCGCCGACGCGGACCGAGGTCGTATAAGCGAGACCGCGGAGCGAGAGCACCGCAACTTCGGTCGTACCGCCGCCGATGTCGACGACCATCGAGCCGATCGGAGCGGTCACCGGCATGTCGGCACCGATCGCGGCCGCCATCGGCTCCTCGATCAGGTAGACGGCGCTGGCGCCTGCGTTGGAAGCCGCGTCGCGGATCGCGCGGCGCTCGACCGAAGTGGAGCCCGAGGGGACGCAGATCACGATTTCCGGGAAGCGCCAGGCGCGCATTTTGCCGCCGTGCACCTTGTGGATGAAGTGCTTGATCATCTGCTCAGCGACATCGATGTCCGCGATGACGCCGTCGCGAAGGGGGCGGATCGCCTCGATTTGATCGGGCGTCTTGCCCATCATCAGCTTGGCGTCTTCACCGACTGCCTTGACCTTTTTCACCCCGTTGATGGTCTCGATCGCGACGACCGACGGCTCGTTAAGGACAATGCCGCGACCCCGAACATAGACCAACGTATTGGCGGTCCCGAGATCGATCGCCATGTCGTGCGACATCCATTTGAACCAGCGCGTCCAGAACATTCTTCCCCGTCTCTCGCCCTTTGCTCGATCATCTCGCAGGACAGGCCCTGGAGATTAACCGGCCATTAAAATTATCCCATTGAATGCGAACTGAATTTTTCGCAGAAATCAGCGCTTCGCTGGCTTGGTTGTAATCGGCTAGGAACGGTTAACATGTCAATAAGAAGGCTGCCGTCCGAGCTTGTGAATCGCATCGCCGCTGGCGAGGTCGTAGAACGCCCCGCAAGCGCCCTCAAGGAGCTTGTCGAAAATGCCCTTGATGCCGGTTCGGAGGCGGTCCGAATCAGGCTGACGGCGGGCGGGCTCGAATTGGTCGAAGTCGCCGACGACGGTGGCGGCATGTCGCCCGACGAAATGCGCCTCGCATTGGAGCGGCATGCCACGTCGAAGCTGCCGGATGAGGTTCTCGATCGCATCACGAGCTTCGGCTTTCGTGGAGAAGCGGTGCCCTCGATCGCCAGCGTTTCGAGGTTCACGCTGGAAAGCCGGGTTCGAGGCGCGGACGGCTGGCGGATCGAGATCGATCATGGGGCGACGGTGGGTGAGGGGCCCGCTTCCTTGCCGCCCGGAACTTGCGTTCGGATCGAAGGGTTGTTCGATAAGATACCGGCAAGACGGAAGTTTTTGCGCAGTCCGCGTTCGGAATATGCGGCATGTCTCGACGCTGTGAAGCGCCTGGCCATGGCGCGAAGCGACGTCGCGTTCGTCCTCGATCACGACGGCCGCCGGATCCTGTCGCTTCAGCCCACGACGCCGCCGCAACGGGTAGCCGAGCTGCTGAGCGCAGAGCTGGACCGGAACGGCATCGGCATCGACTGCGAGCGGAACGGCATGGGCCTGACCGGAGTCGTCAGCCTGCCGACCTTCAACCGTGGCATGGCCGATCAGCAATATCTCTTCGTGAACGCGCGACCCGTGAAGGACCGGCTGCTCGTGGGTGCTCTTCGCGGTGCCTATCGCGATCTCATCGCGAAGGACCGTCACCCAATCGCAGCCTTGTTCCTATCGGTGCCGCTGGAAGACGTCGACGTGAACGTCCATCCGGCCAAGACGGAGGTCCGCTTTCGCGATCCAACAGCCGTTCGCGGCCTGATCGTCGGCGGCCTCCGGGCTGCGCTCGACGAAGCCAGCCAGCGAAGCGCGACCACGGAGCAAGCCGCGGCGCCCGTCCTGTGGACGACGAGCGCAACCTATGACGACCGCGCGGGAGGAATTCCCGATCGTGCCCAGTGGGCCCGCAGGGGCGACGGCGGTCCTCGAAGAAGCACGAGCGCTGTTCGATCATGCGCCGGCGGCTCGCGCCGAGCCGGCCGTCGCCGAGGTACCGAAATATCCGCTCGGCGTCGCGCGTGGACAGGTGTCGGCGACGTACATCATTGCGGAAGCTGAGGACGGTCTTGTCATCGTCGATCAGCACGCGGCCCACGAACGGCTCGTGCTCGAGCGAATGCGGGCTGCGCGCGAGGGCGGGTCCATCGCTCGCCAACCCTTGCTGATGCCCGAGGTCGTCGAGCTTGAGGAGACCGATTGCGACCGCCTTGAAACTGCAATGGAGGAGCTTGCGGCGATGGGCCTGGAACTTGAGCGCTTCGGTCCGACGTCGATGCTCGTTCGCGCGACGCCGGCGGCGCTTGGCAAGACAGATGTGAGTGGTTTGTTGAGCGATCTGGCGGCCGAACTCGCCGAGCTGGGCAGCGCCTTTTCATTGCGGGAAAAGCTCGATCATGTAGCGGCGACGATCGCTTGCCATGGCTCGGTAAGGGCAGGGCGTGTCCTTTCAGTTGCCGAGATGAACGCCCTACTGCGGGAAATGGAGGTCACGCCGCGCTCCGGGCAGTGCAACCACGGTCGTCCCACTTGGGTGAAGCTGGGCCACGCCGAAATGGAGAAGCTGTTCGGAAGGCGCTGAAATGCGCCATTTTCGGGGGACAATTGGTCTTCGGTCTGTTATCACCTGAGCCCATCCGGAGGAGACGGATCATGGACCAGTCCAGCAACGTTCCCGGCGATCGCGCCTATTTCGCGCAGCGCGCAGCCGAGGAGCTGGAGCTCGCCCTGTCGGCGAACGACCGCGCCGCTGCGGAAGCGCACCGCCGGCTCCAGCGCGTCTACATTGAGCGCGCCTCGATCGGATCGCGGATCACGCAGGTGCCGGAAGAAGTCGGCTAGGGCTCGAGCTTCCTCAATTCGATGAAGACGCGCTCGATCGATGTCTTCCGTGCCTCGGCACGCGCATTTTCGAGAAGCGGATAGCCGTCCTGCGCCTCTTGCCGGAGCAATTCGGCGAAGCGTCCGCTCCGAACTTCGTCGAGAACGGCCCGCATATTCCGCTTCACATTCTCGTCCACCACGCGGGGACCGCCGAGCACCGCGCCGAGCTCCGCCGTGTTCGAGATCGCTTCGCGCATTCCGGCGATGCCGCGCGCCTCGATCAATTCGGCGATGAGCTTCAATTCGCCAACGCATTCCAGAAAGGCGACTTCCGGTGAAATGCCGGCATCGACCAGAGTCTCGAACCCCGCCACCAGGATTTCCGGCACCGCCCCCCAGACAACAGCACCCTCGTTGAACAGGTCGGCTTCGCATTCCTCGGCGAACGAGGAGGCGATCAGGCCGGCGCGAGCGCAGCCGATAGCCTTGCCATAAGCGAGCGCGATGCCCTTCGCGTTTCCCGTCGCATCCTGCGCCACGGCCCACAGCGCGACCATGCCTTTCCGTTGCTCGTACAGCGAACGAAGCGCCGTGCCCGGCCCCTTGGGCGCAACAAGATAGACGTCGAGATCGTGCCGCGGCCGTATCTGGTCGAAGTGGATCGTCAGGCCGTGGCTGAAGCCGATCGCTCCGCCGTAACGGATGCGTGCCTCGACCTCCTTGTAGATGCCTGCGAGCGCTTCGTCGGGCGCGAGGAACATGACTACGTCGGCGGAACTTGCCGCATCCTCGACCAGCGCGACTTCCAGGCCGGCTTCTTCGGCTGCCCGCGCGCTGCCCGAGGCTCCGCGCAGACCGACAACCACGTCGATCCCGCTGTCTTTGAGGTTGAGCGCCTGGGCTCGGCCCTGATTGCCGTAGCCAAGGATGGCGACGCGCTTCCCGGCAAGCGGGGTCATGTCGATGTCGCCGTCGCGGAGCAGCTCCATGACCTTCGCCTAATCCGTCGCTTTGATCAGCGCCAGCGCTTCGCTCATCGCGCTGCTGTCGAGCGATTCGGGAAAGCGAGGCCAGTGAGGGGGAGGCTGGTGCGCAAACCAGGTGTACTGCCGCTTGGCGTATCTTCTCGTCGCCTGCTGGCCGGCTTCGATCGCTTCCTCGAGAGTGACGTCACTCTGGAGCCACGCGCCTAGCTCACGAACGCCGATCGCTCGCATGACTGGCAGCGCCGGATCCAGATTCCGGTCCAGCAAATTCCGGACCTCGTCGGCAGCGCCCCGGTCGACCATGAGCGCGAAGCGCTCGTCGCATCGCCGGTAGAGCCAGTCACGCGGCGGAAGTAGGACGAGAGGCAGCAAATTGATCGTGCCGGCAATCCCACCCTCTAGGTGCCGATGCCAGTCGCTTAGGGTCTTCCCGCTGGACAGTACAACCTCCAGAGCGCGAGCGATGCGGGTGGTGTCGGTCGGGTGCAATCGCTCCGCTGCCTCTGGATCGAGTTTCAGCAGTTGCTGGTGGTTCGCTTCTACGAACTTTGAGCGAACATGCTTGCGCACATCCGGATCGATTGGCGGGATCGGCGCGATACCTTCGAGAAGGGTGCGGAGGTAAAGTCCGGTCCCGCCGACCAGGATTGGCAATCCCCCCACTGCGTGAATGTCGCAGATTTCCCGCTTCGCCATCGCTGCCCAGCCTGCAGCCGAGCATGCATCGGCGCCGTCGAGCACGCCGTAAAGACGGTGCTCGGCACGCTTGAGCTCGTGCGGGACGGGCGCGGCGCTCAGGATCGGCAAGTCGCGATAGATTTGCGCGCTGTCGGCGTTGACGATGACACCGCCGACCTGCTCTGCGAGACGAAGGGCCAGCGCCGACTTGCCGCTCGCGGTCGGCCCGGCGATTAGAGCTACAGGAGGTTTCTCGACCCGTATGGCCATTGCGACGCTGATAGCAGCCGGACGGCTTGATGACAGGCTGATCGACAGGGCTCTCGGGTCGCTGCGCGAGATCGACCCAAAGGCGGCCTTTTCGGCGTGGATCGATGAGGGCGATGCGGTGGACCTAAAGGTCTCGAGCGACATTCAGGCAATCCGCTGGGCACTCGATGGGGTCGAAGGCGTCGATGTGTTCGTCCAGCCGGAGGAACATCGGTTTAAGCGATTGCTCGTCGCAGACATGGATTCCACCATCGTCGGACAGGAATGCCTGGATGAACTCGCCGACTTCGCGGGCCTCAAGCGCGAGATTGCGGAAATCACCGAGCGGGCAATGCAGGGAAAGCTCGATTTCAAGGCGGCCCTGCGCGAGCGCGTGGCCTTGCTCTCAGGGCTAGATCAGGAGGCGATTGGCCGCTGTCTGTCCGAACGAGTTGTGCCCAACCCGGGTGCTGGGACTCTCGTGAGGACGATGAGGGTCGGCGGCGCAAAGGCGATCCTCGTCACTGGCGGCTTCGTTTCCTTCGCCGATCCGATCGCCGAGTTGCTTGGCTTCAACGCGGTCCGCGCCAATCGACTGCTGTTCGACGGTGGCCAGTTGAGCGGATCAGTCGAAGATCCGATTGTCGATGCTCAAGCAAAGGTCGATGCGCTGATCGAAGTGCGGGACGAAATGGGCATCGACCGGAGCGAGGTCATGGCCATCGGCGACGGCGCGAACGACAAATTGATGGTGCAGGAAGCAGGCCTCGGCGTCGCCTTCCGGGCCAAGCCGGCGTTAGCAGAGGTCGCGGACGCCCGCCTCGACCATCACGGTCTGGATGCACTGCTTTGGGCGCAGGGAATTCGGAAGCGCGACTGGGTGCAACCCTAGCGGGCGGCGACCGGGAAGCAGGCCTGGCCGCGTCCCGACAATGACCTGCAGGCTGCAGCCGCTGCGGATTTGCTCGTGTAGGGGCCGACTTGGAGGCGCGTAACCGATCCGGCGGCGATCAGGAATTGCTGCCGCCCTGCTACTGGCGCGCTTCCCGAAAGCTTCTTGAAGAGCGCTTCGGCGGACGAACGCTGTGAAAAGGCGCCAAGCTGGATGCGCCAGGCGCCCGTCGCCGTGCTCGGAGTGGTCGCTGACCTAGCCGCTACTTTCGGCGGCGCCTTTTCGGCCACGGGTTCCGACACCGCCTTCGGCTTTGACTTCTGCGTCTTCGCCTTTTGAAGAGCGAGCGCGATGCCCTTCTTGCGCTGCGCAAGCGGCATGATGCCATCCATCTGGGAAAGGGTGCTCTTGGCTGGCTCAAGTCCCTGAGCGGCTGAGCGGCTTACATAAGCATACCCAAGCACAGGATTTTGCGGGACGCCGTCACCGTTGAACAGCGCCGTCCCGTAAACAAGCAATGCGCGAGGATCGCCTTGCTCGGCAGCGCCTTTCAGCCAGCGAAGGCCTTCGACCTGGTTGCCGTTCTGGAAAAGCAGCAGGCCGAGCGTCGCCTGGGCGTCGACGTGTCCCTTGTTTGCAGCTTTCTCGAACCAGCCCTGCGCGGTTCCTAGATCGACGAGCACGCCCCGGCCCAGGCGGTATGCCTGCCCCATGTTGAAAGCCGCATCGGCATCGCCGGCCTCAGCATAGGGGCGCCAGATAGCAACGGCGCCAGCATAGTCGCCGCGGCTCCAGGCATCGACGCCCGCCTTTACATTCTGGGTAGCAGCGGGCGTGGCCCAGAAAAGCGAAGCGCAAATCACTGCCGCGCCCCATCGCCAAGTTCGCATCGAGATCGACTCCTCGGGACAGAGCCTAATCCCGCGCGACCAATCATCAACAGTATCTTGGCGATGTTAACCAGATTTTAGAGCCTTGAGTGTCACTCCCGGCGCTGAATTGAAGGCAAAGGGCGAGGGGAAAAGCATGCGCGTTCTGGCAATGGCATCGCAGAAGGGCGGGTCCGGTAAGACGACTTTGTCCGGCCATCTCGCGGTGCAAGCGCAGCTAGCGGGAGCCGGTCCGGTCTGCCTTATCGACATCGATCCGCAGGGCAGTCTTGCCGACTGGTGGAACGAGCGCGAAGCCGAAATGCCGGCCTTTGCCCAAACCACCGTCGCTCGCCTCGCCTCCGATCTCGAAGTCCTTCGCCAGCAGGGCTTCCGCCTTGCTGTCATCGATACGCCGCCGGCCATCACCATGGCCATTCAGAGCGTCATCGCCGTCGCCGAACTGATCGTCATCCCGACCCGTCCGAGCCCGCACGATCTTCGCGCCGTTGGTGCGACGGTCGATCTTTGCGACCGCGCCGGCAAGCCGCTGATCTTCGTCGTCAACGCGGCGACCCCGAAAGCCAAGATCACCTACGAGGCGGCGGTTGCGCTGTCGCAGCACGGTACCGTCGCTCCGGTCACGCTTCACCACCGCACCGATTTCGCAGCCTCGATGATCGACGGCCGCACGGTGATGGAAGTCGATCCGAAGGGTCGCTCGGCCCAGGAAGTGGTCGAGCTTTGGGATTATATCTCGGATCGTCTCGAAAAGAATTTCCGCCGCACCGTCTTTGCGGCTCCGGGAGCTCCAGCAGCTCAGTCAACGCCTCGCCCGGTTGGCGGCTTCGGCCGTCGTGTGGCCGGCCAGTAAGGGGCGGAGTACGTGATGTCTGAACCGAAGCCTTTCGCTTCTCTCTCCTCCGGTTTGCTGGCCCGCAAGGGTGGTGCGCGTCCCGCGATGCGTCCCCAAGGTTTCAGCCAGCTCGGCGGAAATCTCGAGGATCTCGGCTGGAACGACATGGGTTTCGAGGCTCCCAAGCCTGCCGAAGCACCGCGCGATTCCGAGCATGACGCTTTCGGCGAGCCGATCGCCGAGCATCCTGCGCTTCACGGCCATGCCGGCCTGACGCCGGTAAATTCGCCCGTGCACACGCAGCAGGCGGAGATCGAAGACCGGTTCAATGAGCCGGAAGATACGACCGACGTTGGCGAAGAAGTCGATGAGACCGCCGAAGTCGTCGAAGAAATTGCTGAGCTGCCGGCGCAGCCAGTCGAAGTCCGGGCCCCGATGTATGTGGTGCCCACGGCTCCGGCTCCGGTCGCTCATCGTGCTCCGAGGTCGCGCGCGGCCCCGGGCAGCAAGGGGAAGGCTGCGTTTACACTTCGGCTCGATCCGGAGCGTCACCTGAAGCTTCGCCTGGCCTGTGCCCTCAACGGGCGCTCGGCTCAGCTTCTGGTAACCGACGCTCTCGATGCATTCCTTGGTGGAATGCCGGAGCTGGAGACCATGGCCGAAAGGGCCAAACGCAAGGGGTAAGGCAATGAATCCGCTTCGTCTGGGAACCGCAGTATCCGCCGTCGCACTTGCGACCATGATCGCCGGATGCGCCTCGCCAATGGCACGGAGCGCATCGGTCGCGACGGGCAAGGCAAACCTCGCCTACGGACTTCGTGCGCAGATGGCGCTCAGCTCGGGCGATTATGCCTCTGCTGTCGATCTCGCCGAGAAGGCGGTCGAAGCCAGCCCGCAGGACGCCGGGATTCGCGCGCTCCTCGGCAATGCTTATTTCGGCTCCGGCCGCTTCGCTTCCGCGCAGGGTGCGTACAACGACTCGCTGGCGCTCGCGCCGGCTCAGCCGCAGGTCATCCTGAAGCGCGCTCTCGTCCAGATTGCCCTGGGCAGGAATTCGGAGGCGATTTCGTCGCTCCAGGCCGCGCAGGGTCTGATCGATCCGGCCGATTACGGTCTGGCGCTCGCTCTTGCGGGTCAGCCGTACGACGCCGTTCAGGTGCTCGAGACCGCAGCCCGCGCACAGGGCGCCGACTCCCGCGTCCGCCAGAATCTGGCGCTCGCCTATGCGATCTCGGGCGACTGGACCAACGCTCGCACGGTTGCGGCGCAGGATCTGTCCGCCGACCTCGTCGATGGTCGCATCCAGCAGTGGATGTCGCTCGCCAAGCCGGCTCACGCCTACGACCAGGTTGCGGCGCTCACCGGCGTCACTCCGGCTGCCGCAGATCCGGGTCAGCCGGTTCGCCTGGCGCTGGTGAAGACGGACAGGAATGTCGCATTTGCGCAGGCAGCTCCGGCTCCTGCTCCGATAGAAAACGCTGCACCGGTTCAGGTCGCGGCTGCCGATGCTCCTTCTTTCGCCGCCCCGGTGTCGCAATCGGACGAACTCGCGCCTGCTCCTGAAGCTCAGGACACAAACGCTGCGTTTGCCAATGCGGCGGCGATCTCGCCGGAAGCTCCGGCAGCCTATGCCGTAATGGCCTCCAACTTCGCTCCGAAGGCGAAGCCGGCGAAGATCCGGAAGGCTGCTGCTCCGCGTCCGGCCGCACCTCGTGCGCTCGGCAATGCGAAGGCGGTCGTCCAGCTTGGCGCCTTCAGCTCGGAAGCTCGCGTCGCGGTTGCCTGGGATCAGCTGACCCGCCGCTTCCCGACGCTGAAGAGCTATGCGCCGGTCAGCGCCCGCTTCGACGGCCCGCGCGGTCCGGTCTACCGCCTGTCGGTGCGCGGCTTCGCGAACCAGCAGGAAGCGATCGCTCGCTGCTCGACCCTTCGTGGGAAGGGCGGAAGCTGCTTCGTGCGCTCGACTGCCGGCGATTTGCCGGTTCAGTTCGCCTCGCGCTGATCAGCGACGCGTAACCAGCTCGAGGCAGGCCATTCGCGTGGCCACGCCGGCCTCGACCTGAAGCAAGATTAGAGAACGTTCGGGATCGTCGGCGACATCGTCGGCGATCTCGACGTTTCTGTTCATCGGACCGGGATGCATGACCGCAGCATTTGGTGCCGCCTTGCGAAGCCGGTCGGCGGTCAGTCCATAGCGCGAGAGATATTCGCCGGGTGCATCGCCGAGATCTTCCTCCAGGCGTTCCCGCTGAACGCGAAGCATCATGACGACGTCGGCGCCAGCGATCGCTTCATCGATCGTGAGGGACGGGGCGTCGTCCGGGAGCAGGGGCGGCGGGCCTGCCAGCCGTACTTCCGCACCAAGGCGCGGGAGAAGCTTGGCATTGGAGCGAGCGACCCGGCTGTGTCGAATGTCCCCGCAAATCGCGACCTTCAGTCCTTCGAGACGCCCGAAGCGAATCTGCAGAGCCAGGGCATCGAGCAGCGCCTGTGTCGGATGCTCGTTCGTGCCGTCACCGGCGTTGATGACGGCACAATCCATCAGTTCAGTCATCCGCGCCGGAGCGCCGTTCTCGCGGTGGCGGACGACGATGCAGTCGGGCCGCATTGCATTCAGCGTGCGGGCGGTATCGTCGAACGTCTCGCCCTTCTTGATCGAGGATTGCTCGACCGGGAGGAAGACGGGCGACGCGCCAAGCCTGTGCGCGGCCGTCGCGAAGGACATCGCGGTGCGGGTCGAGTTTTCATAGAACAGATTGAAGACGAGCTTGTCGTGCAAGCTCTTGTCCTGGCCGCGCGAGTCCGAGCGGTTGTAGTCAAACCAGCGCTGCCCCCGATCGAGGATGGTCTCGATCTGGTCGTCGGTCAGCGAATCGATTGAAATCAGGTCCACGAGCCCGTGGCCTAATGTTGCTGCGGCAAATTCGCCAGCGCGTCGATTGCGCCCTGCAGAATGTGCGCCGCGGCGAGGGAGTCGACCTTCTCTGCTCTTTTGGCGCGGCTGACGTCCGCATCGATCATCGCGCGCTCGACGGCTTGGGTCGACCAACGCTCGTCCCAGAGAAGGATCGGGAGCTCAAGCGGTGCAAGATTGCGCGCGAAGGCACGGACGGACTGTGTGCGAGGTGAATCACTGCCATCCATGTTCAGCGGTAGTCCCACGACGAGGCCGGATACCTGCTCCCGTCCGACGAATTTCCTCAGCGCTTCAAGGTCGGCGGTGAACTTCGTCCGGCGGATGGTCTCGGAGGGGCCGGCGAAACTCCAGCTCGCGTCGCAGACGGCCAGGCCGACCGTCCTGGTGCCGACATCGAGACCGGCGAGCTTGCCGTGGCTGACTGCCCCGGCGAAGTCGGCCGTGGCCGAAGTGATCAGCGATGCCACGCCTTCAGCCTCCGCTCCGCATCGTTCCGGATCGCCGCCCAGAACAGGGCATAATCGTAGACGTGATAATTACCGCCCGGCAGCACGAACGGTCCGAGCTCAGGGTTCTTGCCGTCCAGCAGGAGAAGGCCGTTCTCGCAATGCGCGCCGATCAGGCCGGGCTGCAGCGTGGCTTCCGTCAGCGTCGCGGTCGGGACGATCGTGCCGGGGTTCGCTTCGGCGGTGGCGGCACCGTCCTTCGTGCCGGTCAGCGGATTGACGCAGAGCATGTCCTTGCGCTCGCGCTTCACGCCGGTCGGCCCCTTGGTTCCGACCCAAGCATCCTCGATCAAATCGGCGCGGGCGGGTTGCGCGAAGCTCTGCCATGACAGGACGCAGCTGGTCTGATCGGGCGCCGAACAGGCGGACAATCCCATCGGCGGCAGATCGGCGGTGACGCTCAACGGCCAGCCCACGACATAGGCCGCCACCAATCGTCCCTTGAGCTGCGATGCCCGATCGCGGAGCAGGCGTGAAAGGTGAAGCGCGCCCTGGCTATGTCCGGCCAGGATGATCGGTCCGTCCGGGATTCCGCTTCAGGAATTCGTCGAACGCCGCCGAGACATCGGAATAAGCGAGATCGAGGGCCTTCTGGGCATCTGCGGACTTGAGAAGAAAGGCGCCGTACGCCGCCTGCCGGTACCTCGGCGCCCAGACGACAGCATGCTGGCTGAAGGCGCTGGCCTGGCTCTGCACGAAGAGCTTGGTCCGAAACTCCGTCTCCGCATCCGAGCGAAGCGCGGCGTTCCACGCGTCGCGCCTCAGGAACGTCGTCGGGTGCACGTAGAAAACTGCAGCCCCGGTTGAGGAGGCGCCGCCGCCGCATCGTTGGAGGGCTGCCAATGCGATGGATCATCCGGAGTATCGGCCGATGCAATCCAGTTCTCGGCCTTGGTATAATCGGGCGTTCCGCTCGCCGGCGGGGCCTGAAAGTGGCCTGCGGGCGTGCCTTGCTTGATCAGGAACTGATTGGCCCAGAGGAAATAGGCGAGCGCGCCGCCCACAGCGAGCAGCGTCAGGAAGAATATACATCCAAGGAAGCGGCGGGCGCACATTGGCCGGGCGCTCTATTCAGCCAGCCATCAACGGGCAAGTTTCCCCGCGAATGTTCACAATGTTCACAGTGACGAGCATGTTGTTTTCGGCGATCCTGTTCATTCAGCGCGGACTTGCGCGACGAAGCACAAGAGCGGCGCTGTAGGACAGCGAATTATCTTTGAGTGCGAAGTCCGCTGTCGACCCATTGCGGACATTAGGGGCGAGGGGGCAATCTGCTCGAATGTGGTATCTCGCAATCAAGGCCGCGCTCTCGGGCATCCTCATCGCCATCATCTCGGAGGTGGCAAAGCGCTACCCCGGCTTCGGCGGATTGATCGCCTCCCTGCCACTGGTTTCGGTGCTCGGAATGATTTGGCTTTGGCGAGATAGGCCCGACGCGGCCAACATGGCCTCCCACGCCGAGGCGACTTTCTGGTTCGTCCTGCCGTCTTTGCCGATGTTCCTCGTTATCCCGGCGATGTTGAGGAACGGCTTCAGCTTCTGGTGGGCGCTGGCCACCGGGTGCGTTCTCACCGTCGCACTGTACAGTCTAATGATATGGGCTGGTCCGCGCTTCGGCCTACGGCTCTAGTGGCAGGTTTCGACCCATTGCAGACATTGGCAATGCGGTAGATGCTGACGGTTTGGGAGACCAAGCCGATGACGGATGTGAGCTTTGCAGTAATGAGCCTGCTGATGGCGATTGGTCTGATGCTGGTGGCAGTAAAAGCCGTTCCACTCTTCACCGGCAGAGCGCTCGTCTATGCAGGAGTGGGTATCCTCTGCGCTCATGCGATTGGCGTTCAAATTGTCGCGCCGATCTCCGAAGCTCGTGCCGACAGCCTAAGTTGGATCGCCTTGCTATTTATGGCTGCGATGATCGTCTTTCTGTCGGGGCGCGGCCTGCTTCGGATCGTCCAAAAAGACAGATCCGCTGCCTCAGAAGCGGTGCGCTAACGTCCGCTTTCGACCCATTGCAGACATTAGCTCGACCGGCGATGTTGCCGAATGAGCATTGAACAAACCGATGTCATCGACGGGATAGGAGTTCGACCGGACGGAGCCGTCGAGATGCTAATAAGCGACCATCTCGAATGGCACGACGACCGGCACCTTCAGCTCCTCGCGGCAAAGGTTGAGGCGTATGCCAACGCCGCTGTGTCGGGTGAGCTTGCGCGAAGTTACCCAGCAGCGGAGGGCAGGCAGGTGCGCATCAAACTGGTATGGCAGCACGTTCCGAATGGTGGCGCTGCAAGCTTCTTCGAGGCCCTTGAAGGGCAGTTGAGGGGCGCGGGTATCGAGTTCGCATCGGTTGCCTTGCCCGACGGATACTAATGTCAGCTTTCCACCCAAAGCAGACATTAGCCTCAACGGCTTGCCGCTCCTGACCCTCGCGGCTATCGCGCCGCCACAATGTCAGTCACGAACGAACAGGTGCGGCACATCGCCAAGCTCGCCCGCATCGCGATGAGCGATGAGGAAATCGAGCGGCTAGCGCCCGAACTCAACAATATCCTCGGCTGGGTGGAGCAGCTTGGCGAGGTCGACACCGATGGCGTCGAGCCGCTGACGGCGGTCGTGCCGAACATGCTCCGCCTTCGCGAGGACAAGGTCACGGACGGCGACTGCCGGGACGAGGTGCTCGCCAATGCCCCGCTCGCCGAGCACGGCTTTTTCGCCGTGCCGAAGGTGATGATGCATGAATCGAGCGACCGGGATCCAGTAACAGGGACTGGACCCCGGACTTCGCCGGGGAACGGGACGTGCGCCCATGAGCGACCTGACGTCACTGTCGATCGCCGAGCTTCGCGACGGCTTCCGCTCGGGCGAATTCAAGGCGCGCGAGATTGCGGAGCAGTACAATGCTGCGGTCTCCGCTGCGCGGGCGCTCAATGCCTATACGGTCGAGACGCCCGACGATGCGCTTGCCGCGGCCGACGCCGCGGACCAGGCACGGGGCGGGGGCGACCTCGGGTCGCTCGCGGGTATTCCGCTTGGGATCAAGGATCTGTTCGCGACACGCGGCGTGAACACCACCGCCGGCAGCCGCATCCTCAAGGACTTCAAGCCGCAGTATGAGAGCACCGTCACCGCCAACCTTCGCAAGGCGGGAGCGGGAATGCTCGGCAAGCTCAACATGGACGAGTTCGCCATGGGCTCTTCCAACGAGACGAGCACCTATGGGCCGGTAATTTCGCCCTGGCGGCGCAGTGACGGCGGTAATGCCGCGCTTGCTCCGGGCGGATCGTCGGGAGGTTCTTCCGCGGCGGTCGCTGCCGGCATTGCGCCGGCGGCAACGGGAACGGACACCGGCGGCTCGATCCGCCAGCCGGCGGCCTTCACCGGCATTTGCGGGATCAAGCCGACCTATGGGCGCTGTTCGCGCTGGGGCATCGTGTCGTTCGCAAGCTCGCTCGACCAGGCGGGGCCGATGGCTCGCACGGTCCGGGATTGCGCGATCATGCTCGAGGCGATGGCCGGGTTCGATCCGAAGGATTCGACGTCGCTCGATCTTCCGGTGCCCAAGTGGGAAGCTGGATTGTCCAGCGATCTCAAGGGAAAGCGCGTCGGCATTCCCAAGGAATATCGGATCGATGGCGTGCCCGCCGACATAGGCGCGCTGTGGGATCGCGGCATCGAATGGTTGCGGGATGCGGGCGCGGAGGTCGTCGAGATCAGCCTGCCGCACACCAAATATGCGCTGCCGACCTATTACATCATCGCCCCGGCCGAGGCGTCTTCGAACCTCGCCCGCTATGATGGCGTTCGCTACGGCCTTCGCGAGGCGCCGGAGGGCGGCAATCTCGACGCCATGTACGCTGCGACCCGCGCTTCGGGCTTCGGCGCTGAGGTTCGTCGCCGGATCATGATCGGCACCTACGTGCTTTCGGCGGGCTTCTACGATGCTTATTTCACCAAGGCGCAGAAGGTCCGGACGTTGATCAAGCAGGACTTCGAGAAGGCGTTCGAGACGTGCGACCTGATCCTGACACCGACGGCGCCGTCCGCTGCGTTCGGCCTCGGCGACAAGACCGCCGATCCTTTGTCCATGTATCTCAACGACGTGTTCGCGGTTCCTGCGAGCCTGGCCGGCCTTCCGGCGATGTCGGTGCCGGGCGGGCTGGACGAGCAGGGGCTTCCACTCGGCCTGCATCTCATTGGGCGTGAGCTGGACGAGCAGGGCGTGCTGAACGCTGGCCTGGCGATCGAAGAACGAGCGGGTTTCACCGCGAAGCCGAAGAGGTGGTGGTGATGGCCGACGCAACCGCACCCTTCCGGATCAAGGGCGAGACCGGTGAATGGGAGGTCGTGATCGGCCTCGAAGTTCACGCCCAGATCACCGCGACCGCTTCGAAGCTGTTTTCGGGCGCTGCGACGGCGTTCGGAGCCGAGCCGAACACGCAGGTGTCGCTGATCGACGCGGCCATGCCGGGGATGCTTCCCGTTCCGAACCGCGAGTGCATTCGACAGGCGGTGCGAACGGGCATGGCGCTCGATGCGAAGATCAATCGCTGGAGCCGCTTCGACCGGAAGAACTACTTCTACGCCGATCTCCCGCAGGGCTATCAGATCAGCCAGCTGTTCCATCCTTTGGTCGGTGAGGGTGAGGTCGAGATTCTGCTCGACGAGAAGGACGAGACCAGCGGCAAGCGCGTCGGCATCGAGCGCATCCACGTCGAGCAGGACGCGGGCAAGCTGATGCACGACCAGCATCCGACCATGTCCTACGTCGATCTCAATCGCGCAGGCGTTGCGTTGATGGAGATCGTGTCGCGCCCGGACATGCGTTCTCCTGCCGAAGCAGGGGCTTACCTCCGGAAGTTGCGGGCAATCCTCCGCTACGTAGGCTCGTGCGACGGCAACATGGAAGAAGGCTCCATGCGCGCCGACGTCAACGTCAGTGTCCGCAAGCCGGGCGGTGAGCTCGGAACCCGGACGGAGACCAAGAACGTCAATTCGGTTCGCTTCGTCATGCAGGTCGTCGAATATGAGGCGCGCCGGCAGGTCGAACTGATCGAAGAGGGCGGTGCGGTCGCGCAGGAAACGCGGCTGTTCGACCCCGATCGCGGGACGACGCGGACGTTGCGGTCGAAGGAAGATGCGCACGATTATCGCTACTTTCCGGATCCGGACCTCCTCCCGCTCGAACTCGATGATGCGTTCATCGAAGAATGCCGCTCATCGTTGCCCGAGCTGCCGGACGCCAAGCGCAAGCGGTACGAGGGTCTCGGTGTAACGCCATACAACGCCAGCGTTTTGACCGCGGAGGCGGAAACGGCACGTTGGTTCGATGCGCTGCTGGATGCCGGTGGCGCGCCGGTTCAGGGCGCAAACTGGGTGGTCGGCGAGCTGTTCGGTGCGCTCAATCGCCTCGGCAAGGACATTGAGGATTCGCCCGTAAAGCCCGCACAGGCGGCGGAATTGCTCGGTCTGGTGGCGGACGGCACTATTTCCGGCACGATCGCCAAGCAGGTGTTCGAGATCATGCTTGAAACCGGCGAAGGCGCGGCGGAGATCGTCGAGAAGCGTGGACTCAAGCAGACTTCCGATACGGGCGCGATCGACGGCGAGATCGACAAGATCCTCGCGGCGAACGCCGACAAGGTCGCCGAGTACAAGGGTGGCAAGCAGGCACTTTTCGGCTTCTTCGTCGGCCAGACGATGAAGGCGATGCAAGGCAAGGCGAACCCGCAGGTGGTGAACGAGCGGCTGCGGGCGAAACTCGACTGACGTCAGAATTTGGGGAGAGTGTGATGCGGAAGTTGCTGACGGGCCTCATGGCCTGCTGCTTCCTGGCCGGGTGCTCGACTGCGCCGCGCCCGGAAAGCGATCCGCCGGCCGCGCCTCCAAAGCTGATTGTCGTGATTTCGGTCGATCAATTTTCGGCCGATCTGTTCGATGAATATCGCCCGCAGTTCACCGGCGGTCTTGCCCGGCTCGCGAACGGGACGGCATTCCGCAACGGCTACCAGGCGCACGCGGCGACGGAGACGTGCCCCGGGCATTCGACGATCCTGACCGGGTCGCATCCGACCCACACCGGCATCATCGGCAACACCTGGGTCGACCAGTCACAGCAGCGTTCCGACAAGACGGTCTATTGCTCGGAGGACGAGCGCGTGCCGGGATCGTCGTCGTCGAGCTACACGGTGTCGCCAATGCATCTGCGGGTGCCGACGCTTGGGGACATGTTGAAGCAGCAATCGCCCCAGAGCCTGAACGTCGCCGTTGCCGGCAAGGACCGCGCGGCCATCATGATGGGCGGGCATAACGTCGACCAGCGCTGGTATTGGGACGGCAAGACCTTCGTGACCGACAACAAGTCGGCCGCTGTGCCGCTGACGATCACCAAGGCGAAGAGCGCGATTGCCGCGGCGATTGCGACCGCCCGCGAGCCGCTGGATGCGCCGCCATTCTGCCAGGCGAAGTCGGCGCCGATTGCGGTTTCGCCACAACTGACCGTTGGACCCGGCCGCTTTGCGCGGGCTGCCGGCGACGTCAAAGGATTCCGTGCCTCGCCGGAATTCGACGGTGCCGTGCTGGCGATCGCGGCGGGCCTGATTCAGGAAATGAAACTCGGCAAGGATGCCGCGCCCGACGTCATCTCGGTCGGCTTGTCCGCCACCGATTATGTCGGCCACGGATTGGGGCCGGGCGGGGGCGAAATGTGCCTGCAATTGCTCTCGCTCGATCGTGATCTCGAGGGCTTCTTCGAAGTGCTCGACGCGGAAGGCATCGATTATGCGGTGGTGCTGACCGCCGACCATGGCGGGATGGATATTCCCGAGCGCCTTCGCACCAAGGGAATTGCGCAAGCCAGTCGCGCCGATCCGGCATTGAGCGCTACCCGGGTCGGCAAGGCGATCGCCGCGAAACTCAATTTGTCCGGACCGGTGCTGCTTGGCGACCTCGGCAATGACGTCTGGATCGATGCTTCGCTCAGCCCCGCCGATCGTGCCCGTGCCGAGCAGGAGGCGATCGCCATCTACAAGGCCCACCCGCAAGTCGAGGCGGTCTTCACCAAGCGCCAGATCGCGCGCGTCCAGCTCTCAACCGCTTCGCCGGACAAGTGGACGATAGCGGAGGAACTACGGGCATCGTTCGACCCGGACCGGTCGGGCGATCTCTACGTCGTCCTGAAGAAATACGTCTCGCCGATCGCGGAGCCCGGGGCGGGCTATGTCGCGACGCACGGAAGCGCGTGGAATTACGACCGTCGCGTGCCCATCTTGTTTTGGCGGAATGGAATGCGTCCATCCAATCGCCCGGACCATATCTCGACGACCAACATCCTCCCCACGCTGGCGGCCGAAATAGGCCTTGCGCTCCCGTCCACGTTGGACGGAAGATGCCTGAATGGCATTCAGGGAGTCGATTGCCCGATCCGCTAGGGCATTCAATACTTTAGGCTTTTTCAGGCCTTTAATCTGGCGTTCAGGAATCGAGAGGCAGCTTGCGAAGCGAGCTGGCACCGTTCGTGCGTTGGGGGGATTGGCAATGCGGAAAACGGGATTGGCGTTTGCGCTCGTGGCTGGCGTGGCCGTCTCCGGATGCGTCCAGTCGCGGCAATATGCCGACGTCCAGTTCACGCCGCCGCAGGGTGATTATCGCCTGCTGGTGATGCGTCCGGACGTGGTCGTCAATTCCCTCACCACCGGGGGCATGTCCGAGCCTCGCGCGGATTGGACCGAGCAGGCGCGCGGCAACATCGTCAACTCGCTTCGCAACGAACAGTCCGAGCGCGGCGGCAAGGTCCTGGTGCTCGCGCGCCGGAACGAGCTGCCGAATGTCAGCGCGGAGGAAATCGCTGATCTCGAGCGGCTCCATTACGCAGTCGGCAATTCGATCGCCCTTCACAAATATTCGGGAGCGTCGCTGCCGACCAAGCGGGGCAAGGGTCTCGAATATACGCTTGGTGAGGACGCCGTCTCGCTCGGGCGCCGCACCGGCTACGACTATGCGCTGTTTCTCTACGCGCAGGACAATATTGCATCTTCGGGGCGCACGGCGCTCCAGGTTCTCGGCGTCGCAGGCTGCATCATCGGCTTCTGCGCGCCGAGTGGCGGTAGCAACCAGTTCGCTTATGCGTCGCTTGTCGATCTCCGGACTGGCGAGGTCGTCTGGTTCAACGTCCTCCAGACCGGAAGCCAGCTGCCAGGCGTGAAGTTCGGCGACATCCGGACGCAGCCGGGCGCCGACCAGATGGTCGAGCGGCTCGTCGGCCGAATGAAACCGGGCAAGGAAGTCCGCGAAGCAGCCGAGAAACGCTGATGTGCTCGCGCTGCTTCGAGCTAAACCGGCGCTCACTCCTCACGGGCAGCGGCGCGCTCGCGGCGACGCTGGCGACGGGCGTTGCGCAGGCGCGCGTGAGGCCCGCCGACATGCTGCCACTGATCGGACCGGGCTTTCGTCCTACGGACACGGACGAGAAGGGTCTGTGGCAGCAGATGGATCGGGTGGAGGAGGAGGTCTCCGGCTCGAACCTGCTGATCAAGGATCCCGAGCTCGTCGCTTACCTGCAGAACATCATCGGGACGGTCGGAGGTCCGGCGGCGAAGGACATGCGCATCTATCTGGCGCACATTCCCGACTTCAACGCCGTCATGTTCCCGAGCGGGTTTGCGGTCGTTTTTTCCGGCTTGCTGCTGCGGATGCGCAATGAGGCGCAACTCGCCGGCGTGATCGCGCACGAATCCGGCCATTTTCTTCGCCGGCACATGATCCGCTCGTGGCGCGATACGAAGCGAAAGAGTGATCTGTTCGCGATCGGCGCGATGGCTGCGGGCGTCGTCGGTGCCGGCGCAGGCGTCTACATGGGCGACTACGTCCAGCTCGCTCAGCTGGGCACCATCCTTTCGCTGTTCGCCTACAGTCGCGCGATGGAGGCGGAGGCCGATGCGATGGGCGCGCGGCTGATCGCTGAGTCCGGCTACCCGCCAATCGAGATGGCCAATGTCTGGGAGCAGCTGATCGGCGAGGAAGAGGCCAGCGCGCGATACCGCCGCAAGCGCCGTCGCCGGGGTACGCTGTTCGACACCCACCCGTCGCCGACCTCGCGCATGCAGGACCTGCGGATCACAGCGAACGAAGTCACGGTGCCCGGCCGCGCCTATGACAATGGCCGTTCCCGTTATCTCGCCAGGATCGAGCCGGTCCGGCAGATGCTGCTCGAGGACCAGGTCAAGCTGAACGATCCCGGAGCAAGCCAGTATCTTCTCAATACCCTGGCGCTCGACGGGTGGAACGGGCTGCTTCGCTACTACGAGGGCGAAGTCTGGCGCCTCCGCAATCGTGCCGGCGACGATAGCCGGGCGGCGCAAAGCTATGCGGTCGCCGTCGCCTATCCGGATGCGCCGCCCGAAGCGTGGCGCTGGCATGGTCTGTCACTGATCAAGGAAGGCAGGGCGGCGCAGGGCAAGGCCGCACTCGGCCGCTATCTTCAGATGAAGCCGGGCGCACCCGACGCGCCCTTCATTCGGCAAATGGTCGGTTGAGGAAGCCAAAGATGCGCACGGCAAAACTCCTTCTCGCGGCAGCGATGCTCCCGCTCGCAGCTTGCAGCACCGTTGGCGAAGGCACCGACTTCGGGGTCTATCAACTGATCCGCGTGAAACCGACCAACGTCGGCAACGGGTCGCTGACGGTCGATCCGCCGCGTCCGTGGAATAAGCAGCGCCGCTTCCTCTTCTTCGATAGCGTTCGCTGGGTCGAGGATTGGACGCTCAACGGGCCCTATCTCGACGGGATCACCTTCGTCTCTGGTCTCCCGAGCGGGCAGTACCTCATCCGGCAGCGGAAGAGCGATGAGCGGCAAGTGCCGAAGTTCCGGTCCGATATGACCGCTCCGGAAGTCACCGCCATGCTGGAAACGGCATTTCGTGTCAGGGGCGGCGCGATCGAGTTCAAGACCCTCAACCTGCAGCCCCGCCAATTCCTCGGGCAGGCGGGCTTCCAGTTCGACTTCGAGCATCTCGACGGCGATGAATTATGGCGCAAGGGCAGAGCGGTCGGCGCGGTGGTCGACGGGCGCTTGTACCTGATGCTCTATGATGCAGCGCGCTCGCATTATTATGCGAACGCGCTGCCCGACTTCGAGGTGATGGCCAACAACGCCCGTATTCGCGCCTAGGCGATAGGCGAGGCCGGCGTTGGCGGCGGGGTTGTTCCCGGCGCAGGGACGTCGATCGGTGGAGAAGGCGGCGGGGTTTCCTGTGGCACGGGCGCGGGCTGGCCGGGCTGCGAAGGCTCGGGCTGTTGCGGTTGTGGCGTCTCGGGGGGATTTTGGGGGTTCTGCACGATAATGGTCCTTTCGGGCCTTCAACGCCGCTGAACCTTAAGCGGTTGCCCCTGCGGCGATCCTTGCTATAGCGCCGCTCCTTGTCCGCGCGCGCGTGGCGGAATTGGTAGACGCGCTGGATTTAGGTTCCAGTGTCGAGAGACGTGGGGGTTCGAGTCCCTTCGCGCGCACCATGCCTACGCGGCAGCGGTCTTGAAGACCGCCGAGCACGGGCATCGAGCACAGCCTTTCGGCGGTGCGGGACCAACGGAATTCTTTTGACGGGATTGAACAGTGATCAAGACGGTTGAGACGGAAAACAAGGGCCTCAAGCGGGCGTTCATGCTGACGATCCCCGCCGAGGATATCGATGCGCGGGTCGAGCAGGAGGTCAAGCGGATCGCTCCGCAGGTCCGGATGCCGGGCTTCCGTCCGGGCAAGGTTCCGCCGAACCTAATCCGCAAGATGCATGGCGAGGCCATCCAGGCGGATGCGCTTAACAATGCGGTCCAGGCCGGCGTCCAGCAGTTGCTGCAGGAGCAAAAGCTTCGTCCGGCGATGCAGCCCGAAGTCGCGCTCGAAAACGATTACACGCCGGGCGCGGACGTTCAGGTGAAGGTTCGCCTTGAGGCGCTCCCGGAGATCCCGACGGCGGAGATCGACAACCTCAAGCTTGAGCGCCTGACCATCGAATCCGACGAAAAGGCGATCGAAGACCAAATTCAGCGTCTCGCAAGCTCGAACAAGAGCTGGACGGACGCGAAGAAGGGCCATGCGGCCGCCAATGGCGACCTCGTCGTCATGGACTTTGCCGGCAGCGTGAACGGCAAGGCGTTCGACGGCGGCACCGGTGAGGACATGCAGGTCGAGCTCGGCTCGGGTCAGCTGATCCCGGGCTTCGAAGAGCAACTCGTCGGCGCCAAGGTCGGCGACAAGCGCGACCTCAACGTGACGTTTCCGGCGGACTATGCGGCCGCCAATCTGAAGGGCAAGGCCGCGGTCTTCGCGGTGACCGTGAAGGCTGTAAAGATCGCGGGCGAGAGCAAGCTCGACGACGACTTCGCCAAGCAGCTCGGTCTTCAGGACCTCGAGCAGCTTCGCGGCATCCTTCGCGACCAGCAGCAGCAGGAACTCAACGGCCTGACCCGGACGCACATGAAGCGACGCCTGCTCGACGAGCTGGCCTCGCGTCACTCGTTCCAGGTGCCGGAGACGATGGTCGATGCCGAGTATGAGAACATCATGCAGCAGCTTCGCCACGAAGCGAGCCATGAGGCCGACCCGAAGGCGGCACTCGCCGAGCTCGAGAGCGAAGCGAAGGAATATCGCGCGATTGCCGAGCGGCGCGTTCGCCTTGGCCTTCTCCTGTCGGAAATCGGCGCCGCCAACGGCGTCGAAGTCAGCCAGCGCGAGATGAACCAGCTGATCAGCCAGGCTTCGGCCCAGTATCAGGGCAAGGATCGCGAGCGGTTCATCGAATACGTCCAGCAGGAGCCAATGGCGGCCGCCCAGCTTCGCGCGCCGCTCTACGAGGACAAGGTCGTCGACTTCCTGTTCTCGAAGGCTGACATCAGTGATCGCACCACGACGCGCGCCGAGCTTGAGGCCGACCTCGAAGCCGAGGACGGCCATGTGCATGGTCCGGGTTGCGGTCACGACATTCCGGAAGCCAAGAAGGGCAAGGCCAAGGCCAAGGCCGCCAAGCCGAAGTCTGAATCCGTCGCCAAAGCCGAAAAGCCGGCCAAGGGCGCTGTCGAAGAGACCAAGGCCGACAAGCCGAAGCCGGCCAAGCCGGTGAAGGATGCGGCGGGATCGAAGCCGGCGGCCGCTCCCAAGGCGGAGGCCAAGGCTCCGGCAGCGAAAAAGGCGCCTGCCAAGAAGAAGTAATCACTTCTTTGGACTGAACTTGTAGAAGCCCTGTCTTTCTCACTACACCGCGTAGGGGAAGGGCAGGGCTTTTCAGTCTC
Source organism: uncultured Alphaproteobacteria bacterium (assembly GCA_963750315.1). Taxonomy (GTDB): domain Bacteria; phylum Pseudomonadota; class Alphaproteobacteria; order Sphingomonadales; family Sphingomonadaceae; genus Sphingomicrobium. The sequence continues at coordinate 256,553 of CAVVQF010000005.1, forward strand.
TGCATAGTGTTCCGGGGGAATGATGGCCGCGAAGCAGCAACCACGCATCGCCGTGCTCTTGCCTTGCTACAATGAGGAAGCCGCGATCGCGGCGACCGTCGAGGGGTTCCGCACGGCGCTCCCGAACGCGACCGTCTACGTTTACGACAACAATAGCCGCGACAAGACGAAAGCCGTCGCAAAGGCCGCTGGCGCTGTCGTGCGAACGGAGACGCAGCAGGGCAAGGGCCACGTCGTGCGCCGGATGTTCGCGGACATTGAGGCCGACGTTTATCTGATGGCCGACGGCGATCTTACCTACGACGCCGGTGCCGCGCCGCGCATGACCAAGCTGATCGTCGATGATCAGCTGGACATGGTCGTTGGCATCAGGCGGCACGAAGCAGTGGAGGCCTATCGCGGCGGGCACGTGCTCGGAAACAAGCTCTTCACGCGACTCCTGTCCGGACTGTTCGGGCGGAGTTTTACCGATATTTTCTCAGGTTACCGGGCGTTTTCTCGACGTTTCGTGAAGAGCTTTCCGGTGCTTTCGGAAGGTTTCGAGATCGAGACCGAGATGAGCGTGCATGCGCTTGAACTGCGCATGCCGGTGGGGGAAATTGAAACGCGATATGGCGCGCGTCCAGAAGGTTCGCACTCGAAGCTGTCAACCTTCCGCGACGGTTGGCGCATCCTCAGGACGATCGCGACGCTCTACCGCGTAGAGAGGCCCGTGCTGTTCTACGGCGGAATTGGAGCACTACTGCTCGTCGCGGCGATGTTGCTGGCCGTGCCGCTCGTAGCGACCTTCATACAGACGGGATTGGTCCCGCGATTTCCGACCGCAATTCTTGTCACCGGCATGACGATCATCGCCGTGCTGTGCTTCTTTGCGGGGCTGATCCTGGACACTGTGACCCGGGGAAGACGCGAGATGCGGAGGCTTGCCTACCTGGCTCTGCCTGCTCCCGGTATTAAACAACAACTGTAGACGATTTGCATCACCTCCCCGCAAATCTGTTGCGGTCGTGTGACAAACGGCTGTTGGACGCTTCTCACATAGATTAGGCTTGTTGCAGAGGCGGTACGAACATGCCGCTGTGACAAGGGGGCCGAATTTAATGACGCGCAATTCATTTGCACTGCGGACAGGAACCGCGATCTTCGCCATAGCCGTTGCGAGTTCCGCAAGCGCGCAAGACACCGCGCCGCCGACGGATGTAGCAACGTCTTCGACGGCGAGCGCAAATCAGGCATCCGAGCAAGGTGAGATCGTAATCACCGGATCCCGCATTCGCAGAAGCCCCCTCGACCAGGATTCTCCGGTCGTCCTGCTCGACCAGGAAACGATCAGCAAGACGGGTCTTTCGGCTGTGGCCGACGTCCTGCAGCGCCTACCGAGCGCTGCCGGCGGCTTGAACTCGAAGGTCAACGCCAGCGGCAACCTCGGCAACCCGCCTGACGGTGGCGGCGTCGGCGCAGGTTCGGCGGAAATCGACTTGCGGTACCTCGGTGCCAAGCGCACGCTGGTGCTGGTCGACGGCCTGCGGTTCGTAAACGCGACAAGCGCAAGCGGCATTCCCGCGACCGTCGATCTCAACACGATTCCGGCCAATATGATCGACCGGATCGAAGTCCTTCAGGCCGGCGCATCCCCGCTCTACGGCTCCGACGCGATCGCGGGCGTGGTCAACGTCATCACGGTTTCCCAGCAGAAGGGCCTTCGCCTGTCGGCTCAATATGGCCAGTTCCTCAAATATGATGATGGCAAGACACGGGATTATCAGCTGAGCTGGGGCAACGGCGGGGACCATCCGTTGCAGATCGCTGTCGGAGCGGCTTACGTGAAGCAGGAAGCCGTTCGCTCGGCGGATCGCAGCATCTCGCAGTTCCCTAACCCGGGCCAGACGAGCTGCAGCAATGGCGGCGGCGGCTGCAGCAGCGCGGCTGCCAATGGTCGTTTCCTTACCTTCAACGGTAGTCAGACGATTGGAACCGCGCCGGACGATACTCCTACGCTGGGCGAACTCCGGCCGTTTGTGACTTCCGACCGGTTCAACTTTGCCCCGTACCAATATATTCTCACCCCCAACAAGCGCTTCGGCCTCTGGGGTAGCGTCAAGTCGGACATTGGTTCCAAGACCCACATTCGCGTGCGGGGAAGCTGGAACCGCCGCACGTCGCAGAACCAAGCCGCGTTTGAGCCTCTGTTCATCGGACCTGACGCCGGCAATGGCGCCGGCAGCCTGTTCGATACGCTGTCGTTCGACGTTACCAATCCGTACAATCCGTTCGGTGTAACCCTGGAGTCCGGTCTCAATCCGGATGGCAGTCCCAACGGCAATGTTGCGAATTATTCCTTCGTCGCGCGACGGCTGATCGAAGCCGGACAGCGTACGTTCAATCAGGAGGTCAACACCTACTCGGTGACGGTCACTCTTGACGGGGAATTCGGGCTCGCCGGGCGTACCTGGTACTGGGACGTCAACGGCATCTACGGTCTGAACAAGGCCAAGCAGTCGTTCACCGGCAACGTTCGCGCCGACCGGGTGGCATTGGCTATTGGCCCCCTCGCGACATGCAATGCGACGCCTGGGTGCGTTCCGCTGAACCTCTTCGGAGGCGCGGGCTCGATCACGCCGGCAATGCTCGATTGGATTGCGTTCACCGAGCACGACAAGAGCGAGCAGAAGCTGTCGGCCTTTACGGCGAACATCACGGGCGATTTGTTCGAACTGCCCGCAGGCCCGGTTAGCGTAGCCGTCGGCGCCGAGCATCGGTACCAGCGCGCTTCCTTCGTTCCGGACCCGATCGTTTCGGCGGGCCTTGGTGCCGACATTCCTGCCCAGCCAGCATTCGGACGCTACCACGTCGACGAGGTTTACGGCGAAATCCGCATTCCGATCCTGAAGGAGCAGCCATTCGCTTACTCGCTCGAAGCGAATGCGCGCGGTTCGCCACTCGAAATATTCGATCAGCGGAAGTGCCACGACGTATACGATCACCGGTCTCTACAAGCCGGTCCGCGACGTCCTGTTCCGGGGCGCCTATTCAACCGGCTTCCGTGCCCCGAGCCTCGGCGAGCTTTTCGGAGGTCGCTCACGTTTCGACCTTCCTGCGAATGATCCGTGCACGAGCGCTGCGGGAGGCCTGTTCCAAACCGACGCAAATGTACGGGCCAACTGCATCGCCAACGGCGTTCCTGCGAGCGGCAGCTATGCTGAAGATCAGGGCGGCCAGCTTCCGATCATCACGCAGGGCAACGCGAACCTTAAGCCCGAGAAGTCGAAGAACCTCACCTTTGGTGCAGTCTACTCGCCGGAATGGGCACGCAGCGGGGGTAGCAACCTCAACCTTGAAGTCGATTATTATGACATCAAGGTCACGAATGCGATCGGCGCAGTCGATCCGAACGTGACGCTCAATAACTGCGTGGTTGCTGGCGATGCGGCAAGCTGTGCACTGATCAAGCGCACGGCGAACGGCTTCATCAACGAGATCGATGGTACTCTCGGCAATCTCGACAGCATCAGGACGAAGGGCCTCGATTTCGTCGTCAACTACAGGACGCCGCAGACGTCAGTCGGCCGCTTTGGTGCGACGGTCAACGCAACGCACCTGATGAAGTATGTCCTGACGGCCTCCGACGGCTTCGTTGTGCTCAAGCGTGAGGGCACGGAGCGCGGAACCCCCGACCAGGCGTTCCCGAAGTGGAAAGGCAACGCGACGCTGGATTGGGGTCTGGGAGATTTCGCAGCCTCTGTCACCGGCCGCTACATTCAGCACGTGTACGGAAATCAATCCGAACACCGTTCTGCCGCACAGGCTCGGTAATCGTCTCTACACCGACCTCCAACTCATCTACACTCCGTCAGCCCTCGGGCGTCGGGTGGGGCTGATGTTCGGCATCAACAACGTCTTCGATAAGGATCCGCCGGCCTGCTTCTCGTGCGGCGTCAACAACTACGATCCGACGACCTACGATGTCCCGGGTCGCTTCGGTTACGCCAAGGTCAGCGTGAAAATGTAAACGTTCTGAGGGCTTTGGCTCTTCGGCGGGCGGTCGGTTCTCCGGCCGCCCGTTTTCGTTTCACGAAGGCCGCTTGAACCTTCCGCCGTTCGCGCCGATGTAAGTCCTACTCAAGCGGAGAAGGACCGGCAGTTTGCTAATGGATCACCAGGACATCGTTTCGCAGCTCGTGCCAATCGTCATCGAGCAGTCCAACCGCGGCGAGCGCAGTTTCGACATCTACTCGCGCCTGCTTCGGGAGCGGATCATCTTCATCACCGGACCGATCGAGGACCACATGGCCTCGCTCGTGACCGCGCAGTTGCTCTTCCTCGAGTCCGAAAACCCGAAGAAGGACATCTTCATGTACATCAACTCGCCGGGCGGCGTGGTCACTGCCGGCCTCGCGATCCACGACACGATGGCTTACATCCGGCCGAAGGTCGCGACAGTGTGCATCGGGCAGGCCGCGTCGATGGGCAGCTTCCTGCTTGCCGCCGGTGAGCCCGGCATGCGCATTGCACTCGCGAACAGCCGGATCATGGTCCACCAGCCGTCGGGCGGCGCCCAGGGCATGGCCGCGGATATCGAGATCCAGGCTCGCGAGATCCTGCGCATGCGTTCGCGCCTCAACTCGCTCTACGCGAAATATACCGGCCAGAAGATCGAAGAGATCGAAAAGGCGATGGACCGCGACAAGTTCCTCGAAGCGGATGAGGCCAAGGAGTTCGGCCTGATCGACGAAGTCTTCGAGAAGCGTCCCGAGCAGGGCGAAGATGCCGGCACCGGCGCCGGAGACGTCTCACCGGTTTAAGCTGACCACAGGGGAGGGGCATGGCTTTTCGACTAGTGATCGCGTTCGCCTGCGCATTTGCCACTGCGCCTCCCGCCTTGGCCGCCACCGTCGATGTCCATGCTGGCCGGCTGATCGATCCGGAGACCGGCAAGGTCAGCGTTGATCAGCGCATTCGAATCGTCGACGGAAAATTCGCGGCAATCTCGCGCTGGGCTGCATCGGACGGACCGGCGACGGTGGATTGGTCGGGGATGACCGTTCTTCCGGGCCTGATCGACCTCCACACACATATTGCTGATGGCGCAACGGAAAGCGCCGACCCCGCGGAGCCATTCAAGCACAGCAAGTCTGCGACCATCCTCAAGGCTGTTCCGGCAGCGCTGACGATGCTTCGCGCAGGTTTCACGACAGTCAGGGATGTCGGCGTTTATCGCGGCCTGACCGATGTTTCCCTGCGCGATGCCATCAACGCCGGCGATATCGTTGGACCGCGAATGTTCGTCGCCGGCGGGTACATCACCACGCCGGGCGGCGGTGGCGAAATTGACGCGCTGGCGCCCGACATGCCCGTCCCGGAGACGTTCCGCGTCGGCGAAGTCCGCAATGCCGCCGAGGCGCGTGACAAGGCGCGGTATCTGCTCGACCATGGCGCGGACTTCATCAAGCTGATCGCGACTGGCGCAGTTCTGGCCATCGGCAGCGAGCCGGGTGCGCTCGAGCTCAGCCCGGAGGAAATGAAGGCTGCCTGCGACGAGGCCAAGCTGCGGGGCAGTTATTGCATCGCCCACGCCCATGGAGCCGAAGGGATCAAGGCAGCCATCCGCGCGGGCGCGCGCACGATCGAACATGCGAGCTACCTCGACGCCGAGGGGATCACGTTGGCAAAGAAGCAGGGCGTTTGGCTCGACATGGACATCTACAACGGGGACTGGATCGACGAGGTCGGAACCAAGCAAGGCTGGCCCGCCGAATATCTCCGCAAAAACCGTGAGACGACCGACGTCCAGCGCCAAGGCTTCGCGGCTGCGGTCAAGGCGGGCGCAAAGCTGACGTTCGGCACCGACGCGGCGGTCTACCCCTACGGCCTTGGCGGCCGCCAGTTCGCCTACATGGTTCGGTACGGCATGAGCCCGATGCAGGCGATCCAGGCGGCCACGACCGAGGCTGCTCGCGCTCTAGGCAAGGAAGGGCAGGTGGGCAGTCTCCGGGTCGGCGCCTGGGGAGACCTTGTCGCGGTTCGCGCAGAACCCCTGAACGACGTTCGCGCGCTGGAGCATGTCGAAGCGGTCATCAAGGCCGGCGAACTGGTTCACTAAGCAGGAAGGCTTGCGCTTCCGGGAATCCCTGTCATTGAACCGTCACAAAGGCGTCACGGACAGGGGTTTCTTCACATGCTCGGCTGGTTTCAGCGCCTGTTGCCCAAGACGGGCGACTTCTTCGGCATGTTCGAAGCGCATTCCGCGATGCTCGTCGCCGCGGCCGAAGCGCTGAAGGAGCTGGCTGCGGATGGCAGTTCGACTGACAAATGTCTCAGGACGATCCAGGATCGCGAGCATGTTGCCGACGACGTGATCCGTGATGTTCTGACGACAGTACGCCGTACGTTCCTCACACCGTTCGATCGCGGTGCGATCACCTCGCTGATTGGCGCGATGGACGATGCCATCGACGAAATGCTTGCCGCGGCCCGGGCGATCGATCTCTACGAAGTCGAAAAGATGCGCCCCGAGATGAAGGACATCGTCACATTGATCGCCGAAGCCGCGAAGTTGACGAACGAAGCCATTCCTTTGCTGCGCAACGTTAGCAAGAACGGCACGAAGCTCCACGAACTCACGGAGCGGCTGGTGAAGCTCGAGGGCAAGGCGGATGACGTTCACGCCGCCGGCCTCAAGCGCGCCTTCCGTGAGATCGCGCGGACCGATCCACTACAGTTCGCCGTGACCCGCGAGATCTTGCGGCACCTTGAGCGGGTTACCGACGCCTTCGAGGATGTCGCCAACCAAATCGACGGCATCGTGATCGACCACGCGTAAGCGGGCGGAGGCAGGAACATGCACGAGCTCGCCTTTCCGCTACTGGTCGGCCTGATCCTGATCGCGCTGGCGTTCGACTTCCTGAACGGCCTGCACGACGCGGCCAATGCGATTGCCACGGTCGTAGCGACCCGTCTGCTGAAACCAGTAACGGCGGTTGCCTTCGCCGCCTTTTTCAACTTCGCTGCCTACTTCCTCGCCCTTGCGGTGCCCGAGTTGCACAAGGTCGCAGACACGATCGGCAAGGGGATAATCGACAAGGATCTAGTCACGCCCGCCGTGGTGTTCGGAGCGCTGGTGGGTGCGATGTTCTGGAACATTGTGACCTGGTTGAAAGGCATTCCCTCGTCATCCAGCCATGCGCTCGTCGGCGGCATCATCGGTGCCGGCGTGGCTCATTCGGGTCTGACCGGCGTGCAGTGGGGCGGGCTCAACAAGACTCTGATCGCGATCGTCTTGTCGCCGACGCTGGGCATGGTCCTTGCAATGCTGATCATGTTGGTCACAAGTTGGTTAGGCGTGCGGGCGACCGCTGCTGGAGCAGAAAGAAGTTTTCGTGTTCTCCATCTTAGCTCGGCAGCCGCCTATTGCGTCGGCCACGGGCTGAATGACGCGCAAAAGACAATGGGAATCATTGCGGTGCTGCTCTACTCGACGGGCTATCTGCACGGCGAATTTCACGTGCCGCATTGGGTTGCGTTGAGCTGCTACGTGGCAATGGGTCTCGGTACGCTTTCGGGAGGCTGGCGGATAATCGAGACCATGGGCATCCGCATCACGAAGCTCTCCCAGCACCAGGGCTTCAGCGCCTCGCCTTGGCGGTTCCGTGATGCTTTTCACGGCATCATGGCTCGGCATTCCGGTTTCGACGACTCATACGATCACCGGCTGCATCATCGGGGCTGGAGCCGCGCGGCGCGCTTCGGCAGTGCGTTGGCAGGTTGCCGGAAACGTCATGACGGCCTGGCTCATCACCATTCCCGCGTCTGCCGCGGTCGCAGCGCTCTTCTATTGGTTGGCGACCCTAATCTAGGCTGAGGGGCGGGAAAAGCCGTTCGTCTCAGCAATTTGTTGCACGAAAGCTGCATTTGCGGCCCTTGCCGCGCGTCCCGACGCAATCCATATTCGGGACAGAAGCGATCGATCGGGGCTGGCGTTAACCCTGAACCAAGATTGATTGTGCAATAAAGAAGGCTAGCATGGCCTTCGAGAGGCGGTCCGCGAGACCGGTTGAACAAGGACTTAGATGACCAAGCTTTCAGGCAGCGACGGCAAGAGCACCCTCTACTGCTCCTTCTGCGGCAAGTCGCAGCATGAGGTCAGGAAGCTGATCGCCGGACCGACCGTCTTCATCTGCGATGAGTGCGTCGAACTCTGCAACGACATCATCCGCGAGGAGAGCAAGTCTGCTCTCGTGAAGACCCGGGACGGCGTTCCGACGCCGGCGGAAATCTGCAAGGTCCTCGACGACTACGTCATCGGGCAGGACCGCGCGAAGCGCGTTCTATCGGTCGCGGTGCACAACCATTACAAGCGGCTCAACCATGGCGCCAAGACGGGCCAGGAAGTCGAGCTCGCGAAGTCGAACATCCTCCTGATCGGCCCGACCGGTTGCGGCAAGACGCTGCTCGCGCAGACGCTCGCCCGCATCCTCGACGTGCCGTTCACGATGGCCGATGCGACGACGCTGACGGAAGCCGGCTATGTCGGCGAGGACGTCGAGAACATCATCCTCAAGCTGCTCCAGGCTTCCGACTATAACGTCGAGAAAGCGCAGCGCGGCATCGTCTACATCGACGAGATCGACAAGATTTCGCGCAAGTCGGACAATCCGTCGATAACCCGCGATGTGTCGGGCGAAGGCGTGCAGCAGGCGCTGCTCAAGCTAATGGAAGGCACGACTGCTTCGGTCCCGCCGCAAGGCGGCCGCAAGCATCCGCAGCAGGAATTCCTGCAGGTCGACACGACGAACATCCTGTTCATCTGCGGCGGCGCGTTCGCGGGGCTCGAGAAGATTATCGACGACCGCATGCAGGGCAAGTCGATGGGCTTCGGCGCGCACGTTGCGGCTCCGGAAGAGAGGCGTACGGGCCAAACGCTCAAGCATACCGAGCCCGAGGATCTGCTCAGGTTCGGTCTCATCCCGGAATTCATCGGGCGCCTGCCGGTGATCGCGACGCTCGAGGACCTCGACGAGGAGGCTCTGGTCAAGATTCTGATCGAGCCGAAGAACGCGCTCGTGAAGCAGTATGCCAAGCTGTTCGACATGGAAGACGTCGAGCTGGAGTTCACCGAGGACGCGCTGGGCGCGGTCGCCCGCAAGGCGATCGATCGCAAGACCGGCGCTCGCGGACTTCGCTCCATCCTCGAAGGCATCTTGCTCGACACCATGTTCGACTTGCCGTCGATGGATGGTGTCGATGAGGTCCACGTCGACAAAGAAGTCGTGATGGGCACCAAGGAACCCGTCCGCGTCTATGCCAAGAAGGGTAAGGCAGGCGACGCCGCGTGACCTCTGACGTGGCCGTCGGGACCGGCGTGACCGATCTCGGGCCGCTCAATTTCCTACCAAAACCGATCCGCGAGACGCACAATGCTGCGGTCTCGACGCTGACAGCTTGGGCGACGTCGTTTTTCCCGAGCATCGCGCTGTCCTTTCTGATTGCTCAAATGTTTCCGGACGCTGCTCATCCGGATTTCGGCAATTTGACGCCGGCAGAACTGATGTTCGGGATCGTCGTCTTTGCGCCCGTCCTCGAGACTTTGATCATGGGCTCGACGCTGCTGATACTGCTGCGCTTCACGAAGCCCTGGATGGCCGTGCTGATCAGCTCGATTGGCTGGGGTGTCGCCCATTCTTGGAAAGTACCTGTCTGGGGCCTGACCATCTGGTGGCCGTTCCTGGTACTGTCGACCTTGTTCGTGACCTGGCGCAAGCGGTCGCTCTGGTTGGCGTTCCTGCTGCCGATGGTCGCTCACGCCATGCAGAATTTTCCGACCGGACTTCTAATCGCAACCGGCCACGCCGGCTGAGCATCTAACGCTGATACTCGTACGAGTGGATTCATTGCGCGGGACTGGGCCAGCGCCCATATACCGGGCATGACTCGTCAACTTCCAATCCTCCCGCTTCGTGACATCGTCGTATTCCCGCAGCGCATCGTTCCTCTGTTCGTCGGCCGCGAGAAATCCGTGGCCGCGCTTGAAGCAGCCATGTCCGCGGACAAGGAGCTGTTCCTGGTCGCCCAGCTCGATCCGAGCGAGGACGACCCGGACCGGGATGCCCTTTACGACCTCGGGGTGATCGCGACGGCAATGCAGCTGCTGAAGCTGCCCGACGGGACGGTTCGCGTCCTGGTCGAAGGCGTGAAGCGTGCGCGCCTGACCGGCCTGGTGCCGCAGGAAGGCTATATGGCTGCCGACGTCGAGGAAGTCGGCGACGAGACCGCCGATGGACCTGAAGTTCAGGCACTGATGCGCTCGGTCGTCGACCAATTCGAAAATTACACCAAGCTCAACAAGCGGCTTCCGCCGGAGACCGGCATCCAGCTTGCCGAGATCGAGGACGCGTCGGTGCTTGCCGATGCGGTCGCCTCCAACCTGTCGATCAAGGTCTCCGACAAGCAGGCGCTGCTCGGGGAAATGAATCCGGCTCGGCGGCTGGAGATGGTATTTGCCTTCATGGAGGGCGAGCTTGGCGTGCTGCAGGTCGAGAAGAAGATCCGCAGCCGCGTGAAGCGTCAGATGGAGAAGACGCAGCGCGAATATTATTTGAACGAGCAGCTGAAGGCGATCCAGCGCGAGCTCGGCAACGAGAGCGAGGAGGGCGGCGACGAACTCCAGGAACTCGCCAACAAGATCCGCAAGACGCGCCTGTCCAAGGAAGCCCGCAATCGCGCTAACGCCGAGCTGAAGAAGCTCCGCGCGATGGCGCCGATGTCAGCCGAGGCGACGGTCGCGCGCAACTACCTCGACGTGCTGCTCGGCCTGCCGTGGGGCAAGAAGTCGAAGCTCAAGAAGGACATCGCCGAGGCGCAGAATGTCCTCGACGAGGATCACTACGGCCTGGAGAAGGTGAAAGACCGGATCGTAGAATATCTCGCGGTCCAGGCGCGCACCAACAAGCTGAAGGGGCCGATCCTTTGCCTCGTCGGGCCTCCGGGCGTTGGCAAGACGTCGCTCGGCCGTTCGATCGCCCGCGCGACGGGCCGCGAGTTCGCGCGTCAGTCGCTGGGCGGCGTTCGCGATGAGGCCGAGATCCGCGGTCACCGCCGGACGTACATCGGCTCGCTGCCGGGCAAGATCGTTTCGAATCTGAAGAAGGCGGGAACGTCGAACCCGCTGTTCTTGCTCGATGAGATCGACAAGCTTGGCCAGGACTTCCGCGGCGACCCTGCGTCGGCGCTGCTCGAAGTGCTCGACCCCGAGCAGAATTCGCGGTTCCAGGATCATTACTTGGAGCTTGATTACGATTTGTCCGACGTGATGTTCGTCACGACGGCCAACTCGCTCGACATGCCGCAGCCGCTGCTGGATCGCATGGAGATCATCCGTCTCGAGGGTTACACCGAGGACGAGAAGGTCGAGATCGCACGCCGTCACCTCATCCCCAAGCAGATGGAAGCGCACGGTCTCAAGGACAGCGAGCTTGAGTTCACCGATGAGGCTCTGCGCGGAATTCTTCGCTTCTACACCCGAGAGGCAGGCGTTCGTACACTCGAGCGCGAACTGGCGAAGGTCGCTCGCAAGGCGCTGCGCAAGATCCTTGAAGGCAAGTTCGATAGCGTTGTCGTCACGGAAGAGAACCTCAACGACTTCCTCGGCGTTCGCCGCTTCCGGTACGGCGTTGGCGAGGAAGAGGATCAGGTCGGTGCCGTCACCGGTCTCGCCTGGACGGAAGTTGGCGGCGAGCTGCTGACGATCGAAGCCGTCACCGTTCCCGGCAAGGGTCAGATCAAGACGACCGGCAAGCTCGGCGAGGTCATGCAGGAGTCGATCCAGGCCGCGATGAGCTTCGTGAAGGCTCGCGCGCCGGCTTACGGCGTGAAGCCGTCGATCTTCGCCCGCAAGGACATCCACGTCCACTTGCCAGAAGGCGCGGTGCCCAAGGATGGTCCGTCAGCCGGCATCGGAATGGTGACGGCGATGATCTCGACGCTTACCGGCATTCCGGTCCGGCGCGACGTGGCGATGACCGGCGAGGTCACCCTTCGTGGACATGTGCTCCCCATCGGTGGTCTGAAAGAAAAGCTGCTCGCGGCTCTTCGGGGGGGCATTACGATGGTGCTGATCCCGGAAGAGAATGAGAAGGATCTCGTCGAAATCCCAGCGACCGTGAAGGACCGCATTGAAATCGTACCTGTCAGGCATGTCGATGAAGTCCTCGCCAGGGCGCTGACGCAGAAAATGCAGCCGATCGAATGGACTGAAGCGGACGAGCACGCCGCCGAGCCGCAACTTCCGGGTCATTCGTCGGAAGGTGAGGCGCCTCTACGGCACTAAGCTTTACTTGTGTTTAAACTCTTGCCTTAAGGATTGGGCGGTCGCGGGTGAAGTCTCGCGTGAATTCTGGGGAGAGCCGAACCGATGAACAAGCAAGAACTGATCGGGCATGTCGCTGATCGCGCGGGTCTCAGCAGGAACGACGCTGCGCGCGCCGTTGAGACAATGCTTGAAGTCGTCACGTCCGCGCTGAAGCGCGGCGACGAGGTTCGTCTTGTAGGATTCGGCAATTTCTCCGTCACACGCCGCAAGGCATCGACTGGCCGCAATCCGCGGACTGGCGAGCCGATGCAGATCAAGGCAAGCGCCCAGCCCAAGTTTCGTCCGGGCAAGGTTTTGAAGGACGCGGTTCAGTAGCTGGACACCGCGATAGCGGGCACTATATCCGCCACTTCCTGCGAGGGCATGGGCGCGTAGCTCAGCGGTAGAGCACACCCTTCACACGGGTGGGGTCACAGGTTCAATCCCTGTCGCGCCCACCATGCATTCGCGGAAAATCTACTCGAGATAGGCCGGCTGGAAGCTCGCGACGCGGCGCATTTCCGACCAATCTTCGAACGTGATGTCGCGTCCGGCGCGTTTGATCAGCCCTTGGCGTTCGAGGTCCGCCATCACCCGGTTCACATTGACCGACGTCTGACCGGTGATCTCCGCGATCTGCTGCTGCGTGAAGGGATTATGAAGCGGCTCTTCGGGCACGTTCGCCCGGCTCCGAACCGCCGTCTCGCAAAGGAGGTGAGCCACACGGGCAGTCGAATCGCGCCGCCCGCAATTGACCAGCCATTCATATCCGATGGCTTCGTTGCGCTGGGTCAGCCGCCAGAAGAATTTCTGGACTGCAGGATGTTTGTCGACGATCGCGTTCAGGTCCTTGGCGCTGCCGACCATGACCTCGCTCGGGACGATGGCCTGGATGCCATAGCTCGTCTGCCCCTCACGCGGGAGGACGCCTTCGCCAGGAAATCGAAGCGCTACGATCTGGCGGCGGCCAGAACTGTCGACCTTGAATTTTGAAAGGAGCCCGGAGCGCACGAACAGAACTTCGTCGCGCGGCACAGAAGGCTCGCGGAAGGGCCTTCGCGGGTCAACCTGGACAACCTTGTGAGGCATGCCGTCGAGTTGATCGGCAAGCCCTTCTTCCAATCCCGCCGCAATCAACGTGTCGCGTAGCGAAACGCCAGACACGGCGGGCTGCCCCGAGCGGCGACTCGCCAACATCTTCGTTCTCCCCATCGAAGAGATTGCGCCTCTGAAACGATCTTAGCAAACTAAAACGGGCCAATCTTTGTCCACAATAAACACGCTAAACCTCTTACGTTTCCTTGGTCGACAGCTGGGTGCTTCGCTTGCGTTCCCAAGGCTCCAATCCTAAGGAGCCACCGCGCCCCCGGGGAGAGACACCGGGGGGTGCATCATGGCGATCGTAGCTCAGCTGGTTAGAGCACCGGTTTGTGGTACCGGGGGTCGCGGGTTCAAGCCCCGTCGATCGCCCCATTTCTTGACGTTTATCGGACCGTTTCCATCCTATGATTACGCCCTGGGGCTTCGAAGATTTCGACGCGCACGAAGGCCTGCATTTCGTCTGGAACGAGGAATGCGGCCTCAAAGCCATCATCGCAGTTCACTCGACCCACTTGGGTCCGGCCGCGGGCGGGTCGCGTTTCTGGCACTATGCTGACCCTGCTGACGGCCTGAAGGACGCGCTGCGTCTCTCGCGCGGCATGAGCTACAAGAACGCGATGGCCGGACTTCCGCTCGGCGGCGGCAAGGCGGTGATCTTTGCCGACGAACAGCGGACGAAGACGCCCGAAATGCTCCACGCCTTCGGCAAGGCCGTCGACAATCTGTGCGGTCATTATGTGACCGCGGAAGACGTCGGCATGAGCGTTGCCGACATGATCGAGATCCGCCGCAATACGCCGTTCGTTGCCGGCCTTCCGGTCGAAGGTGGAGACGTCGGCGGCGATCCGGGCCCGCATACGTCGCTCGGCGTTTTCCTTGGCATCAAGGCAGCCGTTCGCCGGGCACTGGGCAAGGACAGCGTCAGTGGTCTTCACATTGCTCTTCAGGGGGCCGGCAGCGTCGCAACGGGTGTCGCCATGCATGCCGCAGCTGAAGGCGCGCGTTTGTCCATCGCGGACGTCGACGCGGAAAAAGCTCGGAAGCTGGCCGAAGCAACTGGCGGCAAGGTCGTTGGGACCGACGAGATTCTTGGCCTCGAAGCCGATGTTCTCAGCCCGTGCGCGTTGGGAGCGATCCTCGATGAGCAGTCGATTGCGGCGCTTCGGGTGCCGATCGTTGCCGGTGGCGCGAACAACCAGCTCGCCACGCCGGAGGACGGCCCGCGCGTTCATGCGCGTGGCATCCTTTATGCGCCGGATTACGTCATCAACGCCGGTGGCATCATCAACGTCTGCATCGAATATCTTCGCAATGGCGACGCCAGCGTCGTCCGCGAGAAGATCGAAGGTATCCCTGACCGCCTTGAGCAGATCTGGGCCGAGAGCGCGGAGTCCGGTCGCGATCCGGCGTCGGTCGCCGATGCGATGGCCCAGCGCCTCATCGGCCGAGGGTAACGAGGTCCGCGCGTGCATCGCTTTGCCAATCCGGCAAGGTTCCTGAAGCTCGCGCGCCCCGCGACGGGCTGGCTGCTCGCCATCGGCTTGATCCTGACAACCATCGGCGTCGTTGGCGGCCTTACGCTAACGCCACCCGATTATCTGCAGGGTGAGACGGTCCGCATCATGTACGTCCACGTTCCCGCAGCCTGGCTGGGAATGGCTGGCTGGGCGGGGATTGCGGCTGCCTCAATCGCGCAACTCGTCTGGCGGCATCCACTTTCGGCGGTTGCGGGGCGGGCGACTGCTCCCGCCGGGGCAACATTCGCGGCTATTTGCCTGCTCACGGGCTCGATCTGGGGGCGCCCGACTTGGGGCACCTGGTGGGAATGGGATGGACGCCTGACGTCCATGCTCATCCTGTTCTTTCTCTACCTCGGGTATATCGCTCTGGCGGGTGCCGAGCGGGAGCGCGGAGGCGAGGGGCGTATTGCCGCTCTGTTTGGCCTGATTGGCGCAATCAACCTGCCAATCATTCATTACTCCGTCCTGTGGTGGCGGACGCTGCATCAGGGGCAGAGCATCGGCGTGTCCGGTTCGAGCATCGACAGCTCGATCCTCTGGCCCTTGCCGCTGACCGCTCTCGGCTTCACCTGCCTGTTCGGCGCGGCAGTGCTGATGCGGATGCGGGCCGAACTGGCGGAAGCCAAGGTCGAGGCGCGCATGCGTCGGGCGGCTGCAGAGTGAACCATTGGGCATTCGTCACGGCGGCCTATGCGGTCGCGCTACTTGCAACGGCTGGTTTGCTGTCGTGGTCGTTCCTGACCATGCGGAGAGCCGAGGCGGCAGTGGACGAACTCAACCGCAAATGATTGGGCGGCCGAAGCATCAACGGTTGGTCCTCGTCGCCGTCGCGATCGCGGCCGTGCTTGGCGCGGTCCTGCTCGCCATGTGGGGCCTGAAGGACCGCGCTGCTTATTTCTACACGCCCGCCGATATCATCGCCGGCAAGGCAAGTGCCGGAAAGGCGATGCGCCTCGGCGGAATGGTCGAGAAGGGTTCGGTCAAGCGTGACGACGACGGTGTAACCACGCGCTTCATGGTCGAGGACGGCGAGGGGCGCGTTCTCGTGACCTATCGCGGCATCCTGCCTGACCTGTTCCGCGAAGGCAGCGGCGTTGTTGCCGAGGGCAAGCTGGCGCCGGACGAGACGTTCGTCGCCGACAACATCCTCGCCAAGCATGATGAGCGCTACATGCCGCCGCAGCTCGGTAATCAGACCGCCGAGCACAAGGCGGGACGGACCCTCAAGCGATGATCCCCGAGGCAGGCCTGGCCGCACTCTGGCTTGCGGCCGCGCTGTCGCTGCTCGGGCTGTTTCTCAGCATCGCACACGTTCGCGGCAAAGTGGATGCGGAGCGCACGGTGCGCGCTTTGGCGATCGTTCAAGGCCTGCTTTGTCTCTTTGCGTTCCTCGCCTTGCTGATCGTCTTCGCGCGGACGGATCTGTCGGTCGCGTTGGTGTTCGAGAACAGCCACAGCGCCAAGCCGTTCATCTACAAAGTGGCCGGAGCGTGGGGCAACCATGAAGGCTCCATGCTGCTGTGGGTCACCGTCCTCGGCTTGTCGGGGGCCGCGCTCAGCGCATTGTCACGGGAGCTTCCGTCGCGGACCCTGATCGCCGCGCTTGGCGCGCAGGCGGCGCTAGCGCTAGGATTTCACGCATTCCTGCTGTTCGCTTCGAACCCGTTCGCCCGAATGAGTTCGGCGCCGGTAGAGGGGCGGGGGCTCAACCCGCTGCTCCAGGATCCGGGCTTGGCGTTCCATCCGCCGACGCTCTACCTCGGCTACGTTGGCCTATCGGTCGCGTTCAGCATTGCGGTCGGTGCGCTGCTCGCCGGAAATGTCGACCGACGCTTAGCCCGTGCAATGCGGCCATGGGTGCTCGGCGCGTGGATATTCCTCACTCTCGGCATCACTGCGGGAAGCTACTGGGCTTATTACGAGCTTGGCTGGGGCGGCTGGTGGTTCTGGGATCCGGTCGAAAACGCCTCGCTCATGCCCTGGCTGGCGGCGACGGCCTTGCTCCATTCGGTCGCCGTGCTCGCGGCCCGCGATGCGCTGAAGGCGTGGACGATGATGCTCGCGGTCATCGCCTTTTCCATGTCGATGGTCGGCACGTTCCTCGTTCGCTCTGGCGTGCTGACCTCGGTCCATGCCTTCGCTGTGGATCCGACCCGCGGCGCCTTCATCCTCGCCTTGCTCGGCATCTACGTGACCGCCGCCTTCGTCCTGTTTGCGGTCCGTGCCGGGACGTTGCGCGAGGGCGCTCTATTCGAACTGGTCAGCCGGGAAGCCGGGATCGTCGTCAACAACCTGCTGCTGACCGTTATCCTTGGCGTCGTTTTCATCGGGACGCTGTATCCATTGCTGGCCGAAGCGGTCAGCGGCGAAAAGCTTTCGGTCGGCGCTCCGTATTTCAATGCTGTGGTCGGTCCATTGGCCATCCTGCTCGGGCTGTTGCTGGCGATTGGGCCGATGCTGAGCTGGCGTCGGGAAAAGCGGTCGATCGCGACGAAGCTAGCCATCCCGCGGCCTCTTCGCGGCGACGGCGTTGGTCATCGCCTTTCTGGGACTGCCGGAGGCCAGCATCTTGGCGAAACTTGGACTGGCTTTAGCGGCGGGATTGCTCCCTGCTGCGATCCTTCCGCTGATTGGCCGCAATCCCTTGCGGACGCCGCTGGCGACCTGGGGCATGGTTATCGCCCATCTAGGGGCTGGCGTTGCGGTCGGTGGGATGGCTGCCGACAGTTCGCTGACGACGGAGAAACTGACGGCAGTGCGCCCGGGTGAGACGGTCGACGTCGGACCCTGGCTCCTGAAGTTCGAAGGGGTGAGCCCGATCGCTGGTCCCAACTGGACCGCCGTCGAAGCCGAATTGCGTGCTTCGCGGGGAGGAGGGGTGCATGTTCTCCGTCCGCAGAGCCGTTTCTTCACCAGCCCGCCGACCGAGACGAACGAAGCCGCGATCCAGACCATGCTTGCAGGTCAGCTGTACACGGTGCTCGGACCGTCCGATGATGAGGGGCGTTACCAACTTCGCCTCTGGTGGAAGCCGATGGTGACCTTGATTTGGTTCGGTGGAACCTTGGTCGCGTTTGGCGGCTTGCTGGCGATGCTCGGGCATGCACGCCGGGCGCGGCGCAAGCGGAAGGCGGCCGCAGAATGAGCCGCGGCCTTCGCCTCATTCCGATCATCCTGATCGTCTGGATTGTCCTCACCTTCGCCTGGAAGTTGATCCAGCCCGAGGATTCGACGGTGCGCTCGCAACTGGTGAACCGAGAGGTGCCGGAGTTTGCGCTTCCTGCGGGAGTTGCGGGAACTCCAGCGTTGAGTTCCGCCGACCTCGCCACGGGGGAACCGCGGCTGCTAAATTTCTTCGCCAGCTGGTGCGTACCCTGCGTGGCCGAGGCGCCGATTCTCGAGCGGATGAAGGCGCAGGGCGTGAAGATTGACGGAATTGCCGTGCGCGATACGCCGGGCGCGGTCGCCGCCTTCCTCGACCGGCATGGCAATCCGTACCAGCGCATAGGCGCGGACCGGCATAGCAGCGTACAGCTCTCGCTGGGGTCGAGTGGCGTTCCCGAGACCTTCGTCGTGGACGGCAAGGGCGTCGTCCGGTTCCAGTTCATCGGCCCGATCGGCTCCGCGGACATCCCGACCGTCATGCGGGAACTGGAGAAGGCGAAGTGAGACCGCTTCTCATCGCCTTTGCCTTCTCGCTAGCAGCTCCTGCCTTCGCGCAGTCCAACCTGCCGCCGTCCTACTGGGCGTATCGCCAGCTTCCGGACCCAAAGCAGGAGGCAAAGGCGCAGGCGCTGATGGAGGAATTGCGCTGCCTCGTCTGCCAAGGCCAGTCGATTGCGGATTCTGATGCCGACCTCGCCGGTGACATGCGGGATCTCGTGCGCCGACGGATCGCTGCCGGGGAGAATCCGGCGCAGATCCGGGCGTGGTTGATCGAGCGCTATGGCGACTGGATCAGCTATCGACCGACCGCCGACCTGATCAACTGGCCGCTTTGGGCTACGCCGATCCTGTTGCTCATTTTCGGCGGTGCCATCGCGGCCGGCAGGCTGAAGCGGAAGCGCGGATGATGGGCTGGATTGCCTTGCTCCTGCTGATCGCCGTTTCGCTTGGGACGCTGTGGCTGCTTCGGGTACGTGGTGCGCTGCTGCAGCTCTGCGCCGCCGGCTTGATGTTCGGCGCTGCTGGATACGCCGTGTTCGGGTGGCCGAGCCTGCCATCGTCGTTTCGATCGGCGGAGGAGCGCCAGCCGCCGATTCCGCTAACCAACCTTCGCCACGCCTTCTTCGGGCGCTTCACGCCGATCGAGCATTGGCTGATCATCTCGGAATCGCTCGCGAGCCGCGGGAAGACGCAGGAGGCGGCCGGCATTCTCCAGTCCGCCGTCCGGGAGCACCCCGGAGAGCCGCAACTGTGGATCGGACTCGGCAATGCGTTGGCCGACCAGGCTGGAACGCTGACTCCGGCTAGCGAGCTCGCCTTCCGCCGCGCACAGGAGTTGACGCCTGACTATCCGGCGCCGCGCTTTTTCTACGGTCTCGCGCTTGCGCGCTCGGGCAACTCGAAGGCTGCTATCGAACTCTGGCAGCAAGTACTCGCCGAGGCGCCAGCCGATGCCAGCTGGCGCCCCGTCGTCCAGGATGCGCTTGCGGCCCTTCAAGGACCGCAGCGGAAAAGTCAGGCTGGCTCGTAGGCCAGGTCGAGCGCTTCGGCGACGGCCTCATGTCGGATCTTGCCGCCCGACACGTTGAGACCGTTGGCAAGGTGCGGGTCCTGCCGCATCGCCTCTTCCGCACCGAGGTTCGCAATTTTGAGCGCGAACGGCAGCGTCGCATTGTTGAGCGCAAAGGCCGACGTACGCGCAACCGCGCCCGGCATGTTCGCCACGCAGTAGTGAATGATTCCGTCGACTTCGTAGACCGGATCGGCATGGGTCGTGGCATGCGACGTTTCGAAGCAGCCGCCCTGGTCGATCGCGATGTCGACCAGCACAGAACCGCGCTTCATCGTCTTCAGCATCTCGCGCGTGACGAGCTTCGGAGCAGCGGCGCCAGGTACGAGCACCGCGCCAATCACCAGCTCCGATTCGGCGACGGCATTCTCGATCGCGCGCTTCGAGGCGTAAGCCGTCTTGATCTGGCTCGAAAAGAACATGTCCAGTTCAGCCAGGCGGTCGTTGTTGATGTCGTAGATGGTCACGTCAGCACGCATGCCGGTCGCCATCTGCGCAGCGTTCACGCCGGACACGCCGCCGCCGAGGATTGCGACCTTGGCCGGGGCAACGCCCGGAACGCCGCCGAGCAGAACGCCGCGGCCGCCCTGTTCTTTTTCGAGATAGTGAGCGCCGACCTGGACCGACATGCGGCCCGCGACTTCGCTCATCGGCTTCAGAAGCGGCAAAGCGCCACTGCGTGACGTGACAGTCTCGTACGCAATGCACGTCGCGCCCGACTTCATCAGGCCCTCCGCCTGCGGCTTGTCGGCGGCGAGGTGCAGATAGGTGAACAGGATGTGCCGCGCCTCAAGCATGGCGATTTCAGACTGCTGCGGCTCCTTGACCTTCACGATCATGTCGGCCGCCTTGAACACGGCCTGGGCGTCGGGAAGGATCTCGGCGCCGGCCTTCTTGTATGCACTGTCGGGGCAATCGATGCCGTCGCCGGCGCCTGCCTGGACCACGACTTCGTGGCCGGCGGCGACGAGTTCGGCGACTGAAGCGGGCGTCAGTCCGACCCGATATTCGTGGACCTTGATTTCCTTGGGCACCCCGACGCGCATTATTCGTTCGCTCCGCTGAATGTTGTTTGCGCGCGCCTATAGACGTGCAATTCGGCCTTGTCCTCCTACATTAGGCAGGGTTTGCGGCGGCATGCCCCCAGTGCTAGTGCGGCCCGCCGCCGCTCGGGTGACGGTGCGGGGGCACCAGGGATGCGGGTTCGCAGTCGGTCCAGGCAGTTTCAACTAATATGAGCGTAACAGAAACCGGGGGCGCGGAAGCCGAGGCCCCGCAAGACACCTCGCACGGCCACGACCATAGCGGGTCGCTGACGAAGCTCGCCGTCGGTGCCATCGGCATCGTCTTCGGCGACATCGGCACGTCGCCCATCTACGCATTCCGCGAAACGTTCGCCGGGCACCACACGTTGCTGGTCGACCAGTTGCATGTCCATGGTGTGCTCAGCCTGATTTTCTGGTCGATGATGATCATCGTGACGCTGAAATACGTCACCATCATCATGCGGGCGGACAACAAGGGGGAAGGCGGAAGCCTCGCTCTACTCGCCCTCATCAATCGCCAGCTCGGCGGAAAGAAAAGATGGACCGCTGGAATTGTGCTGTTGGGCGTTTTCGCGACCGCGCTTTTCTACGGCGACTCCATGATCACGCCCGCGATTTCGGTGTTGTCCGCGGTTGAGGGGCTTACGACGGTCAATGCCGGATTGCAGCCCTTCGTCATCCCGATAGCTGTCGCGATCCTCATAGGGCTGTTTGCGATCCAATCGCACGGCACGGCGCGGGTCGGCGCACTTTTCGGCCCGATAATGCTTTTTTACTTCACGACGATCGCGGTCCTTGGCGTGATCCACATTCTCGACCGTCCGCAAGTCATCCTGAACACGCTGAACCCCTGGCACGCGCTCAAGTTCTTCGCTTACGAGCCAACGCGCGCGTTCATCGCATTGGGCTCGGTCGTTTTGGCGGTCACTGGCGCGGAAGCGCTGTATGCGGACATGGGTCACTTTGGCCGCAAGCCCATACGCGTGTCGTGGATCTATTTCGTCTTGCCCGCGCTGCTGCTGAACTACATGGGCCAGGGTGCAATGCTGCTAAATATGGACGCAGCTCAGGCGCTAGAGACTGTAAAGAATCCCTTCTTCTATCTCGCTTCCGATATGCTGCGCCTGCCGCTCGTGCTCCTCGCGACGATGGCGACAATTATCGCCAGCCAGGCGGTGATCTCGGGCGCTTTCTCGGTGACCCAGCAGGCGATCCAGCTTGGTTTCGTTCCCCGTCTGCGCATTGCGCACACGAGTGAGAGTGCGGCCGGGCAGATCTATATTCCGTTCGTGAACTGGGCGCTGATGATCATGGTCATCCTCCTCGTCGTCATGTTCGGAAGTTCGTCGAACCTGGCGGCCGCCTACGGCATCGCCGTCACTGGGGCGATGCTGATCGATGCGGTGCTGATCTCGGTGGTGCTGTTGCAGCTGTGGAACTGGAATCGCTTCCTGGCGATCGGCCTGCTGGCGCTCTTCTTCGCGGTCGATGGTCTCTACCTCGGCGCGAACCTGCTGAAGATTCCCGCGGGCGGCTGGTTCCCGCTGTTGATCGGCGCGATTGCCTTCACCTTCCTGACGACCTGGGCGAAGGGCCGGCAGTTGCTGCTGGCGCGCATGGACGAAGCAAGCCTGCCGATGGAAATCTTCATCAAGTCGGCGGCAACCAGCGCCACCCGGGTCCCCGGCACCGCCGTGTTCATGACCAGCTCGGCGAGCGGCGTGCCGCATGCGCTGCTGCACAATCTCAAGCACAACAAGGTACTTCACGAGCGCGTGATCCTGCTCACTGTGAAGATTCAGGACGTGCCCTACGTGCCCGAGGCCAAGAGGGTGGAGACGCAGGACTACACCGCCGGCTTCTACCGGGTGATCATCCATTACGGCTTCATGGACGAAGTGAACGTGCCCGCCGTGCTCTCCGGGCTCGAAGGCTGCGGTCCGGTCTGCAAGATGATGGACACCAGCTTTTTCCTCGCCCGGCAGACCCTGATCGCGTCCTCGCGGCCCGGAATGGCGATCTGGCGCGAGAAGCTCTTCTCGTGGATGCTTCGAAACGCAGAAAGCGCGATGGAGTTCTTCAAGCTCCCGACCAACCGCGTCGTCGAATTGGGTAGCCAGGTCGAAATCTGAACCTTCGCCAAGGCTGCGCATTGCCGCGCCATGGCTGATACTATCTCTTGGATTGCGACCGTTGCGACTGTCATCGCGGCATCGATGACTGCCGCGAACCTCGGCACACGCATCACCGGCTATGGTTTTTGCGTGTTCCTCATCGGCTCACTATCGTGGCTGGCCTCTGGTCTAATGACGGATCAGCCCGCGCTGACGTGGACCAACGTCGTGCTGACGATTCTCAACATTTTCGGCATCTGGCGCTGGCTCGGTCGTCAGAAGCGGATCGAGGAGGGTGCTTCCAGCGCCGCATCCGCCAGCGAGCGCCGGCGGGGCGAGGATCTCTTTCCAATTTCGATGCTTACCAAGGGGCCTGTTCACGGCCGTGATGGCGAAATCGGCTCGTGTGTCGACGCGATGGCCGGGTGCTCAAGCGGAGAATTGCGCTACATCGTCGCTTCGGAAGGCGGAATTGCGGGCATGGGAGAGACGCTTCGTCGAATTCCGTGGGCCGACGCGAGCGTGACTGATGAGAAGATTTGGATCGACGCCAACAAGCTCGACCGGTTCGAGGAAATTGCGAAGGACCAATGGCCAGCGAGCTAGCTAAACCCCTGATTGTCACCGCCGAGATCGGGTCCGATTTCGGATGGCTCGACGATCTGCGGCAGCGCCACTTCCCGCCGGATCGCAACCAGCTTCGCGCTCATCTAACGATGTTTCATGCCATCCCGCCGTCCGCAGAAGCGGAATTGCGACACCTTCTTTCGGGTTTAGCAAAGCAACCTCCGCCCCGGGCCTGGATTGCCGGCCTGATGAATCTCGGAGGAGGAGTGGCCTTCCGCATCGCCTCGGACGATCTCGATGCGATCCGTGGCGAGCTCGCAGAGCGGCTTCACGGACTGCTGACGGCGCAGGACGCTGCGGGCTGGTCGGCGCACATCACCATTCAAAACAAGGCTCTGCCACGCGATGCGAAGGCATTGCTACTGGCGATTGGCGACCGGTACGACCGGCGGCCTATCGACCTGCCGGCGCTTGGACTTCACCGGTATCTGGGCGGGCCTTGGGAAACGCTGCGGACGTTCCCGTTTCGGGGTTAGCTGAGGTCGCCAATCCCGTCACAGCTGAGATCGAAGGCGGCGAGGCCGGATTCGAGCACCGACGCCAGCATCGGCATGTCCATGAGTTCGGCGACGGCCGCGTCGCTGCCGCCACTGGTCAGGTCGTTCGCCTCTTCCAGCGCCTCGTCCCAGTCGCTCGCGTCATAAGTGCCCTGGCCGACCCAGCAGAAAGCGACAACCTCCGCCAATTGGTCCTCGCCAAGATCTTCGAACGCCGCCTTGAGCTCTTCCTCGACACTGTCGTTGATCGAAATCGTCGAGAACGGAGAGGGCGCCTTCTTCCTCGTCGTCGACATTCTCGGCCGCTTCGTTGCCGTCGTAGTCGGTCGGGGTCTGGGCCTCATATTCACGCGCCCGTAGAATGATCCGGCAAAGGGTCTCGAGCGGGGTCAACGGGTCCATCAAAGTGCCTTTCGATTATGCCGCTTGAACGAGAGCAGCCGTAACCGGTTCCTCGCGTTGACCGACACAATGTGCACACCTATATGGCCGCGGCGCCGCCCGCATAGCGGTAGCGCAATTCATGCCTCGCTTGGGGCGGAGTAGCTCAGCTGGTTAGAGCAGCGGAATCATAATCCGCGTGTCGGGGGTTCAAGTCCCTCCTCCGCTACCACGCCGCGTTCGGCTTAATCGCGGCGTTTGCGTCCCATCAGCCCGATCAAGCCCACCAGGCCAACGACGCCCCACGGGAATCCGTTGCCCGACTTCCGTGCCGGAGCCGGCGGGCGCTGCTTCAGTCGTCGTATCGGTTGCGCCAGGAGCAGGGGCAGCTGCAACGTCATTTGCAGCCACCGTATTGGCGTCCATCGTCATCGCCGCATTCGCATCGACGGCGGCGTTCGCGTCAGCGTCGTTTTGAGCTAGCGCAGTCGTGGAGGCCAAGGCGGCCGCCAGCACGAAGCATGTAAGTTTCCGCATGTTTAAACTCCCCTTGGAGACGAGCTATTCGACCGAGGCCGGATGATAGCTGTCTTCTCCATGTTCTTTCTTGAGCCCCAGCAGACCAAGCAATCCCAACACACCGAGCAGGTTGAACCAGTCGATGTCGGGCGGCCCGCTACGCAGACGTTCCTGCGTCTCGGTCCGGATACCGAACTCGTTAGTGTCCTGTGCTTGCGCAGCGGGACCAGCAAGCGCGGCCGCTACGATCATGCCGAGAAGCCACCTTGTTCGCATGGTGCCCTCCTGTGTTGCGCCGATTTGAGCGCTGCACCGCGCATACCACCGTATGAGGTACTGTTCCAAGGGGCGGCGACTTCCGGCCAAAAGCAAACGCCCGGACCGCTGAGCGACCCGGGCGTCCTGCGTGACGATTGCTCGTCAGCCCCCTTGGGTGCCTGCCGCGTCCCGCTTTCGCGCGTCGCTGCAAGCCTCCGGCATCGGCCCCAAGGGGCAGCCCGCCGGAAGAAGTGCAAGCTATGCCGCCCTGCCGGACCTTGTCACCCGCCTTCGTGAGTCGAGGCGGGTTTTAGGCACACCCTGTGGCGGAGCCGCAACAACCGTAGGCCCCGGGCCGCCACATTGCGCTCCGCAGCGTTGGGCCGTAGGGCACCGGCTCCAAGGCTCTCTAGAGGCACTCGAAATTGCGCGTTTCCCGCTACTTTCTACCCGTTTTGAAGGAAAGTCCTTCGGACGCGCAGATCGTCAGCCACAAGCTGATGTTACGCGCTGGGCTGGTCCGCCAGACGGCGGCGGGGATCTATGCCTGGCTCCCGATCGGCTACCGTGTCCTCAAGAAGATCGAGCAGATCGTCCGCGAGGAACAGGACCGCGCCGGTGCCATCGAGATGCTGATGCCGACGATCCAGTCGGCCGATTTGTGGCGTGAAAGCGGACGCTACGACGCCTACGGCCCCGAAATGCTTCGCATCCGCGACCGTCACGATCGTGAGATGCTCTACGGGCCGACCAACGAGGAAATGCTGACGGCGATCGTTCGCGACGAGCTGAAGAGCTACCGCGAGCTTCCGCGCACGCTCTACCACATCCAGTGGAAGTTCCGGGACGAGGTCCGTCCGCGCTTCGGCGTCATGCGCGGCCGCGAGTTCCTGATGAAGGACGCCTACAGCTTCGATCTCGACGAAGAGGGTGCGCGGCAGAGTTACTACACGCAACTGCTGGCCTATCTTCGCACTTTTCAGCGCCTAGGCATCCAGGCTGTGCCGATGAAAGCGGCGTCCGGGCCGATCGGCGGCGACCTCAGCCATGAGTTCATCGTGCTTGCACCTACCGGCGAGAGCGAAGTGTTCTACGACGCCGCCTTCGACGAGTTCGACTGGAACCAGTCGGACCTCCAGTACGGTGATGCCGCTGGTCTCCAGCGCCTGTTCGACCAGGTCAGCTCTACCTATTCGGCGACGGACGAAACGCACGACGAGGCGCGCTGGGCGACCATTGCCGACGACCGCAAGCGCACCGGACGCGGCATCGAGGTTGGCCACATCTTCTATTTCGGCGACAAATATTCGTCCGCGATGGGCTTGAAGGTCTCGGGTGCCGACGGGAAGCCGGTCACGCCGATGATGGGTAGCTACGGGGTCGGCGTATCCCGCCTCGTCGGCGCGATCATCGAAGCGAGCCATGACAATTCGGGCATCGTCTGGCCGGAGAGCATCGCGCCATGGAAGGTTGGCCTGGTCACGATGCGTCAGGACGACGAGCCCACGGTGGCCGCCGCGGAAGGTCTCTACTCGAGCCTGCGCATTGCGGGCATCGAGACGGCTTACGACGACCGCGATGAGCGGGGCGGGGCCAAGCTAGCCTCCATGGATCTGATCGGGCTGCCCTGGCAGGTCATCGTCGGCCCGCGCGGTATCGCGTCCGGCACGGTCGAACTCAAGCGCCGTTCATCTGGCGAACGCCAGGAGTTGAGCGTGGAATCGGCTCTCGCGGAGACTCTCTGAATGATACTTGGACGCTACGAACGTATGGTGGCGAAGCGTTATCTGCTTCCGACCAAGGGCGAGGGATTCATCTTCGTCGTCGCCGGTTTCAGCGTTGGCGCGGTCGCCTTGGGAGTCGCCGCGCTGATCATCGTCATGAGCGTGATGAACGGCTTCCGTGCGGAGCTGTTCGACAAGATCGTCGGGCTCAACGGCCATGCCATCGTGCAGGGCTATGAAGGCCGGCTGAGCGATTGGAAGAACATCGCAGACGCTACGCGCAAACTGCCCGGTGTGACGTCCGCTACGCCGATGATCGAGCAGCCGTTGATGGCGTCGACAAACGGTCGCGTCGAAGGCGTTCTTATTCGCGGCATGCGGATTGAGGACATCCGCAAGAACAGCGTGATCGCCCAGCACGTGATGTCCGGAAATCTCGCTGCCTTGACCCCCGGCAGCAACCGCATCGCGATTGGATCGCGACTGGCCGAGGTGCTTGGCGCTTATCCGGGCAGCGAAATCAGCCTGATCAGCCCGGAAGGCCGCTCTACGGTTGTCGGCACGGTGCCGCGCATCGTCACCTACACGGTCGCGGCAGTCTTCGAAGTCGGCGTCTACGACTACGACAAGCAGTTCATCGTCATGCCGATCGAGGATGCGCAGAACCTGCTGTTGCTCGGCGACGAGGTTGGCCAGATCGAAGTCCAGACGGACGATCCGGACCACGCCCGTGAAATTCTCGCGCCGATCCAGCCGATGCTTCAGGGCAAAGGCATTTTGATAGACTGGCAGCAGATGAACGCGGCCCTGTTCCAGGCGCTGGATCTGGAGCGGACGGTGATGTTCATCGTTGTCAGCATCATCGTGCTGGTTGCGTCCTTCAACATCGCATCGTCGCTGATCATGCTGGTGAAGACGAAGACGCGAGATATCGCGATCCTTCGGACCATGGGCGCTAGTCCTCGCGCCATCCTGCGTATCTTCATGGCAATTGGCATTTCGATCGGCGCCGTGGGGATTATCATCGGCCTGATCCTCGGGTCGCTCGGTCTCTACTTCCGGCAGGGCGTCGTGAACCTCGTTCAAACTCTGAGCGGCGCGAACCCGTGGGACCCGTCGGTGCGCATCCTTACCGAGCTGCCGTCGAAGACCGACCCATTGGAAGTGGCGGCGATCCTGATCGTGACGCTTCTGCTGACGATCCCGGCGACCTTCTTCCCGGCGCGCAAGGCGGCATCCACCGATCCGGTGCAGGTCCTTCGCTATGAGTGAGGCCGTCCTTCAGACAACCGACCTGCGCCGCACCTTCGTTCAGGGTGAAGCTCGTATAGAAGTGCTGCGCGGTGTGAATCTCGCTGTTCAACCCGGTGAAATCGTTGCCCTTCTCGGCCCGTCTGGGTCGGGCAAGTCAACCTTGCTTCAGGCGGTTGGTCTGCTCGAAGGCGGTTTCGAGGGGTCGATCCGTCTCAACGGTCGGGAGGCCGCCAAGCTGACCGACGCTGGGCGAACAGAACTACGCCGTGATGCGCTCGGTTTCATCTATCAATTCCACCATCTTTTGCCGGACTTCGACGCTCTGGAGAACGTGGTCATGCCGCAGATCATTGCCGGAGCGGACGCGGAATCGGCGCGGGAGCGTGCTCGTGATCTGCTGTCCAAGCTTGGCCTCGGCGCCCGCCTCGATCACCGCCCGTCAAAACTCTCGGGCGGCGAGCAGCAGCGTGTCGCGGTTGCCCGCGCACTTGCCAACAAGCCGCCGATGGTTCTCGCCGATGAGCCCACCGGAAATTTGGACGAGACAACTGCGGATAAGGTGCTCGCGGAATTCCTCAATCTCGTACGGGGCGAGGGGAGCGCGGCGCTGGTCGCCACTCATAACGAGCGCCTCGCAGCCAAGATGGATCGAGTTCGTCCGCCTGCATGAAGGCCATCTCGAATAATGGAGCGTGGATCCGAAGGGGGCGCCCCTCGCGTCAATCCGACGGTGCTCGCTTCGGTCGCGCTCGGCGCCCTGATCCTTCTGATCGTTGGAATGATGTTGTTCGGCAACCGGTCGGCGGATGACGATCGGCTCATCGGGAACGAGTTTTCGACCACGCAAGCGGAGCCATCCGAACGCTGCGGAACCCGTACGGTATTCGACGAGATCAAGCGCGAACTATTCCGGCAGGCGGCAGCGGCCCGCGGGAGCGACGCTGAGGCATTCGACAAGATCGCGACCTATTCCAACGTCCGGATGGAGTCGCCCGTTCTCCGCGACGAGGGCACCGGAGGCGTTACCTGCAACGGGACCATCACGCTCGACCTCCCGCCAGGTGTTGCAGCTGCCGGCAGCCGCCACTCGCTGAGTGCGGACATTCTCTACACGGTCGAAGCTGGCGGCGGTGTCACCGTCTCGAATGCCGGCGAGATCGTTACCCCGCTGGCCGCTCTTGCGAAAACAGCTGAGGGATCATCGGACCTGCTGCCGTCTGACACCAATGAAGTCGCGCCCGCCGAGCCGGCCAATGGCGTCGTCGAGGAACTGCCGCCCGCCGATAATCCGGAACCGGTCGATCCCTCTGACGGGGCAGCCATCAAGCCAAGCTTTAATTGCGACAAGGCCCGGACGAGCGGCGAGGTCGCGGTTTGCAACGACGATCGGCTCGCTCTGCTCGACCGACGCATGGCCAGTCAGTTCTCAAGCGCCATCTCCGAAGCCGACGGGCAGCAACGCGCGCTACTGACACGGACACGGGATTCGTTTCTGGTCTATCGCGACCGCTGCACGAGCAACGACTGCATTGCCGAGACCTATCGCGGCCGCATTCGCGAAATCCGCGACATCATGCTCGGCAAGTGGACCCCCCAACGCTAGCCATTGGGCGAAAAGTGCCTTGCGGCTGCGTAACGCCCGTAGCCTCTTGCGACGGGAGAGGATCATGATGAGACATTTCCAGAAAATCGTGATGGCTGGGGCGGCGTTGGTCTACTTTGCATCGTCTTCGCTATCAGCCGCGCAGGTCGGTCCAGGCTGCAAAAGCCCGCAACATCGCCAGTTCGATTTCTGGGTCGGGACTTGGGACGTTTTTCCCACCGGCCAGGACAAGTTGGTCGCACGGAGCGAGATTGAGAACCTCTACGGCGGCTGCGTGATCCGCGAGAATTGGTCGCCTTCAAGTGGCACGCCAGGCGGTAGCCTCAGCACCTACGATCCCGACGACGGACATTGGCACCAGGTGTGGATGGACGCCGCCAATGCGCGGGTGATGTTCGACGGGGATCTCATCGATGGCAAGATGGTCCTGACGGGCCCGTGGAAGGGCGCTCTAAAGCCCGGTGAGGTCGGTATCGTGCGAATGACCTACAGCAAGCTCGGGGAAGGCGCGGTGCGGCAGCTTGGCGAGATATCCACCGACAAAGGCACGACGTGGAAACCCTATTTCGACTTCACCTACAAGCCGGTGTCCGTACCTAAATAATCTGTGGACGGTGTGCCGGTCGAGCCTTCCAATCGGGCTCGCCGACGCCATAGTCGGTTTGTGACCCAGCCATACGTTCCGTTACGCGTCTTCTCCTCTTTCACAATGCTGGAAGGGGCGATGGAGCCCAAGGTCATCGCGGAACGATCTGCGAAGCTGGGCTTCCCGGCGGTCGGGCTTGCGGACCGTAACGGCCTCTACGCGGCGATGGCGTTCACCGAGGCGTGCTCGGCGAAGGGAATTCAGCCCATCGTCGGCGCGATGCTTGCAGTCGCCCGGCCTCCTGAGGCTGGCCCCAGCGGCGTCGACTGGCTCGTGCTGCTGGCGAAGGATGAAGAAGGCTATGCCAACCTCTGCCATCTGGTTTCATCAGCGCACCTCGATCGCCCCGTCGAGCTGGATCCGCATGTTTCTTTCGCAGCGCTGGAGAAGGCCAATGCCGGCCTGATCGCCCTGACCGCAGGCTCGGAAGGCGCGCTGTCGAGGCTTTTGGCGGATGGCCAGAAGGATAAGGCGCACGCCTACCTCGACCGGCTGCAGCATCTGTTTGCGGATCGGCTCTACATCGAGATCATTCGCCGCGACGATCCGATCGAAGAGGCATCGGAGGACGCGCTCGTCGAGCTTGCGTTCGAATGCAATCTTCCACTCGTCGCGACCAATCCGGCGGCTTACTCCGATCCGAGCTATCACGCTGCCCATGATGCGATGCTGTGCATTGCGCAGTCGGTCTATGTCGAAAGCAACGACCGCCAGACCTCGTCGCCCGAAGCCTGGCTGAAGGACTCGGCGGCAATGGCCGACCTGTTCGTCGACTTGCCAGAGGCGCTTGCGAACACCTCTGTCATCGCCATGCGATGCGCCGTCGGCGCGCCGAAGCGAAAGCCGATCCTTCCGCGTCTGTCCGATCACGAGGACGAGCAGCTTTGCGCCGATGCACACGCCGGGCTGAACGTCCGGCTCGAGAACAGGAGCGAGGAAGACCGGGCCCGGTATCGCGAGCGGCTAGATTTCGAGATCGACGTCATCACCCGCATGGGTTTCGCCGGCTACTTCCTGATCGTCGCCGATTTCATAAAATGGGCGAAGGCACACGACATTCCTGTTGGGCCGGGCCGCGGTTCCGGCGCCGGCTCAGTAGTCGCCTGGGCGCTGACGATCACAGATCTCGATCCCCTCGAACTCAACCTGCTGTTCGAGCGCTTCTTGAACCCGGAACGCGTCTCGATGCCCGACTTCGACATCGATTTCTGCGAAACCCGGCGCGACGAAGTCATCTCCTACGTCCAGAAGAAGTATGGCCGCGACAAGGTCGCCCAGATCATCACCTTCGGCCGCTTGAAGGCCCGGGCGGTGCTCAAGGACACCGGTCGCGTGCTGCAGATGAGCTATGGCCAGGTCGACCGCCTGGCCAAGCTGATCCCCAACCATCCGACCGACCCGTGGACGCTTGAGCGTTCGCTAAACGGCGTGTCCGAGCTGGCAGCCGAGTATAAAGGCGATGCCGACGTCCGCCGGCTGTTCGACCTGGCAATGAAGCTGGAAGGGCTGCCGCGCCATGCTTCAACCCACGCGGCGGGCGTGGTGATCGGCGACCGTCCGCTCGACGACCTCGTTCCGATGTACCGCGATCCCCGGTCGGACATGCCGGTCACGCAGTTCGACATGAAATATGTCGAGGCGGCGGGCCTGGTGAAATTCGACTTCCTCGGCCTCAAGACCCTTTCGGTGCTGAAGGAAGCCGAGCGCCTGCTGGCCGAGCAAGGGGTAAAAGTCGATTTCTCCGCGCTTACCTGGGAGGATGAGGAAGTCTACGAACTCCTCCAGCGCAGCGACACGGTCGGCGTGTTCCAGCTGGAATCGGAGGGCATGCGGCGAACCCTCGCGGCTGTCCGCCCGACAAATTTCGGCGACATCATCGCACTCGTCTCGCTCTACCGCCCTGGTCCGATGGACAACATTCCGTTGTTCGGAGACCGCAAGAATGGCCGAGCTGCGATTGAATACCCGCACCCCATGCTCGAGGAGGTGCTGAAGGAAACCTACGGCATCTTCGTCTACCAGGAGCAGGTGATGCAGGCGGCGCAGGTGCTCGCTGGCTACTCGCTCGGTGAAGCTGACCTTCTGCGCCGCGCCATGGGCAAGAAGATCCAGTCGGAGATGGATGCCCAGCGCGCGCGCTTCGTCGAAGGCTGCAAGGCGCACAACATCACGCCGGCCAAGGCGTCCGAGCTGTTCGACTTGATCGACAAGTTCGCAGGCTACGGCTTCAACAAGTCGCACGCCGCTGCCTACGCCTTGGTCGCCTATCACACCGGCTGGCTGAAAGCGCACCACCGCCCTGAGTTCTACGCGGCGTCGATGAGCTTCGATATCGCGCTGACGGACAAGCTAGCCTTGTTCGTTGAAGACATGCGGCGCGGCGAGGTCGAATGCTTGCCTCCGTCCATCAACGCCAGCCAGGCCGCATTCTCAGTGGAGGAGGGCCAGGTCCGCTATGCCCTCGGTGCGCTGAAGGGGGTTGGCGAGAAAGCGATGGAGGCGCTGGTTACCGAACGTGAGGCAAACGGACCCTTCACGTCACTCGAAGATTTCGCGGAACGTATTGATCCGCGGCTTCTCAATCGCCGCCAAATTGAAAGCCTTGCAGCGGCGGGCGCGTTCGACTCGCTCGCTCCGGATCGGGCGGCGGTCTATGCCTCGGCCGAGATCATCCTTGCTCATGCATCGAGCGCAGCAGAACAACGCACGAGCGGCCAGCATGGTCTTTTCGGCGGAACGCCATCCGCAGTTGCGCCGATCCGGCTCGCCAAGGCGGACCAATGGTCGCTGGCAGTCCGGATGGCAGCCGAGCGGGATTCGTTCGGCTTCTATTTCTCGGCCCACCCGGTCGATTCCCACCGGCATCTTCTCGAAGCGAACAAGGCCAAGACATTCGCGCAGCTCGCCGATGTGCCGATGCCGGCAGAGGGCCGCGCGGGCGCCGTGATGGCGGCCCTGGTTGAGGACGTCCGCTGGCGGACGTCGGCCAAGGGACGCCGTTACCTGATGGCGACGCTCAGCGATTCGTCTGGGCAATTCCAGGCCAGCATCTTCGACGATGAGGCCAGCGCCGCAATTGAAGCGGCCGCGAAGGCGCAAACCTGCGGTCTGCTTACCGTTGAACTCGACAAGCGTCCTGGCGACGAACTGCCACGAGTGGCGATCAAACGATTTCAGCCGCTGGAAGCCCTGGCCAAGCGGACGCGCCTGCAAATGGAAATCCGCGTCTCCGACAAGTCACTGGTTTCGGCGGTTGCACGCGAGCTGTCCGGCGCTCGAGGCGGTGGCGGCATCGTCCGCCTGCTTCTTCCGCTTTCCACGGGCGGCCAGGCAATCGTCTTGGCCGGGCGCGATTTTGCGCTCGACGCCGAGCTCCAGGCTCGCGTTGAGCGAATTACCGGCGAGGGGAGCGTCGACCTTTCCGTGCAGGAACCGCCGAGGCTCGCCCTCGTCGGCTAGGCCTACGCCATCCAGAACCCGTCAGCGTTGACGAGGTTGGTGACCTTGTCGTTCTGCTCGTCGGTCATGTCCTGCTTGAACGATGGAAAAACTTCATTTTCCTCCATCGCCGCGTGTTTCGAGACCAAGGCGCGGAAGTCGCGAACCTTATCGAGCCACATCGGCGCGCTCGGGCCCATGTTCTTCAGCTCGTAGATGAAGGTCTTGATGTAGCCGTGCTCCCCTTCGAGCTCGTCGGCATTCACCGCCATATTGGCTTCGCGGAGGGCGGGATAGACGACCATCTCCTCCTGGTGAGCATGCTTGTCGAGCGCGTGGGTCAGCTTCATCAGAAGCATGCTGCGCTTCCAAGTCTGCGTGTCGTCGGTCGCAAGCATCTTGTCGAAGATCGCCAGCGCCATTTCATGCTCAGCGGCGAGGATGTCGTCCCAATCGCCCGCAGCCGCTTCCAAGCCCTGCATCACGAACTTGCGGCCGTAGTTCGCGGCGAAGCCGATCGCTGCGCCGGCGAGGGCGGCGCCGAGCAGCGGGCCGGCATTGTCGCCCCACGAGAAGGCGCTGCGGTTGCTGCTGTTGCCACTGCTCCGGCCCCGGCTGCGGCCATTTTCACCGCTGCTGCGCGAAGAATTGCCGCTGCTGGAGCGATTGCCGGTCGAGGATCGACTCTGCGTACGTGTAGCCATCACTAGTCCTCCTTCTTGGGTTTGCGGCCAGAACGGAGAGCCTATGCCCGGCGTTCCTCTGCCGAACGCAAAAGGCCGGGCGATCAACGGATTAGGTTATTGACCGGGTGGCGGAGGCGGGGCTTCCACATTCCCTGGTTCAGGAGGCGTCGCCTGGTTCGCGACGGGTTGCGTCTGCGTTGGAGCAGGCACGTTGAGCACGACCGGCTCCTGCGACTCAGGCGGCAGCTCGTCGACATCTTCGTTTAACGGTGGAAGCGGCTTGGCGCTTTCGAATTCCTCGCCCGGAAGCTTAGTGGTCGCCTTGCTTGCGGGCGGCGTCTTGTTCTTCGGGGGCGTGAAGCCCTGATAGACGCAGGCGTCGAGGCCATCGCGGCCGACGATCCCGATGCGAGAAGCGATCGAATTGCCGTAGCGGCGCGTGAAGCCCTTCGGCGCGACCACGCCACGCTTCTTAGGCAGGGGCAGCACGGCGGCCATGCGCGCGGCCTCCGTCGGGCTCATCGCACTCGCATCATGGTCGAAGTAGCGCAGCGATCCGGCATTGACGCCGTAGGTGCCGATCCCGGTCTCGGCGAGATTGAGATAGACCTCCATGATCCGGCGCTTCGGCCAGAGGTTCTCCATCAGCAGGGTGAACCAGGCCTCCATGCCTTTGCGGACATAGCCCCCATTTTGCCAGAGAAAGGCGTTCTTGGCGGTCTGCTGGCTAATCGTCGAGCCGCCCCGGATGCGTCCGCCCGATGCGTTCCGTTTCATCGCATCTTCAATGGCTTCCACGTCGAAGCCGTTATGCGAGCAGAACTTGCTGTCTTCAGCGCCAATCGCCGCGCGGACCATGTCGCGGTCGATCTGGTCAATGCTCATCCAGTCGCGCTCAGCACCTCGCCCGGCAAGCATATCGCCGATCATCGTCGCGGTGATCGGGGGGTTCACGAAGCGATAAGCGAGTACCCACAGGAACGATCCGATCACGAATACCAGTACCAACTTGACGACAAAGCCGACGACCCGACCGATCAACGAACGCCGACCCGGCCTGCTGCGCCGGTAGCGCGGAATGCTCGACTTGGGACTTCTCGCCATGCGCTGCGACTAGCGAGCGGCCGAGCGGGCGTCGAGCTTTGCAATCAGTGCCATCGTGCCCGGATCATTCTTTCGGAATTCCAAGGCCGCGGCCGCTTCGCGGCGAGCCCCGGCAAGATCGCCTTGCTCCTCGAGTGCCAAGGCGAGGTCGCGGCGAACGGGATAGTGCCAGGCGGGTGGATCGGAAACCGAACGAAAATCATCGCTCTCTTCGTGCTCTGCTGCTTCCGCAAAAGCCTGCGCTGCTTCTCTGGGCCGGCGATCCATCATGTCGGCCCGGCCGACGAGAACGTTGCGCGCTATGTAGGTCATCGTTTGCGCCTGCAACGAGCCGTCATCCTTGCTGAGTTCGCCTGAGACGCCGTGAATAGCGGCCGCTTCCTTCCGGACCGATCCCGCGTCGCCAAGCTTCGCGTAGGCTTCGCCGCGCGCGTAATGCCACGCCGCCTCGAGGAAGGGCAGATTTGGTTTCGGCAAGGCGAGAACCTCTTTGGGATCTGCGAACATCGCCATGGCATAATAACCGTTCGCTGCGATCATCTGGCGGTAGGCGCCGGCATGCTTGTCGATCTGCGACCTCTCAACGAGGGGCCGGCCTAGCCGAAGCGCTATTTCGGCATCCCCCGCCTGAAGAGCGCCGCCAAGGCCGAACGTCACGTTGTGCGCATGATAGGGTAGACCCCAAACGCCGTTCGGCGCAGGCAGGCCGAGTTTTTTCGCATTTTCGATGCCGATCTCGACCGCGCGCATGTTCACCTTCGCCGCGTCTTCGTATCGGCCAACCCAGTAATAGGTGTGGCTGGGCATATGAACGAGGTGACTTGCCCTCGGCGCAAGAGCCGGGAGCTTGTCCGCATATGGCTCAGCAATTGCGGGCCGCTCCGCGATCTCGGATGCGTGGATGTAGAAGTGAATGGCGGGCGTATCGTTCGGATTGCGGTGGAGAACACCTTCGAGCAACGGGATTGCGAGCTCCGCATTGAGCTTCCAGTCCTCGGCGGTATCCGCCTTGGTCATGAGCCAGGCATCCGCAGCAAGCACAGCGATCTCGTTGTCATCGGGATATGTTGAAGCCAGAGCAGCCATGGCCTTGGCGAATTTCAGGTCGCCCTCCTTGCCGCCGCCACCATTCTTGTAGCGAAGCTGAAGCGCGTGGATCATCGCTCGCTCGCGATCGGTACCTCGGGCCTTTGCAAGGTCCGCCGCCTTGTCGGCCAGTTCTGCAAGCTTCCCGACTTCATCTTCGCTCTTGCCGAAGTTGATCGTCGGCCCATCCGCCCAGGCTTGGCCCCACATGCACATGGCGCATTGCGGATCGAGCCTGACGGCCTCCTGCATTGCCTCAACCGCCGATGAGTGGGCAAAAGCGTGAGCGAGCTGCATGCCGTTGTTGAAGAAGGCCTGCGCCTCCGGATTTTCCGTGGTGATCGGAAATCCGCCGTTGCCATACCCCTCGAGGATCATCGCCTTGGCCGGCACGGCCTCCGTCATCGAATGGCCCTGATGCTCGCTGGATTGAGCCATGACCGGCGTCGCGACGCAGGCCAGCACGGCGAAGCCGATGAGTTTCATGATATCTCCCCTGACGAGTACGCTAGCACCGCGATAATGCTGGTCAACGGCGCTCCTTGCCGCAGTGCAGCAGCGCATTTACATGCCGTTCAACATGACCTCGACGAACGACATCCGCCGATCCTTCCTCGATTATTTCGAGAAGAACGGACACCTGCGCGTCCAGTCCGCGCCTTTGGTGCCGCAGAACGATCCGACCTTGATGTTCGTGAATGCTGGCATGGTGCCGTTCAAAAACGTCTTCACCGGCCTGGAACAGCCGAAAGGGCCCAGAGCGACGAGCTCGCAAAAATGCGTGAGGGCGGGCGGCAAGCACAACGACCTCGACAACGTCGGCTACACCGCGCGCCACCATACGTTCTTCGAAATGCTCGGGAATTTCTCGTTCGGCGACTATTTCAAGGACGACGCGATCGAGCTCGCGTGGAACCTGATCACCAAGGAATGGGGGATCAGCGCCGACCGGCTAACCGCGACCGTCTATCACACGGACGACGAAGCCTTCGATCTCTGGCGGAAGATTTCCGGCCTGCCGGAGAGCCGGATCATCCGCATTCCCACCAAGGACAATTTTTGGGCGATGGGCGACGATGGCCCGTGCGGTCCGTGCTCGGAGATTTTCTACGATCACGGCGATCATATCCCGGGCGGCCCTCCGGGGTCGCCGGACGAGGACGGCGACCGCTTCGTCGAGATCTGGAACCTCGTCTTCATGCAGTACGAGCAGGTGGCGGGCGAAATCGTCTCCGAGCTGCCCAAGAAAAGCATCGACACCGGCATGGGGCTCGAGCGCGTCGCCGCGGTCATGCAGGGCGTTCACGACAATTACGATACGGACACGTTCAAAGCCTTGATCGCTGCCTCTGTCGCCCTGACCAGCAACGACAGCGCGGACATGACCGCCAGCCATCGCATCATCGCGGATCACCTGCGGACGTCCGGCTTCCTGGTCGCGGATGGCGTGCTGCCTGCAAACGAGGGCAGGGGCTACGTCCTTCGCCGCATCATGCGCCGCGCCATGCGCCACGCGCACATTCTCGGCGCGAGCGAGCCGTTGATGTACCGGCTGGTGTCGGCGCTGGTCGCGGAGATGGGCGCTGCCTATCCGGAACTAGTCCGTGCCCAACCGCTGATCGAGGCAACTTTGCAGCAGGAGGAAACGCGGTTTCGCCAGACGCTGGCCAACGGTCTCAAGCTTCTTGACGAGGCGACGGCCAATCTCGGCGACCGCGGCACACTCGCGGGCGAAACCGCCTTCAAGCTCTACGACACCTACGGCTTCCCTTACGATCTGACCGAGGACGCCCTGCGCGCCCGCGGGCTCGGCGTCGATCGCGGCGGTTTCGACGCGGCCATGGCCCAGCAGAAGGCCGCTGCCCGTGCTGCTTGGAAGGGTTCCGGCGATCGCGCCTCAGACGAACTATGGTTCGATATCGCCGAGGAGTTCGGAAGCACCGAGTTCACCGGTTATTCGGGAGACGAAGGCGAGGGCGTCGTGCTTGCGATCGTCAAAGACGGCAAGCGCGTCGATCGCGCCGAAATTGGCGAAACGGTCGACATCGTTCTCAACCAGACGCCGTTCTACGGCGAAAGCGGCGGTCAGACGGGCGACACCGGAAAACTTACCACGCTCAAGGGCTTCGAGGGTGAGGTTGAGGACACGAGGAAGCCGCTCGGCCGCCTCCACGTGCTGCGGACCGAGATCCTCAAGGGCGAGCTCACGCTAAACGAGCCCGTCCACCAGACAGTCGACGCCGAACGTCGCGACCGCGTTCGCGCCAATCACAGTGCGACTCACTTGCTACACGCGGCGCTCCGCCATCGGCTCGGCACGCACGTGACCCAGAAGGGCAGCCTGGTCGCGGCCGATTACTTCCGGTTCGACTTCTCGCATCCGAAGGCACTGACGCGTGAAGAGATCGAGCAGGTCGAGGCTGACGTAAACGCGCAGATCCGCGGCAATGAGGTGGTGAATACCCGCCTGATGACGCCGGACGAGGCGATTGCGGCGGGCGCCATGGCTTTGTTCGGCGAAAAATACGGCGACGAAGTCCGCGTCCTTTCGATGGGTCGGACGTCTGAAGCGGATTACTCCGTCGAACTGTGCGGCGGCACGCACGTCCGGGCGCTGGGCGACATCCAACTGCTCAAGATCACGTCCGAAAGCGCCGTGTCGTCAGGCGTACGCCGCATCGAGGCGCTGACCGGTGAAGCTGCGCGCAAATGGCTAGTCGACCGTGACGCCAAGCTTCGTGAAGCCGCAGCGACGCTCAAGTCGTCGCCCGACGAAGTGCCGGCGCGCATTGCCTCGTTGGTCGAGGACCGGCGTCGCTTGGAGCGCGAGCTGGCCGATGCCAGGAAGGCGCTGGCGATGGGCGGGGGATCAGCCAACCCGGATGACGCGGCGCCCGAACAAGTCGGTGGCCGGAAGTTCCTCGGTCAAGTTGTCCAAGGGCTCAATCCCAGAGACTTACGGTCGACCATTGATACGCTTAAGCAGCGCTTGGGCTCCGGCATTGCGGCTCTAATTGCCGTGAACGAAGGTCGCGCAAGCGTTGCGGTCGGCGTAACCGACGACCTCACCGGCCAGATCAACGCCGTCGATTTGCTGAAGGCAGCCGTGGATGCGCTGGGCGGGCAGGGCGGCGGCGGGCGTCCGGACATGGCCCAGGGTGGCGGCCCGGAGGGCGCGAAGGCCAAGGAAGCGCTCGATGCCGTCAAGGACGCCTTGGAGAAAGTCGCCGCGTGATCGAGCCCGGCACTGAGCCACTTACGTTGAAGGGCTCATGCCATTGCGGCGCCGTCAAATTTACCGCTGAATTGCCATTCGGCCTGTCGTCGGCGCGCCGTTGCACCTGCAGCATTTGTCGGATGAGAGGCGCGGTTGCCGTGACGTCCACGCATGACGGCTTCAAGGTCACGCATGGCGAGGGCAAACTGGCGACCTACCGCTTCAACACGAAATCAGCGGAGCATCATTTCTGCTCAACCTGCGGCATCTATACGCACCACAAGCGTCGCTCGAACCCGGACGAGCTGGGCGTAAACGTTGCTTGCCTGGAAGGCCTATCGCCGTTCGATTTCGAAGAAGTCATCGTCTTCGATGGCAGCCGGCACCCCGCCGACAATCCCGAGCACCGGACCTATACGGCGGGCCTTCTCCGTTTCGAGCCTTCACCGGACGACTGATTAACGTCCCTGAGCCGACGGCGACCCAGCCGCGGCTCGCGCTCCATCTCTGCCTCGGCCATGATTTCCGATCTGAGCTCAGACCTCTTCTCATGGATACTGGCGATCACCGGCCCCATCGCGACGCCGATATCCACCAGCACCGCCTCCGAGAGCTGGAGCGACGCCTCGAGCGTCTCCGGAACGGCGTCCGTCACGCCGGCCTCATAGAGCTTGGCCGCGTTGTCAGTGTCACGAGCGCGGGCAATGATTGCGAGGTCCGGACACCAGCCGCGAACGCGTCTTGCTATGCGGGCGACCAGCACCGGGTCATCCATGGTCAGAACCAATGCGGCCGCATGACCGAGGTGCAGCTTCTCGACAAGCTCGTTGCGGGCCACGTCGCCAAACAGAATCGTGTAGCCCGACAGCCGGGCGGCCATGACGTTATCAATGTCGCTGTCGACCGCGAGATAGGACCGGTCATGCTCTCGGAGCATGTCCGCAACCATTCGCCCGACGCGGCCGAAACCGAAGATGATCGTCCGGCCCTTGGCTTCGAGAACATCAGGCACGTCGCCGTTTTCGGCGTCCACTCGCCTGGCAGCCAATCGGCCAAGCTTCGCCATGAGCGGAGTAGTCGTCAGGCCGACCGCGGTTACCGCCTGCCAGAAGGTTGCGGTTTCCTGCGTCAGAATGCCGGTGGCGGCCGCCGCGCCGATCAGGATCAGCGTGGTTTCCGACGGGGAGGCCATGAGCAAGCCCGTCTCGGCCGCAACACCTACCCGGGAGCCGCTAAGCCTTAGTAGGGCCCCGGTAACGAGCGTCTTGACCAGAAGCACCAAAGCCAGGGCCAGGACGAGATCGGGCCAGATCTGCGCGAGCTGGCGGAAATCGATCCGCATGCCCACGGTAATCAGGAATATGCCGAGCGCGAGACCTCGGAATGGCGCAGTGACGACCTCGACTTCGCTACGATACTCCGTTTCCGCGATGAGGACCCCGGCGAGCAGGGCCCCGAGGATCGGCGATAAGCCAACCGCTCCCGTCGCGATGCTGGCGAGGATCACGACGAGCAGGCTGACGGCGAGAAACAGCTCCGGACTCTTCGTGCGCGCGGCCTGGGCGAACAGTGACGGCAGGATAAGGCGACCGATCAGGAGAAGGCCCGCAATCACCAGCGCGCCTTTCCATAGGACGTCGAACAGGCCGGTAGCAGCGCCTGCGGCCGCAGTTCCGAATAGGAAGAGCAGGGGCACAAGCGCAAGATCCTCGAACAACAGCATGGCAAGAGCGGCTTTGCCGACCGGACTTGTCGTGCCGGCGATTGGAAGCACCAGCGCAGTCGACGACATGGCCAGGGCAAATCCCAGCGCCCCCGCGCTTCCGGCCGATTGGCCGAAGATGTAAAGCGTACCGCCGATCAACACTGCGCCGCCCAGCAGTTCGGCAGCTCCGATGCCAAAGACGGCCCTGCGCATGGCCACAAGGCGCCGGAAGCTCAGTTCCAGCCCGATCGCGAACAGCAGCAGGACGATTCCAAGCTCGGCGTACGGGTCGACCGCTTCCGGATTGGAAATCGTCAGATAGTTTAGCCAGCCGATTTCGTCCGTCAGGCCGCCGAGACCTGACGGTCCGACGATCATCCCGACGAGGATGAAGCCGATGACGGGTGAAATCCGGAGCCTTGCGAAGGCCGGAATGACGATTTCGGCCGCGCCGAGGATAACCAGCGCATCGCTGAACCCTGATGTGCTCATTTCTCCGTGCATACGGACTTTAGAGCAGGCAGGCCGAAATCTGTCACCCTGTTCCGGCCGTCGAACGTTGGACCGGCGAATGGAGGCAGTCGATGGCCAAGGAATTAAAGTCGGGAGATCGCGTCAGCTGGAAGTCGCACGGAGGGACCGCCGAGGGAAAAGTCGTCAAGAAGATCACTTCTCCAATGAAGATCAAAGACCACAAGGTGGCGGCGACGAAGGAAAATCCTGAGTATCTCGTGGAAACCTCCGAAGGTAAGCGCGCCGCACATAAGGCTGAAGCTCTCTCGAAGCGCTGACTTGAGGCGGAAACGGCTGTAAGCCGACGCCATGACGTCAGAACGCGATGCGGACCTCATTGTTGTCGGCGGCGGCCCGGCGGGCGTGATGGCCGGACTGTTGTTCGCTCGCGCCGGCTGCACGGTGCGCATCTTCGAGAAGCATGCGGACTTCTTCCGCGACTTCCGCGGCGACACTGTCCATCCGTCGACGATGGAAATCCTCGACCAACTCGGGATGCTCCAGCGCTTCCTCAAGCGTCCTCACAACAAGGTCGATCGCGCCGAACTGCGCATGGCAGGCCGGGAATGGACGATCGGGGACCTGTCGCACCTCCATACGCCGTCGCCATTCATCGCAATGATGCCCCAATGGGAATTCCTCGATTTCCTGAGGGTCGAGGGAAAGGCGTTCCCCGGCTTCCATATCGAGATGGAGACGCCGGTGGAGAGCTTTATCGAGGAGAAAGGCAGGGTCGTCGGTGTCCGCCTGAAGGGCGGTAGTGAGGCGCGTGCTCCGCTTACGATCGCCGCCGATGGGCGTGACTCCATCGCTCGCGGGATGCTTCCGCTAGAGGATTTGGGCGCGCCGATGGACGTTTTCTGGTTCCGCGTCGCCAAGCCGAGGGAAGAGATTGGCGCCCTTCGCGGCAACGTCGAGCGCGGCAGCCTGCTCGTAATGATCGACCGTGGGGATTACTGGCAGTGCGCGTTTCTGATCCCCAAGGGTGCTGCCGAGGCCTATCAGCAGCGTGGAATAGAGGCGATCCGCGAAGAGGTGGCGAAGGCAGCGCCTGCGGACCTCGATCTCGCCGAGCTGGACGAGATTACCGACTTGCACCTACTGACGGTGAAGCTCGATCGGCTCACGACCTGGCATAAGCCGGGCCTGCTCGCGATCGGCGATGCGGCTCACGCGATGTCGCCGATCGGTGGGATCGGCATCAATCTCGCCGTCCAGGACGCGGTTGCCGCCGCGAACGCACTTGCCGGGCCGCTTT
The DNA here is from genome assembly GCA_963750315.1 of uncultured Alphaproteobacteria bacterium. Classification (GTDB taxonomy): domain Bacteria; phylum Pseudomonadota; class Alphaproteobacteria; order Sphingomonadales; family Sphingomonadaceae; genus Sphingomicrobium. The sequence goes on from CAVVQF010000005.1 coordinate 299,928, forward strand.
CACGCGGCGAGGATGTCGACCCGCTGCTCGCCAGGGTGCAGGAACGGCGAATGTTTCCGACCCGCGTCATCCAGGCCGGGCAAAAGGCGGCGCAGGACAATATCATCGGGCGCCTGCTGACCGGTTCGGAGCCCATCCGTCAGGCGCCCTTCATCATTCGCCTGTTCAACGCTTTTCCGCTTCTCCGGCGCATTCCGGGCCGGATTGTCGGTCTGGGTGTCAGGCGCGAGCGGGTTCGCTCTCCGCTGGCGCCGCCGCCCAGGACTTCATAGTCGTCTCGAGGTTCTTCACGATCGTGTCGAAGAACTGCTCGGTCGTCATCCATGGCTGGTCCGGGCCAACAAGGATCGCAAGGTCTTTGGTCATCGCGCCGGATTCGACGGTGTCGATGCAGACCTTCTCCAACGTCTCGGCGAAGCGAACCACGTCCGGGGTCTCGTCGATCTTGCCGCGAAACTTGAGTCCGCCGGTCCAGGCGAAAATTGACGCGATCGGGTTTGTGGACGTCGCCTTGCCCTGCTGGTGCATGCGGTAGTGGCGGGTGACGGTGCCGTGTGCGGCTTCGGCCTCGACCGTTTTGCCATCCGGAGTCATCAGGATCGAAGTCATCAGGCCTAGCGAGCCGAAGCCCTGAGCGACCTGATCCGACTGGACGTCGCCATCATAGTTCTTGCAGGCCCAGATGAACTTGCCACTCCACTTGAGCGCGGAGGCGACCATGTCGTCGATCAGTCGGTGCTGATATTCGATACCCAGCTCGTCGAATTTCGCCTTGAATTCGCTGTCGAAAATTTCCTGGAAGATATCCTTGAAGCGACCGTCATAAGCCTTGAGGATCGTGTTCTTGGTCGACAGATAGACCGGCCACTGGCGGTTGATGCCGTAGTTGAAGCTGGCGCGGGCGAAGTCGCGAATGGACGCGTCCAGGTTGTACATGCCCATGGCGACGCCGGCGCTGGGGAAGTCGAACACTTCATGCTCGATCACCTGACCGTCTTCGCCGACGAACTTGATGGTAAGCTTGCCCGGGCCGGGAACCTTGAAGTCAGTCGCCTTGTACTGGTCGCCGAACGCGTGACGGCCGATCACGATCGGGTCGGTCCAGCCCGGGATGATCCTCGGGACATTGGCGATCACGATCGGTTCGCGAAAGACGACGCCGCCCAAGATGTTGCGGATCGTGCCGTTGGGCGATTTCCACATCTTCTTGAGCTTGAATTCCTCGACGCGCGCTTCGTCGGGCGTGATGGTGGCGCACTTCACGCCGACGCCATGCTTCTTGATCGCTTCGGCGGCGTCGACGGTGATCTTGTCTTCGGTCTCATCGCGCTTTTCGACGCCGAGATCGTAATAGAGCAGGTCGACGTCGAGGTAGGGCAGGATCAGGCGTTCGCGGATCCACTGCCAGATGATGCGGGTCATCTCGTCGCCGTCGAGCTCGACGACAGGGTTTTTCACCTTGATCTTGGTCATGCGCTTCCTGCTTTTCCGGATTTGGCGGGGCATTAGGACGCGTGCCGGTTTCAGGCAACCGCAGCGTTGTGTGCGGGAATTGTGGCGCTTAAGGGAGTGCGCATGCCTCCTTTGGACAAGTCCGGTGGTACTCTAACCACCCCAACAACCGTCAAGTGGCGCTGGCCGTCTACGCATCCCGAAGGCCGCAAGTTCGGCGCGGGCGCAGCGGCACTCACCGTGTTCGCATTCCTGTTTGGTTGGAAGCTGATTGGCGTCGTGCTGCTCGCGCTGACCGTCTGGGTCTTCGCCTTCTTTCGCGATCCGATCCGGACCACGCCGCGGAGCGACAAATTGATTATCGCGCCCGCCGACGGCCTGATTACCATGATCACCCAGGTGCCGCCGCCTCGTGAGTTGGCGGGCCCTGAGGGATTGCCGGACACGGAATATACGCGGGTGTCGATCTTCATGAGTGTATTCGACGTCCACATAAACCGCTCTCCGGTGGCCGGACGCGTCCGCAAGGTCGCCTACATTCCCGGCAAGTTCGTCAACGCCGACCTCGACAAGGCCAGCGAGGACAATGAGCGCCAGCACATCGTGGTCGAAACGCCAGCAGGCGTTCGCATCGGCTTCACGCAGATCGCTGGCCTCGTCGCCCGTCGCATCCTGACCTTCGTCCGCGAGGGCGATGAACTGGAGGCGGGCGAACGGGTAGGGCTGATCCGCTTCGGCAGCCGGGTCGACGTCTATCTTCCCGCTGGGACCGGACCGCGCGTTCTGCTGGGCCAGCGCTCGATCGCCGGCGAAACCGTGATCGCGGAACTGGGCGTCCAGCCGGAACTGGCCGGGTCCAGCCAGTGATCAAAGAGCCGGAAGAGCGCGAGCGGCACGGGATTCCGTTCCGTGCCATGATCCCTAACGCGATCACCTTGCTTGCGCTTTGCTTCGGCCTGACCGGCGTCAGCCTGGCGATCGGTGCGGAATGGGAGAGAGCGCTGGGAGCGGTGGTGTTTGCCGGCGTTCTGGATGGGTTTGACGGCCGTATCGCCCGTCTGCTTCGCGCGCAAAGCCGGTTCGGTGCCGAGCTTGATCTCGCTGAGCGACAATATCGCCTTCGGAACCGCGCCTGCGCTGATCCTGTTCCTTTGGTCACTTCAAAGCGCGCCCCGCTTCGGGTGGATTGCGGCGCTGGCACTCGCGGTATGCTGCGCCCTACGTCTTGCGCGTTTCAACGCTCGCATCGATGTCACCGACCAACCGCACAAGTCTGCCGGGTTCAATACCGGCGTTCCCGCGCCCGCCGGAGCAGGCCTGGCCTTCATCCCGATTTTCCTGTGGCTGATCACAGGCAACGACCTATTCCGCGAGTGGGAACTGGTCATGGCCTGGACTCTGTTCATTGCCGCTCTGATGATCTCGAGCCTGCCGACCTACAGCTGGTCGTCGATCAGGATCCGGAGCGGGATGCGCCTGTTCGCCTTGGCAGGGGTGGCGCTTCTTGGAGCATCGCTGCTTCGTGCGCCGTGGATCACATTGCTGTTCGTCGCGTCTCTATACCTCGCGATGCTGCCGTTCGCTTTCGTGTCCTATCAGAAGGTCAAGCAGCGGCGCGGAGGTGCGGCTGCGCCCGCATCGGTTGGCGCCGAGCCATCCGTGCCCGCGTAGGCCGGGACCGGATCACCAGCGACATTCCAGGTACGACAGGGGTTTCGCCACGCAGGGCCGCGGCGATGCGAGACCCTTTGCGTGCGAAGATGTGCGTGACGACGACGGCGACGACCCAGAGGGTGGTCAGGAATGCCAAGGTAGCGAGCGGTGCGAGCATGAGCGAACGTCCCTTGTTTGGCGGCACAACCGTGTCGGACTTGCTTTGTTCCGATTCGGGTTGAGCCGAAGCTGCTGGGACGGAACAATGTTCCTCCTTTGTTCTCATACGTCAAGAGGCAATATGCGGCGCATCCTACGCCCTTGATACTGCGGGCTCCTTCCGCTAATTGGCCCGCCATCCCACAGGCGGAGCTTACATACCGGTGCCAGTCGTAAGGCTGGTTACATGGCTCCGCTGAGGCACAACCGGAAGGAGACTACCTATGGCGACCAATGTCGTCACCATGCAGCAATTGCTCGAAGCCGGAGCACACTTCGGCCACCAGACCCACCGTTGGAACCCGCGGATGAAGCCGTACATCTTCGGCGATCGCAACGGCGTTCACATCATCGATCTGTCTCAGACCGTGCCGCTGTTCGCGCGCGCGCTCGACTTCGTCACCCAGACCGTCCAGCGCGGCGGCAAGGTTCTGTTCGTCGGCACCAAGCGCCAGGCGCAGGACGCGGTTGCTGAAGCGGCTCGCGTCTCGGGCCAGCATTTCGTCAATCACCGTTGGCTCGGCGGCATGCTGACCAACTGGAAGACGATCTCGAACTCGATCAAGCGCCTCAAGACGCTTGAAGAGCAGCTGTCGGGCGACACCGCCGGCCTCACCAAGAAGGAAGTCCTCCAGCTCACCCGCGAGCGCGACAAGCTCGAGAAGTCGCTGGGCGGCATCCGCGACATGGGCGGCCTGCCGGACATCATGTTCGTCGTCGACACCAACAAGGAAGAGCTGGCGATCAAGGAAGCCAACGTCCTTGGCATCCCGGTCGTCGCGATCCTCGATTCGAACAGCGATCCGAGCGGCATCGCCTTCCCGGTCCCGGGCAATGACGACGCCAGCCGCGCGATCCGCCTGTACACTGACGCGGTTGCCGAAGCAGTTGGCAACGGCCGCACCGGCAATGCGGCTGCTCGCGGCGAGGACATCGGCGCAATGGCCGAACCGCCGGCGGAAGTCGCGCTGGAAGCTTAACTCGGTGCTCCTGCGCAAGCAGGAGCCCAGTACCTATATTAAAGTCTGACTGGGCCTCTGCCTTCGCAGGGGCGCGAGGAAGGAAAAGAAGACATGGCTGAGATTACGGCCGCCACCGTGAAGGAACTCCGTGAGCGCACTGGCGCCGGGATGATGGATTGCAAGAAGGCGCTCGCCGAGAACAATGGTGAGATGGAAGCCGCCATCGACTGGCTGCGCGCCAAGGGTCTTGCCGCCGCCGCCAAGAAGGCTGGCCGCACGGCCGCCGAGGGCCTCGTCGGCGTTGCCGTTGCGGGTGTCCGCGGCGCCGTCGTCGAAGTGAATTCGGAAACCGACTTCGTCGCCAAGAACGAGATCTTCCAGGATTTCGTCCGCAACGTCGCGCAGCTTGCGCTCGAGAACGGTGACGACGTCGAAGCGCTTTCGAACGCAGCCTACCCGTCGGGTGGGACGGTTTCCGAAGTGCTAACCGACAACATCGCCAAGATCGGCGAGAACCAGTCCCTGCGCCGCGCAGCGGTCCTGGAAGTCAAGGAAGGCGTCGTCGTTCCTTACGTTCACAACCAGGTCGTGCCAGGCCTCGGCAAGATCGGCGTGCTCGTCGCGCTCGAGAGCGCTGCGCCGTCGGAGACGCTGATTGCGCTCGGCAAGCAGATAGCGATGCATGTCGCGGCTGCGAACCCGCTCGCGCTCAACGCCGACGATCTCGACGCCGACCTGATCGAGCGTGAGCGTTCGATCGCGATGGAAAAGGCGAAGGAAAGCGGCAAGCCGCAGAACATCGTCGAGAAGATGGTCGAAGGCGGCCTCGCCAAGTTCCGCAAGGACAATGCGCTGACTTCGCAGCTGTTCGTGATGGACGGCAAGACCCCGGTCGCCGACGTCGTCGCCCAGGCAGGCAAGGAAGCCGGCACGCCGGTCACGCTCGCCAGCTTCGTTCGCTTCCAGCTCGGTGAAGGTATCGAGAAGAAGCAGGAAGATTTTGCGGCTGAAGTCGCTGCGGCAGCCGGCACGAAGGCCGAACCGGTCGCTTAAGGCACCAAGACAGTTGGAAAATGGGGCGGGCGCGCTAAGAGCGGGTCCGCCCTTTCCATATCTGAAGGATTCCCCGCCCGCATGAACCGCCCGCGCTTCAACCGGATCCTCCTGAAACTCTCGGGCGAAGCTTTGATGGGGCAGGGCCAGTTCGGCATCGATCCGGACGCTGCGGCGGGCTTGGCGAGCGAGATCGCGGACGCCAAGTCGAAAGGTCATGAGCTTTGCCTTGTCGTCGGCGGAGGCAACATCTTCCGCGGAATGGCCGCGGCGGCGAAGGGCTTCGATCGCGCAACCGCGGATTACATGGGCATGCTGGCGACGGTGATGAACGCGCTGGCGCTTCAGAATGCGCTGGAGAAGCAGGGAGTCGATACCCGAGTGATGTCGGCGATTCCGATGGCCAGCGTCTCCGAGCCGTACATTCGCCGCCGTGCGCTCCGGCACCTGGAAAAGGGTCGCATCGTTTTGTTCGCAGCGGGCACCGGCAATCCGTACTTCACCACGGATACGGCGGCCGCGCTTCGCGCCGCGGAAATGGGTTGCGATGCGTTGTTCAAAGGTACCAGCGTCGACGGAATCTACACCGCCGATCCCAAGAAGAAGGCGGATGCCACGCGGTACGATAGTCTCAGCTTTAACAAGGTCTTGAGCGACGACCTTAAGGTCATGGATGCGGCGGCGGTTGCGCTTTGCCGCGACAACAATATTCCGATTGTGGTCTTCAACATCCGCCAGCCCGGCAATCTCGCAGAGATTATCGAAGGCCGCGGGACGGCTACAGTCGTCAGAGGAGAATAAGCATGACGACCAGCATCGATAAATCGGACATCCAACGCCGAATGCACGGCGCGATCGAGGCCCTGAAGCACGACCTGGGAGGGCTTCGCACGGGCCGTGCGTCGATTGCCTTGCTCGATCCAGTGAATGTTGAGGTTTATGGCGCTCACATGCCGTTGAATCAGGTAGCGACGGTGTCGGTCCCGGAGCCGCGCATGCTGTCGGTGCAGGTGTGGGACCGTTCGAACGTTCAGCCGGTCGAAAAGGCCATTCGCTCGGCCGGGCTGGGCCTTAATCCCATCACCGACGGGCAGATGATCCGCCTGCCAATCCCCGAGCTGACCGAGGAGCGCCGCAAGGAGCTTGCGAAGCTCGTTGGTCAGTATGCCGAAAAAGCCAAGATCGCGGTCCGCAACGTCCGCCGCGACGCGATGGAGCATATTAAGGCCGACGAGAAGAAGCACGAGATCAGCGAGGATGAGCGCAAGCGCCTTGAGAACGACGTGCAGAAGTTCACTGACGATACGATCAAGGAGATCGATATCGCCGCCGAAACCAAGGAAAAGGAAATCCTCGGCAAGTGAACTCCGCCGCCGCTCCGAACGAAGCTGAGGGGCCGGCCAAGGAAGGTGGGTCGGGTCCGCGCCACGTCGCCATCATTATGGACGGCAATGGCCGATGGGCGAAGCATCAAGGACTGCCGCGGGTGGCCGGGCATCGAGCAGGCGCCGAAGCCGTTCGCCGAACGTTGCGTGCCGCTGTCAAGAATAGCGTAGAAGTTCTTACGCTTTATGCGTTTTCATCGGAGAATTGGCGCCGACCGGACGAGGAGATCTCGGACCTTAAGGGCCTGCTCGGATATTATCTGGAGCGCGAACTGGAATCGCTTGGCAAGGAAGGCGTGAGGCTTCAGCTGCTCGGCGATTACCACGCGTTCGGAGCCGATCTCGCCAAGCGTCTCGAGCGGGCGATGGACAAGCTCAAGTCCAATGACCGGATAACACTGGTTGTCGCCCTCAACTACGGCTCACGCGCCGAGATCGCTCAAGCGGCTCAAAAGTTAGCGACAAAAGCTGTTGCCGGTGAACTGGACGCCTCCAGCATCGATGAAGACGCGCTAGGAGCTGAGCTACAGACCAGCAATCTGCCCGATCTGGACCTGCTGATCCGGACGTCGGGCGAGGTGCGACTGTCCAATTTCCTGCTTTGGCAGGCGGCTTATGCCGAACTAGTCTTCACGCCGGTCCTGTGGCCCGACTTTGGGGAAGCGGAGCTCGTCGAGGCCATCGGTCAGTTTTCGGCCCGCGAGAGACGGTTCGGAGGACGGTGAGCGAGCTTATCGTCCGCGCCCTGTCGGGAATCGTCATGATCGCCATCGCCCTGATGGCGGCCATCGTCGGCACCTATTATTTTGCTCTTCTTGCAGCCGCCGCAGCGACGGCGATGTTTTACGAATGGCTGCGCATGACGCGGGGCTGGGGCTTTCACTGGTCCGTTGGCGGCTTCTTCTACTGCCTGCTCCCGGCGCTGGCGTTGCTGTGGATCCGGGACCGCAGCGGGGACCACGGGCTAGCGCTCGTCCTATGGATTTTCATCGTCACCTGGTCGACCGATATCGGCGCCTATTTTGCGGGCCGCAGGTTTGGAAAGTGCAAGCTGGCTCCGTCGATCAGCCCCGGAAAGACAGTTGAGGGCCTGTGGGGAGGCATCGTAGCCGCGACGCTTTTTGGCGGTGCCTGGGCGCTTTACTTCGGCCTGAACCAGAGCCTGTTGTTGCTGGCCCCGCTGTTCGCTGGAGCCGCGCAAGGCGGCGACTTGTTCGAGAGCAAGATGAAGCGACGCGCCGGGATCAAGGATTCCGGAGACCTGCTGCCAGGTCATGGCGGTGTCCTTGATCGCCTCGATGGCCTGGTTCCGGTTGCCGTTCTGACGTTCGCAGCACAAGCGATTGGTCTGGCGTGAAAAAGATAGCGATCCTCGGAGCTACCGGATCGATCGGTAAATCGACGCTCGACCTCATCGAGCGATCGCCCGATGAGTTCCAGGTTACCGCACTTACCGCGGCCGTGAATGCTTCAGCGCTCGCTGACGCCGCACGACGGACAGGCGCCAGACTCGCGGTCATTGCCGACGAAAGGCGCCTGCCAGAACTCGAAGCGGCTCTTCAAGGCACCGAGTGCCGGGCCGCCACGGGAGAGGAGGCGCTAGTCGAAGCGGCCACGGGCGATGTCGACCTCGTCATGGCCGCGATCGTCGGTTGTGCGGGCCTTCGACCGACCATGGCGGCGGTCGAAGCCGGCAAGACCGTGGCGCTCGCCAACAAGGAAGCTCTGGTCACCGCGGGCGCCCTGATGACTGAGGCCGCCAAGGCGAGCGGTTCTACGCTCCTTCCCGTCGACAGCGAACATAATGCTATTTTCCAGGCGCTTGCCGGCAGTGGTGTCGATTACGTCTCAAGGATTATCCTGACCGCAAGCGGCGGACCATTCCGAACAGCAAGCGCCGATCATATGCGAACCGCGACACCTGAGCAGGCGGTCGCGCATCCAAACTGGAGCATGGGCGCAAAGATCTCCGTCGATTCCGCCACCTTGATGAACAAAGGTCTGGAACTGATCGAGGCGCACTATCTTTTCGGGCTGCCGTCGGCGCAAATCGACGTGCTGGTCCACCCCCAATCCGTCATCCATTCGCTTGTTGAGTTCATCGACGGTTCCATGCTTGCTCAATTGGGGTCGCCAGACATGCGCATCCCGATTGCTTATGCACTCGCCTGGCCGAGGCGGATGCCGACACCGGCTCAACGCCTGAACCTCGCCGAAATCGCGCGCCTGGATTTCGAACAGCCTGACCTCGAACGATTCCCCTCTCTGCGCCTGGCCCGCGAGTCGCTGGAGGAGGGTGGAGCAGCACCGGCCGTGCTCAACGCCGCGAACGAGATTGCGGTCGCCAGCTTTCTTGAGCGGCGGCTGGCGTTCCCCGATATCGCGCGATTGGTCGAAGACGCTCTTCAGGAAAATGACAGGAACGCTCCGCAATCCATCGAAGATGTATTTGAAATCGACCGCGACGTGCGCAGAAGCGTAACGATGCATATCGAGGAACGCTGCGCCTGATGCTTTCGCAACCGCCGATCTGGCTGATCCTGATTGCCTTCGTTTGCGCTTTGGGTCCGCTCGTCTTCTTCCATGAGCTTGGCCATTATCTGGTGGCTCGCTGGCTCGGGGTCGGCGCGGAAACCTTCTCCATCGGTTTCGGGCAAGAAGTAACAGGCTGGACCGATAAGAGAGGAACCCGCTGGAAAGTCGGCTGGCTTCCGCTGGGCGGATATGTACGGTTCGTCGGCGACGAGTTCGCTGCAAGCACGCCGGGCGACCAGTTCCAACTGACGCCGGAACAACAAGCCGTGAGCTTCCATCTGAGGCCTGTCTGGCAGCGATTTCTCATCGTTCTCGCAGGCCCGGTGGCTAATTTCCTGCTAGCGATCGCGATTTTCGCGGCATTCTTCGCGGTTTACGGCGCGCCGAGCACACCCCCCGTCGTAAACACAATCGAGGCCGGCAGCGCCGCCGCTGCGGTCGACATCAAGCCCGGCGACCGGATCATTTCAATCGGAGGTCGCCCAACGTCGACGTTCGAGGAGCTTCGCAACTTCGTTATTCTTCGTCCGGGTGAAATCGTCACGGTGCAACTCCAGCGCGACCAGGAGCAGCGCGAGCTCCAGGTCAAGCTTGGCACGGACATTGAAAAGGACCGCTTTGGCCAGACCTTCCGCCGCGGCCTTCTTGGCGTTTCGCCTGCGGAGGCGATCTATCAGCCGGTTCCACTCCTGGAACTCGTTCCAACCGCGACGACGTACGTTTTCGGAATAACCCGGACGACGCTCGAGGCGCTCTGGCAGATCATCACGGGGCGGCGGTCGGTCAAGGAGTTGGGCGGCCCGTTGAAGATTGCTCAAGTCGCGGGTCAGCAGGCAACGCTTGGATTAGCGGACTTCGTCGGCCTCCTTGCGATCCTTTCAATTAATCTCGGATTCATCAACCTCTTGCCAGTCCCGGTACTGGATGGCGGACATCTCCTCTTCTATGCAATCGAAGCGGTTCGGCGACGGCCAGTCAGCCCACGGGCGCAGGATTGGGCGTTTCGGGGAGGCCTGGCATTCATCCTGGCCTTGCTCATTTTCACAACCGTCAACGATTTGGGGTCGTTCGGCGTGTGGGAACGGCTTGGGCGCTTGATTGGCTAGGGCGGTTGGGGCAGGGGCTGCACACCATTCCCGCGGACCGCTGACGTGCGGCCGCTGATTCTTGCATAAAAAGGCGGGGACGCGTGAATTCAGAGCGTAAATTTATTGGCAGTCGCGCGGGCGCGGTATTCCTTGCCGGGACTATCCTGAGCGGCTGGTCGGTTTCCGCACTCGCCCAAGATCCGCTTGCGGCTCAGCCGGCACCGACGCCGTCTGAAACGCCGGCGCAAGCGCCGGCTCCATCTTCGTCCCCCGTAGCAGCGCAGCCTGTCGCTCCGCCGCCGCCGGCGGCGCAGGGCACGATCCGATCGATTGCCGTCAAGGGAAGCCAGCGTCTCGAATCGGAGACGATCCGGTCCTACGCGAACCTCACCCCGGGACAGAATTACACCGCTGAAACGCTCGATGCAGCGCTTAAGGATCTGTACGCGACGGAGCTTTTTTCCGACGTCGTGATTACCGGCGCCGAGACCGGCAATATTGTCATTACCGTCCAGGAAAGCCCGGTCATCAACCGGATCATCCTGGAGGGCAACAAGAGGATCAAGGACGACAAGATCCTCCCCGAAATCAAGCTGAAGCCTCGCGAAATCTTCACTCGTTCGAAGGTCCGCGCGGACGTCGAGCGGATCATCGAACTCTACAAACGCCAGGGCCGTTTCGCTGCGCGCGTGGAACCGAAGGTCGTCAACCTCGAGCAGAACCGCGTCGATCTCGTGTTCGAGGTTTACGAGGGCGACAAGTCCAAGGTTCGCAGCATCAATATCATCGGCAACGACACGTTCAGCGATGACCGTCTCCGCAAGGAGATGTACACTCGGCAGTCGGGCGGCGTCCTTGGCTTCTTGAAGTCGAATGACAGCTACGATCCCGATCGCCTCGCGGCCGATCAGCAAAAGCTGCGCGCCTTCTACCTGACTGAGGGTTACGCCGATTTCCGCGTCGTTTCCGCGCTCGCCGAGCTGACTCCCGACCGCCGCGACTTCGTCATCACCTATGTCGTCGAGGAAGGCCCTCGCTATCACTTCGGCAAGGTCGAAGCCGAGAGCGCGCTTCGCGACCTGACGCCCGAGAAGATTATCGAGACCGTCAATCTGAAGGAAGGCGACTGGTTCAACGCCAAGGCGGTTGAAGACGCCGTCACGCGTCTCAACGAAGAAGCGGGCAACCGCGGCTACGCTTTCGCCGACATCAACCCGGCCTACAATCGCGATGCCGAAAAGCACATCATGGGCATCAGCTTCCGTGTCGGCGACACGCCCCGCAACTATGTCGAGCGTATCGACATCACGGGCAATACGCAGACGCGCGATAAGGTCATCCGCCGCGAGTTCCGTGTCAACGAGGGCGACGCATTCAACGCGTTGAAGGTCAAGCGCTCGCAGGACCGTCTCCAGTCGCTCGGCTTCTTTCAGGAAAACCTGGAGATAAAGCAGACGGAAGGATCGACGCCAGACAAGGTCGTTCTCGGCATTAACGTCGAGGAAAAGTCGACCGGTGAACTCCAGCTATCTGCCGGCTATTCGAGCCTCGAGAAGTTCATCCTCTCATTCTCGATCGCCCAGCGGAACTTCATGGGCAAGGGCCAGGAACTTAACGCCGGAGTAAACTGGTCGGCCTACTCGAAGTCCGTCCAGCTCGGCTTCGTCGAGCCCTATCTGTTCGACAAGCAGATTCTGCTCGGCGCCGATATTTTCCGCCGCGATTACAACAGCTTCAATTACATCGGTAATAACCGGAATACGACGTACTCACAAACGAGCACTGGTACGGCGGTGCGTCTCGGATTCCCGATTACCGAATATGTGACGCTCGGCACTCGATACTCGCTGATTCTCGACAACATCACGCTCGACAAGGGCACCTTCTTTACGGATCCGGATTTCGTGGCTGATCCCGATGGAACGGGGCCGCTTACCGAGACAAATGGCCCGCTTCCCGCGGTTTGCGATCCCCAGAAAGCCGGGCAGTACCTTTGCGATGAGCTTGGCCAGCGACTGACGTCGGCGGTCGGCTATTCGATCGTGTACAACAATACGAACGGCATTCGGCCGACGCGCGGCCAGTCCATTGTCGTTTCGCAGGACTTTGCGGGTCTTGGCGGTGACGTCCGCTACGTTCGCACACGCCTGACCGGCGTTAAATATTATCAGCCGCCGTTCCTCGGCAGTGGCTGGGTATTTTCGGCCCGCGCCGAGGGTGGCTATATCCACCCGCTCGAGAAAGCGCCTGGACCGGGCCGTGATGCGATCCGCATCACTGACCGGTTCTTCGGCACGCAGCTGCGCGGCTTCGATATTCGCGGAATCGGCCCTCGCATTCTTCGCGAGGATTATGATGAAAACGGCGTCGGCGTCACTCCATCCAACCGAGTAAGCAACGCTCTGGGCGGACGGGCATATTACATGGGGCGCGTGGAGCTTGAGTTCCCAACGAGCTCGGCCTTGAAGAGCTTCGGCCTGCGCCCGTCGGCCTTCGTCGACGTCGGATCGGTGTGGGGCCTTCGCAGCCCCGCGTTGCTGGATATTCCAGGGTTCTGTTCGCCGCCGAGCGGGTCGACCGGCACCGTGGTTACGCTCGATCCGGGCCAGTCCAAGGCCGATTGCGCTACGGGTTACACGTTCACTTCAGGCTACCGCGAGCGCTTCGTCGGCAACTCGCCGAAGCCGCGCCTCGCGATTGGTGTTGGCGTCAACTGGGTTTCGCCTTTTGGGCCGCTCAGGATCGACCTCGCGAAGGCGATCCTCAAGCAGGAAGGCGACGACACGAAACTCTTCAGCTTCAACGTAGGAACACAATTCTAATGCGTAACATTGCAATGACTGCTGCCTTCGCAGCGATGGTTCTCGCGCCTGCCGCCGCATCGGCCCAGGCAATCCCGGGTGCGGTGGTCGCCGTCGTCGATCTCGAAAAGGTCAGCTCCGACTGCACTGCCTGCAAGGCAGCCAAGACGGCGCTCGAAGGCCAGGTCACGGCCCTGAAGTCGCGCGAAGCGGCTCTTGCTGCTCCGCTCAAGTCGGAAGGCCAGTCGCTTCAGACGGCCGTCGACGCTCTCAAGGGCAAGGAGCCCGATGCGGCCCTGCAGGCGCGCATCAAGGCGTTTCAGACCAAGCAGCAGTCGGGTGCACAGGAAATCGCTCGCCAGACGCAGCAGATCCAGCGCAACCAGGCCTATGTTTCGCAGCAGATCAGCGCGAAGCTCGGCCCGATCTACCAGACGGTCATGCAGCGCCGCGGCGCCAACGTGATGGTTGAAGCCGGCGCGACCCTGGCTTCGGGTGCCAACCTGGACGTCACCAACGATGTTCTTGCAGCGCTCAACCAGCAGCTGCCGAGCGTCGCCACGACGGCTCCGGCCGCTCCGGCGCAGCAGCAGCCGCAGGGCCGCTAAGAATGACGGAAGGCGCCGCCATCGGTCCGCTCGATGTAAAGCGGGTGATGGCGGCGCTTCCGCATCGATATCCATTGCTGCTTGTCGATCGGGTCGAAAGCATCATTCCCGATCAATCGATCGTCGCCATCAAGGCGGTGACGATGAATGAGCAATTCTTCCAGGGGCATTTTCCTGGCCGCCCCATCATGCCGGGTGTCCTGATCGTGGAGGCGCTGGCGCAAGCCGCTGGTGTGCTCGCTGTCGAGTCCCTCGGCCTCGCTAACAGCGGCAAGCTCGTCTATTTCATGGCCATCGAGGGCGCCAAGTTTCGTCAGCCTGTGGAGCCCGGTGTTCTCCTGAGGCTCGAAGTCGAATTCACCCAGAAGCGCGCTAGCGTCTGCAAGTTTGCTGGCCGCGCCCTGGTCGAAGGCAAGCTGGCTGCCGAAGCCCAGTTCACGGCGATGATCGCCGACCCTCCTTCGGACTAGCTTCCGGCGGCGATCCGCCAGCCGATGCCGGCCTTCTCGATGCGAAACGCTTCATTTAACGTTGGCATCGACATCACCTGTTCCGGCGTGCCGTCAGCGACCACCTGACCCGCATCGACGAGCAATACGCGATCGAACGCAACCGTCTGATTGAGATCGTGGAGCGACGCGACCACAGCGCTTTCACCGCTCTTCATTTCATCGCGCAGGATCTGCAGAGTCTTCAGCACCCAGTAGGGGTCCAGATTCGAAAGGGGCTCATCCAGAAACAAGAGCTTTGGCTTGGCCGCCAAGGCGCGGGCGAGAAGCACACGGCACCGCTCGCCTGTCGACAAGCTGTTGACCGGTCGGCTGGCGAATTCGCGGAGTTCCAAAGCATCAAGCAGCGCGTCGATCGCCCTGGTATCGGGCGACGGCAGTCCGAGGATGATCAGGTCTTGCGCAGGTATTGGCCAGATGAGGCTCCGCGTTGCGGGCATGAACGACAAAAGCTTCATCCGGCGTGCCGGGGGTGCCTCAGCAATGTCCTCATCGCCAATTGCCACGCGACCATCGTCTATCTCTATCCCAGCCAGCGCGCGAAGCAGGCTCGTCTTCCCGGCGCCGTTCGGCCCGATGATCGCGACCATTTCGCCGGGACGGCAGTCTAGGTCAGTTGAATGCAGGCGGCCTGCCAGTGCGATGCCCTTCGCGTGGAGTAGCGGCTTCATGACGTCACCGTCCGGCGCATCCTCACGACGATCCAGATGAACAGCGGCGTCCCGATCGCCGTCGTAATCACGCCTACCGGGATGATCCTTCCTGCCGGAGCCATACGAACCAGCAAATCCGCAAGCAGGAGCAGTATTGCGCCGATAGCGCCCGCTGGAAGGATCGCTCGACCCGGATGGCCGCGGGTGAGCATTCTAGCGGCAAAAGGTGCGATCAGACCGACGAACCCGATGGCGCCGCAGACGGACACGCATGCGCCGACCGCGACAGCACTGAGGCCAACCACTTCGACCGCAAGGCGGCGTGGCTGGTATCCGGCGGACGCAGCGACATCACCGCCGAGCGCCATCATATCCAACGCCCGGCTTCGTCCTGCGAGCAGGGCACAAGCGATTGCCGCCGGAACAAGCGCCGCTGCCGCCTGCGGCAGGCTGCGATCGACGAAGCTGCCCATCAGCCACTCGAAGCTGTCGTAGAAGGCGAATGGAGAAGGAGCGAGGGCCAGGAGGAGGCTCGTGCCAGCACCAGCCGCCAGAGCAATGGCGATGCCGGCCAGCAGCAAAGTCGCCGTTTCGCTCCTTCGACCGGCTACCGCGAAAAGCGCGGCGAGGGCCAGGGACGCGCCAACCGCTCCGCACGCCGCGAGCGCCAATGGTCCTGTTATCCCAAACCAATAGGACCCCGCGACCGCGCCGAGAGCCGCGCCGCTGCTGCTCCCGGTGATGTCGGGCGAGGCGAGGGGGTTGGCGAACATCGCCTGCAGCGCTGCGCCAGTCATCCCCAGCACTGCACCATAGCCAAGCGCCAGCAACATGCGTGGCAGGCGGAGTTCTTCGATCAGGAGCCATGCGAGATCGGAGTCCGTTCTCTTGAGCTCGAGAAAGCTGTTGAGCGGGGTAAGCAGGTTCAGCGCCGCAATCAGCATCAGCGCAACGAGTAGGACGGGCCAGGCCCGTTTCATTTCACTTCGGTCCTCAGGCGCTCGATTTCCGCGATCACGAGCGGCCCCATGCAGGTCCAGGCACGGCCATCGGCGATTAGGCGGCGGGATTTCGCGTTTCGGACGATCGGATGATTGAGCCAGTCTGTGCCTCGGGAGACCTGAGCGGAACGATATCGGCTCTCGATCAAAAAGGCGGGCGGGCGGACGAGCAAGGTTTCGAGCGAGACGCGGCCGCCCGTGAGAGTTCGTTGCTGTAGGCCAGCAAGCCGCATCCAGTCCGCGCCAATCGACGGCACGCCGATCGTCTGACCACCGCCGCCGAGCCAAATGGCATCGCGCTTCCTTGCTGGGGCCGTCGCGCGGAGCTTCGCAAGCCGAGTCAGCCAGGGGCGAGCCCGCTCAGGCTGGCCCAAGGCTGCCGCCACTGCACGGAAGTTATACCCGACGTCGTCGAGCGAACCCGCCGGACGCAGATCGACGGCCCGGATTCCGAGGCGCCGGGCAATCAGCGAGGTCGCCCGGCCACCACCGCCCATGGTCAGGACAGTTTTCGGATGCCACTTCAGGACCTCTTCGAGCGAACCGCGGTTCGGATGGTAAGCCTGTGCCTGCTTCCAGAGGGGGACTCGTGCGGGTCCTGCGACAGGAAGCTGACGCTGGCGATCTCCTGCGGCCTGGCGAGCATCAGGAGATACTCGTCGGTGCAGAGGTTCAGCGACGCGACGCTAGCCGCCGCGAGCAAGGCGGATGCCGGCATAGACGCTCCTCCCTTCTGTCCGATACCCAAGCGCGTCCTGATAGCGCTCGTCGAAGGCGTTGGCGGCGCGAGCGAAAAGCTGGACGCCGTCCGCCACATCGTACGCCAATCGGGCGCCCGCCAGCCAGTATGACCCGAGCTTCACGCGCTGGAACGGGAAGGTCTCGAAGTTCGTGTCGAAGCGCGCGCCGGTGTAGGCGACCGAGAACCCGTACGTCAGCCGGCCCACACTGCCATCGGCCGCAACGGACCCACTATGCTTCGGGCGGCGCGCCTCGCGAACGCGCGATCCGAGGTCGTCGGGCTCACTGGCGTTGAGATAAGCGTAGTTTGCCGAAATGCGCAGGCGGTCGTTGAGCGACCAATTCGCCTGGGCTTCGACACCCGACCGACGGCTTGCTTCGCTGCGGTTGGCGGTGCTCGACAGGAAGGTGTCGGGATCGAAGGTATCGACGATCTCATCCCGCAACCGCTGCCGGTACGCCGTCAAAGATACAGCGAACGCGTTGTTGGAATATCGAAGCGAGGCTTCGAAGCCGCGCGAGCTTTCGGGCTTAAGCGACGGATTTCCGACGAAGCTTCCGGGGAAGAAGCCGTACAGATCGAAGAAGGTCGGCTGGGCGATGCCTTCTCCGTATGAACCGGCGATCGAAAAGCCGCTGCCGACCTTCGCCAGCACCGATGCCCGAAGCGTCGTCGCGTTCTTGAAGCGGTTGAAGGCGTCACGCCGGACGGCAACGTCTGCCGTGACCGGACCCGCGTCTGCTCTCCACTCCGCCGTCAGGGCGCTGTGCTTGCGATCGCGATCCTGATTGGTGGCGCCGCCGAAATTGGCGTCGCTCGCCTTGAACTCCTCGCGTTCGTGATCGAGCGCGAGGATGATGCGATGCTCGACCGATCCGGTGGTGAGGCGATGCTGGATCTGCGCGTCGAGCGCGGCCCGGCGCCCCGACGTCCGGTTGATCTCGTCGCCGGCCAGGAAGTTGCGGTTCCTCGAAGAGAGAAACGAAGCGCCAACGCGGCCGCTCCACGCCGACGTGGCCTGACCGACCTCGACCCAACTCCTGACGGCGCTGAGCCGGTTTCGACTGCTATCCAGCGTGTCGGCATGGAGGAAGGTAATCGGGTCGAACCCGTCGAACTCGCTCCGTCCGGACGTCGTGAAAGCTGCGGCGCCAAGACGAACAGATGGGCTCAAGTTCAACGTTCCACGGAGACGTCCGGAGAAGTTGCGATAGCCGTCCTTGTCGCCAGTGCCGTCGAAAGCGTCGATGCCGCTTGCGCGCTGCCATCCGACTCCGCCTGCGAGGTTCGCTTTGCCGCTCGTCACTGAGCCGGAAGCGGAAGCACGACGGAATCCGAACGAACCGATCTCGCTGCCTAGGGCGAAGCCGTCTTGGCGACCTGCAACGCCGTCAACGGCTACTACTCCGCCGACCGCTTCCGAGCCCCAGAGGGCGGATTGAGGTCCGCGTACCACTTCAATCCTCGAAGTGACGTCGGCATTGAGCAGTTCGAAGCGCGGTTGGTTGCCAGTCGCCGGGTCATTCGCGCGGATCCCGTCGACGAACAGCAAGGTGTGGTTATTCTCGGCGCCGCGAATGCGGACCTCGGTCAACGATCCTGCGGGGCCGGACGTAGCGACTGAGACTGACGGCGTCAGTCGGAGCAGGGTGGGGATCAGCGGATCGCCCAGACGGACGATACTCTCGCTGTCGATGACGGACACGCTGGCAGCCGTATCTTGCACCTGCTCGGGCGCCCGCTCGGCGGTTACGATGATTTCTGTGTTCGGCAGTGCGTCTAACAATGGATCCTCCTTCGACGAACAATGTCGTCGCAGAGGATGCGAGCGCACCCACGCCCCACGGCTGGTCCCGGCCGGAGAAACGGACGACGGACCAAGGCAAGTGTCTGACTTCCACCGGCAGGTGGATACAGTTGCGGGCACAGCGCCGGCTTCGCACCGGCTTCCTTCTTGGCCAGCGGCCGTAACCGCCGGACCTCGATCCGGGGACGTGACTAGGAGCGGGCCCTTGGCCTTGTCAATCTGAGCACTCTCCCGTAAGTGCGCCCGACATTCCCGGCTGCTGGTCGGAAACCAGCGCCATTTCAAGGAACTGACGATGAAATCCGGTACCCATCCCGACTACCACACGATTACCGTTCAAATGACGGACGGTACGACCTTCCAGACCCGCTCGACGTGGGGCAAGGAAGGCGACACGCTTCACCTCGAAATCGATCCAACGTCGCACCCGGCGTGGACGGGCGGTCGCGGCCAGATGCTCGACACCGGCGGCCAGGTGGCCCGCTTCAACAAGCGTTTCGGCGGCCTTTCGCTCGGCAAGAAGTAAGCAATGCTCCAGGCGCCGGTACTTGAGACCGAGCGCCTGCGCTTGCGCTCGTGGCGGAAGGAAGATTTCCGTCCCTATCACGCCATCCTCCAGCATCCCGACGTGCATCGGCACTTCGGGCCCGAACCCATGTCCGCCGAAGAGGCGTGGCGCCGCCTGACCAGTGCTGCTGGCGGCTGGCAGTTTAACGGCTTCGGCACCTGGGCCGTCGAACGCAAGGATGACGGCAAGCTCGTCGGCAATGCCGGCGTCTTCACCGGTTGGCGGGCGATGGAGCCTGAATTCGGCGAGGAACCCGAAATGGGCTGGATCTTCGCCGCCGAAACGCATGGAAAGGGCATGGCTTCGGAAGCTTGTCGTGCTGTGCTCGACTGGACTGAAGCCAATCTCGATCCGACGCCGATCTGGGCAATCATCGCACCTGCCAACGAACCGTCGCTAAAACTGGCTAAAAAGCTTGGTTTCGAATGGTTTAGCGAGACCGTTTATCACAACGACCCAACGGTCGTTCTCAAGCGGCCGGCCTGGTAACTTACCAGCCGCCACCGCCGCCGCCGCCACCGCCGCCACCCGAAAATCCGCCGCCGCCTGATCCGCTCGATGAGCCCGGAGCCGTCGCAGCAGAACTCAAGGTGGAAGCGAGCGAACTACCTATCTCGCTAGTGAAGCCCGCCGCATCGTTCCAAGGCGAGCCGGAACCACTGTACCAGGCGAACGTGCTCGCACCGGCCTGGCCGACGGCTGCTGCAGCCAAAACTGACGTGAAGCGATTAGCCCAGCGGTTCTCTACATCGAGGGCGATCGCGTAGGGGAGGTACTTCTCGAAGATTTCCGGCGTGTCCGCCGGCGGGTGCATGCGGTCGAGCTCGGTGGCCTCGGTGACCGAAAGATAATGTTTGAAGCCCTGAATGCGGTCTATCAGCTTCTGGCCTTCAGGCGTCGGCGACGGCATCCACCAGAATGACGAGATCATCAGTGGAAGGCCGATAGCCAGCGGCAGGAATGGCCAGAAATTGCCTTCCTCAAGCGCTCGTCCAAGCAGAGGTGCTCCGCTGACGACCATCAGCCCGATCAAGCCGACCCCGACAGCGCCGACAATCAGTGACTTCCCGCTCATATTCCCGAGTGCCGGAACGAACCTGAAAATCAGGCTGATGGCGAAAACCGCGAAAGGCAGAGCGATGCGTTCCGATCCTCCGGCGCCCCAGCTAGCGGCCGCACCTGCAGCCATAACCACCGCGAGGTACAGCCCGATCCCGCCGATGATCCACGGCCAGTTGCGGAAGAATAATTTTCCGTCGAAGCGGTCGGATAGCGCCTTGTCGATGGCTTTCTGGGCTGCGCTGAACGCCTCGTGATTCTTGTTGTCGGCCTCGATCGAGCCTGACGAATAGGGAATCAGCGCGGTAAGGAAGTCTTCTTCTTCCGGGGAGGCCGCACCCTTGGACGCATTGGGCGTTCGGGAGATGGTCGTGGTCGACGAAGAGAAGAATCCGCCTTTGTCCTTATCGATGCGGATTTCGCCATGAACGCCGAGGCTGACCAAGGTTGAAGACATGGTCCGCGGATCAGTCTTCTGCTTCATCATGTAACGAGCTGCCGCAGGTGACATCTCATCTGGCGGTGCGAACAGGGGGACCATCGTTCCCGCGTCCGGGTCGCGGCCAGCTCTGGTCCAGGCGATCCAATAGTAAGCGGCGAGCGCCCACAGGCCGAGCAGCGAAATCAGTGATGCGCCATAGCGGGCAAACCAGCCACTGAACTTCTCGCCCTGGCTAGCGGCGTCTACGACACCCTTGGGCCAGGCGAGCGCCACGGTGAATCCTTCCTCCGGCCCGAGCGGCGCCGTGGTGACGATCGTGGCCTGTCCGGGCTCTTCCGAAAGGAGGCGCGCAGACTGTTCCTGGCTGCCCTCGCGTCCGGTGTAAAAAGCCTGCTGGGTGAACTTCACCGGCTGCGGCAGTTTCACGGTGACTTCGGCGGCGTCGATCGGGAAAATCCAGCCATTGCCGGTAACGTTCCAGTAGAGCTCGTCGAACTTCTCGAAGCGTCCCAACTCCCGATCTGCGCGATAGTGGATCTGGTACACGTGCGGGCCGGGCGACACGTAGGTATCGGGGTCGCCAAGCTTGATGCGCGCGCCGCCGTTGATCGATTCACGGCTGTGCCGGACGGGTTGGCCGTCGAGGCTGCGCGTCGATCAGCTCGAAGCCGACGCGAACATAGCTGCCTTGCGGGATGTGATAACGGAGGGGGAAGTCACGGAAGATGCCGTGATTGATCCTGACGTTTTCGACCGTGACTTCGATCGTCTCCGTGACGTCGAGCGATCCGTCCTTCTGCACCGCGATATTGCTGCGGAACATCGTGATCCGCTCTTCAGCGAATGCCGTTCCGGGCACCAGGAGACAGAGCGCGGCGAGCGCGGCACGGACCCAACCTCCGATGGTCATCGCTCTAGCTCGCGCGATTGAAATCGATCTTCGGCGCGCTCTGGATCGTCGGATCGTCGTCCTGATAGAATGGCTCTTCAGTGAACCCCATCGGCCGCGCGATCAGGACCGGCGGGAAGCTTTGGACGCTGGTGTTGAGGTCGCGAACGGTCGCGTTGTAATAGCGCCGCGCACTCTGAAGCTCGCCCTCGATGCTCGCCAGCTGGTCCTGTAGCTGGAGGAAGTTCGTGTTGGCCTTTAGCTCCGGATAGGCCTCGGCGACCGCGAACAGGCGGCCGAGAAGGCCGGTCATCTGCGCGTCGGCTTGAGCCGTGGCTTCGACGCTTCCCGCCTTGGTCGTTGCAGCGCGAGCTTGAGTGACTTGCTCGAAGACTTCGCGTTCGTGGGTGGCATATCCCTGGACGGTCTCGACCAGGTTCGGGATCAGGTCGGCCCGGCGTCTCAGCTGGACGGTAATCCCGCTGAAAGCTTCCTTGACCAGTGCACGCAGCCTGACGAGGCGGTTGTAGATGCCGATAGCCATCACCACCAGCAGCACGATAACTGCCAGGACGATCCAACCAATCATTCCCATTTGATTCCCCCCAAATGTGTGGAGGGAACATAGGGGGTTACGGCTGTTCCCGCTAGAAGGCGGAGAGACCCGTAATTGCACGGCCGAGGATCAGCGCGTGCACGTCATGGGTACCTTCGTAAGTGTTGACCGTTTCGAGGTTTGCCGCGTGGCGCATCACGTGGAATTCGGCGCTGATGCCGTTGCCGCCATGCATATCGCGGGCGATGCGGGCGATATCGAGGGCCTTGCCGCAATTGTTGCGCTTCAGCAGGCTGATCGTCTCCGGAATGAGTGTTCCTTCGTCCAGCCGGCGGCCGACGCGGAGTGCTGCCTGCAGGCCGAGCGTGATTTCGGTGACCATGTTGGCGAGCTTCAGCTGAACTAGCTGGTTCGCGGCGAGCGGCTTGCCGAACTGCTTGCGGTCGAGAGTGTATTGGCGAGCCGCGGCGTAGCAGGCTTCCGCGGCGCCCATCGAACCCCAGCCGATGCCGTAGCGGGCACGGTTGAGGCAGCCGAACGGACCCTTCAGGCCTTCGACGTTGGGAAGGAGCGCGTCCTCGCCGACCTCGACATTGTCCATGACGATTTCGCCGGTGATCGAAGCGCGAAGCGACAGCTTCTCCTTGATCTTGGGAGCGCTGAGGCCGGCCATGCCCTTTTCGAGCACGAAACCCCGGATCTTGCCGCCATGGGCATCGGACTTCGCCCAGACGACAAAGACGTCGGCGATCGGCGAATTGGTGATCCACATCTTGGTGCCGGTGATGCGGAAGCCGTTGGCCGTCTTCTCGGCGCGAGTGCGCATGCTTCCGGGATCGGAGCCGGAGTCCGGTTCGGTCAGGCCGAAGCATCCGACGAACTCGCCGCGCGCGAGCTTTGGCAGATACTTCATCCGCTGCTCTTCGGAGCCGTAGGCGTAGATCGGGTACATCACGAGGCTAGACTGCACCGACATTGCCGAGCGGTATCCGCTGTCGACGCGCTCCACCGCGCGTCCGATCAGACCGTAGCTGACATAGCCAAGGCCGGCGCCGCCGTACTGCTCCGGTACCGTCGCGCCGAGCAGGCCGAGCTCGCCCATCTCGCTCATGATTTCGCGGTCGAAGCGCTCGTCCATGTAGGCGCTGGTCACGCGCGGCTGCAGGTTCTCCTGCGCGTAGCTCTCCGCCGTGTCGCGGACGAGGCGCTCCTCTTCAGTGAGCTGATGCTCGAGATCGTACGGGTCCGCCCAGTCGAACTGCTGGATAACGGGCTCGTGAGAATGATGAGCGTCCGCCTTAGCTGAAGTGGCCACGTTGCGTTCCTGCGATGAGTGAGTTCGCAGGCTCATTACATTTGTCAGTCGCTCTTCGCCACCCCAGTGCCGCTCGACCCACCGAAACTTTGCTTCAGCGTTAGGCCGAAGCTGACATGACGGTTGCGCTCCCGAATTTCGTCGATGACATCGTCCGGCGTGGCACGGTTCGGGAAGAACAGGCGGCGGGCGCGGTTGCCGCTGGTGTCGAACGCATTGTCGACGTCGAGCGTGATCGAAGTCTTCGCGGTCGGCCGATACTCGACGAAGGCCGTTCCATAAACGCCGCCGTTGAAATTCGTGTCGAACTCGTCGGTCCGGTAGAAGGTGATACGCTGGTAATCGTTCACGCTGAAACCGTACGACCATTTGCCCGCGTCGCGCCGGACGTCTGTCCGCCATTGCCAGGCCGGAAAGAAGCCGCTGAACTTGCGCTGTTCGCCGCTAATCGGATCGGCGACGCGGGTGCGCTGGATTGTACCGGTGAATTTGACGCGAAGCCCGCTCCAAACTTTTGTGAGGGGAGCGTCGACCGTCAGTTCCGCAAAGCTGCGCTTGCCGCTGCCGAGGTTGCCGGGTGCATCGAAGGCATTGCCGTCGTCGTCGAAGATCAGGATCCGGTCCTGCACCATGCTGACCTGATCGTGGCCAAGATCTAGCTTGACGAGGCCGTCGCCGAGAAAGGGATGCTCGGCGGTCAGCCGGTATTCCCAGGTCCGCTGCGGCTCGAGGTTCTCGTTGCCTGCGTTGACGCGATCCGTCGAAAGTTCGGCGACGCTGATGAAATCGTAGAAGTCGAGCTGCGCGACCGTCCGGCGGACCGAAAGGCGCCCGTGCCATCCGCCGCCCGGGCGCCAATCGAGCGTCAGGTTCGGCTTCAGAAACTTGAGGGTGCGGTCGGCGAGTATCTCTCCAGCGCCGTTCACCTTCAGCCGCGAGAATTCGTAATTCACGCCGCCGTCGATCCGCAGGGCCGGCGACAGGTTCTTGCCAATGCTGGCGTAGACCTCCCCGCGCTTCTCCTTCACCGTGGCGTCGTCGAGGGGCAGGTCGATGCGAACGCGATTGCCGTCCTCGTCGAACTCGAACAGGTCGACCGTGCTTTTCAGCGTATTGTAAGCACCTTCCGCGCCAAGCTCTACCGAGAATCCTGCTACATTGGATTTGGTCCAGCTCACGCGACCGATGGTTTCGTTGCGGTGCGCTTTGATGTTCTGGTCGAAGCCGCCGACGACAGACGCCCCGTCCTCGATCAAACCATCGCGCTGGAAATAGGTCTCGGTGTCGTCGCGCTTCCGGCGCGTGGCGAGGGCGACGAACTTGATCGCACCGCCGGCGAGCGGGCGAGTGACGTCACCGCCCAGCTCAATGAACGGGTTGCGAAAGTGCTGGTCGAGATTGTCGTCACGCGGCGCGCCATCGGATGGCGTTACCCGATTGTCCTGATGTAGATCGAACCGGCTCGGCTGGTACCGGATGTTGAGCCGGATCGCCTTGTCCGAGGCGCGTTCGAGAGCCCAGCTGCCGGCTATGAAGGGATCTCGATTGAAGTAGCTGTTGTGCTTGCGCCGAAACTCGATCTGCTCGCCGGTGGCGACGTCAGTCAGTGTGTCCGTGCCTTCCTCTAGCTGCTTGTTCCTGCCCGTGCCTGCCGACAGGTTGAACGTCGAGGGCCCTTTGCGGATCACCGTCGAAGCCGAAATATCGGTGTTGATGTAGCCGTTATACCGGCGCGAGGCGGCTGCGGTGATATTGCCGTCGATGCCGGACGCCGCGGACAGGATGATGTTGAGTACCTGGCTTTTGCCCGAATAATCGGAGCCGTAGAGGTCGCCGGGGCCGACTTCGACGCGAAGGATTCGCTGGGCGGGGATACGGGCAAGAGTGACGTCGAGAGCTTCCGCCTTTGACGTGGGCCGAGCGCCGTTGAAGACGACGTTTCCCGCCGTCCCGGCGAACCCACGAACATCGACCTGGCCTTCATCCGTTTGCGTGCTGCCCAAGTCGAGCTGGAAGCCCGGCACACGGCGGACGATGTCCAACGCCGTCCGCGGAGCATATTGGGCGAAGTAGGACGCCTCGTAAGTAGTTGTCCGCGACGACGCCTGGTTCTGCGTCGTTGCCGCGGTCGATTGCGGGTCGCTGGGGCTCGGCGTTTGAGCGAATGCGCCGTCCGGATTCAGCAGAGCCGTCGCCGCAATACTTCCGAGCAAAGTGGCCCGCACCATCCATGTCCCCCTGTGTCGAGTGGACGTCCGGCTAAGCGACGCGGACTCCGCGAGCGATGCAGGTTCGATGAATCGACGAACGGTTCGACCAGTGCCGCTGGTGGACGCACAGGCGGCTAGGCGGCGGGGAAGGGGACGCAACATCATCAAGACTCCACGGCTGGAAAGTTGCCGTTGGATGCCTCGCGACTGTCAAAGGCGACGCGGGTACAGCGTCAATTCTTCGTCAAAAGTGTTTTTGGGTCGCTGACCCAGGCATCGCGGTCGATGGGCGCCAGCCCGACTTTCTTGCGCTCGACGTTGACGGCCGAGCGGATGCGCTCGTCGATCTCGGCGAGGCGGCGATCATTGCGCAGATCGCGAAGGTAGGGATTGTTGAGCAACGACATTGCCGGGATCGAATTCAAGGCAAGCGGCGCCTGCCGGGACACCTTGTCCAGACGCGTAATGGCTTCATCATCCCGGCCTTCGAGCGCAGCTGCCAGGCCAGCGTTGATATCCTTGATGAGCCCGCCGAGGCCGGCATCCGGCAACTTCGCGTTTCTCTGGCTGAATATCCTAAGCAGCCGATCAGCCTCGGCGCGACGGCCTTTCTCTCGCAGGGCCAAGATCATCCCGGGAGCGGCGACCAAGTCCATGTCGATCGCCTCCGATCGGATGAGGGGCTGCGTCTGGTCGTAGAGTCGAACCAGCACGTCCGAACGACCAGAAGCGACCAGGAGAGTACTCGTGCCCCACAGGTCGGATTTGTCCCAAAAGTTGCGGCCCTCGCGGATGGATTGCGCAGCCAAGGCGTTCCAGTCCCGGCGGAGCAATGCGGCTGCGAGTGGATCATAATCGAGAAGTGCCGACGCCTGTTTGCTTTCTCCGAGCGAGGCCAATGCCGACGCATAGTTGAAACGCATGTTCCGCTCTTCGGGAAACTGCCGATAGAGCTCGCGTGAGTAGCGAAGGTAGCCAGCGCCATCGAAGCTGTTTTTGGCATTGCCTTCAAGCAGCAGCATTTTAGCTCGATTATCCGTGCTGAGGTTTACAAACCGCCGAACGAGCGCATCCGCTTCGTCGTTCTTGCCGATGAAGATCAACGCGCCGGAAAGGTGTTCGTAATTGATGTACCAGAGGGGATCGATCTCGATTGCCCGGCGATATTCGGTGATCGCCTGGTTGAAGCGGAATTGCTGGCTAAGCGATGTCGCGAGCCAGCGATGATAGTCGGGCCGCTGCGGGCTGAGTTCGACCGCCTTGAAGTAAAACGGAGCCGACTTTTTGTCCTGAAGATTGACGAAACCCATCGCTGCATAGGCGTCGCCGAGATGAGGATCGAGCTGGATGGCCTTGGTCGCCAATCGCTGAGCCTCGGCACGGGCTTGATCGATCGGAAGTGAGCCATAGGACGTTGGATGATCGGACCGGAGCATGACCTCCAGCGCTAACTCCGCGTAGGCGGGTGCATAATTCGGATCGAGCCGGATCGCCTCGCGCAGCAGGCGGTCCGCTTCCAGCAGGGTGACTTCGCGGCGCTCGCGAATGAGCTGCTTGGCGGCGAGATAGCGATCGTAAACTTCGGGGCTCGTGGCCTGGCTGGCCGCGACACCGAAGGAACGTGACAGACGTGAAGCGACGGTCTTCGCGATGTCGCCCTGGACCGCGAAAATGTCGCCGAGCTTCCTTTCGTATTTTTCGGACCACAATTGAGCGCCGTCGGAAACGCGCGTCAGGGTGACGATAACTAGGACCCGATTGCCCGCCGTACGGACGCTGCCATCGAGCAGATGGGTGATGCCAAGACCACGCGCGACTTCGAGAGAGTTAGGCCTCTGCGCGATCTCTTCCGCCGAAACACGACCAAGAACCCTGATCCGCTCCTCATGGGAGAGCAGGTTGAGAATCTCGTCCGAGACGCCGTTGGCGAAGTACCCCTGCGTCTTTTGCCCAACCTCTTCGAACGGGAGGACGGCAATGCTTGGTCGGGCTTCGGCCGCTCCCGGGCGGAGGAAAAAGAACAAGGCGGCTGCGATGATCAACGCGCCCGCGATCAGCGAGGGGAACAGCCAGCGGCGGCGGCTGGTTTGAATTGCGGGCGTCTCTGCCAGTCCAAAGCTCGGCTGCACCGTCGGCATTTCGTTCAGCAGTGCCCGGATTGTCGACGATGGCTCCAGGCCGAGCTCGTCCTTCAGGCGTCGCTCGAGCCGCTCGACCCGCCGGTGCGCGGAAGCCCTGTCGCCGACGGCAATGTCCGCGCGGAGGCCGATCTGCGCGGCTCGTTCGTCCAGCGGGTCGATGCGCTCCAGGGCATCCGCAATCCGGCGTGCTTCGCCGGGATCGGATGCCTCGCCGGCGTCAGCGGCTCGCTGCATGATCAGCGTCGAAAGTCTCGAACGTTCGGTCTGGAGCCATTCGTCGAGTTCCGGCGTGATGTCGTCGAGGTCGGAGAGGGGAGGCCATTCTGCCTCGTCAAGCAGGTCCGCGATGGCCGAGCCGTTGGCCGGAGCTTCGATTGCGCCGATGTCGGTCCACAGGCGCTTTGGGCCAATCGCCACCGTCTCACGGCTTGCCGTCAGGAGGCCGGCACTGCTGAGATCGCGAAGCTCGTACAGCGCCTGCCGAAGACTTGCCTTGGCCTGCTCCTCGCCGCGATCGCCCCACAGCAGCTCAGTCAACTTCGCGCGGGAGACGGGCGATCTCGACAATGCGACGACTGCCAGCATAGCGCGCGTCTTGCGCGCCTTGGGCGTGAGGTCTTCGCCCGTCTGCGCGATGAGCCGCACCGGTCCAAGCAGCGAAAGCGACGCTTCGCTTGTCCAGAGATCCTGGCGGCTGCTCCCCTGATCGGCCATCAGGTGTAGTGCATAACTATTACAGTTCGCTTTGGCGAGACGTTGCCTGGCGGATGGGGTGGGATTCGAACCCACGGTGGGCTTGCACCCACGGCGGTTTTCAAGACCGCTGCCTTAAACCACTCGGCCACCCATCCTTCGTTCAGCTTTTGCCGCTATCGCGTGTCGGGATGGGACGTGCAAGGCATGCGGCGAACACGGCTGGTCAATAGCCGCGTTCAGCCCGTAGCCTTGCAGCGTGGAGGAGTGTCGATTGCGATTGAAGTGCGCCTGGATTCTGGCGGCAAGCCTGGCGTTCGCGTCGGGACCTACGCATGCCCAATCGGATCCGGTGGCGCCGATGCCGATCTCGATGCAGCCCGTGCAGACCATCAACACGCGGCCGGTTTACGCCGCAGCCGACCGGTTTCGATGCGTACAAGCTGTATCTGGCAGCGAAGGCCACGAAGCGAAGGCATTCGCGAGGCGACGATCCAGGCGAACGTCCTGAACCTCAGCGTCAATCGCCGGGTCATGCAGCTAGATCAGTCGCAGCCGGGCGGACCGCCGAACAGCACGTATATCCCGCCGTTCGCGCCTTATCAGCGCGATCACGTCACGCCGAGCCTGATCTCGCGCGGGCAGAGCCGTTATTCCTCCAACTACGGCAACCTAGCCCGCATTCAGGCACGCTACGGTGTCGATCCCGGCATCCTCATGGCCATCTACGGCCATGAAACGAGCTACGGCGCGGTGACTGGCGGGTTCGACCTGCTCGAAGCGCTTGCGAGCCTTGCCTACGAAGGCCGTCGCCGTGCGATGTTCGAAGGCGAGTTCGTCTCGGCTCTCCGGCTGATCGACATGGGCGTTCCGCGATGGCGGCTGAAAGGCAGCTACGCGGGTGCGACGGGCTATCCGCAGTTCATGCCCTCCGTAGTCGTAAAGCTTCGCGCCGACGGCGATGGCGACGGCTACGCCGACATCTGGGGCAGCGAGGCGGACGGCCTTGCTTCCATCGCCAATTACCTCCGCAACGCTGGCTGGAAGCCGGGCGTGCCGTGGGGGGTCGCGGTTCGCGTTTCACCGACGCTCAATCGAGCGGCCATCCGGTCCACGCTCAAGGCACCGCGTTGCGAGCGCGTCTATGCTCGCCACAGCCGCTGGCTGACGGTCGGTCAGTGGCGCTCGATTGGGGTCGTGCCCTACGGCTCATCGCTCTCCGACCGCGAAGTCGCGACCTTGCTGGAGCCCGATGGGCCAAACGGCACGGCCTATCTGCTGACGGGCAATTACCGGACGATCCTCGATTACAATTGCTCGAATTTCTACGCGCTGTCCGTCGGGCTTCTCGCAAACGCGATAACCGGACGCTGAAGCCTATCGCGCGAGTGGAATCGCGGCGATAGGAAGGACCTCCAATCAGCCTAGCAGGACGAATCCCGAGTCGATGAAACGCGCCGCACTCTTCGCTTCAGCCGCCGCCCTTACGCTTTCCACCGCAGCCCCCGCCAAGGCGCCGCCGTTCGAGACGCCGGCAAAGGTCGCCTACCTCATCGACCTCTCTTCGGGGGCGGTCCTGCTGTCCAAGGATGCGGACCGGCGCATGCCGCCGGCGTCGATGGCGAAAATGATGACGACCAACGTCGCCTTCGAACTGATCAAGAA
Source organism: uncultured Alphaproteobacteria bacterium (assembly GCA_963750315.1). Taxonomy (GTDB): domain Bacteria; phylum Pseudomonadota; class Alphaproteobacteria; order Sphingomonadales; family Sphingomonadaceae; genus Sphingomicrobium. The sequence goes on from CAVVQF010000005.1 coordinate 329,934, forward strand.
GGGCGACCTGAAGCTCGACAAGATGTGCACGGTTCGGCCGGAGACCTGGCAGAAGTGGCACGGTCCGCAGGCCGGCTCGACCATGTTCCTGTCGCCCGGCGAGCAGGTCAGCGTCGAGAACCTCCTTCACGGCATCATCACTTTGTCGGGCAATGACGCTTCCGTCGTTCTCGCCGAATGTATCGCCGGGACCGAGGAAGCCTTCACCAACGTCATGAATGACAATGCCAAGCGGCTGGGCCTCACCAACAGCAACTTCGGGACCGCCAATGGCTGGCCGGACGAAGGCCGGACCTATGTCAGCGCGCACGACCTCGCGACCCTGGCCCGGGCCGAGATCGAGAATTATCCGGACCTCTACAAGAAGTTCTACAGCCAGACGCAGTTCACGTGGGGCAAGACGCTCGGGTCGGGCGCGGACATCACGCAAGCCAACCGCAACCCGCTGCTCGGTCGCGTCCAGGGGGCCGACGGTCTCAAGACGGGCCATACCGAAGAGGCAGGGTACGGGTTTACCGGCTCCGCGGAGCAGAACGGCCGTCGCCTCGTGATGGTCGTCGCTGGGCTCGACACGTACAATCAGCGCATCGAGGAATTGGTTCGTCTGATGCAGTGGGGCTTCAACGCATGGCAGACCAAGCCTTTGTTCAAGTCCGGCGCAAATATCGGCTCGGCCCAGGTGCAGATGGGCAGCAGCAGCCAGGTTTCACTGGTCGCGCCGCGCGATCTGGCCATCACGATCCCGGCGGGCGTCCTTTCCAAGACGGGCGCGATCAAGATCCGCTATCAGGGGCCAGTGCAAGCGCCGATCGCCAAGGGGCAGCATATCGCCGATCTTGTCGTCTCAATGCCCGATGGTGAGCAGGTGATGCCGCTGGTCGCCGGTGAGGAAGTCGGAAAGGCCGGCTTCTTTGGCCGCGCGTGGATCGGGCTCAAGCAGCTCTTCGGAATGGCGTGAGCGGAGAACCGCGCTTCATCACGCTCGAAGGCGGCGAAGGGGTCGGCAAGTCGACCCAATTGAAGGCTCTCCACGCGGCACTGACTGCTCGGGGCATTCATTGTGCCATGACCCGGGAGCCCGGTGGAAGTGAGGGTGCCGAGGCAATTCGGGCATTGGTGCTGAGTGGCGATGATTCTCGCTGGTCGGCCGAGGCAGAAGCCTTGCTGTTTGCCGCCGCGCGGACGGATCATGTCGAGAAGACGATCCGGCCTGCCTTGGAACGGGGCCACTGGGTCCTGAGCGACCGTTTTCTTGATTCGTCGCTGGCTTACCAGGGCGGCGCACTTGGCCTCGGCGTCGAGCGCATTCGCTCACTGTATCGCTTTGCCTGCGGCGACTTCCTGCCCGATCGTACGCTTGTGCTTGTCCTGGATGAGGGCGCGGATCGTGCAAGGGCACGGGACAGCGATCAACCGGACCGCATCGGCGGACGATCGGCAGAGTTCCATCACAAGGTCGAATTGGGCTTTCGACTGGTCGCCGCCGAAGAGCCCGACAGGGTGCGCCTCATCGACGCGACCGGAACACCCGAGGACGTAACCCAGCGTCTGCTCGAAAGTCTTGCGGACCTTCTGCCTTGATCGTCGGCCAGGATCGCGCCCTCAAGCAATTCTCCTCCGCTCGTGGGCGAGGCGCTCTTCACCATGCCTGGCTACTTGCGGGGCCTAAGGGTGTGGGGAAGGCGAGTTTCGCGCGTGAGGCCGCAACGCGCGTGCTGGCCGATGCTGCCGGCCCGAAAGTCGACGCTCCCGGCCTCGTGACACCTGCAGATCACCGCATCGCGAAATTGGTTCAGGCCGGAAGTCATCCCGACCTGCGCTGGCTCAAGCGGCTGGTGAACGAGAAAACCGGCAATCTCGCCCGGAGCATAACCGTCGATCAGGTCCGCGCACTCGGCGACTTGTTCGACCTGACACCCGCTCTTTCGCCGTGGCGCGTCGTCGTGATCGACGCGATCGACGATTTGGAAAAGTCGGCTGCGAACGCTCTTCTTAAAATGCTCGAAGAGCCGCCTGCGAACACGATTTTCTTCCTCGTCAGTCACGCACCTGGCCGCCTCCTGCCGACGATCCGTTCTCGGTGCAGGCGGTTGGATTTCCAGACGCTCGACAATGACGCCATGACGTCAGTCCTCTCCAGGACCTTGCCGGATCAAAAGGATTTCGAGCGAGCGCGGGTGATTGCCGCAGCGGGCGGGTCAGTGGGAAGGGGGCTGGCCCTCGCGGAACTTGACCTCATCAGCCTTGAAGAGAAAGCGCTCAGGATCCTTCGCCAGGGAGATACTACGAATTCCCGGCGCACAGACTTGGCGACTGAACTTGGCAAGCGCGGAGCAGGCGATCGCTATGCGGCTTTCCTCGACGTGCTACCTTCGGTCATTGCGAGGGAAGCTCGCGAACTCGCTGGTGCGCAGCGCCAGCGCGCCGTCGACGCCTATGCGCAGGCCCGTGAGCTAGTGGCTATTGCGCCCCGCTTGTCGCTCGATCCGTCAGCAACGGTGTTCCAATTGGGCGGTATCCTCGCATCCGTTGCCGACCCGCTTCCTTGAAGCGCCAAACCGCCCCCGCTAGGGCGGTAAGGAATGTCCGAACCTTTCTACGTCACCACCGCGATCAGCTACCCCAACGGGCCGCCTCACATCGGTCACGCCTATGAGGCGATTGCCGCCGATGTAATCGCACGCTTCCACCGCTCGCAGGGGCGCGACGTGCGGTTCCAGACCGGCACCGACGAGCATGGTCTCAAGATGGCTCAGGCCGCGCGCGGCGAAGGCGTCGAGCCGCGCGCTCTCGCGGACAGAATGTCGCTTCTCTTCAAAGAGATGTGCGATACACTTAACGTCTCGTACGATCGCTTCATCCGTACGTCGCAGCCGGACCATTACCGCGCCAGCCAGGCGATCTGGACAGCGATGGAGGAGAGAGGAGACCTCTACCTCGACCGCTACGAGGGTTGGTATTCGATCCGCGACGAGGCTTATTACGAGGAAGACGAGCTCGTTGCTGCAGAGGACGGCGAGAAACTGTCGCCGCAGGGCACCCCTGTCGAGTGGACGGTCGAGGAAAGCTGGTTCTTCAGGCTCTCGAAATATCAGCAGCCTTTGCTCGATCTCTACGCGTCGCGCCCCGAATTCATTCAGCCCGATAGCCGACGCAACGAAGTCGTCCGTTTCGTCGAAGGCGGACTGAAAGACCTCAGCATTTCACGCACCAGCTTCGACTGGGGCGTCCCGGTTCCGGGCAGCGACAATCACGTGATGTACGTCTGGCTCGACGCGCTGACAAACTACATCACGGGCCTTGGCTATCCGGACGAAACCGAGCTGTGGAAACGCTATTGGCCGGCGAACGTGCATCTGATCGGCAAGGACGTCGTCCGCTTTCACGCCGTCTATTGGCCGGCCTTCCTCATGTCGGCCGGGATCGAACTTCCGAAAATGGTTTACGGCCACGGCTTCTTGCTCAGCCGTGGCGAGAAGATGTCGAAGAGCGTCGGCAACGTCGTCGATCCCTTGGCGCTCGCGAGCAGCTTCGGCGTGGATCAGCTGCGCTATTTCCTGATGCGCGAGGTCACCTTCGGTCAGGACGGCAGCTACAGCGCCGAAGCGATCGTCAACCGCGTGAACGCTGAGCTGGCAAATAGTTTCGGCAACCTCGCGCAGCGTACTTTATCGATGATTTTCAAAAACCTCGACGGTGTCATTCCCGCTGCCGGTCAGGCGCCCGAGGACAAAGGCCTGCTGGCAAAGGTCGACACGGCATGCGCAGAATTGAACGATCGCTTCGCTGACTACGCCTTCTCGGCCGGGTTGGAGTCCTGGATGGGCGCGGTGTTCGCATGCAATGCTTATGTTGACGCTCAGGCACCTTGGGCGCTCCGCAAGACCGATCCCGCCAGGATGGCTGCAGTCCTCGGCACGCTCGTCTCAGCGGTTCGCAAGCTGGCCGTGGCCGTTGCGCCGGTAATTCCGGCTGCCGCGGAGAAAATCGTGGGTCACATCGACGCCGGGCAGGGCGGCGAGCCGATCCATCAGCCGCAACCGTTGTTCCCGCGTCTCGAATTCGCGGAGGACGAGGAGGCGGCGTGAAGCTCATCGATAGCCATTGCCATCTCAATTACTCGGGATTGGCTGAGCGGCAGGACGAGGTCCTCGCCAATGCTCGAACGCGAGGCGTAGCAGGCTTCCTCAACATTTCGACGCGTCAGAGCGAGTGGGGCGACGTTCTGAGCGCGGCTGAGCGTAATCCAGACGTTTGGGCGACCGTTGGAGTCCATCCACACGAAGCAGACGCACATCCGGACCTCGGTGCCGCTGCGCTAGTGGAAGCTGCGTCAAATCCGCGCGTAATCGCCATCGGCGAATGCGGTCTCGATTATCATTACGACAAGAGCGACCGCGCGGCTCAGCGCGACCGCTTCGAAGCGCATATCGATGCTGCGCGCCAAACTGGCCTGCCGCTTGTCGTCCACACGCGAGACGCTGAGGACGACACCGCCGAGATACTCGGCCGCGCCGTGCGGGAAGGGGGCGTCACCGGTGTACTCCACTGCTTCACTGGCACCGCAGATCTCGCCCGCAAGGCATTGGATTGCGGCTTCTACATCTCGCTGTCCGGCATCGTGACGTTCAAGAACGCCAAGGACTTGCAGGACACGGCCAAATGGCTCCCGTCCAACCGCTTCTTGGTCGAGACGGATTCTCCGTTCCTCGCTCCCGTTCCTCATCGCGGTCAAACCTGCGAGCCGGCGTTCGTTGCCGACACGGCCGCATTCGTGGCCGAGTTGCGCGATGAGCCGATGGAGCAGTTGGCAGAGACGACAACGGCTAACTTCTTCCGATTGTTCGCCCGGGCTGCTGCGTGAAGGTTCGCATTCTCGGCTGCGGAACATCTTTCGGCGTTCCGCGGATCGGGAACGATTGGGGGGAATGCGATCCCGCCGAGCCGCGCAATCGGCGCTTACGTTCGTCGATCCTGGTCGAAAGCGGTGGCAAGCGGCTCCTGGTCGACTGCGGCCCCGATGTTCGCGAGCAGTTGCTCCAGGCGGACGTCTCTACCGTCGACGGCGTCATCATCACCCATGATCACGCCGATCATTGTCACGGCATCGACGAGCTTCGCGCCGTTGCGCAGAACAACGAAGCATCGGTGCCTTTTTATGGTCGCGCCGATGTCCTCGACGGACTGCAGAGGCGGTTCGGATACATCTTCAAGGGCGGCGGCTTCTACAAGACGGTTGGCGAGGCGGTCGCGATCACGTCAGGGTTGGCATTCGGAGATGCGCATATCCGTTTTGTCGACCAGCCTCATGGAGGCATCACGTCGCTTGGGATGAGGTTCGATTGCAATGGAAGGTCAATCGCATATTCCATTGATTTCAATGAGCTGACCGATGAAATGCGCACGCTCTACGAAGACGTGGACGTATGGATCAGCGACTGTCTGAGCCGGCGGCCTCACCCGACCCACACCCATCTAGACGCCGTCCTCGGCTGGGCGAAAGAAATGAAGGTCGGGCGCCTTTACCTCTCGCACCTCAACAACAGCATGGACTACCGTACGTTGGTGGACGAGCTGCCTGACTGGGCTGCTCCGGCGCACGACGGCCTGGAGATCGCGCTCTGATGGACGGAGAAGGGGCCGCAAATCATTTACTACATCGTCGCGGCGGTGTTCGTGGCGAGCTCGCTCATCGGCATGCGTCAGCCGATCGGCAAGACGTTCAAGATGCTCCTGGCCTGGGTCGCGATCTTTGGGGTCGCTTTCATCCTCTTCTCGTTCAGAGGCGAATTTTCCGGCTTCGGACAGAGGCTCAAGGCCGAGGCGATGGGAAGCTCGATCCAGGACGGCGCTGCGGTCCGAATTCCGATCAGCGATGACGGACATTTCTGGGTTTCGGCTCAGCTCAATGGCCGCGACGTGCGCTTCATGGTCGATAGCGGTGCGTCGATCACGACGGTCTCGAGGCAAACTGCGGTCGACGCCGGCATTCCAATCGGAAACGACCACGTCTTCGTAAGCACGGCCAATGGGCCGGCGCGGGCGACCCAAGCCTATGCGGATCGACTGGTTGTCAGCTCGATCGAGCGAACCGATTTCCCCGTCCACATCAATGAGAACGACGACGTGAACCTGCTGGGGATGAACTTCCTGTCGACACTCAGTAGCTGGCGTGTCGAAGGCACGTATCTGGTGCTCCAGCCTTGATGACCAACAGCCTCATGCTTGGCGGCGTCTATCTGGTCATGGCCGTAATGCTGGTCCTCGGCAGCCTGATGGCCCGTAGGGAGCCGATTGCGCGCAAATTGACGATGGTGCTGGCCTGGGTCGCCATCTTCGGTGGCGGTTTCGTCCTGTTCACGTTCCGTGACGACCTTGGCTATGTCGGTCAGCGCTTGCGAGCCGAAGCGACAGGAGAACCGGTCAAGCAAGGTCGCGAGATCCGCATCCCGATGTCGATCGACGGACATTTCTGGGTCGATGGAGTGGTCAACGGGAAGAAAGTGAAATTCCTGATCGATAGCGGCGCGACGATGACGACGATTGGTCGCAAGACTGCGGCTAAGGTCGGCGTGAAGGCCAGTCCGACCCGGAATCAGATCGTGCGCACCGGCAATGGTTTCATTCGCGTCGCGACAGGAACGGCAAAAACATTGGAGGTCGGGGACATTGAACGTGCAAATCTGGCACTGCACGTCGCAGACGACGATGATTTGAACGTCCTCGGCATGAATTTCCTGTCGTCGCTGCAGCGCTGGGGCGTGGAAGGCCGATGGCTGATCCTCGTTCCCTGATGTCTATATCATATTTACATAATGCATATTATCATACTTTGAGAAAGCAGATGGAAGAAGCCCCCCAACAGCCCTCGGGCCTTGATCGGCTGGTCGCGATCATGAGACGTTTGCGCGACCCCTCGGCAGGCTGTGAATGGGACAGCGTCCAAACCTTTGCGACCATCGCGCCTTACACAATCGAGGAAGCGTATGAAGTCGCGGACGCAATCGCCCGCGACGACATGGATGCGCTCGCGGATGAGCTTGGCGATTTGCAGCTGCAGGTCGTCTTTCATGCGCGGATGGCCGAGGAAGCCGGCCATTTCACGCTTGCAGACGTCTTTGGTCGGATTTGCGACAAGATGGAGCGCCGCCACCCGCACATCTTCGGCGACGCCGAAAATGGTGGCCATCACCTCTGGGAAATCATCAAGGCCGAGGAACGCGCTTCGAGTCCCGACAAGAGCGCCTTGGCCGGCGTTGCGTTGGCCCTTCCGGCCTTGGAACGAGCGGCAAAGCTCCAACGGCGCGCTGCACGAACTGGCTTCGACTGGCCTGATGCGACCGGCCCGCGCGCCAAGATCGATGAGGAATTGGAGGAGCTTGAGCGCGAAACCGAGCATCAGCCGATGTTCGAGGAAATGGGCGATCTCCTGTTCGCGGTCGTAAATCTCGCCCGCAAACTTAACATCGAACCTGAAGCTGCTCTCAGAGAAGCAAATTATAAGTTCGAACGGCGCTTTCGCGAGATCGAGAAAGCACCAGGCTTCTCGGACTTGTCGCTCGACGAAATGGAAGAGCTTTGGCAGCGCGCCAAGAAAGCTCAGGCGGATTCCATCGCCTGAAACCGGGACCAATTGTCGTCCGAAAGCCGGACGGAGAGCTCCAGCGTGTCTCCGTCTACCCTTTGCTCGATCACTTTCCCGCGGGAGTGCAGCCAGGCGAGCCGGCTACCTTCGCTCGCGCTGAGCCTGATCGAATGTATCTGGGTACCGCTCTGCAATTCAGACGCGATCCGCTCCTTCAAATGATCGACACCCCACCCGGTAAGCGCCGAGATCGGAACGACATCGTTGCGCCGTGCCGCTTCGGCGAGAACGGCGTGTCCGTCCGCTTCGCTTAGCAAGTCGACCTTGTTCCAGGCTTCCAGTCGTCGCTGGCCCCTCTCCGTCACTTACTCCTAGCGTTTTGAGGACATCCTCGACGTCCTCGGCCTGTGCGTCGCGGTCCGAGTGCGCCATGTCGCGTACGTGGATCAGCAGGTCTGCCGACGCGACCTCCTCGAGTGTTGCTCTGAAAGCCGCAATCAGTTCGGTCGGCAGATCGGATACGAAACCGACCGTGTCCGACAGAATTGCCTTGTCGAACCCTGGAATCTTGATGTTCCGCATGGTCGGATCGAGCGTGGCGAACAGCATGTCCTCGGCAAGTACGACGGCGTCGGTCATCGTATTGAAAAGCGTTGATTTTCCAGCGTTGGTGTAACCGACCAATGCAATGACCGGCCAGGGAGCGCGCTGCCGGCGGTCGCGATGGAGCGCCCGGGTCCGCTTCACCTGCTCGAGCTCACGCCGGATGCGCGCCATGCGGTCACGGATGAGCCGGCGATCGGCCTCGATCTGCGTTTCGCCTGGACCGCCAAGGAAACCGAAGCCACCCCTCTGGCGCTCAAGGTGGGTCCATGTCCGGACAAGGCGTCCCGCCTGATAGTCCAGATGGGCTAGCTCGACTTGCAGCCGCCCTTCTGCGGTAGCCGCCCTTTCGCCGAAAATTTCGAGAATTAGGCTGGTCCGGTCGATGACCTTTGCGCCCGATTGTTCTTCCAGCGACTTCTGCTGCACCGGCGTCAGTTGAGCATCGACGATGACCAGCTTGGCATCGTTGGCCTTGGCCAATTCCGCGACTTCCTCGACCTGCCCCTTCCCCAACAAGGTCGCGGGCCGAATTTGCCGCAGGCGGAATGACTTGCGGGCGACGATATCCACTCCAATCGCACCCGCGAGACCCTCCGCCTCTTCCAAGCGAGCCTCGGTCGACCGGCGAGAGCCCTCGCCCACCTTCTCGGGGACCACAACGATAGCGCGTTCACCGCGAGCAACGTCGCTCTCAAGATCGTAAGATGTCACTCTTTGGGTTCCTCGGCGCCCGCATGCTCTCCTAGATCGAGCGGATGCGGCGGCTGCAGCGTCGAAATGGCGTGCTTGTAGACGAGCTGGAACTGCCCATCGCGCTCCAGCAAGACCGAGAACTGATCGTAAGCCGCCACATGTCCCTGTAACATGACACCGTTGACCAGGAACAAGGTCATTGCAGCCTTCTCGGACGCCGCGGCCGCCAGGAACGTATCCTGAAGATCGGTGCGGTGCGCAGCCGATCCATCGATGAACGCAGACAGGTCGGGAGACCGCTGCGGCATGATCGTCGAGATCGAATGCTTGTACACGAGCTGCGATGTGGAATCCCGGCGCAGCAGCACGGAAAACGAGTTCAAACCAGGTGATTACGCCCTGGAGCTTAACTCCCTTCACAAGAAAGATCGTCGCCGGCGACTTTGAGCGACGGACGCCGTTCAGGAACTGATCCTGCAGGCTCAGCGGCTTTTCCGGCATGTTCGCTCGAACAGCTTCACTCGTCTCCGTCGCGCTTGTCGGCGATGCCCAGGGCCTTCAATTTGCGGTGCAAGGCCGATCGCTCCATTCCGATGAACGAAGCGGTGCGCGAGATGTTGCCGGAGAAGCGGCGGATCTGGATCTTGAGATACTCGCGCTCAAACGATTCCCTCGCCTCGCGGAGCGGGCTGCCCATAATGGTCAGCGTTGCACTCGACAGGCCAGTCGACCCCTGATTGTCGAGCACTTCCGGCGGCAGCAAGTCGACATCGATGCAGGCGACACGGTCGCCGGGCGCCAGGATGACGGTGCGCTCGATGATGTTGCGAAGCTGGCGGACGTTTCCCGGCCAGTCATGAGCCTGCAGTGCTGCGATTGCCTCATCGGAGAAGCTCGGCGGAGAGATGCGCCGCTCGGCCGCGAACCGGGTCAGGAAGTGGTTGGCGAGCTCCGGAATATCCTCCCGGCGCTCGCGAAGTGGCGGGATGCGCACCGGCACGACGTTGAGGCGGTAATAGAGGTCTTCGCGGAACCGCCCGCTTTCGATCTCCTCGGCCAGGTTGCGCGACGTCGCCGACAATACCCGGACGTCGACCTTGATCGGCCGCTGGCCACCGATGCGGTGAAAGCTCTGGTCGGTAAGGACGCGGAGGATCTTGCCTTGCGTCGTCAAAGGCATGTCCGCGATTTCATCCAGGAACAGCGTTCCGCCGTGCGCCTGTTCGAGCAAGCCCGGACGGGCCACACCGTCAACTTCGCTGCCGAATAGCTCATCTTCGACCCGATCCGGGCTCATCATCGCCGCGGAAACGACGATGAAGGGAGCATTCGCGCGGGGGCTCCACTGGTGGATCATTCGTGCCGCGATCTCCTTGCCAACGCCTCCTGGACCGGTGATGAGCACTCGGCTGCCCGTCGGTGCAACGCGCTTCAAAGTCGCACGGACGTTATTGACGGCTACCGACGTCCCATTGAGCTGATCGTCGACACCCACCTGCTGCCGAAGATTCTCGTTCTCGCGGCGAAGCCGGTCGGTCTCGGTGGCGCGGGCAACGAGATGGACGAGGCGTTCGGCCTCAAACGGCTTCTCGATGAAGTCGATCGCGCCTTCGCGGATGGCGGCGACGGCCGTGTCGAGATTGCCATGACCCGAGATCATCAGCACGGGCAGGTTCGGATCGCGGCGCTTCACTTCCTGCAGAATCTGCAGCCCATCGAGGCGCGATCCCTGGAGCCAGACATCGAGCAGGACGAGCGACGGGCGCCGCTCCTCGATCGCGTCGAGCGCGGCCGAGCTGTCAGCCGCCGAGCGGACCGAATAGCCCTCGTCTTCAAGGACGCCGCTGACCAGATCGCGGATGTCCGCTTCGTCATCGACCACGAGTACTTCAAGCGCCATCAGTCACTCCACTATCGCCCTGTTCTTCCCCCACAGGTGTCTCTTCGGCCGCCTCGGGTGGCGCATCGCTTCCCAGCGTTTCTAGGCGCTCCGCATCAAAGGCAATCCGAACGTGCGTTCCGCCGCCCTGGCGGTCGAGAAAAGCAATCTCGCCCGCATGCTCTTCCACGATCTTCTTCACGATCGCGAGGCCGAGGCCCGTGCCACGAACGCGCGTGGTCATATACGGTTCGGTCAGGCGCTCACGTTCTTCAGGCAGGCCCACGCCCGTGTCCGTCACATCGATGATCAGCTGGTCGCCGTCCCTGCGAAGCTTGAGCTCGACGCGGTCGCCGGACAGGTTGTGCTCTCCCCTGCTCCGGCGCGCCTCGATCGCCTCGACCGCATTCTTAACGACGTTGCTGAGCGCCTGGCCAAGCTGCCGGCGGTCGCAGACCATCTCGAAATTACCTTCGGGCGGGTTGAGGGAGAAGTTGATGCCGGGATGCGCGACTTCGTGGAGGAACAAGGATTGCCGCGCAATTTCGTGGACGTCCGCTCGATGGAAGACGGGCTTCGGCATGCGAGCGAAGTTTGAGAATTCGTCGACCATTCGCCGAAGATCGCCAACCTGCCGGACGATCGTGCCGGTGAGCCGTTCGAACGTCTCGGGCTCCGACGACACTTCCTTGCCGAACCGGCGCTGCAGTCGCTCCGCCGCCAGCTGGATTGGCGTCAGCGGGTTCTTGATCTCGTGCGCGATGCGGCGCGCGATATCCGACCAGGCAGCGCGACGCTGGTCGGTCAGCTGATCCGTGATGTCATCAAAGGTAATGACGGCACCTTGATGATATCGCACGCGTTTTACGGCGAGAGTACGCTGCCCTGACTTCGACACAACGAGAACGTCAGCCTCGCGCTGATCACCCTGCATGAATTCGTCGAGCTCGGGAGAAGCCTCCGCGAGGCAAACGCCTTCCAGAGTCTCTTCTTCGTGCTGGAGGAGGCTTTCGGCGGATCGGTTGATCAACAAAATCCGTCTTTGCGCATCCACGGCAACGACGCCGGAAGTCACGCTCGACAGGACGGCTTCGGTGAAAGCCCGTCGTGCATCCAGCTGCGCGTTGGCTGACACCAGAGCGCCCGTTTGCTCTTCCAGGCGCCCTGACATCCGGTTGAAAGCGCTCGCGAGCATCTGAATCTCGTCCTCGGTCTTCGCGACCGGCACGCGCGTAGAGAAATCGCCTTCCTCGATGCGACCGGCAGCGGTGACAAGCTGCCCGACTGGGCGAACCAGTCTGTCAGCAAGTTTGAGCGCCGCCGAGATCGCGAGGCCAACGATGACCAAAGCGACGATCAAGAGCGCGCCGTTGAAGCGGAGTTGATTGTTGCGGGAGCGCGTCAGAAGCGACTGGTAATCTCGCAGAACGCGATTGCCCCGGTCGATTTGCTTCTGGAATTCGGGGTCGAAGACCCTCGCCGCATAAAGGTACGTGTTCGGTCCGTAGTCGAGCTTTGTCAGTGCGCCAATTCGATCGGCCGAATTGATGTTTACAACGCGCCGGTTCTCGAGAGACCTGATCCGGTCCGCCGTAACGAGGGACTGCAAGTCCCGCTCATAGGGGTTAACTAGGGCGAGCGACTGAACACCACCCTTGTCGGACACATTCAGGATTATGGCTTCGGAAAGGTACCGATTCAGCACTTGGCGACCGAAGCCCTCCACGAACCTCGCATCATCAAAGGGGACCAGCTTCAAATAACCCGAGAGGTCGCCGCTCATCGTGAACGTCTCGCTGGCTACGCGCTCTTCCTCGGCCTGATAGGCGGCCTGCGGGATTGCGACCGTGTTCTCGAGCATGTTGCGGGCGCGATCGGAGAACCAGAATTCCATCCCGCTCTGGAAAAGGAGAGACGCAAATATTGCTACGAAGACGGTCGGAACAGCAGCAAGAACAGAGAAAAGCGTCACTAGCCGTGCGTGGAGCTTTCCGCTGCCAAGCTCTTCCCGTCGAGCGCGCCGTCGAGCGACCCGACGCGAGTAAAGGACCATCAGGGCGATCGCGGGGATAAGGTTCGCGACGAGAAGAAGTGCGATCAGGGGTGGTGAGAGGAGCGATCCTGGCTCCGAGCTTCGAGTCAAAATCCACACGCTGAACGCCACGGTCGCGGCAAGTAGCGCCGCCACGCCCCAAGTGGCGAAGCGGGTGACACGACCGTTCGCGCGATTGCGAGCGAGCCAGCTGGCGAAGTCGGTCCTAGTCAAATTCAATTCGGAAGCAGGCGCATCCACGAGGACCGCCTAGCACGGCAGTTGCACGAAAAACACAGTGCCTGAAGCGAAATTGTCGCTTTTTTACGCCGCCGCCCTCGACAACCAGGGCGAATAGAATTCCCGAAGCATTTCAACGACTACCTTCGGGTCATCCTGCTGGTTCGCCTTGTTGCGAAGCTCCGCGGATCCCGGAAGGCCCTTGGTGTACCAACCGATATGCTTGCGCGCGAGGTTCACGCCGGTGTGCGTGCCGTAGAGCGTCAGCATGTCCTCGTACTGCTCGAGCATCGTCGAAAGCTGCTCGTCCAGCGTCGGATCGGGCTTGGTCCCTCCCCCGCCGAGATCGGCCATCGCCTGACCGAGGAGCCAGGGCCTGCCATACGCTCCGCGGCCGATCATGATGCCGTCGGCGCCGGACTGGCGCAGGGCCTCACGAGCATCGCCGATCGAGCAAATGTCGCCGTTGACGATGACTGGCAGCGAAACCGCGTCCTTGACCTGCGGACGAAGGCCCAGTCCGCCGTACCCTTGTAGAGCTGGCAGCGAGTACGCCCGTGGACGGTGATCATCTTGATCCCCAAATCCTCGGCAATCCGCGCAAGCTCCGGCGCGTTCAGGCTCGAATGATCCCAGCCCATGCGCATCTTGAGCGTCACGGGAACCTTCACGGCCTTTACGGTCGCCTCGATAATTGCGGAGGCTAGCGGAAGGTCGCGCATCAGCGCCGAGCCCGCGTCGCCGTTGACGACCTTCCTCACCGGGCAGCCCATGTTGATGTCGATGATCGCGGCGCCGCGCTGCTCGTTGAGCTTTGCCGCTTCCGCCATGACGTGCGGCTCGCAGCCGGCGAGCTGCAGCGAGACCGGCTCTTCCGACGGATCCCACAGCGCCTTCTGCAGCGACTGCCGCGTCTCGCGGATCATCGCCTGGCTGGCGATCATTTCGCTCACCGTCAGGCCGGCGCCGTAGCGCTTCACGACCTTGCGGAACGGCAAATCGGTGACGCCCGTCATCGGCGCCAGGATCACTGGCGATGCGATGTTGACCGGACCGATCGAGATGGGCTTCAGTTCGTTCATGGGTCGGCGGCATGTAGGGGAACAGCCCTTGGCGGACAAGGCAAGGCGCCGTAAGGCGCCCGCCGCATGACCGTCACCGCTCTCATCGTCGCCGCCGGAAAAGGCGAACGCCTGGGCGGAGACATACCCAAGCAATATCAAGTGATTGCTGGGAAGCCGGTTCTTCGCTGGGCGGTCGAAGCGATGAGCGTCCACCCGTCTATCGATCAAGTTCGAGTGGTCGTCGGGGCCGGACAGGCAGCACTGGCGGAAGCTTCACTCGCCGGATTGCAGGTTGGGCACTTCGTCGAAGGTGGTGCGGAGCGGTCTGACAGCGTGCTCAACGGGCTGCGTGCGATCGGCGAGGGCACGGTGCTGGTTCACGACGCAGCCCGTCCCTTTTGCCCGCCCGACGTCGTCGACAGGCTTCTTGCCGCGCTCGACGGGCACGATGGCGCCGTCCCGGTTCTCACCGTCGCCGATACGCTCGCGAAGGGCAGCGGTGGCGTGCTCGATGCGCCGGTCGACCGAAAGTCGCTCCTGCGCGTTCAGACGCCGCAGGCCTTTTATGTCGAAGACCTGATCTACGCCTATGACGAGGCAGGGCGGACCTCGGCCACCGACGAATTCTACGCGTAATGCTCGAAGCTGGATTGAAGGTGGCGACGGTGGAAGGCGATCCGATGCTTGAGAAGCTGACTACCCCAGCCGACTGGTCGCGAGCAGAGGCGCTTCTGTCGTCCCGCCTCGTATCGAGAACCGGCTTCGGCTTCGACGTCCACGCCTTTGAAGGCGACGGTCCCATCATGCTCGGCGGCATTGCCGTTCCGCACAGTCGCGGCCTGTCCGGGCACAGCGACGCTGACGTTGCGCTCCATTCGATCACCGATGCGCTGCTCGGCGCCGCGAGCTTGGGAGACATCGGGGAGCACTTTCCTCCTTCCGATCCGCAATGGAAGGGAGCCGCATCGGAGCTGTTTCTCAAGCACGCGGCAGACCTGATCCGCAACCTTGGCGGGATCATCGATCATGTTGACGTCACGATCATCGCCGAGGAGCCGAAGGTCGGACCGCATCGGACCGCCATCAAAGCGAAAATTGCAGACATCCTGTCGTTGAAGCCCGAACAGGTGAGTGTGAAGGCGACAACCACCGAAACGCTCGGATTTACGGGTCGCCGCGAGGGCATGGCCGCACAGGCAGTCGCCAGCATCCGTTTAGCGCACTAGCTTCACCCAATCGGGACTCGGCAAGGGGCGAGAGAATGCATTGGACGTTGAGGCTGGGAACTGCGCTGGCGACGTTGACGCTGCCGGCAAATGCGCTGGCTCAGGCGACCGCATCCCCATGCCTGACGGAAGCGGAAGCCACGGCCTTTTTCAGCTACGCCTTGCCCGAGATGTTGGATACCGTGGCCGGCAAGTGCATCCAGGCACTACCCGCCTCGTCCTTCCTCTCAACGAACTCGAAAGCGCTTGTTTCGAAATATCGCGCGGCGAGTGCGCCAGACTGGCCTCAAGCCAAAGCCGCCTTCTTGAAGCTTGGCGGCGATGAGAATTCGGACGGCACGAAAATCCTCAAGGCCATGCCGGACGAGACGCTCAAGGTGCTGGTCAGCACCGGGTTCAACGTTGTCGTGGGCAAGGAAATCAAGCCAGTCGATTGCCCGAAGATAGACGCCGTCGTTTCCTCCCTGGCGCCGCTGCCCATTTCCAACATAGCGAAACTGTTAGTGAGTATGGGCGGTTTAGCCGGAAACAAGCCGGACGACGCATTCAAGATTTGCCCGAACAGCTGATGGCAACAGATATCCTTCTGCCCAAGGCGCTGGTCGACAAGGCCCAGCAGGTCGTCGACGCCAACCGCGCCGCCGGAAAGCGCATCGCCGTTGCCGAAAGTTGCACCGGCGGGCTGGTCAGCGCCGCAATTACCGAGATCGCCGGCTCATCCGACGTGTTCGAGGCCGGCTACGTCACCTATTCCAACGCCGCCAAGATCGCCGACCTGCACGTCAGCCAGGAAGTCGTCGAGACGTTCGGCGCTGTCAGCATCGCCACGGCCTGGGCAATGGCACGCGGAGCGCTTCAGGCTTCGGATGCCGACGTCGCCGTGGCGATCACCGGTGTCGCCGGTCCGGGCGGCGGATCGCCGAGCAAGCCGGTCGGCACAGTCGTCTTCGCGAAGGCCGAGCGCGGCAAGGACCCGTCACAAATCGTCGCGGACCAGCAGTTCTTCGATGAGCCGAACCGGGCCGGCGTGCGCTTTCAGGCCGCGCTCTGCGCGCTTGAATTGTTGATGCCGTAGAGCGTCGCGGCCCGCTCCTCGAAAGCACGGGTCATTCTCCGCAATGCGCGGTCGAACATCTGTCCCGCAAGCGCCTCGAAAATTCGTGAGCGGAAAGCAAAATCGACCGAGAAGCAGAGGTTGGTTCCGCCATCGTCCGCGGGATCGAACTTCCATTCGTTGTGGAGATATTTCAGCGGTCCCTCGACGTAGTCGACGAAGATCTTTCCGGGCCGCTCCTTCACAACGCGGCTGGTAAATCGCTCCTTGAAGGCGTTGAAGCCGACGACGAGGTCGGCGACCGTCTCCGCCGCGCTGGACGAGCGGACCCGGACAGCAACCACCCACGGCAGGAACTCGTCATAGCGACCAACGTCCGCGACGAGTTCGAACAATTGTTCGGGTGAATATGGGAGGTGCTTCGTCTCGGTATGACGCGGCATCAGCCGTTCGCTCGCTCCAGCTGCGCGTTGCGGTTGGCCTGCATCTGCTTGAAGTCGTCGCCGGCGTGATAGCTCGATCGGGTCAGCGGAGATGCGGCGACCAGCAGGAAGCCCTTGGCTCGGGCGATGGCGGCATAGGCATCGAACGCCTGCGGAGTGACGAACTCCTCAACTTTCGCATGCTTCGGCGTCGGCTGAAGGTATTGGCCCATGGTCAGGAAATCGACGCCAGCGGAGCGCATGTCGTCCATCACCTGGTGCACTTCGAGCCGCTGCTCTCCCAGGCCGACCATGACGCCGGACTTGGTAAAGGTCTGTGGCGAGCGGCGCTTCACGCTCTCCAGTAGCCGCAGCGACGCATAGTAGCGCGCGCCCGGACGGATCGTCGGATAGAGCCTCGGCACGGTCTCGAGGTTGTGATTGTAGACATCCGGACCTGCATCGACGATCGCCTCGACGGCCGCTTCGCTCTTGTTGCGGAAATCGGGCGTCAGGATTTCGATGGTCGTGGTTGGCGTCCGCTTCCGAAGCGCCTCGATCACCTTCACGAACTGCGACGCGCCGCCATCCGGAAGATCGTCGCGATCGACTGACGTCACCACGATATGCTCGAGGCCGAGCTCGGCGGCCGCGATCGCAACGTGCTCCGGCTCCAGCGGATCGACCGCCCGCGGCATGCCCGTCTTCACGTTGCAGAAGGCGCAGGCCCGCGTGCAGGTGTCGCCTAGGATCATCACCGTGGCGTGCTTCTTGGTCCAGCATTCGCCGATATTCGGGCAAGCAGCCTCTTCGCACACCGTCGCAAGGCCAAGGTCGCGCATCAGCCTGCGCGTCGAGTGATAGCCCGGGCTGGTCGGCGCCTTGACGCGGATCCAGTCGGGCTTGCGCTGGCGAAATACCGGTGCGGGATCGTTCATGCGGGCCAGATAGCGATTGGACCGGTCGCTTGCCACCCCCGGCCCGCTCCGGCTAGCGGGCACGCATGACGCATTTCACGGACATGGTCGACGGATACCACCGCTTTCGAACCAGCGAGTGGCAAGAAGAGCGAGAACGCTGGACCGAGCTGGCGGAGGGCCAGAGCCCCAAGGTTATGGTCATCGCCTGTTCCGACAGCCGCGTCGAACCGGCAATCATTTTCGACGCCCGGCCCGGCGAGATGTTCGTCGTTCGCAACATCTCCGCCCTCGCACCACCTTATGAGACGACGCCCGGTCACCATGGCGTTTCGGCAGCCCTGGAATTCGCCGTGACCCAGCTCGAAGTGGAAGAGATCGTCGTCATGGGTCACGGCTCATGTGGGGGCTGCGCCGCCGCTTTGACTGGCCAATTCGACCACGCGGAACATGGCGCCGGGCGGTTCATCGCGAATTGGGTGAGCATGCTGGATGAGGCGCGCGATGCGGTAATTGCCGAACATGCTCAAATCGATGCGAAGGCCTTTCTCGAGATGGAATTGAGGGCGGTCCAGGTGTCGCTGGCCAACCTTCGAACGTTTCCGTGGATTGCCGCACGTGAAACAGCCGCGAAGCTTGCGCTTCACGGCTGTCACTTCTCCGTCAATGACGGAAAACTCTACGTGCTCGACGAGGCGGAAGGTGTTTTCCGCTCCGCCTGAGCTTCACGCGCTAACTATCTAGCAACGCGTATTATAATCGTAGACCGGACGACCATATTGATCGACGTAATAGCAATAGCCGCGGGTATCGCGGTAATATTGCTTGCCGTTCACGACCGCGCCGAGGACGCCGCCAAGAACCGCGCCAGCGACGGCGCCTTCCACCGTGCTGACACCCGGTACTACCGCGCCGAGCACGGCACCGGCGACTGCACCACCGGCCGCGCCAGTGGCCACTCGACGGCCCTGATCGTTATTCCCACCGTAGTACGGGTCGTTGTAGCCGTACGGATTCGTAGCACATGCGCTCACAGCGAAACTCGCGGCGAGGGCGGCGGTTATTGCAAACTTCTTCATCGACTGATCCTCCAAGCCCTTTATCCTCTCCAATCCCGATTCAGTGCTCGAACAGGCGTTTCGTTCCCGCATCGATCCATTAAGACACGCTACATGAACGGAATCACACGATGACTGACAGGCTCGACGAGCGCGAAGACAACATTGCCCTGCTCATCGACGCTGACAATGCCAGTCCCGAACATCTGGATGAAGTCCTCCTCGTCCTGGGCGAGCTCGGGGCGATCAACGTACGCCGCGCTTATGGCAATTGGGCGAAGACGAGCCTCAAGGGTTGGGGGAATCTGACCGGCATCCACTCGATCGTCCCGATGCAGCAGTTCGACGTCGCCAAGGGCAAAAGCGCGACCGACATGCGCATGACCATCGACGCGATGGACCTCCTCTATCGCGGACATGTCGACGGTTTCGGGATCATGTCGAGCGACAGCGACTTTCTTCCCCTCGCCCAGCGCATTCGGGAGGAGGGACTGCCCGTCTACGGCTTCGGTACGGCGAAAACCCCGTTGGGCTTTCGACAGGCCTGCACCCGCTTTTTCGATGTCGCTGCACTTCATCTTCCCCACGAGCCATCGTCGACCGACGATCCGTCCGACGAATCGGGGAGTGGCGTCGATGCTGAACTGATCGATCTGCTGGGACAGGCGTACAAAGCATCGAAACGCGACGATGAAGGCTATGCCTCGCTCTCCGAGCTTGGACAGCGCGCGACAGCGGTCTCGAGCTTCGCCGCCCGAAATTACGGGTTCACCCGCCTGTCAGACTTGATCAGTTCAATCCCCAATTTCGAAGTCAAAGCCAATCCGGACGGCAGTCTACTGGTCAAACGCCTCCGTTAACGACGCGCGACCAACGGGTCAGATAAGCTCCAGCGTCACTTCGACCTCGTCGCCCGCGACGATTGCGGTTCGGCGACGCACGTCCGCCTTCACCGGCAGGATGTAGCCACCGCTTTTCTGCGGGAATACCGACGTACGCCAAGTGACGTCAGCAATCGTCGCATCGACCCGAACCGACCCAAAGCCGGCGCGACGAGCGAAGCTCTCAGCGCGAATTTCATCGCAGAGCTCTTCCGGGATGGTGATGAAGTGCCAGCTCGCAGTCCCGCCGCTCCAGAGCCACAGAGGTGCCGTAAGGTGAATCATACTGCCGGAACCGCAGTCGGCCCCTGCTTGGTTCGGCGACGGTGTTCGCGCCAGGCGGTGTAGATGCCGCTTCCCGCGATCAAGGCCGCGCCGACTAACGTGTGATGGCTCGGGACATCGGAGAACAGCATCCAGCCGTAAATCGTCGCCGCGACGATCTGCAGATAGTCGAAGGGCGAGACGACAGAGACCGGCGCACGCAGCGATGACGTCATCAGCAACTGGCCGACACCTCCAGCCAATCCTCCCGCCATGACCAGCGCCAGAGCACTCAGACCGTGCATCTGCCCGAAGAAGGGCATCAGCAAGCCGCCTGCCACTATTCCGGCCACGGCGAACCAGAAGACGATCGCCGCGACGTTTTCGCTCTTCTGGAGATGACGAAGTGTGGTGGTGACACCCGCCTGCCCCACCGCTCCGATCAGCGCCACGGAAAGGCCGAGGACCGGCAAGCTAGACCCGCCCGGACGCGCGATGATGATCACGCCGACGAAGCCTAGCATGACCGCTGCCCAGCGATGGATGCGAACGTCCTCTCGCAGGATTACGAAGGACAGGATCGTCGCGAAGATCGGCGCGGTGAAGTTGATGGCCGTTGCATCCGCGAGCGGCAGCAGGATCAGTGCCTGGAAGGTCAGCCCCATCGAAGCCAGGCCGAGGCAGCTCCGCCAGACATGCGCCAACGGCTTCTTCGGCCGAAGCGACGCCAAGCTCTCCCGGTTCAGTACCCAGATGAGGACGACGGGCAGGCTGAACAGCGAGCGGTAGAAGACCAGCTCTGGCGCGTTGAGCCCCTCCATGGACGCCAGCTTCAGCAGGGCGCCCATGGTCGAGAAGCTCAATCCGGAACCGATCCGGCACATGATGCCGCTGACAACATGATCCTGGTCATGCGTCGCGACCGTGGCCATCGATCTAGCGGGTCAGCTTCCGGTAGCTGGTCCGATGCGGCCGGGTGGCCTCTTCGCCGAGACGCCGGACCTTATCCTCTTCATATGCTTCGAAATTACCTTCGAACCATTCGACGTGGCTGTCACCTTCGAACGCGAGGATGTGCGTGGCGAGACGATCGAGGAAAAAGCGGTCGTGGCTGATGACCACGGCGCAGCCGGCGAAATTCTCAATCGCTTCTTCAAGAGCGCCCAAGGTCTCGACGTCGAGATCGTTGGTCGGCTCGTCGAGCAGCAGCACGTTGCCCCCGCGCTTCAGCATCTTGGCGATGTTGACGCGGTTTCGCTCACCGCCGGAGAGCTTGCCGACGTTCTTTTGCTGGTCCTGGCCCTTGAAGTTGAAGGCGCCCACATAGGCTCGCGTCGACTGATCGTGGCCGTTGACCTTCATGTAATCGAGGCCGTCCGAGATCTCCTCCCAGACGTTCTTCGAATTATCGAGATGGTCGCGGCTTTGGTCGACATAGCCGAGGTGGACGGTCGGGCCGATATCGACCTCGCCCGTATCCGGCTTTTCCTGGCCGGTTATCAGCTTGAACAAAGTCGACTTGCCGGCGCCGTTCGGACCGATCACGCCAACGATGCCGCCCGGCGGAAGCGTGAACGACAAATCGTCGAACAAAAGCTTGTCGCCATAGGCCTTCGAGATGTTCCTCACCTCGATGACCTTGCCGCCGAGGCGTTCGGGCACCTGGATCAGGATTTCCGCCTTGCCCGGAACATACTTTTCCTGCGCGGCAACCAGCTGATCGAACTTGGCGATACGGGCCTTCGACTTCGTCTGGCGAGCCTTGGCTCCCTGGCGGATCCACTCGAGCTCGTGTCGGATAGCCGTTTGGCGGCCGGATTCTTCGCGCTCTTCCTGTTCGAGGCGCTTGGCCTTCTTCTCGAGGTAGGTCGAGTAATTGCCCTCGTACGGGAAGTACTTCCCGCGATCGATTTCGAGGATCCATTCAACGACATTGTCGAGAAAGTAGCGGTCGTGGGTGATCATCAGCACCGCGCCCGCATATTCCTTGAGATGCTGCTCCAGCCACTGAACGCTTTCCGCATCGAGGTGGTTGGTCGGCTCGTCGAGCAGCAGGATCGAGGGCTTCTGGATCAGCAGGCGGGTCAGTGCGATGCGGCGCTTCTCACCGCCTGAGAGGTTTTCGACGGACCAGTCCGACGGCGGGCAGCGAAGAGCCTCCATCGCGACTTCCAGCTGGTTGTCGAGCGACCAGCCGTCGACTGCGTCGATCTTGCCTTGAAGGTCGCCCATTTCTTCCATGAGCTTGTCGAAGTCGGTGTCTTCCTTCGGGTCGCCCATCTCCGCCGAGATGGCGTTGAAGCGGTCGACCATGTCCGCGACTTCGCGCGCGCCGTCCTTGACGTTCTCAAGCACATTCTTCGACGGATCGAGGTGCGGCTCCTGCGGCAGATAGCCGACCGTGACGTTCTCGCCCGGCCAGGCTTCGCCCTGGAAGTCCTTGTCGATGCCAGCCATGATTTTCATCAGCGTCGACTTGCCGGCGCCGTTCGGGCCGACGATGCCGATCTTGGCGCCATGGTAGAATTGCAGGTTGATGTTGTTCAGCACCGGCTTCTGGGCGCCGGGGAAGGACTTGGTCATGTCCTTCATGACAAATGCGTATTGGGCGGCCATGGGGTCGCTTGTCTTCCTTTGGGTTCGGGATTTGACGGCGAGTTAGGCGATAGAGGCCCGGATTTCCAGCCCGTCAGTCGCGGCCGACCATCTCCTCGGCATTGGCGAAGGAATAGTCCTTGAACCGCTGGCGTAGTTGCAGCTTCGAAAGCTTACCCGTGGCGGTGTGCGGCAGGTCGTCCACGAACTCGATTGCGTCCGGCATCCACCACGACGCGACATGCAGCTTCAGGTGATCGAAGATTTCGGCTTCGCTGACGTTGCTGCCGTTGGCGCGGACCACGCAGAGCAGCGGCCGCTCATCCCACTTCGGATGCTTGATGCCGATCGCGGCAGCTTCCGCAACGCCCGAACAGCCGACCGCGGCGTTCTCGAGCTCGATCGAGCTGATCCACTCGCCGCCCGACTTGATGACGTCCTTGGATCGGTCGGTGATCTGGATCGTACCGTCGGGGTGCATTGCCGCGACATCGCCGGTGTCGAACCATAATTCATCGTCGGTCGCGTCTTCTTCGGCCTTGAAGTAGCGTTTGATCACCCACGGTCCACGGCATTGCAGGCGGCCGGATGTTTCACCGTCTCGCGGCAACACGTTCCCGTCATCATCGATCGTCCGCAGCTCGACGCCGAAGGGCACCCGTCCCTGCCGAGCAATGACCTCGACCTGCTCTTCGTCCGACAGCTCGTCCCAACCCGCCGGTGGTGCACCACAGGTCCCGATCGGCGAGGTCTCGGTCATGCCCCAGGCGTGACCGACTTCGACGCCGCGAGCGCGGAGCCACCGGATCATCGCCTTCGGCGCAGCGGAGCCGCCGATGGTCACTTGCTTCAGGTCGGGAAATGTCTCGCCGGTTCGTTCGACGTGCTCGATCATCGTCAGCCATATGGTCGGAACGCCGGCGGAATGTGTCACCCTCTCCTCGCGGAACAGCTGGCACATACGCTCGGGCCGATAATCCGCCGAAAGGACCAGCTTCGCGCCCGTTGCGGCACCTGCCCAGGGCACGCCCCAGGCGTTGGCGTGAAACATCGGCACGATCGGCAGAACGATCGCCTGCTTCGACAGGCCCATGATATCGGGGCTCAGCTGCGCCAATGTGTGAAGCATCGTCGAGCGATGCTCATACAAGACGCCCTTCGGATTCCCCGTCGTGCCGCTGGTGTAGCAAAGGCCGAGCGGTGCGCGCTCGTCACCGTCCACCCATTTGTAATTGCCATCCTCGGCATCGATCCACTCGCGGAAGCCGGTTTCGCCTTCGGCCGGATCGAAGCAGATGTAATGCTCGATCGTCTTCCACTTGGGTTTCATCTTCTCGACAACCGGCGTGAACACGCGGTCGTAAAGCAGCACGCGATCCTCCGCATGGTTGGCGATATACTCGAGCTGATCCTCGAACAGACGCGGATTGATGGTGTGCAGCACGCCGCCCATGCCCGCAGTGCCGTACCAAGCAATCAGGTGATGCTCGTGGTTCATCGCCAACGTGGCGACGCGGTCACCGGGCTCGATTCCGAGCCTCTCCAGCGCCTGCGCCATCTTCCGCGCGTTGCGGGCGACGTTGCCCCAGTTAGTCCGGGTTATCCGTCCATCGGCCCAGGCCGTGACGATTTCGCCGTCCCCATGCTCGCGCTCCGCATGATCGACTAGCCGCGTGACCCTGAGGGGCCAATCCTGCATTTCCCCAAGCTGCACCGCTCTCTCCCAACAGCAGCGGGAGCAATGTGAACTGTCGAGGGGCAGTCGACAACAGGTTCGTTACGACTACGGATTCTCGATACTTAGAAGGGCAACTTCATGCCCGGCGGCAGAGGAAGGCCGCTGGTGACCTTCTGCATTTCATTATTCGCCGCTTGATCCGCCTTGGCGCGAGCGTCGTTTAGTGCTGCCGCGACTAGGTCTTCAACCATCGCCTTTTCTGAAGGCTGAAGCAGGCTCTCATCGATATCGATGCCGAGGATCGTACCCTTGGCCGTAGCCTTGATCTTCACGAGACCGCCGCCGGCCTGGCCTTCGACTTCGATGCTTTCGAGGCTCTGTTGAGCCCGTTGCAGCTCGCTCTGGGCGTTCTGCGCCATCTCCATGAGCTTGTTGAGGTCCAGGTCGGGCATGGGTCAGGCGCCTTTCGTCGAAGCAAAGGATTCCAGGGCTGCATCCGGGAAGGCCTCGAATGCAGCTTGCACGGCCGGATCGGCCAACACTTCAGACCGAACGCGCTCCTCGGCCATTTTCTCCTGATCGAGAAGCGAGGGCTCGGCCTGCTCGTCGGAGAGGGATACTTGCCACGCCTTGCCAGTGGCGTCCTTGAGTGTCGCAGCCAAGTCGCGCGGCCAATCGCCGCCAAGCGGACGGGTTGGCCTAAGAACGAGTTCGGGCGGCGCGTAACGAACGACACCGACCTGGTCGTGCAATTGCACTGCGACCTGATGCTTGCCGCTCTTTTCCAGCAAACTGATAAGACCGGAGAAGTCGGCTGGTAGCCGCGCACTCGGACCGCTGGGCCCTGCGGGCGCGGCGGATAACCCAGGCGTGCTCGTCTCACCCGAAAGACGTGACAGAACAGCGGCCGGATCGGGCAACTCTGCCGCGTGGATCAGGCGCAACAGGGCCATCATCGCCGCCTCGCGAGGGTCGGGCGCGACCTGTACGTCAGCAAGTCCCTTCAGCAGCAACTGCCAAATGCGGTGGATCTGCACCCAACCTAACTGGCTGGCCAACCGGTCGGCGGCTTCGCGCTGTTCAGCGGGAAGCGCATCTACTGTCGCCCCGGCCTTGGTCCGCGTCGCCAGATGAAGCTCTTCCATCAGGCCGCGCATGATTGCGCTCGGATCGATGCCCAGATCGTGCGCCTCGTCGAGATCGGCGAGAGTTGCCGAGGCATCAGCCGAAAGAACATGTTCCAGAAGTCGGCGAATGCGACCGCGATCTGCGAGGCCCAGCATATCGCGAACCTGCTCGGCCGTCACGGCGCCACCGCCATGCGCGATCGCTTGATCGAGGATCGATAAGCCGTCGCGCGCAGAGCCCTCTGCGGCACGAGCAATCATCCGCAGCGCGTCGTCTTCGACATCGACCCCTTCTGCTTTCGACACTTCTCCAAAGTGCGCCGCCAACTTCTCGGCGGGGATGCGGCGAAGGTCGAACCGCTGCGTCCGTGAAAGAACCGTGAGCGGCACCTTGTCCACTTCGGTCGTCGCAAACAGGAACTTCACATGCTCAGGTGGCTCCTCAAGAGTCTTTAACAAAGCATTGAAAGCATTTTTGGAAAGCATGTGAACTTCGTCGATGATATAGATCTTGTAGCGGGCGCTGACCGAGGCGTAGCGCACCGCATCGATGATCTCGCGGACATCATCCACACCAGTGTGTGATGCGGCATCCATTTCGATCACATCGATGTGTCGGCCCTCGGCAATCGCCTTGCACTGCTCGCAGACGCCGCATGGATCAATGGTCGGGCCACCCTGCCCGTCCGGGCCGACGCAGTTGAGCGCCTTGGCGACCAGCCGAGCGGTCGAGGTCTTGCCGACCCCGCGAACGCCGGTGAGAAGGAACGCATGAGCGATCCGACCGCGCTCGATCGCGTTGGCGAGGGTTTGCACCATCGCATCCTGGCCAATCAGCTGATCGAAATTCTGCGGCCGATACTTGCGGGCAAGCACGCGATACGGAGAGGAAGCGGCCTTCTCAGGCGCCTCAGGCAAGTCGAGGCCAAGGCCAGGCGATTCGGGGTCCATCAGTCATGATGTAGGGGCGCTGGTGGGTCCGCGCCAAGACTTGAAGGTGGGAGCCGAACGACCCGAGACGAAATCGTTGTGGCTGCTTCCTTCCGGATCTGACCAGGTTGGCGACAGCCTCGTCCGCCCGACTCCCGCGGCGCATATGGTGGCGAACGCGATTCGAGGCAAGCTTAGCCGTAGAGCCAGTTCTTCGACCCCGCCGGAATGCGGACGTCGAGCGTTTCCATTCCGTCGGTCAGGATGATCTGGCAGGCTAGCCGGGACGTGCGGGTCGCGTGAGCGGCGAGATCGAGCAGGTCCTCCTCCTCATCGCTCGCCTTTGGAAGTTCCTCGAAGTCCGCCTTGTCGACGATGACATGGCAAGTCGAGCAGGCCATCACACCCTCGCATGCCCCTTCGAGCGGCTGACCCGCCGCCCAAGCGACATCGAGAAGCCTTTGGCCCGGTTTCGCCTCGATTTCCTTGTCGAGCGACCCATCCGCCTTGTGAAAGCGCACCCTGATCACGCCGCAAGGCCCTGCTGCTCACGTGCCGCCGCGTCGATCCGGCGAATGGCTGACCGCAACTCGTCCTCGGTCGTGTAGCGACCAAAGCCAAGGCGGATGGAAGAGCGAACCTCGCGATCATCCAGGCCAATGGCCCGCAGTACGTGGCTCGGCCTGCCCGAGCCACTCGCGCAGGCGACTTCCGAGTGAAAAGGCAATGTCGCGCAGCTCGGCGACAAGTCGAGCGGCATCGAGACTATCGCGCCGCAGGTTGAGGTTGCCGTGGTAGCGCTGCTCGACGCTCCCATTCACCGCCCAGCCCGGTCCAAGCTCTTCGAGCGCCGCATTCCAAAGTGTCTCAACATGCCGACGATCGGATTCACGCGATACCGAAGCCATTTTAGCGGCCACGCCAAACCCGACGCACAATTCCGGCGACAGCGTGCCGGACCGAAAGCCCAACTCCTGACCGCCACCATGGATCAACGGCGCAGGCTCGGCGCCAGCCCGCATCCAAAGTGCGCCGATCGCCTTGGGTCCGTGAATTTTGTGCGCGGAGACCGCGACGAGGTCTGGGCCGTCTGGAATCTCGAATCGGCCAAATCCCTGCACCGCATCGCAAAGCATCAGAGCACCGGCCTGATGCGTCATCGCCGCAATCTCGGCGACGGGCTGGATGACGCCAATCTCATTGTTGACCAGCATGACCGCGACGATGGCGACGTCGTCACCCAAAACGGCTTCGACGTCGTCTAGAGTCGAGCAGACCGTCCGCGCTGACCGGCAAGTCGCGTAACTACGAAGCCCCTGCTCTCAAGCCACTCGCAACTGTCGAGAACTGCGGCATGCTCGGTCGCGACGGTAACGATGCGGTTTCGCGACTGTTCGGCGCTTTCTCCATCGTCCCCTTGAGCGCCCAGTTCAGCGCTTCGGTCGCGCTGCCGGTGAAGGCGACGCGTCCGCCATGCCAGCCCGATCGACTGCTCGACCTGCTTGCGTGCGACCTCGATCGCCGCTGCGGCTTCGCTGCCCCAGCGCGACGGCGAATGCGGATTGGCGAATTTCTCCTCGATCCACGGCCGCATCGCCTCCGCAACTTCCGGCGCGACCGGAGTGGTCGCCTGATAGTCGAGGTAGATCATGCCGCCTTCGACGCCGCGCGCTCGCGGATCCGCTTCCATTCCGCCACGAAGCTATCGACGTCGTCGTCGCTCGTGTGAGGGCCGAAGCTGACGCGGATGAAGCACGACGCGATCTCGGCGCGGCACGCCCATCGCTTCCAGCACCAGCGCTGGGCTTCATGCTTCCCGATGAGCAGGCGCTTCCGGCAGAAACCGCAATGCCCGCCAGGTCGAACTGCACAAGCTGGCTCGAGCTCGCGACGCCCGGCATCGCGTAGGAGCCGATTGTCGCGATGCGTGGGCTATCGTCGGCGATCGCCATGCCGCGCCGGCGGCGGTCATGTCCGGCCTCAAGCCGCACCCGAAGGCCACGAAGCCGTTCCATGTCGTAGGGCTGGGCGGCGAGAGCCGCCGCAAACCCGGCAGCGCTCGGAGCGTCCTGCGTGCCGCGGCGATAGCCCTTTTCCTGTCCCGCCAACCGGAGCGAGCGTTGCGAGATCCTTCACCAGCAGACACCCCGACACCCGGCGGCCCGCCGAGCTTGTGGGCACAGGCGGCAATGAAGTCCGCGTCCGGTAGTGGCAATTTGCCCGCGCTCTGGGCGCAATCGCGAGAAGCAGCGAGCCCGCAGCCCGAATTCTTTGAGCGATACGATCGAGCGGCTGAATGACGCCCGTTTCGTTGTTGACCTGCTGGATCGCGATCAGCGCCGGACCTTCTGCGAGGATGGCATCGAGGGCCGCTTCGTCGATCAGCCCGTCCGGTCGCGACCGGGATGACTTTCGATTCGGCGCCCATCGCATGAGGCACGATGGCGTGCTCGGTCGCGCCATGGGCTCGCCCGGCGATCCGTGCCCGGCTCGCAGCAATCTCAACGGCCTCGCTCGCGCCGGAGGTGAAGATGACGTCATGGCGCCAGCCGAGGGCTTCCGCGATGTCCTGCCGTGCTCGCTCGAGCACGGACTTGGCGGCACGTCCGTCTGCATGAGGCGAGCTGGGATTGGCCCAGGATCTCCAGCGCGCTGGCGATCACCGCCTCTCGCGCTTCGGAAAGAACCGGGCGTGGTCGCGGCATGGTCGAGATAGATGCCGGTTGTGAGCGGTCAAGAACGCGCGGATTCCTGCCGATTGCCAGTTGAAGCGCCGCACCTATATAGGAGCCGTCGCCGCGGTGCACCCGCACTTGCGGCCAACGCTGTTTTCGCGAGCATCCGAATTCCATGCCCGAAGTCATTTTTCCTGGCCCCGAGGGCCGCCTCGAAGGTCGTTTCCACCCCGGCACCCGCCCCCGCGCGCCGGTCGCCATGATCCTGCACTCGCATCCGCAGGCCGGCGGGACGATGAACAACAAGATCGTCCAGTTGCTCTACCAAACCTACGTGAAGCGCGGCTTCGCGACCCTGCGGTTCAACTTCCGCGGCGTCGGCAAGAGCCAGGGCACGTTCGACAACGGCATCGGCGAGCTTAGCGACGCGGCCTCGGCGCTCGACTGGGTGCAGCAGATCCATCCCGGAAGCCGAGACGACCTGGGTTGCCGGTGTCAGCTTCGGCGCCTGGATCGGCATGCAGCTGCTGATGCGCCGCCCGGAGATCACGCGGCTTCATCTCGATCGCGCCGCCGGCGAACATGTACGATTTCAGCTTCCTCGCACCCTGCCCCTCATCGGGCATCATCATCCAGGGCGAAGGCGGACGAAGTCGTAACGCCAGGCGCGGTGCAGAAGCTGGTCGACAAGCTTCGCACCCAGCGGCACATCACCATCCATCACGACACTGATCCCGGGCGCGAACCACTTCTTCGCGAATGAGCTCGACCTGCTGATGAAGAGCGTCGACGATTATCTCGACATGCGGCTCGCGACCGACAAGCCGGCCCCGCCGATCACCAAGCGCTAGCTAAAGCGTCCAGATCAGGACGTTCATCGATCAGAACGGCCGCGGCAACGATCATCAGGACGCCGCGGCCGCGGCTCTTCCTGCGCAACGCCAGCTTGATCCCGCCAACGATCAGCAGGAACGCCGCGATCATCGCGATCGCCATGCACGGTCGCGCCTAAGCCCGTCAAAATATGCCCTCCAGTTTCACCAAGGCTTAACTGCTGCGGGCTGCATGGCGCCACGCCATGCCCATCGACGAGCAGCAGGCGCGCCTTGAAGAGGCGTTCGACCGGATCGAAGAAACGATCCTGCCCTGCATCGCCATGATGCTGGATACGCTGCTCGAGGCCTCGGAAGGCGTCGCCAAGACCGAGCCGAAGGCGCTCGCCGCCGAACTGCAGATCCTGGCCGCGGAGCTTGAAGAGCTGACGCGGGCCGTCGAGCGCAGCAGCCCGGTCCACTCGAGCCCGGCGAGTACAAGACGGCGGCTGCCTAGGCCGCTTTCGCTGATCGATCTGCGCGTGAAGCGCCGGATCGACGTTTCCGCCCGACAGATACGACCACCGTCCCTTCGCCCGGCTCGATCTCGCCGGACAGCAAAGCTGCCAGCGCAATCGCTCCACCTGGCTCAACGACTAGTCGGTGCTATGTCCCAGGCCCAGCGCACTGCCTCGCGCACGGCTTCCTCGCTGACCGTCACCGCCTTTGCGCCGCGTTCGCGCAGGATGCCGAAGGTGATCGGCGAAACGCGCGGCGTCTGGAGCGCGTCGCAGAGCGTTGGCGGCGCATCCGAGCCCACCGGCACGATCTCGCCAGTTCCAGCGACGGCCGCATGTCGTCCCATCCCTCCGGCTCGACGATGACGATCTCGGCGTCCGGACAGGCCAGAGCGATCCCCGACGCCAGTCCGCCACCACCGCATGGGATGATGATCCGCTTGCGGCGGCGTGCTCGACATCTGCTCGAGGATTTCCAGACCCGACCGTTCCCTGACCGGCGACGATGTGCACGATCGTCAAAGCTCGGAACGACCGTCGCGCCGCTTTCCTCCGAAATGCGCTCGGCGATCTCCTCCCGGCTCTCGCGATAGCGATCGTAGAAGATGATCTCCGCGCCTTCGGCGCGCGTTCCTTCCACCTTCACGCCCGGCGCATCGCTCGGCATGACGATGATCGCGCGAATGCCGAGCCGCCGCGCCGCAATCGCCACGCCACGCGCATGATTTCCCGATGAGAAAGCGACCACGCCGCGCTTCCGCTCCTCCTCGGAAAGCTGCAGCAGCCGATTGCTCGCGCCGCTCAGCTTGAAGGCACCGCCGGTCTGCAGGCACTCGCATTTCAAGCCAGATTCGTTGCCCATTGAAATTCGGATTCGATCAGCGGAGTGCGCTCGACCGCATCCGCAATTCGCTCTGCCGGCGTCGACGACGTCACTTCGGGTGACAGTTGGTGCGCTGTTCAAGCTATTTGATTTCCTATTGAATTTCGATCAACCGTTGCAGATACGGCGACAAAAGTTCCCGCCTGCAAACTTAAGACATCCGAAAAATCTTTACTTGAGGGTACCCCCTACATATATCGCGCTCCCGCTGCCCCATGGGACTTCCAACCGCAAGGCAGCTCTTTCGTCGAACTACCCAGTTGGAGGTCCCTTGAGTTGCACAAGCATCATCGCGCGCTGGGGCTAGCTGCCACCCCGCTCGGCAACCCGGTTGCCGACATCGCAAATGAGCCGACCGGTCCAGCCGGTCACGCTTCTCCGTCCGCATGCCGCGCGCCGCGCGGCCCGCTTCTTCGTGGACAAGTTTCCGGGGCGGTCGCTCTACGCGGTGAAGGCGAATCCGTCGCCCGATCTGCTCCTGCAGATCCTGTGGGAAGAAGGCGTCACGCATTACGACGTCGCGTCGATCGGCGAAGTGCGCCTGGTCCACGAGACGCTGCCGGAGGCGGTGCTCTGCTTCATGCACCCGGTGAAGGCCGAGGAAGCGATCGCCGAGGCCTATTTCGATCATGGCGTGAAGACCTTCAGCCTCGATACGCTCGAGGAGCTGGAGAAGATCGTCCGCGCGACCTCGACGGACGGCGTTGCGGCGACCGATCTCAATCTGCTCGTCCGCCTGCAGGTCAACAACGAGCATGCCAAGCTCAGCCTTGGCGCCAAGTTCGGCGCTCAGGCCGAGGACGTGAAGGCCCTGCTCTTCGCGGCCCGTCAGGCGTCCGACGCGCTCGGCATCTGCTTCCACGTCGGCAGCCAGGCAATGTCGCCGGCGGCCTACGCCGAAGCCATGGGTCGCGTTCGCGACGCGATCGTCGAAGCTGCGGTCACGGTCGACATCGTCGATGTCGGCGGCGGTTTCCCGTCGACCTACCCGGGCATGGAGCCGCCGCCGCTCGAAGTCCTATTTCGACGTCATCCACTCCACCTTCGAAGCGCTGCCGATCAGCTACTCGGCCGAACTGTGGTGCGAGCCGGGCCGCGCGCTCTGCGCCGAATATGCGAGCCTGCTCGTCCGCGTCGAAAAGCGCCGCGGCAGCGAACTGTACATCAACGACGGCGCCTATGGCGCCCTCTTCGATGCGGCGCACATCGGCTGGCGCTATCCGGTGCGCCTGGTCCGCGAGCGACGAGCCCCAGGTCCGCCCGATGGACTTCAGCTTCTACGGCCCGACCTGCGACGACCTCGACCACATGACGGGGCCGTTCCAGCTTCCGGGCGATGTCGCCGCCGGCGACTATATCGAGATCGGCATGCTGGGCGCCTACGGCTGCGCCATGCGCACCGCAGTTCAACGGCTTCGGCGCCGAGCGCGACCGAGATCGTCGACGATGAGCCGATGGCCAGCCTCTACGGCGGCGCTGATCCGCTCGATCGAACGTCGTGACGCTGTAAGGAACCCTCCCCTCCTGCTTCGCGTAGGAGGGGAATGGGGTGAGGCTGTCCCCCGCTAACAAAACGACATGCCCTTTTTCGATGCCGAGCCTATAGGCGCGGCAACCATTGGAGCATGACATGACGACCGATACGCTGAACAAGGTTCAGGACGCCGAGCGCATCAACGACACGCGCAAGGCCGAGCTTCTCTCGACGCCGATCGAGCACATCGACATCACCAAGTTCGATGCCCGCCCGATCATCAATTCGATGGGCAAGATGAGCTTCACCAGCCGCGACCTGTCGCGCGCAACCGGCATCTACAACCAGATGCTCGAGGACAAGGATTGCTCGATCATCCTGGTGATCGCGGGCTCGACCTCGGCCGGCGGCTGCATGGATCTCTACGCGGAGCTGGTGAAGTCCAACATGGTCGACGCCATCGTCGCCACCGGCGCGTCGATCGTCGACATGGATTTCTTCGAAGCGCTTGGCCACAAGCACTACCAAGCCAATGAAATTCCTGACGATGATACGCTGCGTTCGCTCTACATCGACCGCATCTACGACACCTACATCGACGAGCAGCAGCTGCAGGATTGCGACTTCACGATCGGCAAGATCGCTGACAGCCTGGAGCCGCGCGCTTACTCCAGCCGCGCGTTCATCCGCGAGATGGGCAAGTGGCTGAGCGAGGGCAATGCCAAGAAGCAGGGCAGCCTCGTCCAGCTCGCCTACGAGCATGACGTGCCGATCTTCTGCCCGGCGTTCGTCGACAGCTCGGCCGGCTTCGGCCTCGTGAAGCACCAGGTCGACGCGATGAAGCGCGGCGGCCACTACATGGTGCTCGACGCCATCGCCGACTTCCGCGAGCTGACCGACATCAAGATCAAGGCCGGCACCACCGGCCTGCTGATGATCGGCGGCGGCGTTCCGAAGAACTTCACGCAGGACACGGTCGTCTGCGCCGAAATCCTCGGTCACGACGACGTCGAAGTGCACAAATACGCCGTGCAGATCACCGTCGCCGACGTCCGCGACGGCGCCTGCTCCTCCTCGACGCTTCAGGAAGCGGCGAGCTGGGGCAAGGTCTCGACCGCGATGGAGCAGATGGTGTTCGCCGAAGCGACCAGCGTCCTCCCGCTCCTCGCCAGCGACGCCTGGCACCGCGGCGCCTGGCGCAACCGCGAGAAGCGCCGCTTCGCCAAGCTGTTCGACTGATGCTTAAGTTCGCTTGCCGGATTGGCGGCGCTGCTTGCCGTTGCGGCTCCCGCCGCGGCGCGCGAGCAGGCCGACCTTTTGATCCGGCATGCGACGATCATTGACGTCGCGAGCGGCAAGACGATCGCCAATCAGGCGATTGCGGTCGCTGGCGACACCATCCGCGCGGTCGGGCCCGGATAGCGCTGTCTCCCGACGTTACACCGCCAGGAGCAGCGTCGACGCGACCGGCAAGTTCGTCATGCCGGGCCTGTGGGACATGCACGTCCACTTCGGCGGCGGGCCGGAACTGATCGAGGAGAACAAGAACCTCCTGCCGCTTTACGTCGCCTACGGTGTGACCACCGTCCGCGATTGCGCCGCGGACATCAGCCCATCGGTTCTGGAATGGCGGTCCGCAGGTTGCTGAAGGCCGCCTGCTCGGTCCACGGATCTTCACCTCCGGTCCCAAGCTCGAGGGCTACAAGCCGATCTGGAAGGGCACGATCGAAGTGGGCACGCCCGCCGAGGTCGAATGCCGCGCTGGATCGCCTTCAGGCGATGAAGGTCGACTTCGTAAAGATAACCGATAACACGCTGAAACCGGACATCTTTCTTTACGCCGTGAAGGAAGCGAAGCGGCGCGGGATGAAGACGTCGGCTCACACGCCGTACGCGCTGACGATCGTGCAGGCGGCGGATGCCGGCCTCAGCTCGGTCGAGCACGTCGATTATCTGATCAAGGCCGGCTCGCCGAAGGAAGCGCAGATCGGCGCCGAATATGCCGCCGGCAAGCTCACCTACGGCCAGGCGTCTGACGCCTTCGTCGAGACATTCGACAAGAACTTACGCTGCGCGCGTCTATCGCGAGCTGGCCAGCGCGCCACATCGCCGTGACACCGACGCTGAACATGGGCCGCATCCTCGCCTACCTCGACCGCGAGGATCATTCGAAGGATGCCGCCCTCGCCTACATCGGCCCTGGCCTTCGCAAGACCTACGACTGGCGCGTCGAACGTGCGGCCAAGGCCACGCCGACGCAGGTCGCCGCCCGCCACAAGGAATATGAGCTCAGCAAGCAGGTCATGCCGATGCTCGTCGCGGCCGGCATTCCGATCCTCGCCGGAACCGATGCGGGCTATCTCAACAGCTTCAACTATCCCGGCCAGGGCATGCACGACGAGCTGGAGCGCTATGTGGAGTCCGGCCTGACGCCGCGGCAAGCGTTGGTCAGCGCCACGATCACGGGCCCCGCGTTCCTCGGCCACGGCGACCGCTACGGTTCGCTCGCGGGCGGCAAGACGGCGGACATCCTCATCCTCGACGCCAATCCGCTGGAGGACATCAAGGCCACCCGCGCCATCCGCGGTGTCGTGCTGCACGGCAAATGGCTGGATCGGGCAGCGCTCGACGGCTTGCTCGCACGAGGCGAAAGCCAAGGCGAACTAGACGGCGAACCGATCCCTTGGCGCAGTCTGGCGCCGTTCGAAGGGGGATCACATGAACTACAGCCCAATTCTCGCGCCGGTCGTGGTGCTGGTCGCCTGGACGCTCATCATGCTGGTGTGGATGGCGATCGCCCGCCGCACGGCCTTCGCCAAGATGGGGATCATTGGGGCACCATCCCGCGCGGCTCGCGCGGCGTGAACCTCGACGGCCGAGCGCCCGACGAGGCCCAGTGGCCTTCGCACAATTACAATCACCTGATGGAACAGCCGACGATCTTCTATGCGATCGCGCTGACCCTCGCGCTGATGGACATGGGCGGCGGCATCAACTCTGGCTCGCCTGGGGTTATGTCGGCCTCGCGTATCATTCACAGCATCGTTCAGTGCGACCGTGAATATCGTCGCGATCCGCTTTCCGATTTTCGCGTTGGCGTCGTTCTGCCTGCTCGGCCTGACGGTTCACGCCGGAGCGCGCATCCTGCACGACTGCCTCGGCTGGCAGCTTCATCGCTAGCGAAGGCGGCTGCAAGCTCGACATGGGTCGACCAGCGGAACTGGCCGACCGGGCGCACCCACTCGAGCCGATAGCCGCCCTCGCGCGAGCAATCTCGGCGTCGCGCGCAAAGGTTGCCGGATTGCAGCTGACATAGGCGATGCGCGGCGACTGTCGGAGCAGGCTCAACGCACTCTGACCTGCTCGTCCGCGCCCGGCCCTCGGCGGATCGAGAACGACAGCCTCGAACACGTTGAGTTCCTTAACGTCTAGCGGGCGGCGGTAGAGGTCGCGATGCTCGACCGGCAATGTTCGGAGCGGCTCGCTGCAGCGCAGCACGCCGCGTCGCGGGAAGCTTCCGCCGCATAGACCTTACCGGCGAGCGACAAGGCGAAGGTGCCAAGCCCGGCGAACAGGTCGGCCGTGCGCTCGCGACCGCCGAACCGCCTCCTGGACGCTTCGAGCAGCGCCGCTTCGCCGTCCTCCGTCGCTTGCAGGAAGGCACCGACGGGGAAACCAACGGGCTTGCCGGATAGCGCGATCGTGGCCGGGACGCGGCTCGTACAGGGTTTCAGGTCCCAATCCCTGATCGATCGACAGGCGCGCCAGGCGGTTCTGCTCACAAAAGGCCGTCAGCGCTTCCATCGCCTCGTAGCCCTGGGGTTCCGGGCCCTTCAGCAGGACATCGACGCCCCTGATCAAGCAACGTCAGCTGGATTTCGCCAGTCTTCTTCGCAGGAAGCATTCCGGCGAAAAGCTTCCGTAGCGGCGAAATCAGTCCAAACAACTCCGGTCGAAGGATGTGGCACTCGCGCATGTCGACGATGCGGTTCGATTTGGCGGCATTGAACCCGATGATGGCAGCCGGTCCAACCTTGAGCGCACGGAGGCTGGCACGACGGCGGCTCCGGGGGGGCGAGAGGTGCGGCTTGCGGATCTCGGTGGTCAGGTCGTGCTGGGCCAGCGCCGTCTCGACCCGCGAGATGAGATAGCCGCGATACGCTTCGTCATCGACATGCTGAAGCTGGCAGCCGCCACATTCGGGATAGTGGCGGCACGGCGGCTCCTGATGGTGCGGTCCGAAGGCTCCAGCGCGCCATCGTCGAGCACGTCTGTCACCGGGAACGCCGAACGCGACATGCTTGCCGGACTGGCGGTGACTCCGTCGCCTCGCGCAGCAATTCGAACGACGTTCTCAGCCATTGAGAAGCGTCGAGCGCCGCCGGAATGGCATCTACAAGATCGTCGGCGATCATCTGCGGCCCGGCAATTTCCGCCGCGCGGCCGTGAAGCCAGACTGCGGCGCAAGAAGCGTTGAACGCGTCGAGGCCCCTCGCCCGCATGGCGGCGATCATCCCCGCAAGCACATCCCCGGTCCCGGCAGACGCCAGCCAGGCCGGCGCCGGCGGCGCGAAGCCCAGTCGCCCGTCAGGCGATGCGACCAACGTATCGGGCCCCTTGTAGACAATCACCGCGCCGGACCGGCGAGCGGCTTCCAGCGCCCGCTCCGCCTTGGATCCGTCGAGCTTCCCGAACAAGCGCTCGAACTCGCCCTCATGCGGCGTGAGGATCGCATCCTGCCCGCGAAGCCGCTCGGGTTCGCCCAGATGCGTGATCGCGTCGGCGTCGATGACCTTCGGCGCTCGCGACGTCAGCGCGAGGGTCAGCACCTGCGGAGCATCGCCCATCCCCGGTCCCACCAGCAGGCAGCCGATCCGCTCATCGTTGATCTCGGCGGTATCGGTCTGGACGATAGCCGCGGGAAGCCCATCGATGCTTCGCGACGTGCTGACCCGCACATAACCCGCGCCCGCTCGCGCGGCCGCCTTGGCCGCCAGCGCAATAGCTCCCGGCATTTTGCCGGCGAGAGCATGGACCAGCCCTCGTGAATATTTGTGTCCCGCGGGATCGAGAGGCGGCAGTTCGGGCCGCGCGATCTCGCGCCAGTCGCTGGCCGCGTCGATTCCGATGTCAGCAAGGACGACGCGTCCGCACTTGCTACTTGCCGGCATCAGGCGATGCGACGGCTTCAGGGCACCGAAGGCGACCGTCAGATCGAAAGCCGGAACGGCGCTGAGTTCTGCGCCCGAAGTCGCTGTCCAAACCGCTCGGAATGTCGGCGGCAATCCGAATGACCGCGCCCTCTGCCAGCTTGAAAAGTATCGCAAGAAACAGAAGCTTCAAGACCGCACTTGAGGCCAGTTCCGAATAAGGCATCAATCAGGAGCAGGCGCGAACGCCGTCCCCTCATCGAAGGCCTCGACCTTGCCGGACCACTTGGAGCATGCCCACTTGGCCGCGTCGCTCTTGGGACCGGCCAAAGCCGCCACCCGACACCGGAACACCGCGATCGGCGAGATACCGCGCCGCAACGTAGCCATCGCCTCCGTTATTTCCGGGTCCGACCAGGATCAGCGCAGGCATCTTGCCGGCATAGCGGTACGCTGCTTCCGCCAACGCATAGCCTGCCCGTTCCATCAGCGTCTCAACTTTTGTCCCAGCGTCGATAGCCCGCTGTTCGGCGGCGATCATCGCCTTGGTCGTCAGGATCGGTCGGCCGCTAGTCATCGCGGTGGCCGCTTAGCGCAGATAGGTCGCCAGCCGCCACCATTCCCGCGGGACCGCCATTTCGGAATTGTCCCGCGCTTCCTCGCTCTCGAACAGGGCGAAGCAGGTCGCTCCGCTGCCTGACATCCGCGCAAACATCACACCGGGCTGTGCCGAAAGCCAGGCGAGCACCGCGCCGATCAGCGGAACGAGCCTCGTCGCCGGCTCCTCGAGATCGTTGCCGGCATCCCGCCAGTCGCCGAGCGGACCGGACGCTTCTCCGCTCCAATTTGCGAAGACCTCCGCCGTCGAAAGCTGCACTCGTGGATTGAGGAGAAGCACCGCCGCGCCGGACAGCTCGCCAAGGTCGATGACTGTCAATTGGTCGCCGGCGCCCTGACCTCTCGCCGGGAGGCTCAGAAGACAGGCTGGCACGTCGCTTCCGAGCCCCGGCGCGATGGCGGAGGCATGGGCCGGAACAATAGTCCAAAGTCTCGTCAGAAGGCGCAACGCTGCCGCTGCGTCGGCAGAACCACCGCCAACGCCCGACGCTACCAGGCAAATTCTTCGTAAGCACCAGCTCGGCGCCACACCGGACACCAGCCCGATCCCGCAGCGCCTTCGCGGCCCGCAAGACCAGATTGTCGTCGCCGTCCCCAAGCTCGGCCGCGAATTGCCCCTGAATGGTCAGCGAAAGGTCATCCGACGGACTAGCCGCCAGACGATCCCCATCAGTGCAGAAGGCGAACACCGTCTCGATGGCGTGGCGGCCATCGGCCAGCTTTCCGCGCACATGGAGGGCGAGGTTGATCTTGGCCGGAGCCGGCTCTTCGAATTGCATCAGGGCGCGGCGGTTGCTGGCGTCAGGCCTGTCTCAATTTTGGCCTTCAGTCGCGTCGCGACCTCGTCCTCTGCCGTCTAGCAGCGCTGCCGCCCAGGCGTAGCGAGCCTCGAAGCGGTTACCCGCCTGATAGAGCGCGTCGCCCAGATGTTCGTGGATTTCGGCCTCGGCTGGGTCGCCTTTTGCTGCGCGCGACAGGATCTCGATCGCCTCGGGAATCCGGCCCCTCTTGTAGATCGCCCAGCCAAGCGAATCGGTGATGGCCGCGTCGTCGGGCGCAAGGGCGCTCGCCTTGCGGATCATGGCCTCCGCACCATTGAGGTCCTCGCCCCGCTCCAGCTTCGCGTAACCGAGGAAATTCAGCAGCACCGCCTGGTCGGGTGCAATCGCAAGCGCCTGATTCAGCAGGTCGCGGGCCTCGGGCCACCGGTTACTGTCCTGCAGCGCGCTCGCCTGCAACATCAGCAGCGGCCAGCGGTCTTCGGCCCGGCCAGATGGCCCGACGCAATTGAAGCGCCCGCGCGTAAGCCGCTGCGGCCTCCGGGTTACGCTTCATGCTCGATAGAACATCACCGAGGCGAGCATAGTCGCCGACACCGCCTCCGCCGCTGGCAAGCGCACGTTGGGCGACCTTCAGCGCTTCATCCTTCCGCTTGGCATTGACCAGCGCCCTGAACTTCGGCGTCGCGCGCCTGGCCATATAGCGGGTCGTCGTCCCGAACGGTTCGCAGGGCAGCGACGCCTTCATCGACGCGATCACGGCTAGCCAGCGTCAATCCGAGCATCACCGAGGCAGCACTGTTGTCCGGCGCGGCGTATCGAGCGACCTGCGTTAGCGAGACGGGAAGTTTCTCGTTCCGAAGCCGGTTGAGCTCGGCTGCGAGGACTACGAGAACCTCGGAAAATGCCTGGCGCGCGTTATCG
This sequence comes from uncultured Alphaproteobacteria bacterium, assembly GCA_963750315.1. GTDB lineage: Bacteria > Pseudomonadota > Alphaproteobacteria > Sphingomonadales > Sphingomonadaceae > Sphingomicrobium. Next base: position 370,018 of record CAVVQF010000005.1, read on the forward strand.
ATGCGGACACCGCCCGGTTTCCCCTGGAGAACTCTCTCCGCCGAGCGCGAAAATTCCGGTCCCAGACCCTGCAACACCGCTTCTGATCGCGCGCGGTCGCCCGCGCCGCGATAGGCATCGGAAAGGGCAAGCCGAAGGCGCGGTTCGCGGCCCCCGGCAACTTTCAGCGCCTGATCGACATAAGGCTGCGCTTCCACCGACTTGCCGGCCTTCGCGAGGATGAGGGCCCGATGCTCCGGTACGAGCCCTGCAAGCATATTGCTCTTCGGAATAGCGTCGAGCGCGGCGAGCGCCTTTGGCAGATCCTTCGCATCCGCCGCGGCCCACGCCTGCACGAACGGAGCCAGGAAGCTGATGTCGCCAGCGTCCGATCCACCCTGCAGGATGGCGATCGCGCGACTGGCGTCGTTCGACCGGAGCGCATCCGCCACCAGCAGCATCCGCCCCTCGATCGGCGTGTTCGCAGCCGGAAGGCCACGCGCCAGCCGAAGCGCCAGCTTCATATCGCCCGCGCTGATCGCCTGCGAAAGCGCTTCCTTCGCGATCGCCTGGTCGGCCGATCCCGCTCCCGCAAGCTGCGAGAACAATTCCGCCGAACGCAGGTGATTGCCCTCGATCGCGGCGGCGCGGGCTTCGACGTAGGTTCGCGCGGCACTGGACAGCGCAAGGGCCGGTGCCGGCGCAAGCAGAGCGCCGAACGCGACGGTCAGCCAGCAAGCTCTTACATGTTCGGATAATTTGGGCCTCCACCGCCCTCGGGAGTGACCCAGTTGATGTTCTGGGTCGGGTCCTTGATGTCGCACGTCTTGCAGTGGACGCAGTTCTGGGCGTTGATCTGCAAGCCGCGGCTTTCCGTTCGGCTCTTCGACGAACTCATAAACGCCTGCCGGGCAGTAACGCTGCTCCGGACCGTCATAGAGCGCCAAATTGACTTCAACGGGTACGGCCGAGTCCTTTAGCGTCAGGTGAACGGGCTGATCTTCCTCATGATTGGTGTTCGAGAGGAATACCGAGGTAAGCCGGTCGAAGGTCAGGACGCCGTCGGGTTTCGGATAGTCGATCCTCTTCGCGTCGCTCTTGCGCTTGAGCGTCTATTGTCCGCCTTGTGCTTCAGCGTCCACGGCAGACGGAGCCCAAGCGCACCAAGCCACATGTCGAGGCCAGCGTAGAGCGTGCCGAGGAAGCCTCCGAAATGCGCAACCGCTGGCTGGGCATTGCGAACCAAGCGTAATTCCTTGTCGACCCAGCTCGAGCGAACCGACGGCTCGTAAGCCTCGAGAACGTCGCCCGAACGATCTTTCCCGAGAGCATCGAACGCCGCCTCAGCCGCGAGCATCGCCGATTTCATCGCCGTATGCGTGCCCTTGATACGCGGCACGTTCACGAAGCCAGCCGAACAGCCGATCAATGCGCCGCCCGGGAAGGCAAGCTTGGGGATGGCCTGCCAGCCACCCTCGTTGATGGCGCGCGCTCCGTAGGACACGCGACGACCGCCCTCGATCTCCGCGCGGATCGCCGGATGAGTCTTCCAGCGCTGGAATTCCTCGAACGGCGAAACGTATGGGTTGGCATAATCCAGCGCGACGACGAACCCGAGCGCGACCTGGTTGTTTTCCTGGTGGTAGAGGAAGCCGCCGCCCCACGCATCTTCAAGCGGCCAGCCCTGTGAGTGGATCACCCGACCCGGCTTATGCTTTTCCGCAGGAACGTCCCACAACTCCTTGACACCCAAGCCATAGACCTGCGGTCCGGACTCGTCACGAAGGCCGAAGATACGCGTCAATTCTTTGGTCAGGCTGCCCCGCGCGCCTTCCGCGAAGAAGGTATATTTGGCGTGCAGCTCCATGCCCGGCTGATAGTCGGCGCGGTGCGAGCCATCGCGAGCAATGCCCATATCGCCGGTCGCCACGCCCTTCACTGATCCGTCGTCGTTGAACAGCACCTCGGCAGCCGGAAAGCCCGGGAAAATTTCAACGCCCAGCTCCTCAGCCTGCCCGGCCAGCCAGCGGCAGAAATTGCCCAGGCTCAGCGTGTAGGTGCCCTTGTTGCGCATGAACGGCGGCAAGGCGAAGTGCGGCATCCCCAACTTGCCGGTTTTCGATCAGCACCCAGTGATGATTTTCGGTGACCGGAACCGTCAGCGGTGCGCCCTTGTCCTTCCAGTCCGGGATCAGCTCGTTGAGCGCCTTCGGATCGACCACCGCGCCGGAGAGGATGTGAGCGCCGACCTCGCTTCCCTTTTCGAGGATGCAGACCGAAATTTCGCGTCCGAGCCTGCGCGGCGAGTTGCTTCAGGCGGATCGCGGCGGAAAGGCCGGCGGGACCTGCGCCGACGATCACCACGTCATAGGCCATGGATTCGCGTTCGCTCATCGTTCCTCTCGTCGCGCAGGCAGGGCGTCTCGCCCACGCACAGCCCTGCCTTTTCCTTGACCTTGCCGTCAATTCGGATTCCTAATCAACTCATGGGTGGGGAGCACGACCGCTTGACTGCGGCCGAGGCTGCCAGCGTCATTGGCTGGTGGATCGAGGCAGGGGTCGACGTTGCAATACAGGAGCAACCGCGCGCGTGGCTCGGCGCAAGCGCTGCGCACGCCTGCTGTCGAACCTCACGCACATCGTGACTCCCGAACCCGGCAACGAAATTCCCGCCAGTCTTGACGCATTCCGCGGCTGGCTCGGTGAAACGCTCTTCCCTTCCGCTCGCGACGCCAACAGCCGGCGGGCCTTGCCTCGCGGCATCGAAGCCGCCGAAGTCATGCTTCTTGGCAGACATGCCGACGCCTGAGGACGTCGCCGAGGGTGCAGCCGATCGCGGGCGAGGCATGGGAACTGACGGAGCGAATGCTGGCCGCGATCGGTTTCAATGCCGAGCAGGCCTATGTCGCCAGCCTTTCCTGCTTCCACAGCCCCGGCACCCGCCTTTCCGGAGCCGATCTCGACGCTTGCGCGGCGATTGCGCGGCGTCACGTCGCTCTCGCCAAGCCCAAACGGCTGCTGCTGCTTGGCGACGCAACCAGCCGGGCGCTGCTCGGCAAGCCACTAACGGCCGCTCGCGGCCATGTTCACAAAATTGAAGGGGTGCGCACGGTAGCGACATTCCATCCGCGGTTCCTGCTCGACCGGCCGTCGAACAAGGCGCTCGCGTGGCGCGACCTTCTGCTTCTGATGGAGGAAGAGGTTTGAGCATTCAACTGATTCTTGCGGCGGCCGCCAGTGGCAGCGCAGGGCCAGGCCTCGGATCCGCTCGCGCCGCTTCCGGCGCAGCCGCCCGTCAGCCAGTTTCCGGTGCTGGTCCCGGTCGACGGATCGCAGCAGGCTCAGACCGGTCGTGGTTCAGCCGACCATCATCCAGCAACCGGTCGCGGCAGGTCCCGTCACGGTTGTTCCACCCGTCGCAATCCCGCAGCCGGCCGCTCCGGTCGTCGCCGTCAGGGTGCCGCGCAACTATTCCGAAGTCTTTTCCGCCATTCGCGGCGGCCGCTGGGCGGAAGCTCAGGCTGGCATAAATGCTCTCCCGCAGAGCGTCCTGACACCCGTCGCGCGGGCCGAACTTTATACCGCCAAGGGATCGCCTGTCGTTTCCCTGGGCCAGATCCAGTCGCTCCTCGCCGAGGCACCGGACCTTCCGAGGCGGACCAGCTCGCCCGCATGGCGCTGACCCGCGGCGCGACGACGATGCCGTCAATATGTCACGCGGCGCCCGATCACCTGGCTCGGCAATTCGCCTGGCCGGTACAAGGCCAAGGGCGTGTCGGGCGAGCCTGCTGCGGACACAGCTTCGCAGCCAGCTCGATCCGCTGATCAAGGCGGACGATGCGGTGAATGCCGAGCTGCTGCTGATGCAAGCGACGCCGCTGCTTTCCTACGAAGCGCGCGCCGAAGCCGGGCAGCGCGTCGCCTGGGCCTATTTCGCCGTCGGCCGCGATGCCGATGCGCGCCGCGTCGCCGATACCTATCGCGTCGGCGCAACGGGTGAATGGGCGAGCCAGTCGGCCTGGGTGTCCGGCCTCGCCTCCTGGCGGCTGAACGACTGCAACGCCGCATCGAACGCCTTCCGGGAAGTTGGCTTCGACGCGCGCAGCAGCGGGAGCTCTCGGCCGCTGGCTACTATTGGGCGGCCCGCGCCGAGCAGGCATGCCGGCGGCCGCGCTCGGTTGCACCGCTTCTAAAGGCCGCCGCGAACTCTCCCGAGAGCTTCTACGGCCTGCTGGCGCGCGAGACACTGGGCATCGACAAGAGGCTACCGCCCGACGTTCACAACGGCACCAGCCGCATCGAGAATCTGCCGAACGTCCGCCGAGCTGAGGAACTGGTCCAGATCGGCCAGCCTTGGCTCGCCGAGGCGTTGATCAAGCATCAGGCGCAGATCGGGCGCGTGCAGGATCACCATTCGCTGATCGAGCTGTCGAAAAGGCTCGACCTGCCGTCCGCTCAATATTGGCTGGCGCACAACGGCCAATATGGCGCGGTCGTCGATGCGGTCGACCGCTATCCGATGCCGCGCTGGATGCCGCGCAGCGGCTGGCGGATCGATCCCGCACTCGCGCTTGCCCACATGCGGCAGGAATCAAACTTCCGTGTCGACGCGGTCAGCCCTGCGGGTGCCGTCGGCCTGATGCAGGTTCTCCCAACCACCGCCAACGCGATGGCCCGCCGCAACGGCTACAACGCCGGCAGCCTGTTCGATCCGACCGCCAACATCGAATATGGCCAGAGCTTCATCGAAACGATGCGCGGCTCCGGCTGCGACCCAGGGCCAGCTGCCCAAGATCATCGCCGCTTACAATGCGGGGCCCCTGCCCGTCGCGCGCTGGTCCTCGACTCTCGGCACTGGCGATCCCCTTCTTTGGATCGAATCCATTCCGTACTGGGAAACGCGCTATTACGTCCCGGCAGTGTTCCGGAACCTGTGGGTCTACCAAGGGCTTGCGAACGCCGATACGCCGACGCTGAGCGCTTTGTCGCAGCACCGCTGGCCGGAGTTCCCAACGTCCCACACCAACCTTGCGGCGGTGACCCAGTTGAGGCCCGCCGGCGAACCCTAGAACCGAATTTCGTTCTTGTTCCGTTCTCTTGCGCGGCGTAATTTCGCTGCATGCCGGTCGAGTCGATCAAAGGGCGCGGAGCGACGCGCAATGCGACACCGTCGCGGTTCAATCTGCAGGAGCGGCTGGTCGAGGGTGACTGGCTCGACAATGTCGAAGCGCTGGACGGCGTTCAGAAGCGGCGAACTACGGTCACGATCGAACATCCCAAGTCGATCCTGACCCGCAACAAGTCGCCGGACATCGGCTTCGACCGCTCGGTCAACGCCTATCGCGGGTGCGAGCATGGCTGCATCTATTGCTTCGCGCGGCCGACCCACGCCTATCACGACCTCTCGCCCGGCGTGGATTTCGAGTCCCGGCTGTTCGTGAAGCCGAACGCGGCGCAACTCCTCCACGCGACCCTGTCCAGGCCGGGCTACGAATGCGCGCCGATCGCGATGGGGACGAACACCGACCCCTATCAGCCGATCGAGGAGCGTTGGCGGATCACTCGTTCGCTCATCGAACTCTTGGTCGAGACCAATCATCCCTTCACGATCACCACCAAGTCAGATCGCGTCCTTCGCGACCTCGATCTTCTCAAGCCCGCCGCCGAACTAGGCCTCGTGTCGGTGGCGCTGTCGGTGACGTCACTCGATCCAAAGATCGCCCGGACGCTCGAACCGCGAGCCCCCGCGCCGCATAAGAGGATCGCCGCAATCAAGGCGCTCAACGAGGCCGGCGTTCGCTGCCACATCGCCATCGCGCCGGTCGTCCCCCAAATCACCGACCACGAGCTTGAAGCGATCGTCGAGGCCGGCGTGGGCGCAGGCGCCTGCGGCGGTTTCTACCTGCCGGTCCGCCTGCCGCATGAGGTCGCGCCACTCTTCCGCGCCTGGCTGGACGAGCATTTTCCCGATCGGGCGAGCGAAGGTGATGGCGACCATCAACTCCCTTCGCGGCGGCCGCGACAACGATCCGAATTTCTTCAGCCGGATGCGCGGCCAGGGGCCTTGGGCGGACCTGATCAAGACGCGATTCGAGAAGGCGTCCGCCCGTTACGGGCTCCAGCAATCGAAGTTCGGCCTCCGCCGTGACCTGTTCCAACCCCCTGAGGGCAATCAGCTTCGCCTACTTTGATGGAGTGACGCATGCTTTTTATCGAAGCGGATGGTGACTTGATGCGCGTGCCTGCCCTAGGCATCCGTCCATGACCAAGCATCTGCTAGCCGCATTTCTCCTCGCGTCCGCCGCTCCCACTTTCGCTCAACCCGTCGTCCCGCAGGTCGCGCAACTGCGCGATTCGGCGTTGAAGGACGATTATGCGTGGGACATCGTCGAAGGCCTCACAACCGAAGTAGGCCAGCGCATGGCCGGGACCGAGGCCGAGGCCCGCGCCCGCGACTGGGCGGTCAGAAAGCTCAAAGCGATGGGCTTTGCGAACGTCCGCGTCGAGCCGTTCGATATGCCGGTATGGACGCGTGGCGCAGAAAGCGCGGTGATTACGGCGCCCTTCCCGCAAAAGCTGGTCATCACAGCGCTTGGCAACAGCGCTTCGACGCCGCCAGAAGGCATCACCGGCGAAGTCGTCGGCTTCAACTCCATGGCGGAGTTCGAAGCTGCTCCCGCGGAAGCCGTGCGCGGGAAGATCGTCTTCGTCTCGCACGCCATGCCGCGGACGCAGGACGGCTCGAGCTACGGCTTCTTCGGCGGCCCGCGCCGCCAGGGCCCGACGCTCGCCAGCAAAAAGGGTGCGATTGCGATCGTCGTCCGCTCGATCGGGACCGACTATCACCGCAACCCGCACGCCGGCGTCCAGCGGTTCGAGGACGGCGCGACGCCGATCCCCGCCGGCGCGCTCAGCATTCCCGACGCCGAGCAGCTGCAGCGAATCCTGAAGCGCGGAAAGCCGGTAACGATGCGCCTGACACTAGTGTCGCAAGTCACTCAAGGCACATCCGGCAACGTGATTGCGGAAGTACCCGGACGCGATCCCAAGGCGCCCCCGATTCTCGTCGGCGGTCACCTCGATAGCTGGGACCTCGGCACGGGCGCCATCGACGACGCCTCGGGCGTTGCGATTACGACCGCCGCCGCCAAACGCATCATGGATGCCGGAAGGCCCCAGCGCACGATCCGTATCGTCTGGTTCGGCGCCGAGGAAGTCGGCCTGTTCGGCGGCCTCGACTATCAGAAGAAGCATGGCTCGGAACCGCACTACGCGATTGCCGAGAGTGACTTTGGCGCCGACCGCATCTGGAAGGTCGACAGCAAGCTCGGCAAGGACCGTGAGGCGGAAGCCAAGGCGCTTCAAATCGCGCTGGCTCCGCTCGGCATCGTCCCGGGCTCACTTGAGAAGGCGGACGGCTCCGACATCGAGCCCCTGCTTAACGCCGGCCTTCCCGGTGTCGGCCTGAGCCAGGACGGCACCCATTACTTCGACATCCACCACACGCCCGACGACACGCTCGACAAGATCGACCCGGACGCACTTCGGCAGAACGTTGCTGCCTGGACGACGATGCTAGCCGTACTATCCGGCGGAATTGAGCCGGAGCCGAAACGGGGCAAGCGGCGTTAAAGTCCGAAAAGGGAGGACTTATGCGTATTCTTCTTGCCGTTCCGCTGCTCATGCTTGGTGCTTGCCAGGTCTCGAAGGACGACAATTCGACGACCTTGTCGTTCAACGAAGACGTTGCTGCGAACGCCGCCGATGATGTCGGCAATGCCGTCGAGGAAGCCGGCGGCGTAATCGCCAATGAGGCCGGACAGGCTGCCGACAAGGTGCAGAACGAGGTCGGTGACGTCGATGTCGACGTCAACGTCACCCGGGACAAGGACGGGCGCGACGGCAATCACCAATAGGAGGTGGTTGTCCCCGCGGCGCCTGCCGTGTAGCAGGCGCGCCGTCGGGGAGTGGCGCAGCCTGGTAGCGCATCTGCTTTGGGAGCAGAGGGTCGCAGGTTCGAATCCTGTCTCCCCGACCAACCTCTCCGGCCGCTTACTCCGTCAGCGCCGCCATCACCGGGCCTTCCGCCGGGCGCCGGGCGAAAATGCCGAAGCCGGCGATGATCGCGTAGCAGAGCGCCGGAAGCAGCAGCGCGAACTGCAGGCTGCCTGACTGGTCGGCCAGGAAACCCGTCGCCAGCGGCACTACCGCTCCACCGAAAATCGCGATGTTGATGATGCCGGAGCCGTCCGCGGCGCGCGGACCAAGCTTCTCGCAGGCCAAGCTGAAGATCGTCGGGAACATGATCGAGTTCATGAGGCCGATGGCGAGCAGGCTGTAGGCCGACAGCGTGCCGGTCGTGTTGGCCGAAATCGCAATCAGCAGGATCGCGCCAGTCGATACCAGGGCGAGGATCTTGCCCGGGCTCATGATGCGCAGGAAGTACGACCCGATGAAGCGGCCGACCATCGCACCGCCCCAGTAGTACATGATCAGCTTGCCTGCGGCCGCATCGGTCAGGCCAAGCACGTGCTTCTGCATCAAATAATTGACGATCAGCGAACCGATCGAAACTTCCGCGCCGACGTAGAGGAAGATGCACAACGCGCCATATCCGAAGCGCGGGCGCTTCAGCAGGGAAAAGCCGGCGAGCGGCGAGCTGTGATCGTGCTTCTCACCAGGCAATTTGTCGCGGAACATCCAGACCACCGCCGCGATCACCGCAAGGGCAACGGCGAGGCCGATGTAGGTGGAGACGATCGCCTGCGTTTCTGCCGTACGGTACTGATCGAGAGCTGCGCCGGAGAGCTGCGAAGCAGTCACGCCGGCGAGGCCGCCGAGAATGATCGCCGAGCCAACACGCGGGAAAATCGTCGTGCCGAGGCTATTGAACGCTTGGGCAAAGGTCAGGCGGCTATGCACCGTCTTCGCGGGCCCAAGCAGGCTGATGAGCGGGTTGGACACCACCTGGACGACCACCACACCGCTAGCGAGAACGAACAAGGCCAGCAGGAACAAGCCGTAAGTCGCGGTCCGCGATGCCGGAATGAACAGCAGGCACCCGATCATCATGATGATCAGGCCCGCCGCGGCCCCACGCATGTAGCCGATTTTCTTCACCAGCTGCGCCCCGGGAATGCCGATCACCAGATAAGCCGTGAAGAAGCAGAACTGCACCAGCATCGCCTGCGTGTAGTTCAGCGTGAACAACTCTTTCAGCTTCGGGATGATCACATCGTTGAGGCTGGTGATGCCGCCGAAGATGAAGAACAAAGCCATGACGAAGTAGCGCAGGCTGGGAGCGTCTACGCCGCCATCGGGCAGATCCAGCGGTGTCGAATTGGCCTCGCCTTCACCGATCCCAGTTGCAATTGCCATGTGCGGACGCTCCCTCAGAATGGCGTGACCTTATGGTGCGCAGGGATGCTGTCAACGCATTCGCATTTGTCAGTCGGCGATCGGCGGACTTGGCACACCTCGAACGTCGGGATGGAAGGCGAAAAGTGATCCCGCCAGCGGCTGCGTCGCCAGCTGCTCCTCGCTGAGCAGGTGCCTCGCAGTCGTGGCGAACGCCGTATCAAGATCAGCGCCGCCGAACGCGATCTTGGTGATGTTCGAAACCGGAAAGCGGACCCGTTCGAGAAGCTCACCAGCGGGGGAGTAACGCCGCGCTTCCGATCCCGAATAAAGGCTGATCCAGATCGCGCCTTCGCTGTCGACCGTGGGCCCATCCGGATGCCCCTCCCTCGGATCGATCCTGACGACCAGCTGCGAAGGTCCCAGCTGGCCATCACCCCAGATTTCGCACGCTGAAATCGTGCAACCGAGCGTATCCACCCAATAGAGTATTTTGCCATCGGGCGAGACCGCGGGCCCATTGGTGATGGCGATGCTGGTGACGTTGGTTCGCGTCACTTTGCCGCGATGAAAGCAATAATAAGCACCCGTCTGCGACCGCTCGCTGTCATCCATCGTCCCGAACCAAAGCCGCCCTTGCGGATCCACGACGCCATCGTTCAATCGATTATCCGGATTGCCGGTCTCAACCTCGGCAAGCAGCTTGAACGACCCCTTCTTCGGGTCGAACCGATGCAAGCCGCTCTGCAAGCCCGCAATGAATCCGCCGCTCTTCGCCGGGAACAGGAAGCCGACCTGCTCCGGCGCATCCCAGCTTCGCTGCTGGCCGCTCTCTGGATCGACGCGATGGATCTGTTTGCGCTTGATGTCTGTGAACCACAAAGCCTGGTCGCGCTGGTCCCAGACCGGCCCCTCGCCCAGCTCCGCGCCGACCTCCCACACCAGATGTGCTTCACGGCTCATTTCGCCTCCGTCCCGCACGAACGATGCGGTGATAAGCTTAAGCAATTACGCTGGACTATACCCCGGTTGCCGCGAAGGTATGGCCGTCCGGATCGAGATCGCGCAAGTCGCGGCCGCGCGTTTCCTTCCCGAACATGGCGACGAGAACGAGCGCCGCGATCGTTGGCACGATGATGATCAGCGAAACCACGTCGAGCGGCGGGACAAGCGCGAGAATCGCCAGGAACTGGGCGAACATCCCGCCCGCCTTGGTGCAGGCGGCAACCGTGCCGGTGGTCCGCCCGCGAATGCGAAGCGGAAAGCTTTCCGCCGCATAGGGAAGCAGCATGGCGATCAATCCGTTCGTCCCGACGATCAGGAGCGCCACCGGAAAGACCGGGCTGCCCGTTCCGGTGAACTCGAGCCAGAGAACGCCCACCAAGCCCGCAAGCGTAATCGCGATCGATGCTACCACCGACCATTTCGTGCTCCACTTGCTGTAGAGATAAGCGACGATGAAGACCGTCGGGAAGGCGATGAGCGCGGATTCTGCGAGCAGTTTGCTCATGACTTCAATGCTATAGCCTCTCGCGACCAAATCGGCGGGAAGCCACAGAAGAAGGCCGAAGTTGATCAGGCCGTAGCAAATTGCGGCGAGGCTCAACGCGAACAGCTTGCCGAAAAAGGCCCTGCCAGTCAGCGCCACGGATGGCCCCTTGGCCAGAGCCACGCCTTCAGCGCGCGTTGTCCCGCGAGCCTCGGAGCCAAAGCGCTCCATCACCTGCCTCGCCTCTTCGCGCCGGCCCCTGGCAAGCAGGAATTTCGCGGATTCGGGGATCAACGCGCCAAGCAGAACGAGCGACAGGCCCGTCGGCAAGTTGAGGAGCCACAGGATCCGCCATCCGAATACCGGCTGCAGCAGGGCGGAAAACCCACTCGCCGCGAAATAACCGCCGACCGCGCCCAAGCCTCCGACCAGGACGAGAGCCCATCCGCGATGCTTGCTGGGCATCATTTCGGCGAGCAGTGCATAGGTAACCGGCAGCATTCCGCCCGCGGCGGCGCCCATCATGAAGCACATGCCGACGTTCCAGTCGAGCGAAGGCATCGCGCCGCAGATCGAGGTCCCGACGAACATCACTGCGGACAACAGGATCGATGCCTTGCGGCCGTAGATGTCGGCGATAATTCCCCAGACGATGGACCCGACGACCGTCCCCAGCAAGCGCGAAGAACGGCACCAGCGATGCGGTGGCCTTGTCGACCCCATATTCCTTGGTCATGCCGGGGATGGTGAAGCCGAGGCTGGCCGGCTTCATGATGTCGATGACGAGCGCGATCACGAGCACGCCCATCAGCATCCAGTGAGCGATGGACAGTGGAGCGTCCTCGGGCGGTGAGACGACGATGTCCTGCGAAGCGGAGATGATCTTGCCGACATTCCTTGGCAGAAGGCCGTAGGCCGCAATCGCGACGCCGCCGATGATCAGCCCCATGCCCGCGATCATGTCGTCGCCCATCGGCATGCCGGCGAGCATGAAGTGCATATTCCGGCCCATCCAGAACATCGGCGCGTGCATCAGTACGCCGATGGTCACGGCCAGCACGCCGATTATGAAGGCGAATAGTCCTCGGCGGTCGGAAAGCGTGCTGGCGCTGAGCATGCGGCCTTAGGCGTTGGCGCTGGCGAAAGCCGCGGCGGCGCCAAACAGGCCGGGCTGCGGGTGGACGATTACCTTTACGGGCATTTCATCCATCATGCGTTCGAACCTGCCCTTGGCGATGAAACGGTCGCGGAAGCCCGAACGGGGCAGGTAATCGACAAGCCTGAGCCCGAGACCCCCTGCGAGAACCACGGCATGGGCGCCCTGGGCAAGCGCGTAGTCGCCGGCAGCAGCGCCGAAAGCGAGGCATAGGCGGTCCAGGGCGGCCGCCGCTAACGTGTCGGTTCCGGCCAGCGCCGCCTGCCAAAGGTCTTTCTCGTCGCGAAGGGTGTAGGGACGTTTCTCGATCGTTCCGATCGCTTCGTAGATGTTGTGGAGACCCCTGCCCGACACGAGCCGCTCCACCGAAACCCGGCGGAAGCTTTCGCGCAACTGTTCGAGGATGCGATCTTCCAGCGGATCGAGCGGCGCCCAGTCGATGTGGCCGCCCTCGGTGGCGATGACGTCATGTCCGTCGGCTCGCTTCAGCAAGCTCGCGACGCCCAAACCCGTCCCGGGTCCAACAATGCTGATGACGCCTGTCGCCGGCAATTCCTGTTCCGGCCCGCAGACATGACGATAGGCATCGCTGCCGAGCCCCGCGACGGCGTGCGCGATCGCTGCGAAGTCGTTGACGATGACGTAGCGCTCGACCCCGAGCCGTTCCTCCATCAACGCGGGCCGGATGACCCAGGGGTTATTGGTGAGCTTCAGGACATCGCCGCCTACCGGGCCGGCGAAGGCGATCGCCAGTTCCTTGGGCAGTGGCTGGTCGATCCGCCGGCCGAATTCCTGCCAGGCATGCTGGAAGCTCGAGAACTCGCCCGTCTTGACGGTTACCGGCTCGCCGAGCTCGACGACGCGTCCGCGGTCGATCGACGCCAGCGCGAACCGCGCATGCGTTCCTCCAACATCGGCGGTCGCAATCGTTCGCATCGGCACTCCCCGTTCGGTGAACGGGCGTCTCGTACTAAGCTAGGGGCGCTGCCGCCAGCCTCGACAGCTCAAGCCGCGGCGCGCGCGTCATGCTCAGTATCGAACCGCGCCTGCGCGGCATGGATCGCCTCGACGTTGTCCATCGCCCAGGTCGCCAGCCCGCAAATCGGCCTCTGAAGCGACTTGCCGAGTTCCGTCAGCTCGTAGTCGACGCGCGGCGGAATCGACGGCGTCACCGTCCGTCTGACCAGCCCATCACGCTCGAGGTTGCGAAGCGTCAGCGTCAGCATCCGTTGCGACACGCTCGGGATCTCGCGCCGAAGCTCATTGAAGCGCCTAGATCCGTCGCCGAGCGTCTGCACGACAAGCACGGTCCACTTGTCACCGATGCGCGACAGCAAAGTGCTGATGGTCCGGCACACAGGGTTCGCTGGGTCTTTCATTCGGTCGGTCACCTCCATGTTCCCGGATCACAAATTTGTTCGTCCAAAACAAAAAAGTGCGTTCTTGCGGGCAATTCCGCTGTGGTTATTTAGAGTGCCTCGGTAACAAATCCATACTTAGGAGGCAATAGTGACCATCCTTCATCTCGACGCCAGCATCAACGGCGAAAACAGTGCCAGTCGCGCCATCAGCCGTTCGGTCGTGGAACAGCTGAAGTCCGGCCTCTGGGGCGAGGAAGTCGTCTACCGCGATCTCGCCGCCAACCCTCTTCCGCACCTGACGCTCGACGCCTTCGCCGACACGACGGTGATCGACGAATTCTTCGCTGCGGACACGATCGTCATCGGCGCCCCGATGTACAATTTCTCGCTGCCCACCCAGCTCAAGGCGTGGATCGACCGCATCATCGTCGCCGGCAAGACCTTCCAGTACACCGCCAACGGGCCTGAGGGCCTCGCCAAGGGCAAGCGAGTGATCATCGCCCTCGCCCGTGGCGGATTCTATGATGAGAAGTCGCCCGCGGCATCGCTCGAGCATCTCGAGACCTACTTGCGCGGCGTCTTCAACTTCATCGGCATCGACCCCGAATTCGTCATTGCCGACGGTCTCGCCGTCAGCCCCGAGCAGCGCGAAGCTTCTCTCGCGGAAGCGCAGGGTCACACGCTGAAGCTAGCCGCCTAGCTCCCTGCCGATCCAATCGGCCAATGCATCCAGCGCCTCGGCTTCGGCCTGGGCGCTGGTCTTGCCGCTCTTCGCAGCGGTCTTGAACGAGTGATCGGCGTGCTCGACGATATGCAGTGACGCCAGGTTCAGCTTCGCGATCACCGGCCGCAGCAGTTTCAGTTCCGCCAGAGCATCCTTGCTTCCAGTCACGAACAGCATTGGCACTTTGACGTCCGCCAGATGGTCAGCACGGTCGATGCCTGGCTTGCCCGCGGGATGCAGCGGAAAACCGAGGAAGGCCAGTCCGCGCACATTGGGCAAAGGATCGATCGCCTGAGCCTGCGACGTCATCCGCCCGCCGAACGAACGGCCGCCCGCAAACAATGGAAGGTCCGGCGCGAGTTCGCTCGCTTTTCTGGTCGCCGCGCGGATCGTGGCATGCGCAACCTTAGGTGCGTCAGGCCGCTTCGACCCCTTCTCCATATAGGGGAAGCTGAACCGTAGCGTCGCAATGCCACGGTCAGCCAAGCCTTGGGCATTTGACGTCATCGCCTTGTGCGTCATTCCGGCGCCCGCACCGTGCGCGAAGAGATAAAGCGCTTTGGCATTTGCGGGCCTCAGCAGCAGTCCCGACACCGCCTCGCCATCCAGCGAAATCTCGACCTTCTGAGGGTCCATGCGACCGATCTTTGGAAAAGTGGTGGGCCCGGAGGGAATTCGAACCCCCAACCTAGCCGTTATGAGCGGCCGGCTCTACCGTTGAGCTACAGGCCCTCCCCGGCTGTCGAGCGTTAGCGCCCGCCGCCTGCAGAGCGCAAGCTAGCTCCTGCGTCGAGGCAGAACCAGTGCCAGCTTCTCGCCCGTTACCCGCAGATCGCCGCCGGCCGTCTGCGCTATCCCCCGCGCGAGCTTCAGCGAGAAGCTGCTGGCGAGCACATCCGGGCTGTCCGAATTACTCCCGAACAATTGGGCGTCGGATAAGCCGCGCAGGGCGAGCGGCCTGTTCATGCTGATCAGGCATTGCCCGACATCGCAGTCGACCGAAACGACAAGCCGCTCCTTCGAAGCCGCGACGTCGACCAGAGCGAAGCAGAACCGGCGGAGCAAGCGCTCCAGGACGGTCTGGTCCAGCGTGCAAATCGCCGGCGACCGGGCAGTCATCACGTCGAGCCTGGCGCCAAGCTGCCCAGCACGCTCTTTCAGTTCGGGGTTCAGCGAAACGAGCATGGCGTTCAGGTCAGTCGCGGCATCCGTCGCTTCCGGCGACGACCGCAGGCGAGCCGCGACGTCCAGGTCCTCGATTGCCGATAGTAGGAGCCGTGCCTGCGCAACGATCTCCGCCGCGCGTTCGCGATAGCTGCGATCGGCCGGCCCAAGATACTGGCCGTCGATAATCTCCGCGAAGCCGATGATCGCATTAAGCGGCGTGCGCAGCTCGTGGATCAACTCGCGCAGCGCATCTTCGTCGAGCTCTTCGTCCTCGCCTGCCTTAACCTGTGGCTCGACATCTCCCGCGTCGATCGAGCGCATGCCGACACCGCGATAGCCAGCGAAACGGCCGTCGGTCGGCTCGAATGCCGGAACACCGCTCACCTTCCATTCGCCGGCTGCCGGCCCTTCGCCGGAAACGGTCAGGACGGCATCGCGAAAGGGAGCGCGAACCGCGAAGGCTCGCTGGATACGGTGATCGACACCATTGTGCTCACCCGAGTTGGCGAGCGAGCGTCCGATGAGCGGCCCGCGCGGAACGCCCTCGACCCAGGCAATCTCGCCCGACGGTCCGCACTCCCAGCGAAACAAAGGCGACGGCACGTCGGGATCGCGCTGCACCGCCTTGACCGGTGCAGGCTGGGGCCTCGGCTGGACAGGTGCCCGGGTGACTTGCCGCTCCTGACGAAGATGTTCGATCCGTGCGAGCACTTCGCTGATGGACGGAATGGGCGGAATCGACATTGCCGGAGCTTGCGGCGGCGGATTGGTGTCTGCCTGTGGCTCGGGCGTCGGCTCCAGGGCGCGCGGCGGCTCGGGTTCAGCGAGGGCCACAGGGTCTGACTGCGGTTCAGGCCGCGGCGAGGGCGCGGCCGGCAGCGCGTCCGGTTCGACGGCCACCGCGGGAGCCAGCGCCCAGGCAGACAAATCGGGATACATCGCGGCGACGAAGTTGCGGCTGTCGGGGCTAGCCGTCGCGAGCACGTCGCGCCACTGAGACGGCTGGAGCGACGCTGCAGCCAGAACCGGCGCGGAAATGGCGACGACATCCGCTGCGAACACGATTACCAGCGGAAGCGGAAGGTGCGGCTGCGCAACCGCTCGCGCCGCGGCGGCACGGAGCTGGGGATCGATTGTCGGAGCTTGCGCGAGGACGTCTTCGAGACCTCGCTGTGCGGAAAGCGATGAGAGATCGGACGAACGCGCAAGCAGCTCAACCAATTGGCGCCAGCGGATGGCGCGGTCGTGCGGATTGGCAGCGGGCTGCGCCAACACCGTGTTCAGGCGATCATCGAACCGCACCGCTTACAATCCGCTTCCTTACAAGACCGGTCGATGCACCGTTCACGTGCGAGGCCGTACTAAGGAAGGGGTTGATGCTTAACTATCCCGTAATGGGACAGGCCTAAACGTAAAATAACGAGAAAAGAGCGCCGGAACCCGACGCCCTCTTCCTTTTTGTGACTGACTTACGCCGACAGCGAGACGAAGCGTCAGCCAATACTTGGCGATCTCCGAGCGCGGACCAGTCACGGCGTTGAGCGCGGCAGTTGCGCCCGGCCTTGTCGCCCGACCGAGCGAGCGCCATGCCAAGGTGCAGATTGATCAGGCCGGCATCCGCGCCCGGTCTTCTTGAGCGCCGCACGATAGAGGTCGGCAGCCTTCGCATACTCGCCGTACCCGTAAAGGAGATCGCCGGTGCTTAGCGCAACCTTCGCGGTCGGAGCCCCAAGGCCTCGCGCTGCCGCAGCGGCCAAGTCCGGCCTGCTCGCCAGCGGATTTGGTCTTCGCCTGCGCCATCTCTTCCTTGAACGGCGACTTATTGAGGTCGACGAGGCCAGCGGCCGCACCTTCCTCCAGAACCATCTTCGCTTCTCCCGGATAGCCCTTGGTGAGCGCGAGATAGGCGTAGCGATCGTAATCGCCGTCGTCCTTCATCGCCTTCGCCGCACGCATCAGACGCGACAGGTCGAGCGTGCCGCTCTCATCCACCGTATTGAGATTGCGATAGATCCCGATCGAATCCCTCCAGTTGCCCGGCGTCGGATAGGCAGCGACCCACTGGCGGCTGAGTTCAGGCGTCGTCGCCAGCTTCGCCTTGTAGGCGACAGAAATCGCGCGACGATAAAGGTCCTCGGGGGCTTTGGCGCCATTGGCGCTCTTCTGCGGCGATCGCCTGCCTCAGCGTCGCGACTGCTTGATCGGGATTGCCACCCGCCGCGCGTGCCTGAACAAGGAGATCCACGACCTCAGGAGTGTTGGGATCGATCTGCTGCGCCTTCTCATAAGCCGCGATCGCCTGAGGATATTGCTTCAGATTGAACCGAGCCTTGCCCAACGCGACATTGAAATTTGCCTGGGTCTTCTCATCCAACATGCCGGTGGCGAGAAGTGCTTCAAGGGCCGTGGCGATCTCGGCATTGTCGTTTGCGGCAACTCCGGCCTTCAGCTGCGCCTGCCCGACGAGATAGCGCTCTTCCTTTGTCTGAGCCGCGGCATTTGCAGCTGCGACCTTGGCAGGAACGGTTGCCGCATCCTTGGCTTCAACCGCCTTGATCAATTCGTCGTAGACCTTTGCGAAGGCCGCGGAGATCTTGATCTTCTTGTCTCCGAGCGTGACCGTCGCCGTGCCTTTCGGAGCCTTCTCTTCCTTCTGGCCCTGCTCGCCGCGCGGCTGCATGCCGGTCGTCTTGGGACCGTACGAACCATCCTCGCGCTGGGCCTGCGCCGTGCCGGCTGCAAGGGTCGTCGAAGCGGCAAGTGCGATGCCAAGCATCTTGATCGTCGATTTCACTGTGCTCTCCCGTACGCCGCGATTCCGGCGCTTCCGAATTTGACGGCGGTGGCCATAAACCCCGCCGATTGGATCGCCAAGGCCGCTGGCGGGAATCCGATGAACCGTGTTTGAACTGGCATTCTGCTAACTTCGGATAACTACGCGAGCACGCACGATTATGGCCTTATGTAATCGCCGGGGCTCGCCACATCCCTTGGCATCGACACCTCAGGAACTGGCGAGTCCCAACCAAAGGCGGTCCGGCGCATGTCGGGGCCGCCTTTCTTTCGTCATGTGAAGCCTCGCGCGCGCTCGCGCGCGGGGTGGCGTCCGGGTTCAAATTGGGCTAGTCGGTCCTATCTGGGGGTCACGCCGTGGGAAAGCGGCGAATTCCCCCTGCGTATCCGCAGTAAACAGAACCCGCAGGACAACACACTTGGCCACCGAACCGCCGGCAGAATCCCGGCCCGACCGACGACAGCGACATCGCGCCCATCTCCATCGTCGACGAGATGAAGACCAGCTACCTCGATTACGCGATGAGCGTGATCGTCAGCCGCGCGCTTCCGGACGTGCGCGACGGTCTGAAGCCGGTCCACCGCCGGATCCTCTACGCCTGCCAGGAAGCGGGCTACGTCGCCGGACGGCCATACCGCAAGTCGAGCCGCATCGTCGGTGACGTCATGGGTAAGTATCACCCGCACGGCGACAGCGCGATTTACGACGCGCTGGCCCGCATGGTGCAGCCATGGTCGCTCCGCGTTCCGCTGATCGACGGCCAGGGCAACTTCGGGTCGATGGATCCCGATCCGCCCGCCGCCATGCGGTACACGGAAGCGCGGCTCGCCAAGGTCGCGAACTTCCTGCTCGCCGACATCGACAAGGACACGGTCGACTTTCAACGCCGAATTACGACGCGTCGGAGCGTGAGCCGCAGGTTCTGCCTGCCCGCTTCCCGAACCTGCTCGTCAACGGCGCCGGCGGCATCGCGGTCGGCATGGCGACCAACATCCCGCCGCACAATCTCGGCGAAGTGCTGGCCGCCTGCCGCGCCTACATGGACGACCCGGCGATCACGACCGAAGGCCTGATGGAGCATGTGAAGGGTCCGGACTTCCCGACCGGCGCCTTCATCCTCGGCCAGTCCGGCATCCGCAGCGCCTACACGACGGGCCGCGGCTCGATCATGCATGCGGTCGCGCTACAAGGTCGAAGAAGGCCGCAACGACCGCCGTTCGATCGTCCTCACCGAAATTCCCTACCAGGTCGGAAAGTCCGGCCTCGTCGAAAAGATCGCCGAAGCCGCCAAGGACAAGCGCATCGAAGGCGTTTCGGACATCCGCGACGAATCCAACCGCGAAGGCGTGCGCATCGTCATCGACCTGAAGCGCGACGCAACTCCAGACGTCGTCCTCAACCAGCTCTGGCGGCACACGCCGGCGCAATCGTCGTTCCCGGCGAACATGCTCGCGATCCGCGGCGGCCGTCCGGAAACGCTAACACTCCGCGACATCATCGAGAGCTTCGTCAAATATCGCGAGGAGGTCATCACCCGCCGCTCGAAGTTCGAGCTGCTGAAGGCCCGCGAGCGCGCCCATATCCTGCTCGGCCTGGTCGTCGCCGTCACCAATCTCGACGAGGTCGTGAAGCTGATCCGCGGATCGGCCAGCCCGGCGGAAGCGCGCGAGAAAGCTGCTCGCTCGCAAATGGCCGGGCGCCGAGATCCGGCCGTACATCGCGCTCGTCGAAGCGGTCGAGCCGCAGGGCAAGTCGGAGACCTACCAGCTCTCCGAAACGCAGGTGAAGGCGATCCTCGAGCTTCGCCTCCACCGCCTCACCGCGCTCGGCCGCGACGAGATCGGCAATGAGCTCAAGGGCCTTGCAGAATTCGATCGGCGAGCTGCTCGAGATCCTCGCCAACCGCGTCCGCCTCTACGAGGTCATGCGCGAGGAGTTCGACGAGGTCGAAGCCGAATTCGCCACGCCGCGCATGAGCGAGCTTGCGCCCGCCGCCGAGGGCATCGAGGACGAAGACCTGATCGAGGTCGAGGACATGGTCGTGACCGTGACCATGACCGGCTACATCAAGCGCACTCCCCTCGCCCTGTTCCGCGAGCAGAAGCGCGGCGGCAAGGGCCGCGCCGGAATGCAGACCAAGGACGAGGATGCGGTCACCAACCTCTTCGTCACCTCGACCCACAATCCGGTGCTGTTCTTCTCGAACCTCGGCCGCGTCTACCGGATGAAGGTGTGGCGCCTGCCGGAAGGCGGGCCGAACACCAAGGGCCGCCCGATGATCAACCTTCTGCCGCTGGCGGAGGGCGAGACCATCTCGACCGTCCTGCCGCTGCCGCAGGACGAGAATGAGTGGGGCGGCCTGCACATCATGTTCGCGACCGCGCACGGCACCGTCCGCCGCAACAGCATGGCGGCGTTCACGAACATCCCGACCGCCGGCAAGATCGCGATGCGCTTCGGCACTTCCGCAGTCGAAGGATGCCGACAATGGCGACGACAGCGAGGAGCAGACCGATCTCAGCGACCGCCTGATCGGGGTCGAACTGCTGACCGAGGAGGATGATGTCCTTCTTGCCACTCGCAACGGCAAGGCGATCCGCTTCAAGTCGACCGACGTTCGCGAGTTTCAGTCGCGCACGTCGACCGGCGTTCGTGGCGTCCGTCTGCAGGCCGGGGACGAGGTCATCTCGATGTCGATCCTCCGCCGCGCGGGCACTACTCAGGAGGAGCGCGACGCCTATCTGAAGTCGCCGATCTGGCGCGGCGCCTGTTGCCCGGAAGGACTTTCCGAGGAACGCTGGGCGGAAATCGCGGAGAAGGAACAGTTCCTGCTCACCGTCACCGAGAACGGCTACGGCAAGCGAACTTCGACTTACGAATATCGTCGCACGAACCGTGGCGGCCAGGGCATCATCAACATCATCACCAGCGAGCGGAATGGGCGCGTCATCGCCAGCTTCCCGGTCCAGCCAGGCGAACAATTGATGTTGATAACCGACCAGGCGAAGGTCATTCGAACGACCGTCGGAGATATCCGGATTACCGGGCGCAACACGCAAGGCGTGACGATCTTCAAGGTCGCGGAGAACGAGCACGTCGTCGGCGTCGCCAAGATCGACGAGAGCGAAGAGGAAGAAATCGAGATTGACGGCGGCGAAGAGAAAGCGCCGGAAGACGGCGCCGTCGTTGGCGAGAGCGAGCTCGATCGCCCTGCCGATCCGGAGCCGGGCGACAAGTAGAGTCGGGTCGTCCGGCTAAGGGATGAAATTGCGGAACGGCGGTGGGTTCGCTCGCGTTCGTTGATGAGACGAAAGCTAGGAGGAATTCATGGCCCTTCCCCATCACGCTCTGGTGCTTGTTGCTGACGGAACGAAGGTTCTTTTCCTTCGCAATCACGGCGATCAAAACCAGATCGATTTGCGCACCGAGGCTCACGATGCCCGCGACGATCGCAAGGACCGCGACATCAAGACGGACGCGCCGGGGACGAGCAAGCAAAGCGTCGGTCACGGTCGGTCGTCAATGGAAGAACCGGACTTCCACCAGCAGGAAGAGGATCGCTGGATCAAGGATGCGGCCGACGACTTGAAACAGCGCGCGCTCCGCAATGACTTCGATGCCCTTGCGATCATCGCTCCGCCAAAAGCACTCGGAGTGATCAAGAAGTGCCTCCACAAGGAGGTCGAGCGCCGGATCGTCCTGACGATCAACAAGGAAATGACCGATCGGCCGATCCCCGACATCGAGGAACTGCTGGTTGGCGAAGCGGCGCCGCCCGCGTGACCTTGGGGTGTATTGCTAAGCTATAGCACTATGTGCCACGCTTTCCTGCCGAATTGAAGGCCGTCTCCTCCGCGCGATGAATTGGCACGCTTCTTGAAGTGAACCTTCCGCAGCCCCGCTGCGTGAAAGGGAAAATTTCATGACGATGATGACCACTATTCTCGGCGCAGCGCTCGGCCTGACGCCCATTCAATCCGACGGCACCGTTCAACCTCTCAGCGATAGCGATGCGCAGATAATCGGACGCTATGAAGAGACGGTCGACGACACCGGCACGACCCACCTTGAGGGCGTGAACCGCCGCACCGGCGAATTTTTCCACCTGACGGTCAATCCGTACGGCCGTGTCCAAGGCTCGGTCGGCGACTGGGTGGTCGAGTTTCAGGTCAAGAGCGCCGTCTAAATGTAGCAGGTGCGAATCAGGCGTAGAGGTCGACGACCTCTGCGTCTGGTGTGACAGCCGAAATCAGCAGCGTGCGATGACATCCTCCGGGATCGCGTTCGTAACATAGCAGCGCGCTCGGCTTCTCCTCCGCCAGATCGATCATCTGCGCGCTTTGGGCGATAGCCTCGGGTAATTCGAGCTGACCCTCGTAGATCCGTTCCAAATCCGTCTGCCTGCCTGCCCGGGCTGCCGCACGGCCATCCGCCGGCGTCCCGAGCGCGCGCAAATGCACATAGTCGATCCCGGCCTCGGCCAAGGCATTGCGCAACGGCGTCTTGGAAAAACCGGGTCTGCGGGAATTCGGAACCGCGCGAATATCGATCACCCGCTCAACGCCCGCATTCTGCAGCGCGGACAGGAACTCGCCGACGGTCGTCCCTTCGTAACCGATGGTGAAGAGCTTCATTCCTCTTCGTAGCACACGGACTCCATGTCCGCTTCCTGGCCGTTCATTCTTGCGCTCCTCCGCTCGAAGTCTACGGACAACGCCCGATGACTTTCGACGTTCACATCATTGGCGCCGGGCTGGCCGGGTCGGAGGCTGCCTGGCAGCTCGCCGAGGCTGGCCTCAAAGTTCGCTTGTCCGAAATGCGTGGCGGCGGCGACATGACGCCGGCGCACGAAACCGATCGCTTCGCCGAGATGGTCTGCTCGAACAGCTTCCGCTCCGACGACGCGGACAACAATGCCGTAGGGCTGCTGCACCAGGAAATGCGTGCCCTCGGATCGCTGATCATGCGCGCGGCCGACAAGCACAAGGTGCCAGCCGGATCCGCCCTCGCCGTCGACCGCGAAGCTTTTGCGTCCGAAGTCACCGGGATCATCGAGGCGCATCCGAACATCACCATCGTCCGCGAACGCATCGACGCTCTGCCCGATCATCCGACGATCATCGCCACCGGCCCGCTCACCGGCTCAAAGCTCGCGGAAGCGATCGCCGCGGAGACCGGGCAGGACGCCCTCGCCTTCTTCGATGCCATCGCCCCGATCATCCATCGCGACAGCGTCGACATGGACATTTGCTGGATGGCCGCACGCTGGGACAAGGGCGGCAAGGACTATATCAACTGCCCGCTCGACAAGGATCAGTACGAGACCTTCGTCCAGGCTCTCCGCGACGGTGAAAAGACAGAGTTCAAGGAGTGGGAGAAGGACACGCCCTACTTCGAAGGCTGCATGCCGATCGAGGTCATGGCCGATCGCGGCGTTGAGACTCTGCGCTTCGGTCCGATGAAGGGCGTCGGCCTCGACAATCCAAAGACGGGCCGCTGGCCGTACGCCTGCGTCCAGCTCCGCCAGGACAATGCGCTCGGCACGCTCTGGAACATGGTCGGTTTCCAAACCAAGCTGAAGCACGGCGAGCAGGTCCGCATCTTCCGTAGCATTCCGGGCCTGGAAAATGCCGAATTCGCACGGCTCGGCGGTATCCACCGCAACAGCTTCATCAACTCGCCGCGCCTGCTCGACGGGGAGCTGCGCCTGAAGTCGAAGCCGAACATCCGCTTCGCCGGTCAGATTACGGGCTGCGAGGGCTATGTCGAAAGCGCCGCAATCGGCCTGATCGCCGCGCGCTTCGCGATTGCAGAAAAGAGAGGCGAACTGCTTCCCGCCCCGCCGCCCGAGACTGCGCTAGGCGCACTGCTCAGCCACATCACGGGCGGCGCCGATGCCGACAGTTTCCAGCCTATGAACGTCAATTTCGGGCTGATGCCGCCGCTCCCGGAGCGCTTCAGGAAAGCGGACCGGAAGAAAGCCTACACCGACCGCGCCCGCGGGAAGCTCGCTTGAGTGGCTCAATGACGAGAAGGTCGCGGAGCCGGCCTAGCTCGGGAATTCGTGACGCGAGATCAGCTCGGTCATCCGCAGCAAACGGGCCCGGATGGCCTCGGGCACGGACGGCGGCAGCCGCGCCTCGATCGCCTCGCTGGCCTGCGCAAAACCGGCGTTCACACGCACCAGCGCCAGCGGACAATCCGGAAAGCTGCGTTCCGCGATCTTCTGGCGGTCGCGAATCTCGAAACCCGTGTGGCGAGGGTCCGTGCGTATGTGCTCGATCAAGGCGTCGACCGATGCTTCCGCGCCCTCCAGGATGTGGAGAAAATGCGTGCCGTTGAAAACCAGCATTCCGGTCACCCCAACGCTTACATTCTGGGCGGCGGCGGCGGCGTGGAGATCCTCAAGATCGAAGCTGCTGGGGTCAAGGCGCGACAGGCTGGTATACGTTACGGACGTGAACTGCATTCCCTTTCCGTTAACGTCAAATCATTCCGCCTCAAGCCAGTAACGTCGGGTTGAAGACATAATTAACAGGAACAGCGCTTTTTCTTCGGCGGAGGAGGTGCCGTGGTCGCATATTCGGCTGCGCTCAGCCATCCGGAGCGGTCCTTGTCGGCCCCATCGAATTTGCCGATCGTCTTCTGCCGCCCACTCCTCGAACGACAGCGCGCCATTGCCGTTCTTGTCGAGCTTGGCGAACGCCTTGCGCCGGCTGACGAGCACTTCCTCGCGCTCGATGCGGCCGTTCTTGTCCTTATCGGCGCGCGAGAAACGCTTTTCCTCACGGCTCTTGGCGGTCGCCTCCGGCGGTTCCGGCGCGCGAGGCGCCAACAATGCGGACGTCGCCATCCGCGCCGGCGGCGCAGGCGGCAGGGCGGAGGTTTCCGCTGCGCGGCTCTGCCAGAAGAGGAACGCTCCGGTCAGGAGCAAGAAACAGGCCACAGCCCCGGACAGGAAACGCGCCAAGGGAATTCTCCTTCAACATAAGGAGATTCGGCATAGCGAAACTTGCGTGGGCAACGGACGCTGTCAACCGCGCGGAAGCACCCCGCGCAGATAATGCAGCAATGCTGCCATGCCGCGACCGGCATCGGGCTGCGGCCAGCGACAACGGCTTGTTGCGGACGACATCGTGGGCCGCGATCGCGGCCAGGCTGGTAAGCCGCCTCAGTGCCTTCGGCGGCCTCGTTGCCGGGAGAGTGGCAATAGACTTCCGGGCCTCGCCGAGCAGGAACATCCGGGAGTACAAGTCGCTGCAATAGCGCGCTCCATCTACCAGCGACCAAAGTTCTCCTGCGCCTTCAGCGTCATCGGGGTCGCCGCTCAACAGGCGAGCACCAATGCCGAACAGGATGCGGCCTCTCAAACGAAGTCCGTCCGCCTGCGCTTCTGCCCCAAGGGAACTCATCGAACAGTGGCAGCCACGCATCCTCCAGCTTGGAGAGTTCTTCGCCAGTCACGGTCCGGCGCAAGAGCTCGCCTTGGACAGCCTTGAGGCGAGGCTCGGCTGGCGCCGCTATGCCCTCGTCCAAGGCCTCGAGCCGCTCTCGCCACCAAGCGAGCCTGATCGCACCGAGTGCGGGCTGGGAGCTGGTCGCAACGACATCCGCCATCGCAAGGTCCAGGCCCCAAAGGGCAGCGAACGCGGGCCGAACTTCCCGACGGCAGTTGCTGAAGCGCGGTCTGCCGGTCGAAGTCGAGCGCCCGTTCAGCGATAGCAGACGGCCTTTGCGGCCTCGACCACGTCCGACGCCTTGATCAGCGCCAGCTTCTCGAGGTTCGCCGCATAGGGCAGCGGCACATCGATGTCCGTCACGCGCATCACTGGCGCATCGAGGTCGTCGAAGCCCTCTTCCATGCAGATTGCCATGATCTCGCTGGAGGATCGAGCAGGTCGGCCAACCCTCCTCGACGACAACCAGGCGGTTGGTGCGCTTCAAACTCTCCAGCACCGTCGCCTTGTCGAGCGGACGAAGCGTGCGAAGGTCGATAACCTCGGCATTGATGCCCTGCCCCATCAGCTCCTGGGCCGCCTCAAGCGCGACGCCGACGCCGATCGAGTAGCTGACGATGGTCACGTCCTTGCCTGGGCGAACGATGCGCGCCTTGCCGATCGGCAGGACGTAATCGTCCATCTGCGGCACGTCGAAATGCTGGCCGTAGAGCAGCTCATTCTCGAGGAAGACCACCGGATCCTCGCTCCGGATCGCCGCCTTGAGAAGACCCTTGGCATCCGAGGCGCTGTACGGCGCAATCACGATCAGGCCCGGCACGCTGGCGTACCACGGGCCGTAGTTCTGGCTGTGCTGGGCGCCGACCCGCGCTGCGGCGCCGTTCGGCCCGCGAAACACGATCGGGCAGCGCATCTGGCCGCCCGACATGTAGTTCGTCTTGGCGGCCGAATTGATGATGTGGTCGATCGCCTGCATCGCGAAGTTGAAGGTCATGAACTCGACGATCGGCTTGAGCCCGCCCATCGCCGCGCCCGAGCCGAGACCGGCAAAACCATATTCGGTGATCGGCGTGTCGATGACCCGCTTCGGCCCGAACTCGTCGAGCAGGCCCTGCGTCACCTTGTACGCGCCCTGATATTGCGCGACTTCCTCGCCCATCACGAAGACGCGGGGGTCGCTGCGCATTTCCTCCGCCATCGCGTCGCGCAAAGCCTCGCGGACGGTCGTGCTGACCAAAGGCGTGCCTTCGGGTACTTCCGGTTCGTCGACGGTCTTGGCGACGTCGGCAACGAGTTCGCGAGCCGCCGTCTCGAACTGATGTGGCGTCGGCGTCGCCTCTTCCTTCTGTTCGGCTGGTTGCGGAGCGGAAGCCGCAGGCTCCTCAGCCTTCGCCGGAGCGCGCCGGAGCATCGCTCACCGTCTCGCCATCAGCCGCGAGCAGCGCAATCGGCTGCCCCACCTTCACGCCGTCCGTGCCTTCGGGAACCAGGATCTTGGCAATCTTGCCCTCGTCGACCGCTTCGAACTCCATCGTCGCCTTGTCGGTCTCGATCTCGGCGAGGATGTCGCCCGACTTCACATCGTCGCCCTCTTTGACGAGCCACTTGGCGAGCGTGCCTTCTTCCATCGTCGGCGACAGCGCCGGCATCTTCAGCTCGGTCGCCATCAGTAGGTCTCCACCAGCACGTCAGTGTAGAGTTCGCTCGCCTCGGGCTCCGGAGCCTCCTCCGCGAACTTGGCAGCTTCGACCACGATGTCCTTGATCTGCTTGTCGAGCGCCTTCAGCTCGTCCTCCTTCACGCCCATCGCCTCGAGCTCCTTGGCCGCGCGATCGATCGGGTCGTGGTGCTCGCGATAATCCTGAACCTCCTCGCGAGTCCGGTATTTTGCCGGGTCCGACATGGAATGGCCGCGATAGCGGTATGTCTTCAGCTCGAGGATGATCGGCCCCTTGCCCGAGCGCGTCCATTCGAGCGCTTCTTCGGCGGCGCCGCGGACCGCGAGCACGTCCATGCCGTCGACCTGGATGCCCGGGATGCGGAAGCTCTCGCCGCGCTTGTAGAAGAGCGGCTCCGATGCCGAGCGATCGACGCTCGTGCCCATGGCGTATTGGTTGTTCTCGATCGCGTAGATGATCGGAAGGTCCCACAGCCGAGCCATGTTGAAGCTCTCGTAGACCTGGCCCTGGTTGGCCGCGCCGTCGCCGAAATAAGCGAGGTTCACGCCGCCGTCTTCGCTGTATTTGTGCTTGAGCGCGAGGCCGGTGCCGAGCGACACCTGCGCACCGACGATGCCATGACCGCCGTAGAAGCCGTGCTCGACGCTGAACATGTGCATCGAGCCGCCCTTGCCCTTGGAGATGCCGGCAGCGCGCCCGGTCAGCTCGGCCATGATGACCTTCGGGTCGATGCCGTACGCAAGCATGTGGCCGTGATCGCGATAGCCGGTGATGACGCTGTCCTTGCCGACGGTCATCGCCGACTGCAGGCCGACAGCGACGGCTTCCTGGCCGATGTAGAGGTGGCAGAAGCCGCCGATCAGGCCGAGGCCGTAAAGCTGGCCCGCACGCTCCTCGAAGCGGCGGATGAGCAGCATCTCACGATAGAATTGGAGAAGCTGGTCCTTGGTCGCTTCGAAGCGCTTGGGTTCCGCGGGCCGCTCCCGGTTCGGAATTGACGGTGCTGCCTCTGCAGCGGCTTTCGGCTTTGCGGAACGCGCCACGTGTGACCCTCTTTATCGCCCCAACGGAATGAGCGGCGCGTCTATAGGTTGCACCGCTTCACGCGGCAATGGCAGCCGCCGGGTCAATCGCCCGCGACGAACGCCGTGATGCGCCACTCGCCGTCGCGGCGGCCGAAGACGATGCGGTAATCGAGCAGGCTGCGAGCCTGTGTCGTCGAGACGTAACCGCGTGCCTTGGCAATTCGATCCAGTCGCCGCCATCGTGCTCGACTTCCTCAAGGACCGTCCACGCCCCCAACCGCCTCCTTACGGGCGCGCCGGCATTCGGACGGCTGCGGACGATGGCGCCAGGAAGCGCGACCCATGTTGAAAAACCGTCGAAGTCGTCGCCGGTAACGAACATGGCGGGCATCGCCCGATAGTTCCTTGCCACTGCCGTCGACCGCCTGCGCACAGCCGAGGTGCACTGCCTTGGCCAATTCCTTCCAGAGGAGATCCCGATCGCTGGCGGAGCCCGCCCATCGCTGGGTGAAAGCCTCCTTGCCGAGGCCGCCGCCGAAGCTGACCCTGACGTCATCAGACAAAAGGCCCGCCAGCCCCTGAAGGTCATGCGCCGCGACGGCCTTCTCAAGCTGGTTACGAAGGTGAGCGAAGGCAGGATCGCCACCGCATCGCTCAACAGGAGGCAGAACCTGGGTTCCAGCGGCGAGGGCGAGCGCGGCCGCGAGCACTAGTCGAGCGGGACGATCACTTCGTCAGGCCGGACAAGCCCAAGCTTGTCGCGCACCATTTCGTCGGCGAGGTCGGGATCGGCCTTCCGCGGATCGAGCAACGTCGACCGGTGCCGGAGCTGCAGTTTCTGCGCCTCGAGCTGAGCCAGCTCGACCTTCCGCGCCTGGAGATCGCGGTGATATCCGCCCCAGGCGAGCAAGCCATTCGGACCCGCGACCGCGTAGCCGGCGAAATTGCCGACGACGATCAACGCCAGCGCGGGCCAGAACACCCGACGCATCAATCCAAAACTACGCTTGGGACCCCCCATGTCTTCCTAAGAATCACGAGCGAGTCATGAAGGCAAGGAAAAAGAACCCTTTGGGGGATAATCCTGTGGATTAGCGCGGCTTGTATGACTTCAATGCCGCAATTCCGGGGTAACGCGCTGAATCTCCCAGTTCTTCCTCGATCCGCAGCAGCTGGTTGTACTTCGCCGTCCGATCGGAGCGCGCGAGGCTGCCCGTCTTGATCTGCCCGCAGGACAAGGCAACCGCCAAATCGGCAATGGTCGAGTCCTCGGTTTCGCCTGACCGGTGCGACATGACCGCGGTGTAAGCGGAGGTCTGCGCGAGCCGCACCGCATCGATGGTCTCGGTCAGCGTGCCGATCTGGTTGACCTTGACCAGAATCGAATTTGCAATCCCGTTTTCAATGCCTTGAGCGAGCCTGTTCTCATTGGTTACGAACAGATCATCGCCCACGAGCTGGACGCGGTCGCCGATCAGGTCGGTCAGCGCTTTCCAGCCTTCCATGTCGTCTTCGCCCATTCCGTCCTCGATCGAGGCGATCGGATAGGCGTCCGCCAATTCCGTGAGGTAAGCCGCCATTTCGGCCGGTGTCAGGCTCCGCCCCTCGCCCTCAAGCTCGTACTTTCCGTTCTTGAAAAACTCGGTCGCGGCGCAATCCAGCGCCAGCACGACATCCGTTCCCGCCTTGTATCCGGCGTTCTCAACCGACCTGAGGATAAAATCGAGCGCCTCGCGTGCCGAAGCGATGTTCGGAGCAAATCCGCCCTCGTCGCCAACCGCCGTTGCAAGCCCCGCCTTGTGAAGCGCCGACTTCAGCTCATGGAAAATTTCGACACCGCACCGAAGCGCTTCCGAAAAGGTGGGAGCGCCGACCGGCATGACCATGAATTCCTGGAAGTCGATCGGATTGTCAGCATGCGCGCCACCGTTGATGATGTTCATCATCGGTACGGGCAGCATGTCGGCGCTGACACCGCCGACATAGCGGTAGAGCGGAGACCCGATGGCATCCGCAGCGGCCTTGGCCGCCGCAAGGCTGACGCCAAGGATCGCATTGGCCCCAAGCCGGCCCTTGTTCGGCGTCCCGTCGAGGTCGATCAGCGTACGGTCGAGCTCCGACTGGTCTTCGGCGTCGAGGCCGACGACCGAGTTCGCGATCTCGCCATTGACCGCCTGAACGGCCTTCTCGACACCCTTTCCGCCCCAGCGGCTCTTGTCGCCATCGCGAAGCTCGACGGCTTCGTGAGCACCGGTCGATGCACCCGACGGCACCGCCGCTCGACCCATGCTTCCGTCTTCCAGCGTGACGTCGACTTCGACAGTCGGGTTTCCACGGCTGTCCAGGATCTGGCGGGCGTGAACGTCGACAATCGCGGTCATGGCAATCCTTCTTGCGCGAAGCGTAATGATTTCGGTGTGCGGAGCACCTATAGAAGTCGCGTCGGGCCGTGCAACTTTCGCACTGGCCGGCAGGAACGACGGTGGGCCCGCATGGGTTGAGACGGGAAAGGAGGACTCGCAATGGGTGACAATAGAACCGACCTTCCCGAAGGCACCGACCTCATCATCGACGGTGCGCTGGAGACGGACGAGACAGTGGAGACAGGCTTGGTGACCGAAACGAATACCCCCGCGAACCGCGGCAATCGGCGACTTCCGCCAGCGCATCCGCGACGGCGGAGAAAAGCTGACGAACGAAGCAACCGACCGCGCCCGCGGCCTGGTCGGCCAGGGCCTGGAACGCTCGGCGGAAGCGCTGTCGAACGTCAGCAAGCTGGTTGGCGATACCGCCGATGGGCTCGATGAGCGACTTGGCGAAGAATACGGCGACTATGCCCGCAAGGCAGCGTCGGCGATCGAGAACACCGCGAACAACCTAGCCTCGAAAAATCCCGACGAGCTGATCGAGGACACCCGCAATTTCGTTCGCAACAGTCCCGGGCTGGCGGTGGCCGGCGCGGCAATCGTCGGATTCGTCGTTGCTCGGCTGATCAAGTCCGGCCTCAACCGCGACGACGACGCGTAGGCCTCAGTGCTGAAGCCGCCCAACCAGAACCAGGCTGGCGAGCCGCCCGACCAACCCGTCGGCGAGTTGATCAGCCGCGTCCTTGAGGACGGCAAGGCGTATGCGATTGCCGAGCTGAATGTCGTCAAGGCGATGGCCGAGGAGAAGGTCGGCGCCTTCAAACTACCGGCGATCGCCCTTGTCGCGGCATTGCTGGTGTCACAGGCGGCGATCATCGTTCTCGCCCTTGGCATCACCATGGCTCTGGCGACTTTGATCGGACCATTGCTGGCCGGCATTGTTGGGTTCCTCGTATTTAGCGGGCTCGCGGGCGGGTTGGCCTGGTGGGCGTTCGCCAGGGCACGGGACGCGCTGTGAAACCGGAATCTCCCTCCGTTATCGCGGCACGCGCGGAGGTCGAGCGCGCCCGTCGGCGCCTCGTTGGCTCGTTCGACGATCTGCAGAACCAGTTCGCTCCCCAGACCTTGATGCGGGAAGCTTGGGAGTCTGCTCGAGAAAAGGGCGCCGACCTCGCTGAAAACGCGGTCGACGCCGTTCGCAAGCGGCCTGTCGCCGCTACGAGCGTTGTCGCCGCAATCGCCTTGTTCCTCGCTCGCGAACCCCTGATGGACCTCGCAGGCAAGGTCACCGGCAAGGCGAAGCAGAAACTTACACGGAAGAGCCCGCCCAAGGCTCGTCCCAAGACGAAATCCACGGAGAAATTGAATGACGGACAATCGTAACTCCGACCAGGACAGGTCGACGCCGCGGCAGCGCGCAATCGAGGCCTATGGCAATGCGCGCGACCGTGTTTCGAGCGCCGGCAAGCGCGCTGGGGAATCGATCGAGGAAGCACCGCTGATCGTGCTCGCGGCCGGGTTAGCCGCCGGAGCGGCGATTGCTGCGCTGCTTCCGCGGACGAAGGCCGAAGACAAATTGCTCAAGCCTGTCGCCGATCGTGCCAAGGAAACGGCGCGCAGCGCGGTCCAGGCCGCGAAGGACGCGGGCCAGGGCCGACTCGATGAGCTCGGCCTCACTCGTCAGAAGGGCTCGGACACGATCCGGTCGATCTTCGAGGGCGCGCAGGAAGCCGCCAAGGCATCGGCGCAGGCTGCAATCGGTACCGTCCGCCGCCCGGATTGATCCGAGACCTGTCGGTTCGCATCGCCCCTGAAATCCTGCTAGCGAGCGCGCCATGAGCAAGCTTCACCTGGTATTCGGTGGCCGCGTCAAGGATCCGCGAGGCCTGGATTTCGTCGATCTCAACGAGATCGATTTCGTCGGCCTGTTCCAGAATTATGCCGAGGCCGAGGAAGCCTGGCGCGGACGGGCGCAGCGCACGGTCGACGACGCCGAAATGAAGTATGTGGTGGTCCACCTGCACCGGCTGCTCGAGCCGGAAGGCGACAGCACGACGTCAGCCGCCTAGGCGTTCCGGTAGCGCCAGAGCAGAAGCGGCCGCTGCAGCAACAGGCCAGCGATGAAACCTCCGACGTGCGCGGGGGTCGCCAGGGCATACCCCTGAGTACCGGCCAGAAATTGCGTCATCAGCTGAAGCAGGACCCAGGCGGCAAGCAACCACAGCGCGTTCAGCGAGCGATTGAGCGCCGGTGAACTGACGATCTGCTTCTGCTGCCCGAAGCTCAGCGCGAAAGCGCCGATCACCGCGCTGATGGCGCCGCTCGCACCAATCATGGGGATCGGAGACTGCGGAAACACCACCCATTGAGCGATCGCGGCCGTGTACGCTCCGACAACGTAAAGGAGGACCAACGGCCCGGCGCCAATGATGCGCTCGACCTTGGTCCCGCACCACACCAGCATCAGCATGTTGAGCGCCAAATGAAGCAGTCCACCGTGCGCGAATGCTGATGTCAGCGGCGTCAGCCATGCCGGGCACCGCCGGGTACAGTGTCGGAACGCCACTGAATCGGACCGGGATGAAGCCGATCGTCATCGCTGCCCATTGATCGGCGCCGAACAGGGACGTCACGAACCACGCCGCGGCCGTGACAGCCGCGATGACGATTGTCGCGGATTTGGGCAGGTTCACCCCATGAGCCTAGATGAACTCGATCTTCTTGATCTCGTAATACCGATCGCCCGACGGGGTCGACACCTCGACTTCTTCGCCCTTGTGGCGCCCGATCAGCGCGCGGCCGAGCGGCGAGTTAAAGCTGATCTTGCCATCCTTGGCGTCAGCCTCGACCTGGCCGACGAGCTGGTAGCGAACCTTCTTCTCGTCCTCGTCCAGCAGCGTCACGGTCGCGCCAAACACGACCTTGTCGCCCGACAGCGTCGTCGGATCGATCACCATCGCGCGGCTCAGCTGGTCGTCGATGTCGGCGATCATCGCCTCGATCTGGCCCTGACGCTCCTTCGCGGCGTGATATTCGGCATTTTCGGAAAGATCGCCGTGGGCGCGCGCATCCTCGATCGCCTGGACGACTTCCGGACGTTCTACCGTCTTTAGCTGGCGCACCTGCTCGGTGAGCTTGCGATGGCCCAATTCCAGCATTGGGACCTTCTCGGCACTCGCCATTTCAGTAGGCCTTTCTTCTTCAAAACGCCGCCCGCCGCGGCCTTTACAGGGTTCGCGAAGCCAGGACGGATGATGCGGTGAATGTCAGCGTTCGGAGGCGGAATAATAGGATTGGAGCGAGCGAACTTCAAGCGCATGCCCTCTCAAGGCCTCGATAGCCCGGGCCGTGGCCAAGCTACCCGCCGCCGTCGTGAAGTACGGGACCTTGCGAACAAGCGCCGTCGAACGGATCGAATGGCTGTCCTTCAGCGACTGCCAGCCCTCCGTCGTGTTGAAGACGATCTGCACGTCGCCATCCATCAATCTGTCGACGATGTGCGGGCGGCCCTGGGCTACCTTGTTCACTTTCTCGACCGGCAATCCCTTGGCTGCGAGGTGGTCGGCAGTGCCTCCGGTAGCGATAATCGAATAGCCAAGCTCGACCATCTTCTCGACGGCCGGGATGATATTGTCCTTGTCGGCATCCTTCACCGACACGAACACCGTTCCCCTGTTCGCCAAGGTGATGCCGGCAGCGATCAGTGCCTTGCCGAACGCAAGGTCGAATTCGATATCGATTCCCATGACTTCGCCGGTGCTCTTCATTTCCGGTCCAAGCACCGGATCGGCGCCCGGGAAGCGCGCAAACGGGAAGACGGATTCCTTTACCGCGACATGTTTGATGTCGCGATTGATGCCGCCGAGGTCGGCCAGCTTTTCGCCGGCCATCACCCGCGCGGCGATCTTGGCGATCGGCTGCCCAATCGCCTTGGCGACGAACGGCACGGTCCGGCTGGCCCGCGGATTGACCTCGATGAGGTAGACCAGCTCGTCCTTCACCGCGAACTGAACGTTCATCAACCCGCGCACATCCAGCGCGAGCGCCAACTCACGAGCCTGTCGCTCGATTTCGGCGACAACCTCATCGGAAAGGCTGCGCGGCGGGATCGAGCAGGCGCTGTCGCCAGAGTGCACGCCTGCCTCTTCAATGTGCTGCAGGATGCCGGTGACCGCGACATCCGTGCCGTCGCAGATCGCGTCCACATCCACCTCGACCGCATCACGCAGATAGCGGTCGATCAGCACCGGGCTCGAACCGGACACCGCCACCGCCGTCGCGATGTAATGGTCGAGCTGCTCCGGCCCGTCGACAACCTCCATCCCGCGCCCGCCAAGGACGTAGGACGGCCGCAGAAGCACCGGATAACCGATGCGCGCCGCAACCTGGATCGCCTCCTCCCGGCTGCGGGCAAGCCCGTTCTCCGGCTGCTTCAGGCCCAGCTTGTCGACCAGCTGCGCAAACCGTTCGCGGTCCTCGGCCAGATCGATGCTGTCGGGCTTGGTACCCAGGATCGGAATGCCCGCCGCACTCAGGTCCGCAGCCAGCTTCAGCGGCGTCTGCCCGCCAAGCTGGACGATCACGCCGAGCAACTCGCCCTTCTCCGCCTCGCGACCGACGATCTCGAGCACGTCTTCCGCCGTCAGCGGCTCGAAGTAGAGGCGATCGGACGTGTCCGGGTCGGTCGAAACCGTCTCCGGATTACAATTGACCATCACCGTCTCGAAGCCCGCCCCGTCGCGACCAAGCGCGAATGCGGCGTGGCAGCAGCAATAATCGAACTCGATCCCCTGCCCGATCCGGTTCGGCCCGCCGCCGAGGATGACGACCTTCTTGCGCTCGCTGATCTCCGCCTCGTCTTCGGCCTCACCGAACAAGGGCGCCTCGTAGGTGGAATAGAGGTAGGGCGTCGCCGCATCGAACTCCGCTGCGCAGCTGTCGATGCGCTTGAACACCGGGCCGAACGCCGAGCTTCAGCCGGTGAGCCCGCACTTCCGCCTCGGTCACGCCGCCGGTCATATGCTTCAGGGCATCGTGCATGATGCCCGAGCCGCCCGCGATCATCTCGCTCATCTCGCGATCGACATGCGCCGACCGTAGCGCCAGCTGGGCTAGCCGCGCGTCGGAGAAGCCCATCGCCTTCAGCCGGCGCATCTCCGCGGCATCCTGCGGCAGGCCGTCTGCGGCGAACCTGCGCCTCGGCATCGACGATCTCCTGCAAACGCTGGAGAAACCAGGGATCAAAGCCCGCAATCTGCGTTGATCCGCTCGACCGTGAAGCCCTGGCGCAGCGCCTCGGCCGCAACCAGCAGGCGGTCTGGCGTCGCCTTGGCGAGCGCATTCTCGATCACGCTCGGATCGACGCCTTCAAGCTCGTGCACACGATCCAGCCCGCACAGACCCGTCTCAAGCCCGCGCAGCGCCTTCTGCAGGCTCTCCGCGAAGGAACGCCCGATCGCCATCACCTCGCCAACCGACTTCATCGCCGTACTCAGCAGCGCCGGCGACCCCGCGAACTTCTCGAAGGCGAAGCGCGGGATCTTCGTCACCACATAATCGATGGTCGGCTCGAAGCTCGCCGGCGTCGCGCCGCCGGTGATGTCGTTGGCGATCTCGTCGAGCGTGTAGCCAACGGCCAGCTTCGCCGCGACCTTGGCGATCGGGAAGCCGGTGGCCTTGGACGCCAGCGCCGACGACCGCGAGACGCGCGGGTTCATCTCGATGACGACCATCCGCCCGGTCTTGGGATCGACTGCGAACTGGACGTTGGAACCGCCTGTTTCGACGCCGATTTCCCGCAGCACGGCGATCGATGCGGACCGCATCCGCTGATATTCCTTGTCGGTCAGCGTCAGCGCCGGGGCGACGGTGATGGAATCGCCCGTATGGACGCCCATCGGGTCGATATTCTCGATCGAGCAGATGATGATGGCATTGTCGGCGCGGTCGCGGACGACTTCCATCTCATACTCTTTCCAGCCAGCACCAGGCTCTCGTCGATCAGCACTTCGGTGGTCGGGCTGCTTCCAGCCCGCCGCGGACAATCGCCTCAAATTCCTCGCGGTTGTAGGCGATGCCTCCGCCCGTCCCGCCCAGCGTGAAGCTCGGACGAATGACCGCCGGCAGTCCGACCTGCTCCAGCGCCGCAGCAGCCTCATCCATCGTGTGCACGATGGCGGAGCGCGGGCTTTCCAGCCCGATCCGGTCCATCGCATCGCGGAACTTGAGCCGGTCCTCGGCCATCTCGATCGCCTCGGCATTGGCGCCGATCAGCTCGACCCCGAGCCGCTCCAGCGTCCCGTCCTTCGCCAGCGCCAGCGCGGTGTTCAGCGCCGTCTGCCCACCCATCGTCGGCAGAACCGCATCGGGCCGCTCCTTCTCGATGATCTTGGCGACGAACTCCGGCGTGATCGGCTCGATGTAGGTCGCGTCCGCAAGCTCCGGATCGGTCATGATCGTCGCCGGGTTCGAATTGACGACGATGACCCGATAACCCTCTTCTTTCAGGGCCTTGACGGCCTGACTTCCCGAATAATCGAACTCGGCCGCCTGGCCGATGACGATCGGGCCGGCGCCGATGATGAGGATGGAGGATATGTCGGTGCGCTTAGGCATTAGTAGTCGATCGCTCCTTCGCGGCCGCGGTTGCCGATGAAGCGCCGCCTGAGTTCGGTTGTCGCATCGACGACGCGCTTCATGCAGTCGAACGATGCTGACGCTCGCCCGTCCTTATCTTCCACAGCCAGATCGACCATCGAATGCTGATAATCGACCCAGTATCCGTCGACGACACGCAACGCCTGGCCCTTTTTATAGCCGCACCAGGCCTCCAGCCGAGGCGCGAACGTGGCCAGGTCCACGCCCTCGCGATACCTCGGAAAGCTGTCGACCTGACCCCACTCCGCTAGTTCGGCAAGCGCCTTCTTCTTGTCACGGGCATGGGTCTCGGCGCCTTGGTAGAGCGCGAACTCGTGGATCTGGCCGTTGTCGACGAACTCGAAGCGATAGCGGCTGTCGAGCACCAGCTTCGCCAGTGCGCGTTTGTCGAGCCTGGCAAAATCCGTCCGTGGAACGCGAAGCTGCAGGATTTCGACGCCATTCTCCTCAAGCGCTGGCTTCATCCAGCCATCCTTGACGCCAAGGGCATGGAGGCGCGCCCGCAACTCCCCATCCTTGACGTCCGGGCTGGCGTTGAATTCAGCTTCCTGCCGTTTGATCCGTTGATCGAGTGTCTCGATGTGGCCCGCAATGCCAGGTGCATCTCCGCACGCCCCTGCAGGCGCGCAAAGTGTAATCGCCAATAGCAAGCGGAGCTTCGCCATCAGCTTGCCGGAAGATTGATGGCGTTGACGAACACGGCTTTCAGCCCGTTCTTGCGCGCAAACTTGGCGACGCAGGAACGCTCCTGAGGCGTGGAATCGGGGCGAAACAGGAAGATCAGGCGCTTCTCGCTCTCGTCCTGGAAAAGCTCACCAAGCGCGAGACCGCAATTCTGGCCGACATCGTTGAGTTCGGCCTGCGTGTGCATGCGGGCGGTGACGCAGCCGCCAGAGAGCAAGGTCATCGCCGAACGACGAGCGCGGATCGGACTGCGAAGGTCGCATGATGCGCCTCACGCCAGTTAGCAGCAGAATGGCCCGCTTGAGCGCATTCACGGAATCGCGCCTCGAGTCCGCACTTCCAGCGCATTCGCCTGTCCAGCTGTCCCCGTGCTAAGATTCTCCGCGACAACGTCGCAATCAGAGTGCGATGCATTCCGTCGACATCACGCTTCGCCACGTTGGAACTGATCAGATCGCCAGATCAGCATCCGGCATACCGCAAATCACTCGGCCTTCTGAGCCCACGCTCGTCAAGTACCGGTCACCAGGACGGCATTCGATCGCCGGCGAATATCCATGTCGAAGAGACACGAGCAGCGATCGATGAACGCGTGATCGATGCGTCTGCCTCTCACTTCATCGCCCCGACAAACTTCTCGAACAGATAGAAGCTGTCCTGCGGACCCGGGCTCGCCTCGGGGTGATACTGCACGCTGAACGCCGGCCGGTCCGTCAGCTCCAGCCCGCAATTGCTGTCGTCGAACAGCGACACGTGCGTTTCCCGCACATTGTCCGGCAGCCCTTCGCGCTCGACCGCGAAGCCGTGGTTCATGCTGGTGATCTCGACCCGGCCGTCCTCCAGCCGCTTCACCGGATGGTTCGCCCCGCGATGGCCCTGGAACATCTTGGCTGTCTTTCCGCCCACCGCCAGCGCCAGCATCTGGTGGCCAAGGCAGATGCCGAACAGCGGCTTCTTCGTCTCCAGCATCTGCCGGATCACCGGCACCGCATATTCGCCCGTCGCCGCCGGATCGCCCGGCCCGTTCGACAGGAAGAAACCGTCCGGCTTGTGCGCCATGATCTCGTCGAACGTCGCGGTTGCAGGCACCACCGTTACCCGAGCACCCGCCTCAACAAGATTGCGGAAGATATTGCGTTTATTGCCATAATCGACGGCGACGACGTGCGGCCGCTGACTCGTCGTCACCGCCCAGCTCATAGCCCTCACCCCACTGCCAGCGGCCGCCGGTCCAGCGCTCGACCTGAAGCCGGCTGACTTCCTTGGCGAGATCCATGCCCTCGAGCCCGGGCCAGTCGGCGGCGAGCTTCTGCAGCCGCTCGACGTCGAACTCACCATTGGAGTTGTGCGCGATCGCGACCGTCGGCGGTCCTTCCTCGCGCACCAGCCGGGTCAATGCCCGCGTGTCGACACCGGAAATCCCGATCCGCCCGTATTTGCGCATCCAGTCGGCAAATCCCTGGTTCGCCCGGTAATTGCTCGGCTCGGTGACGACCTCGCGCACCAGGCAGCCCAGAGCATGCGCCTCGGCCGCCTCGACGTCCTCGTCGTTGGCGCCGACATTGCCGATGTGCGGGAAGGTGAAGGCGATGACCTGCTTCGCGTAGGAAGGATCGGTCATCACCTCCTGGTAGCCGGTCATGGCGGTGTTGAAGCACAGCTCGCCGACCGCTTCGCCCTCGGCGCCGAAGCCCTTGCCCCACACGATCCGGCCATCGGCGAAGACCATGACTCCCGTCGCGCCCTTCGGTTGAGGCGCGGACAAGGGTCGGGCGTCGGCCATGGGCGGGAAAGCCTTCCGTGAGTGTGTTTGCAACGATGTCGCTAAGGCATTTCCGCTAGGCACATATGCGGCCCGGGTCAACGCTGGTCAGGGCCAAAATCCACAGCTAGTTGGGCGGACATGATCCGCGACGATATCAAGACCGCCCTCGTGACCGCCATGAAGGGCGGCGACAAGGCTGCAACGGGCACCATCCGCCTCATCCAGTCGGCCATCAAGAACCGCGACATCGAGCTTCGCACGGGTACTCCTCCCGCCGACGACGATTTGCTCGTCACGGAAGTGCTCCAGAAGATGATCAAGCAGCGGCGCGAATCCG
This sequence comes from uncultured Alphaproteobacteria bacterium, assembly GCA_963750315.1. Taxonomy (GTDB): domain Bacteria; phylum Pseudomonadota; class Alphaproteobacteria; order Sphingomonadales; family Sphingomonadaceae; genus Sphingomicrobium. Next base: position 410,015 of record CAVVQF010000005.1, read on the forward strand.
CCGACCTCTACCGCAAGGGCAATCGCGAGGAACTGGCCGCGACCGAGGAAGCGGAAATCCTTGTCATCGAGCGCTTCCTGCCGAAGCAAATGACGCGACGAAGAGGCCTCGGCTGCGATCCAGGCGATCATCGGCGAGACTGGGGCGGCGGGCATGAAGGACATGGGCAAGGTCATGGGCGAGGTGAAATCCCGCCTCGCCGGGCAGATCGATCCCGCCCGCGCCAGCGCAATGGTCCGCGCCGCGCTCGCCTGACGCAAAAAAGGCCCCGCCGCTTTTTGACGGCGGAGCCCCTTCATCAGTTCGGCACGTTAAGCGGTTGCGGCTGTTCCGCTTTTCGCTTCGCCGCCGGTGAGCCCGGTCAGGCTCGCCATGACCAGCTCGAAGAGCATGATCATCAGCGCCACGGCCGATGAGCCGGCGGCGCCCATCTGCAGGTTGAGCATCACCGTATTGAGTTGCGCTCCGATCATCGGGATCGTCGCCAATGCCGTTCCCATGAAGGGCAGCGCCACGACGGCAACCATCGCCAGGACCAGCTTGTCGCGAGGCATGGCCAGCCCCGCAACCAGTCCAAGGACAACAAGGATGAGCGGCAGGTTCATGCTGCCGAGCGCGATGAAACCGCCCACGATCGCGAGGATGACGTAGATTGCGCGGGCCAGCCCGCCTATCTTGTTCAGCATCTGTATTCCCCTCCAGTTATCCCGACCAACGGCTCCCCACCGCAGCTATCGGAACGAGCGAAGATTAACCCTCTTTGCACCGTTTCAGGAGCGGAATGAATCCTTTGAAATCCGCTCGTTACGGGCGGTGTCAAATCTTCACCTCGGCTAAGCGTCGCGAAATGCGCGACTCGCATGGCTGCATCTGTGGATAATGTGCCGCTCGCGCTTGCAGACGGCCGAGTCGGGTGCGAGAAAATCAGGTCGCCTGATGAGCTTGAGCCCCGCCTTTCTCGACGAGATTGCGTGCGCGGACCCTGCTGTCGGCGGTCATCTCGCCGTCGGTGAAGCTGATCCGTGCAGGCCGCGAGTGGAAAGCCTGCTGCCCGTTCCACAACGAGAAGACGCCCAGCTTCACGATCAACGACGAAAAGGGCTTTTACCATTGCTTCGGCTGCGGAGCGCACGGCGACGCGATCCGCTTCCTGACCGACGCCCGCGGCCTGCCGTTCATGGACGCCGTGAAGGAGCTTGCAGGCAAGGCCGGCCTCGACGTCCCCGCCCCCGACCCGCGCGCCCAGCGAACGCAACGAGCGCACCTCGGACCTGACTGACGTCATGGCGGCATGTCAGCGCTGGTTCGCGGAGCAGCTGGCGGGCATCGAAGGCGCCGAAGCCCGCGAATATCTGACGAAGCGCGGCATCGGCCCGGCCACCGTCACCCGCTTCGGCATCGGCTTCGCTCCCGACGGCCGCAACAAGCTCAAGAACGCGCTGGCCAGCCTCGGCGAGGACAAGCTGGTCGAGACCGGCATGCTCATCAAGCCCGATGAACGGCGAACCCTACGACCGCTTCCGTGGCCGGCTGATGATCCCGATCCGCGACGCTCGCGGCCGCGTTATCGCCTTCGGCGGCCGCATCCTCGGCGCGGGCGAGCCGAAATATCTCAACTCCCCCGACACGCCGCTCTTCGACAAGGGCCGCACGCTCTACAACCTCGACCTCGCCAGCCCCGCCAGCCGCATCCGCCAAGCGACTGATCGTCGTCGAAGGCTACATGGACGTCATCGCCCTCGACCGCGCCGGCATCGCCGAAGCCGTCGCGCCCAACGGCACCGCCGTCACCGAAGCGCCAGCTCGAGCGCATGTGGCGGCTCGACCCGAGCCCGATCCTCTGCTTCGACGGCGACAGCGCCGGGCAGAAGGCCGCCATCCGCGCCGCCTCCCGCGCTTTGCCTCACCTCGGCCCGGAACGGACCCTCCGCTTCGTCGAGCTTCCCGCCGGCCAGGACCCCGACGACGTCGTCAACAGCGGCGGCCGCGACGCTCTCGAAGCCTTGTTCGCCGAGCCCGAGCCGCTCGTCGACCGCCTCTGGCGCCACGAGCTCGCCGCTTCGCCCCTCACCACGCCCGAGGCCCGCGCCGGCCTCCGCCAGCGCCTGATCGAGCATTCGCAGACGATCGGCGACCAGGCCCTCGCCCGTCTCTACCGGCGAAGACTGGCTCCGCCGCTTCAACGAGCTCGTCCGCCCGCAACAGCAATTCTCGCCCGCACCCCGGCGCGAGTGGAAGAAGCAGGGCGGCCGCTTCGTGCCCCCCGAAAAGCGTCCCGGCGATGTCATGAAGCGCATCAGCCGCGGCGGCATCGACGACGAGCACGCCCGCGCGCTCGTCCTCGGATTCGTGAATTACCCGGAGGCGCTGGAACAGCACACCGAGCAGCTTGCGTCCCTTCCGATCGCCGAGGCGACCCTCGCCCGCGTCCGCGACCGGCTGGTCGATGCGGCCGTTTCCGGCGAAATGCTTGATCGCGAGACACTTGCTACCATATTGCGCGAGACTGGAGCGGCGAGCCGACCTTGAGAAGGCTCGCCGGACCGGAACGATGGCCTTTTCCTTCACCCGCAGCGACACAGCCCCTGACCGGGCCGTCCGCGACCTCGGGACCGCGATCGATGCGTTGATGGCGGATGGGGAGATCGGCGCTGCCCTGCAAGGCGGCGACCGAGCGGTTGAAGGAAGGCGAAGAGGATGCGTTCGAGGAGCAGCGTCGGCTGCACTCGCAACGTGAGGAAATCAAGGAGCGGCTGGCGTCCCTCGCCGGCAGCGACTAAGCGGCGGCACACATGGCGAAAAACGAAGCAGTAGACACCGAGACCCAGGACAGCGGCGATGCTCCGCTGATCGATCTCAACGACGCGTCGATCAAGAAGATGATCGCCCGCGCCAAGAAGCGCGGCGTTCATCACCATCGACGAGCTGAACGAGGCCCTGCCCCAGGACCAGATGGCGTCGGAGCAGATCGAGGACGTCATGTCCGCGCTCAACGACATGGGCATCAACGTCGTCGAGAACGACGAGGCGTCGGACGACGACGACGACGACAAGAAGAGGAAGAGGACCGGCCGAGGACGAGGTCGATCCCCTCGACGACGGCGGGCCCCGCCCGGCCGCCGCGACCAAGAAGGAACCGACCGACCGCACCGACGACCCGGTCCGCATGTACCTGCGCGAGATGGGCGCGGTGGAGCTCCTCAGCCGCGAGGGCGAAATCGCCATCGCCAAGCGCATCGAGGCCGGCCGCGACATCATGATCTGGGGCCTTTGCGAAAGCCCGATGACCTTCAACGCCATCATCGACTGGTCCAACGCCCTCAACGAAGGCCGCATGCAGCTGCGCGAGATCCTCGATCTCGAAGCCATGCTGTCCAAGGGCCCGACCGCCGAGCAGATCGCCGCGAGCGAGGACGGCGAAGAAGGCGGCGCCGAGGGCGAGATCAGCGAGAAGACCGCCGGCCCGACCATCAAGGAAGAGGAAGAGGTCGCCGACGAGCCCGACGCCGGCGCGAACGAAGACGACGAGGACATGGTCGACCGCCGCGCCAAGCCGCAGGCCGAAGAGGAAGATGACGAGAACGCCCTGTCGCTCGCCCAGATGGAGGAGCACGCTCAAGCCCCAGGCGCTCGAGAAGTTCGCGACCATCACCTCGCTGTTCAAGAAATTCTCGAAGCTCCAGGCCGCGCGCCTCGACGCGCTCGCAGACCGGCGCCGGATTTCCCGCCGGCCGACGAGAAGAAGTACCAGAAGCTCCGCGAGCAGCTCACCGCCGAGGTCGAGAGCGTCCAGTTCCACGGCGCCAAGATCGAATATCTGGTCGAGCAGCTCTACAGCTACAACCGCCGCCTGATGGCGCTTGGCGGCCAGATGCTCCGCCTTGCCGAGCGTCACCGTGTGCCGCGCCGCGCCTTCCTCGAAAGCTACATCGGGCAGCGAGCTCGACGACAGCTGGCTCGACCGCGCCGCCGGCATCGACAAGAAGTTCGCCGCCTTCGCCGCCGCCGAGCGCGAAAGCGCCGAGCGCATCCGCACCGACATCAGCGAAATCGCGCAGGCCGTCGGCACCTCGCTGCCCGAATACCGCCGCATCGTGAACATGGTGCAGAAGGCGGAGCGCGAGGCCCGCATCGCGAAGAAGGAGATGGTCGAGGCCAACCTCCGCCTCGTGATCTCCATCGCCAAGAAATACACCAACCGCGGCCTGCAGTTCCTGGACCTCATCCAGGAAGGCAACATCGGCCTGATGAAGGCGGTCGACAAGTTCGAGTACCGCCGCGGCTACAAATTCTCGACCTACGCCACCTGGTGGATCCGGCAGGCGATCACCCGCTCGATCGCCGACCAGGCGCGGACCATCCGCATCCCGGTCCACATGATCGAGACGATCAACAAGCTCGTCCGCACGGGCCGCCAGTTCCTCCACGAGACCGGCCGCGAAGCGACTCCGGAGGAGCTCGCCGAGCGCCTTTCGATGCCGCTCGAAAAGGTCCGCAAGGTGATGAAGATCGCCAAGGAGCCGATCAGCCTCGAAACGCCGATCGGCGACGAGGAAGACAGCCACCTCGGCGATTTCATCGAGGACAAGAACGCCGTCATCCCGGTCGACGCGGCGATCCAGTCCAACCTCAAGGAAACCGTGACCCGCGTGCTGGCGTCCCTAACCCCGCGCGAGGAGCGCGTGCTGCGCATGCGCTTCGGCATCGGCATGAACACCGATCACACGCTGGAGGAGGTCGGGCAGCAGTTCTCGGTGACCCGCGAGCGTATTCGGCAGATCGAGGCGAAGGCGCTGCGGAAGCTGAAGCATCCGAGCCGGTAGCCGGAAGATGCGGAGCTTCCTGGATCAGTAGAGGGCCTTCAACTATCTGAACTCTTGCTCAAAGAAGAAGGCCCGCAATATGCGCCCCGAAAGCATTCGAGGCGTCGAACCGGGTGCTTAGCTCGTGAGCTACATCGTGCAGATTGTTGCGAATCTTCTCAGCATTTCAGGCGCGTTCGTATCCAGAATCCATTCGACGCTGGTAATGTCGATAGGAACCTCGACGCAATCCTCGTCATGCTCTCCGCCAACCTGCTCGGCCTGAGACATCATCCGCCAGAACGGATCACTCCGATCGACCGCAGTTAGGTCGTCCGGCCAGTCGCGCAACTTCGTGCCGAAGAACGGATTGATCATGATGGGCACGCTTCCTACCTTCAGCGCTTGGTTCAAAGCATGAACTTCGTTTGGTCCACCGTAAGACGACCAGGTCCAAGCTTGCAGGTCTCCGGTCGCCTCCTCAACGGTAAATCCGCTGGTGTAGCGATTTAAAGCCGTAATCACGGAATTCGGGTCATCGAGATCAACGACTTCAAGTTCGTTGATCATTTCCCGAATTTTGGGAGCAACCCATGCTTGCAGCACACGATCAATGTTCATCTCACAAAGCATTAGGAGGGTCGAAATCGCTGATATCACGAGCTGCAACCCTATCCACGAGTTGATAGTAATGCTCTCCCACGTAAAATAACAAAAATCTCGCTGCGAAATATTCTTGGAATGAGCGATGGACAAACGAGATGAAGGGACCATCTTCCTGCATTATCGAAAGAGATTGCATGCAATCTTTTATGAAGTCACCTGGCTGCGTCTTATCTAAGTGACAAAGATTCAATGATATCCGGACTGTTTCTACCAACTCAGTCATTTCAAAAGAGTGCTTATTGCCAGCGTATGTCTGAAAGCAAAATATCCTCAATACAGACTCGAACTTGTCGATCTCTAGATTAGCATAGTGTTCTCTGGTGTAGACACCCTTCGAAGAGTCATGTTTATAGAACAACGTTTCAAAAACTTGGCTATAAAACAATGAAAGCCTCGTCGGTACATCTGTCGACATATCGAACGTAATTAACATTATCGTTGCTAGAAGTGGATTTGACAAAAAACTTTCGTGTCTTTTATACAAGATTGAATGTAGTTGCTCTATGAAAGCGGATTTTTTACTTTCGTCGAAAGCTGCGCGCGAAACGACTTCAACGATCTGCTCCACTGACATTGGCAGTACATGAGCAACCGTCAGACCGGCGCTAGCTTCGATTGCGCGGTTTGGTCGCGACGAACAGATGATGCTTGCTTTAGGAAAGCGGCGCTGGAAATCCGAAATCTCAACTAAAATCGAGTTCTCGATCCTTGACGGGAACCTCATCAAGGCCGTCCATCAAAATTATAAACATCCCTCCGCTCAGGCCAGTTTGTAAAAGACCAAAATGTGCCTTGCTGGCTTCGGATGCCGTTTGCTTAAAAATTAGCTGATCGATGGGAAGTCCGAGCCGATCGTGAGGCACATCTCTCAGCTCCAAAAAGAGCGGAATTCGTTGAGTTATGGAAATGCGCTCGACCAAGCGCAAAGCGAGCCACTTCATGAACATCGATTTGCCCGAGCCTGCCAGTCCAGAAATCAACATCGAGCCTGAACTAGCCGATACGCTTTCAAGAATTTCTCGGTCGGTCAGTATTTTGCGTTCGGTTCGAAGGTTCAGATCAACATATTGATCGTCCAGGTTCAAAGCCTGATCGCGGTGAAGCAAGCTCTTCACTCTCGAACAGCGATTTTCGGTTGCGGCAACGTGTTCTGAGAAGACATTCGTGCAGGTCAGCACGAACTTCTCGTACATCGCTTTGCCCATTTTTTTCGCTAGGTCGATGGCATGAGGCGCTGTCGCGATGCCGAGCTTCGTAATTGCTACGCTAGGATCAATCTCTAACATCGCCCTTCTACTCCGAACCGATGCGAATCTCTGCGAGAGCGTCTATCGTCTGATGAATTCAGTTACGAATCGTCAGGCGGCGCGGCTTAGGCAGCTTTCTCGCGCCCCGGCCCCACTTGATCGCTGCACTCACGACCGTAGCATCATCTCGCCGGCTTGGAGGGGGGACCATGCGATTTGTGTTGCTTGCGTTTGTGCTTGTGCTGGCGGGATGTCAGCGGGCGCCGGTTCAAGAAAAGCTGCGCGGTTACGTTAGGCACGAAAGCGTAAGGCCCTTCCCCGAAGCCACCAAAGTCCGCGTCTTTGTCGAGTCTGGCTATGACGAAAAGACCGACCGAGGCATTGTCGAGAAGGATGCTGTTGGCCGCGCCCTGACCCCGGAGGAGCGGCGAGCGTTCGAGTCACAGCTTTCGATTCAAACGCCGGTCAATCTGTCGCCGGACGACGACTTCTTCATGATCGCCGCCTGCTTCATGCCACACCATTTCGTTCGCTATTACGACGCCTCGAAGAGGCAGATCGGCGAGATCGCAATCTGCTTTTGTTGCTCGGGTGTGCAAATGACGCCCGATAACCGAATGAAGCTTCAAAAAGATCAGCGGTTTGAGGCAAACTACATGAATTCTGAAAAGCTCTTTAAGTCATGGGGAGTTCCCAACAGACGTGGGTTGCTCCTGAGGAACGGAGAGCCGTCGCGGGAGTAAATCCCGTGAGGTGGGCTTCGCCCGCCTTCGGCTCCGGACGCGTCTCGCGGCGCGGCTTAGGCCGCTTACTCGCGCGCCGGCGGGCACTCTCTGACTCTACGCGCCGCTACGCTGCGCTCGGCAGTTCGTGCTGGAAACTGTCACATTCGCTACCTAACCAGCTTCCGGGGCACATGACCGCAACGCAAATCGATCAGCCGACGCTCGCGCGCCGCATTGTTGCGGAGGGTCTCGGCTCGTTCTTCCTCTTCGCCTGCGTGATCGGCTCGGGCATCATGGGCGAGAATCTGTCGGGCGGAAACGATGCCGTCGCCCTGCTCGGCAATACGCTGGCGACCGGCGCGATCCTGTTCGTCCTCATCACCATGCTCGGGCCGATTTCGGGCGCTCACATGAATCCCGCCGTCAGCCTCGTCGCTGCCTCGCGCCGGGAGCTCGCGGTGGCCGGACGCCGCCGCCTACATCCGCGCCCAGCTTACCTTCGGCATCCTCGGCGCCTGGGCCGCGCATCTGATGTTCGGCCTGCCGACGCTGCAACTGTCGGTGAAGGCCGAACGGCCTCGGCCAGTGGACCGGAGAAGCTCATCGCCACCTTCGGCCTGATCCTGACGATATTGGGAACGTTGACGTACCGTCGCGACTGGGTTGCCTCCAGTCCGTCGCCCTCTACATCACTGCGGCCTACTGGTTCACATCATCCACGAGCTTCGCCAACCCGGCGATCACGGTTGCACGAAGCCTGTCGGACACATTTGCCGGTATCGCGCCAAAGGACGTGCCGTTCTTCGTCGTCGCCCAGCTTTTGGGAGCCGCTGCTGCGGCGGTCACCGCCAGATGGCTGTTCGACGAGCGGCAATCCGTCACGGCTGCAACCTCCGGCGCTTAAGTAACATACACTATCGTCCCACCCGCCGTGCCGGCGGTATGACCGCGTCTGGAAGGAGGCAGATCATGCACGAATTCATCGACAGCCCCGACGACGTCCTTGCGCTGACCCTTACCAAGACCATTACTGGCGAGGATCTCGATCCGGTCATGGACCGCCTCGAAGCGATCATGGCGAAGCACGACAAGGTCCATATCTTCATCGAAACGAAGGGGATCGACGGGATGCAGCTATCGGCCATGCCGCATCACATTTCCCGCTCCTTCCATCTGTTCGGGAAGGTCGACCGCTTGGGCCGTGTCGCGGTCGTCGCCGACCAGGCCTGGATGCGGGTCGCTTCCCGCCTCGAAAGCGCGATGCTCCCCAACATCAGCTACCGCGTCTACGAACCGGACGAGCGGGCCGAGGCGCTGGCCTGGGCAATGGGTGAACAAGTCGAAGCGGACTAGGCCACCGGAATTTCGCTGTCCTACAGCCCCTCATTTGTGCCCTAAGCTGGCGGATGCCTGCGCAGCCTGCCGCCCAACGTCGCCAAGCCCCCCGCCCGCGCGGAAAGCATGCTCGTCACCGTGAACATTGGGAACATTCGCGGTCGCCATGTTCGATTCCGCGCCGCCGCATGTCCCCGCCCGCAGCTCCTTCAACTCACGGTGGAGCGGTCCAAAGGGTACGAAGTGGAAGAAGTGGAAGACCCCCCGTTTTCACTCATTCGCCCGCCGCCGCCCACGCTTGCCGGCTCCCTTTCACTCGCCGTTCAACTTCGAACGGGCTAGTGGCGTGATTCGCGACGCTGAAACCAAGACCAGACCCTGCCCTCCTATCGCCTCCGCTCCGCGCAAGACGAGACGCCGCTTCGCCGCCGCGCGTCGGGCATTGTGCTCGCCATCGCGATCAACGCGGTGCTGCTGTTCGTGTTGCTTGGCATCGGTGCGATGCGCTCCGGCCCGCCGCTCAAGCCGTCGGCGACCCTGGTGGTGACCCTCGAATTGAGCGGCTCGCCAAGCAAGTCGACCAAGGCCGAGACGCCGAAGCCCGCCGCGCACGTCTCTCCGCCCCGGCCGCCGCTGCCGCACATCTTGCCGATCAAGCCGCCGATCGTGGTCCAGCACCCGCTCGACCTCATTCCCATGACCAAGGAAGAAATGGCGGCCGCGGACATCAGCCGGATGCCCAAGGCCGACGTCGGTTCAGGCACTCGTGGGGCCGGAAGCTCGGAAGCCGTCGGCCGCGGCCCCAATGGCGAAGTGCTTTACGCCGCCGAATGGGCGCGCAAGCCGACCGATGCGGAGCTGCGCGGCTATCTCCCGCCCAATGCGCCGGACGGCTACGGACTGATCGCCTGCAAGACGCTGCCGCAGAACCGGGTCGACGATTGCGTCGAGCTCGGCCAGTCGCCGCGCGGGTCGCACCTCGCCAGCGCCGTACGCCAGGCCGCCTGGCAGTTCCGGGTCCGCCCGCCGCGCAAGAACGGCAAGGAACTGATCGGCGAATGGGTGCAGATCCAGATTACCTACACGACGACCCTGATCTCCGCTCAATGACCCACATATGTTAGCCGCCCTTCGCCGTCGGTTGCGCTAGCAACGCGTTCGGGTTTGCAACTTACTCGTTCGGGCAGGTTGCACTCTCATCTCTTGGCATTGCGCCCCCAAGGCTGCCGAGGGCAGAGGCGGCTCCGGATGCGCCCAATTGGTCCGGACCGCCTCTTGCTCCCTCCCTCCCTCTCCCCCTCCTTCTTTCCCTGTCGTTTCGCTGGGGTTCACAAAGGACGAACCGTTCGCCGCAGCCCGCTATTCCGAGCAACGTTCTGCCGCTTACTGCCGTTTGATGCGCAAGATCCGAAGGAGGGATCAGACATGAAGACATTCGCGATGATTTCCGCTCTGGCGCTCGGCGCTGCAGGCGTCGCCGTCGCCGCCACTCCGGCAAGCGCCCAGCGCTGGCGGCCTGGTGCGTGGCACAACGTCGGCTTCAAGACCGTCAGCGGTGGCGTCGACACCGACCGCATCACCGTCCAGGGACGCCAGACTTTCCGCCAGATCCGGCTCTGCGCGTTCAACGCACCGATCGTGATGCGCGACTTCGACGTCCGCTATGCCAACGGCGGCCACCAGGACGTCCGCGTCCGCCAGCGCATCGGTGCGGGCACCTGCACGCGGAATATCGATCTCGCCGGCCAGCGCCGCGACATCACGACGATCCACCTGAAATATTCGCCGATCCGCCGCGGTTGGACCCGGCCGCTGGTCAGGGTGCAAGCGCGTTAAATCGGCCGCAATCGTAAGAATTCCGGTAACCAATTGCCTTGGCACACGATTAAGCGGTGACCGGTAAATAGAGTCTCAGCAGCGTTGCCCCGGCGTATTTTGGAGCGGCTCTGCCGGAACGACTAGAGAAGCCCTGCCCCACCCTTCGCCTTCCCCAGAGGGCAGGGCTTCCACCTCCCCCCAAATCAAATGTGAGGCGGCTCTGAAGAGCCCTTCCCCAACGCAATCTGCATGTAGACGTTGTCGAGCCAGCGCCCCTGCTTCCACCCCGCAGCGGTAAGGCGCCCGACCTCGCGAAACCCGCATGACTTGTGAAGCGCGATCGACGCCGGTTCGGCCCCGCCGATCACCGCCGCCATTTGCCGGAAGCCGAACGCCTCCGCCCTCTTGAGGAGCTCCAGAAGCAGCGCCTTGCCGACTCCCTGCCCTTGCCAGTCGGGATGCACGTAAATGCTGTTCTCGCTCATCCAGGAATAGCCGGGACGATCGCGGAACTGGGTGGCATAGGCGTAGCCGCAGGCAAGCCCGTCACGTTCGGCGACAATGAATGGCCAGCCAGGAGCGGCGATGCGGCGGATCTTCGCCAGTGTGTCGTCGATCGAAGGTGGTTCGGTGTCATAGGACGCCGTGCCGTGGAGCACGTGGTGACCGTAAATCGCAGCGATCGCTGCCGCGTCTGCCTCGGTAACATTCCTGATCATGCGGCGGCTTGGTCGCAGCAGTTTCCTCCGTCAGCAACGTGAGGAATTGACCGTGGCGTTAACCTTGATCCTTGGGATGAGCTTAAGGAGCGCCCTGTTAATTTTCGATCACCGTCCTGATGTCGCTCTTCCCCTTGCGTTACCAGGACCAGTGGACACTAGCGTCAAGGAAGCCCTGCCCGCCCTTCGCCTTCCCCAAAGCGGGCAGGGCTTCCGCACTCCTCCAAGGAAACTAGGCCTCGGCGCGCTCCTTCAGTGCGATCTCGCCTGAATCCCAGCCGTCCCAGTAATGCAGCCGCTTGGCGACGACCTTGATCAAGGTCAGGCCGGCGTGTCGACGCCTTCCTTGAACCAGGCGTCGAGATCCTTCGTCCAATGTTCCTCGAACTTGGACTTGTCCTTGATCAGCTCTGCGACTCCCTCGATGGTGATGAAGAACGGCTTCATCCCCAGCATGCCGGACTTCGACTGGTAGGTCAGTCCGACGCTTGGATCACGGTTGATGTCGCCAACGGTGCGCGTGTCGTCGCAGGTGAAGAAAAAGCTGTCGCCGTCATATTCGACCTGGCGATTGTTGCTCATCGGGCGGCCGGCGACGGCGCCGCCTTCGGTCCGGGTCGAAAGAACCGCAAAATCGATGTCGCGCATCTTTTCGGAAATATCAGCTAGCTTCAGGTCGCCCATAGTCATCCTCCTTGTCTGCTGAGGGCCAAACGAGCGGCGGCGCGTGACGGTCCGGACTACGGGACAAAGTCCATCATTCTCGCGTTCGAGGTTCGCGAATTTTCCCAACATTGGGGCGTCATCCCAACTTCCACTGTCCCTTTCACCGAGCTGAACGCTGCGGAAATCCCGCAGAAATGCGCCATTCGCTAGATTGGCACGCCTGATGCTTATTGAAATGCATCGACGAGCTCTCCAGCTCCCCGGACCAACGAAGGAAGACCGATGCAGAACGTTCAGAATGTTGCTCACGAGGCCGAAAATGAAGAACTGGCCCGTCCGGACAGCCTGTTCGGTATCTGCCAGGCGGCCGGCGAACAGCTCGGGTTCAACCCAGTCTATCTGCGCATCGCGCTGATCGGCCTATTGTTCTTCGGCCCGCTCTACATGATCGGCGCCTATGTCGGCCTCGGGATCGTGGTCGGTGCGTCGTTCCTGCTGTTTCCGAAGCCCCGCTCAGCGAAGCCTGCGGTCGAGCACAGCTCGCTCGCCGACCTGCCGGTTCGTATCGATCATCAGGTCGAGCGCGAGCGCGAACTGATCGCGGCCTAACGGCAACCAAGAGAAATTAGCGCGGGGCGTCCAGTTGGCGCTCCCGCGCTTTTTTGTTCAGCCTTCGTTACGATGTGCAACAGGAAAGGACTTTCCGAGTCCAGCGCACCACTCAGGAGGCGGCAGATTGAAAGCGCACACCCTGCTTCTCGCCGTCTTGCTCGCTTCAAGGGCGCAAGCGCCTCAAGCACCGCCGCGATCGCCTTCCCAACCGCAAGTACCCGTTTATTTGAGCTTGATGGGTGAGCCCTTCCGCGGTGAAGTAGGCGGGCCGTCCCCCCTTGCGGATTGGTTTGCGGTGGCGGACCGCAATCATGACGGCCGCGTCAGCCTCGACGAGATGCTGGAAGACGCTGCGCGCTTCTTCAAGACGCTCGACACTGACGGTAACGGCGTCATCAGCCCGATCGAAATGGCGCACTACGAAACGGCCATCGCTCCGGCCCGGCTGCGCTTCGATGGCGGGCTGAAGCCCTTCCGGTCGGCGGACAAGAGCGACAGTGCCGGACACAGCCCCTCCGATGATCGATCGTCGGAACGGAGCCTGAGGCGAACATTCGGTTCCGGAAGAAATATTCGTGACCTTCAATTTCTCGAAGTGCCCCAGCCGGTGATGATGGCGGATTCCGACTTCGACCAACGGGTAAGTGCTGACGAATTCGCCAAGACAGCGACCAAGCGCTTCAAGTCAAACGATAAAAACGCCGACGGATTTCTCGAGCAGGGAGAGCTGACGGCCCCGTTAAACAAAAAGGGCAAGCCAATCGGACCGGGCCAGGTCTGGTAACCCGCCTGCCGCGCTAACCTCCTCTTTACGCCCTTGGGCTACGGTTCCCTCAGTTAGGCATTTGCCTTTCGCGTAGTGAGGGGAAAAGGATGGCGATCAGTCGGTCCGTCGACCGTTCAGCGGTCAGCGTAGCCGAGACGCATCTCGCGCGGGTCTCCGCGGACGGTTCGTCGCGCCATCGTTATTTGAATGCCCTTCTCGAAGGGTCGGGAGCAAACACCGCCCGCGACCTCGCCGATTCCGTTCATCTGCTGTGCGGACTGCATGGCAGCCATCCGAGCCTGGTCGAGCTTGCACATCAGAATGCCGGTCAGGGTCCTGCCCGCGACTGGCTCGCCCGCGCCGCCGAAGGATTCGAGCGTGAGCGCCTTTACCTGGTTCGCCTGACATCGGCCGTCGGCCCGCTGCCCAGCACTCCTGGCGCGGCCGAGACCGAGGCGACGATGAACGCCCAGCGCAATGCGCTTGAAATTCTCGCCACGTCGGAGCGTCGCGGTTGCGCACTCGGTGCCGCCGCTGCCTTGGTTGGCGACTGGTGGCCGATCCGCCGCCTTCTCGATCGCGCGGCCGCTCGCGCCGGCATCGACTCGCCGGCTCCGGCACTTCCGGATGAAGCCTCGATCATGGCCGTCATCGACTCTGCGTCGGACACGCCATCCAGCGAGCGTGCGCTCGGGTTCGGTGGTGAGCAACTCCTGCTCCAGCACCGCGGCCTGTTCGACCTGCTCGAAGCGCGCATGGAAGCCCGGCGGGACTACTGACCCGTCGCGCTCCTGCGAAAGCAGGAGCCTAGCATTTTCTTTTCGTGAGCAAGGTAACTGGGCTCCTGCCTTCGCAGGTGCGCGGGTCAATCGTGATCGCGATCAGTCGTCGCGGTAGGCGAGCTCGAAATTGCCCCAGCGGCGGCCCTTGACCCACAACGGCACGAAGACGTTCTTCACCGGGATGAACTTGTCGCCGAGCTCCATGCGATAGGTCGCAAGCGTCGCCGGCTGCTCGCTGGCGAGGGCGGCGCGCGGTCGTATCGTCGATCATGATCCGCTTGTTGCGGCAATGGTCGTCGTTCCACAGCGGATCCGGACCCGGCGGATGGCTGCGTTCCGTAAGATGCGTCGGCAGATAGCCGTTCATGTCGCCGATCGCTGAACCGATGATGCGGCTCGTCGCTTGCCTTGGTCCGATCGAGCATCGGGCGAACATAGCTTGTCGGCGAAGTGGCAGAAGCGGATCGTCATATTGTTCCGGGTTGGAGCCGTCGATCAGGCGGTAATCGCGGTCGAACACGTCCTCGATCCTGAACTCGCCGGCTTCGATGCCGCGTTCGAGGGCGGCCTGGATCGAGCGGCATCGCTTCCTGCGCTTTCAGAATGAATGGCGTGTCGTCGATCTCGGCGCCCGAATTGGCGAGCGTGTCGAGCATGGTGTTCGACAGCATTTCGAGATGCGTCGAGACGCTTCTGCGCCTGGAGCAATTGGTTGCCGTTGATTGCGCGCATCGCCGGCAAAGTCGGTCAGGCCGGCTTTCACGCGATCGACGCTGGTCTGGATCATGCTGGTCGAATGGGCGATGCCCTCCGTCTGGCGGTCGACCATGCCGACGATCTCGCTGACTTCGCGGACCGTGTCGCTGATCTGGCCGAAGCCCGACTGGGCGGCGCGGCTGCGCTCGACGCCGGTCTTGATTTCGGTGGTGACGGCGCCGGCTTCGCGGGTCAGCTCGCCGATCGTCGAGGCGATCTGGCTGGTCGCGGCGCGGGTGTCGTGAGCGAGCTTCTTCACCTCGGCGGCAACGACCGCGAAGCTGCGGCCGGCATCGCCGGCGCGGGCAGCCTCGATGGTCGCGTTGAGCGCCAGCATGTTGGTCTTGCGAGCGATCGTTTCGATGGTCGAGGAGACCGTCTGGACCTGGTTCATCGCCGAAGCGAAGCCGGCCATGCGCTCGCCCAGCTGGACGACGAGATCGGTCAGCCCCTTGAAGCCGGCGATTGTGCCGTCGATGGCCTCGCGCCCGGCTTCGAGCTTGGCCTTGGCCTGCTCCGACAAAAGCCGCGCCTCGTCGGTCGAATCCGACACGCGAGCCTGGTCGGCGAGCAGGCGGGTGGTCACTTCTTCGAGCTGGTCGAGCATGCTTCATATGCTCGCTGATGCGGGATCCGACGTCGCGGACGTAGCCGGCGACGTCGCTGCATTCCATGGACAGCGAGCCGCAATCGCGAGCGACGCGCGGATCGCGTTTTCAGTGACTTCTTCAATGCCGTGTGTGGCCATTACCCCAGCCCGCTCCCCGAATTCCTTCGGGACGGGAATAGTGCGAACCCCCTACTTTTTCGTTAACCACGCCGTTCAGTAGCGAAGACAGGCGCGGCGCTGTTCCTCCCACTCTTGCTCATCGGGGAGCGTGAGAGCGTCGAGATCGTCGGGAACAGCGCTGGCGTCGTCGACCCATTCGCGCAGCAGCGGCGAGCCGTTGATGACGTCGATCGCCAGCTTGTCGAACTCATATTCGTACGGGAAATCGCGCCACAGATCGTAGTCCGGGATAGAGCTGGCGGATTGCCTTGAAGCCGAGCGCCTGCAGCCGCCACGGCTTGAAGTAAGTGTGGTCGTAGAACGGTCCTTCGGCATGGATGAAGACGCCGCTGCAAAGCTTGCTTCGCATGCTTGTGGAAGGTCGGCTCGAACCAGACTTCGCGGAGCTTGCAGCCCTCGAGCCAGCTGCGGCGCCATGGCGTGCATTCCGGCGATGACCTTGCCGGCCTCGATGTCGGGAGCGCCGAACAGCTCGAGCGGGCGGGTCGTGCCCCTGCCCTCGCTGAGCGTCGTGCCTTCGAGCATGACCGTGCCGGCATAGGCGCGGGCCATGTTGAGATTGGCTGCGTTGGGGCTCGGGTTGATCCAGACGCGCTCCTGCGGCCAGCCGAAGCCCGGCGCCTCTCTGGCTGCCATCCGAGCATCTCGATCACGCGATAATCGACGTCGAGCTTGAAGCGGTCGATGAACCAGGCGCCGAGCTCGCCCAGCGTCAGGCCGTGGCGCATCGGGATCGGCCCGGCGCCGACGAAGCTTTCCCAGCCAGGGCGGAGGGTCAGTCCCTCGATCGGACGGCCGGCAGGATTGGGGCGGTCGAGCACCCAGACGCTCTTGCCGTGCTCGGCGGCGGCTTCGAGCACGTAAAGAAGCGTCGTGACGTAGGTGTAGATGCGGCAGCCGAGGTCCTGAAGGTCGATCAGGATCGATGTCGAACGTGCTCATCGACTGGCCGGTCGGGCGGCGGACCTCTCCGTAGAGGCTGAACACCGGAATGCCGTAGGTCGGATCGGTGTAGTCCGGCGACTCCATCATATTGTCCTGGAGGTCGCCGCGGACGCCGTGTTGCGGGCCGAACACGGCCGAGACCTTGACGCCCCGCCGCGAACAGGGCGTCGATGCTGTGGGTCAGGTCCTTGGTGACGGACGCCGGGTGCGCAAGCAGCGCAACCCGCTTGCCCTCCAGCGGTCGGCGAAGCTCGGGGTCGGCGAGCAGGCGGTCGATTCCAAACAGGCTCATGAAGGCTGCTTAAGGGAGCTTGGCGACGAAGCAATCCGGGCCGAATGGAAATCCGGCTTGTCCGGCGCATGAGCGAGCGCCCAGTAGGACTTGGTGCCGTCCTTTTCCTCAAGCACGGCCGCAAGGTTGAATTCCCAGCTCTTGCCCGCCTCGACCGCGATCGTCGCTCCGACCGTCCACCAGGTGAGATTGTCCTCCATCCGGATGTAGGGCGGGGCGCCGACATCGAGGTCGGTCATGCCTTCGCGGTAATCGGAGAAAGGTCGTAGGCGGCCCAATCGCCGGACGGAGCGAAATTCCATTCCTGATAGGCCTGCGATCCGCTCTCGCGAAGGAACGCCTCAAGCAGGTGGTTTGCCACAATTCGTCCGGCGCCGCGAGGGCTCTTCCGTCGTCCGGGATGAGGAACCGCGAGGCGGGCGCTCCGATGCCGAACCAGATGTTCGTCGTCGCCATCGCCCCGAACGCGCCCGGCATGATCGACGCTCGCCCACACCTTGAACTCGGGCCGCGACGGCGGCGTGTCCGGGTGCGGGCTGAGATTGAACTGCATGGCCGCAGTGTAGCAGTAGGACAAGCATCACGCTAAGCGGCGCGAATGACCGAGTATCGTTCCTCTCTCCTGAAGCTGCTCGACGAGCGCGGATACATTCATCAGCTCACCGACGCCGAGGGCCTCGATGCCTTGGCGTCAAAGGAGATCGTCACGGCATATATCGGGTTCGACGCGACCGCGCCGAGCCTTCACGTCGGCAGCCTGGTGCAAATCATGCAGCTCCGGCGGCTCCAGCAGGCGGGCCACCGGCCCGTGGTGCTGATGGGCGGCGGGACGACCAAGGTCGGCGACCCGACCGGCAAGGACGAGAGCCGGCGGATCCTCACCGACGAAGAAATCGACACGAACATCGCCGGCATCCGCAAGGTTTTCGAGAAATTCCTGACTTTCGGCGACGGTCCGACCGACGCGATCGTCGTCAACAATGACGATTGGCTAAGCAAGCTCGAATACATCCCGTTCCTGCGGGACGTCGGACGGCATTTCACGATCAACCGGATGATGACGTTCGACAGCGTGCGCCTGCGTCTCGACCGCGAGCAGCCGCTGACCTTCCTCGAGTTCAACTACATGATCCTGCAGGGCTACGACTTCCTTGAGCTGTGGAGGCGGCATGGCTGCCGGTTGCAGCTCGGCGGGTCCGATCAGTGGGGCAACATCGTCAACGGCATTGAACTGGCGCGCCGGATTGAAGGGACCGAGGTGTTCGGCGTCACCACGCCGCTGATCACCAACGCCGACGGGTCCAAGATGGGCAAGACGGCGCAGGGCGCGGTCTGGCTCAATGAGGAGCAGTTGAGCGCCTACGATTACTGGCAGTTCTGGCGAAACACGGACGATGCGAACGTCGGCAGGTTCCTGCGGTTGTTCACGGATCTTCCGCTGGACGAGGTTGCGCGGCTTGAGGCCCTGCCCGGCGCCGGGATCAACGAAGCGAAGATCATCCTGGCGACCGAGACAACCGCGATGCTGCACGGCCGCGAGGCGGCGGTTGCCGCGGCTGAGACTGCCAGGGCGACCTTCGAGCAAGGCGGCGCCGGTGGCGATTTGCCGACCCTTTCAGTCGGCGATGGAGTCAACATTGCGCAGGCGCTGACCCAGCTCGGCTTTTCGGCATCGAATAAGGAAGCGCGTCGCAAGATCGCCGAAGGCGCGGTTCGCCTGAACGACGAGGCGGTGTCCGACCCGGCGCTAACGGTGGCAGTCGGTGATGAGCCGGTGAAGCTCAGTCTTGGTAAGAAGCGGCACGCGCTTCTAGTCCGCTAGCCGCTTCTGATCAGGCCGACCGCCTGGTCGCGCTCGAACAAATAGAGGCAGATGCGGGCCGCCTGGCCACGCGGGCCGGCGAGACCGCCGTCGCGCTCCAGGAGGAGCTGGGCGTCGCTCTGGGCAACGCCTGCCAGTTCTTCCACGTCCTGCGCAGTTGCGACGCGGAAGGCGACTTCGCCTGACTGCTTGGTGCCGAGGATTTCGCCCGGACCGCGCAGGCGCAGATCCTCCTCGGCGATGCGGAATCCATCGCTGGTCTCGCGCATCAATGCGAGGCGAGTGCGGCCGACTTCGGTCAGCGTCTGGCCGCGGATCAGCAGGCATGTGCTCTTGCCGGCGCCCCGCCCCACTCGTCCGCGAAGCTGGTGAAGTTGGGCGAGACCAAACCGCTCTGCGCCTTCGACGATCATCAGGGTCGCATTTGGCACGTCGACGCCAACTTCGATGACTGTCGTCGCGACGAGAACCGCGAGTTCATTGGCGGCGAAGCGGGCCATGACCGAGTCCTTTTCCGGACCCTTCATTCGACCGTGGACCAGGCCCACTTTGTCATCGCCGAAGCGCAGGCGAAGGATGCGCGCGCGTTCTTCGGCCGCGGCGGCGTCGCTCTTTTCGCTCTCCTCGACGAGTGGACAGACCCAGTAGGCCTGCCCTCCACTCGATAGATGCCGGCCTAACCCTTCGACGACTTCACCCAGCCGCTCATCGCTAACGACACGGGTTTCGACCGGCGTTCTGCCCGGCGGCATCTCGTCGATACGGCTGACGTCCATCTCGCCATATTGAGTGAGCGTCAGAGTCCGAGGGATCGGCGTCGCGGTCATTACCAGCAAGTGCGGCGGCTTTTCTGCTTTCGAGGCAAGCAAGAGGCGCTGGGAAACTCCGAAGCGATGCTGCTCATCAATCACCGCGAGGCCGAGGTTCCGGTAGGAGACCTTCTCCTGGAAAATCGCGTGCGTACCGACGAGGATGTCGATCGAGCCGTCGGCGAGGCCCATCAGGACGGACTCCCGCGTCTTCCCCTTCTCCCGTCCGGTCAGGATGGCGACGCGCACACCGATGCTGTCCAGTTGTTTCAGCAAAGTCGCATGATGCTGGCGCGCGAGGATCTCTGTCGGCGCGAGCAGCGCGGCTTGCGCGCCCGACTTCGATCGCGGTCAGCATCGACATCAAGGCGACCAGCGTCTTGCCTGAGCCGACGTCGCCCTGCAGCAGTCGAAGCATCGGCGCGGTCTGCGCCATGTCGCCGCGGATTTCCTCGATGACGCGACGTTGAGCGCCCGTCAGTTGGTAGGGAAGGCTTAGTCTGGCGATAAGCTTTCCATCGCCACCCAGCGCCACGCCTTTGTGCCGCCGCGACGCCTGGCGAAGCAGCAGTAACGCAAGCTGGTTGGCGAATACTTCGTCGTAAGCGAGCCGCCGTCGCGGATCCTGCGATCCCGGATCGCGATTGGCCTCGGCAATGGCTCCGCGCCACGCCCGCCAGGCTTTCCGCGACAGCAGGCTCGGCTCGATCCACTCTGGCAGCTCGGGCGCCCGCTCCAGCGCTGCGACGACCAGTTCGCGAATGCGCTTGTTGGTCATGCCTTCCGTCAGCCCATAGACCGGCTCGCGGATCGACAGCTCCGAGCCCTTGTCCGCAGGCAACACGTCCGGATGAATGATCTGCCACTCGTCGCCATAGGCTTCCAGCTTGCCCGCGACGGTCCGCATCTCGCCCATCGGCAGGCTTTTCTTCGCCCAGCCTGGATTGTTGAAATAGATGAGGCTGATCGAATTGCCGTCCCCGTCAGACGCGAACACCCGGGTCGGCCCCCGTCCCGATCGCGCCTCGCGAATCTGGAACGGCTTGAGATCGATGATGACGTTGCAACCGAGCATGCTCTGGTTCGCGGCACGTGCGCGCACCCGCTCGATGACGCCCGTCGGCAGGTGATAGAGCAGGTCGACGACCCGCGTAATATCGATCCGTTTCAACGTCTTGGCGACCTGCGGGCCGACGCCCGGCAGCGTTTCCACTTCCGCGAATAGCGGGTTGAGGATGTCGGGCCGCATTATGCGGTGTTAGCGCCTCTCGTGGTGCTCGCAATCCGAGTCGGGATTCACTACATCGCCGTCATGCTTCCAGAAGAGGAATTGAAGCGCCTGCACTGGCGCGCGCACCACCGTGGCACGCGCGAGGCGGACATGATGATCGGCGGATTCTTCGATGCGCATGGCGCGTCATGGGATGCCGGTCAGCGCACCCTTTTCGACGAGCTGCTCAACGAACAGGACGTCGACCTGATGGCCTGGGCAGTCGGAACTGCCGAGCCGCCGGAGCGCTTCGCAGGTCCCATGATCGATGCCCTGAAGCGTCTCGACTACATCCGGACCGCTCGATGACCGACACTCTCCAGCGCGTCCTTCGCGCTTCCGAACCGCTAACGCTTGCGGGAGTGCCCTCGGGCTTCCTGCCAGTGCTCGCCGCTGATCTTGCCCGCGCAGCGCATGGCTCGTCGAATGGCGGTCGGGCAGTCCTGGTGGCCTCCGACGAAATGGCGATGCGCGCGTTGTCAGAGACCGTGCCGCTCTTTGCGCCGGAGGTCGAAGTCCTGACGCTGCCGTCGTGGGACTGTCTTCCGTACGACCGCACGTCGCCTGCCCTGCGCGTAATGGCCGAGCGGCTATCGACGCTGAATGCGCTGCAGACGAAGGCCAAGGGTCCGCAGATTCTGGTCGTGACTGAGAATGCGACGACGCAGCGGCTGCTTTCACCATTCCGCGTGCGTCAGCTCACCCAGCGGATCGAGGAAGGCGCGCGGCTCGATCGCGATCAGCTGGTGAGGCGGCTCAATTCGCTGGGTTACGAGCGAGTGGAGTCGGTCGCCGAACACGGCGAATATGCCGTGCGCGGGTCGCTGGTCGACCTGTTCCCCGCAGGCGAGACGATGGCGTTGCGCCTCGATTTCTTCGGGGACGAGATCGAAAGCCTACGGCGGTTCGATCCGTCCGATCAGCGTTCGACCGACCGCGCCAAAGCCTTCACCTTGATGCCGGCGTCCGAGGCGTTGCTCGACGAGGATACGATCAAGCGCTTCCGGTCGCGATACCGCGAGACGTTCGGCGCCACGGCGACCGGCGATCCGCTCTACGAAGCGATTTCGGATGGGCGCCGGATGAGCGGCATGGAGCATTGGCTGCCGCTGTTCGAAGAGAAATTGACGACCCTGTTCGATCACCTCGGCGAGAACGACCTGATCGTCCGCGACGCGGGCGTCGACCAGGCGCTTGCGGCTCGTCGGGAGTCGATCGACGACTATTACGGTAACCGCAAGAAGACGATGTCCGGCGAGGCCGGCAGCTATCGTCCGCTCGAGCCAGGCGCGCTCTATCTCACCGAGGAAGAGTGGAAGGCGGCGGTGGCAAGCCGCCCGATCCATCTCACCTCGCAATTCCCCGAGCCAGAGAGCGAGCGGATCGTCAGCTTCGGCGTCGAGCCGGCACGTGACTTCGCGCCCGAGCGGACTCAGCAAGCGAACATTTACGAGGCTGTTGCCGAGCACGTCGGCAAGCTTCGCAAAAGCGGCCACAAGATCGTGCTCGCCAGTTACAGCGCCGGTGCACGGGAGCGCCTTGGCGGCCTGCTCTCAGATCATGGGCTGACGTCACAGAAGCTGGTCGACAGTTGGCAGGAAGCGCTCGGCAGCAGAACTCAGCCGACGCTGATGGTGCTGCCACTCGACCATGGGTTCACTGCACCTGACATCGCGGTCCTGACCGAGCAGGACATGCTCGGCGATCGCCTCGTCCGCCGTCGCAAGAAGCGCAAGGGTGCGGCGGCATTCCTCTCGGAATTGGCTACCCTCACGCCGGGCGACCTCGTCGTTCACAACGACCATGGCATCGGCCGCTACGAGGGGCTGCAATCCATCCTTGTCGGCAAGGCGCCGCACGATTGCGTCGCGCTGGAATATGCTGGCGGGAACAAGCTCTACGTGCCGGTCGAGAATATCGACCTGCTGACCCGCTACGGCAATGAGAGCGAGGGTGTCGCGCTAGACCGGCTTGGGGGCGAAGGCTGGCAGCGCCGCAAGTCGCGGATGAAGGAGCGGATCCGCGAGATTGCGGGCGAACTCATCAAGACCGCCGCAATGCGCGCCACACGACCCGGCACCGTGATCGAGCCGGACAGCGCCTATCCGCAATTCGTCGATCGCTTTCCGTACGAAGAAACCGACGACCAGGATCGAGCGATCGAGGACGTGCTTGCCGACCTCGAATCCGGCAAGCCGATGGACCGGCTGGTCTGCGGCGACGTTGGCTTCGGCAAGACAGAGGTCGCGCTTCGTGCGGCCTTCGTTGCGGCCATGTCGGGGATGCAGGTCGCGATCATCGCTCCGACAACTCTGCTTGCCCGCCAGCACTATCGGAATTTTACCGAGCGGCTTGAAGGCTTCCCCATTCGAGTTGGCCGCCTGTCGCGACTGGTGCCGTCCGCCGAGGCAAAGAAGACCCGCGAGGACCTTGAGAAGGGTCAGGTGGATATTCTGATCGGCACCCACGCGATCCTCGGGAAAACGGTCAAGTTCAAGAAGTTGGGACTCGTCATTGTTGACGAGGAGCAGCATTTCGGCGTGACCCACAAGGAGAGGCTGAAGGCGCTCAAGGCCGACGTCCACGTCCTGACGCTGACTGCGACGCCAATCCCCCGCACCTTGCAGATGGCGATGAGCGGCCTTCGCGAGTTGAGCGTCATCCAGACGCCGCCGGTCGATCGGCTTGCCGTCCGTACATACGTTACTCCGTGGGATCCGGTAGTCGTTCGCGAAGCCCTGCTACGCGAGCATTATCGCGGCGGGCAGAGCTTCTTTGTCGTCCCGCGCATCGCCGATTTGCCGGACATCGAGGAGTGGCTTCGCGAGGAAGTGCCGGAGGTAAAGGCGATTACCGCGCACGGCCAGATGGCGCCGACCGAGGTCGAGGAGCGGATGAGCGCCTTCTACGACCGCAAATATGATGTGCTCCTGTCGACCACGATCGTGGAGAGCGGGCTCGATATCCCGAGCGCGAATACTTTGATCGTGCATCGCGCAGACATCTTCGGCCTTGCGCAGCTTTACCAGCTCCGCGGCCGCGTCGGGCGATCGAAGGTGCGAGCCTATGCCTATCTGACGACGCCGGCGGACCGCACGATCACGGAGACGGCGACGAAGCGCCTGCAGGTGCTCGCCAATCTCGATAGCCTCGGCGCCGGCTTCCAGCTTGCCAGCCACGACCTCGACATTCGCGGCGCGGGCAATCTGCTCGGCGACGAGCAGTCCGGCCACATCAAGGAGGTCGGGTTCGAGCTCTACCAGTCGATGCTTGAGGACGCGATCGTCGAGCAGAAAGCCGGCGGCATTCGGCGGACGGAAGAGTTCACGCCGCAGATCAGCGTCGACGCGCCGATCCTCATTCCGGAAACCTATGTGCCAGATCTCGACCTGCGCATGGGTCTGTATCGCCGTCTCGGCGAACTGGACGACAAACAAAGCGTCGAAGAGTTCGCAGCCGAGATGATCGACCGCTTCGGCGCGCTTCCGGACGAAACGCAGAATCTGCTCAAGATCGTCGAGACTAAGCTCAACGCGAAGAAGGCAATGATCGCCAAGCTGGACGTCGGACCGAAAGGCGCTTTGGTCACGTTCGCGGAAAGCGGTTTCCCCGACCTTGGCGGCCTGCTCGGCTACATCGACCGGCTGAAGGGCACTGGAAAACTCCGGCCCGACAGCAAGTTGGTCGTGTCCCGCGACTGGCCGACGCCGGAGATGCGCCTCGCGGGCGCGCTGCAGCTTTCAACGGGTCTGGCGCGAGTGGCGGCAGCGGGTGAACGGACGAAGGAGCCGGTGGCGGCTTAGGCCGCGTTGGCCTGGGACACTGCGACGAAGCGGGCCAGCTCGGCCTCATCTAGGGCGCCCGCTCCAAGGAACCCCTGGTAGAGATCGCATCCCCACTCAGCGAGCAGCACGAGCTGCGTGGTGCTTTCCACGCCTTCGACGATGACGTGCAGGCCGAGGTCGCGAGCAAGAGTGAAGATCGACCGAACGACAATGCGGTCGCGCTCACTAGTGCCAATCTTGGCAACCAGACCGCGGTCGATCTTCAGCGCGTCTAATGGAAGGCTGCCGAGATAGGACAGGCTGGCGTAGCCGGTTCCGAAATCATCGAGTGCAACCTTGATTCCTTCCTGGCGAAGCGTTGCCAGTCGCTCGGCGACCGCATCGAGGTCGTTGAGCAATGCGTTCTCCGTAATCTCGATCGTCACCCTCTTGGGATCGATCCCGACCGAGTTGATCTGGCCCAGGAACCATTCGACGTAGGAGTCCTGAAGAATGTCCTCTGGCAGCAGGTTGATCGAAATACGGAGGCGCCGCAGCGGCCCTTCCCATGCCGCCGCGGCGCGCAGCGCCTTATACTGGACAAGACGCGAAAGGCTTTCGGACAGGCCGGCGGCCGCGGCCCGAGCAAACAATTGCTCAGGCCCATCGACACGGTCCCAGCGAGCCAAAGCCTCTGCCCCCGCCACTTCCCCCGTGATCGGATTGATCTGAGGCTGGAACGCGACGCCGATCTGCTGGTGCGCAATGACCGCCGCGAGCAGCTCGTCCTTGCGCCGCCGGGAAGCCGGAGCGACCCTGCGATCATCGTTACGTTCCGTGGTTTCGACGCCATCACGCTTCAACATGCATATTGGCTAGCCATGCTTCCGGGCCGCCGAAACCGGCCACCCGGGGCCCGACCCACAACGGGACAGTGGCGCGCCTTGGCAAAATGCCTATGGTCGAAGGCGGAAGGGAGCAGCGTTTGAGCGCTGATGCAGCCAAGCTCGGAGGCGGAAGAGCCAAGGTCGACCTGGCCGGGCTGAAGATCGGCCTGCTCTCGTCCGAGACCGAGGTCGCGCAGGCGGCCGAGGCGATGCTCCGCCGCCGCTACACCTGGGCCGATGCCGATGATGCGGACATATTGGTCGCGCTCGGCGGCGATGGCTTCATGCTCCAGACATTGCACTCAATGCTCGATGCCGGAGCGCCGAGGCCCGTGTTCGGGATGAACCGCGGCACGGTCGGCTTCCTGATGAACGAATGGCGGCTGGACCTGCTTGCCGACCGGATCGCGAACGCCAAGGCGATCCGGGTCGCGCCGCTGCAGATGACCGCGACAACGGTGTCCGGCGAGACCTTCAGAGCCGCAGCAATCAATGAGGTCTCTCTCCTGCGTGAAACGCGCCAGACGGCGAAGATCGAGATTTCGGTGAACAGCCGCGTCGCTTTGCCCGAGCTCGCCTGCGACGGCGTGCTGGTCGCCACGCCTGCCGGATCGACGGCATATAATCTCTCAGCGCGGGGCCCGATCCTTCCGCTGGCCGCAAAGATGCTGGCGCTGACGCCGATCAGTCCGTTCCGCCCTCGCCGCTGGTCTGGAGCAATCCTGCCGGACGATACGGCGGTCAGTTTTCGCATTCTCGAAGCCAAAAACCGGCCCGTTTCGGCGGTCGCCGACCAGAAGGAAGTGCGCGAAGTCGCCAAGGTCGAGGTGACCCTCGACCGCGAACGGTCGCTGACGTTGCTGTTCGATCCGGAGCATGCGCTCGACGAGCGAATTGCGATGGAGCAATTCGCCACCTGAGGCCTTGCCTTCACGGCACGCTTCGCTATCTAGCCGCCTCGCCCTGCAGGAATGCGGGTTGCTCCCCGGTAGCTCAGCGGTAGAGCGTTCGACTGTTAATCGAATGGTCGCCTGTTCGAATCAGGCCCGGGGAGCCATTTTCTTTCGAGAATTGGCAAGTACGAAGCGGCCGAGCTTACGCCCGACCGCTCCGGCGGAGCGCGTTCGTGTCTGGGAAGACCACCCCGCCCTTTTAAAACGACCGTTGGTTCCCGGCGCTCCACGGCGTCCCGTGAAGGGACAGGAGGCGGTCCTAGCCTTCGATAGCCGCCATCAGCGTCGCGTTGCCGCCCGCCGCGGTCGTGTCGATGCAGGTGACGCGTTCGGTCGCGAAACGGGCGACGTAATGCGGGCCGCCAGCCTTGGGCCCGGTACCGGACAGTCCTTCGCCCCCGAACGGCTGGCTTTCGACCACCGCGCCGATTTGGTTGCGGTTCACGTAGAAGTTGCCGACGCGAGCGTGCTCCTCAACATAGTCACGCACCGTATCGATGCGGCTCTGGAGCCCAAGGGTCAGGCCGTACCCGTCGTGTTGATCGCCTCGACTACCTCATCGAGCTTGTCGCCGGCGAAGCGGACGACGTGAAGGATCGCGCCGAAATTTTCCTGATTCAATTGGCTTAGCGACTGGATCTCATAGAAAGCAGGAGCGACGAAATAGCCGTTCGCGGCTTCCTTCGGGGCCTCCAGGCGGCAGATCTTCTTGGCATTCTTGTCGAGCCACTCGATGTGGTCGTCGAGCACCTTCTTCGCGGGCTCGTCGATCACCGGGCCGACGTCCGTCTTGAGGTCGCTCGGGTCGCCGACGGTCAGAGCCTGCATCGCTCCGGCGATCATCTCGATCATGCCATCGGCGACGTCTTCCTGGACGAACAGGACACGCAACGCCGAGCAACGTTGGCCCGCGCTCTGGAACGCCGAGGAAATGACATCGCGGGTGACCTGCTCGGGCAAGGCCGAGCTGTCGACGATCATCGCATTCTGGCCGCCGGTTTCAGCAACGAACGGGATGATCGGGCCGTCGCGTTCGGCCAAGGTGCGGTTGATCATCCGCGCGGTCTCGGTCGAGCCGGTGAAGACGACTCCCGAGAGCAAAGGATGCGCGGTTAGCGTCCCGCCGACGACCCTGCCTGAGCCGGGCGCGAGCTGGACGATGTCCTTGGGAATGCCCGCCTGGTGCATCAGCTCGATCGCCAAGGCACCGATCAGCGGCGTTTGGCCGGCAGGCTTGGCAATGACTGCATTGCCGGCAGCGAGCGGCGCGGAGACCAGGCCGGTGAAAATCGCCAGCGGGAAATTCCAGGGGGAAATAGCGGCGATCACGCCACGACCGTGCAGGCGCAGTTCGTTCTGCTCCCCGGTCGGCCCCGGAAGCGCCAGTGGCTTGGTGAACTGACGGCGCGCTTCGGACGCGTAAAAACGCAGGAAATCGACTGCCTCACGCACTTCGAGCACCGCGTCGACCAAAGTCTTTCCGGCCTCGCGCGTGCAGAGCGAGAAGAACTCTTCCGCATGCTCTTCGTAGAGATCAGCCGCGCGTTCGAGCAACCTCGCACGGGCTTCGCCGCCAAGTAAATCCCACGCGACCTGCGCGGCGTGTGCGGCGCGGGCCATCCGGTCGACTTCATCCGCGCTAGCTTCGAAGGTCGTGCCGACGGTGATCCGGGTGTCGTGAGGCGAGACAATCGGCCTGCCCTCACCATTCCCGATACCCGGCTTTGCGGTCCAAGTGCGTGCTTCGAGCTTCTTCAAGCGCTGCATCAACGGATCACGCACCAGCGGATCGCTGAGATCGACGCCCGCGCTGTTGCGGCGGCCGGCACCGAAGAGGTCGGTCGGCAAGATGATGTTCGGATTGCGCTTGGGCTGAAGCGCCTCAAGGTCCGCAACGGGATCGCGGACCAGATCGTCAAGGCTGACATGCTCGTCCGCAATGCGGTTCACGAAGGACGAATTGGCTCCATTCTCCAGCAATCGGCGAACGAGATAAGCCAGCAATTCCTTATGACTGCCGACGGGCGCGTAAATGCGCACTGGCGTCTGCGGGTCGCCGATCGCCTTTTCCAGCTTGGCGACTTCTTCGTAGAGGCCTTCGCCCATGCCGTGCAGGCGCTGGAATTCGAACGGGGTCTTCCCGGCAAGCGCCTTCACCGCGGCAATCGTGTTCGCATTGTGCGTAGCGAACGCCGGATAAATGGCGTCCGTCGCCGCGAGCAAGACCTTCGCGCACGCGAGATAGGAAACGTCGGTCGTCACCTTGCGTGTGAAGACCGGATAGTCGGTCAGGCCGGCGACCTGCGCGAGCTTTATCTCGGTGTCCCAGTACGCACCCTTCACGAGCCGAACCATCAGCTTGCGGCGGTGAGCGCGGGCCGCGGCAACCGTCCATTCGCAGAGCGGCAGCGCCCGCTTCTGGTACGCCTGGATGGCGATCCCGAGGCCAGCCCAACCGTTGGCGAACAGGCTGTCGTCGGCGAGCAATGCCTCGAGCATGTCCATCTGCAATTCAAGCCGATCCGCTTCCTCGGCGTCGATGGTCAGGTGGACATCGGCGTTGCTGGCTTTCTGCGCCAGTTCCTGAAGGATGGGGAGAATGTAAGCTTTTGCCTCGTCCGCGTGGCTCCATTCGTAACGCGGGTGGAGCGCCGAGAGCTTGACCGAGATGCCCGGCGACTTCGCGAAACCGCCCTTCGCTTCCTTGGCAATCCGGTCGAGCGCATCGCGATAGGCTTTGGCGTAGCGCTCCGCGTCCGCGATCGTCCGGGCGGCTTCGCCAAGCATGTCGAAGCTGTGACTGAGACCCTGCGAGCGCTCCGGCGCGGCGCGGCGCAGCGCTTCGTCGATCGTGCGGCCGAACACGAAGTTGCGGCCGAGGATCTTCATCGCCTCGCGGACAGCGGTTCTTACGACCGGCTCGCCCAGGCGGCCAACGGCACGGCCGAGCGCGGCCTTCCAATTGTCGGATCGGTCTTGCGCGCCTTCCAGCACCTTGCCGGTAAGCAGGAGCGAGAAAGTTGCGGCATTGACGAACGAGGAGTCGGACTGACCGAGCTTCTCCGCCCAGGCCGGTCCCGAAAGCTTGTCGGCGATCAACTCGTCCGCGGTGTGCGCGTCGGGAATGCGGAGCAGCGCCTCCGCGAGGCACATCATCGCGACGCCCTCTTCGCTGCCGAGGTCGTAGGCCTGCAGGAAGGCGTCCAGGCCGGATGGCTTGTGCGACCGCACGCCCTTCACCAGCGCGCGAGCCGTAGCGGTGGCCTCGCCTAGAGCGTCCGGCGACAAACGAGCCTGGACGAGGCGGTCGTTAGCGACCGCGTTTTCATCGGCGCGATAGGCCAGCCTCAGCGAATGACGATCGATCTCCACCTTGGCTGGCGAGACCATCAGGCCAGCTGGCCGTGGCAATGCTTGTACTTCTTGCCCGAACCGCACGGACACAGCGAATTACGGCTGATCGGTTCTTCGATCGTGTCGCCATTCTCTCCTTGCGGGAGGCGCGGCTGCGGAATGTTGAGCGAGGTCATGCCGAAGCCGCCGGCATCCTGGTCCAGAGTATCGTCCTCGCCCGAAAGCGGATCGATGTGCTGGGTGATGAAGTCGGGCAGCTCAAGCGGCGGGGGCTCGGCGAACTGAACCTGCGCGCGCATCAGGACGCGGGTCACCTCTTCGCGGATCGAGATCAAAAGGCGCTCGAACAGCAGGAAGGCTTCCTGCTTATATTCGTCGATCGGCTTCTTTTGCGCGTAGCTGCGAAGGTGGATGACGGCGCGAAGGGCATCCAATGTCGCCAGATGCTCCTTCCAGAAGTGATCGAGCGTCTGCAGCAGGATATTCTTCTCGACCTGGTTCCAGCGCTCCGGCTCGACCTCGGTCAGCTTCGAATGCATTTCATCGTCGGCCAGCTGCTGCAGACGCTCGATCAGGGTTTCCTGCTCGACGGCTTCTTCTTCCAGCCATTCGTCGATCGGCGGCTGAAGCCCGAAGACGAGCTCAACGCTCTCCTTCAGGCCCTCCTTGTCCCACTGCTCCGGATAGGTACCCGGTGGGCAGTGCGCGGCGACGAGCGACACGGCGGTCTCGGCGCGCATGTCGACGACGACTTCGTTGATGTCCTCCGCATCCATGATGTCCGAGCGCTGTTCATAGATGACCTTGCGCTGGTCGTTCATGACGTCGTCGAATTCGACGACCTGCTTGCGAATGTCGTAGTTGCGGGCTTCGACCTTCTTCTGCGCCGTCTCGATCGCCTTGGAGATCCACGGGCTGACGATCGCTTCGCCATCCTCGAGGTTCTTGTTCATCAAGCGCGCGAACATGGTCTGCGGTCCGAAGATGCGCAGCAGGTCGTCATCGAGGCTCAGATAGAAGCGCGACAGGCCCGGGTCGCCCTGACGGCCTGAACGGCCGCGAAGCTGGTTGTCGATGCGGCGGCTTTCATGGCGCTCGGTGCCGAGCACGAACAGCCCGCCGATATCGAGGGCGCGCTGCTTCTCGTCGGCAATCTCGGCGCGGATCGTCTCCGCCCGCGAGTTCATATTCAGGCGTGCCTTCGACAAGGTCCGGGAACTCGTCCTGCATCCGGAACTCGAGGTTGCCGCCAAGCTGAATGTCGGTGCCGCGGCCCGCCATGTTGGTGGCGATCGTGACAGCGCCAAGGCGCCCGGCCTGCGACACGATGTGCGCTTCGCTCTCGTGGAAACGGGCATTCAGGACAGAGTGCTTGATGTTCTCGCGCTGCAGGAACTCCGACAGCATCTCCGACTTCTCGATCGAGACGGTACCGACCAGGACCGGCTGGCCCATCTCCTGACGCTTCTTGATCTCGATCGCGATGGCCGCGAACTTGTCGGTGATGTTCTTGTAGAACTCGTCATCGTCGTCGACGCGCTTCACCGGCATGTTGGTCGGGATCGACACCACGTTCATCCGGTAGATGTCGAAGAACTCCGGCGCCTCGGTCATCGCCGTGCCGGTCATGCCCGACAGCTTCGGGTACATGCGGAAGTAATTCTGGAAGGTGATCGAGGCCAGAGTCTGGTTCTCGGCCTCGATGGTCACGCCTTCCTTCGCTTCGACCGCCTGGTGAAGGCCATCGGACCAGCGGCGCCCGTCCATCATGCGGCCCGTAAATTCGTCGATGATGACGACTTTCTCGTCCTTCACGATGTAGTCGATGTCCCGCTTGAACATCACGTTCGCCTTCAGCGACTGGTTCAAGTGGTGAACGACCTGCGTGTTGGCGATGTCGTACAGATTGCGCCCCTCGATCAGGCCGCCTTCCTCGAGCATCCGCTCCGCCTTTTCGGTGCCGTCTTCGGTAAGGACGACGCTCTTCTGCTTCTCGTCGAGCTCGTAATCCTCGGGGACGAAGCTTTTCACGATCTTGTCGACCGAGACATAGAGCTCCGATTTGTCGTCGGTCGGACCGGAGATGATCAGCGGCGTACGGGCTTCGTCGATGAGGATGGAGTCCACCTCGTCGACGATCGCGAAATTGAACGGCCGCTGGACCATCTGCTCACGCGAGTATTTCATATTGTCGCGGAGGTAGTCGAAGCCGAGCTCGTTGTTCGTCGCGTAGGTGATGTCGCTGTTGTACGCCTCGCGCCGCTCCTCATCGCTGAGGTTGGGCACGATCACGCCGACGGTCAGGCCGAGGAAGCGATAGATCTGGCCCATCCAGTCCGCGTCGCGGCGGGCGAGATAGTCGTTGACGGTGACGACGTGGACGCCCTTGCCGGGAAGCGCATTGAGATAGGTCGCAAGCGTGGCGACCAGCGTCTTGCCTTCGCCGGTCTTCATCTCGGCAATCTCGCCGCGATGGAGCGCGATGCCGCCGATCAGCTGGACGTCATAGTGCCGCTGACCAAGCGTCCGGCGCGCCGCTTCACGAACGGTCGCAAATGCCTCCGGAAGCAAGTCGTCGAGCTTCGTGCCCTCTTCCAGACGGCGGCGGAAAACCTCGGTCTGGCCGCGCAGTTCGTCGTCGGTCATCGCCGAAATCGTGGGCTCGAAACCATTCACGGCATCGATGTGCTTGCCCATGCCACGGACATAGCGATCGTTTGACGATCCGAAGATGCTCTTGGCCAGTGCGGCGATCATGGAAATCCTTTACGTGCCGGGCGCTTAGACAGGGCCAAATGACTGCCCCACACAGCCGGCAAATTGTGGCGGGCGATGTAGGCAGCGCCCTAGCCGTAGTCAATGAAAGCAAGGCTTAACGACAGGACCGAAAAGCAGCTCGGCCCGGTCGCAAAAAATCGGGCCCGGCAGGTGCGGGCCCGATCGGTTCAAAGCGTCCGGCTAATGAGGCTTAGAGGTTGCCCTCAAGCCATTGCTGGATTTGGCTGCGCGGAGCAGCGCCGACCTTCTGGGCGACCGGCTGACCGCCCTTGAACAGCAGCATCGTCGGAATGCCGCGGACGCCGTAGCGGCCCGGCGTTTCCGGATTCTCGTCGATATTGATCTTCACGACCGAAACCTTGTCGCCGAGCTCGCTCGAGATTTCCTCAAGCGCGGGCGCGATCATCCGGCACGGGCCGCACCACTCCGCCCAGAAATCGACGAGGACGGGGCCCGAAGCACCCAGCACATCGTCCTGGAAGCTCTGGTCGGTGACGGACTTGGTGGCCATTTCAACATGTCTCCGTGACAAAAGTTGACTGATATATGGGGACTGCGTCTGTCAGTCTCAACACTGCAGTTCGAACAGTTGCGGGCCGCTGGTGTAGAGCAGCGCCGCGCGCACCTCGCGGCCCGGAAAAATAACTCGCAGCGCCCCCGTATAGGCGTTCATCTGCGCCTTGTGGGAGGCCGGAATCATATCCAGCGACGGCGGCACCTTCCCGGTCTTGAAATCGATCACGGAAATGCGGTTTTCCTCGACGAGCAACCTATCCACGGTGCCGGCGACTACGGTCCCGTCAGGAAGGGTCGCGGCAAGCGGCGCTTCGGCTAGCGACCCGGCGCCGAACAACGTCGAGAAGCGCGCATCGGACAGCACATCGCAGACGGTATCGGCTATTTCCTTGCGCGTGGCGGCGGCCGACACTCCAGCCGATCGCTCCAGCCAAGCGAGCGCCGCAGAATGCCGCTGATCCGGTTCGACGTCGGCGAGGCGCTCCAGCAACTGATGGATCAACGTCCCTCGCTCCGCCGCGGCTCGCATGGCTTCGCTCGGCGGAGGCAGTGATTCCTGGTCTTCCGCGATCGCCGACGGAGCAAGCGGCTGCGGCGGGCGTGACTCCGGCGGCGCTGCCACCCGCGCCCAATCCGGGATTGGTGGGCGGGCAAGCGCCAGCGGCGCGGGCTTGGGCCTGACCGGAGCGGCAGCAACCGAGCCACGATAGCGCAGGGTTCGGCCCCATTCCGTGCTCGGCTCCCATTGAGCGCCGAGCGAGACGAGCGCTCGTTCGACACTGATGTGCCAGCAGTTCTCGGGCCGCGCGCCTTCCTTCGTCTTCGGCTGCAGGCCGGCTATAACGAGGCGCTCTTCGGCACGGGTGAGGCCGACATAGAGCAAGCGCCAATGCTCTTCGAGATCGTTAGCCTCATCGTCGGCGATCAGTTCGGAAAACGGCGACACACGCTCCGCCTTGCGCGGGCGGATCAGCGGCACTTCGCCAACGCCCGGGACGGGGAAATCGAGCGTTCGCTGAACGCCACCCAACCTCGACGGGTCGGACGTCGCATCCGCGAGGATCACGACCGGAGCCTCCAGGCCCTTCGACCCATGAACGGTCATCACGCGCACGGCATTGGTCGGCGCCGAAGGATCGCGCTTGATCTCGACGTCGCCACGCGAAAACCAGGCAATGAACCGGTCGAGCGAGGCAATTTCCTGATGTTCGAACTCGATCGCGCTGGACAGCAGCTCGTCGATCGGATCGCGCGCCGACAAGCCGAGGCGACTGTAGAGCTTCCGCCGGCCATCGAGCGGGCCGGAGAGGATCGTCTCCAGGAAACGATGAGGCGTGGTGAAATCCGCCATCGCCAGCAACCCACCAAGCTGGTCGCGCGCGCTGCGGTACTCCGGCCTCGTGTCTGCCCGCTCGCCCAGCCGCTGCCACAGCGACGTCCCGCCCCTTCCGTGGGCCAACTCAAGAAGCAGTTCCTGACTCCAACCCAACAGGGGGGAGACCAGCAAGTTGGCGAGGTTGAGATCGTCGAGCGGCTGCGCGGCGAAGGAGATCGCAGCGAGCAAATCCTTCACCGCCAGAGGTTCCTGCAAGTGCAGGCGGTCGATGCCGGCAACCGGCACCCCCTCCTCGAACAGGCGCGCGACGATCAGTGAAGCCAGCTCGCCACGGCTGCGCACCAGGATCAGCACGTCGCCCGCGCTCATTGGGCGCTTGGTCGAGGCCATGATCGGCGCCTCGTCGATCCAGCTCCGTAGTTGCTTGGCAAGCGCACTGGCGTAGAGACGCGCGTCCTCTCCGAGCCAGCCCTCCTCGCCTTCATCGACGTCCTCGCCGTCCTCGACCGCAAAGGGCTCCCACAGCTCGACAGTGCCGGGCGCGTATCGAAATGGGCTCGATGAGGATTTGGGCTGTTCCGGCAGGCCCATGGATCGATATCCGACGTCGTTGATGACCGCGTCGACGACATCCAGAACTGCAGGCGCCGAGCGAAACTGGCCTCGATCGACAGATCGCGAAACTCCAGTGCGCACCTGCCCCGCATCGCGTCATCGTCCGCGAAGAGCAGCAGCGACGATCGCAACCGGACGATTGCTGGCGGACCCAATTCCTCGCGCGCTTCGAATTCGTTCGGGATCGGTGCCCTGGAATCCGAAAATCGCCTGCTTGAAGTCGCCGACCAAGAAAATCGTGCGGTCAAGATCTCTCGTGCCGCACCCGATCCAGCGAAGAATTCGACGGCAAGCGACTGCACGATATCCCATTGCTCGCGCGTTCGTGTCCTGAATCTCATCAACGAGGATATGATCGGTTCGCCGGTCGAGCTTGTAGCGGACCCATTCGCCCATTCCCGGCGTAGCGAGCAATGCCGTGTCCAAGCGATCAGATCGTTGAAATCGGCAACGCCCGCGCTTCGCTTTGCCCGAGCATAAGCGGCGGCGAACGCCTGCCCTGCCCGCAGTCCCGCCGCCATATCTCGCGCCAGTCGGCGCCATTCTGGATTCGCAGGAGATTCGCCAGCATCTCTGCAGGCGGCCCACATGAGCTTCATAGTCAGGCTCGACCCTCATCTGGCCCGATGAAACCTTAGTGGTTCCCTTATCGGTCAGCACCACTTTTCGCAGTCTTTGAAGCTCGGCCGCCCGTTCAATCGGGGTCAGCGAGAGCCACTCATCTATCGCAGCAGCGTGCCCCAACCCATTTGTCGCGCCCCAACGACGGTTCGCGTCGGCGATCGCATTCCATCAGCTCCCGATCGAGACGATCGTCATGAAGGTGATGCTCAAGGAAGTCCTCTTCGGACTCATCTGGCAAATTCAGCATCTCCTGCATGCGAGGCTCAATCATCTCCGGCTGCCCCAGCGCCGCCATCGCGTCCGCCGACCGAGCGCAGAGCATCAGATAGTTGACCGCGCCTTCCTCCCCGAGCCGAAGGCTGAGGCACTGCACGTCGCCGATGAGCCGCTCGTCGCCGCGCGTTTCGGCGTCAGCGAGAAGAGTGGCCAAGGTCGTGCGGGCGAGCTCCTGCTCCGCCCTGCCCTCGATGGGCTGCAAAGCCCGGCGTGATGCCCGCTTCAGCCGGGAATGCCGCAAGCAATGTCTGGGCGAAACTGTGAATCGTCTGGATGCGAAGCCCGCCTGGCGCCTCCAGCACCTTCGCGAACAGGCGCCGGGCGCGCTCTCGGGTCGCCGGTCCCGGATCGGCGCGGAGGGCCATCAGGTCCTGGCCAAGCTCCGCATCCTTCATCCGCACCCACGCCGCGAGGCGCGCACCGATGCGGTTCGCCATCTCAGCTGCACCGGCCTTGGTGAAGGTCAGGCACAGGATGGATTCCGGATCGGCGCCATTCAGCAGCAGGCTCAACACGCGCCCGGTCAGAACCTGTGTCTTGCCCGATCCCGCAGAGGCGGAAACCGCTGCGTGCACCTTCGGATCGACCGCGGCGGCCTGCGCGCCCTCGAGCGCCGGCAGCGGCTTGAACCGCCGGCTCATCGGCGTGCCGCTTCCAAATTACGCTCGCCACCCATAGAGATGCAGCGAGAGGTAGTCAGGAGTTCACGATGACCGACAGCAGCGACAGGGACGGCGCCAGCGAGCAGCGCCGGACGAAGCTCGTCAAGGCAGGCGTCGCGGTTGGCATCGGCTCGGCAGCGATCGTCGCCGCGCTCCTCTACGCGTCCAAGGTCAAGAAGAAGCCGCGCCGCTAGCCTCATCGGCGGCCGTACCATTCTTCGAGCCGCATGAGCTGATCGAAGTCGCCATAGGGCGCATAGGCCGGGTTTAGCTTGGCGATGAACGGTTCGTCGCCGGTAAGCCAATTGCGTGCAGCGTCGATGAAGTTGCGCCGGGCGTGGTCGAGGAACTCGTCCGGGCCCATCTTCTTGTCGGGGCAAACGCACTTGCCGAACTTCTCGCGATACTTGCTCAGCGACCAATATTCATGCGCGCGGGACTTGCCGGAAATGCCTTCGAACCCGCCCTCCTCGGCGATCAGCCCGAGCAGGCCGAGCTGTAGCGAAAAGCCCTCGTCGACCGCCTTTTGCGATGGCGCCTTGCCCGTCTTGTAGTCGACGATCGCAACGCCCGCCCACTTCAAACCGGTCGATGCGGTCGGCCTTCCCGTGAAGCAGCACGCCGTCGATCGTCGCTTCACCCTTTATCTCGGCAGCCAGCGGCCGCCGGCCCCGCGCCTGGTTCTCGATTTCCTGCTCCCGGATCCAGCGGATCGCCTCCATCAGCCGTGGCTGCCACAAGGCGCGGAGCATCGGGTGGATCGTCTCGCTTGTCAGGAGCATCGCGGGCGCGAGAGACCAACTTGTCCGGGTCGCAATCGTCATCGCTTCAGCCATGCCTCGAACACCTCGTGGACCGCCGTCCCCTTCCACGCGGCGCTATGGTCTGCATCGACTGGATCGAGCCGGCGCAATCCTAGGATAGCCTGTGCATAGAAAGCGAACGGATCGGCCTTCAGCCGGTCGACGGACGTGACCGAGATCTTCGTCGGCCGCAATTCTTGCGGTGGCGCCGGCTTGGGCCGATCGGCGGGCTGCGGTCGGCCCGGATCGTCGAGCGCGAGAGCCAGGCGCTCCAGACCGCGTATCGTGCGCCAACCCACCGGTCATCGCCTGAAGGCGCAGCCAGAGCCGCGAAGCGACGGTTGGCGACCGGCTGTCGCGCCGGGCCCGAGTGATCAGCACCTGCGGTGCTCCCAGGGCACTAGCGAAGTCGTGGGCCGACAGTCCGATCCTGAATTCGAGGCCTGGCAGGCCGAGGTTCGCCCGGATTTTCGGCGCGAGCCACGGATCCGGCGATGGCAGCGCAGGCCAGACGCCTTCGTTCAATCCGCCGAGGATGGTCAGGTCCGCCTGCTGCAGCCGCGCCTCGAGCAAGCCCCAGATGAACACCCGCGGGTGTCCGCCATAGGGCGGACGAATGCGCACTCCGTCGAGCAGTTGGTGGAGGATTGGGACGGCGTCGGTGCCCGTGATCGGGAGGTCACGACCGAAGTGCCTGAACCTCCGCGATGAGCTCCGCTGCGGCGCGACCCGCGGAACCCGACCAGACCCGGTCGCCCGCCAGCGTCGCTAGCCGCTTCAACCAGTGCGGCGGCCATTTCCGGCAGTGAGGTCGCCGATTCTCAACTCGCGCAGTTTCGAGAGCCGCGGGCGAATGCGCTGCCATGCGCGCTCCGCCCCCGCCTTGTCCGCCAGGTGCTTCTCGACCCCTTCGAGCCCGCCAGCAGGGCGCGGCCCTCGCAACGCAAGGTCGAGCAGGCGGACGTCGTCCATCCACCGGCGCCGCTCTTCGTCCTCGCCTCCGACCAGCGGATGCTTGAGCAGAGCAAGCAATGGCACCGGCGCCAGGTCTTCCGCAGCGGCGGACGCGATCGCCAGCAGCAAGGTTCCCGACGGCAGCTGCGACAATGCACGCCCCGCGCTGTCGTCCGCCGCTATGTCCCACCGGTCGAGAAGCGCCGATACTCGCTGGGCCAGCAAACGGTCGGGCGTGATCAGCGCGGCGGTTCGTCCCGGCGTTTCCAGTGCTTCACGAATGGCAAGCGCAATCGCCTGCGCTTCGGCGGCCGGGTCAGCCAGTTCCGCAGCGCGAATCCCGGTCAGCCGCCGCTCCGCCGGCTTCAGGGCGTTCCATTTGTCGCTGAAGTCGGCGGCAGTCATTGCATGGGCGACAGCGCGGGTCCGGACGGCGGGCGACGCGGTCCGACCCGACGACGGCCAAAGCTGCACCTCACCCCGTGCAACACCGATGCGATCGAGCAGCACCTTCAAATGATATTGTGGATGCGTTTCCTCGGCGCGGCCCCGCTCGTCCGGCCCAAGCGCTTCCCACTCATCGTCGGACATTGCGTTGAACAAGCTCACGCCCGGAAGGATCACCATTCCGCCCGGCATCCGCGCGACACGGGCAAGCACGGCGGCGATCGCAGGGGCCGCCGTAGTGATACCCGCCGCGACGGTGAAGCCAGCGGGTGGCTTCGCCGCCCAACGCGCCGCCGTCGTGCGCAGAAGCCGATTGCGCCGATCGGTCAGATCAATGCGCCCTCGCTCCGCCAGAAGTGACGGCCAGCGATCCAGCACGGCACGGAATCGTTCGAGCGCCTTCTCCCAGTGCCGCGCCAGTTCAGGTGCGTCGGCGACTGCGTCCGCAAGCTTGTTCGGATCGACTTCCTCGATGATCAGCGCATCAATCGTTCGGGCAAGCTCCGCCGCCAATCGCAGTGCCTCGGCAGCGCTCTCGTCGGGCCCTCGAACTAGCGACGCGAGCAAAGCAATTCGTTCGAACGGCTCGATCGCGGGGGCACCGCCTCGCCGTCATCCGCCTGGTCCAGTGCTCCGCCGATCCTTTCATCCAGCTCCGGATCGCCGATTGGGATCAGCCGCGGAAGAAGCAGGCCCGAACCGCTGGCCCGAACGAATGCCTCGGTCACAGTCCGTACGGCGCGATTGTTTGGAAGCAGGATACGCCCTGATGCCAGGCCGAGCGGATCGCCACCGAACTTCGCAATCAGGCCCGCCGCCAGCGAGTCCGCGAACGAGCGGTGGGTAGGGATCGTGAAGACCGCCGGGTGCCCGGCGCGCCCGTCAGACATTCTGCAAAAAGGCTTCCGTCTGGACGATCGACTTTGGCGTCCCGACGTCGAACCAGAGCCCCTGATGGACCGCACCGAAGCAGCGGCCGGCTTCGATCGCCCGGTCCCAGAAGATATTCGTTGAAAATGGCCCTTCCGGCGCGTCCTTCAGCAGCGATTTCGACACGATCTGAATGCCGGTGAACACGAACGGCGCGACGCGCGCTTTTTCACGACGGCGAAGCCTGCCCGAACGATCCATGTGGAAATCGCCGTGGCCACGATGGTTCTGCGCGCGAGCGTGGGGAACGACCAGCAGCAGCGCATCCATCCGGTCGCCGTCCCAGTGGGACGCCAGCAGCTTCAGTGTATCGGCCGGCCCGTCGACCCAGAAATTGTCGCTGTTGACGACGAGGAAGGGATCCGACTGAATCAAAGGCTCGGCCTTGACCATGCCCCCGCCGGTTTCGAGCAATTGTCTGCGTTCGTCGGAGATCGAGACGTTGAGGTCGCTCGCCTTTGCCGCGAGGTGCGCCTCGATCGAGCCGGGCAGATAATGGACGTTGACGACGATGTTCTCGACACCCGCGGTTCGCAG
The DNA here is from genome assembly GCA_963750315.1 of uncultured Alphaproteobacteria bacterium. GTDB lineage: Bacteria > Pseudomonadota > Alphaproteobacteria > Sphingomonadales > Sphingomonadaceae > Sphingomicrobium. The sequence continues at coordinate 450,273 of CAVVQF010000005.1, forward strand.
GTGGTCCAGGACATGGTCGATCAACGGCTTGCCCGCCACCTCGATCAACGGTTTCGGCTTGGTCGCGGTGAGCGGCCGCATCCTCTTGCCGAGGCCGGCGGCCATGACCATCGCCGTGCCCGGCACGTCCGCCGAGACTTCGGCGCGAAGCCTGAGTGCACGACGGGCAGCGGTCACGCAGCTTCCTTCCACGGCGCTACGCGATACTCCGGCGAAACGTTGGCATCGAACCACTCGCGCACCGGCTCCAGGCCGGGCTGAGCAAGATCGCGTTCCAGCAGGCCCCACATCCGCGGCTGGAAATGGGTGTAGTGCGGCTTATTGTCGCGCTTCCAAAGACGGGTGAAAACGCCGAGAATCCGCGTATTCCGCTGTGCCGCGAGTGCCCAATAGGCCCGCCGGAAAGCATCGCCTGACCCAGTCCGTGAAACGTAGCGATCGAGCATTTCCTGTTCGACCGCCTCCGGGACGTCGCGGCGAGCATCCTCCAGCACCGACGCCAGGTCATACGCCGGGTGGCCCGCGAGCGCGTCCTGGAAATCGAGCAATCCGAAATGCGCCACGCCCTCACGCCCCTTCACGAGCATTACGTTTTCGGCGTGATAATCGCGAAGCACGGTGACAGGCGCGAGACCGTCGCCGGCGACAGGCGCAAGCACCTTCGTCCACGCATCGCGATAGCCGTCGGCGTCGACCTTCAGGCCGACCGCCGGGCAATACCAGTCGGTGAACAGCTTCAATTCTTCCAGCCACTGGTCGAGGCCATGAGGCTTAAGGCCGGACATCGGCTCGTGCTGGTGAAGATGGACTAGGACATCGGTCGCCAGTTCGTAGAGTTCACGCTCGCGCGACGGATCACTGTCCAGAACCTCGCGGAGGCGCCAATCGCCGAAATCGCCGAGCAGCAACAGGCCGCGGCCGATGTCACGTGCCAGGATGTCAGGCGCTGTAAGCCCCTTTTCCGCAAGCCATTCCGCAACCGCCACGAACGGGCGCACATCCTCATGCTGCGGCGGCGCGTCCATCAGCACCGCCGAGCGGTCGCCATCGACGATGCGGAAATAACGGCGGAACGACGCGTCGCCGGCGAGCGGAAGTATCTCGGCGCCAGCCCATCCGCACGAAGCCAGAAACTCTGGTGCATGAGCGGGAGGAATCATCGGAGAGGCCATCGCAACTGCCATGAAGGCGGCACGTTGGCTGTCAAGCGCCTCGCGTTGCCATCCGCAAATTCCAGGGTGAGTTCAAGGGCTTGTGGAAAGGCTCGATCGCCGGCCTTTTCAGGCCATTCGACTATCAGGACGCCGTCAGCGGCAGCCTCCAGGCCGAGTTCGTCTAGCTCGCCGACGTCATCGATGCGAAAGAGGTCTACATGCCAGACCGGCGGGTCCAGTTCGTCGTAAGGCTGGATGATCGCGAAGCTTGGGCTCGGCACTTCGCCTTCGTGGCCGAGCGCTGCCAGCAAGCCTCTCGTGAGTGCCGTCTTGCCGACCCCCAAGGGGCCAGAAAGCGCGATGACATCCCCCGGCAAGGCCACAGCAGCAAGTCGCGCGCCAAGCGCTTCCGTATCCCGCTCTTCGGTGAGGATCATTTCGCGCCGCGTGGAATGGTCAGGGTCACGGTCGTCCCCTTCCCCTTCTTCGACTCCAGTTCAACCTTGCCGCCGTGCGCCTCGAGGAACTGGCGCGTCAGCGGCAGGCCAAGGCCTAGCGCGGCCTCCCCTCGAACGCCGGTTTCATTGATGCGGTCGAACCGCTCGAAAACCCGCGGAAGGTCCTGCTTCGAAATGCCGATTCCATTGTCCGTGATCGTGATGATCGCGCGCTCTTCGTCGCCAGCCCCCTCCAGGCGGATGCGCCCTTTCTTGTCGGTATAGGCAATGGCGTTGTTGAGAACGTGCTCGATCGACTCCCGGAGGCGTCGAACGTCGCCAAAGGCGAATCCGATGGACGAATCGATGTCGATATCCAGCTTCTGATCTCGCTCCGTCGCTCTCGATTGGACGGTCTCCGCGGCCATGCGGCAAAGGCCCGCCAGGTCGATGCGCTCTTTTTCCAGCGCGATACCGGCAGGATCACCCTGAGTTAGCGCGAGAACATCGTCGATCAGCTTCGACAGGCGATCGACTGCCTCAAGGATGGCACTGACATAGTCCGCCGCCGACGGCGCAAGCTTGCCGGCATAGCCACCCGCAAGCATCTCCGCGAAGCCACCAATCGACGTGAGCGGGGTCCGCAGTTCATAGCTGACGTTCGCGACGAAGTCGGTCTTGATGCGGTCGGCTTGCTCCAGCGCCGTCGCTCGCTCACGCAACGCCTCCTGGATGCGGGTCGAGTCCGTGACGTCGACCATCGTGAAGAGCGCATTTCCGTCCGGCAGCGGCACGGCCGCGAACTCGAAATGACGTCCATCGGTCAATGAAATATGGCCGCTCGCCGGCTGGCGCTCATTGGTCGTGTGACGAACCATTTCGCGGATTTGAGCGGCAGCAGTCGGGTTGACGAGCTTCCGGGCCATTGCCGGCACAAGCTCGTCCACACGCGGGTGCTCGGTCAGGCGCTCTTCCTCAAGGTCCCAGACGTCGCGGAAGCGCTTGTTCCAGAGATACAGTCGGCCGTCGCTCGCAAAGACGCTGATCGCTTCGAAGAGATTGTCGAACGTGGCGGCGCGAACGCGGAGCAAAGTGTCCCGCGCGGAGGCCAGGCGGACTTGCTCGGTGCGGTCTTCAAGAAAGATACGGAGACCGCCATCGGGGAGTGGCTGGGCGACCAGTCGAAGGTGGTCGCCGTCGGCGAGAATCCAGTCCTCCTCGACGACTTCCTGAGCGCTGGTAAACCACTCGCGCTTCTCCGATTTCCAGACCGGGAAGTCGCGAACTTCCGGAACTCGATTTCGCTCCCGCATGCGTTCCAGCACGCGGTCGAATTCCGGCCCTTCGGCCAACCACTCAGGGTCGAGCTGCGCCATGACCGCGAACGGCTGATTGAAGAAGCTGACATTGCGGTCGTGATCGAATTGAACCGTTCCTGCAGTCATCCGATCCGCCAAATCGCGCTGCGACTGAACATGACGCGACAATTCCGATCGGGCGTCCTCCAACTCCTGGATATCGATAGCGAAGCCGGCGACCGCCCCCGTCGGCAGTGGAACGTTGACGATGCGCATCATTCGCCGCTCGCCTCGGATCGTTGCCGGCTGCGTCCGGGTAACGAACTTGCCGGATTCGATCGCGGCTTCGGCAGCAGCGCGCGCGCTTTCGCTGCCGCTGGCGTCGATCAGTTCGGTCGAACGCGAAATGACGTCAGCTGCGTCCTTCGCTTCAACTGCATCTACAAAGGCCCGATTGACCAGGCCCAGGCGAAGGTCGGGACCTCGGTACCACATCGGAAAGGGCGCGGACTCGATGAGGTGCGTCAGTGAGTCCAAAGCGGATTCAGTCTGGCGTGTGCGCAGGGCAAGTTTCGATCGCTCCGCCTCGGCAGAGCTGGTGTCGGAAAACCACAACAGGATCGACCCGGCGGGCCCTTGGGTCGGCGCTGCCCCTCCGCGGACATCAAAGACCCGGTCTGAGCCGGCAGCCCTAACCTGTTGTTGAATAAAGGTGCCTGAAAGCGTCGCCGCTTCAATGGCGAGCTTCAATGCAGCGAGATCGTCGTCGCGAAGACCACTGCTGCTGGAACTCAAATCATCCCAACGCGAGGTTGTAGGATCGAGGCCGAGCTCTCGCAGCAGCCGTTGATCTGCGTCGACCGATTGGTCCGCGCGAACCAGGAGAGGTCGAGCCGGCGCCACCTCGAGAAGAGCGGACATAGATGTTGCCGCAGCGACCAAGGCATTGGCTTCTCGCATCCGCCGGGCGGCAATCACGAGCACGGCCGCGGCAATCGCGAGCCAGAGGCCCGCAATCATCAACGCAATCCATGCTGAGCCCCCCAGCTCCACCATTCAAAACCCTACGTTGCCGAGACAAAGTGACTGTAGCCCCTGAACCACGCTTGCAAAGGCAAGAAAGTGTCGGCGCTTAGGTCGTTGGCACGGGGACAAAAAAGAACGGGCGGGATTTCTCCCGCCCGTTCAGTGCTTGTGGCTGACCTTCGACTTAGAAAATCTTGGCCTGCGCGTTCACGAAGAACGTACGTCCACGGAAGTCCCAACCGGACTGCAGCGGAACGTTCGCAATGGTGTTCACGAACGGATCTTCGGCGGTGATCTTCGGCGGCTTCTTGTCGAAGACGTTCCGAATACCAAGCGTCAGGCTGTAGCGGTTCGAAGGTTCGAACCGAACCGACGCCGTGTGCAGCCAGTAGTCCGGCACCGAGAAGTCATACACCGCAGGATCGTAACCAAGGCCCTCGGTGAGGAACCGGTCGTCCGTACCCTTGATGTAGTCGACACCCCAACGCGCGTACCATGAACCCCAGTCGTAGCCGATGTGGCCCGTTCCGGCCCACTTCGGATTGCCGATCGAACCAGCGAAGTCGGTCGGATCCGAGTCCGGGCTCGTCTGGTTGATACGATCGAGAATCTTCACCGCCTGGACGCCGATATCGAGCTTGCCCGGCCCGATTTCCTTGTCGTAGCTGAGCACGAAATCGATGCCCTTCACGATGTCGGTCGCGATGTTGATGTACGTCTGAGTCACCGTCAGAGCGCCAGTACCTGGCCCCGTGAAGGGAGCGCGGCTGACGAACTGGCAGTATTCCGGACGCGTGCCGTTGTAGCAGCCGCGAGCGAGCGTACCCGCGCCTAGCTGCGACACTCCGCCATTCACCTCGACCCGGAAATAATCGACCGCCAGCGACAGGTTTCCGAAGGCCCCGAGCGACGGCTGCAGAACGCCACCGAAGGTCAGGTTCTTCGAGGTTTCCGCCGTGAGGCCCGCCTCCGCACCACCGCGCTGGATGACCGTCACGCTACCGTTGTTGACGAAGTTGTTCGGCAGACCGTCGGCAAGACAGTTTGCCCGGATCGTCGGGTTGGTCACGTTGAACAAGCTGGTGCACGGGTCGGTGCTCTGTGCCGAAAGGAAGCCCGTGGTCGAACCCAGGAACTGCTCGAACAGCGCCGGTGCACGATACGACGTACCGTAGCTGCCGCGGAACGACAGCCAACGCATCGGCGAGTAAATACCGCCGATCTTGTACGTCGTGTCCGAACCGTACGACCTATAGTCGGTGTAACGACCCGAAGCGTTGATCGTCAGTTCCTCGGCGAACGGTACGTTCTTGAGGATCGGGAATTCGAGCTCCGCGAACGCTTCCTTCACATTGTCCGAACCCTTGGTGATCGGAGCGGACGTGAAGTTGTACAGGTTATTACGCTGAGCATCGTCCGACGGAACGTCGTTGATGCTCGAGCTGCGATATTCGAAACCGATCACGGCCTGAGCATCGCCGCCCGGCAGGCGGAACAGCGGACCGTCAAAGGTCAGCGCACCGGTCCATTCGCGGAAAGCGGTGTGGCCGACAACGTCGTCAGTGACATAATCGAACCATGCCGGAGCAGCCGTGCGGGCTTGACCACCGATGATCGCATTGCTGATTGGCGGCGCTGCGACACAGCCCCCGAGGGCAATGCGGCAGACGGAAGCCGCCACCCGCCAGAGGGACAACGTCGAGGCTGTTCGCGAGACGATCGGCAAGGATCTGCTCGTAGCTGTACGTACCGTCAGACCAGCTCTTGGACACAAAGACATCGTACCGCCACTGGGCGCGAACGGAAGGTCGCCACGGAAGCCGCCCGAAAGCTTGACGAAGTCCTGCGTCTGGCTGCTGTCGTAGATGACCGTAGTCGGCAAACACGCGGACGCCGATCGCGCTGTTAAGCCGCGGCGGAAGCGTCGAGAACAGACCACCGTTCGCTGCCAGGAGCAGCGGGCTATTCGGGGCATAATCCAGCGTGAACTGACGCTGGCCGTTCTGCTGAGACTTACGCCGGGTTGCGAGCAACTCGAAGTAAGCCTGGCCATTGCCGAAGAAGTCCGTGTCGTACGTGCCGGTCAGGAAGCCGGTGTAGTTACGGTTCGGCGAAATGATGTCCTGCTGCAGCATCGACGGCGCGAACGTGTCGCGAACGTTTAGGCTCGTGCCAAAGCCGCTGGCCGTGATGTAGTTGTACAGCAGACCGCCAACGCACTCGAAGCCCGGAAGAGTCTGACCCGGCTGGACCGCGGTCGGGCGCCAGCGATTGCAGAGCAGGTAGTAATCAGGCGGATTGGCCTCAAAACCACTGCCCAAATCGATGGGATCCGGGTTGGTCCCCAGCTGGAAGAATCCGGTTCCGATCGTGTTGACGGTAACGCCACCTTCCTCAAGCGGGAAGCAGCGGTTGGTGTCATTGACACCGAGCGGGCTCAGACGGCGCTGCTGCGGGCAGCGGGCCCACGGCTGGTCGCCCTGAGTGATGCGGTTGCGATCGAACAGCTCGAGCGAGCCCATGATCGAGAAACGCTCGCCCGACGTACCGGCGGTGATCGAGTAACGCTGCGTCGTGCCCGAACCGATTTCCGGAGCGGTGACGGCGGCTTCGACGGCCAGGCCGTTGAACTTGCTGAGCGTCACGATGTTGACGACGCCGGCGACGGCGTCCGAACCGTAAATCGACGATGCACCGGTGTTCAGGACCTCGATGCGGTCGAGAATGGCGTTCGGAAGAACGTTCAAGTCGGCGGCGCCAACCTGACCGCGCGTACCGGCCGGCGCAATACGGCGGCCGTTGAGCAGGATCAGGGTACGCGTCGGGCCGAGGCCGCGAAGCGAGAGCGTGTTAACGCCCGGACCGCCTTCGACGACCAGGCCGCCGAACGTGTCGTTGATCTGGCCCGTACCGCCGGTAACGCCGACGCTCTGAAGAACTTCGGCCGTGGAGTTGAAGCCGGCGTCGACCGCGCTCTGACGGTTGATGATGGTGACCGGGTCGGCGGTGTTGAAGCGATCGCGGCGGATGCGCGAACCGACGACGACGACGCCGCCCTCTTCCGCTGCCGGCGACGCAATGGCGCCCTGCTGAATGGCTTCACCAGCCGGGCGATCGGCCGGCGGGCAGGTTACGTCGGACCCCGCTGGTCGGCCGGAGCCTGGCACGGGTCGCCGACCCGGGACGACCGGAGCGGGTGTTTGCGCATTTGCAGGCGCCGCAGCAGCGAGTGCCGCAAAGGATGCGGAAGCAAGAAATGCGTAGGATAATGGAGCGCATGGCTATAACGATCCCCTCGGAAAGGTAATTGGTTCCCCAGAGGGCTGATTACGAAACCAGTACGGAAAAGAAAGTAAGAGCGCGCGAGATCAATTCGGCGGCCGTTGTAGCATTAATGCAACATGACTAAGACTGTCAGTGAACCGACCAGTTCGTCGCGCTAATCAACCAGCGGAGACGACCTCCGGTCAAAGGTGATCGTGTCTCGCGAACTCGGCGGACTGCGGACCGACGACCATAGGGCAATTGATCCCGGGCATAAGCTCAACCGTGAACAGCTCCTGCACGTCGCCTTCCAGCCGGAGCCACTCGGCAATCTCGCCTCTCGCCAGATCGATCACCAGCACGGCACAGATCGGATCGAGGTTCCGCTTCGTCATTTCCGTCGGCGATCGGGAGATCCTCGAACTTCCCGTACCTGCGGCTTGGAAACGGTCACGAGCGCAAAGCCGTTGACCAGCGACAGCCCGCGAAGGAAGCCGGGGCAGAAACAGATGTCCCGCAGATCGCCGGTTTCCTTGTCGACCTCGACCAGGAATCCGCGTCCGCTATCGACGGCGTACAACTTGCCGTCGGTATCCTCGCGCGGCGAATGCGGCATCGACAGCTGGTCGGTGACCACGCGATCCGTTTCGATGTCGATGATGACGCCTTTGGGAAGCGGCCTTCCGTGCCAGCCGTTCAGGACATCCGTCTGGCTGACCGCCGTCACGTATTTCGGCTTGCCGTCAAGCATCCCGAGACCGTTCATGTGGCAACGATCCTCGCGGACAAGTTCGGAGATGAACGTCGGCTTCCAGATTGGGCGGAAGCTGTGCACCGGGTCGAGTGTTGCCAGGCAAGAATGACCCGTGCACACGAAGATCGGCCTTCCCTTCCCGTCCGCAGCGAGTTCATGAACGTCGATATCGCCGGTAACGTAACGTCCTGCGCGGCATCAGCGTAAGATCGAACCTTCCATCGGCAATCTCGCCCTCCGGCAAGATATTCTCGAGCCGCCAGAGCTGAACCCGCGAGGCGAGCCAAAGCCCACCCCTATCCCAGCAAATGCCCATCGCTCGGTTGAACATTTCCTGGTGCACGGAAACGGTGCCGTCAGGCATCGTTCCGACCAGGAACAGCCGGCCGCTCTGATAGGACGACACCGCGAAGGCTCGTCTGGTTCTTGGTCAGCCAGGCAGCGAAGCCCTTGCGAGACGCTGATTTTCGTCTGGTCGGGGACAGGTGGAGCCGCGGGCGCTGGCGCAGTCTGCTCGGTGCCGCCGTTCGCTGGCGGCGTTACTTGATATGTCATGCTCTGCGGCAACTCCGTACGCGCGGTTTTGCGGGCCTCTAACGGGCGCCAGCGGAATCGCCAAGGTCAGGCGAGAGAGGGTCAGGCGGCCGCCCTGATCGATGCGCTCCGTTCCGACAGGAACTTGCGTGCCCTGGCATCCGCCTTCTCGACGATCGGCAGAACGGATTGAATGGCTTGCTCCGCGCGGCGCCATTTCTGCCGGTCCGGCTGACTAACGGTCGTCTTCGACAACGGAAGCGTGCCGCCCAGCTGCCGGTCCCAGCCAAGTCCCAGGCCCGGCGGCGATCCGCTCGATCTCGGCCTGCGGGGAATCGAGGAAGTTGCCGTAGTCGATCGCCTGCACCCGCTCCTTGGGCAGCCGCTCCAGGTCGTCGAGCAAGATCTCCGTCGTAATCGCCCACTGGTGCGCCACGATTTCCGGAAGCGGACATCCGCTTCAGCTGCTGCCAACCCGGAACGAGCAGCAGCGACCATGATCCTTCGGGCCAGCCGGGCAGCCCGGGATAGGTTCGGAAGCTTCCCGAACGCCACGCCTCCATCATGCTGTAGAGAGTCTCGCGGACATCGCGGTAGAGGTAGACGAATTCGGATTCCGGCCAGATCGCATCGATGAAGGGAACCCGAAGCGCATTCTTCGGTGTCTTTTCAAGCATCCGCACTCGGCCGTTAGGCCGCCGTGCCGTCCCGGTCTCTCAAATCGACGGTAGAAACTCGCTGCCAGCTGCTCTGCACGCTCTGCCGAGGCATCGTTCGCAACCAGTTGGTTGGACAGCCAGCTCCGATGCGAGGGAGCGAGGCCCGGGATGCCTTCGATGATCCGATGGCTCTCCTCGCCGATCGAATAGAGTCCCGGCGCTTTCTCGAGCGTCTCGTAGAGCAAGGTCGAGCCCGAGCGCGGCGTGCTCACGAGGAAGATCGGACGATCGAAGAGTTCGCGTAGGGAGGCCTGCGGTCGCGGACGCCCGACCGATCCGGAAATCGGGCACTGTTTCGCCCATGTCGAACATGCTCATCGACGGAGAGAATCGGCGGTTCGGTCGGCGCCGCAGTCTTCGCTTCTGCCAGCGCTACAGGCGCTGTCCGGATCGAGCGAGCGCGAGTAGCAGAATCAGCTGCTCGAGCATCCTTGCAAGCGGGATCTGGTTCGGCATCTCGACGTTCGCGACACCCATTGCGGCGAGGCTCTCCCGAACGTCCTGCAACAGCTGCTCATAAACGGTTCGGCCGGCATCCTCCGACCCGAACCGTGCCCAGTTCGCCGCCCAGGCGTCGATGAACATTTCGACCCTGATCGAGGATGGCGACGACCCGCGGCTCCGTCCCGGCCTTCTCGCGCGTAAAGGCGAGATGGCAGCGCATCTCCCATGGCGACATGACCTTTGGCGAGTTCACCTTCTCGAAACACAAGCCCCTCGCCGCCGCGGTTCCGGGCTCAAAAAGGCGCGCGTCGGCTTCGTCGGTTCCTCGGCTGCCTTCATCAGCTCCGGCAGGATCCCGCCACCGACCGTGTCGAGCACGAGGTGGATGCGCTGGGCGTCGCCCTTGTTCTGGACATCGTGCTGAAGGAAGCTGTCGAACACCCAGCATTCGCCGGCGGCCATGTGCACCGTCTCGTCGCCGCAGGTGAACAGCACGCCAGGATTAGTGATCACGGGAATGTGGATGCGCAGGTGCGTTCGCCAATAATAATTGATGTCGATGTGCGGCGGGACTTCGCGGCCCGGCGCCAGGCCCATGAACCGGCTGCGGCCCCAGACGCCGCCGATCTCGGCCATGATCTGGCGGACATAGTCGCAGCGGTTGAGGCTGTCCGTCGCCGCCATCGGACCTTCGATGGCGTCGCTGTCCTCTCCACCCGGCGTGACCAGCCGAACCGCCTCGTTGCCCACGAAGCCCGTCGGATGCGGGGTCCATGCGGAAGCCGGCAGTGCGCGCACTTCGGCGGCAAGGGCCTCCGCGTCGAAGCGGATCGGCAGTTTCAGGAAGGGCTTCTTCAAACGCATCCGGTCGTGTTCCTCGGCGTCCTTCTAATCGAGGCCGCGCGACGCCGCAAACACAAAGGGGCGCCTCCATTGCTGGAAGCGCCCCTGAAATATCGATCTTGCGGCAGACCTAGTAGCGATAGTGGTCCGGCTTGAACGGGCCCTGCTGTCGACACGCCGATGTACGTCCGCCTGCTTGTCGCTGAGCTTGGTCAGATGGACGCCAAGCTTGTCGAGGTGAAGCGCGCGACCTTCTCGTCGAGGTGCTTCGGCAGCACGTAGACGTCGTTCTTGTACTGGTCGTTCTTCGTCCAAAGCTCGATCTGCGCAAGCACCTGGTTGGTGAAGGACGAGGACATGACGAAGCTCGGGTGACCCGTGGCATTGCCGAGGTTCACCAGGCGGCCCTTCGACAGGACGATGATCTTCTTGCCGTCCGGGAACTCGACCTCGTCGACCTGCGGCTTGATCTCGGTCCACTTTATGTTCGCCAGCGACGCCGATCTGGATCTCGCTGTCGAAGTGACCGATGTTCGAAACGATCGCCATGTTCTTCATCGCCCGCATGTGGTCGAGCGTGATGACGTCCATGTTGCCGGTCGCGGTGACGAAGATGTCGGCGCGCGGAGCGGCCTCTTCCATCGTCACGACTTCATAGCCTTCCATCGCCGCCTGCAGAGCGCAGATCGGATCGACTTCGGTGACGATGACGCGGGCGCCGCCGTTGCGGAGCGAAGCGGCCGAGCCCTTGCCGACATCGCCGAAGCCGGCGACGCAGGCGACCTTGCCGGCGAGCATGACGTCGGTGCGCGCGGCGGATGGCGTCGACCAGCGACTCCTTGCAGCCGTAGAGGTTGTCGAACTTCGACTTGGTGACGCTGTCGTTGACGTTGATCGCCGGGAACGGGAGCTTGCCCTTCTTGGCGAGGTCGTAGAGCCGGTGGACGCCGGTGGTCGTCTCTTCCGAAACGCCCTTGATCGCCTCGACCGTCTTGGTGAGGTAGCCCGGACGCTCGGCCAGGAAGCGCTTCAGCGTCGCGGCGAAGATTTCTTCTTCCTCGTTCGAAGGCGTGAACAGCGCTTCGCCGCCTTCGACGCGCGCGCCCCAAAGCGCGAACATCGTCGCGTCGCCGCCGTCGTCGAGGATCATGTTGCAGGTGGTGTCACGGCCCCAGTCGAAGATGCGGACGACATAGTCCCAATATTCCTCGAGCGTTTCGCCCTTGATGGCGAAGACCGGAATGTCTGCGGGCTGCGATCGCGGCCGCCGCATGGTCCTGCGTCGAGTAGATGTTGCACGATGCCCAGCGAATCTCGGCACCGAGATCGCTCGAGCGTCTCGATCAGCACGGCGGTCTGGATCGTCATGTGCAGCGATCCGGTGATGCGTGCGCCCTTGAGCGGCTTCGACGCGCCATATTCTTCACGCAGAGCCATGAGGCCCGGCATTTCGGTCTCTGCGATCTCGATCTCCTTGCGACCGAAATCGGCAAGGCCGAGGTCCTTCACGACATAATCGTTGAAACGGGTGTCAGCCTGCGTCGCCACGTCGAAAATCTCCGGTTCTAGGTTGCTGGCGCGCTCCTCGCGCGATCGCGGCTCGCCCCTAGCCGCAGACGAGCTGTCAAAGCAAATATAAAGAATTCTTTATATGTCGACTGCTCAGGCCGCGCCGGTTTCGCTCGACAGCAGCCGCGTGATCGACGCCTTCAGCCTTGAAGGCAGCCGCCCAGCGTTCGTCGGTCGGCGTATCGAAAAGGATCTTCTGGCTGCCATCCGCAGCGAACCAGCCGTGGCGGGTCATCTCTTCCTCGAGCTGGCCCTCGCCCCAGCCGGCATAGCCAAGCGCTGCGATCCACTGCGAAGGCCCCTTGCCCTCCGCGATTGCCTTCAGGACGTCGATCGTGCCGGTCATCGCGAAGATCGCGTCCGTCGGCCCCGTTCACCTGCAGCGAATCCTGCCCGCCCCAATCGGTCGAATGGAGCACGAAGCCCCTTCCCGGCTCGACCGGTCCGCCATGATGGACCGCGCAATCGGGCGCTTCGCCCGGCTCGATGTCCAGTTGCTGAAGAAGTGCGCGGAACCGCATCCCGGCCCTCTTGTGGCCGATCCCGATCCCGACGGCGCCGTTCTCGTCGTGGACGCAAACGGCGATCACCGCCCGCTCGAAGCGAGGGTCGGCCATCCCGGGCATCGCAAGCAGCAACTTGCCCGACAGGAAACGCGGCTCGTCCATTGACTTGCGCTAATGAGCCGCACCAGCGTGCACGGGCAAGCCTTGAGGCGGAGCCCATCGCGGCTGTAGGGGCGTCAACCGTAATCCCACGAGGAGCATCTAGAATGACCATCAATGTCGGCGACCGCCTTCCGGACGTTCCGCTCACCGTCGCAACCGCCGAACGGACCCGAGCAGACCACCAGCAGCGATTATTTCGCCGGCCGACGCGTCGCGCTGTTCGCCGTTCCGGGCGCTTTCACGCCGACCTGCTCGGCGCGCCACCTTCCGTCCTATGTCGAGAAGGCGTCCGACCTGAAGGCCAAGGGCGTCGACGAGATCGCCTGCATCTCGGTCAACGACGCCGTTCGTCATGTGCGCCTGGGGCAAGGCCGATGGGTCGGAGGACATCACCATGCTGGCGGACGGCAATGGCGCTTTCGCCGATGCGGTCGGTCTCGACGATGGACGGCAGCAAGTTCGGCATGGGCAAGCGCAGCCAGCGTTATTCGATGCTCATCAACGACGGCGTCGTCGAACAGCTCAACGTCGAAGCGCCGGGCGAGTATCGCGCATCCAGCGCCGAGACATTGCTCGAACAGCTCTGACGTTGCGCTTCCGTCGCTTTCTCGCCTCTCCTCACCGCTGGACCGAAACAAGAGCTCGGTCCAGCGCGTTGAAAACGCAACGAAACCTGGAGGAGATTTTCACATGGCAAGGAAGCAACAACCGCGGCCGCGAACAACAATCCGACGGGCCGCAACCAGTATAGCGGCGACTGGATGGATGCGGTCAAGGATCGGCCGATGACGCGCTGCCGCAACGGCGGCCGCCGCAGTCGGCGCAGGCGTCTTCCTGTGGTCGAAGCGCAACGCGCTCAGCGAGCAGATGAGCAACCTCAGCGACCAGATCAGCGAGTGGACCGAGCAATATGCGCTCGGGCCAGTCGGGCGACGACTTCGGAGAGCGAATTCGAGACCGACAACGCTCGAGTGCGAAGCCGAAGCGCTCAGGCCGGAAGTCCCAGCAGGAGATTTCCGAGGAAGCGCTTTCGACTCAAGGAAACCGGCGCGGCCTAAGCTACGCCGATCCCGATTGTTGAAGGGGGCGTCCGACCGGCGCCCCCTTTTGCTATCACCAGCCGCACTGCTTCCCGCGGTTCTGCTCCTCAAGCCAGGTCTGTAGCGGCGCGAAATATTCGAGCATCGGCTTGGCCGACATCTCGCGGCTGCCGGTGAACGCCTGAAGCGCATCCGGCCACGGCTTCGATGCACCCATCGCCAGCATCTGCGTTCAGCCGCTGGCCGACTTCCTTGTTGCCGTAGAAGCTGCAGCGGTGAAGCGGGCCCTTCCAGCCCGACATGTCGCAGGCGGCCTTGTAGAACTGGAACTGCAGGATCCGCGCGAGGAAGTAGCGCGCGTAGGGCGTGTTGCCCGGGATGTGGAACTTGGCGCCCGGATCGAAGTCCGCTTCCGACCGCGCGACCGGTGGGGTGATGCCCTGATACTCGCGCTTCAGGTCGACCCACGCCTGGTTGTAATTCGCCGGCGTGATCGAGCCGTTGAAAACGCCCCAGCGCCATTTGTCGACGAGCAGGCCGAACGGAAGGAACGCCACCTTGTCCATCGCCTGGCGGAGCAGCAGGCCGGTGTCCTTGCTGGCATCCGGCACCTTGCTGCGGTCGAGCAGGCCGATCTGCACCAGATATTCCGGCGTCACCGACAGAGCGATGAAGTCGCCGATCGCTTCGTGGAAGCCGTCGTTGGCGCCGTTGAGATAGAGATACGGCTGCTGGTTGTAGGCGCGCTGGTAGAAGTTGTGCCCGAGCTCGTGGTGGATGGTCACGAAGTCGTCGGCATTGACCTTGGTGCACATCTTGATGCGCAGGTCGTCCTTGTTGTCGAGGTCCCAGGCCGAGGCGTGGCAGATGACTTCGCGGTCCCGCGGGCGCGTGATCTGCGAGCGCGGTCCAGAAGCTCTCCGGAAGCGGCGCGAAACCGAGCGAGGTGTAGAAGCCCTCGCCGGCCTTCACCATTTTCTCCGGCGTGTACTTCTTGGCCTTCAGCAGGGCCTCGAGGTCGTAGCCGATGTCGCCCGAGCCCTTCGGCGCGACGACGTCGTAGATATTGCCCCACTCCTGCGCCCACATGTTGCCGAGCAGATCGGCGCGGATCGGGCCGGTCGCGGGCTGCACGGCATTGCCGTACTTCTGGTTGAGCTTGGTCCGCGTGTAGCAGTGCAGCTGGTCGTAGAGCGGCTTCGTTTCCGCCCACAGCCGGTCGTACATCGCCGAGAATTCTTCCGGCGTCATGTCGTACTGCGACCGCCACATGGCGCCGGTGTCGGCATAGCCGAGCTCCTTCGCGCCCTGGTTCGCGATCTCGACCATGTGCGTGTAATCGTTGCGCATCGGGCGGCCGACATTCTCGTGCCAGCTCTGCCAGATTTCCTTGAGTCTCGTTCGGATTGCGAAGCTCGCCCATCAGCGCTTCGGCATCGTCGCCGGTGATGGCCTTGCCGTTATGCGTCGCGCGGCCCTTGCCATAGGTCGGACTGCAGGCGAGTGGTGATGTCGTTCAGTTCGGCAGCCGCTCCGGGCGTCTGCGGCGCCGCGAGGACGAGCGCACCGCGAAGGATGTTGAGCTTGCGGGCGGCATCCGGATCGAGGCCCGGAACCTGCGAGTATTGCGCCGCGTGCGTCGCGTATTTCACGCCCTTTTCGGTGCCGATCGTGCCGAAGTAGGCGTTCAGCGCATCCGTATCGTCATTGATGTAGGTGTTGTTCACCCAGGCCGCGCGGCTGCCGATCACGCTGAAGTCGAACAGGTCCTTTTCGACGTCGGCAATGAACTGGCGAGCGCCATCGGGCGTCTGCGGATAAGGCAGCGCATCAGCGGCGGGAGCCGCGGCGCTCGCCGGGACTTCGGCGACCGGTGCGGTCGAAGACGTGTTAGCGGCACAGCCTGCAAGCGCGAGCGCTGCGAGTGAAACGGAGGCGGCAAATTTCATGGACTCAACTCTCCCCTAGCTCGGTTCGTCAACGAGGCGGCCCGAGTGGAACTTGCCAGCCCCATTCGTCAAGCCGTTGTTCTTCCTCTTCAAACGGCGGCGAGGAATTCCGCGATGGCGTCGCCCATCTGCGGCTTGGTGACCGAGCTCATGTGCGTGCCCGGCACTTCCTTGAACACGGCGTTGGGAAGGACGTTCGCCAGCTCCTCGGCCGAGCCGTTGTCGTCGTCCTCGCTACCGCAAACGACGAGCGTCGGCATGGTGAATGCCTGCAGCCAGTCCATGAAGCGTATCTTCGAAGCTGTCGAGCAGTTGGCCCGCGGCCACGCGATCGATCTTCTGGCTCTTCATGAACTGGATCGACAGCCAGTGCGGGTCGCCACGCTGGACGGTATCGAACATCTCGATCGCTTCGATGAAAAAGGTCTTGCGACGCTCCCAGTTGCGCAGGCCCTCGAGACCGGCACCGCCGAGGATCGCACGGCGCGGACGTAGGCCTTCGCCAACGCCTTCCACAGTCGTGCGTGATCCCAGCGAGAATCCGCCAAGGTCGAACTCGGTCAGGCTCGAGCTTTGCGACGAGCTCGCGAAGGTCGCGGGCGAGGATTCCCTTGGGGTAGAATTCAACACCGTGCGGGCGGCCGCTTGCCCCGTGGGCGCGGAGGTCCGGCATGATGACGCGAAAACCCTCGCGAGCGATCCGCTCCGCGTGGCCGAACTTGATCCAGTTCATGGTCGCGTCGGAGAACAAGCCGTGAAGCAGTACAACCGGCCGCCCCTCGCCCAATTCATGGTAGGCGAGCTCAACTCCGTCGGAGGCGGTCCAGCGATGGATTTCCGCCATTTTCACGGTCGAATGTTCGCAATGTTCACACTGACAACCATGGTTTTCGGAACGGCAATTGCGGCAAACGGCATGCACAGCGGCATGTCAGCCGCATTCCTATTTTGCAACCGAGCGCGCGACCGTTTGAAACCGTAACGATTGGGACTAGCTTCAGGCGGGTACCAAAAGCGATCCGAGGGGGCGATGGCGAACGCATGGGCGCGCGACCGCGCAAGCTTCTTCTACCTCGGCTTCGGCTTCTACGCGCTGGCGGCTGTCTTTTTCGGTTTCAGCACGACCTATTTCGTACCGATGTCGAAGGGATCGTTCGCCGCTCCGCCGATCGTCCATCTGCACGGGGCGCTATGTTTGAGCTGGGTGGTGCTCGTCATCGCGCAATCCGCACTGGTTCGGAACAGTCAGACCCGGCTGCATCGGCAGATCGGCAAGATAGGAATCCCGATCGCACTTGGCATCCTGATCAGCGGCATGGGTACGGCGCTATGGGCAACCAAGCGCGACCTTCCCAATGGCCAGCTTGCCCTGTCGACGATGATCGGCACGTTGACCAGCCTGTCGATTTTCGTCGCGTTCGTGATCTTCGGGATTGCCATGCGGCGCCGGCCCGACTGGCACAAACGGCTGATGATGCTGGCGGCGGTGACGGTCCTTTGGCCGGCGTTCTTCCGCTTTCGCCACCTCATGCCCTGGGTACCCCGGCCGGACATCTGGCTTGCACTGGTGCTGGCGGATTTGCCGATCCTCGTCGCCGGAATGCGGGACCGCCTGCTTTACGGCCGGGTGCATCCCGTCTGGGCGATCTTCGGGACGTTATTGATCGTCGAACAGACGATCGAGCTGATGCTGTTCGAGACTGGCTTTTGGAGCGGACTTGGCGGGTTGGTGTTCCGCCTGCTCGGCTAAACGCCGCCGCTCGACAGCACGGAGTTCACGGCCACACCGTGATTGCGCAACCGATGCCGGAGCCGCCTCTCGTCCCTGGCTTGCTTTCGTTTTCGATCACCCGGCCAAACTGCCGAAGGCGGCGCGTATCGCAATGGGTGGAAAGCTGACCGAACGCCCGTTTGAACGAAAAAGGATGGAGCCGCGCTGCGGTGGCGCCTTCAGCCGCCCGGGGCTATAAACAGGTCATAGGTTCTCTTCGACTGGAGGCTGCGGTGGAACATGTTGCGGTCAAGATACTAAACCGCGAGCGCCTGATGGCGATTTCGACCGTCTCGACCTGACGGATGGCCCCAAACGACGATGGTTGGATATGTAAACCGGGGCTTTGACATTTTCTTTCTCATATTTCGCTCGGGTCAGAAGTACGCCAATATTCAAAAGGACAATCGAGTTTCCATCGCTGTCTCCCCAGACGCCTCGGCAATCGAAGATTTAAAGGCAGTCTATGCTGGTCGGGCAGGCGGTAGAAATCACCGATGACGCGGAGTCGCAACGAGATCTGGCGCAGGTTCATGGAGCGCTCCAGAAATTCGCGGATTCAAGAACACCCGGAGGCCAGGGCCGCCGCATACAGGCGGATGCGATGCAAGTATGTTTCAGTTCTGAGACTACAGCCAAGGGCTAGGGCATCGCGAAGACGTTGGACATGACGAAAACGGAGAGCCGGTCGATGCCGAAGTCGGAAAGCGGACGATTGGGCAAACTCTTCGGCTCGATCAAGCTGATCGGTGCATTCTGCCATCCTCGCCTTCGCGCTTCAGGCAGTCGCAAGCTCTCTGCGATGGCGAACTGGGTCAGGACGGACGGCAGCGTCGTCGTTGAAATTCATGCATGCGGTAATGCGTCGTGCGGCACGATCAAGTTCGAATCCGATAATGCTCGGGCAGACGCGAGGCGAGGGGGACCGAGCATTGAATGAGCACGGAGGTTCTGACAAATCTCGTGCCCGTATCGAACGACTGCTGGCGCCGGCTGGAACCTGTGGCGTGCCGACCGACCGCTACCGGCTGCTTGAGCGAAGGTGGCAACTGAGGCAGCTCCCGCTGCAGCAGCGGCATCTGCGGCTCCAGATACCACGGCATGTGTCTCGGCAAGATGCTTTGCAAATCGCCAGCGACGCGGCCAACGCCCCCGACACCTCCCGCACCCAAAGGTCTGCTACTCTGAAAAGCTACTGACGGCTAAGGTCAGTTCTAGAATTGCGGGCTGCAAAGGTCGACTAGCGGTTCGGTGGAAAGCAGACCCTTCGCTTCCAGCGCATTTGCGGTAGAGAGTAATGA
This sequence comes from uncultured Alphaproteobacteria bacterium, assembly GCA_963750315.1. GTDB lineage: Bacteria > Pseudomonadota > Alphaproteobacteria > Sphingomonadales > Sphingomonadaceae > Sphingomicrobium. Next base: position 469,044 of record CAVVQF010000005.1, read on the forward strand.
TGACGAAGGGATCGGCTATCGACCGGGCGTTCGAACTGGCCAGGTCCGGTCAGTATCGCAGCGTTTCTGAAATCATCCGCCGCCTCAAGCCGGAAGATCGGGACGCTGTTGAACGTCATCTGGCCGAGCATGCCGCGAGGCGCGAATTGATCCTGCTTTGCAGTGAAGCGTGGCTCGCCACTCAGTAGCGGCGCTGAGCTAGCTCCGCATCTTCCTCCAAACCGCAAGGGCCCTGGAGCGCTCGAGCAATGCGGACACCTCGCGCGGGTCGAGCTCACTGTCGAAGCAGATGCCGACAAGGCCGCCGCTCTTCCACCGGACCACCGCCGATCGGCCGAGAGTCCCGCAGTCCAGCTGGACAGCCGTTCCCGTTGCCAGGCTGACGGGGCAATCCAGCTTCGCGCCGCCTGGCGAGAGGTCGAGAAGCTTGACGGCATGCCGCTCCTTCCCGGCCTGGAGGAACGCCGGAAGCGCCACCTCGACGCGCGGGTAAATCCTGCGGTCGGCAAACGGATCGGCGTCTTGAGGTGATACGGTGCTGGCCATCTGTGCAGATGGGGTAACAGGCGTGTGCTGCCAGAGTGTAAACGACTGCGTCCGAAGCAGACATTCGTGTTCGGCGGACTCCTGTGCTAGGGACGCCCCGCTACTAGTCGCAAATGGACGGTCTACAGGTGCTTTGCGGCTCCTCGTTCCCTCAGTTTCGCCTCTCCTAGCGTCCGAGGATCGATTGGCGGTCCTCAAAGAAGGACCAAAGTTATGCCGATTGGCACCGTAAAGTTTTTCAATGAGCAAAAGGGCTATGGATTCATCGCCCCTGAAGACGGCGGCAACGACGCCTTCGTTCACATCACTGCGGTCGAGCGCGCCGGAATGAGCACTCTCCAGAAGGAACAGCGCGTCAGCTACGATCTCGAAGAAGATCGTCGCGGCAAGATGAGCGCCGTAAACCTTCAGTCCGCGTAACGGACTTGTTTTCTCCCCTCCGGGGGAGGCCCCTCGGCCCGCCTCGTATGCGTACGATGGCGGGCCAGGGCAGATTTTGGAGTACCCCCATGGTTGAACCCCTCACCGCGTCCCGACTGAAGGATCGCGAGGTCTATCTGCTGCGTGCGGAAGAAGCGCGGACACAAGCCGAAGAGGCCACGCTGGAAAACGTTCGCGAACGCTGCCTGCGCGCCGAGGCCGCCTGGATGGAAATGGCCGGCCGTGCGGAGCGTACCGAGCGGATGCGGGCCGCGGCGCTTGCCTCGAAGGCCGAGCAGGTACTCGCCTCCTAAGCGACATCCAATTTAGCGATTGCACCCTGATAGCCGGCGTGCCACCTCCGTCGCCGTCGGCTGGCTGAGTCTCGCCAGCGACGCGTACGGCCTCGGGGGACGCTGTACATGACAACAGGGATGAACGGCCGCCTCGGGCGACCGCAATGATCTTCAATTCGCTGACCTTCCTGGTCTTCTTCGCGCTCGTGCTGGCGATGCACAACGCGCCCTTCTTCAGCTGGCACCAGAAGAAGATCAACCTGCTGGTCGCGTCCTATTTGTTCTACGCGGCCTGGAACCCGCCGTTCGTCATCCTGTTGTGGGTCTCGACGGTCGTCGACTGGTGGGCCGCGCAATGGATGGTCCGCGCCAAGACCGAGCGCACCCGCAAGGTGTGGATGATCATCTCCGTCGTCGTGAACATCGGCATGCTCGGCTACTTCAAATATGGCGGGTTCCTGCTCGACAACTTCGTCGAGCTCGCGGCGTCGATGGGCGTCGCCTACCAGCCGCCCAAGTGGGACATCGTCCTTCCGGTCGGCATCAGCTTCTACACCTTCGCGACCCTGTCCTACACGCTGGACGTCTATCTGCGGCGGGCGAAGCCGGCGAAGCACTTCCTCGACTACGCCTTGTTCGTGACCTTCTTCCCGCACCTCGTCGCGGGTCCGATCATGCGGCCGACCGAGCTGGTCCCGCAGTTCGCGAGCAAGCGCCGGGCGACGGCTGCACCAGCTCTTCTTCGGCCTGTCGCTGATGATCCTCGGCCTGTTCCAGAAGGTGGTGCTTGCCGACGGCTTCCTCGCTCCGGTGGTGGAGAAGGTCTACGACGCGCACGAGGGCGTGCCGATGGCGCTCGACGCCTGGGTCGCGACCCTGGCGTTCAGCGGGCAGATCTTCTGCGACTTCGCCGGCTATTCGACGCACGGCGATCGGCGTCGCGATGTGCCTCGGCTTCGCCATGCCCGACAATTTCCGCTTCCCTTACGCGGCGGTCGGCTTCTCCGACTTCTGGCGACGATGGCACATCACCTTGTCGAGCTGGCTGCGCGATTATCTCTACATTCCGCTGGGCGGCAACAAGCACGGCCCGGCGCGCACCTACACGCGCGCTGATGGGCACGATGCTGCTCGGCGGCCTGTGGCACGGCGCCGCATGGACGTTCGTCGTCTGGGGCGGGCTTCACGGGACCTATCTGGCGGTCGAGCGCTGGCTGAAGGCGCGCTTTGCCGGACTGGAAGCCGGGCCCCGCGTTCGATCGTCGGGCTGGGGCTGCTCACCTATGTCCTGGTCAACATCACCTGGGTGTTCTTCCGGGCGAAGACCTTCACCGGCGCCTCGACCATGCTGCAGTCGATGGCCGGGATGGCGGACAAGCCGATCCCGATGATTGCGCTGCTGCCGATGATCTACGCGATGGTCATCGTCGAGCGGCATCGTCGGCACCCACTGGTGCGATGCGGGACAAGACGCTGGAGATTGCGGTCGAGCGGACGCCTGCCTGGCTGGTCGGCGGGCTGCTCGCAATCATGGCCGTCGCGGTCGTCGCGGAACAGGGGAAAGGCAGTGCCTTCATCTACTTCCAGTTCTGAGCGGAGCGACCCCGCTCCTCGCGGCGTCGTCGAGAAGGAAGGCGCGCTCCCCGCCGGTCTGCGGCTGACGGCGTCCGATCGCCCGGGCCAGGCGCAGCCGGTGCCGACGCGCGACATCCCGCGCCAGCCGTGGGGGCGGATCATGCTCGGCGTGCTGGTCGCGCTGGTCGCGGGAATGGCGGCGCTGGAGGTCAATGCGCGGCAGAACTTCGGCCTCCACGCCGGCGACCTCGACAATAGCGAAGTGACCTGGACCAACGAGAAGCTGCCGCGCCGGCGGGCGCGCCGGCGGCGATCGTCGGCGATTCCCGCATCCTGTTCGACACCGACCTCGACCGGTTCGAGGCGCTGACCGGCGTCCGGCCGATCCAGCTCGCGATCCACGGCACCAGCGCGCTGAGCCTGCTGGAGAACATCGCCGACGACGAGGATTTCAACGGCGTGCTGATCGTCGGGCTGGCCGACACGATGTTCTTCCAGCCGTTCGACGGCTACGGCGGCTACGTCAAGAAATTCGCACGAGTATCGGGCGCCCTACAGGATCGCTTCGAATCGAGATCGATCACGTCCTGCAGCGGCGGCTGGCGTTCCTGGATTCCAATTATCGGCTTGAGCGTTCTCGCCCACCGGCTCGATCCCGATTTCCGGCCCGGCGTCGAAGGGCCGAAGGACGACATCTGGAAGTTGCAGGAAGTCGGCGAGCATCGCCAAACCTGGCTCTGGGACCGTGTCGAATATGATGCCGCGTGGCGCGCCCGCACCCGCTGGGCGTGGAAGGGCTTCAAGGAGAAATTTCCCTACACGCCCGAGCTGATCGCCAAGGGCCAGGCGCGGGCGAAGACGGCGGTCGACAAGATCCGCGCGCGCGGCGGCGACGTCGTGTTCGTCCGCCCGCCTTCAGCGCCCGAGCTGCGCGTCAACGAGGAAGCGCAGGTGCCCAAGGCGAAGGGCTGGGACGTCCTGCTCCGCAACACGCACGCAGCGTCGGGGTGCACATCGACGATCTGCCGCGCTGCGCAGGGCCTGACGCTGCCCGAATGGTCGCACCTCAATCGCCGCTGCGCGACGGTGTTCACCGACGCCTACGTCCGGCGGCTGACCGAGCTGACGCCGCGGTTCAAGCTGCGCGCGGACGCGCCGCCGCCGCTTAGCCGCGCGAACTGCGTCTAGCCAGGGAAGCTGCCCGTCGCGTCGACCCACTTGTCGACCAGCTTCTGATGTTCGTCGGTGCGGATTTCCTTCAGACCCTCGGTATTGAGCCAGGCGCGGTGGATGCTCTCTGCGCCGAAATGGTGGATCGGCCTGAACCGCGACGGATCGTCGAAGCTCGCGACCGTCAGGTCCATGTTCTCGCTGCCCTCCTTGAACTGGAATCCGAACGAGGTGCCGCATTCCCGGCAGTAGGGGCGCTTGGCGATCGGTGAGCTTTCGTACCAGTCGGGCTGGTGCTCCCAGGCGACATCCGCCTGCTTCACGTTCTTGAACGCGATCGAGACCGAGCCGGTGGCGCGCTGGCACATCCGGCAATGGCAGAGATAGGCTTCGTCGTCGCTGATTTGCGGCCCTGTAGCGGACCCGCCCGCACGCGCATCCGCCTGTCATTTCGTCCGCCACATCATCCTCCCTTGGAGCGGCGCCATTTGCGCGGCTAAGTGACGCCATGTCCAGCGCGCCTGCGGCCGACGAGATTTGGAAAGACGCGCGTTGGCTGGCGCAGGCGGTCGACCCCCGCGCCGGCCTCGTCCGCCTCGTCGAGATGACGGCGGAAGACTATCGCGACGCGAGTTTCCTGGATGATCGGATGTTCGAGAGCCGGAAGCGCGTGTCGCACCTCCTGCCGTGGGGAACTGTTGCAGATGCACGCTGCCCGCACGCCCGACAGGATGCGCGCTGGATCTTTCATATCAGTCACGTCGGATCGACCCTCATCTCTCGCCTACTCGGCGAGCTGGATGGCGTACTGTCGGTCCGCGAGCCGCGCGCGCTTGCGCGACCTCACATTCTTCCCGAAGGACGTTAGGGCGCAGTTCGTGCCAGCGTGGGAAGCCTCTGTTTCACGAACGTTTGGGCCGCGACAAAAAGCGGTAATCAAGGCGACCAGCTTCGTCGAGCGAGATCGCGGGCGGAGCTGTGCAGAACGGATAGCGTGCACTGTTCCTGTACACCACGCCGCGATCATACATCGCTGGCCTGCTCGCGGGTGGAGAATTCGCAGGCAGGACCTTGTCGGAAGGCCGCAACTGCGCGCCGTCAGCGCCTGGCGTCGCGCGGCGTCAGACCTGCCGGCTCCAGGCACGAGGCCGACCTCGCGGCGGCTGCCTGGGCGTGCGAGATGATCGCGCTGGAAGCGACCGACGGTCCCAATGTGATGTGGTCGGACTTCGACCAGTGCCTCGATGACCTGGAAGCTTCGCTCGGTCGGATGGCTGGCATTCCTTGGCCTGTCATCGACGCCTCAGCAGCTAATGGCAGACATTTCCAACGGTCCACTGACGCGGCGTTACTCGAAAGCTTTGCAGTACGATTACAGCCCTGCATCTCCGTCGCGCAGCTGCTGGCCGAGGCGGCAGCGAAGCATCGTGCCGACATCGAAAGTGCGCTTGCCATGCTCGAGCGGGCAGCCGAAACAGCGCCCTTGCTTCGGAAAGCCCTCGACCGGGCGCAAGCGGAGAGCTGAATGTATCGAGTGCTGGACATCCTCACGCCGCAGGAAGTCGCGGAATGCCGCCAGATCGCGGCGCGTGCGACGTTCGTCGCATGGGAAAATCAGCAATCCGCACAACAAGGCGAAGCAGAACGAGCAGCTTCACGAAGCCGCGGCCTATGAGAACAGCGCCAAGCTAGTCCTGCAGGCGATGATGCGAAGCGAGGAGTTTCGCGAATTCGCTTTCCCGGCCCAAATCGCTCCGCCGATGCTGACTCGCTACAAGCCCGGCATGAGTTACGGCGCGCACGCCGACGCCGCCTTCCTGCAATTCCGCATGGAACAGTTCGGAGCGACCTCAGCTGCACCATCTTCCTCAACGAGCCGACGGACTATGAGGGCGGGTCACTCCACATCCGGCTCGCGGACGGGAGCATGCGCTTCAAGCTGAAGCCGGGCCAGGCGATCGTCTATCCGTCCGACACGCTTCACGAGGTCGAGCCGGTCACGAAGGGCGAGCGCGCTCGTCGCGATCACCTTCATCCAGAGCCGCGTGAAGGACCCCTTCCAGCGCAACATGCTGTTCGAGCTGAACGAAGTCGCGGCGCTCGAGGGCCTGAAAATGGAGCAGGAGAATTTCAGCCGGCTGCAGCTCGTCCAGGCGAACCTGCTCCGCTACTGGGGCGACCAGCCGTAAGGCCTGCGCTCCTGCGAAGGCAGGAGCCTAGTGATCTTTGGGAAGTTACTGGGTTCCTGCCTTCGCAGGAACGCAAAAAATTAAGCCGCCTTCTGCAAATGCTTGCGGCCGAGCAGCTCGGCGATCTGCACCGCGTTGAGCGCGGCGCCCTTCCGCAAGTTGTCGCTGACCACCCACAGGCTGAGGCCGTTCTCGACCGTCGAGTCTTCGCGGATGCGGGAAACGTAGGTGGCATATTCGCCGACTGCTTCGACCGGCGTGACGTAGCCGCCGTCTTCACGCTTATCGACGACCATCACGCCGGGCGCCTCGCGAAGAATATCGCGGGCCTGGTCGGCGGAAATCTCGTTCTCGAATTCGATGTTCACGGCTTCGCTATGGCCGACGAATACCGGCACGCGGACGCAGGTCGCGGTGACCTTGATCGACGGATCGAGAATCTTCTTCGTCTCGACGACCATCTTCCATTCTTCCTTGGTCGAGCCGTCGTCGAGGAACGCGTCGATGTGCGGGATGACGTTGAAGGCGATCTGCTTGGTGAACTTTCTCGGCGAGTTTGCGTCGCCGACGAAGATGTTGCGAGACTGCTCGAACAATTCGTCCATGCCTTCCTTGCCGGCGCCGGACACCGACTGGTAGGTCGCGACGACCACGCGCTTGATCTTCGCGGCATCGTGGAGCGGCTTCAGCGCGACCACGAGCTGCGCGGTTGAGCAGTTCGGGTTGGCGATGATGTTCTTCTTCGCATAGCCCGAGATCGCCTCGGCATTCACCTCGGGCACGATCAGGGGAACGTCCGGGTCCATCCGGTAGAGCGAGCTGTTGTCGATCACCGTGCAACCGGCCTGCCGCTGCCCGCGGGCGCGTGAACCTTGCTGACCTCTGAGCCCGCCGCGAACAGGGCGATGTCCCAGCCGGCAAAGTCGAAATGCTCGAGGTTCTTGACCTTGAGCTCTTCACCGCTGTCGCCGAAGTCGATGATGTCGCCGGTCGAGCGGGGCGGAGGCAACGGCCGCAATTTCGTCCAGCGGGAATTGCCGCTCGGCGAGGATGTTCAGCATCTCCCGCCCGACATTGCCCGTCGCTCCGACCACTGCGACCCGATAACCCATTTCAATTCTCCGTTTCGGCGACGCACCTAGTGCAGGCGACCGCCCTAACCAAGTGGCAGGCAACCCTCCCCCGTCGAATCCGTGTCGCGATTCTTTGATATTGGAGTTGATCCCAGCGACGCGCCCCGCGTTAGCTCGCGAGACGCGCCCTTTGTTTGAAGGGAGGTCTTCGTGCCCGCAACTACCGTATCCGCGTCCACACGCTCCCAAAACCGACAGCATTCCGGTCCGCAAGATCACCACCGCCGATGCCGACGCGGCGCTGCGCGAAGGCTGGGGCGATTTCATGGAGATGCGCGGCGACCTGATCTTCGTTGGCCTGATCTACGTGCTGGTGGGCGTCGTTGCCGCCACCGCGATCATGGGCGGCGCCTTGCTGCCGCTGTTGTTCCCGATCGTTGCGGGCGTCGGATTGCTGGGGCCGGTCGCGGCGCTCGGCTTCTACGAAATGGCGCGGCGGCGGGAGAGCGGGCTGCCATTCGAACTGGCAGCACTTCCTCGACGTCCGCAAGCGGCCTGGAGCCGATGAGATCGGCGTTGTCGCGGCGTTGCTGCTCGGCATCTTCGTTGCCTGGGTGTTCGTCGCCGCCGCGCTCTACGTCGGCCTGTTCGGCTGGTGGGAGCCGGAATCGATCGGCGCGTTCCTCAGCCGCGTGTTCACGACACCCGAAGGCTGGGCGCTGATCGTCATCGGCAACGCCATCGGCCTCGCCTTTTCAGCGCTCGTGCTGGGGCTGAGCGTGGTGTCGCTGCCGATGCTGGTCGATTGCGACATCAGCGCTGTCGCAGGCGGTGTCGACGTCATGGCGCGCCGCCAAGGAGAACCCCGGCGTGCATGTTCCGCTGGGGCGTCATCGTAGCGGCGCTGCTGGTGATCGGCTCGATCCCGTTCTTCGTGGGACTGGCGGCTGTGCTGCCGTGGCTCGGTTACGCCACCTGGCACTTGTACACGAAGATGGTGGATCGCAGCGCGATCAAATCGCGCCGCGACTGAACCTTAAGCTTCGGTGGTTTCTGCCTTGGCGGCTTCGCGGCGCGGGTCGCGACGCTCGGCGATGCGCGCCGACTTACCGCGGCGGCCACGCAGGTAGTAGAGCTTCGCACGGCGGACTGCGCCGCGGCGGACGACCTCGATCGAATCGATCGCCGGCGAATAGAGCGGGAAGACGCGCTCGACGCCTTCGCCGAAGCTGATCTTGCGGACGGTGAAGCTGGAGCCGACGCCCTTGTTCGAACGGGCGATGCAAACGCCTTCGAACGCCTGGACGCGGCTGCGGTCGCCTTCGATGACCTTCACGCCAACGCGCAGCGTGTCGCCGGGGCGGAATTCGGGGACCTTCTTGTCGGCGGTCAGCGCTTCGATGGCTTCGCGCTCAAGAGTTCTCGATCAGATTCATTTCTTACTCGCTCTATCTTCACGCTGCGCGCCAGAGGGCGGTGCCTGCGATGCGCCCCCGTGGCGCTCGATCAGGTCCGGCCGCCTTAGCCGTGTATCTTCGACCGCTTTTGCGTGTCTCCACGCGGCGATCTTCGCATGATCCCCCGACCGCAGCACTTCGGGGATCGTGCGCCCTTCCCATGTTACTGGTCGGGTATAGTGCGGATATTCGAGTAGCCCCGCTTCGAAGCTCTCCTCCTCACCGCTGGAGGCCGCGCCCATTACCCCGGGAAGCAGTCTCACGCAAGCATCGAGGATCACCATCGCTCCAAGCTCTCCGCCGGAGAGGACGTAATCGCCGATCGAGACCGGCTCGATGTCGCGAGCCTCGAAGATTCGCTCGTCGAATCCCTCGAAGCGGCCGCAGAGGAGAATGACGCCCTCGCCTGCCGCCAATTCGCGGACGCGCTGCTGGGTCAGCGGCTTTCCGCGAGGCGTCAGCGCGAGGATCGGGCGACCATCGGCGACACTGTCCACCGCGGCGGCGAGCACGTCCGGCTTCAGCACCATCCCTGCCCCGCCGCCCGCCGGCGTATCGTCGACGCTGCGGTGCTTGTCCGGCGGCGAAGTCGCGGATCTGGACGGCGTCGAGCGACCAGGTGCCCTCGCCAAGCGCCTTGCCCGCCAGGCTTACGCCCAGCGGGCCCGGAAACATCTCCGGATAAAGCGTCAGGACGGTCGCAGCGAAGGCCATGGGCGCGGGCTAGTCGGGAACCGCAGTTGCGGCAATCCATTGGGCCACGAATGGCTGAACCACTCGATTGCCTGATCGTCGGCGGCGGACCCGCCGGGCTGACCGCCGCGATCTACCTCGCGCGCTTCCATCTCGACATCCTCGTCGTCGATGACGGCAAGGGCCGTGCGGAGAGCATTCCGTGCACGCACAACCATGCCGGCTATCCCGACGGGATCAGTGGCAAGGAGCTGGTCCGGCTGATGCGCGAGCAGGCGCAGCACTACGGCGCGCGGATCGAGCGCGACTATGTGACCCGGCTCGACAAGACCGATGACGGGCTTCTGCGCGACCTGGGGATCGGGCTCGGTCGAGGCGAAGACCGTGCTTCTGGCCACGGGGTGAAGAACCGCCGCCCGCCGATGGACGAGGAGTCTGCACGACGAAGCGCTGCGAGCGCGGGCTGATCCGCTATTGCCCGATCTGTGACGGCTTTGAGGTCACCGACAAGAAGGTCGGCGTGATCGGCAGCGACAGCCGCGGCGTCGCGGAGGCGGTGTTCCTGCGCAGCTTCACGTCGGACGTGACCCTGATCGCGCCCGACAAGGCGCTGAGCCTGACGCCCGAGGATCGCGACAAGCTGAAGGCGGCCGGGATCGACTGCGTCGACGGGCCGGCACAAGCGGTCGCCATTTCGGATAGCTGCATCGTCGTCGACACGGCCGAAGGCCATTTCACCTTCGACAGCGTCTATCCGGCGCTTGGATCGCGACACGCACACCCAGCTCGCGGAGCAGGTCGGAGCGCGGCTCAGCGAACAGGGCTGCATCGGCGTCGATGCCCGCCAGCGGACGAGCGTTCCGGGCCTTTATGCGGCGGGCGACGTGGTGATCGGCCTCGACCAGATCAGCCATGCGATGGGCGAAGGCGGCGTCGCGGCAACGACGATCCGCAACGATCTGGCGAAAGGAGCAGCCGCTGCTACGCTAGGAATTCGGGGTCGAGGACGACGCGGCCGTCTCAAGGTCGGCGATGCCGTCGCGGAACGGGATTAGCGAGCGCTTGCCGTTGGATGAGCTCGATTTCAAGCAGATCGCCGGCGCCGAAATTTTCGACGGCAGCAACCGTGCCGACCGCCTGCCCATCGCGATCGACGCATGGGAGGCCGACCAGGTCGGCGTGATAATATTCGCCCTCTTCGAGCGGCGGCAGTGCGGAGCGGTCTACCTCGACGAGCGATCCTCGCAGGGCCTCGGCTGCCGAGCGGTCGGCAACGCCCTCGAACCGCGCAACCGCGGTCTTCCCGCCATCGCGGGCAAAGAGAAGGCGGCGCTCAGCACCGCCCACATAGACATTCTGATGCCGGGCGAGGCTGGCTGCGCTGTCCGAAAACAGCTTCAGCCGAACCTCGCCCTTCACGCCATGCGCGCCGGCTACTGCGGCGAGTGCGACGCGCTTGTCGGTCATCAGGCTAGTTACTCGGCCTTCTCGGTGTCCTCGGCGGCGCCTTCGGCAGGCTCTTCGCTCGAAACGCCTTCGGCCTCGGCAACCGGCTGTTCCGGAGTTCTCGGCACCTTCGGCCGGAGCGTCTTCCACCGAACCTTCGGCCGGCTCGGACGATGATTCAGCAACCGGAGCCTCTTCAGCAGCGGCTTCGGCTTCAGCCGGAGCTTCCTCGGCCGGAGCCTCGGCCTCTTCAGCGGCCGGAGCTTCGGCAGCGGCTTCCTCGGCGACTACTTCCTCGGCCGGGGCCTCGACGGCCTCCTCAGCGGCCGGCTCTTCCAGCCGGAGCTGCAGCAGCCTCGGCGGCGGCAGCTTCGGCGTCCGCAGCGCGCTTCGCACGCTCTTCGACGCGCTCCTTGGCCTTCTCGCCCGGTTCGGCCTTCTTCGGGTTGTTGCGAGCCGGACGCTCCTTGATGCCGGCGGCGTCGAGGAAGCGCAGGACGCGGTCCGACGGCTTGGCGCCGACCGACAGCCAGTGCGAGATGCGCTCGCCGTCCAGCTTCACGCGCTCCGGCGAATCCTTCGCCAGCAGCGGATTGTAGGTACCGACCTTTTCGATGAAGCGGCCATCGCGCGGCGTTGCGGCTGTCAGCCACGACGATGCGATAATAAGGGCGCTTCTTGGAGCCGCCGCGGGCGAGACGAATTGCTACTGCCATTTCTTCAATCCTTCTTCTAAATCTCTGTTATTTCTTGCTGAAACTTGTCGAAACCTGGGGGCAGGTTGAACGGCTGACCGCCGCCGAGACCGGGAAGCGCTGGTGTTCCGCCACCGCCAAGTCCGGGCAGTCCACCGGCCCCGCCCGCGCCGCCAAGGCCGCCAAGGCCTCCGCCGCCGCCGAACATGGCCGCGAGCTTGCCCAGCCCGCCCATCTTCTTCAGCCGCTTCATCACCGTGGACATTTCCTGGTGCATCTTGAGCAGCTTGTTCACGTCCTGAACCGTCGTTCCGCTGCCCTTGGCGATGCGGATCTTGCGCTTGGCGTTGACGAGTTCCGGCTTGGCCCGCTCCTTCGCGGTCATCGACGAAAGCATCGCCTCCATGTGGACCAGAGCCTTGGAATCCTGCGCCTTGTCCATCGCGCCCTTCATGCCCTTCATTCCGGGCATCATGCCTGCAAGCGCGCCGAGGCCGCCCATGCGCTGCATTTGCTTGAGCTGCGACCAGAGATCGTCGAGGTCGAACTTGCCCTTGGCCATCTTGGCCGCGAGCTTTTCCGCATCCTCCATCTCGATGGTTTCGGCGGCACGCTCGACCAGGCTGACGACGTCGCCCATGCCGAGGATCCGGCCGGCAACGCGGTCCGGGTGAAAGGCCTCGAGCTTGTCGAGCGCCTCGCCGACACCGGCGAACTTGATCGGCTTGCCGGTGACCGCGCGCATCGACAGCGCAGCACCGCCACGGGCGTCGCCGTCCATACGGGTCAGCACGACGCCGGTGAGATCGACTTCGCCGGCGAAGCCCTTGGCGACGTTGACGGCGTCCTGGCCGGTCAAACTGTCGACGACGAGCAAGATCTCGGTCGGGTTCGATGCCTGCGCGACGGCCTTCATCTCGCCCATCAGCGCATCGTCGACGTGGAGACGTCCGGCGGTATCGAGCAGGACGATGTCGTAAGCCTGCAGCTTGGCGGCCTGGATCGCGCGCCTGGCGATATCGACCGGCTGCTGGCCGGCGACGATCGGGAGCGTGTCGACGTTCGTCTGGCGCCCAAGCACCGCCAGCTGCTCCTGCGCGGCCGGGCGGGCGACGTCGAGCGATGCCATCAGCACGCGCTTGCGCTCGCGTTCGGACAGGCGCTTCGCGAGCTTGGCAGTCGTAGTGGTCTTACCGGAGCCCTGGAGACCGACCATCATGATAATGGCCGGCGGGTTCACGTCGAGGTTCAGTTCGGCCGTCTCGGAGCCCAATGTCTCGACGAGCGCGTCGTGGACGAGCTTGACGACCATCTGGCCCGGCGTGACCGAGCGGATGACTTCCTGTCCGACCGCCTTTTCGGTGACCTTGTCGACGAAGTCGCGGGCCACAGGCAGGGCGACGTCGGCCTCGAGCAAGGCAACGCGCACTTCGCGCATCGCCGCGCGCACGTCCGCTTCCGTAAGCGCGCCGCGCCCACGAAGCCGGTCGAAAACACTGCCGAGCCGATCGCTCAGACTATCGAACATTCACGTCTCCCAATCGATGTTCGGCCCCATATGGGCATGCGAAACGCAAAATACGCCGGCGGATGAAACCTCATCGGCCGGCGTGGACCCTCGGGCCCGATCATCGATGTGTTGTCCAAAAAAGACGAAGCGGCGGTTAGTCGAAAGCGCCGAGCCGGTCAAGGAAACGGAAGGAGTCCCCCAAGACCCCTCCCGTCAGTGCGCCCCCGCTTTCGCGAGAGTCCTAGAAGTTGCAGTTGTTCGGCTTTGCCCGATCGAGCCTGAAGGCCGGGCCAGGGTAGCCAGAAGGCTTGATCACGACTGCGACATATTCAGCACCCGCAGAATCGGAGCCGTTCTTGACGTTGTGAGGCTTGTACGCGCCTTCGATAAACGATTGTCCGGCGCTGTAGGTGTGCGCCGAGCAAAGCGGGTCAGACCCGTCGTACCACACGACACTTCCCTGGGTGACGGTGACAAAGACAGGCGAAGGATGAGCATGCCATCCGCTGACTCCCCCGGGCTGGATGCCAAGCCGATCGACGCCGATGTCGGTTTCATCCAGCGTCTTGAGGATCAGTCCCCATTTGTCCGTCTTTTGGCTGGACGTGTTCACGCCGAGCGTTCCGAAGTTGCCGTTGACGATCGGCGACGGTGCGAAGCCTGAGCCTGGGGTCGCAAATGCGGGTGTCGAGATTATCGATGCCGCCACAAGCGAGGACGATACGGTCAATCGAACGATGCGATTCATTGGATTTCTCCCTTTCCTGAAGAAGCTCAATATTCGACGTTGCGGACGCAATCGGAGTAGGAGGTGACCCCGAAGTCCTCCCAAAGATCGTTGCTGCGGATGTAGTCGCAGAGGTGGGCCTTGAACCCCTGGTATGAGGTGATGTTGAAGCTCATGCACTCGCCGAGCACCAAGGCGGGGTAAGTCCCGCTATCGATCAGGTCGGCGCAGAATTGCAGCAGCTCGGCATTCGCACCTTGGTTATTGGACGTTGGTGGCGGCGCAGCGGGCCTCGCGAGAGCTGGAGCGGTTAGGGAACTCGCGGCAAGGGCGAGCGCCATTGTCAGGCGAAATGGCTTCATAGGATCCTCCATCTGTTCTGGAGACCCGGCGCAAAATTCCCCGACGCCGATCGCCTCTGGAATGGAACCTGCCGTGCCGGGACCGGACAGGCGATGGACGAAAGCTGATTTATTCCTGATTTTTGCTAATGTGCGGCAAGCGGGGGCGCTCATGGATCGGCCAGCAGCCTGGCGAGCCAATGCTGTAGACCTTGAAACGGAACGTCCATTCCGCGTTGGCGGAGCGACGATCGATCCGATCTCGCGGGATGCACATTACACACATGGAAGCGAACGGATTCAGCCGCAGACGCTGAAGGTCCTGGTCGCCCTTGCGCGAGAAAAAGGCGACGTAGTCACACGATCCGATCTGATCGACGCGTGCTGGGGCGGGCGGATCGTCGGTGAAGACGTCATCAATCGCTCGATCTCCATCCTCCGAGATTTCGCAGAACGCGCTGGCGGCTTCTCGATCGAAACGGTGCCGAAGGCGGGTTATCGGCTGATCGAAGAGCGCCAGCGGCGAGGAACGCCGAAGCGCGCCCTGCGCAGGGTTTTGCTGACGGTCTTGCTGTTGGCTGTAGCTGCCGGCTCATGGTTCGCCGTTCGATGGTTCGACGATAGCCGCAAGCCTCCTGTGGTCGCACTTCGGCCATTCACCTCCAGCGCGGATGCTGGATCCCGCGACCTCGCTGCCGCAACCGGAGACGCGCTTGCGCACATGATGGTGGCGGGCAGCTTTCACGGGAAACTCGCCTGGCCGGCGGCCGCTAGTGACGAGGCAAAAGCCGACCTCATTTTGATGGGCGATGTCCGCCGGACCGGTGAGACTTACGCGGCCATGGTGCAGCTTCGTGATCGAAGGTCTGGCACCTTGCTTTTCTCCGAGCGCTTCGAAGCTCCGATCGAGGATCCCAGCCTGTTGCCGGAACAGATTGGCGCCCAGATGAGCAGTAATCTGACGGGAGCGCTGGCCCTCATGGTTCTCGACCGGCGCCAGTCGGGCAGTCCGGAACTGACGGCCGATAAGCTCAAGACGATCACGAACACGGTCAACAACGACGATCCACTGGTCAGCTACCAAATCTCTCGGCGGGTTGCCCAGACGCATCCGGACTCCGTCCTCGCGCAATTGGGCGTCGCGTACGACACTGCTTTCGCATTGGGCGCCATACCGAAAGAGGAGCGGCCCGAAGCCGTTCGAAGGGCACGGCTGGCTGCGGACGACGCTCTTCGGATGGCGCCAGGCTTCGGCGACACCTACGTGCCATGGTGCCTGCTGCGCCCTCCAACGCATTCCCGCGAATGCGAGGATCGAATGAGGGCGGGTATGAGGGCGGATCCTGACGCGCCGTTCGTGCCCGTCTTCCTAAGCTCGCTTTTGTACAGCATGGGTCGCTTTGAAGAGTCGTCGCAGTTTGCCCGGGCTGGTCTCGCTGCCGACCCTTTCCATCCGCAAAAACTGCGCCGGGTTGTCCGGACGCTTATTCTCGAGGGCCAAAAGGACGAGGCGGAAAGTCTTTTCGCAAAGGCTGTGAGGTGGTGGCCAGCCCATGGCGCACTCTACTGGGACCGCCTCAATGCCTATGCCATGACCGGCGATCTAGACAGTGCGGAACAGGCGCTCGCTCAGATGCCGCCGTCCATGCTTCAAGCTCCGCGTGTCCAGATAGCGTCGATGTTGAGCGCCTACCGATCGAAGGATGGAGAGCGGGTGCGTAGTTTGTGTCTCGCCCCCGACGCCGATTTTCTGTTGCAGAGCTTTTGCCTGACGACGCTTCCCCAACTGAACCAACGCGACGCGGCGATGAAGATTGTCGAACAGATGTTTCCCCGCACGATTGGGGCGACGGAGAGCGAGAGTGAAGCCATGTGGCTAGCCGCGCCGGTATCATGGCCGGAGCCGATCATGTCGGCACCTGCCACCGCGTGGCTGAGGTCTGATCAGCGCTTCCTGAACATTGCGAGACGGACGGGAGCTGCGCTCTACTGGCGGTCGGATCGGCTTCCCGACTTCTGCCTGAAAGACGCTGAACCAGTGTGCAAGTCGCTTATCGCAGGAAGCTGATCAGGAAAGCCGCGGCTTGCCCTTCGGCGGCTTGCGCGGCCGCGATGGCCCACCGCCCGGCCCACCGGGACCGCGAGGTCCCTTGCCCGGACCATCGCCTTCAGGCCGCGGCGGACCGCGACGGCCCTGGCCGTGACGGAGCGTACGGCGATCCTGCGGCACGCGGCGGTCGCGTTCGGGGACGCGGTCCATCGGGCGCTGTCGCCTGCATCTGCTGGCGCGGGCCGACCGCATAACCGTCCTTCAGCAGCTGGGTGAACGCCGCGCGGGTGCTGTTGGCGATGGCGTCCTGCAGTTCCTTTGGCAGATCCGCGAAGGTCACGTTCGGGTGGATGGCCTGCACGTCGCGCAAGAGCTGGTTCGGAAGACCGCCCGAAGCGGACTTCAGCGCGGCGACGGCATCGAGCACAGCCGAGAACAGGATCGACTGCATCACATCGTTGGCGGCTCTCTGCATGGTTCCTGAACTCACGGCTGGTGGACTTGCCCTCTGCCCGTCCCTAATTGCCGCTGCAAGTCATGACACGCACCTTTCACAAGATGCACGGGCTCGGAAACGACTTCGTGATCTTCGACGCGCGCGAGGAGCCGCTGTCGATGGACGAGCCGCTCGCGCGCGCCGTTTCGGATCGCAAGACCGGCATCGGCTGCGACCAGCTGATCGTCCTCGAGACGTCGACAGTCGCCGACCTGAGGATGCGGATCTGGAACCATGACGGGATCGAGGTCGAAAGCTGCGGCAACGCGTCGCGCTGCGTCGTCGCGCTGACCCATGCGAAGACGATCGAGACCGGTGGCGGACTGGTCACCGGAGACGGAGGACGGCAGCGACATCGAAGTGTCACGCTCGGCGAGCCGCATTTCGAATGGGACAAGGTGCCGGTCACCTACGCCATGCCGACGAACCCGATGCCGATGGCCTGGGGCGAGCTTCACAACCCGGTCGCGCTCAATGTCGGCAATCCGCACGTCGTCTTCTTCGTCAGCAATGCGGAGAGCATCGATCTCGACGAACTGGGACCGCGCATCGAGCATGACCCGGTCTTTCCAGATCGCATCAACGTCAACGTCGCCGAGGTGCATTCGGAGGGGATTCGGCTTCGTACCTGGGAGCGCGGAACGGGCATCACCCGCGCCTGCGGCACCGGCGCCAGCGCCACCGCCGTCGCGGCAATCCTTACCAAGCGCGTCCAGTCGCCGGTGAAGGTGACGATGCGCGGCGGGTCGCTGACCATTGCCTGGGAGCCCGGCCAGCCGATCCGCATGCGTGGCGGCGCGACCTATGTCTTCAAGGGCGAGATCGACCTGGGGACCTTCGGGTGAGCGTCGAAACGATTACGCTTGGTTGCCGGCTGAACTTCGCGGAAAGCGAGACCATTCGGCGGCTTGCGACAGTCGAAGACGATTGGGTCGTCGTCAACAGCTGCGCGGTGACCAACGAAGCCGTCCGGCAAACGCGCCAGGCGATCCGCCAGGCGAAGCGGCAGCGCCCCGACGTTCGTATCCTCGTCACGGGCTGCGCGGCCGAGCTTGATCCGGCGACGTTCGACGACATGCCGGAGGTCGATCGCGTTGTCGGAAATGACAACAAGATCGGTGCCTTGCAGAACAATATCGCCAAGATGTCGCAAGTCGTCCCGGCCGGATTCCTGGGCCACGTCCGCAGCTTCGTCGCCATCCAGAACGGCTGCGATCATCGCTGCACGTTCTGCTCGATCTGGCAGGCGCGAGGGCCGAGCCGGTCCCTGCCCTTCGAAGCAATCCGCGACGCCGTCACCCGCGAGCTCGAGCGCGGAGCTGTGGAAATCGCCCTCACCGGCGTGGATATCACCAGCTACGACCGCGACGGCATGGGTCTCGGCGCCTTGTGTCAGCGTCTCCTGAACGACGTTCCCGCGCTCACCCGCCTCCGGCTGTCGTCGCTCGATAGCGTCGAGATCGATGAGGTCTTGATCGAATTGATTGCGGGCGAGCCCCGGCTGATGCCGCACTTCCATTTGTCGCTACAGGCGGGCGACGACATGATCCTGAAGCGTATGAAGCGGCGGCACAGCCGCTCTGACGCGGTGCGAACGGTAGAGCGCATCAAGACCGCTCGACCGGACGCGACGATCGGTGCCGACCTTATCGCCGGCTTTCCCACCGAAACTGAGGAAATGTTCCTGAACAGTCTGAAATTGCTGGACGATTGTCATGTCGTCGCGGCGCATGTGTTTCCATTCTCGCCGCGACCCAACACGCCCGCGGCGCGGATGCCGCAGCTTCCAAGGGAATTGGTCAAGGCGCGAGCCGCACGGCTGCGGCAGGCGGCCACGGACCGGCGCTCTAGCTGGCTCGACCGGCTGGTGGGCTCGACCCTCGGCGTGATGGTCGAGAACAACAATAAGGGTCACAGCGATTGCTTCGCGCCCATCGCGATCGACGGGCGCACGCGGCGATGTGGGCAAGGCGCGAGTGACCGGACGCGAAGGCGATCATTTGACGGCGGTGTGGGCATGAGTTGGCTCGACCGCCTGCGCGGCGGATTTGCAAAGACTGCGGACCGGGTTGCGGAGAACCTCACCGGCCTCGTCACCCAGCAAGCGCTCGATACGGCGACGCTCGACGATATCGAGGAGGCGCTGATCGCCTCCGACCTAGGACCCGAAGCGTCGCATCGCATCCGCGAGGCGATCGCCCGCCAGACGTTCGAAAAGCTCGATGAGCGCGGCCTACGTACGATCCTCGCCGAAGAGATCGAGAAAATCCTCGCTCCGGTCGCCAAGCCGCTGGAAGTCTGGGGCTTCCCGCGTCCCCACGTCTTGCTGGTGATCGGCGTCAACGGCTCCGGCAAGACGACGACGATCGGCAAGCTCGGCCATTGGCTCAAGGAGCAGGACTATGGCGTCCTACTCGCGGCGGGCGATACGTTCCGCGCGGCTGCGATCGAGCAACTTCAGATCTGGGGCGATCGCATCGGCGCTCCCGTCATCTCCGGCAAGGAAGGCGGCGACGCAGCCGGAATCGTCTTCGACGGCGTGAAGCAAGCCACCGCGACCGGCATCGACGTGCTGGTGGTCGACACTGCGGGACGGCTCCAGAACAAGTCGCACCTGATGGAGGAGCTGACCAAGATCCGCCGGGTACTCGGCCGCCTCAATCCGGAAGCGCCGCACGACGTGCTGCTCGTGCTGGACGCAACCACCGGCCAGAACGCGCTTGCGCAGGTCGAGGTGTTCCGCGAGAGCGCGGGCGTGACCGGGCTCATCATGACCAAGCTCGACGGCACCGCCCGGGGCGGCGTGCTTGTCGCCGCGGCCGAGAAGTTCGGACTTCCGATCTACGCCATCGGTGTAGGCGAAAAGGTCGATGACCTGCGGCCATTCGATCCGAGAGCCGTTGCGCGCGCCATCGCCGGACTGCCGCCAGAATGAGCCAGACCAAGCAAGGTTCGACCTGGACGATACTGCTCGACTACGGGCCGTTGCTCGTCTTCTTCATCGCCTACAAGCTGGCCGGCTCAGGTCTGCAGGGTTCGCTGGTCGCGACACTCGCCTTCATGGCCGCGGTGCTCATATCGATCATCGTCGGATTGACCGTCGTGAAGCGGGTCTCGCCGATGGTGTGGATTTCGACCGTCCTCATCCTCGGGTTCGGTGCGATCACGCTCTATCTTCGCGATCCGAAGTTCATTCAGATGAAGCCGACCTTCATCTACATCGGCTTCGCCGCACTGCTTGGCGGCGGACTGTTGCGCGGCAAGCCGCTGCTCAAATGGCTGTTCGGACCGGTCTTCCCCGGCCTGACGCAGGAAGGATGGCTGAAACTAAGCCGGAACTGGGCGCTGTTCTTCCTGGCGTTGGCGGTCGCCAATGAGATCATGCGTGCCACCCTGACCTTCGACACCTGGCTGACGGTCAAGGTGTGGGGCGTCACCGTCGTTTCATTGCTGTTTGCGATCGCGAACATGCCGATGCTCCTGAAGCATGGCCTCGATCCCGAGAGGAAAGACGACGCGATCAAGGAGACCCCAGTCGAATGAGCGATACGATCCTGTCCATTCGCGGCCTCGAGAAGAAATATGAGAGCGGCACTCACGCGCTGAAACCGATCGACCTCGACATCCGGCGCGGGGAGATTTTCGCGCTGCTCGGCCCCAACGGTGCCGGCAAGACGACGATGATCAGCATCATTTGCGGGATCGTGAAGCCGAGCGGCGGCGAGGTGCTGATCGACGGCAAGAACTGGCAGCGGAACTACCGCGAGGCGCGCAAGAAGATCGGCCTCGTTCCGCAGGAACTGACGATGGACGTGTTCGAGCCGCTGCTCAGCACCGTCAGCTTCAGCCGCGAGCTGTTCGGTCGTCGTCCCGACCCCAAGCGGATCGAGGAAATCCTCCGCGAGCTGTCGCTGTGGGACAAGCGCAAGACGATCCTCAAGGAGTTGTCCGGCGGCATGAAGCGGCGCGTGATGATCGCCAAGGCGCTTGCACACGATCCCGACATCCTGTTCCTCGACGAGCCGACTGCGGGCGTCGACGTCGAGCTTCGCCGCGACATGTGGAACATGGTTCGCCGGCTGCGCGAAAACGGCACCACGATCATCCTGACCACGCACTACATCGAGGAGGCCGAGGAGATGGCCGACCGCGTAGGCGTCATCAACAAGGGCGAACTGATCCTGGTCGAGGACAAGGTCGAGCTGATGAAGAAGCTCGGCCGCAAGGTGCTGCACCTCCAGCTCGCAGACCCGCTCAAGGCGGTCCCGAAGGAACTTGCCGACTGGAGCCTGCAGCTCAGCGAAGATGGCGCCCAGCTGACCTACGAGTTCGATGCCAAGGCTGACCGCACCGGCGTTCCATCGTTGCTCGCGGCAATGCGAGACGCTGGCGTCGCCTTCAAGGACCTCGACACCCATCAATCGAGCCTCGAGGACATCTTCGTGGGCCTCATCCACCATCAGAAGGCGGCGGCATGAACCTCCACGGCGTCTGGGCGATCTACAAGTTCGAGATGCACCGCTTTCGGCGGACGCTGTGGACCGGCCTTGCCGTCCCAGTGATTACGACGTCACTGTATTTCGTTGTGTTCGGCTCGGCGATTGGCAGCCGGATGAGCGAGATCAACGGCATTCCCTATGGCGCGTTCATCGTGCCCGGCCTGATGATGCTGTCGCTATTCACCGAAAGCATCTTCAACGCGAGCTTCGGTATCCATATGCCGCGCTTCACGGGGACCATTTACGAGATCCTGTCGGCGCCTTTGTCGGCGTTCGAAACGGTCCTCGGCTATGTCGGGGCAGCAGCAACCAAGGCGATGACCGTGGCGCTGGTGATCTTCGTCACCGCGCATTTGTTCGTCGAAATCGACGTCAAGCACCCGCTGCTGATGCTCCTCTACCTGATACTTGTCGCGGGGACGTTTTGCTGTTTCGGCTTCATCGTCGGCGTCTGGGCGAAGGGCTTCGAACAGCTTCAGGTCATCCCGTTGCTGATCGTCACGCCCCTCACCTTCCTCGGCGGCGCCTTCTATTCGATCGACATGCTGCCGCCGACGTGGCGAGCGATCACCCTGTTCAATCCGGTGGTCTACCTGATCAACGGCTTCCGCTGGACCTTCTTTGGGACGGCGGACGTGTCATTCGGCGCGGCCCTTGCCGCCACGTTCGCCTTCTTCCTGGTCTGCCTCGCCGCAATATGGTGGATCTTCCGGACCGGTTACCGCCTCAAGTCGTAGTTTCAGGCTGGCGAGCGGTCTCGCCGTCCTGGTCGGCACGATCGGCGCCGTTGCCGTCGAGGTTCTGGGCGACGAAGTCCCAATTGACGATGTTGGATAGGACCGAGGTCACGAACCTTGGCCGCTCGTTGCGATAGTCGATGTAATAAGCATGCTCCCACACATCGAGCGTGAAAAGCGGCACCATGCCTTCATGGACGAGCGGCGTGTCGGCATCGTGTAGCGAGGTAATCTTCAACTGGTCGCGGTCGAGGACGAGCCAGGCCCAGCCATTAGAAAAGTGATTCACCGCCTCGTCGCCAAGCTTCTGGAGCAGTGGTTCGACGCCGCCGAAGCCCTCGTCGATCAGCTGGGCAAGTTTGCCGCTCGGCTGCTGCGCCTCGGGCGTAAGGCATTGCCAGAAGAAGCTATGATTCCAGAGCTGGGCGCTGTTGTTGAACAGTTTCTTCTCACCGCCCGCACTGGCATGTCGAACGACGTCGATCAGCGACGCGCCTTCCAGTTCGGGCTTGGCGCCGACGAACTCGTTGGTCTTGTTGACGTAGGCGCGGTGATGCTTGCCCCAGTGAAACTCGAGGGTTTCGGCCGAGATATGCGGCGCGAGCGCGTCCTTGGCGTACGGGAGGTCGGGCAGCTGGAAAGCCATGGCGGGTCAGTCTCCTTTGGGGATTTCGTTGTGCACAACGACGCGAACCGCCAGTTCGCTCCATCGTTCACCGCAGACGCTTGCGAATTGATGTTTCGCAGCCGTAAGAAGTTCTCAATGCCGCGATCGCGGCGAGAGGGGGAAGTTCAATGGATAAGTTTTTCGGTAATCTGGGCGCCGTGCTAGTCGGTGGCCTGGTGCTGGCGATCCTGATCGCGGTGTTTCCCGAAAGCGGCTATGCGAACTCGGTCAGCGCCGGGAATTTGTGGCTTGGCGTCTTCCAGTGGCTGCACGTCTTCTTTGGCATCACCTGGATCGGCCTGCTCTACTATTTCAACTTCGTGCAGATCCCGACAATGCCGGCGGTCCCCGCTGAGCTGAAGCCGGGCGTCACGAAATATATCGCGCCGAAGGCCCTATTCTACTTCCGCTGGGGCGCGGCGTTCACGGTCCTGACCGGCCTGATCCTTGCCTATCTCTACGGTGAGGAAAAAGCGCTTCTGCTGAACGATCCGTCGAACCGGCTGATCGGCATCGGCATGTGGCTGGCGCTGATCATGGCGTTCAACGTCTGGGTGATCATCTGGCCGGCGCAGCAGAAGGTGCTCGGCCTCGGTCGCTGCCGACGACGCCGCGAAAGCAGCCGCTGCAAAGCGCGCGCTGATCGCCTCGCGGACGAACGTTCTGCTGTCGATCCCGATGCTGCTGGCGATGACCAACATGCACTAGGAATTGGGTGAGCCGTCTAGCGGCGGCTCACCTTGTACCGCGCCAGATCCTTGCGCGGCGCATCCCATTGCGGCTTCAGCGACGTCGCCTGCTGAAGGTCCGTATAGGCGGCCTTGACGTTGCCGACGTCTTCTTGCGCCAATGCTCGCCCGTAGTAAGCCACCTCAGGCATTTCCGTGCCGAGCTCGATCGCCTTCGAGAACAAAGGCACCGCCTCCGCGCTCTTGCCGTTGCGAAGCTGGAGGATGGCCATGTTCATGTAGGGCTCGGACCGGTTCGGATTCATGTCCATCGCCATCGCGAAATCGGACGACGCCCGGTTGTAGTCGTTCCTCAACATCAGGAGGATGCCCCGGTTGACGTGGGTCGCCAGCAGATCGTCTTTCACCAGCGACTCTTCGGAGAATGCGCGGTCGCAGGTGTTGACCGATTCCAGGGTCAGACTGTGTTGTTCGGCAGCCTTGTAACAGCCCTCGGCGTAGCTGCCGCCGATGGTCATGATTCCGGCTGATGCTGGGAGTGCAGAGGTCAGAGCCACGGCACCGACAGCAAGGACTAGCGTCTTCATAAGAGCCTCCTCACCTTGCCGGCGCATTATGCTCCTCTGCTGACCGGATTTCAGCGAAAATTCGCTGAACGGCTGAAATTAGCTGCTTTCCGTCTCCATCAGCTTGTGACGCTTTAAAGCGTGCCGAAGCTGGTCGTAGCTGAGATTGAGCGCCGAGGCGGTCGCGCGCTGGTTGAAGCGATTGGCTGCGAGCGCGTTCTGCAGAAGCGCCTTTTCATAGTCGGACACGGCCGCTCGGAAGTCACTGGTCGAAGTGACTGGAGCTGGCGCCTGGGCGACCTCCACCGCCGGCTCGGCACTCTCGGCAGATGGTCGGGGAGCGGTCACCGACGCCTGACTTTCGGGAGCCCAGGGCGAGCTGAACGGGTCGAACTGGATTGCGTCGATCGCCCGCTCGGGATCCTCCCAGCGATAGACGGCACGCTCGACGACGTTGCGGAGCTCGCGAACGTTGCCGGGCCAGCCATAGGCCTCGAACTCCGCAACGGCCTTTGGCGAGAATCCAGGCCAGTTCGGCCACTCGAGCTCGACGCCCATCCGTCGACCGAAATGGTCAGCAAGCAGTGAAACGTCGCCGGTCCGATGCCGAAGCGGCGGAAGCGTCACGACCTCGAACGACAGGCGGTCGAGCAGGTCGGCGCGGAACAGGCCCTTCTCCACCTGCATGGGAAGATTTTCGTTGGTCGCCGCGACGATGCGGACGTCGACATCGATCGGCTTGGACGCGCCGATGCGGGTGATCTCGCCATATTCGACGGCGCGCAGCAGGCGATCCTGCGCGGGCTTCGACAGCGTTCCAAGTTCATCGAGGAACAAGGTGCCGCCGTCGGCTTCTTCGAACCGTCCATGTCGCGTCTTCGATGCACCGGTAAAGCTGCCGGCCTCATGCCCGAACAACTCAGCTTCGATCAGGGTTTCCGGAAGGGCGGCGCAGTTCATGACCACAAGTGGTCCCGCCCAGCGCTGCGACAAGTGATGGAGACGCTCGGCGATCAACTCCTTACCGGTCCCGCGCTCGCCGATAACCAGAACCGGTCGATTGAGCGGCGCGGCGCGGCTCGCACGTTCGACCGCGTCGAGAAACGCAAGGCTTTGCCCGACGAATTGATTTGCCCGCTCCATTGTCCTGATAGTTGGTGGCAAGGCCCATCAGTTGGCAAGATGTTTCAACGAAAAAATCGGCAGAAATCGGCGAATTTCTTATAGTTCAGCCGTTTCCTCAAAACTGGCACGAACCTTGTATATCTTTCTGCCATACAGGCCTGATACGATTTGCGGAGTACACTATGGGTATCTTCTCTCGCACGAGGGACATCTTCGCGGCGAACATGACGGAACTTCTCGACCGGTCGGAAGACCCGGCGAAGATGATCCGCATGATCATCCTTGAGATGGAAGAAACATTGGTCGAGGTCCGGGCGAGCGCCGCCCGTTCGATCGCCGACGGCAAGGAAATGCGCCGGGCGCTCAAGCGGCTCGAAGATCTCCAATTCAGCTGGACGGAAAAAGCCGAGCTCGCGCTGAGCAAGGACCGTGAGGACTTAGCGAAGGCCGCGCTGATCGAGCGCCAGAAGGCCGACCGACATGGCCGAGGGCCTGCGGGCGGAGATCGACCAAATCGACGAAACGCTGAAGAGCTATGAAACCGACATCGCCAAGCTGCAGGGCAAGCTGCGCGAGGCTCGTGCTCGCCAGAACGCCATCGCAGCGCGGATCGAAAGCGCCGTGTCGCGCGCCAAGGCCCGTGAAATCCTGCACGGCGGCCGCACGGAGGACGCTTTCTCGAAGTTCGACCTGCTTGAGCGCCGCGCCGATTTTGCCGAAGGCCGCGCGGATGCGCTTGGGATGACCGGTCCGAAAAGCCTAGAAGAAGAAATTGCCGAACTGCAGTCGTCGGACAAGGTCGACGCCGAACTCGAAGCCATGAAAGCTGCGCTCAAGCGCAAAGGGGATTGAGTAAATGGAAGATGCTTTGCTGCCCATCATCATCGTTGCGATCCTGTTTATTGGGCTACCGTGGATCCTGTTTCACTACATTACCAAGTGGAAGACCGCGGCGACAATTACCGGCGCCGACGAGAAGCTGCTGGATGAGCTTTACGACCTGGCGCGTCGCCTTGACGACCGGCTTTGCACGATCGAGCGGATCATGACGGCCGAAAATCCGAACTGGAAGCAGCAGTGCCTGCCCGATGCGACCGACCGCATCGCCGATGAACTCAGTCAGGTACGCGGCGCGCAGCCGTGTGCGATCTGGAGAGTGAAGATGGCTTATCAGCCCCCCAGCCGCACACGTTTCTATCGCGACAAGCGCAACGGCAAGGTTCTTGGCATTTGCGCCGGGATTGCGGACTATACCGGCTTCGACGTTTCCCTGGTCAGGATCACCCTGATCGCGGCCGTATTCCTCAGCAGTGGCGGCATCCTGCCGGTCTATTTCATCGCCGGCTGGATCGCGCCGGACCAACCCCGCGAGCTTGATACATCTGACGTGCAGGAGCGTGATTTCTGGCGCTCGGTGCGTCAGTCCCCGGCCCGCACGGCGCGCGACATTCGGCTTCGGCTGAAAGACATCGACCGCCGCCTCGGCGACATCGAAAGCTACGTGACTACCGAGAACCGCTCGCTCGCTCGCGAGATCGAGCAGCTCCGCTAATCCAACCTTAGTCAGGGATACCGGCCGATGGACTCCGACGTTCTGCAAATTCTTGGCAATCTATTCCCGATGATCGCGGTGATCGTCGCGGTCAGCGTCGGCGGCTGGGTTTTCACCACCTGGCTCCGCATCAAGAACGGCTATCCGCTCGAGACCTCGTGGGGAACGCCGCTGCATCCTTCGAACAGCCGCGAGAATAGCGAGCGCATCAAGCTGCTGACGAGCGAGAATGCCCAGCTTCGCGCCGAGCTGGGATCGATCAAGGATCGCCTTGAGACGGTCGAGCGGATCGTCACCGACCAGCCCCATCGCCTCGCCCGCGAGATTGATGCGCTGGCGATCGACAAGGGAGGAAACGCCTGATGTCATTCTCTCTCCTGATTTTCTTCGTCATCGTCGTCGGCATTCCGGTCATCGGCGGAATCGGGATGGGCGCCTTCCAGCGCTGGCTTCAGCACAAGGAAAAGATGAGCACGCTCATTGCCAACCAGACCGCCGAGCGCGCCGCACAATATGCGGCGCAGGTCGAGCGGATCGAAGCGCGCTTGCGTGTCGTGGAACAGATTGTCACTGACGGCGGCGCACAAACCGCTGCCCAGATCGAAGCATTGCGCGATCACCAGCGGATCGAAAGTGGAGACAAGGTTCAGTGATGGGAGAGATGATACCAGTCCTGATCGTCGCAATCGTGATGATCGCCGTCGTCATGAAGTCGCGTTACCGGCACCTCGACAGGCAAGGGTCGCAGTCGACCCGAGGAGCGCGCTGAAAACCTTCGCCTCCGTGATGAAGTGAAGCAGCTAAAGGAGCGCATCCAGGTGCTCGAGCGGATCACCGTCGAGAAGGAAAACACGCTCGCAAAGCAGATCGAGGAGCTTCGCGACCGCTAGAAGGCGCGCACGCCGCTGATAGGTGGGATCGGTGACGAGCCTGCCGCCCCTTCAAGACCTGTTGGACGAATATGAGCTGCTGGAAGGCGAGGATCGCTACCGGCTTCTCATCGACCTCGGCCGCCAGCTCGACCCGATGCCGGACGCGCTGAAAACCGACTCGACCAAGGTCCGCGGCTGCTCGGCAAGCGTGTGGGTCTATCCGACCACCGAGGGCGGACGGCTTCATTTCCTTGCGGACAGCAATGCCGCGATCACCAAAGGCATCGTCGCGCTGATCCTGTCCGCGGTCCAGGACAAGCCCGCCGAGGAAGTCGCGCGAATGGACGTAACCGCGGCGCTGGCGCCATTTGAGCTCGGCAAGCACCTCAGCGCGAACCGCACGCAGGGCGTGCCGAACATGATCGCGCTTGATCAAAGAAACCGCCCAGCGGCTCGCGGCATGAACGACAAGGCGCCGTTCGATCCGGAACGCTTCTTCGAGCTCGCCCGCCGCGTCGGGCACGGCAAGGCGCTCGGCCTCGAATATCGCGGGTCGGGCCCGAACTGGATGGAGCTGAGCCTCCCCTGGCGCGAAGAGCTGGTCGGCGTGCCGGAGACGGGCGTGCTGGCGTCCGGCGCGATCGTCAGCCTGATCGACACGGCCAGCTGGCGGATCGGTGTGGATGAAGCTTGGCTACTTCGTGCCGATCGTCACCCTCGACCTCCGGCTCGACTACATGCGGCCGGCCACTAAAGGGCGAAACCGTCATTGCGCGCTGCGAGTGCGTGAAGCTGACCAGGCAAATCGCGTTCATTCGCGGTGTTGCCCATGGCGGCGACCCGGACGCGGCCGATCGCGCACAGCGCGGCCACCTTCATGGTCGCCTAGGCGACCTTCCCGCTTTTCCGCTCTTCGGCCTTGCGAAGCACCTCGTAGGCCGCCTGCACCTTCTGGAATTTGTCGGCGGCTTCCTTGTTGCCGGCATTGGTGTCCGGGTGGTGTTCCTTTGCGAGACGGCGATAGGACGCCTTCACGTCCTTGAACTCTACGTCAGGATCGAGCTCCAGCACGTCCAGCGCACGCATTTCGTCACGGCTGCGAGAGCCATCGCCCGGACCGGCCCACTGCCATTGGGCAGATTTGCGGAAGGCGGAGGCGCCTTGCTCTTCCTCGGCTGCGCGGCGCGCGGCCTCCTCCGGGCTTAGCCCAGCGAAGTAGTTCCAGTTCTTGTTGTATTCGGCCGCGTGGGCTTCGCAGAAGTACCAGCGGTCGTTGCTGTTCGGAGCCTTGGGCGCCGGCCGATCGCCGACCTCGTTGCAACCTTCGCGGTCGCACAGGCGAACCTTCGACGCACCGCGCCCCGCCGCGCCGTAAGCGCGCCAGCGGGGAAAGCCCCAGTCGTTCGATCTTTTCGTACCTACCATTCGGTCATCCGTTAAAGGCACAATGCGCTCCTGCGAAGGCAGGAGCCCAGCACCTTGAAGAAAAACTGGACCCCTGCCTGCGCAGGGGAACAGAAATGCCAGAGGGCCTGTAAGCCGGGTTCTGTCCAGCGCATTGCTGCGCCTGTGCGGCCATTCCTCTAGGAGGCGGATTACTCCGCCCCTCAAGCAACCAACCCGGGCGACGAGCCGGAACAAGCTCCATATTCGCCGCCCCTATTCGGTCTTGCACCCGGTGGGGTTTTCCGTGCCGGTGACGTTGCCGCCCCCGCGGTGCGCTCTTGCCGCACCCTTTCGACCTTACCCGCCCGAGAGCGAGCGGTATGCTTTCTGTGGCACTTTCCCTGAGCCTTGCCGAAGCAGGACCCGCCGGGCGTTACCCGGCACCGTTGTTCCGTGGAGCCCGGACTTTCCTCGGCTCTCTTGCGCAAGCCCGCGGCCGCCCGGCCCTCTGGCGGGGTGCATATGGGCTACTGCGGCCTTGGCAGCAACAGCGAGAGCAATTTCGCGCGGCATTCGCCGTCGACGATCCCGTCGATCAAGTCCGGGCGGAAGCGGCGCTGGAAGGCGATCACCGCCTTCTGCTGATCGGTGACGTCGTAGCCGAAGCGCTCCAGCGCAAGCAGGAATGCGGCGTCGGTCCAGTATGGGTCGATCAGGTCCCGCGTAGGGCTCGGCAGTGCGAGCCGAAGACCGCGCCAGCGCCTCCCACGGGAAACAGCTCGCCCGGATCCTCCTTGCGCGCCGGGGCTACATCCGAATGACCGACGACATTGCCGCGCCCGATACCGTGGCGTGCCTTGATGTCGGCGACCAGCGGGATCAGCGAGGCCATCTGCTCGTCGGTGAAGTTGCGATAGCCGAACTCATGGCCGGGATTGACGATTTCGATTCCGACGCTGGCGCTGTTGATGTCCGAAATCCCGCGCCAGCGCGATTTGCCGGCGTGCCAGGCGCGCTTTTCTTCATCGACCAGCCGATAAATCGTGCCGTCTTCGTCGATCAGATAGTGGCAGGAAACCTTGGCTTCCGGCGAAGTCAGGCGGTTCAGCGCGCCTTCCGCGTCCGGCATGCCCGTATAGTGAAGGACGATCATGGACACCGGCATCGCCCGCTCGTCGAAGTTCGGCGAGGGCCGTTCGATCATGTCCAGGTCCATGCGCGCAATGGCGCATCAGCCGCAGTTGAGGTCAACCCCCAGTTCTAGCCCCTGGCGGCTGCGCGGCGCTGCTGGAGAGTGCGGCGGTCGCCCTTGTCGCGATGGTCGAGACGATAGAGGCCGCGCGCCTTCGCATCGGACACAAGCTTCTGCGTCTGACCGATAACCGTCTCGCCCGCGCCGAGCATCAGCCAGCCGTCCTCGGCCAACCCGGACGACAGGCGGTCAAAGGCCAGCGCCTTTTTCTCCGAGCAGAGATAGAGCAGGACGTTGCGGCACAGGATGATGTCGAAACCGCCAGGCTGCGGCGGAGCTTCGAGGAAATTCTGAACCTGGAAGCGCACGTTCTTGCGCAGCGGCTCGGTGATCCTCCAGCCATCCCCGCCCTCCTCAAACCATTTGATGGTCTGGGTGATGGCGAGGCCGCGCTGAACTTCGAACTGGGTGTAGGTGCCGCGACGAGCACGATCGACCACGCAGCCCGACACATCCGTGCCGAGGATGTCGATGGTCCAGCCTTGCCACTTCTCCGGCTCGTCGGCAAACAGCATCGCCAGCGAATAGGTCTTCCTGCCCAGTCGAGCAGCCGGCCGACCAGATGCGAAGGCGCTTCTTCGACGCGCGCTTCGACCGCCAACGCCGGAAGCGCATGTTTCGAGCAAGGTGTCGAACGGCGTCCGGTCGCGGAAAAAGTAGGTCTCGTTGTTGAGCAGCGCCTCGACGACCTGGTTGGACAGTCCCGGCTCCTTGTTCATCACCAGGATGGTGATCAGCTCATCGAGCGTCCCGATGCCGCGTTCGCGCAGCAGCGCCGAAAGGGCCGTCTCGATCCGCCAGCGGCGGCTCATCGTCAGTTGCTGGCCGGTACGCGCCTGAAGGAGACCGGCGAGGATCCGGCTGGAACTATCGCTTATCTGCAAGCGAAGCCTCCTACCCGCGATGCGATACGCCGAGCGAGCTTGTCCGGAGGCATGATTGCGCAGGCGAGGCCCGCTTCGAGGATTGCGCGCGGCATGCCCCACACGGCGCAGCTGGCTTCATCCTGAGCGAGGACCGAACCGCCCGTGGCGACGATACGGGCGGCACCCTGGACGCCGTCGCGGCCCATGCCGGTCAGCACGACGCCGGCAGCAGCCGGGCCGTAGATTGCGCTCACCGACTGGAACATCGGGTCCACCGACGGCATGCAACCTGAGTAGGACGCACTGCAGTCGAGATGGACGACGGGTCCGTCCGGACCGTTGATGACGGTCAGGTGAGCATCGCCCGGAGCGATGATCACGCGATCCGGAAGCAACGCCATGCCCTCCTCCGCCACCAGCGTCTCGCGCTTTGCGGCAATGCCGAGCTGGCGTGCGAACACCGGCATGAACGGCACCGGCAGATGCTGGGTGACGAGGATGGGAACTCCGATGCGCCTCGGCAGCGTCTCGAAGAATGTATTGAGTGCGTGAATGCCGCCGGTCGACGCGCCGATCGCGAGCAATCCGACCGGCTCGGCAGACATCGCGCGAAGCGGCGCGGTGATGGCCGGAGCCGGCGTGGCCGCGACGACCGGCCGTTGATCGTCGGCGAAACCTAGCGCCTTGAGCCGCGAAAGAAGAACCTCGGAAAAGCGTCCGTTGAAGCGCCCCGTCCCGGGCTTCGGCAGCGCGTCGGCGGCTCCCAGAGCCAAAGCGGAAACTGTTTCCTCTGCACCCTCTTCGGCCATGGACGACACGATCATGACGTGTGCGCCGCGGGCATTGTCGAGGATGCGCGGGATGGAGCGAAGGCCGCCCGCGCCTGGCATTTCCAGGTCGAGCAGGATCGTATCCACGCGGACGGCGTGAAGCGCGTCGATCGCGTCCTCAGCGGTCCCGGCAACGGCAGCGATCTCGAAATTGTCGTCGCTCTCGATCATCCGCGAAAGGACCGACCGCGCAACCGCGCTGTCATCTACGATCATCAGTCGGATGCGGCGACTATTTACTGGCGGAACCGGCCGGCGGTCCCGCGAACTGGCGAGCGCCCGCTCCACGACGCGGGCCTCAGGCTACGCCGACGAGCTGAAGCTTGATGTGGAGCGTCTCACGGTCGAACGGCTTCATCACATATTCGTCGGCACCGGCTTCGAGAGCGGCGCGAATATGCGCCATGTCGTTCTCGGTGGTGCAGAAGACGACCTTGGGCTGGTCCTCATGACCGCGCTGGCGAAGCATGCGGAGGAACTCCATCCCGCTCATCACCGGCATGTTCCAGTCGAGCAGGACAACGTCCGGCATCTTGTTCTCGCAGCGCGATAGTGCCTCGCGTCCGTCGCCAGCCTCGTCGACCTCGAAATCGAGAGTTTCGAGGATGTGCCGCGCGACCTTCCGGATGACCTTGGAGTCATCGACGATCAAACAGGTCTTCATACGAAAACGTTTCCCACCTCAGCTTCAGGGAAGCACTTAAACGCTAACGGTAACGAAGAGCTTAAGCAGCTGCCTTCGCCTCGACACCGCTGACGAGCGCGGCGATATCGACCAGCAACAGAGGTCCTTCCTCGGTTTCGACCATGCCTAGCGAGACGCGTTCCCAGCCTGGCCCCATGGCGGCACGGACCGCAGTCGGTTCGGACAGGGCTTCGACTACGTCTTCGACGAGATCGACGATGAGCGCGTAATGATGGCCGTCCAACTCGACGACCGCCGCCTCGCGGATGCCGTCGGAGCAATCGGTCATGCCGAGCTCCAGCGAACGCATGCAGTCGATGACCGTCAGCACACGGCTGCGCAGGGCCGACAAGCCCGCGACATGCGGGGCGGCGCGCGGAACCGGGATGAGCGTGTCGAGCTCGACGACGGATTCAACGGCGGCGGCGCGAAGCGCGACGCGCTCGCCGGCAACAGTGACGACCAACAGAAGTTCGGACATCAGCCCCTCCCCGCGCCGGCGGACTTGAGCGCCATCAACAGCCCGGCACGGTCATACCGATAGATACTCTGGTCCTTGGCGGACGCCGGGTCCGGCTCGGAACGCAGGCGAATGGTCCGCGCGGCGAGTGCATCGTCCTTGGAGACTTCGGACAGGATCGCCAGGTCGGCCTCCGCTTCGTCGAGATCGGACACCACGCGATAACCGGCAGCCTCGACGATCGGGCGGAGCATGTTCTGCATCCACGGATCGTCGGCAGGCAGGCGGCAAACCGGCTGTTCCGACGCATTCGCTGCAGCGACGGCGAAATTGGCGAACAGCCAATGCGGGTCGACGACCTCGGCAGGTTCGCCCGAAACGAGCGTCACCGCGGCGATTTCGCCGGGTGAGGTTGCCGGGATCATGTCGGTGCCGAGCACCGACAGGTCGATGACTTCGCGAAAGGCGTAGCCAATCTCACGCGCGCCATCGTTCAGTCGAAACAGGCGAACCTTCTCGCTCGACAGCTCGCCGTTGACGCCCGCCAGCGGCAAGATCGTCTCGCCGAGCTGGACACGAAGCTGGCCGGCACCCGGGCGGATCGCGTCGGCGGGGACTTCCTCGATGCGATCGACAATCGCGAGGCGAAGGGCGCGGCGCGCACCGTCGAGACCGCGGAACAGGAGGACCGGCGTGTCGATCGCAGTCTGAAGGATCGGGCTTTCGACGATCCGCGCTGTGCGGTCGTAGACTTCGAGCTTCACACCGCCGACCTCGGCAATACCTGCCGGGTCGAACAGGAGGATCGGGCTGCCGTCGTCCGCGAGTGTCGTACCCGCGTAGAGGCCTGTCGCCATGACTGCCGGAGCAGCAGGCTTCACAACCAGCTCCTCGTGATCGTGAATCTGGTCGACGGCGAGCGCATAGACGTCTGAGCCGGCCGGCCGCAGGACGACGAGGCTGCGCTCGTGTTCGGGAATGTCGCTCTTGAGGCCGAGCACGTCGGACAAGGCGATTTCCGGAACGCGGCGGCCGCGGATGGTTGCGACGCCTGCCCCGCCGAGCTTTTCGAGCGTTACGCTCTCGCCGTTGGCGCGGACGATCTCGTCGATCGCCGAGCGTGGGATGGCAAAGCTCTGACCCGCGACCGAAACGGTCAGCGCCGGAATGATGGTCAGCGTCAGCGGAACGCGAAGGGTCATGCGCGTGCCAACTCCGAGGGTGCTGTCGACCTCGACCATGCCGCCGATACGCTCGATATTGGAGCGGACGACGTCCATGCCGACGCCGCGGCCGGAGATTGCCGTGACTTCCTTGGCGGTCGAGAGGCCGGCTTCGAAGATCAGCGCAAGCTGTTCACGCGAATCGAGCGCCGACGCTTCGGACTTCTCGACGATGCCGGCTGCGATGGCCTTCTCAACAAGCTTCTTGCCGTTGATGCCGCGGCCGTCGTCCTGGATGTCGATCAGGATCTGGTTGCCCGACTGGCGCGCCGAGACCGACAGGATGCCGATTTCCCGCTTGCCTGCCTTCAGGCGGTCGGCGGGAAGCTCGATGCCGTGATCGACGGCGTTGCGGATGATGTGCGTCAGCGGATCGCGGATCATCTCGATCATCTCGCGATCGAGCTCGACGTCGCCGCCCTCGATATCGACCAGCACTTGCTTGCCGAGTTCGCCGGAGAGGTCGCGGACCATGCGCGGCAAGGCGACGAAGAGGTTTTCGATCCGCTGCATGCGGGTCCGGGTGATGGCATCGCGCATCTCGGCGATGATCGAAGAGAGACGTTCGAATGCGCCATCGACCGGCACATCGCCCGGTGCTTCGCGAAGGCGGCGGGCAAGCTCGTTGCGAGCCAGCACCATGTCTGAGACGCCGCTCATCAGGCGATCGAGAAGTTCAACGGACAGGCGGATCGTGCGCGGAGCGGCCGCCTTGCTTTGCGCCTCTGCAACAGTGGCGGCGACGGGTGCTGCGGGCGCCTCCGCGCCTTGCTCCAACGCCTGAATCAAAAGCCGGTCATCGCCGGCCGGAATGTCTTCGCCCGCGTCAAGCGCTGCGATCATCTCACCAATGCGGTCGATGATCGCCAGAACCGCGCTGACCAACGCCGGATCGGACTGACGGCGGCCTGCACGTACTTCGGCGAGCGCATCCTCGGCAGCGTGGCTTAACGCCTCGAGCCGTGGGAAGTCGAAGAAGCCGCAATTGCCCTTAACGGTGTGGACAAAGCGAAAAATGGAATCGAGGCGCGCGCGGTCGTCCGGCGAAGCCTCCCAAGCGACGATCTCTCCGCCCAACGCCTCGAGCATCTCCCGGCATTCGGCAATGAATTCGGAAATCAGATCGTCCATGCGTACGCGGTCCCGCCCTCTCCAGGCCGCTTATGGCGATCAGGTGTTAATGCGGCGTTATCCCTGTCCGGGAACGACTGCTCCGATGATCAGGATTTCCGGCGTCGGCTCGGACAAGCGGATCGCGCCGCCCGCTTCCTTTGCCAGGGCCTGGGCGAGCCACGCGCCCGCTGCACGCGGCTCGATCTCGCCATCGGCGGGAATGCCGTTCGACAGCATCTCGCGCAGACCTGCGTCGAGCATGACGCGTGGCCCCTCTCCCCGGATCGCGATTTCGAGGCCGTCACCGGTCGATTCCGCGCCGACGTCAAGCCGCCCGCCACGAACCAGGGCGTCGCCGGCGATCATTGCGAGGTTGAGCAATAGCTTCATCGCGCCCTTGGAGAGCTTGTCCTGGCTGATCATCCAGCCAAGCTCGATCCGGCGCTCTGCCCCGAATATGCCTTCGAGCGCCTTCTTCGCTTCATTGGCGTCGATGAGGTCGCCGAAGCCGCCGCCCGCGCCGAACGCCAATCGGAAGAATTTGAGCTTATTCGCCGTCGCTCGCGCACTGTCGCCGAGCAGCTCCAGGCATTGCGCGCGCATTGCCTCGTCCTGCTCGTCGGCCATCAGTTCGATGCCATTGTTGAGCGCGCCTACGGGCGACATCAGGTCGTGGCAGAGGCGGGAGCAGAGCAGGCTTGCGAGATCGACAGCATTCATGGCTCGCGTGAATGAGCCAGACTTTAACATCACGCAAGTTCGGCTTCCGCCAAACGTCCTTTCGCTTTAGTGCCGACCCGGTTGCGTCCGGATTGGGAGGTTAGCCTGAAACGACTTCTGCTTGCCGTGGTTGCTGCCGCGCTTGTTCCGACCGCCACCGTTTCCGCGCAGCTCGACGGCCGACTGGAAGGCCGTGCCCATTGAAAATCCTGGAAAGACTTCCCACATTTCATCTCGTGGGGGGCCACCAGGTCATCAGCATCGAGCTTCTGCCGAGCCATTCGGGATGGCGGCTCGACCGCGCGCTTGCCGATGCAGTCCCGACACTTTCGCGTGAACGGCTGAAGGCGCTGATCCGAAGCGGCGCGCTGGAATCCTTGTCTTCGATCGCGGTTCGCGATCCGGCCGCCAAAGTACGTGGCGGCGAAGCGTTTCAACTTACCGTCCCCGAGCCCAAGCCTGCTCACAACGAAGCCCAGGACATTCCGCTCAGGATCATGTTCGAGGATGAGCATCTGCTGGTCGTCGACAAGCCTGCCGGCCTCGTCGTCCATCCCGCGGCGGGCAACCCCGACGGGACATTGGTGAACGCCTTGCTCCATCATTGCGGGGGCAGCCTGTCCGGAATTGGCGGCGTCGCCCGGCCGGGCATCGTCCATCGGATCGACAAGGATACGTCCGGCCTGCTCGTGGTGGCCAAGACCGACGTTGCTCACGAAGGGCTCGCCAAGCAGTTTGCGGCACACAGCATCGATCGCCGGTATCTCGCGATCACCGCTGGCGTTCCGAAGGCTTCGGAGGGATCGGTCGATGCGCGGCTCGCCCGTTCTTCGACGAACCGCAAGAAGATTTCGATCGTCGAAGGTGAGCGCGGCAAGCGCGCCGTAACCCACTGGCGGCGCTTGGAAATCCTGCGCGACGCAGCACTGGTCGAATGCCGGCTGGAAACAGGCCGGACGCACCAGGTCCGCGTCCATATGGCGTCGATAGGCCATCCTCTGCTGGGCGATCCGGTCTACGGCAGTTCGCGAAAGGGCAGCCGCGACGTGTTGAAAAGGTTGAATTTTCATCGCCAGGCACTGCACGCGGCGGAGCTTGGGTTCATCCATCCGGTTAACAAGCACCGACTGTCTTTCTCAAGTGGCATGCCAGCCGACATGCAGGAACTGTTCACCGCGCTTTTGGTATAGGTTTTAACGAGCTAGGATGCGTTATAAGCGCCCGGCCCAGGGAGACGTTTGAAGCAATGGCACAGAAGAATCTCGTCTCGATCCCCGCAAGTGGCGGGGAGGCAGGGCTCAATCGCTACCTGTCCGAGATCAAGAAGTTTCCGATCCTCGCCCCTGAGGAAGAGTATATGCTCGCCAAGCGCTGGCGTGAGCATGGCGACACCGATGCGGCCGCGAAGCTGGTCAATTCGCACCTCCGCCTCGTGGCGAAGATCGCCATGGGCTACCGCGGCTATGGCCTGCCGGTCAGCGAGCTGATCAGCGAAGGCAATATCGGCCTGATGCAGGGCGTGAAGAAGTTCGAGCCCGACCGGGGCTTCCGCCTCGCGACCTACGCGATGTGGTGGATTCGCGCCTCGATCCAGGAATTCATCCTGCGCTCGTGGAGCCTCGTGAAGATGGGCACCACCGCGGCCCAGAAGAAGTTCTTCTTCAACCTCCGCCGGATGAAGAACCAGATCGAGGCGTTCGAAGAAGGCGACCTCAAGCCCGCCGACGTCGCCAAGATCGCCAAGGATCTCGGCGTCACCGAGGACGAGGTCGTCTCGATGAACCGCCGCATGGGCATGGGCGGCGACACCAGCCTCAACGCCCCGCTGCGCGACACCGAGGGCGAGGGCCAGTGGCAGGACTTCCTGGTCGATACCGGCCCGCTGCAGGACGAGATCATCGCCGAGGACGAGGAAACCCGCGTCCGGCACGATCTGCTGATGGATGCGCTCGAACACGCTCAACGAGCGCGAAAAGCACATCCTCACCGAGCGCCGGCTGACCGACGAGCCTAAGACGCTCGAAGAGTTGAGCCAGGTCTATGGCGTCAGCCGCGAGCGCATCCGGCAGATCGAGGTTCGCGCGTTCGAAAAGCTGCAGGCGGCGTTGATCCGCTTGGCTGGCGAAAAGCGGCTGCTACCGGCCGCCTAGGAGTTCGTCCGCATCATTCACCAATGGTGCGGACGCCTTCCCTCACGCGAACCTGCAAGTCTTAGAGCGGCCGGACAAACTTGAGCCCTGCGCGTCCGGCGCACATCCACCGAACCTGGCCCGGTATCTTCCCGAGCACTTCATGGTCGATCGTGATCGTTTCGCCGACTTCGAATTCCGTCCTGGTGCGAAGCTGACAGCCGTCACGGGAAATGTCGGTCATCTCCACTGTGCTCGACGTCCCGTCGTCACGAATTACGACTACCTCCAGCGCCACGTTTCGGCGAACACCCCTTTCGTAAGGCGACAGGTCTTCTTCCCGCATCACTCCAAAACTTCGGTATGACCCTGCGCATTTCTATCCCCATCGCCCGTAGGCGGCGACATGGTCGCCGGTTCTGTGCCAGATCAGGACGGGCGAGGCTCTCGATTGCCTTTCGGGCAAGGTTAGCGGCGAAATATGTCTGGCCGTCGCATTGCGCCGCCGCGAAGTCGGATCTCCCTCTTGCCAACGGCTCAAAACAGTCCGACGCTGATCGTTTCGAAGAGCGCGTGAGCGCCTTCCAGCAACTCGCACGCCCGCCAAACGGACGAAGGGAGAGTCGCATGCCTGGAATCGCTGCCAACGGCACTCGAGCAATCGCGCTGGTCGGACCGGCCGGCGCGGGAAAGACCAGCCTTGCCGAGGCCATGCTGTTCGCAGCCGGCGCAACCGATCGGCTGGGCTCGACGGCAAACGGCAGCAGCATCGGCGACAGCAGCCCGGAAGCGCGGCAGCGCGGCGGCTCCACCGAACTCAATCTCTACAATTTCAAATATCTCGACGAAGAATTCGCGCTGATGGACGTCCCCGGCTCGGTCGGCTTCTCAGCCGACGGCGCTCGCGCCGTGGCCATTGCCGACCTGGCCGATCGTCGTCGTCGATCCTGATCCCGCGCGCGCGCCGCTGGCGGCACCTGCTCTGCGGATGCTCGACGAGCTCGGCATTCCGCACCTCATCTTCGTCAATCGCATCGACCAGGCGCACGGCCGCATCCGCGACCTGCTGACCGCGCTTCAGCCGATGAGCGTCTCTCCGTCTGATCGCGCGCCAAATTCCGATCTGGGATGGCGAGAAGGTCAGCGGCTTCGTCGATCTCGCGCTGGAATATGCATTCAAATATCGCCCCGGCCAGGAATCCGAGCGGATCGAGATCCCGACCGATCTGCAGGATCGCGAGATCGAGGCGCGCACCCACATGCTGGAACAGCTCGCCGACCATGACGACGAGCTTCTCGAGCAATTGCTGATGGACGAAGCGCCCAGCCGCGAGAAGGTGCTGCAGGACCTCGCCCGGGAGACCGGCGAGAACATCGGCGTGTCCGTCCTGTTCGGGTCAGCGACCAGCTCATGGGGCGTTCGCCGCCTGCTGAAAGCTCTGCGCCACGAGGCGCCCGGGGCGCAAGCGGCCGCTGACTCGGCTGTCGGTTTCGGACCCGTCATGTACGCCTTCAAGGTCTCGCACGGCTCGATCGGCCGGCTCGCCCTCGCCGGGTGCTCGGCGGAAAGGTCCGCGAAGGCTCCGAACTCAAGACCGGGGACGGCGACCACTCTCGCGCCGGGTCGATGTTCAAGGTCCAGGGCGAGAAGACCCAGAAGATCAGCGAGGCCCAGCCCGGCGATGTCGTCGCCGTCGCCAAGGTCGATGGCGTCAAGGCCGGCCAATGGCTTGGATCGGGCAAGGTCCCGCCAGACATCGAAATCGACTATCCGGCGCGCAATTGCGCATTCGCCATCGAGCCCGCCGACCGCAAGGATGACGTCAAGCTGTCCGGCGCGCTGCAGCGGCTGACCGAGGAAGATGCCGGGCTGATCGTCGAGCATGACGAGGCCAACCACGAAATCCGCCTCGAGAGGCGTCAACGACGAGCATCTGAACACGGTGATCGGCCGCCTCAAGCGCCGCTACGGCGTCGAGGTGAAGAGCCATCCACCGGCGATCGGCTACCGTGAATCCGTGCCGCAAGCCGGTGCGCCAGCATGGGCGCCACAAGAAGCAGTCGGGCGGCCACGGCCAGTTCGGCGACGTGATCATCGAAATCCGCCCCGTCGGCCGCGGCGAGGGCTTCCAGTTCGACGAGAAGATCCACGGCGGCTCCGTGCCGAAGCAATGGATCCCGGCGGTCGAGGAAGGTGTGCGCGAAGCGATGCACAAAGGGTCCGCTGGGCTTCGAGGTGGTCGATGTCGCCGTGACCTTGGTCGACGGCAGCTATCACAGCGTCGACAGCTCCGAGCTTGCGTTCCGGCTCGCCGGGCGGCTCGCGATGCAGGAGGCGCTCGCCGCGGCGCAGCCGCACCTGCTGGAGCCGATGCACAAGCTGACCGTGGTCTGCCCGTCCAACGCCACCAGCCGGATCACGTCGGCGGTCGCCGGGCGGCGCGGGCAGATGCTCGGCATGGCTCCGCGCGACGGCTGGACCGGGATGGGACCGGATCGAGGCGCTGATCCCCGAAGCGGAGCTCGAGCGGACTGGAGGCCGAGTTGCGGTCGCAGAGCCAGGGCTTGGCGACCTACGAGGCCGAGTTCGACCATCTGGCCGAACTCAACGGACCGCTCGCCGACAAGGTCATCCAGCAACGGGTGCCCGAGCCGGCCTGACGCGCCGTAAATTGTTCCGCGACATCGAACAACCGGCTCGTCTAGGCGAGCCGGCAAATGAAGCATTGGTTCAAGGACGCGCACTTCCGGTCGCTGCTGAAGAACAGCAGTTATCTCGCCGTGTCGAAGGCGATCGCGGCGGTTGCCGGGATTGCCACCCTCGCCTTCGCCGGCCGCGGCCTCGGCGTCGCCTTGTTCGGCATGCTGATCCTCATCACC
Source organism: uncultured Alphaproteobacteria bacterium (assembly GCA_963750315.1). Classification (GTDB taxonomy): domain Bacteria; phylum Pseudomonadota; class Alphaproteobacteria; order Sphingomonadales; family Sphingomonadaceae; genus Sphingomicrobium. Next base: position 509,979 of record CAVVQF010000005.1, read on the forward strand.
AGCTACGCCAAGGCGGCGAGCGGGATCAGCAAGTTCCAGTCGTGGCAGTTGATCGTCCGTTACGGCGGATCGGCGCTGGCGATGGGCGAGCACGAGGAGTTCAAGGCCTCCACCGGCTTCGCCTTTGCGCTCGATGTCGTGAGCGGCGTCGGCGGGATGATCCTCGCCGTGATGATCCTTCCGTTCCTGGCGCGGATGGTTCGGCATCTCCAGCCAGTATCTGTGGCTGGCGATGCTCTACTGCACCCTGCTGCCGACCATGGGCGCCGCGACGCCCGTCGGTGTGCTTCGCTCGCTCGATCGGTTCGACCTGATCAGTTGGCAGGGCACGACCTACCCGATTGCTCGCGCCATTCTTGCCGGGATCGCCTTCGCCTCGGACGCGCCGCTCGAGACCTACGTGGCGATCTGGTACGTCACCGACCTCGGCGGCGACATTTATCTGTGGTTCCTCGCATGGCGTGAGCTGAAGCGGCGCGGGTTGCTGAAGGGCATCCGACCGACGCTGAAGCCCGATACGCTGCCAGGCGCTTGGCGCTTCGCGATCCACGTCAATCTGACATCAAGCCTGATGGTGGCCTGGGGCCCTGTCGCTCGGCTGGTCGTCGGCGGCCTGCTGGGTCCGGCCGGGGCCGCATTGTTCCGGGTTGCTTCGAGCCTGACGGATAGCGCGCAGAAGCCATCCGACTTGCTCGCCCGAGCTTTCTACCCCGAGGTCATGAAAATGGACCTCAAGACCAAGAAGCCGTGGAAGTTGATGGTCCGCGGGACGGCGTTGGCGGCTGCAGTGGTCGCTCTTTCCATCCTCATCTTGCTCGTCGTCGGAAAGCCCTTGATCAACCTGCTGTTTGGCAAGGATTTCGCCGGTGCTTACCCGGTGATCATGGTGCTGATTATCGCGCCATTGCTGACCATCGTCAGCTTCCCGCTGCCCTCGATGCTCTATGCGCTCGACCGGCCCGACGCTCCGCTCAAGGCGCGCCTGATCGGCACGATCATCTTCTTCGTAATCATCGCGCCGCTGGCATGGACGTACGGCGTGATCGGTGCGGCGATGGCCTTCGTCGCGGGAACGGCGGCGATGGTCGCCATCCTGATCTTCCAGCTCTGGCGGGAATATCACCGGGTCCGCGCGTGACGCAGGTTCGGCCGAGAATCTGGGTGCTGCTGGGCCACAGGCGTGGCGACAATAATCAGCTCCTCGCGCTGGCCGAAGGTCTCGGACTGCCGTTCGAGACAAGATCGCTCGCATACAACGGTCTCTGGTCGATCTTCCTGGGCACCTTCCCGGCGCAGCCATATCTCTTGGCGCGAAAGGCCCGCGCCAGATTGAACCCGCCTTGGCCGGACCTCGTGATCGGAATCGGCCGGCGAAGCGTAGCGGTATCTCGCTGGATCAAGAAGCAAAGCGGCGGTCGCACGAAGATCGTCCGGCTGGGCAATCCGCGTGCCTCCTCGAACTTGTTCGATCTCGTCGTCGACGACGCCGCAATATCCCATCGCTCCCGCTCGGAATGTCCTGATCCTTCCGGTGTCGATGGGTCGATACTCGACAGCCGCCAAAGCCGAAAGCGGAAGAGCTAAACTGGCTTGAAAAGCTACCCAGACCGCATGTCCTAGTCTCGCTGGGCGGAACGACCAGATACTGGCGGCTTCCTGACGACCGCCTCGTAGCTACCATGAAGCAGCTGTCCGAGAGAGTAAGCGCCAACTCCGGATCGCTTATCGTGGCTAGCAGCCCTCGCACGCCCGCAAGCGCAATCGAGGCCATCAAAGCCACGGGCATCGACTGCCGGATCGTCTCGGACGGTCCGATTCGCTATCCGAGTCCTGCTCGCTGACGCAGATGAGAACTTCGTCACCGCCGACAGCGTCTCGATGATTTCCGAAGCAGTTCTCGCCGGAAAGCCGGTCGGTCTCATTCCAGTCGAGCTGGACGACGAAGGCCGCAAAGCGCTCGGCACCGACGGCTTCTCGAAGACTAAACGCGGACATCCGGCGCTTCTGGGCGTCCCTCCAATCGCAAGGGTTGGTGGGGACGCTCGCCGAGCCCACAGTCCGGAGCTGTGGATGACCCCGTTCTGACTTGCTGCGAAGGTCGTGAAACGGCTGCTAGGCGACGGCGTCCAGTAGCTGCCAGCCGCGGTAGCGGTCGACCAGCTGCAGCAAGTCATGGCGCACATGGTTGGCCGCCATCTCCGATTTGAGCTCGTCCCGCGACACCTCGCCCGAAATCCACGAGATCCGCGAGCAGCGAATAGACCAATGCCTCCTGCTTCTGGTCCGGATGCGCCTGGTAATGCCGGCGCGACAGGCGCCGAATGAAGTCGAACGGCCCGCGTTCCCGAAGCGTGTAGTCGACCGGCAATCCGGTCTTCCATGGCTGCGTCCGCCGCTTCGTCGTGTGCAGGATGCCCGTCTCGCGAAGTCAGCCGATCGAAGTCGTTCCAGCGCGGGTCAAGCGAACCAATGCGTGGAGCGATCCTCGCGCTTCAGTTCGATCCAGTCGACATAGTCGAAGCCGGTGGCCGAATAAATCGTCGAGGTCCTTGTCGAACTGCCAATGCTTGAGCCTGGCGGTATCGAGCAGCATCACGGACGTCGCGATATAGTCGGCTTGTCCGTTATGACCCGGGCGCGGCACCGCCATGATCGCCTTGCCACCCATGTCCTGTTCGAACAGGTCCGCGACATCGCCAACACCGAAGCAGTCCGGATCGGTAACCAGCGCCCGCCCCTCATGTCCCATGAGGCTTGGCGGCGCAAACCGAAGCGGTGTGAAGCTCTGGAGGTCATCCGGCTCCCACGCGCGAACATGGCCGCCGCGAAGGATCGATTGGCCGGGCCGCATCAACCGCGGAAAGTCCTGCACCCGCATGATCTTCACGTCGAAGCTATCCGGGCGTGCGCTTGCGCGCTTGTAACTACGGGCGGAGATCTTTGCGCCGAGCAGCTGCCGGTCGTTGGCCTGAATGAAAACGGTCGGCTTCACAGGCTCGCCTCTTCGAAACCACGCTCTTTCACGGTGCGGTCAAGCTCGACCAACGTCGTCAGGAGGCTCTCCATGCGGTCAAGCGGCCAGGCGTTCGGGCCGTCCGACATGGCAACGGACGGGTCGGGGTGGGTCTCCATGAAGAGGCCTGAAATACCGGTTGCCACGGCCGCTCGGGCCAGAACCGGCACGAACTCGCGCTGGCCGCCCGAGCTGGTGCCCTGCCCGCCTGGAAGCTGAACTGAATGGGTCGCGTCGAACACGACCGGACAGTTCGTCTCACGCATGATCGCCAGGCTGCGCATGTCCGAGACCAGGTTGTTGTAGCCGAACGACGCACCGCGCTCGCAGACCATGATCGTCTCTTCGTTGACGCCCGCGGACCTGGGCCGCATTTCGCGCCTTGTCGACGACGTTGACCATGTCGTGCGGCGCCATGAACTGCGCCTTCTTGATGTTCACCGGCTTCCCCGACGCCGCGACGGCATGGATGAAGTCCGTCTGGCGCGCGAGAAATGCGGGCGTTTGAAGAATATCGACCGCCTGCGCGACGGGCGCGATCTGCGGGATGTCGTGCACGTCGGTCAGGATCGGGACGCCGAGCTTTTCCCGGACATTGACGAGGATGCGCAGGCCCTCGTCCATGCCGGGCCCGCGGAAGCTCTTGTCCGACGACCGGTTGGCCTTGTCGAAGCTCGACTTGAAGATGAACATGATGCCGAGCTTGTCGGTGATGCTCTTTAGCTTCTCCGCTGTGCGCAGCTGAAGCTCCTCGCTTTCGACCACGCAGGGGCCGGCGATGAGGAAGAAGGGCCGATCGAGGCCGATGTCTTTTCCGAACAATTGCATGGCCGCCCCTTAGCCGAGGGAGTCGACGACCGCCACGGGGTGCCAGTCACCCAGTCCATTTTCCGGGCCGAAATCGGGCGGAAATTGTTCGCCCGCGTGAATTCCGCCGGCAACGAAGATGGCATCGAAGCCCATTTTCGCCGCGCCCAATATGTCCGTCCGAAGCGCGTCGCCGACCGCGAGCACCTCGGAAGCCGACGGATTGCCTGCAAGTCCAAGCGCATGACGGTAGATCGCCGGGTAAGGCTTCCCGTACCATTCGACCCGTCCACCAAAGCCCATGTAGACGTCCGCCAGCGCCCCCGCGCAGGGCTCCGTCGCTCCGCCCCGAACCACGATGCGGTCGGGGTTAAGGCAATGCATCAGGACGTCACGGGCCGCGAGGTCCTCTAGCTGTGCGGCATAGTCGGCGACGTGCCGTCGCTCGTCGTCCAGACCGGTCGCGGCGAGTTCGCTGAAGTCGTTGCCCTCGGCAATAACGACGCCCCTGCCCTCCAGGATCTCGCGGTCGGCTCTGCGTCCCGATGAAACCGACCGGCTGTCCCAAAGCATCCAAGGCGGCAATGCCAGCTTCACCGCTGGTCGAGATACCGTCCCAAGCATCGCGCGGCAGGCCGAGCCGGTCGAGCTGCTGCTCCACCGCCTCCGCGGTCCGCGGCGCGTTGGTGATCAGGACGACCGTCCGGCCCTCTCCTCGCCATTGCAGCAAGCGATCCGCGGCTCCGGGATAGAGGTTCACGCCGTCGTGAACCACGCCCCAGATGTCGCAGAGGATCAGACGATATTGATCGGGCAGCGCGTCGAGAAAGCTCATTCCAGTCCCGCGTCGATGAGCGCCTGCTCGATCGGCTCGACATCCTCGGGATTGTTGAGCTCCCGCAATGCGAACGGCGGCGTCGCGACATCGACGACGGCCATAGGGACGCCGGTGACGAGGAAACGGAGTTGCTCCAGCCCTTCCAACGTCTCGAGTTCGCTGACCGGCGTCGCGACGTATCGCTCCAGCGCCTGCGGACGATAAGCGTAGATGCCGACGTGGAGACGCACAGGCGACATCGCTCCGTCCAGCGAGCCCTTCGGCAGATAAGGGATCAGCTTCTTCGAGAAATAGAGCGCCTGCCCTTGCGCGTCCGCAACCACGCTGGTGCCACCAACGCGACCGGCTGCTTCCTCCGCCTGAAGCGCTCGCACCTCGTCCGACCTCAGACGCATCGCAGGCGTCGCGACGAGTACGTCCTGGTCATCTTCCATCCGCGCGACCAAGGCTTCGACGAAGCCCGGCGGAGTCAGCAATGCATCGCCCTGGAAATTGATGACGAGATCGGGGTCGTGAAGCGACGCCAGCGCTTCGGCGCAACGCTCGGTCCCATTGCGGCATTCGGGCGAGGTCATGATCACGCCAACGCCGAATTCCTTGCACGCGTCGGCAATACGCTCGTCATCGGTCGTCACGTAGACGCCGGAAACGCCGCCCACGCGGCGTGCGGCTTCGACCGAACGCTGGATCAGCGGTTTGCTGCCGCCGCCTGCACCCTTGAGGCCGACCAACGGCTTGCCGGGATAGCGGGTCGACGCGAAGCGCGCCGGGATCAGGATGACGGCGTTCATCGGACGGTCGGGCAATCGTGGATGTGTAAAACGCCAAGCGGCCGCTGCCGCCCCTCCTCACGGTCGACCACGAACAAAGTCGTGATGCGGTTTTCATCGAACAGGGCGAGCGCGTCGTCGACGAGCGCGTCCGCGACGATCGTCTTGGGATGGGCCGTCATGAATTCCTGGGCCGTGTGGTCGAGCCCCTCCTCCATGTGTCGCCGGAGATCGCCGTCGGTTATGACGCCCAGGAGATAACCTTCCGCATCCACGACTCCGACGACGCCGAGGCGCTTGGCCGTCATCTCCAGGATCGTGTCGTGAATCGAGCTGTCGGCTGGCGTCAGCGGGATCTGATCGCCGGAGTGCATCAAACGGCTGACCGGCTTCAGCCTCGAGCCGAGCGATCCGCCCGGGTGCAGGCGGCCGAAATCGGCGCGGGTGAAGCCCTTCAGGTGCATGACCGTCATCGCCAACGCGTCGCCCAGCGCAAGTGTCATTGTCGTTGAAGTGGTCGGCGCGACGAACTCGGGTCCGACTTCCCGCCAGTGCGGCAGAACCAACGGAGCCTCGGCGCTGCTGCCGAGCATGGAATGAGCGTTGCCGGTGACACCGATGATTGGAATGCCGACTGCGCGGAAATGATCGATCACCGGTTCTAGCTCTGCGGTTTCTCCGCTTTGCGAAATCAGCAAGGCAACGTCGCCTCCTGCGGCCATTCCGAGGTCGCCGTGAATCGCCTCCGCGAGATGGAGGAAAATCGAAGTCGTGCCGGTCGAAGCGAAGGTCGCGGAAATCTTGCGGCCGACATGGCCCGACTTGCCGAGGCCTGCGACGATCAGCTTCCCCTTGCAGCGGACGATCAGCTCGACGGCGCGCTCGAAGCTGTCGCCGAGGTTGTCAGCCAAAGCGTCCAGCGCGCGCGCCTCGTCGTGAAGCACCTCGCGCCCGAACCCGATGACTTCTGCTGCGGAACTTTCCCTTGAGGACGCGTCGGACATGCGCCGCCACTAGCCAGCACGCGTCCCCATGTGAAGCCGAGCGCTTGACGAAGCGGAAGCCAACAGCTTGTGTCGGCGGGCCGTCGAAGGGGAGATTTTGTGGCGAAGAAACTGACGCGCTTCATTCTGCTTGCGCTTGTGCTGGGCATTATCGCCGGCTGGGCGATCAATGCAGCGATCGACGACGGCACGCCCGGCAGCGCCGCGCAGCTGAAGCAGATCGCCGAATATCTTAGCATCGTCACGGCACTGTTTCTGCGCCTGATCAAGATGATCATCGCGCCCCTCGTCTTCGCGACATTGGTCGCCGGCATCGCCCACATGGGTGACATCGCGGCGCTTGGCCGCGTCGGCCTGCGTTCGGTCGGATGGTTCATCCTGGCGAGCCTCGTTTCGCTGACCCTCGGCCTGATCCTGGTGAACCTTCTTCAACCTGGGGTTGGGCTCGATCTGCCTCCGCCCAATGCCGCGAGTGGAGTCGAAACTGCCGGCTTCAACCTCAAGGATTTCATCACCCACCTCGTGCCCGCATCGATTTTCGAAGCGATGGCGAAGAACGAGATCCTGCAGATCGTCATCTTCTCGCTCTTCTTCGGGGTCGCGCTCACGGCCGTCGGCGAGAAGGGAAAGCCGATCGTCAAAGGCGTGGAAGCGCTCGTCCACGTCATCCTTCAGGTCACCGACTATGTGATGCGGTTCGCGCCGTTCGCGGTGTTCACTGCCGTAACCAGCGCGATTGCCGAGCAGGGGCCGGAGATCCTGTTCACCTTCGGCAAGTTCGTCGGCAGTTTCTACCTCGGCCTGCTAATCCTGTGGTCTGTGCTGATCGGCGTCTGCTTCCTGCTCGTCGGATCGCGGACGAAGCATCTCGTTCGCTACATTCGCGACCCGATCGTCCTCGCCTTCTCGACTGCCTCGAGCGAAGCCGCCTACCCGCGCACGCTCGAAGCGCTCGACCGGTTCGGCGTCCCGCCGCGCATCGCCAGCTTCGTGCTGCCGCTCGGCTATTCGTTCAATCTCGACGGGTCGATGATGTACATGACCTTCGCGACGATCTTCATCGCGCAGGCCTACGGCATGGATCTCAGCATCGGGCAGGAAGTCACGATGCTGCTGGTGCTGATGATTACGTCCAAGGGCGTCGCCGGCGTCCCGCGCGCCAGCCTCGTGGTAATCGCCGCGACGCTCTCCATGTTCAACATTCCGGAAGCTGGCCTGCTACTGATCCTGGCGGTGGATCACTTCCTCGATATGGGCCGGTCGGCGACCAACGTCGTCGGAAACGCCGTGGCGTCTACGGTCGTCGCGAAGTGGGAAGGCGTGCTCGATCCAATCCAGGAACCGGACATCGAACCGCCGCACGCTCCAAGCCATCAGCCAAAACCACCGCCAGAGACTTGATCGTCAGTCGAATGGGCGGTCGATACTTGGCGGCGGGACGGTGAACCATTTTGGGCCCGCTTCCGTCATGTGGAAGCAGTCTTCCAAGCGGATCCCGAACTTTCCCGGCAGATAAATGCCAGGCTCGTTCGAAAAGCACATTCCTGGTGCGAGCGGCGTCGTCTCGCCGTGGACGAGATTGACCGGCTCGTGGCCTTCCATGCCGATGCCATGGCCCGTGCGGTGCGAGGTGCCGGGGAGCTTGTAGCCCGGGCCGTAGCCCCAGCTTTCGTACGCGCTGCGAACGGCATCATCGACGCTTCCCGCCGGCGCTCCCACCTTTGCGGCAGCCATGGCGATGTCCTGGCCCCGACGCATCTGGTCCCAGACCTTGCGCTCGTTCGCCGAAGGGGCGCCGCCGAAGACGAAGGTCCGCGAGATGTCGGACTGGTAGCCGTGCACCTCGCAGCCGCAGTCGAGGAGCACGACCTCGCCCTTGCGAACGTGCTGCGGCTTGCCGGAGCCATGGGGATAGGCCGCTGCCTCGCCGAGAAGGATCAGGCCGCCGTCCGTCGACGCACCCTGCGCCTCGACCGCCGCCACATAGAGAAGATTGATGTCCGCAGGAGTCATGCCCTCGCGGATTTTCGGATGGATGTCGCGGAAGGCGGCGACCGTGATGTCCGCGGCGGCCTGCATCAGGGCGAGTTCGGCTGGAGATTTGATCATGCGTTGTGCCCGCACGACCGGATTGGCGCTGACGATCTTCGCTTGCGGAAGCTGCTTTGCCAGGCGGTCGAGGATCCAGTAGCGGTTGGTTTCCTCGAAGCCGATCATCCCGTTTGAAACGCCGCGTTCCTTGAGGAAGTCCGCAACGAGCTTCAGCGGCTCTTCATCCTCCTGCCATGTGCGGACTTCTGCCGGGACCACCAGCATTTCCCGGATCGACGGGCCTTCGAAGAAGGGCGTGACGACGATCGGATCGCCCTGGGCTGGAATGACGACGCCGGTCAGCCGCTCGCTGCGCCACCACTGGATGCCAGTGTAATAATCGAGACTGGCGCCGGATTCGATCAGCGACCGCCCCGATCCCGCTCCGCTGCATGAGGTCGCGCGCCTTCGCCAGTCGGGCGAGCCGCTCTTCCTTCGAGATCGCCGGCGGAAGCTTGACGGGTCGGAGTGCCTCTTGAGCCGCCGCCGCTATCCTTGGAGGGATTAGCGCCGATGTCGCCAACGCTCCCCCACCCACGATCAGACCGCGACGGCTCAATCCCACTGCAAGCATGTTTTGCCCCTTTTCGCTGCAACGACTGTTGCACGAGCTTTATGCTTAGGCCAGCAGACTAGGATGCCGTTCAATCTCGACCATCTGCCCGGTTCCGGGCCGCGCCCCGGGCCGCGCGAAATTATCGCGCTGCTGGCGGGACTGATGGCGCTCAATGCATTTGCGATCGACGCCATGATCCCGGCGCTTCCGCAAATCGGACAGTCGCTGCATGTCGCTCACGAGAATGACCAGCAGCTCGTCGTCGTCGCCTACTTTCTCGGCTTCGCATCGACGCAATTGGTCTGGGGCCCGCTAGCCGACCGGTTCGGCCGCAAGCCGATCCTCGCGGTTGGCGTGATCCTCTACATTTTCTTCGCGGCACTCTGCGCGATCGCCGGAAGCTTCCCGCTCCTGATCGCCGGACGCGTGGCGATGGGCGCGTCGGCCGCAGTCACCAGAGTGCTTGTCGTCGCAATGGTCCGCGACCTGTTCGAGGGCGAAGCAATGGCGCGGATCATGAGCCTGGTGTTCATGGTCTTCATGGTCGTGCCCGTGCTGGCGCCGAGCATCGGGCAATTAATCCTGCTCTTCGCGCCTTGGCGGGCCATCTTCGTAGCTCTCGCTTGCTACGCCGTCGTCATGTTCGCCTGGTCGTGGCTCCGCCTACCCGAGACCCTTCATCCCGAATACCGCCGGGCCTTATCTCCGCGCGAGATTGCGCGAGCGATAAGCGCGACGGTCAAGGACCCGCTGTCGCGCGGCTATACGCTAGCGCTGACCGCAACATTTGGGGCGCTGGTCGCCTACATCAGCTCAATCCAGCAGATCATCTTCGAAGCGTTCGACCGGCCCGAGATCCTCGGACTGGTATTCGGAGCGATTGCGGCGCCCATGGCCGCTTGCCTCCTGGACCAATGCCCGCGTCGTCGGACGTTTCGGCCTGCGCAGGGTTGGGCACAGCGCGACGACGGCTTTCGCGCTCGTCGCAATCGTTCACGCAACCGCGGTAAGCATCGGGTTGGAGAGCCTCCCATTGTTCGTCGTGCTTCAGAGCACTGACGATGGTTTGCTTCGCGTTTGCGTCATCCAACCTGAGCACGCTGGCGATGGATCGCATGGCCGAGATCGCCGGCACCGCCTCTTCAGTTCAAGGCGTTGTGGGGACTGTGGGGGCCGCTATTGATCGGCTATGCGATCGGTCAGGCATTCGACGGAACTGTTCGCCCATTCCTGATGGGGCATGTCCGCCTGCGCGATTGCCGCACTGGTCATCATCGTATTGACCGAACCGAAGATGCTTTTCGCGGGACCGTCCGCGGCGGGCCGAGCGGCTAGAGCCGAACGCCGCCGCGGTAAGCCTAGTCGGACTATTCCGCGGCGATGTCGTCGTCGGGAGAGGGGCCGACCATCAGCGCTTCGCCGACTTCCTCGGTCTTGCCGCGGATCGCACGCTCGATGCGCTCGGCAATGTCCGGATTTTCCTTGAGATAGACCTTGGCGTTCTCGCGGCCCTGCCCGATGCGGATCGAGTCATAGCTGAACCAGGCGCCGGACTTTTCGACGATGCCGGCCTTGACGCCGAGGTCGAGGATTTCGCCGACCTTGGACACGCCTTCGCCGTACATGATGTCGAATTCGACCTGCTTGAACGGCGGCGCGACCTTGTTCTTCACGACCTTCACGCGGGTCGTGTTGCCGACGATATCGTCCCGATCCTTGATCTGTCCGGTGCGGCGGATGTCGAGACGGACCGAAGCATAGAACTTCAGTGCGTTGCCGCCTGTCGTCGTCTCCGGATTGCCATACATGACGCCGATCTTCATCCGGACCTGGTTGATGAAGATGACCAGGCAGCGCGAGCGGCTGATCGAGCCGGTCAGCTTGCGCAGCGCCTGGCTCATCAGACGAGCCTGAAGCCCGACGTGGCTGTCGCCCATCTCGCCTTCGATCTCTGCCCTCGGCACCAGCGCGGCCACCGAGTCGATCACCAGCACGTCGACCGCGTTCGACCGAACGAGCGTGTCGACGATCTCGAGCGCCTGCTCGCCCGTGTCGGGCTGCGAAACGATGAGCTCGTCGATATTGACGCCCAGCTTCTTGCGCGTAAATCGGATCGAGCGCATGCTCGGCATCGACGAACGCCGCCGTGCCGCCGCCCTTTTGAGCCTCCGCAATTGCATGCAGAGCGAGTGTCGTCTTGCCCGGAGCTCTCCGGTCCATAGATCTCGACAACACGTCCGCGCGGCAGACCGCCAACGCCAAGCGCAATGTCCAGGCCGAGGCTGCCGGTCGAAATCGTTTCAATCTCGATCTTCTCACGGCTGCCAAGCTTCATGGCCGAGCCCTTGCCGAACGCGCGATCGATTTGCGCGAGCGCCGCCTCAAGAGCCTTTTGCCTATCCATTCCGGGTACTTCCAATCCGCTACCAATGACCTTGAGCTGCGCTGCCATGCTACTCATCCTCTCGTCAACGGGCGGCCGAGCTCCACCCCCATATTCTTTTCGTACATGCTTTGTTCCATGGGAACAAGAGGGAACATGCGACGAGAAAGTCACAGGAAATATCAAGACGGAAAAAGGAGCCCGGAAACCCGATCCTAGAGCGCGAAGGCCGCATCCAAAGCAGGCGTGACGCGGTCGACCGTATAGGGCTTTTCGATCACCGGAACGTTGGCGAACTGCGCGGCGGCGGATCGACGTGGCCGCCGGTCGCGAGAACGAACGGGATCTGCTGCTCGCGCAAGCGCTCCGCAACCGGCCAGACGCTCTCGCCTTTCAGATTGACGTCGAGGATGGCGAGATCGAAGCCGCCTTTCTTGGCCTCGATCATCGCGTCCTGAACGGACTCGCAGGTTGCGGTGACCGAATGTCCAAGCGATTCGAGGAAGTCCTCGAGCATCATCGCGATGAGCGGCTCGTCTTCAACAACCAGGATGCTACGCTGCCCCATGCTTCCTCGATAGTGTGGCTGTCCGCGTCCGCAAAGCCCTAAATCATTGTGCAGGCGTAAGGGCCTTCCGCGCCGCCTCCGCCAAGCTCCTGGACTGAGAAAGGCTTGGGCAGGAAAGCGACCTTGTCGATGTCGATCGACTTGCGAAGCTGCTCCTCGGCATAGCCGGACATGAAAAGCACCGGCAGCTCCGGCCGTGACTCTGCGCGCTTCCCGGACCATCGTCGGGCCGTCCATCTCCGGCATGACCACGTCGCTGATCAGTAGCGCGAACTCATCGCCGCGGCCGAGGATCTCGAGCGCTTCGTAGCCATTGTTCGCCGTGACGACCGTATAGCCGTGCCGGACGAGCGCCCGCTCGGCGACGGTGCGGACCATCGGTTCGTCTTCGACGAGCAGGACGGTGCCCGTACCCCACAGCTCGTTGTCGCTCGTCTTGGCCTGGCGCGGTGCCTGGGCCGGCTGCTCTGCCTCGTGGACCGGCAGATAGATGACGAAGCGCGTGCCTTCGTCGACCTTCGAATCCGCGAAGATGAAGCCGCCCGACTGCTTCACGATGCCGTAGACGGTCGACAAGCCGAGGCCGGTGCCTTTGCCAACCTCCTTGGTCGTGAAGAACGGCTCGAACACCTTGCCGAGCACGCTTGGCGGGATTCCGCAACCGGTGTCGCTGACGGACAACGCCGTATAGTCGGCGATCGGAAGGATTTCGGAACCGAGTTCCGCAACCTGGTCCGAATGAACGGCATAGGTCTGGATCGTCAGCGTACCACCGCCCTTTGACGCCATGGCGTCACGTGCGTTGACCGCGAGATTGATGATCACCTGCTCGAGCTGGCCCGGATCGGCGCGGATCGAGCCGAGGCTGCGGCCATGCTTGACGACGAGTACGACAGTCTCGCCGAGCAGGCGCTTCAGCAGATGCGACACCTCCGACACGACATCGGGAAGCTGGAGCACCTGCGGGCGCAGGGTTTGCTGGCGCGAGAAGGCGAGCAGCTGTCGAGTAAGGCCCGCGGCGCGGTTCGAGTTCGACTTGATCTGCTGGATGTCGTCATAATCGCTGTCGCCCGGCGTGTGCCGCATCAGCATCAGGTCGCAGTGGCCGATGATCGCGGTCAGGATGTTGTTGAAGTCGTGCGCGACGCCGCCGGCAAGCTGTCCGACCGCCTGCATCTTCGTCGCCTGGGCGATCTGCCGCTTGAGCTTCGCTTCCTCGCTATTGTCCTTGAGCAGCAGCAGCACCGCCGCATCGCCGAGTCCGCGAAGGCCGGCGATCGTCAGCGCCACCGGCTCCTTCGGATCGCGCGTCAAGCGAACGGCGATGTCGCCGGACATCGCCGGTCCCCGCGCATTGCGGCGGACGGCATCGGCGACGGCGGCCTTGTCTTCCTTCACGACGAGGTCGCCCGGATAGACTGGCTCGCATTGCCCTTGATGCCCGCGGCCTTGCGGAATGCCTGGTTCATGGTCAGGAACCGCCCGTCGCGATCGACCAGCGCGAGGCCAATCGGAAGCATGTCCAGCAGGGCCTGGAGGTTTGCCGAGCTGCCCGATCGCTTCCGAGCCGTCGAACAACAGGAACGTGCCGGTGCCGTCCGGCTGGCCCGGGTTGACGGGAACATGGACCGCCCGAAGCGCGACGCCCGCCTCGCCTTCGGCAGGAAAATGGAACAGCCCGTCGTCGCCGACATCGACGAGGTCGGAAAAGCGTGGACCTTCCTCGCGGATGTCCGGAGGGAATGGCGCGATCGGCGAAAAACTTGTTCGCCGCGAGGACCCTTCCCTCGCCGTCGACAAGGGCGGCGAGCACGCCCGCTCGCGACAAGGCGCTCGCCGGTGACGCCCGAAATGCCCTGGACTGCGAGGGCCATCGGATCGGCCGCGGGCGGATTGGGATAACGCCAGAGGAGCATGTCGTTGCGAAGGCCGGCGCGCTGAACTTCTACGGCGGTCGTGCCCGCGAGCGTGGCGACGCCAGCGACGCAGCCCGCGCCATCGCGCCAGGCCATCGACACGGCGGTCTGCAGCGATTGAGTGGATTCCTGGTCCGCCGGAAAGCTTCAGCGGAGGCACTGCGTCAAAGCGAATTCGATAGGCCTCATTCGCAGCCAGCAACGCCCCGTCTGCCGAGGTGATCGCCGCGGGCTCCTGGCACAAGGCGAGCGCAGCGCCGACCAGGCCGAAATCCGGGCCATTGGCTAGAGTTTCCGTGGGTGCTGCCGCTGCAGGACGGCGCATCGCGACGCCGCCGGCCACAGCGCCAGCGATTGCTAGACCAGCCATTAACAACGCAGGCAGCGGCCCGACCAGCCACCAAAGAGCGACAAGGCTGAGAACTGCCGCCGCGCCAATGCCCGGGAGCAGCCACCGACTGCCGCCGTCCAGCGGACGGGATGCAATCGGCGGCAGCTCCTGGTGTAACATCTACCAGATACGTACGCGGTCCGCTGGTGCGAGGTAAAGCTTCTGGCCCTGCTGAACGTTAAAGGCCGGGTACCAGGGGTCCATGTTACGCACGATGTCCGTCCGCTGCGGCGAAGGCGAGTGCGGATCGGTCAGCAGGCGATTCATAAGATTTGCCTCACGATAATTGCGGCGCCACACCTGTGCCCAGCCGAGGTAGAAGCGCTGGTCGGCGGTCACTCCGTCGATCACCGGCGGTTCTTTCCCGCCGAGCGATGCAATGTAAGCGTCGTGCGCGACGGTCAGGCCGGCAAGATCGGCGACATTCTCGCCCATCGTGAGCTTGCCGTTGACGTGCTTGCCCGGCAGCGGCTCGTACGCATTGTACTGCTGCTCCAGCTTGTCGAGGCGCGAGCTGAACGCCTTCGTGTCGCCCGGAGTTCCACCAGTCGATCAGCTTGCCGGTGCTGTCGTACTTGGCACCCTGGTCGTCGAAGTGGTGGCTGAGCTCGTGCCCGATCACCGCACCAATCCCGCCGTAGTTGACGGCCGGATCGGCGTTCGGATCGAAGAACGGCGGCTGAAGGATCGCGGCCGGGAAGACGATCTCGACCATGCCGAAATTGGCGTAGGCGTTGATGGTCATCGGGGTCATGCCCCACTCCCAGCGGCGGATCGCGCCGCCGAGCTTGCCGACATTGTACTCATGCTCGAATTCCGCCGAGCGCATGGCATTGCCGAGCGCGTCGTTGCGGTCGATCTGCAGGCCGCTCATGTCGCGCCACTGGCTCGGGTAGCCGATCTTGGGCGTGAAAGCAGCGAGCTTGGCGTGAGCCTTGACCTTGGTTTCTGGCGCCATCCACTCAAGGCCGTCGATGCGGTGATCCATCGCCGCGATGACGTTCTTCACGAGCTGGTCGGCGGCGGCCTTCGTCTCCGGCGGGAAGTATTTCGCGACGTAGAGCTGGCTGACATCGTCACCGAGCGCTGCAGTCGTGAAATCGACACCGCGTTTCCAGCGAGCTTCCTGCTCGGGCGTGCCGTTCAGGGTGTTGCCGTAGAAAGAGAAGGCTTCCTTGTCGAAGGACGACGGTAGGTAGGCCGAGTAGCCGTCGAGCGACTGTACCAGCAGCTGGTCCTTGAGAACGCCGATCGGGGCCTTGGCGACGATCGCCGCTTCGCCGGTGATCGCGCTCGGCTGAGCGACGATGACGCTGTCGACATTCACGCCAATGCCCTTGAAGAGACCGGCGAAGTTGAAGCCCGGCGCGCGCTTCTTGAGCTGCGCTACGGTCATCTTGTTGTACGTCTTGTTGGCGTCGCGGCTGTCGGTCTTGGTCCAGTGGACGCGCGCGATCTTCGTCTCGAGATCGAGGATCGCCTTGGCGCGGGCGCCGGCGTTCGTCTCGCCCGCGAGGGTCAGCACGTTCGTCAAGTGCTGAAGATACTTCGCGCGCGTCTCGAGCAGCTTGGCGTCGTTCGACAGATAATAGTCGCGGTCGGGCATGCCGAGGCCGGACTGGAACATCGTCAGCGCGTAGCTTTCCGGCGCCTTGTCGTCTTGGCCGACGAACATGCCGAACGGACCGCCGATGCCGAGGCGGTTGGACTCGGCGTAGAGCGCATCGAGCTCGGACTTGCTCTTCACGGCGCGGATCTTGCCGAGCCAGGGCTCGAACGGCGCGAGGCCTTTCGCCTCGATTGCGACCGTGTCGAGGAAGCTGGCGTAGGCGTTGCCGATCTTGCTGTTCGGATCCTTCGCGGAATTCTCGATCAGCTCGCGGGTGCGCTGGCGGGATAGATCGTCCAGCACGGTGAACATGCCGAAGTTCGACTTGTCGGCCGGGATCGGCGTGTTCTTCGCCCAGGTGCCGTTGGCGTAACCGTAGAAATCGTCACCCGCCTGAATGCTGGTGTCCATGCCCGCAGTGTCGATGCCGAAGGTGCCGTAGGTCGGTTTCGGAGCGGCTGGAGTCTCCGCGACCGGAGGCGCCGCCTCTTCGACTGGCGGCGGAGGAACGTCGGCGGGACGAGTGGCGCAACCGGCGAGCGCCGTGCTCGCGGCGAGAACGATAATCAAACGATTCATTGTATATACTTCCCCTAGGAAATCTCTGGAGCCGACGCGCCCTCCCGCGCGGCATGGCCGCGATGAGCCCACTTTCGTCCAACCCACCAGCGCCATCCGACGAGCGACACCCAATATCCTGCGAACGCAAAAATCGCAGCGATTACAGCAAGTCCCGTAACGACGGCCGGAGCTGCATCCGATAGTAGCCAGGCCATCCACCGCCCAACGCTTGCATGCGTCGAGGACAGGATTTTGAACGTCGTCATGTCGGCATGGAAGCCGAGACGATTGCCGACGTTCACCGCCGCGACCAGGAAGAACGGCGTCGTCGCCGGGTTCGACAGGAACGTCATCGCGGCGGCGATCGGCACATTTCCCCGGAACGGAATGCAAATCAGGGCCGCGCCGACGATCTGAAGACCCGGCACCATCAGGAAAATACCGACGAAAAGGCCGAGCGCCACTCCGCGCGGCACCGACCGGCGCGTGAAGCGCCACAGGTCCGACTGGCGAATGCGCGAGCCGAACGGCCTCAGCCAGCGGCTATTCTGAATGTCCTCGTGAGACGGTGCGTGCTTCGCCATGAAGCCGCGGATCAAGGGACACGAGATCAGCCACGCGACCTCAACAGCCGCCCCTGCTCGCGCTTCCAGTCGCGCTCTTTCACGGTATCGCGCTTGTCGTGCACCTTCTTGCCCCGGGCGATCGCGAGTTCGACCTTCGCCCGTCCTCTCGAATTGAAATATATGGATAGCGGGACAAGGGTTAATCCCTGACGCGTGACCGCGCCGTGCAATTTCGCGATTTCGCGCCCTTTAAGCAACAGCTTACGCTGCCGCCGGGGCTCGTGATTGAGCCGGTTGCCGTGGCTGTATTCCGGGATGTGGCTGTTGATCAGCCAGACTTCCTCGTCGGTCACCGTCGCATAGCTTTCGGCGATCGAGCCTTCGCCCTGGCGAAGCGCCTTCACCTCGGTTCCGACGAGAGCAATCCCAGCCTCAATGCGATCGTCGACGAAATAGTCGAAGCGTGCGCGCCGGTTCTCGGCGACGATCTTCTTCTTGTCGAACGGTGACGGCAGCGGCTTGGACACAAAACTTCCGATTTTCAGAGGAGGCCGGCGTGCTCCAACGCCGCATCGACCGCGCGCTTCGACGCATCCGACGGCTCGGTCAAGGGCAACCGCAGTTCCTGCCGAGAAACCGGGGCGAACCCGGGTCAGCGCATATTTAGTCGGTCCGGGCGAGGAATCGGAGAACAAGGCCGCGTGAAGGGGGTAAAGCTGGTCCTGCAGCTTGAGCGCGTCGTCCCAGCGCCCTTCACGCGTCGCCGCCTGGAATTGCGAGCAGAGCTTCGGCGCGACGTTGGCGGTCACCGAGATGCAGCCGACGCCGCCCATGGCGTTGAAGCCGAGTGCCATGTCGTCGTTGCCCGACAGCTGGATGAAATCCTCGCCGCATGCCAGGCGTTGCGCGGTAACGCGGGCGAGGTTGCCGGTGGCGTCCTTGATGGACGACGATGCGCGGATGCTTCGCGATCTCGGCAAGCGTCTCGACCGAAATGTCGGCAACCGTCCGCGACGGCACATTGTAGACGACGATCGGCAATGGCCGAGGCATCGGCAATCGCCGTGTAGTGCGCCGCGAGCCCCGCCTGGCTCGGCTTGTTGTAATAAGGAACGACGACCAGCACCGCATCGGCACCGACATCGGCGGCGGCTCGCACCATCTCGATCGCAACCTCGGTCGAATAGCTGCCGCAACCGGCAATCACCGGCACACGGCCCTTCGCGACTTCGACGCTCGTCGCGACGACCTGACGATGCTCATCCTTGGAAAGCGTCGCGCTTTCGCCGGTGGTGCCGCACGGGACCAGCCCGTTCGAACCTTCCGAGATTTGCCACTCGACGAAACGCGCGAAGTGAGTCTTCATCGACACACTTGCCCGAAAAAGGTGTCACCAGCGCAGGTATCGACCCGTAAAACATGAACTTTTCGCCTTCACGAGGGACTCGCGCGACGTGGATAATCGCAGCGGGTGTTCAGGGACTGATAAGGAGGGCAGTCGGACAATGTCCAGCATGAGAGGTGTCGCTCTAACAGTCTTGCTCGTCACGTCGACGGCCGCGTCGACGCAGGTGACCTATGCGCCTGTCGCGCGCCCCAGCTACGCCACCCCCGCTGCCGGCTATAGCGTCGGCTATGCGCTCAACGATTGGCGGCGCCTTCGGCAGAGCAGCGGCTACACCTTCGGCGATTATGCCCGCTTCCTGAATTCCAATCCCGGCTGGCCCGAGGAATCCAAGCTTCGGCGCTGGGCGGAGGCCTCGATGCGCCCGGGCGAGAATGCGGGCGTCGTCCTCGCTTTCTTTTCGAACAATCGGCCCACGACCGGCAACGGCTACGCTCGCCTTGCCGACGCGCTGGCGGCCACTGGCCGAACTGCCGAAGCGTTCGCCGCGGTTCGCGCCGCCTGGGCGTCTTCGGATCTCAGCGCCACCGACGAGCAAAGCATCTTCGCCCGCTACGGCTCGAGCCTGACGTGGCAGGACCATGACCTCCGCACCGACTCCCTTTTGTTTGCCAAGGACGCGACGGACGCGGAGCGCTTCCTGCCGTTGACCTCGGCCACTCGGCGCGGAGCCTTTACCGCTCGCGTCGCGATGCAGAGAAGGTGGCCCGACGCGGAAGCCCGCTACCAGGCGGTCATAGGCCAAGTCGTCACCGATGCTGGCCTGATGATGGACCGCGCACGCTATCTGCGCGATGCGAATTGGGAGCCGTCAGCGCGCCAGCTCTTCGCCCGCGATCACAACTTCACCTATCGCCCTGCCGATCCCGAGCGCTTCCTGGAAATGCAGCTGTTGCTCGCCGATAGCGCGGCGCAAGCCGGCTCCTGGAGTCTCGCTTACAATATCGCCCGGCAGACGGACGACGTGCTCACGCCGGGCGTCGTCGTCAGCGATCAGAAGCTCGGCATTCGCGACAAATACACCTCGCTGATGTGGCTTGGCGGAACGGCGGCATGGAGCGGCCTCAATCGTCCCGAGCGACGCAATGATCATGTTCGATCGCTACTCGCGCGGCGGCCGCTCGCTGCAGGTGTTGTCGAAGGGCCTCTACTGGGCCGGCAAGGCGGCGATCTCCGCGCGCCGAGCGACCGAACACCGTGGCCTATTTCCAGCGCGCCGCTGCCTATCCGGAGCTGTTCTACGGCCAGCTCGCGCTTGAACAGCTCGGCACGGTCGATCCCGGCTCCAGGGCCGCTGCCGACCTTCGCGGTCAATCCCCGCAGCGGACGGAATTCGGCACGCGGCGGCTTGTGCAGGCGACGCAGATCATCGGCCAGCAAGGTCAGCGAGACGAGCAGACCCTGTTCGTCCGCGCACTGGCGGAATCGCTCAACAACGATGCCGAACGCGTTCTGGCGACCCAGTTCGGTCAACAGATCGGGCGCGAGGATGTCGGCGTATGGGTGGCTCGGATGGCCAGGCTGAAAGGCGGCGCCTTCTACGTCGAAACCGCGTACCCGCGCCTTCACGCCTCGCTCAGCGGCGCGCGCATGTGGTCGCTGGCCCACGGCATCACTCGCCAGGAAAGCTCGTTCGATCGGGCGGCGGTCAGCCAGGCCGGCGCACGAGGGATGATGCAGCTGATGCCGGCCACCGCACGCGAACAGGCCGGGAAGATGGGGCTTGGCTATGATGGCTACAGGCTTACGAGCGACCCGTCATACAACGTCGTCGCTCGGCGCGGCCTATTTCCAGCGGATGCTGAACATCTGGGACGGCAACGTTCCGCTCGCGGTTGCCAGCTACAACGCCGGCTCCGGAAACGTCGGCAAGTGGGTCAAGCGTTACGGCGATCCACGCGGGCAGCAAGGACGTGCTGCAGTGGATCGAGCAGATCCCGTTCAGCGAGACCAAGGCCTACGTCCAGCGGGTGATCGAAAACAGCGTCGTCTACGATCGCATGAACCCGGGCAGCACGGTCGGCACTGTTCACGTCTCGAACTATCTCGGGAAGAGCCGTCCGGGCTAAGGCCGCGCCATGACTCAGGGGCAACCGCGGTTCATCACCGCAGCCGGCTTCGCCAGGTTGCGAGCCGAATATGAAGAGCTGTTCGGCACTGAACGGCCGAAGCTGGTCGAGACCATCTCCTGGGCGGCCGCGAATGGCGACCGGTCGGAGAACGGCGACTACATCTACGGCCGCAAGAAGCTGCGCGAGATCGATCGGCGGCTCGGCTATCTCGCGAAGGTGATGAAGGCGGCCAAGGTCGTCGAACCCGGCGCGCAGGGCTCGCGCGACCAGGTGCGGTTCGGCGCAACGGTCGAGCTGGCCGACGAGGAGGACGCACGGCGTACAGTGACCATTATCGGCGACGATGAGGCTGACGCCTCGGCGGGCCGGATCGGCTGGAGCGCCCCGCTCGCCCGAGGCTCTGGTCGGCGCGAAGGTCGGCGACGAGCGGATCGTGCGACTGCCCGCAGGAGAGAAGAGCTACGAGGTAATGGAGATACGTTACCCGGACGCCTGAGCGTCAGGCGAACCGTTCGCGGAGCTGCTCCAGCGAAGCATCGTGGGTCAGGTCGAGGTGCAGCGGGGTGACCGAGACATAGCCGTCGGCGATCACTTCGAGGTCGGTCGAATGGCCCGGCGTTTCGACCACCGGCGCCGAGTCCGAACCAGAAATAATTGTAGCCGCGCGGGTCCTGGTCGTTCGACGATCCGCAGGCGGCCGTAATCGCGAATGCCCTGGCGGCAAACGCGGATGCCCTTCACTTCCTCCGGCGGAAGCGCGGGAAAGTTGACGTTGATCAGGCTGCCCGGCGCCATGTCCAAGTCCATGCAGCGGCGCCAGCGCGCGCTCCGCCCAGGCCTCGGCCGCGGCAAACGGCACGGTGTCGCCCATGCCTTCGCGCGAATAGGCCTGGCTTAGCGCGATCGAGCGAACGCCGGCCAGCGCGCCTTCCATCGCCGCCGACACGGTGCCCGAATAGGTCACGTCCTCGGCCAGGTTCGCGCCGCGGTTGATGCCCGACAGGATCAGGTCGGGCGGCGAATCCTTCATGATGTGCGCCAGCGCCATCATCACCGCGTCGGTCGGCGTTCCGGTGACCGAGAAGCGGCGATCGTCGTGACGGCGCACCCGCACCGGCTGTGTCAGCGTCAGCGAATGGCCCGCGCCCGACTGCTCCTCGGTCGGCGCGACGACCCAGATGTCGTCGGAGAATTGCTGCGCGATCGTTTCGAGCAGATCGAGCCCGCGGGCGTTGATGCCGTCGTCGTTGGTCAGGAGAATTCGCATGGCGGTGCCTATGCGGGACAGTTCGAGCAGACCCGCAACGGGGCTGCTAATGCGCTAATTCAGCAACAGATTTGCCATTTATTCACTTACGCGTTTGACAGTTCTTGTTAAGCCAGAGGCGCTTATCTATAGCGCCCTTGGGGGTTAATCGACTGAGTCCGGGTCGCTAAGTCCCGGGAAAGTCGACCTAATCCGCCTCCGGCTGCACCGGTGGCCCGGCCGCAGCCAGCGGCGGTGCGTACGGGGGTGTCCGATGAGCTCGGGGGAGCACGTCGGTCCGAGCTGGGAGGGGTTAAATGGCTACTGCACTAGTCGACCTTTACGGTGGGCAACCGCTACCATTCGATCGCATCATCCTGCCCGAGGGCTATCGTCCCGTCGGAGGGCGAAGAATTCATGTGCGATCATGCACCGGGCTTACTTCCTTCGGAAGCTCAAGGCCTGGAAGGAAGACATCATCGAGGAGTCGCGCCAGACGATGGCGCAGCTTCAGGTCGATTCGCTCCGCGAACCGGACATTGCCGACCGCGCGTCGAGCGAAACCGATTGGGGGATCGAGCTTCGCACCCGCGACCGCCAGCGCAAGCTGATCGCCAAGATCGATTGCGCGATGCGCCGCCTCTACGAAGGCGAATATGGCTATTGCGAAGTGACCGGCGATCCGATTTCGCTGGCTCGGCTCGAAGCCCGGCCGATCGCGACGATGACCCTGGAGGCGCAGGAGCGCCACGAGCGGATCGAGAAAGTATCGCGGGACGACTGATTGCCGTCCCGCGGAGCTGGGCCTTCGCCTTAGTGGAAGTGACCGGCTAGTTCGTCTTTGAGTCTCAGCTTCTCTTTTTTGAGCTCATGGAGCTTGATCATGTCGGGGAGCGGACGGTGCTCTTCCTCGTCGATTTGTGCCGAGAGGTTAGCGTGCTGAGATGTCAGATCCTCGACATTTGCCTTGTCCATCGGTGCCATTCCTTTCCTTGAATGCGACTGGATAGCGTCTGCAGTAAAACACTTTTCGGACCGTTTGTCTCGCATCCTCGGCGTCCGTCCGCCCGACTGGAGTCGCGGCTCATCGCGACCTGCGGGCAATGATGCTAGAGTGCGGACCGGGTGGTTGCGAAGACGAATGAACGACACATTCCAGCGAAGAGCTCGATGCGATGAAGGCGGAGCACCGGCGGCTTGACGAAGAAATCGCCGCCCTTTCCGCGGAGCCTATCATCGATCAGCTGGAGATCGCGCGGCTGAAGCGCCGCAAGCTGAGCTGAAGGACCAGATCCAGCAGATGCTGGACCACCAAACGCCGGACATCATTGCCTGAACCTGTCCCGCAGAGGGACTCAAACAGCTCGATTTCGAACCCGTTATGAATTCTCGGGCGTTTTCACCGACCATGAGAAATGGCACTGATTGCGTGATGGACGATTCGACCAATCCGCACCCCGAGTCGCGGATCACGTCGCGGCTGATCGACAGCCTCTACACCGAGGCGATGCTGCTTGCCGACGAGGCCCGCTCCTATTTCGACGATGCGGGCCGCGACGACCGCGGCACGCTGGAGCCGTTCGTGCGCGTCGGCTTCGCCTGCGAATCGCTGAAGGTCACGACCCGGATCATGCACATCGTCGCCTGGCTGCTGACCCAGCGTGCGGTCGAGACCGGCGAGCTTCCCGGCAAGGAAGGCCGCCGTCCCGAGCGCCGGCTCGGCCACGCCGGTGACAGCGATGCGGACCTCGTCGCCAAGCTGCCGCCTGCGGCCCAACGGCTGATCGAGTCCAGCAGCGAGCTCTATGCGCGTATCAAGCGGATCGACGAGGGCGTCTCACGGAAGAACCGGCGGCGAGCCCCGCCCGCGCGCTGATGGGTCGCCTCGAACGCGGCCTCGGTGGGAATCTCGCCTAAGCTGCTTTAGGCTGCGCGCTAATGCGCAGCTTCACCTTCCATCCCGGACCAAGGCTGATCGCCGGCGTCGGCAAGTCGCAGACGCTTTCCGATCTGCTGCCTGATGGACCGGTGCTGTTCGTCAGTGACGAGCAGTTGGTTGGTCTCGGGCTGACCGATGCAGCGCGTCAGTCGCTCGAGGACAGCGGTCGCGCTGTCACTATGTTCGACAAGGTCGAAGCCGACCCATCGCGAATGACGCTGGAGGCGGCGGTCGAGGCTGGACGGTCGGCGGGCGTAACGTCGGTCGTCGGGTTCGGCGGCGGCAGCCCAATGGATGTCGCCAAGCTTGCCGCTTACCTGCTCGGCTCAGGCGACGATCTCGACGACGTCTGGGGCGTCGATATCGCCAACGGGCGCGCGCCTGCCGCTCGTCCTCGTTCCGACCACCGCGGGCACCGGCTCGGAAGCGACGCCGATTTCGGTCATCACCTGCGAAGGCGGCGTAAAGCTGGCGGTGAACGCTCGGCCGCTGACTGCGGACTGGGCGGTGCTCGATCCGCGAGCTGACGATCGGCCTGCCGCGTGGAGTGACCGCCGCGACCGGCATCGACGCCATCGTCCACGCGGTCGAGGCATACACCTCCGCTCGCCTCAAGAATCCGGTGTCGGACGCGCTTGCTCGGGAGGCGCTGCGGCTGCTGTCCGGCGAATTTGCTCGCGGCCTGCACGGAACCGCGAAAATCTTGAGGCGCGCGAGGCGATGCTGCTCGGCGCGCATCTGGCGGGCCTCGCCTTCTCCAATGCTCCGGTCGCCGGGGTCCATGCCCTCGCCTACCCGCTCGGCGGCCTTCACCATCTGCCCCACGGCGTCAGCAATGCGCTCATGCTCCGCCACGTACTGCACCACAATGCCGAGGCGGCGCGCGACCATTATGCGGAGCTTGCGCCGATCGTCGTTCCCGCATGCGAAAGCGAAGGAAGCCAGGCGCGCGTCGCGGTGCTGATCGACAGGCTCGACCAGCTGGTCAGCGGAAAGCGGGATCGCCACGCGGCTGCGGGACTACGGAATCGACGCCTCCGAAGCGCCGACGGCTGGCGCGGGAAGCGATGAAGCAGACCCGCCTGCTCGTGAACAATCCATGCGAGATCACCGAGGCCGACGCGCAGCGGCTCTACGAGGCGGCCTGGTGAGCCGGAAGCCGCCGGCGACGCGGTCGGACTTCAAGAGCCTGGCGCAAGATGACCACCCGCTGGGCCGACAATGACGCCTACGGGCACGTCAACAACACCGTCTACTACGAGTGGTTCGACAGCGCGGTGAACGCCTGGATGGTCGAGCAAGGCATGCTGGACATCGCGCATGGCGATCCGATCGCCTTGGTCGTCGAGACCCGCTGCACCTACGCCGCACCCCTCGCCTTTCCGCAGCCAGTGGAGGTCGGACTGTCGGTTGCCGAGCTTGGCACGATCGAGCATTCGCTACCGGATCGGCGTCTTTGGCGAAGGCGCCGCCAGCGCGGCCGCCGAAGGTGAATTCGTTCACGTGGTGGTCGATCGCTCGACGCGGCGCCCGGTGGAGATCCCCGGCGATTGGCGAGCAAAACTGGAAGAGATCAGCTAGCGCAGAGTTCGCGCCTTGGCCGCCTGATATTCCGCCGACAATCTTCGCGACGAGTTCGCCCGCCGGCAGCACCTCATCGACCGCGCCGACGCCCTGCCCTGAACCCCAGATATCGCGCCACGCCTTGGCGCCGGTCGCGGATTGGAAGTTCATCGCGTCCGCTCCGGGTTGCGGGAGATTGTCCGGGTCGAGTCCCGCCGCGACGATCGACGCGCGCAGATAATTGCCATGAATGCCCGGTGAAGAGGTTCGAATAGACGATATCGGCGGCGCTGCTGGAGACGATCGCCTCCTTATAGTCGTCGCTCGCCTGAGCCTCATGGGTCGCGATGAAGGCAGAGCCGACATAAGCGAGGTCGGCACCCATCGCTTCGGCGGCGAGCACCGCCTCGCCCGTCGCGATCGCTCCCGACAGCGCTAGCGGCCCATCAAACCAGCGCCTGATCTCGTGGATCAGAGCGAACGGCGACCAGCGGCCGGCATGGCCGCCTGCACCCGCGGCGACTGCAATCAGTCCGTCGGCGCCTTTCTCGATCGCCTTCCGGGCGTAGCGGTCGTCGATGATGTCGTGGAGGGTGATACCGCCCCAGCCGAATGCACCGCGTGATTCAGGTCCTCGCGCGCGCCGAGCGAGGTGATGACGATCGGCACCTTCCACTTCGCGCAGACCTCCACGTCGTGCTCGAACCGATCATTCGAGCGGTGGACGATCTGGTTGACCGCGAAGGGCGCCGAAGGCGCATCCGGATGGGCGCGGTCATGCTCGGCCAGCGCCTCGGTGATCTCGTGGAGCCATTCGTCCAGCTGCGAGGCGGGCCGTGCATTCAGCGCCGGGAAGCTGCCGACGACGCCCGCCTTGCACTGGGCAATGACCAGCTTCGGATTGGAAACGATGAACAGCGGCGCGCCGATGACCGGGAGCCGGAGGCGCTGGAGGATCGGCGGCAGCATAGGCTCGAAGGCTTAGCCGCAGCCGTAACGACTATGCCACAGCTAAATGAAGTCGGTCACACCGCCCGGCGGCCGTCGACGTTCCCTGGCGGCGAGTAGCGGCATATCAAATAGTCCCAGTGGGCACTGGGAAAGATCGCGCAGCCGACGTGCGTCGTCCCGCTCCAGACCACTTGCGTATAATGGGCGACATCGGCCCAATTGCCGGTCCGGCTGACATAGGGAAACGGCATGCCTGGTCGGTAATAAGCGCGCTCGGCGATCCAGTTGCCGACCATCTGCTCGGGCGAGAAGGCGCCGCGCGTTCCCATCCACAAATTCTCGAGCTGCCCGTGCCGAATGGCGCGGTCCGAATGCCGCAGGCCACCAAGGCGAGCCAATGTCGGACCGTAGGAGGCAGCAGAGGCGGCTAGCGCGGGATCCCATTGAAGCGGCGTGACACCGAGCCTCGCACGCTCGCGATTATGGGCGGCCAGCAACCGGGCAGCGGTCACGTTGGAATAGGACAAGGCATTCGCCGACCTGGCCGGCGTCGCTGTCACGACCCCCAGCAGCAAAGCTCTGCCGGCAATCCGCAATTTTCGCATCGCTCACCCTCGCCCGCGAACGAATGTACGCCGCGTCCCGCGAAGGTCGAGTGGGTCGATGGCTCAGCTGGTCGCCGATCGGACTCCGGTCGTCGATAATCGTAGGAGCCGCAGCGCCTTCAGGGTCTTGGACTGCGTGCCCCGCGAATAGCCCGCCGCGCCAGCGCGAGTGCCTGCCTGCGAATTCGGGCTCCTGACGGCTGGGGCGTTGGCTCAATGAGATCGGAGGCATGGATATCCTTCCATCCCAGTCCGACGGCCGCCAGTGTTTCAAAGAAGGTATCGGCATCTTGCCAGTCGCCCAGAAGGTCTTCGCCAAAAGGCCCCGCCGAGTGGGCTCTGAAACCGAACTGGCGCGGGCCCGAAAGCGTTTCGATGCGCGCATCAGAGTAAATGCGTTGGACGGACCACCCTTCGACCAGATTGAAAGCCTTATATCCAGCCTCAACGAGACAGGCGAAGACATCGATCAAATGCGATTCGGCCGAAATCTCGGGAGGATGGATTCCGGCCGCAAACAGAGCTCGCAACACCTGAACGTCGAACCCCTCGAGATCGACCTTGATGTAGCGCGGCTGTCCGTGCTCACGGACGATGTCCGCTGGATGTCGTGACTCGACCTCAATGCGGCGGAAGTCAGCGGCGACTGCCTCGTCGGGCGCGCCAAGTTGGCTCAGAACATGATGATGCTTGTGAATGTAGAAATCGACGGGACCCGCGTCGCCTGTCGACAAGGCGCAATTGAGCACAACCAATCTGCCATCCGCAATCTCGCGAGAGAACCGTTCCTCGGCTTCCGCGCAGAGTTCCGGATTGGCCTCCACCCCAACGACCTTGTCCGCCTTCAGCAGATAATAGGCGGAATTCACGCCTGACGCGGTGCTGATGGTCCTCGCTTCCACGATTTACGACCTCGACGACTACATACGAGACTACGGCGAGTTTCTCGCCTTAGTGGCCCAAGGCTGACGATGACGATGAGGATCCCGTTCCTCGATGTCCGTGCCGGCTACCTCGAACTTCAGGAAGAGATCGACGAAGCCGTAAGCCGGGTGCTCGCCTCGGGCCGGTACATTGCGGGGCCAGAGGCCGAAGCTTTCGAGGAGCAGTTCGCGAGTTTTTGCGAAGCGCGGCATTGCGTTGGCGTCGGCAACGGCCTTGACGCGCTCCAACTCGCGCTCCTCGCTGCCGGAATAGGCCCCGGCGACGAAGTGATCGTGGCGAGTAATACCTTCATCGCAACTTGGCTGGCCGTTAGCTACGCGGGGGCCGTACCGGTCCCCGTCGAGCCTGATCCAGCGACGCACAATCTCGATCCTTCCCGTATCGAAGCGGCGATTTCGCCCCGGACGCGCGCGATCCTTCCGACGCATCTGTACGGGCAACCGGCCGATCTCGATCCGATGCTCGAAATAGCGCGACGCCACGGCCTGCGGCTGATCGAAGATGCCGCCCAGGCACACGGCGCCCGCTACAATGGTAAGCGCGTAGGCGGCCATGGCGATGCTGTCGCGTGGAGCTTTTATCCCGGAAAGAACCTTGGGGCGTTAGGCGACGGCGGCGCCATCACGACCAATAATCCCGAAATTGCCGAGCGCGCCAGGATACTCGGCAATTACGGCTCTCGCGAAAAGTACGTCCACGAATTTCGCGGGTTCAACTCGCGTCTCGACCCTCTTCAGGCCGCGATTCTTTCGGTGAAGCTTCGGCACCTTGAAAGCTGGAACGATCGGCGCGCCGCCATCGCGGAGCTCTACTCGGGACGGCTCGGCGATATCGGCTTGGAAGTCCCCACCGTGCCCGAATGGGCCGATCCTGCGTGGCACTTGTTCGTCGTCCAATCGGATGGCCGGGACGAATTGGCCGGGGAGCTGCGAGCTTCGGGCGTCGAAACGCTCATCCACTATCCGATCCCGCCCCATCGCCAGCGCGCCTACAAGTCTTTCAGCTCCGCAAACCTGCCGATCGCGGATCGGCTCGCCCAACGGGTCCTGAGCCTTCCCATCGGCCCGCACCTGTCTACCGAACAGGCGGAGCGCGTTGTCGAAGCGGTGCTTGCCGCGTTAGGCCCGACGCAATGAGCGCACAGATCCATCCGCTTGCCGACGTAAACTCCGACGACATCGGGGACGGCACGCGCATCTGGCAATTCGCCGTCGTCCTGCAGGGCGCGAAAATCGGCCGCGACTGCAACATCTGTGCCCATAGCTTTATCGAAGGCGGTGCCGTCATCGGCGATCGGGTGACGGTGAAGAACGGCGTGTTCCTTTGGGATGGCCTGGTCGTCGAGGACGACGTCTTCCTCGGGCCTAACGCCACCTTCACCAATGACCTTCACCCGCGATCGAAGGATCATAAGCCCTACCCTGTCACGACAATCAGGCGCGGCGCCAGCATCGGTGCCGGCGCCGTGATCCTCCCTGGCCTGACCGTCGGCGAGGGCGCCATGGTCGGTGCCGGCGCTGTGGTCACCAAGTCCGTCCCAGATGGCGAAATCTGGGCCGGCAATCCCGCCCGGCGCCTCGGCTCCTAACGCCTCGCTTCATCGACAGTTAAGAACGGCTGATGGTACAAGACCCCGTACCCGCAAGGGTTTTCGGGGAATATCGAGGTCAATCATGCGTATTCGCAATCTCGCGGCAGCCGCCCTGCTCGGTTTGGCCGCGCTTGGCGTCTCGGGCTGCGCGGCCAGCCTGCCGACCAAGGTCACGCGTTATTCCGTCGCCATTCCGGCGGGACAAAGCTTCTACGTCGTCCCTGGCCAAGGCGTTCAGTCCGGCCTCGAGTTCAACACCTACGCCGCGCAGGTTGCGCAGCAGATGGCCGCGCGCGGTTATCAGCAGGCGGCGAGCACGGCATCGGCCGACATGCTGGTTCGCGTTGGCTACGGCGTCGATCAGGGGACGAAGGAAGTCTCGCTCGATCCGTTCGCGCGGTCCCGATACTACGATCCATTTTATCGCGGCTTCTACGACCCGTTTTACGGCGGCTATTTCGGTCGCCCCTATTATTCGCGCTACGGCTATTCCGGCTATCGCTCGCCGTTCTACTGGGGCTGGGACGACCCGTTCTGGTATAATTCGGGCTTCGGCGATCCGGTGCGCGAATATGTCGTGTTCAAGAGCGAACTGGACCTCAACATCGTCCGGCGCGTCGACAATGCGCCGTTGTTTGACGGCAAGGCGGTCGGACGCTCGCAGACCGACGAACTCGGCACTCTAGTTCCGAACCTGATCGAGGCGATGTTCACCAACTTCCCCGGTGAGAACGGCAAGACGGTGAGGATCACCGTCCCCGGCAAAAAGCGCCCGGCGACGGCGAACCGCTAAAGAAAAGGCCCGGCGGATCGCTCCTGCCGGGCCCGTTCTTCGGCCGTTGGGGCGACCGACGCCCCCCCTCTCCCGATTCTAACCTTCGAGCTGACGGGTCAGCAGGCGGATGTCGGCGTCGAGCTCTGCGTCGCAGGCGCGAAGCTTCTCGATCTGCCGGACCGCGTGAATGACGGTTGTGTGGTCGCGGCCGCCGAAGCGGCGGCCGATGTCGGGCAGCGACTTCGGAGTCAGCTGCTTCGACAGATACATTGCGACCTGGCGCGGCCGGGCGACTTCTCGCGCGCGGCGGGCCGAGGTCATCTCGGCCTTGCGAATGCGATAGTGCTCGGCGACCTGCGCCTGGATTTCATCGATCGTGATCCGGCGCTGGTTGGCGCGAAGCACGTTCGCCAGCACTTCCTCGACGAACGCGACGTCGATCGTGCGGCCGGTCATCATCGCATAGGCTGCGATGCGGTTGAGCGCGCCTTCGAGCTCACGGATGCTGGAAGTCACGCGGCGGGCGAGGAACTCGACCACGTTGCGCGACATGTCGACCGCCGGAAGCGCGGCGAGCTTGGTCTCGATGATATTGAAGCGAAGTTCGAAATCGGCGGCATTGATATCCGCAACGAGACCCCAGGACAGGCGCGAGAGTATGCGCGGCGCAATTCCGTCCAGATCCTGCGGGGCACGGTCCGAGGTGATCACCAGCCGGCGCCCGGCAGTGATGATCTCGTTCATCGTGTGGAAGAATTCTTCCTGCGTGGAATCCTTGCCGGCGATGAACTGAACGTCGTCGATCAGAAGCAGGTCCGCGCTCCGCAGGCGCTGCTTGAAACCGATCGTGTCGTTTTCCTTCAGCGCGCGAATGAACTCGACCATGAACTTCTCGGCCGACATCGACACGACTTTCGCCGACCAATTCTGCGCGAGGAAAGCGTGGCCGATTGCGTGCAGCAGATGGGTTTTGCCCCGGCCGGTTCCGCCGTGGATGAAAAGCGGGTTGAAGCTGACCGACTTGGCCGTCGCGAGCGTCCGCGCGGCGGTGGCAGCGACTTCGTTGGCCTTGCCGATCACGAAGGTTTCGAACCGGTAGCGAGGATCGAAGTTCGGCGCGGACGGATCGCGGCCGCGCGCTGCAGGCTCGGGCGCGTCTTCGAGGATCAGCAGCGGGGTCGGGCGCGGACTGTCCGAACAGGCGATGATTCGGACCTCCCGAACCAGCGGAAGTGTCGTCTTCCACGCGAGCGCGAGACGATCGCCAAAGTGCGAGCGAACCCAGTCCGCCATGAACTGGCTTGGCATGACGACGTCCAATGTGCCGCCATCCGGATCGAAATCGCCAAGTGCGGCAGGCTTCAGCCAACCGTCGAACGTACGGGCGCCAAGGTCGCGACGAAGATTGCTGCGGATCGAATTCCAGGCAGCTTCGAGCGGTGCAGCGACCTGCACGTCGATCTGTTCCTGGCGCGCGTCCGAACGTTCCGTCTGCACTTACCCGCGCCTCCAATCCTCAAATGCCGGAGACAAAAAGGGACCGCTGCGACCGACGCGAGTCGGTCGCCAAAGGCTGCTTTTCTCTCTAGCCCCCCATCGCGGATTCGCGATCGGAAAGACCGTTCTGAAAGTCTACGGCCAGTGTTTCAAGCGCGTTTTTTCACAAGAATGAAATAATCAGCCTTGACACCGCAAACGTGGGAGTTTTGCGTTGAAATGGCGAAAATCAGCCATTTTCTTAATTAGATTCGCATTAACCTTTGCGCGAATCGCGGGAATTGCTGCATTTTTTTGACCGCGCAAAAATAAAGGGCCGCCGGATCACTCCGACGGCCCGTATCGATCCGGGACTCTCGCTCGATTTAGCCGAGCGACGCGACCCGCTTGGCGAGGCGCGAGAACTTCCGCGACGCCGTATTCTTGTGCAGGACCCCGCGTGCAACGCCGCGCGCCATCTCCGGCTGAGCCTTGCGAAGCGCGTCAGCGGCCTCATCCTTCTTGCCGGAAGCAAGCGCCAACTCGACGGCCTTGATGAAGGACCGGATGCGGCTGATGCGGCTGTGATTGATGGCTTCGCGGCGCTCGTTACGACGGATGCGCTTCTTGGCTTGCGGCGTGTTCGCCATGAATATTCCTCTAAAACCCTGTGGCTCAATGAAAAACGGCGCGTAGCCAAGAGGCCGCGCCGACGTGAGGGCTCCCCTAACGGGAGAGGTCCGAATCGTCAACCTGCGTGTCCTGAGCCTGCCGAAGGGTTAGCGTTGACATGCTGGACAGTAAAACGTCGAGCGCCCGCCCTGCACGAATCGCTTCACGGTTCCCCCGCATCCACACGGTTGTCCCTCGCGGTCATAGACGGCGAACGTCTTCGAGAAATAGCCCAGTTCGCCATCGGGGCTGGCAAAGTCTCGCAGGGTCGACCCGCCGGCCTTGATCGCCTCATCGATGACTTCCCGGATTGCGACCACCAGGCGCTCGAGCCTCGGCAAGGAGATGGTGCCACCCGCGCGCCTGGGATGGATTCCTGCCCGATAGAGTGCTTCGCAGACGTAGATATTGCCGAGGCCGGCGACGATGCTCTGATCGAGCAGTAGCAGCTTGATCGCGGCGGTTCGGCCGGTAAGCCGCCGCTTCAAGTCACGCGCGTCAAGCACGAGCGGCTCCGGACCAAGCACTGCGAACGCCGGCCAAGCATCCAGCTCGGCAGTCGGCACGAGATCGACCGACCCGAATCGCCGCGGATCGTTCAGCGCCAGCTTCGTCCCTTCGTCCGTCTCCAGCAGCAGATGGTCGTGCTTCTCGATCTCGGCCCGATTGATCCGCCAGCTGCCGGACATGCCAAGATGGAAAATCATGGTGTCGTTCCGGTCGGTATGAATGAGACCGTACTTGGCCCGACGCCCGAGCCCGGTCACCGTAGCCCCCGTCAGCCGCTGGCCGAGATCTTTCGGAAAGGCGCGGCGTAGGTCAGCACGGCGAGCCTCGATGCGCCTGATCCTCCGGCCATCAAGCACTTTGGCCAGTCCGCGGACCGTCGTTTCAACCTCGGGAAGCTCAGGCATGGGTCCGTCATTGCGAGGAACGCAGTGACGAAGCAATCCACAGTCGCGATGGTGGATTGCTTCGCTCCGCTCGCAATGACGAAAAGTCCCCGCTAGAGCCGCGCGAATGTCGCAAAAGGTGAACTTCGGCGAGGAGCTCGTCAGCCCCGAAGAGAAGACACGCCGCGTCGGCGAAGTCTTCAGCTCCGTCGCCGCGCCGATACGATGTGATGAACGATTTGATGTCGGGGGGCCTTCATCGCCTATGGAAGGATCGCTTCGTCGCCCGCGTGAAGCCTCGCACCGGCGAACGCATTCTCGACATGGCCGGCGGCACCGGCGACATCGCCTTCCGTATGGCGGGTCGCGGTGGGGAAGTGACCGTCTCGGACATCAACGCCGACATGCTCGCCGTGGGTGAGGAGCGCGCGAAGAAGCGCGGGCTAACTGGCCTCACCTGGAAGGTCGAGAATGCCGAGACCTTGTCCTTCGCGGACAACAGCTTCGACGCCTACACCATCGTCTTCGGCATTCGGAACGTCACCGACATTCCGGCTGCATTGAAGGAAGCGCACCGCGTGCTGAAGCGCGGCGGACGCTTCTTCTGCATGGAATTCTCGCGCAGCGACTGGCCGGGCTTTTCCGAGCTTTACGATGCCTGGTCGAAGAACGTCATCCCGAAACTCGGCAAGGCGATCGCCGACGACGAGAGCGAGCTACAAATATCTGGTCGAATCCATCCAGCGCTTCCCGCGGCCCGAGCGGTTCCGGGCGATGGTCGGTGAGGCCGGGTTCGTCCGCGCGGCCGCTGAACCGATGCTTGGAGGGCTGGTGACTATCCACAGCGGCTGGAAGATTTGACGACTACGATCACCCACCTGTGGCGTTTGTTGAAGTGGGGCCGGACGCTGGCCCGGCACGGCGCCTTGCGCGGTATCGAAAACGATCCGCTGAACTCCACCGCAGGTCCGGCGCCTCGCTCGCATCGCCCGCTTCGGTGCGCGCGTTCCGCCATCGCCGGAATATGCCGCGGCGCTGCAGGCAATCGGCCCGGCAGCCATCAAGCTCGGGCAGGCGCTGTCGACGCGGCCGGATCTGGTTGGCGCGAAGGCGGCGGAGAATCTCTCCCAGCTCCAGGATAATTTGCCGCCCGCGCCTTTCGCGGCGATCAAGCAAACGATCGAAACGTCGTTCGGCGCTCCGCTCGACACTCTGTTCTCCGAGTTCGACGAGACGCCGATCGGCGCGGCCTCAATCGCCCAGGTTCACAAGGCGACGACCACCGAAGGACGCATCGTCGCGGTCAAGGTGCTCCGTCCCGGCGTCGAGGATGAGATCGCCAGGGCGGTCGACACCTACGAATGGGCCGCGGCGCATGTCGAGGCTATGGGCGGAGAGCTCCAGCGGCTTCGTCCGCGCCTCGTTGTCGCCCAGTTCAAGCAATGGACCACGCGCGAGCTAGATCTTCAGCGCGAGGCAGCCTCCGCTTCGGAACTGCGCGAGAACATGGTCGCGGAGCCGGGCTATTACGTGCCCGAGATCGACTGGCGGCGGACCGCGCGCCGGGTGCTTACGCTCGAATGGCTCGACGGCATCAAGCTCAACGATCACAAGGCGTTGATTGCGGCCGGGCATGATTGCGATACTCTGGCGGCGACCTTGGTCCGCGCATTCCTGCGGCAGGCCGTAGTGGACGGCTTCTTCCACGCCGACCTTCATCACGGAAACCTGTTCGCGCTGAAGGACGGTCGCATCGCCGCCATCGATTTCGGCATCATGGGCAGGATCGACCGGCGCGCGCGAATGTGGCTCGCCGAAATCCTCTACGGCCTCATCACCGGCGATTACCGCCGCGTCGCCGAAATCCACTTCGAGGCGCAATATGTGCCCTCGCATCACAGCGTTGAAGAATTCGCCACGGCTCTCCGCGCCGCCGGCGAGCCGATCCGCGGCCTGCCCGTGAAGAATATCTCGGTTGGGCGGATGCTCGAAAGCCTGTTCTCGATCACGCGCGACTTCGACATGCCGACACAGCCGCACTTGCTGCTCCTGCAGAAATCTATGGTGATGAACGAAGGCGTCGCGACCGCGCTCGATCCCGAGATCAACATGTGGGAGACCGCCGAGCCGTTCCTACGCGAATGGCTGCGCGGTGAACTCGGCCCCGAAGCCTATTACGCCGATCGCCTGATCGAGCTGGTCCGGGCGGCGAAACTTATCCCCGAGCTGATCAAGCGGATCGACCAATATTATCCACCGTTCGGAGCTGCCCCGCCCCCGCCCCCGCTGCCGGCGATCAACGTGATCGAACATCGGCACTGGCTGGGATATGGCCTCGTCGCCATCCTCACGGCATCCGTAACCGCCGCAGCGATCTTCTTCGTCGGATAGCTGACACTTTTCTGTCCTGAATCAGGCGCTTGCGCTGCGCCGGAATGGTGCTTGCGCTAGGCCGCGCGTCAAGTGCGCCGAGTACCCACGTATGCCGGAACGCACCTCCGCGGGCACCCGTTGGTAGAGGGTGAAAAGGAGGCCTGAAATGGCAAGATATGGCGAAGACATGAGCCGCGAACGCTGGCGCGACGATGACCGTGAGCGGTCGAGCTACGGCCGCGACCGCGACGATAATCGCGGATTTTTCGAACGAGCCGGTGAAGAAGTCCGCTCCTGGTTCAGCGACGACGATCACCGCGACCGGGATAACAGGGGCAGCCGCTCGAACTGGGATCGTGATCGCGAGCTCAGTCGCAGCGGCACCCCTCGCAGCTCATTTTCAGGCCAGGCCGGTCGCGGCAGTAGCTGGGACAATGAGGATCGCAGCTTCTTCGGCGGGATGAGCCAAGGTGGAAGCGGCAATTGGGATCGCAACCAAGAGCGTGGAAGCCCCAGCCGCTCAAATGACCGCGAAAGTTCATCCGCCCGAAGCTTCGGCGGTTTCCGCGACGAAAGCGACTTCCGTGGCCAGCATCGGCGCGACCATCCGCAAAGCTGGGGCGAAGCAAATCGCGGCAAGAATGAATCGCTTGGCTATGGCGAGTACAGCGGTTCGCTGGGCGGCTTCGGCAACCAGACCGTCGGCGTCAGCGAGCACGACCATTATCGCAGCTGGCGCGATCGCGAGATGGCCAAGCTGGATAAGGACTATGCCGACTATTGCCGCGAGCGCGAGCAGCAGTTCAACCAGGACTTCGACAGCTGGCGCAGCAACCGCTCCAGCCGGAGTCCCTCGGCGGTCAGCAATGCGTCGAGCAACGATCTCGGCTCGGCCTCTAATGCCGGCGTCGGCACGACAACGGCCTCGATGACCGGTTCCGCCGGCGCGGGCTCGTCGGCGGGCAGCGCCACCGGCACCGGCGGCTCGATCCAGTCGGACACAACGACGTCCTCATCCGACAGCACGAGCAGTTCTGGACGATCGCGTTCGCGCACCTGATCTGACGGTTCGTCACCAAGGAAGGCGGGGCTCGAAAGGGCCCCGCCTTTTTCATGCGCTCTCGACTTGAGAGCCCGGTGGGGCCATTTGCTCCTTATGGCACGGGTACTGCTGATCGTTGGCGGAGGAATTGCCGCCTACAAATCGCTGGAGCTCGTCCGGCTGTTCAAGAAGGCCGGCCACGAGGTGACCCCGGTGCTGACCCGGGGCGGCGAGCATTTCGTCACGCCGATGGCCCTGGGCGCGCTTGCCAAGAGCGAGGTCTACACCTCGCTGTGGGAGCTCAAGGACGAAGTGGAGATGGGCCACATCGAGCTTAGCCGCTCGACCGATTTCGTGCTGGTTTGCCCGGCCACCGCCGACCTCCTCGCCAAAATGGCCGCGGGACTCGCCGACGACCTCGCGACGACATTGCTGCTGGCGACCGACAAGAAGGTCGTCGTCGCACCTGCGATGAACGTCCGCATGTGGCAGCATCCGGCGACCGAGCGGAATGTCGCGCAGCTCAAGGTCGATGGAGTCACCGTTATCGATCCCGACGAAGGCGAGATGGCTTGCGGCGAATTTGGGCCAGGCCGCCTTCCAGAACCGCAGGCTATCGTCGATTTCCTGACCAAGAATGGCTTCCTCGGCGCGAAGTGACGCTACGGGGCAAGCACATCCTCGTCACCGCGGGCCCGACCCACGAGCCGATCGACCCCGTGCGCGTGATCGCCAACCGCTCCTCTGGTCGTCAAGGTTTCGCGATCGCCGCAGCAGCAGCCGACGCGGGCGCTCGGGTGACGCTCGTCGCTGGACCGGTGTCGCTCGATACGCCGCGCGGCGTCGATCGCATCGACGTCGAGACGGCGGAGCAGATGGCGGACGCGGTTATGGCCGCCCTCCCCGCCGACTGCGCGATCATGGTCGCCGCCGTCGCCGACTGGCGCGTTGAAGTGTCGGCGACGAAGCTGAAGAAGGAAGACGGGCCCCCAAAGCTCGACCTTCTCGCGAACTCGCGACATCCTGGCGGAACTTGCCTCGTCCGAGCGCCGACCGAAGCTGGTGGTCGGTTTCGCGGCGGAAACCGATAATGTCGTCGAGAACGCTTTCGCCAAGCGAACACGCAAAAAGGCCGATTGGATCGTCGCAAACGACGTGTCCGGCGACGTCATGGGCGGCCATCGCAACCGCGTTCACCTGATCACTTCTGAAGGCGTCGAGGACTGGCCGGAGGGCAGCAAGACAGAGGTCGCGCGACGGCTCATCGAAAAGATCGAGCCGGCCATCGGCGGGTAATCGACAAGGATCAGCAAATTCCGTTAGATTGATCGTCCCTCAGAGGGAGGTCGAAGATGAAGCGCCTCTTGATTCCCGCGTTGCTCCTGGGTTCGATCCCGGCGGTCTGCGCGGCTGCGCCACCAAGCGTCGAAACCGCGAATGCGAACTGGAACCAGCTGCCGAAGCTCAAGCAGCATTCCAACGATCACATGAGCAACACCGCGATCAGCCGGATTTACGAGATTTCGGGCGAAGGAAAGTGCAGCATCCCCGGCCGCAATGGCCGCGGCCTGCTCGACTTCGACATGACGTTCGCGGCCCAGTTCGAAAAGAACGGCTCGCTCAACCGCGTCATCCTGCCGAAGCTGAATTGCCCGGAGGCCGAGGGCGTCCTTGGCGGCATCCTCGTCAAGATGATCCAAAGCGGCGACTATCGAAACGACGGCAGCAACGACGACGGCTGGTATCGCGGCGATTTGAGCTTCACCGTCGGCGGCTGATCGCGGCCACGACGAAACGCTTGCCCTCACGCGGAAGCGTGGGCACGAGGCGCGCATGATCGAGATCAAGCTGACGCGCCTTGCCCACGGCGAGGGCCTGCCATTGCCGCACTATGCGACCGAACATGCCGCAGGGCTGGATGTCGTTGCAGCCGAGGACCTGACGCTTCAACCGGGCAAGCGCCATGCCGTCGCCACTGGCTTCGCAATCGAGATTCCGCACGGCAACGAGGTTCAGGTCCGCCCTCGGTCCGGCCTCGCGCTGAAGCATGGCATCACCTGTCTCAACACGCCCGGGACGATCGACAGCGACTATCGCGGCGAGGTGAAGGTCATTCTCGCCAACCTCGGCGACGAGCCGTTCGAAGTGAAGCGGGGCGAGCGCATCGCCCAGCTCGTCCCCGCGCCCGTCCTTCGCGCGCATTTCACCGAGGTCCATGAGCTTGCGGAAACCGCACGCGGCAGCGGGGGGTTCGGAAGCACCGGACGGTGACCGAGCTTAGCGACGACGAGCTGGACCGCTACGCGAGGCAAATCGTGCTGCCACAGGTCGGCGGGATCGGCCAGCGTCGGCTGAAAGCCGCCAGCGTTGCAGTCGTCGGAGCCGGTGGAATTGGAAGTGCGGTCATTCCTACACTCGCCGGCTCAGGCATCGGCAGGCTCAACATCATCGACGACGACATCGTCGATCGCACCAACCTGCAGCGCCAACCCATTTTTCGCGACAACGAGGTCGGGGAACCGAAAGCAGAGCTTGCGGTGGAATTCGCCTGCGCGCTCAACCCGAACCTCGAGGCAACGGCAGTCCCCGAACGACTGACAGCGCAGAATGCCGAGGAACTTCTTTCGGGCCACGATCTGGTCATCGACGGCTGCGACAATTTCGCGACGCGCCTTGTGGTGGGCGACACGCTGACCCGCCTTCGCATCCCGCTCGTTTCGGCGGCTGCTGTGATGTTTCAGGGCCAGGTAGCCCTCTTCCGCGGATGGGAGACCGACAAGCCCTGTTACCGCTGTTTCGTCGGCGATGCCTTCGACAGCGACGATTGCGATACCTGCGCTGAGCAAGGCGTGCTCGGAGCGCTCACCGCGACCGTCGGCGGGTTCGCGGCGCTAATGGCCCTGCGCGCAATAATCGGGATTGGCCAAGACGTTGCCGGAAGTCTGTTCCTGTTCGATGGAGAAGCCCTCGACTGGCGAAAGATCCGCCTGCCGAAAGATCCGAACTGCCGGAACTGCTCGGGCTAGGACTTCCTCTTCCGTGTCGGCTTCTTCTTGCCCTTCTTCGCCGGCCCTTGCGCGGCCTTGGCGTCGATCCATTCGACGGCCTGCTCCAGCGTCACCGACTTCGGATCAGCGCTCTTCGGCAAGGTGGCGTGGGTTTCGCCGTCGCTGACGTAGGGACCGTAGCGGCCTTCCATCACCTTAATGTCCTTGCCGCTGCTGGGGTGCGGGCCGAGCACCGCGATCGGTTCACGCGCGGCGCCGCGCTGGCGTCCACCGCCGGACGCCGCATCGGCGAGCTTGGATACCGCCGCGTTCATGCCGGTTTCGAAGACTTCGGCAGTCGAGCTTAGCCGCGCATATTTGCCGTCGTGCTCAAGGTACGGACCGTAGCGGCCGATCGACGCCTTGATCATCACGCCGGTCTCGGGATGAGCACCAATCTCACGAGGCAGCGAGAGCAACCGCTCCGCCATTTCCGCATCGACGTCGGCGACTGGTACATCCTTGGGGATTGAGGCGCGCTTGCCGTCGCGTTCGAAGTATGGACCAAAGCGGCCGGACTTCAACTCGATGCCGTTGCCGAGATCCTGCGGGCCCTCGCTGCCCGACTGCTCTCCGCCCTGCCCAAACTTCTGCGTGTACCGGCACTCGGGATAGTTGGAGCAGGCGACGAACGCGCCGAACTTGCCGCCGCGAAGTGATAGGCGGCCGTTGCCGCAGGCCGGACAAACGCGCGGATCGCTGCCATCTTCGCGCGGCGGATAGAGCCAGGGCGCGAGGAATTCATCGAGCGCGGCCGTAACCTCGGACGGCTTCTGCTCCATGACCTCGCCGGCCTTCGGCTGGAAGTCGCGCCAAAATTCCTGCAGCAATTTCTGCCAGTTAAGACGGCCGCCTGAGACGTCGTCGAGCTCTTCCTCAAGCTCCGCGGTGTAGTCGTAACTGACGTACTTCTCGAAGAAGCGCTCGAGGAAGGCGGTGACCAGCCGGCCGCTCTCTTCCGGAATGAAACGCGCCTTGTCGACGCGGACATATTCGCGGTCCTTCAGGGTCTGCAGGATCGATGCGTAGGTCGATGGACGACCAATCCCCAGCTCTTCCAGCCGCTTGACCAGGCTAGCTTCCGAATAGCGCGGCGGCGGCTGGGTGAAATGCTGCGTCGCCTCGACACCGGTCTTGGTCGGCGAATCACCCTCGCGGAGCGCCGGCATGCGGGCGCTCTCTTCGTCCTGCGCGTCGTCGCGGCCCTCGTCGTAAAGCGTCATGAAGCCCGGGAAGAGCACGACCTGGCCGGTCGCTCGAAGCACCGCTTTGCCTGCTCCGTCGGTCAGCTCCACCGTCGTGCGCTCCAGCCGCGCCGACGCCATCTGGCTCGCCAGCGCGCGATTGTAGACAAGTTCGTACAGGCGGGCGTGATCGCCCGACGCAGCGTTCGAACGATTGAAGTCGGTCGGCCGGATCGCCTCGTGGGCCTCCTGCGCGTTCTTCGCCTTGCTGGTGTAGCGACGTGGCTTGTCCGGCACGAAGCCACTGTCGTAACGGTTGGCGATCGCCTTGCGGGCGGCGCTGATCGCCTCCTCCGCCATGTCGACACCGTCGGTCCGCATGTAGGTGATCAGCCCGTCCTCATAGAGAGACTGGGCGACCCGCATCGTGTGGCTCGCCGCGAAGCCGAGTTTGCGCGCGGCCTCTTGCTGAAGCGTCGAGGTCGTGAACGGCGGCGGCGGGTTCTTGGCGAAGGGCTTGGTCTCGACCGAAGCGATTGTGAAACGCCCCGCCTCGACCGTAGCCTTGGCGGCATCCGCATCACCTTTGCTTCCGATCGACAGGCGATCGAGTTTCTTGCCGTCGAGCTGGACGAGCCGCGCCGTGAACGGCTGGCCGTCGGCCTCGAACGTGGCGCTGACCTGCCAATATTCCTGCGTCTTGAAGACTTCGATCTCGCGCTCGCGGTCGACGATCAGGCGCAGAGCGACTGATTGAACGCGACCGGCCGACTTCGCGCCCGGCAGCTTGCGCCACAGGATCGGCGAGAGCGTGAACCCGACGAGATAATCGAGTGCGCGTCGGGCCCGGTAAGCGTCGATCAGGTCGACATCTAGCTCGCGCGGATGTTTCATCGCCTCGGTGACGGCGGAATTGGTGATCGCGTTGAAGGTTACCCTCTGCACGTTCGCCGGAAGCGCCTTCTTCAGGCGAAGCACTTCCTGCACGTGCCAGCTAATCGCCTCGCCCTCGCGATCAGGGTCGGTCGCGAGGATCAGTACGTCGGCATCCTTGGCCTCGTCCGTGATGAGCTTCAGTTGCTTCGCGCGGTCCGGCGAAACCTGCCACTGCATGTCGAAGTCATGATCCGGATCGACCGAGCCATCCTTCGGCGGAAGGTCGCGCACATGGCCGTAGCTGGCGAGCACTCGGTGCCCCCCGCCCAGATATTTCTCGATGGTCTTCGCCTTCGCCGGCGACTCAACGACTACAAGCTTCAAGATCAGCCCTCACGTGTACGCGTATAAGGTGGGGTCGTCGGAATTGGCTCGTCAAGCCACGCGAATGCTAACCTTCCCGCCCGCGTGGCGGTCGAGCCTCCCGGCAAGATCCAATTCGAGCAGCGCCATCTGGACTGCTCCGCTTGGGGCGCCGGAAAGCCGGATGATCTCATCGACGGGCACGGGCGACGGTCCGAGCAATTCTTCGATCGTGCCGAGCAGGTCGCCGTCGCCGTCCACCCACTCCGGTTCAGCGCTGTCGTAAGGCGCCCGAGGCGACGCAAAGCCCGGCTGGATCGGACGGACAGCCTCCAGCACGTCGGCAGCATTCTGGACCAGCGTGGCGCCTTGGCGGATGAGCTGGTTGCAACCCTGCGCCCGCGGATCGAGCGGCGAGCCAGGCACCGCCATCACTTCCCTGCCCGCTTCCGCCGCAAGCCGGGCGGTAATCAGCGATCCTGAGCGCGGAGCAGCCTCGACGACGACCGTGCCCAGGCTGAGCCCGGCGATGATCCGGTTGCGATAGGGAAAGTGCCGGGCGCGCGGCTCGGTGCCGGGCGGCATTTCGGCGATGACCAGCCCGCGCTCCGCAATTGCGTCCTGGCGATCGCGGTTCTCGGGCGGGTAATAGAAATCGACTCCACCCGCGACCACGCCGATCGTTCCCGTCTCCAGCGAGCCATCGTGCGCAGCGCTGTCGATACCGCGCGCCAGGCCAGAGGCGACAACCGCACCCTGCTGGCCAAGATCGTAAGCAAGTTGCCGTGCGAAGCGGCAGGCGGCGGCGGATGCGTTGCGCGCGCCGACGATGGCGATCAGCGGGCTTTCCAGCAGCTTGAGGTTGCCTTTCACCGTCAGGATCGGCGGCGCATCGTCTAGCTCCGCCAGCGATCGCGGGTACAACCCCTGCCCGAGCGTGAGATACCGCGCACCGATGCTCTCGACCTGAGCGATCTCGCGCTCAGCCTCGCCTCGTCCGAACAGCCGAGGCGCGCGCCCGCCGCCGCGAGCGGCGAGGTCGGGCACGGCTTCCAGTGCTGCAGCGGGCGATCCGAAGCGGGCGATTAGCTGGCGGTAGGTTACAGGCCCGATGCCGGGCGAACGGACCAGCCGGAGCCGGTCGACCAAATCGTTACTCACTCGGTCTTTTTTCCTACCTTCGGTTCTGTGCCAGCCCTGAGGCGAGCGATGTTTGCCTTGTGCTTCCAGACGACGAGAAGAGCGAACGCCAGAAGCATCGGGAACTGGAGCTGATCGCCGAGGATGGCGGCGGCGATTGGTGCGCTGATGGCCGCGAGCATGCCGGCGACGGACGAAAGCCGGAGGACCAGCAGCAGGCCGAGCCACATGACCGCGTAGACCGCCACCGCGACCCACAATTGCAGGCCGATCAAGATGCCAAGCAAAGTCGCGACGCCCTTGCCGCCCTTGAAGCGTAACCATACGGGGTAGAGGTGCCCGACCAGTGCCCCGGCGGCTGCAAAGTTCTCCGTCCCGAACGACCAGAGCCTGCCCGCGATGAGGATCGCCGCGGTTGCCTTCAGGCAATCGAGGATCAAAGTCAGCGCTGCGAGCGGCTTGCTCCCCGTCCGAAGCACATTGGTCGCACCAATATTCCCCGAACCGATGTCGCGGACGTCACCCTTGCCGGCCAGCTTCGTAAGAATCAGCCCGAACGGGATCGATCCGAGCAGGTAGCCGAGCGCAAGCGCCAGAAGCAGTTCGGTTCTCATGAAGTGCGGGTGGTAGCAGATGGAAACGAGCCTGCAATTGCGCGCGCCAACTCGCCCGTGCAAAGCGAACGGCAATGGACGCCAACTCGCCTCTGCTGTTCTTCGACTCCGGCGTCGGCGGCCTGTCAGTGCTGGAGCCGACGCGAGCGCTGCTTCCCAATGCTCCGATCGTCTACGTCGCCGACAATGCCGGCTACCCCTATGGCAAGCGCAGTGAGGCGGAGATCGCGAGCCGCGTGCCAGCCCTTCTCGGTCGGCTTGTAGAGCGTTTCCATCCGCGCCTAGCGATCATCGCCTGCAATACCGCATCGACCATCGCGCTCGATCACGTCCGCTTGGCGCTCGACCTGCCCGTCGTCGGCACGGTCCCCGCGATCAAGCCCGCGGCCGAAATGTCGAAGACCCGCGTGATCGGGGTCCTCGGAACGGAAGCGACCGTCCGCCAGCCCTATGTCGACAATCTCGCCGCCGAGTTCGCATCGGATTGCACGATAATCCGTCACGGCTCACCGGAGCTAGTCGACCTCGCCGAGGCCAAGCTCGCCGGAGACGAGATCACCATCGAAGCGGTTAAGGCCGCCGCCAAGCCGATGTTCGATGCACCAGCGCGGCGACCGGATCGACGTCGGCGTATTGGCCTGCACGCACTTTCCGCTCCTTCGCACCGAGCTGAGCGAAGCGTTTCCCGGCGTGCAGTGGATCGATGGCGGACC
This sequence comes from uncultured Alphaproteobacteria bacterium, assembly GCA_963750315.1. GTDB lineage: Bacteria > Pseudomonadota > Alphaproteobacteria > Sphingomonadales > Sphingomonadaceae > Sphingomicrobium. The sequence continues at coordinate 554,537 of CAVVQF010000005.1, forward strand.
AGGCATTGCCCGCCGCATCGCTTACCTCACCCGCGAGCAGCCGTGGCCGGCCGGTCCGGGCGAAGGCCTGATGGTCTTCACGGCCGAGCCTCGCTCGCCTCTGCTCGGCACTTTGGCCCAATACGGGATCGGCGAGATCAGAACCCTCTAATTGCGAGTTGTTCGCAATGGCCTTCCGAAAAGCTCGGAGCTAATGGCGCGATTACCCCATGGATTACGACAGCATCTTCAGGGCAGCGATCGACCGGCTGCATGATGAAGGCCGTTATCGCGTCTTCATCGACATCCTGCGCACCAAGGGAAGTTTCCCCAACGCGCATTGCTTTGGCGGCAATGGCCCCAAGCCGATCACCGTCTGGTGCTCCAACGACTATCTGTCGATGGGCCAGCACCCTTCAGTGGTCGCGGCGATGGAGACAGCGCTGCATGAAGTTGGCGCCGGAGCCGGCGGAACGCGGAATATCAGCGGCAACACGCACTACCATATCGAGCTGGAAGCTGAGCTGGCCGGCTTGCACGGCAAGGAAGCCGGCCTGCTGTTCACGTCGGGCTACATCTCGAATGAAGCGGCGCTCTCAACGCTGGGCAAGCTGCTTCCCGGCTGCGTGATCTTCTCGGACGAGCTCAATCACGCCTCGATGATTGCCGGCATCAAGAATTCCTGCTGCGAAAAACGCGTCTTCCGCCACAACGACCTCGAACATCTCGAGGAATTGCTCGCCGCTGAAGACCCGGAAACGCCGAAGTTGGTCGCGTTCGAGAGCGTCTATTCGATGGACGGCGACATCGCGCCGATCGCTGAGATCTGCGACCTCGCCGACAGATATGCGGCGCTGACCTATCTAGACGAAGTCCACGCCGTAGGCATGTACGGCGCTCAGGGCGGCGGTATTTCTGAGCGCGACGGCGTCGCTCATCGCCTCACCCTCATCGAGGGCACGCTGGGCAAGGCATTCGGCGTAATGGGCGGCTACATCACGGCCTCGAGGACCATCGTCGACTGCATCCGCAGCTACGCGCCGGGCTTCATCTTCACGACCTCCCTGTCGCCGGTGCTGGTCGCGGGTGCTCTGGCCTCTGTCCGCCACCTGAAGTCATCGTCGGAAGAGCGCGATGCCCAGCAGGCCGCAGCGGCCATGCTGAAGGCGAAATTCCGCGACGCGGGCCTCCCCGTGATGCCAAGCGTCACGCACATCGTACCGCTGCTCGTCGGCTGCCCAATCAAGGCCAAGCGGATCAGCGACATCCTGCTCGCCGAGTACGGTCTCTACGTTCAGCCCATCAATTTCCCGACCGTCCCCCGCGGCACCGAGCGCCTGCGTTTCACGCCCGGGCCATCGCACTCGGCGGAAATGATGGACGAGCTGACCTCGGCCCTGATCGAGATCTGGGACCGGTTGGAGCTGCAACTCGCCGCCTGAGGCAGTTCAGCTGCCGTTTGGCGGTGGCGTCGTCGTGGTCTGATCGCCGCCCGTCACCGAACCACCCGTAGCAATCTGCTGCTGGACTACCTGCGTCAGCTGTGGGCTGGTCGTCGTGGCCGTGCAGGTCGCGCGTCCGTTGGCTGCAGAGGCCGCGATGACGTCAACCGACACGCCGCAGACGGAAGCGGCAACGGCGATCGGGACCTGGGCGGTCACCGGAATGCTGTTCTGATTGACCTGCAGCGAGACCGAGAGATCGTTCAGGACGTTCTGCAAATTGACGGTCACCAGAGCCGGCACGCTGCTGTCGCCACCCGTCCCGCCGCCTGAGCCCGCTCCGCTACCGGCGGTCGTGCCTGCGCTGGTGTCGCTCGGCGTGGCGGGCGCGGTATCCGGCTGGGTCGTCTTGCATGCGGTCATCAGCGCGACAGACGCGATCACGCCTGCCAGCTTAAAAGACTTCGTCATTCTCATTCCTCCGAAATGCTACTGCGGGGTCGTGGGGTTGGGCTGAGGTTGCGGCGTCGAAGGCGGGTTCGTCGTGGTCGTCGTCGTTCCCGTTGCGCCCGTGGTCGTCCCGCTGGTCTGGGCGCCGCCGCCGACCGATCCATTCGCCGCGATCTGCTGCTGGATGTACTGAGCCAACTCAGGCGAGATGCTGTTCGCGGTGCAGCCCTGGCTGCTTCCGCCGCCCGCGCCGATCGACAAGATATTGATCGACACGCCGCAGACGTTCGCGGCGACATTGATCGGGATCTGCGCGTTGATCGGGATGCTCGACTTGTCGATCTTCAGGTCGAGCGCGAGGTCGTTGAGGACGTTGCTAAGATTGACGTTGACGAGAGAAGCCGCAACGCCGCGAGCGCCGTCGGCGACCGCGCTTCCCGCGCTTTCCACTCCGTCCGTCATGTTGGTGGTTTTACAGCCAGCGAGCGCAATCAGCGCGGCCAGCGGGACTGCTACAGATACGCGTACCATTTACTTCCCCTGTTACTGGGCCCGCCAACGCGCAGGCGAACTGAATTGTTTCTGGAAAAGTAGGATTGCGTCTGCTTGGTTGACGCAAATGGCGCTCAGCCCAACCTCCTTGGCCCAATGTGGGAAAAGTGCCGTCGTCAGTGTGAACATTGGGAACATTCGACCATGTGAGGCCCGCACGGCGGTGGCGCGTCGCGGCGTGGCGCGCTAGGACGTTCGCATGCGCATTGCCATGTCCGCCGACCATGCGGGGTTCGAACTGAAGGATGTCATTGCCGACTGGCTTCGAGCCGAGGGCCACGACGTCATCGACCTAGGCACCAATGGCCCCGAAAGCGTCGATTACCCGCGATTCGGCGCCCTCCTTGCCGACGCTTTGGCAGAAGGCCGGGCCGAGCGTGGCATCACCGTCTGCGGATCGGGGATCGGCGTCGCCATTGCCGCCAATCGCAATCCCGCCTGCCGTTGCGCGCAGGTGTCGGAGCCCCTGTCGGCCTCGCTCGCCCGTCAGCACAATGACTGCAACGCTATTGCCCTCGGCGCCCGCCTGATCGGGCCGGAGATGGCCAAGGCGTGCGTCACCGCTTTCCTCACCAGCGACTTCCTCGGCGGCCGGCATCAGCGCCGCGTCGATCAGCTCGCCAACCCTTCGGAACAGGAACCCGCCTGATGGCCACCGCCGCCAACCTCAACGATGTCCAGCCCGACGGCTTCTTCACCCGCGGGCTCGCCGACGCCGATCCTGCGGTGTTCGCCGGCATCAAGCATGAGCTTGAGCGCGAGCAGACGCAGATCGAGCTGATCGCATCGGAGAACATCGTCAGCCGCGCGGTGCTCGAAGCGCAGGGCTCGGTGCTGACCAACAAATATGCGGAGGGCTATCCGGGCCGCCGCTACTATCAGGGCTGCGCTCCATCCGACGAAGTCGAGACGCTGGCGATCGAGCGGGCCAAGCAATTGTTCGGCTGCGGTTTCGCAAACGTCCAGCCGCACTCGGGTGCGCAGGCCAACGGCGCGGTGATGATGGCCCTGCTTCAGCCCGGCGACACGATCATGGGCATGAGCCTCGCCGCCGGCGGCCACCTGACCCACGGCGCCCCGCCGGCGCAGTCGGGCAAATGGTTCAACGCCGTCCAGTACGGCGTTCGCCAGGACGACCATCTGGTCGACTTCGACGAGGTCGAGCGGCTGGCGAAGGAGAACAAGCCCAAGATGATCATCGCGGGCGGTTCAGCCTATCCGCGTCATCTCGACTTCGCCCGCTTCCGCGCCATCGCCGACGAAGTCGGAGCGCTATCTGTTCGTCGACATGGCCCATTTCGCAGGACTGGTCGCGGCGGGCGAGCACCCCTCCCCGTTCGGCCATGCGCACATCGTCACGACGACCACGCACAAGACCCTGCGCGGCCCGCGCGGCGGCATGGTGATGACCGACGACGAGGCCATCGCGAAGAAGGTCAATTCGGCGGTCTTCCCGGGCCTCCAGGGCGGCCCGCTGATGCACGTCATCGCCGCCAAGGCCGTCGCCTTCGGCGAAGCGCTGCAGCCGGAGTTCAAGACTTACGCCAAGGCGGTCATCGCCAACGCGCAGACCCTCGCCAACCGCCTCAAGGAGCGCGGCGCCGACCTCGTTGCCGGCGGCACCGACACGCACCTCGCGCTGGTCGATCTCCGCCCGCTCGGCCTCACCGGCAAGGACGCCGACGAGAGCCTCGAGCACGCCGGCATCACCTGCAACAAGAACGGCGTTCCGTTCGACCCGCTTCCGCCGGTGAAGACCAGCGGCATCCGCGTCGGCTCTCCGGCCGGCACGACCCGCGGTTTCGGCGAGGCCGAGTTCCGCGACATCGGCGACATGGTTGCCGACGTCCTCGACGGGCTCGTCAAGAACGGGCCGGAGAACAATGGCGAGGTCGAGCGCGAGGTGAACGGGCGCGTGCGCGAACTCTGCGCGCGCTTCCCAATCTATAGCTGATGCCCATATTAGCTGATGCGTTGCCCGTTTTGCGCCCATGAAGACAGCCAGGTGAAGGACAGCCGCCCGTCGGAAGACGGAGCGGCAATCCGGCGCCGTCGCCAGTGCGAGGCCTGCGGCGCGCGTTTCACCACCTTCGAGCGTGTCCAGCTTCGCGACCTCACCGTCGTCAAGAAGGACGGCAAGCGCGAGCCCTTCGACCGCGCCAAGCTGGAGCGCGCCATCGGCCATGCCTGCCGCAAGCGGGACGTCGATCCGGCCAAGATCGACCGCCTGGTCAGCGGCGTTCAGCGCCAGATGGAAACGCAGGGCGACGAGGTGACGTCGGTGAAAATCGGCGAGGCCGTGATGTTGGGCCTCAGCACGATCGACCACGTCGCCTACATCCGCTTCGCCAGCATTTACAAAGACTTCAGCGACCCGAGCGAATTCGCCGAGATCGCCGAGCGGGTGGAGAAGGAATCCGTCCCGCCCGGCCACGACAAGCTGCTGTGAGCGCACCAAAGCCCGTCATCGTCCTCGTCCGTCCGCAGCTTGGCCAGAACATCGGCAAGGCGGCGCGCGCGATGCTCAACTTCGGGCTGACCGACATGCGGCTGGTGGCTCCGCGGGACGGCTGGCCCAATCCCGACGCTGGCCCGTCGGCAAGCGGGGCCGACATCGTCCTCGAACAGGCGCAGGTTTTCGACACGGTTCAGGACGCAATCGCCGACTGCTCCCACGTGTTCGCCTCGACCGTGCGCCGCCGCGACCTGATCATGCCGGTCGTGACGCCCGAGAAGATGGCCGATGACATTGCCGCTTCGGCCGGAAGGACCGCCATCCTCTTCGGGCCCGAACGGTCGGGCCTGGAAACCGAGGACGTGGCCCTCTCGAACGCCATCGTTACCGTGCCGATCAATCCGAAGTTCGGCTCGCTGAACCTGGCCCAGGCGGTGATCCTGCTGGCCTATGAATGGTCGAAGCGGTCAGAACTCGCATCGCCAACGGCCAAAGAGCTTGAGCCACCGGCTCCGCAGGGTGAGGTCGAAGGAATGATCGCGCAGCTAGAGCAAGAGCTCGACGCGAAAGGTTACTACCACCCGCCGGCGCGGAAGCAGGTGACCAAGAATACCATCCGAACCATCTTCACCAAGACCGGCTGGTCGTCGCGCGAAGTGAAGGCGATCCGCGGCATCATCCGCGCTCTCGTAGGTCCGAGCCGCAACCGCTCCGAAACTTGACCTCCGGCGCCCTCTCCCCTAGGTGCGCCGCTCGCAATTGATCCCACACGTCCGGTGAAGTGGTGATCGCGTCAGGCCTCAGCCTGCCGGTGCGGTCCGGACACGACAATGAAGCAAGTTGGAGAATCGACGTGAGCAAGCGCTCTAGCGCCAAGTATAAACTCGACCGCCGCATGGGTGAGAACGTCTTCGGACGCCCCAAGAGCCCGGTCAACCGCCGCGAATATGGTCCCGGTCAGCACGGCCAGCGCCGCAAGAGCAAGGTGTCGGACTTCGGCATCCAGCTCCGCGCCAAGCAGAAGCTGAAGGGCTATTACGGCGACGTCACCGAGAAGCAGTTCAAGCGGACGTACCAGGAAGCCAGCGCCATGAAGGGCGACGCTTCGCAGAACCTGATCGGCCTGCTCGAGCGCCGCCTCGACATGATCGTCTATCGCGCCAAGTTCGCGCCGACGATCTGGGCGGCCCGCCAGCTGGTCAGCCACGGTCACATCCGCGTCAACGGCGTGAAGTGCAACATCGCCAGCCGCCGAGTGAACGTCGGCGACGTGATCGAGCTCGGCGCGAAGGCGCAGGAAATGGCCCTGGTGATCGAGGCGCAGAGCCTCGCCGAGCGTGACGTTCCCGACTACGTGTCGCCGGACGGCACTTCAAAGGTGACCTACACCCGCGTTCCGACGCTGGACGAGGTCCCCTACCCGGTCCGCATGGAACCGAACCTGGTCATCGAATTCTATTCGCGCTGATCTTTCGATCAGTTCGAACAAGCGGGGCGGTCCTTCGGGGCCGCCCTTTTTGTTTGTCCTATTTCGCCGGGTACGGCACCAACAGCCAGCGCTGGTAAAGCGCCTTCTGCGCTGCGGTGGGATTGGCGATTTTCACGACTTTCGGCTTGTTCTTCGGGATTGAACCGAGCGTCAGCTTCTTCTGCTGCAGCTGGTCGCGCCGGAAGTAGCTGACCGTGACGACGTCACCAGTCTTCCGCTCGGTAAGCGCATCCTCGAAGCGGTCCTTCGTGACGCGCCTGCCATCGAACGCGGTGATGATGTCGTCCGGGGCAAAACCCGCGTTCCAGGCCGGGCTGCCGCGCTCCACGCCCGTCAGCTTCATCCCGCCTTCGGCCTGATCAGCCTTCCAGCCGGCCCATGGCTTGGTCGGCACCGCCTTGTCGCTGTCCTCGTAGGAAATTCGGAGGCCGGTCGCGCCGAGCAAGCGGTCGAAGTCCACCGGCGCCGGCGCATCGACGTTCCGCGCCCACCAATCCTCCCACGAATGGCCGGTAAGCTCGGCGAGGATCGCCTTTACGTCGCTCGCCGCGAAACCCTTGCCCTGCTCCGACGGGTAGCGGCGGTACAGCGCCTCATGGACGTTGCGATAGGAGATCTTGCCACCGCTCTCCTGAAGCAGCGCGATGTCGAGCATCCAGGAGACCATCGACCCTTCGGCATAGATGTCCGCCCAGGCATTATTCGCGCGGTCGCCCGCTGGGCGAAATCCACTCGTCGAACGACGTTGAAGCAACCGACTGCAGCCGGGCTCCCGGAGTTCGCCGGTAGTGGTCGATGGCATCCGCAAGCGCCGCGAAATATTCGTCGGGCTTCATGATGCCCGCGCGAACCAGGAACTGGTCCGCGAAATAATCGGTCGACCCTTCCTCCAGCCACAGGAGGTCGGTGTAATTCTCCTCCTGGTAGCGATACGGGACCATCGCGCCCGCGCGGTAGGCCTTCACATTCCAGGTGTGGATGAACTCGTGCGCCGCGGTGCTGAGGAAGCGCAGATATTTCTCGCGCGGCTGGAATGAATTGCGCGGGATCTGGATGACGGTCGAATTGCGGTGCTCGGTCGCGCCGCCGACGCCGTCCGTGGCGTGGATCATCCAGACGTAGCGCTGGAACGGATAGGAGCTCCAGATGCTGGGAGCCTGGGCGACGATCTTCTTCAGGTCACTGACCGTCTGGCCAGTCGTCGTAATTACCGTCGCCCCAGAACACGACTTCATAGTCGCGGCCGCCCTCCTTGAATGCGAACGAGCGGTTGATCCCGGTCTCGATCGGGGAGTTTACGAGGATGTCCCAGTTGGCACCCTTGAACCCGTTCGCTCCGTCAGCGTCGAGCCCCGAAAAGCTGCGCCAACCCGTCGGTACCTTGAGCGAAACGGTGACATCGTCGGCGCGCAACGCGTCGGCGTACATGAACACCGCGGAGGCATCGAGATAAGCGTGACTGTCGTCGATATGCCGCGACCGGAGGCCGAGTTCATTGGCGTAAAGGTCGTAGGCAACGGTGATCGGCCCAGCGCCGGCGCGCCGGATGCGCCAGGTGGACTTGTCGACCTTCTCCCAACGCAGCGCACGACCAGCAGCGTCTTTCGCGCTGAACTCACTCACGCCATTGGCCAGGTTCAGGATCTGGTACCGCCCTGTCCGCCACGCCGGCATCTTCACGTCAAGCGTATCGCCGGTTCCGGCGGGAAACGTGATGCTGACCTTGCCGCTGTGATGTTCGGGCGATGTCAGGTCGATCGCATAGTGAACGGTCGCATTCGCCGCACCGGTGAACGTCACCGCAATTGCGGCAACCGCCAATCTGAACATCTGTCACTCCCGTCGATTAGGGCAGGTGTTAGCAGCCGTGGGCAAAAGGCACATGCCGGATCGACGAACGGCGGACTGCATTTTTTGCTCTTCGTTTGACAAGGCTATAGGCGCGCCGAATGACCCTCCCTCCTCTTCCTGAATGGGCTCCGCACGAAGCGGTCTGGATCGGCTTTCCGTCGGACCCGGAGCTGTGGCTGTCGGACCTGAAGCAGGCCGAGAAGGAGGTCGCGGCCTTCGCCAAGGCCGTGCACGCCGACGGCAAGGGCGAGCAGGTCTGGCTCGTCGCTGCGCATGAAGATGCGGCGAGGCAGGCACGCAAGCTCGCGCCGTTCGCGGCCGTGATCGTCGAGAAGTTCGGCGACATCTGGCTACGCGATAGCGGGCCGATCATCATGGGCTCGGGCAAGCAACGCCGCGCGCAGGGTTTCCGCTTCAACGGCTGGGGCAACAAATACGACCTCGAAGGCGACCAGGACATCGGGGAGCGGATCGCGAAGGCTGCTTCACTGCCCTATGCCAAGGCCGATTGGGTGCTTGAGGGCGGCGCGATCGACGGAGACGGTTCCGGCACCGTCCTGACCACCGAGCAGTGCCTGCTGAACCCGAACCGCAACCCCGGCGCGACCCATGAAGAGATAGCGGGCCGGCTGGAGCACGACCTCGGCTTCGAGCGCGTGGTCTGGCTCGGCGAGGGCCTCGTGAACGACCACACCGACGGCCACGTCGACAATCTCGCGCGCTTCGTGGCTCCCGGCCGCGTCGCTATTCCGACCGCCGCGAAGGACGATCCCAACGACGCCATCTATCGCGACGCCGCCAAAAGACTGAAGGCTACCAAGCTCGACGTCGTCACCCTCCCCTCGCCCGGCCGCATCGAGAATGAGGACGGCGACGTGATTCCGGCGAGCTACATGAATTTCTACATCGGCAATGCCGCCGTGGTCGTCCCGCAGTATGGCGCGCCGAACGACAAGGCGGCCGTCGCCGTCGTCCAGGCGCTCTTCCCGGATCGCGTTGCAATCGGGTTGCGCGCTGACCATGTGCTGACCGGAGGCGGCAGCTTCCACTGTATCTCCCAGCAGGTTCCCGCATGACCAAGCTCACCGTCGCTGCGCTACAGCTCGCTTTCACCGACGACACGGGCGCCAACATCAAGGCCGTCGCCGACCTCGTTCGCGAAGCCGCGTTAAAGGGCGCCGAGGTCGTGCTTCCGCCCGAGCTCTTCGAAGGTCCCTATTTCTGCCGCGTCGAGGATGAAGGCCTGTTCGCCAACGCCCGCCGCACCGAGGAGCATCCTTCGGTCGTCGCCATGCAGGAGCTGGCGAAGGAGCTGAAGATCTGGATCCCGACCAGCTTTTTCGAGCTGGATGGCCCGCATCATTACAATTCGCTCGCGATGATCGGCCCGGACGGCAAGATCGCCGGAGTCTATCGCAAGAGCCACATCCCTGACGGCCCCGGCTACGAGGAGAAGTTCTACTTTCGCCCCGGTAACACCGGCTTCAAGGTCTGGACCGGCCCGCACATGTCGACGCTGGGCGTCGGCGTCTGCTGGGACCAATGGTACCCCGAAACGGCTCGCACGATGATGCTTATGGGTGCCGACATCCTGTTCTACCCGACCGCGATCGGCACCGAGCCGCACGATCCCGACCTCGACACATCACGCCTGTGGCGGAGGGCGATGGTTGGCCATGCGGTTTCGAACGTAGTGCCGGTGGTCGCCGCCAACCGCATCGGCACCGAGCACGGCCAGCGGTTCTACGGTCACAGTTTCATCTGCGACGAGCGCGGGGACATGCTTGCCGAGTTCGGAGCGGAAGAAACCGGGGTGCTGGTTGCAACGCTCGACCTTGCGCAGGCGAAGAAGCACCGTGCAGCCTTCGGCTTCTTCCGCGATCGCCGGCCGGAGCTTTACGGACGCCTCGTCGAGGATCGCTGAAGCCTCGTCGTTGACTCCGTTCGTTTAGAGGCGCTTGTTCCGCCCCCTTAACGATGGGGGACAAATCATGCGCACGATACTGACTTGTGCCGTTCTGATGGCCTGTGCCGCGTGCACTCAGAATGCGCCCTCTCCGCCGGCAAAGCCCGACACAGCCGCCGAGACCGCGGCGATCGAAAAGTTGGAGCAGGCCCAGATCGCCGCAATCACGGCTCGAGACCCGGCAGGCGCCACTTCGCTCTACGCCGACGACGCTGTCTTTATCGGTGACCGCGGCGAAACGAGCCGGGGCAAGGAGGCCATCGCATCCGGATTCAAGAGCTTCCTGAGCGATCCGACGTTGAAGATCGATTACAAGCCGGGCTCGAAGGCTTTCAGCGAGAGCGGCGACATGGCCTACTCGACCGCTGAATATACGGAGACCTACACCGATTCCGCGACGAAGAAGCTCGTCAACATCAAGGGAACGAACCTCAGCGTCTGGAAGAAGCAGGCAGACGGAAGCTGGAAGCTGGCCGCCGACAGCAACCCGGCCGGCCCTACCGGCTAAGGGACACAGCCCGCTCGAACACGGACTCGAACATCGGGCGGTCGAGCCGCCCGGTGTTCTGGTTGTACCGAGAGCAGTGATAGCTCGACAGGAGCACTCGGCCATCGGGCGCAGAGACTTCTGCGCCGTGTCCGAACTTGGTGCTTGTGGGCGGCAGACCGAGCGCTCGCGCTGCAGCGACGTGCGCAATCTGGCCAAGGGCGAGCAGGACTCGAACATTCGGAAGTGCGACCAGCGCAGCCTCGAAGTAATTTCGGCACGTCGCGATTTCGCCCGGTTCCGGCTTGTTGGCGGGCGGCAAGCATTTCACTGCATTGACGATAACGGCACCCTTCAGCCGCAGACCGTCGGAAGGATCGGCGCGATATTCTCCTTCGGCCAATCCGAACTTCAGCAGCGTCGCGTAGAGCAGGTCTCCGGCGAAATCGCCGGTGAAAGGTCGCCCCGTGCGGTTGGCACCATGCTTCCCCGGCGCAAGACCGACGATCGCCAGCCAGGCATCGGGATCGCCGAATGCCGGCACTGGCGCATTCCACCATTCCGGAAATTCCCGGCGGCACTCGACCCGAAAACGAACCAGCCTTGGGCAGAGCGGACAATCGCGCGGTGCCTCGGCTTGCGGGATCGGCGAGCGATCGGCGGGGCTGGCGAACTGCATTGGCCTGCCGTAGGCGAGCCTCTGTGTCCGGCGCAACGCAACTCTACGCCATCGCGATCGGCTCCAACCGCCCGCACGGGCGTCACGGCCGGCCTCCTCAGGTGGTCGAAGCAGCCATTGCGAAGCTCGACGAGCAGTTCGACCTCTTCGACGCCGCACCGATCATCCTGAACCCCGCTCACGGAGGCGCGGGACGCGATTTCGCCAATTCTGTCGCGCTGATCGAAAGCGATCTGTCGCCACCGGAACTCCTGAAAGAGCTCAAGTCCCTCGAGCGGGAGTTTGGACGCCGCGCCGGCCGCCGCTGGGGCTCGCGCGTACTAGACCTCGACATCATTGCCTGGACCGGTGGCACATGGAGCGAGCGCGGCCTCACCGTCCCTCACAAGTCCGCAAGCCAGCGCAGCTTCGTCATCGGCCCGCTGGCGACGATCGCGCCGGGTTGGCCGCTCGACGGCCACATTACCGCACATCATTTCGCCCATCGCCTTGCCCGCCGCCGCCCTCATGGGTAACGGGGCACCGCTGGTCGGGCCCTTAGCTCAGTCGGTAGAGCAACTGACTTTTAATCAGTAGGTCGCTGGTTCGAATCCAGCAGGGCTCACCAGCACCTCCTTCCCCCGACGAACCCGCTCAGTTTTCGCTGCGCGATCCGACAAGCGGATCGCTAGTGGTTCGAACTCCAGAAGGCTCACCAGCGCCTTCATCTGCAAAGCTAAAGTGACGATCGGCAAACAGCTTTGGCTGCCGTTTGTGAGCCTGACCGTTTAAGGCGTCGTGATGCAGATTACCGCAGAACGGGCCGAAACAGACCAATCCACGGTGATCCGAACGACCGACGCGGGGGGCGTCAGGGGACGCTGTGAGGACGGCATCTGCCGTTTTCTCGGCGTCCCCTATGCCGCGCCACCCGTCGGAGCCAACCGCTTCAAGAAACCACAAGCGGTCGTCCCGTGGGACGGAGAACGGGACGCGACGAAGCCGGGCGCCTGCGCTCCGCACCGCATCAAGGACTTTCCCGCGATCGATGTCGTCCCGCTCGTCGGTTACGGCGCCGATGACGGCGAAGACTATCTGACGCTCAATATTTGGGCGCCGGAGAAAGCCCAGCGCGCGCCGGTGATGGTGTTCATCCACGGCGGCGGCTTCATCGTCGGCAGCAAGGATGCGCCGGTTAGCGACGGCACCGAGTTCGCGAAGTCCGGCGTCGTCTGCGTGGCGATCAACTATCGGATGGGCATCGACGGTTTCCTTCCGATCCCGGGCGTGCCGACTAACCTCGGCCTTCGCGACATGCTGTTCGCCCTCCAGTGGATTCGGCGGAACATCGCGGAGTTCGGCGGTGACCCGTCGAACGTCACCGTCTTCGGCGAGTCCGCGGGCGCGATGGCGATTGCCGACCTGGTCACGTCGCCGCTCGCCAAAGGCCTGTTCAAACGGGTGATCATCGAAAGCGGTCACGGCGCGATGGTACGCGACATTCCGGTAGCGCAGCGGCTCGTACGCAAGCTCGCCAAGATCCTGAAGATCACGCCCGACAAGACTGGATTCGAGAGCGTCAGCTTCGATGCCGCGTGGAAAGCCATGGAGAAGGTCTCCAAGCCATGGGGCATCGACCTTCGCGACGAGACCGGGCTCGAGCCCGTCTACGGCATCAGCCGCTTCATTCCGGTATGGGGCGATGACGTGCTGCCGCAGAAGCCGCACGACGCGCTCAAGAACGGTGCGGGTAAGGACGTCGAGGTGCTGATCGGCACCAATGCAGAGGAAATGAGCCTCTACTTCGTGCCAACCAAGGTTCAGGCCAAAGCACCGGGGCTGCTGCTCAGCTGGCTGCTGTCGAAGTCGCATCCCAAGTCGCGTGATGCGCTTCGCGCCTACGGCTGGGGCAAGGGAGAAAAGCACGGACGCGTCTTCACGAAGGCGATGTCCGACCTCGTGTTTCGCTGGCCCGCACGGCGCTTCGCCGAGGAGCATCGGGGCAAGACGCATTTGTACGACTTCGATTGGCGCTCGACTGCTTGTGAGGGCGAGCTTGGTGCCTGCCACGGCATCGAACTCCCTTTCGTGTTCAAGACGCTGCACCTTGCCACCGGTCCCAAAGGCTTCGCTGGCGAAGCGCCTCCGCAGAACCTCGCCAACCACGTCCACGATTTGTGGGTTCAGTTCGCGACCGACGGCTCCCTGCCCTGGCCCGAATTCGACCGCGATCAGCGTCAGGTCCACCTGCTCGGCTCGAACAAGACGGTGTCAGAGCCCGTGATGCCGGCCGCGGACTTCCTTCCGTAGAGGCCTGAAAATGTATCTCGAGAAGTTCCGCCTGGATGGCCGGATAGCCTTCGTCACGGGCGGTTCGCAGGGTATTGGCCGCTCCTGCGCCGATGCGCTCGCCGAAGCTGGTGCGACGGTCATTACCGGCGACATAAAAGGCGGCGACGTAGATCTCGACGTCACCGATTCCGATCACGTGACCGCGGTCGCGGACAAGATCGTCGCCAAGCACGGCCGGATCGACATTCTCGTCAATAATGCCGGCATCGCACGTAGCGAAACCGCGGCTGAGGATGTCGCCGACGAACATTGGCTCAACGTCCTTGACGTCAATCTCAATGGCACCTTCTGGTGTGCGCGTGCTTTCGGCAGGCACATGCTGGCCGCCGGCGGCGGGACAATCGTCAATGTCGGTTCGATGAGTGGCTTCATCGTCAACCGACCGCAGCCGCAGAGCTATTACAATGCGTCCAAGGCGGCCGTTCACCAGCTGACCAAGTCTCTCGCGGCCGAATGGGCAAGTCGCGGCGTTCGCGTGAACGCCGTCGCGCCGACCTACATCGCGACCCCGCTCAACGCCTTCGCGGACCAGGCGAGCGAGATGTACCGCCGCTGGATCGACGGAACGCCGCAAGGCCGCCTCGGCGAGCCGGAAGAAGTCGCTTCGGTGGTCCTGTTCCTCGCCTCCGATGCATCCAGCCTCATGACCGGCAGCATCGTGCTCGCGGACGGCGGCTACACCTGCTGGTAGATACGATCGGCAAACTCAAACAGCCGTTGGGCAAACTCTTCCACCTTTCTGATAGGTAACCTTTCTGATAGGTCATTGGAATGGATAAGCCCTGTAATTCCGGGGCGACGGGAGAGGAAATTTCATGCGACTTTCAGCCATTCTCTTGGCCGGTACTGCGCTTTCGTTCGGCAGCCCCGCTTTTGCTGCCGACGCGGCCACAGCAACGCAGGACGCCGCTCCCGCAACCGCGCCCGATCAGCCGCAGCCCGAGCAGACCACGTCGGCATCGCAGGGCACCGCCGCCGTCTCCGCTCAGGACCAGGACATTGTCGTCACCGCCCGTAAGCGGCAGGAGACGCTGAAGGATGTCCCGGTCGCCGCCACCGCCATCACCGGCGAGACCATCGAGAAGCGCGGCCTCATCTCGGTCAAGGACGTCGCCAAGTTGACGCCCGGCCTCAATATCAACAGCGACGGTGCCGGGCGTGCCTTTGTCTCGATCCGCGGCGTTGGGATCACCCTGATCGACACGGTCCAGCCAGGCGTCGGCATCTTTCTCGACGGCATCTACCAGCCGAACACATCGTATCTGAACAACCCGCTGACCGACGTAGAGCGCGTCGAAGTGCTGCGTGGTCCGCAGGGCACCTTGTACGGCAAGAACACCTTGGGCGGCGCGATCAACGTGATCACCCGCCAGCCGGGCAATACATTCGAAGGCAAGGTCATGGGCAGCTATGCCGGTCCCGATAACGCCTGGACCTTCGGCGGATCGATCAGCGGTCCGATCATTCAGGACCGTCTGCAGGCGCGCTTTGCCTACTCGCACCAGCAGCAAGATGGTTTCATTCGACAACGTCCTGATCAACAAGCCGGGCAATCCGTACAACACGGACAATCTCAGCGCCACGATCCGCGCAGAGCCGGTCGACAACGTCGTCCTGACCGTCAACGGCTACTACAATTGGGTGAAGGGCGGCGCCGTCCCCTACGCGTTCGTGAGCGGCCCGGCCGATTATGAGCGCGACATCCAGCTCAACGCGACCAACTATCAGTTCTTCAAGTACCGCGGTCTCAACGCGAAGCTTGAATCGCCGGTAAGCGACGCGAACAAGCGTGACTCTTATCGCAGCGTACGACAATCGAGACGTAAAGACGCCCGATGCGGACGGCGATTTCACTTCGACCGACCTGCTGCGCACCAGCGGTCACGACGTCCTGAAGACCAGCACGGTTGAAGCGCGCCTCGACAGCGAGCTGTCGCCCACCCTGAGCTCGATCTTCGGCCTGTTCTACAGCCGCGAGACGCGCGATGTTGACCAGGACCTGACCTTCTTCCCGGGTTTGTTCGACCTGGTCGAACACTGCTTCGTCGGACCGGAAGAGCGACACTTATGCGGTGTTCGGCAATATCTTCTGGCGTCCGAACGAAGCGTGGGAAGTTTCTGCGGGCATTCGTTGGGACGAGCAGAAACAGAAGCTGACGGGTGAAGCCGTTTCGGTGTTCCCGAACGCTCTCGGCGGGCTGCCGCCAAGCGTTGTCCTGACGAACGCTCAATCTCAAGGAAAAAAATCTTTCGCCGCGGCTTGCGGTCACGCACCATTCGACCGTCGATCTGATGACGTATGCGTCGGTTGCTCGCGGGTTCCCGTGGCGGCGGCTTCAACCCGCCTGTCGTGCTCAACCAGAACCTGCTCACCTACAAGGGCGACAACGTCTGGACCTATGAGCTCGGCACGAAATATTCGTCTGGCGATCGCCGCTTTTCGCTGGCCGCAGCGGTCTTCTACAACGATTACAAGGACTACATCGGCCTGAACTCGATCGCTCCTCGATCACCGGCAGCTTCACGACCATCGACCTAAATACGGGCGATGCAAAGGGATACGGTATCGAGCTGGAGGGCCAGTTCCGCCCAGTTCCGCAATGGACACTCAGCGCGGCTGGGTCACTGCATGCATGCGCGCCTGACAGAACTTCGACGACTACACTGCTTCGACGGGACGCACTCTCGCGTCCGAGCGCCTCACGTTCCAGCCGGACTGGAACTTCAGCGTGAACAGCGATTACGTGATCCCGGTCGGTGACGGCGACCTCGACTTCAATGTCGGCGCGGTCGGTAAGGGCAGCCGTATTTCGGCCAGCTCGCCAGCGAGACCGTCGCTCCCGTGCCTGAAGGCCTACGTCCTGGTCAATGGCGTCGATCACGTACCGCATCCGCAATATCGAAATCGGCGCGTTCGTCAACAACCTGTTCAACCAGAAATACTATCGAATCCTACATCGAGAAGACGACGCTGATCCTCGCCGGCCTTCCGCCGACGCGATGTCGGCATCATCGGCGACAAGCGTCGCTACGGCGTCCGGACCCGCATCCGGTTCTAGCGATGAACGCGCCCAGCGCAGCCGGGCCCGAGCGTCTGCCCCAAGGCTTCGTCGAGAGGCTCAAAGAGCTTCTCGGCGACCGCCTGCAGACCAGTGAAGCCATCCGCCTCGAGCACGGTCAAAGCGAAACCCACTTCGCTCCGATGCCGCCCGATGCCGTGGCCTTCGTGGAGTCCACCGATGAAGTCGTCTTCATCGTCAAGGTCTGCGGCGAGATGGGCGTGCCGATCGTGCCCTTCGGTGCCGGTACGTCCGTCGAAGGCAATGCATTGGCGGTCCAGGGCGGACGTATCGCTCGACCTTTCCCGGATGACCAACATCGTCGCTGTCAACGCCGAGGACTTCGACTGCACGGTCGAAGCAGGCGTCCGGCGCGAGCAGCTCAACGAATATCTGCGCGACCAGGGACTGTTCTTCCCGATCGATCCCGGCGCGAACGCGACGATTGGCGGCATGGCGTCAACCCGGGCGTCGGGCACCAATGCCGTCCGCTACGGCACGATGCGCGAGGCGGTACTGGCGTCTGACCATCGTCACCGCTGACGGCCGCGTGATGCGCACTTCGCGACGCGCGCGGAAATCGTCGGCGGGCTACGACCTGACCCGGCTTGCTGGTCGGTTCGGAAGGCACGCTGGGCATCATCACCGAGGTGACGCTCCGCCTGCACGCCATTCCCGAAGCGATTTCGGCGGCGACGTGCAGTTTCGAGACTATAGGCGGCGCCGTCGACACGGTCGTTCAGTCGATCCAGCTCGGCATCCCGCTGGCCCGGGTCGAAATTCTCGACGACATGCAGATCCGCGCGGTCAACCAGTGGTCGAAGATGGACCTGCCGGAGCTGACGACCCTTTCTTCGAATTCCATGGATCCGAGCGCTACGTCGCCGAGCAGATCGAGACGGTCAAAGAGCTTGCGGCAGCGAACGGCGGCGGCGAATTCCGCTGGGCGGAAAAGACCGAGGATCGCAACGCGCTGTGGAAGGCGCGTCACGAAGCCTATTACGCCGCAGTCAATTTGCGTCCCGGCGCGACCGGTTGGGCGACCGACGTCTGCGTGCCTATCAGCCGTCTCGCCGAATGCATCAGCGAGACCAAGGCGCGACCTCGAAGCGTCCACTATTCCGGCAACCATCCTCGGCCATGTTGGTGACGGCAATTTCCACGTCGTCTTTTCGATGGACCCGAACAGCGCCGACGAGCTGGAAGAAGTCACGGCGATCAACGCCAAGCTCGTCCGCCGCGCCTTGGCGATGGACGGCACCTGCACCGGCGAGCACGGAATCGGGCTCGGTAAGCAAGAATGGCTGGTCGAAGAGCTTGGCGACGCGGTCGACCTGATGCGCTCGGTGAAGCGCGCTCTGGACCCGCAGAATCTACTCAACCCGGGCAAGGTATTCTCGCTGACATGATCCACAGCAAGCACCTCGTCGATCCCGAGCTGCTGCCGTCCACGGCGCTGAGCCCTTTTGTGAAGGCAAGTTAAAATGGACGTCATTGCGCATACGACCGTGTCAAAGGCGCCTGCGCCGTCCATCGGCACATCGATCGTTCCCCTGCTTCTGATCAGCCTGTCGATGCTGGTCGGCTTCACCATGCTGCAGAGCTTCGGCATCATGGCCGAGGCCGCCAAGGCGGAGATGGGGCTTTCGGACAGCGCGCTTGCGATCATCCAGGGCGTTTCCGCCGCCATTCCTCTGGTGCTCTTTTCAATTCCCATCGGGATCTGGGTCGACCGCTGGAATCGCGTTGCAATCCTGATCATCATGGCGGTCGGCTGGACGCTCGGGACCTTCCTGACCGCGCTGGCGCCGTCGCCGACCGTTCTTTTCTTTGGACGCATGCTGACGGCGATCGGAACGACCGGCGGCCTCACCACCGTCCTGTCGCTCGCATCGGACTATTGCCGTCCGGAGCAACGCGGCCGCGCTATCGTAATTCCGAATATCACAAAGACGGCAGGCATTGCCGCTGGCTTTGCCGTCGCCGGCCTCCTCCTTGGCCACATCACCGCGAACCAGCTTCCCGCGATCTTCGGCAGCACGCCCTGGCGGAGCGCGCAGTGGATGCTCGGGATCGGCAGCGCAGTGCTGACCCTGCCTCTCCTCCTTTTGCGTGAGCCGGAACGTCATGAAGTCGAAGCTGGTCCGAGCGCGCCATTCAAGGTCCTATTCGGCGAGCTAAGATCCCGCAGCGGCTGGATCATCCCGCTCTTTATCGGTCAGACGACGGTCGTCATGGCCGATGCCGCCGCGGGGATCTGGGTCTCGCCAGTTCTTGAGCGTTACTATGACCTTGGGCCGGGCGATTTCGCGGGATGGCTTGGCGCGATCGTCTTCGGTACCGGCATCGTCGGTTCGATCATCGGCGGCGTGGTCGCCGACATGGGTCAGAAATCGCGTGTGCGCGGCGGGCTGATGATTGGCGCGATCGCCGCCGCTGCCATCGGCGTCCCGGCTTCGCTTTTCCCGATAATGCCGGGCGTCGCGAGCTTCGCCTTCGCCATCGGAGCGCTGATGCTCGCCGGCAGCGTGACGGCGATGGTCGCGTCGGTCGCCCTCACCGTCTGGCTTCCCAACGAACTGCGCGGCCTCGGCATTGGCGCCTTCATCGCGATTGCCGGCCTGATCGGCTTCGGTCTTGCGCCGTCGCTAGTGACATTGGTCAGCAGCCTGCTCGGCGGCGAAGCGCACCTCAACGTCGCCCTCGCGATCGTCGGCGTCGCGGTCAGCCTGATCTCGGTCTTCGGATTCTGGCTGGCCATGAGGAAATCGCCGACATCGACGACCTATCATAAAGGTATTGCCTAACCTATCTGACAGGTATATGCGTTCGCTCATGGAATGCGGGTCATGAGATCAAAGGCCGGGGGGCGGATGGAGGCCATCGATGTTTCGCCTGAGATGCTGACTTTGGTCGGCAGTGGGGAACTGGGCGAGCATCGGTGGCCTTCGTATCCGGTGGCGTTCGAGGTGATCTTTGGCGAAGGTCCCTCGAAGCTTCATTTTTCATCGAGATCCGTTGGTCCAGCGTCTCAGCGCTTCCACGGTTTCCCGACTGCTGCTGATCGTGGACCGTGCCGCCTGCGACCGCGTGCTCGGCCAAGCTCTCGATTTCAACGATCAGTCCGTCCGCTATCTGCCGCCAGAGCTCAATGCGATGGCGACCGCGATCCGCGATTGCGCTCTGCCCGCGGCCGCGGCGACTTCCATACCGCCTCGCTAAGAGCATCGAACTGCTGTGCGAGATTCTGACCGCGCACCGCACCGGCCAACTTGCCGAAGTCGTCGCACCAGCGACGCTGAGCCAACGCGACATCGAGCGCATCGCCGCCGCGCGCAAGCTGATCGACGAATGCTGGCACGAGAAGCTGACGCTTTGCGAGATAGCACGCCGTTGCGGCCTCAACCGCAGCAAGCTCGCGAGCGGTTTCCGCAAGCTCTACAGCTGTACCGTCACCGAAGCGCTGCTCGAGCGCCGCCTCGCCGAGGCGCGCCGCAGCTTCTTTCGACCGATTTGCCCGTGGGCC
The DNA here is from genome assembly GCA_963750315.1 of uncultured Alphaproteobacteria bacterium. Taxonomy (GTDB): domain Bacteria; phylum Pseudomonadota; class Alphaproteobacteria; order Sphingomonadales; family Sphingomonadaceae; genus Sphingomicrobium. The sequence goes on from CAVVQF010000005.1 coordinate 574,803, forward strand.
TGATCGGCTACCGCAGCGGCTATCACAACAATGCGAGCTTCAGCCGCGCCTTCTGCCGGCGCTTCGGTGTTCCGCCGAGCAACTTCCGCTCCAGGCTGGCGGCCGCCTGATGGCCAGCTGTCGCAACCGACCACGGCAAATCGCTCGTCGCGCAGGCCGTCGATGCCGTCAAAGCGCACATACGCGATTCCGGGCTTCGGGTCGGCGACAATCTTCCAGGCGAAGGCTTTTTCGCTGACCAGCTCGGCGTCAGCCGCGCCGTGATGCGCGAAGCATTCGGGGCCCTCGCCGCGCTCCGCCTGATCGACGTCGCCAACGGCCGTCGCGCAGGTCGGCAAGATCGATGGCTCGGTCATCGCCGAACTCCCTCGAGCACGCCTCTCGACGGCGCAGATAAGGGTTGCGGACGTCTGGGACGTGCGCCGCACGATCGAGATGCGGACCGCGGCACTCGCGGCGCGCAATGCGACGCCGGTCCAGGCTGCGCGGATCGTCGCCCTCGCCGAATCGATGGGCAATGAGGACCGCCCGCACGACCAGACGACCGAGGACGATATCGACTTTCCACCTCGCCATCGCCGAGGCAAGCGGGAACGCCCTCTTCAGCCAGATCGTGGAATCGTTCGTGCCCCTGATGCGCGTCGCCGTGCCGCAGGCTTGGAAGACGCGTCAGACTGACGAGGAGCAATCCGACATCCTCGAGCGCCACCGCAACCTCGCCTGGGCCATCGCCAATCGCGATCCCGCCGAGGCCGAACGCTGCATGGGCGTTCATTTCGATGAGGCGATCGGCGCGCTGCTGCGCTAAGTCGACCGCGGGCCGTCCGTCGGACGACCTCGCCTGTTTGTCGAAGCAAACCGCCGGGTCAGCGGGCGTTCAGTCTTCCTCAGCAACCGAACGCCGCATGCAAGTTTATACACGCTCGTTAATCGGAACCTCGGCCGCGACGGCGATCGCGCTTGCGCTCGCTGCGCCGGCACACGCCCAGTCGCAGGACGCCCCCGTACCGGAGGCGACTCCCGCAACCACCACGGATCAGTCGGCGCAGCCCGCGCCCGCGCAAGAACCACCTGTGACGACGGAGGAGGATCCTTACGGCGACGAAGGCGAAGCGATCGTCGTCACCGGCATCCGCCGGGGAAGCGTCGTCGGCGACATTCCGCCCGAGAATGTGCTCGGCACACGCGACGTGCGGGCGACGGGCGCCAACGATATCAGCGAGCTTCTCGACGCCCTCGCTCCGCAGCTTGGTAGCGCTCGCGGGCGTGGCGGCGAACGTCCGATAACGCTGCTGAACGGGCAGCGCATCTCGAGCTTCCGCGAGCTGCGCGACATACCAACCGAGGCGATCGAGAGGGTCGAAATCCTGCCTGAAGAGGTAGCTCTCAAGTACGGCTACAGCGCCGACCAGCGTGTCGTGAACATCGTCCTTCGCGAGCGCTTCCGCTCCACCGTCGCCCGGCTCGATGGCACGACCGCAACGGACGGCGGCTATCTCGGCGGCCAAGGTGAACTGACCCGCCTCCAGATCGAGAAGAACGGCCGCACGACGTTCAATGTTCTCGCGCAGGGGAATACATCGCTCACGGAAGACGAGCGCGACATCGGCCCGCCGGACGATCCGCAACCGGATGATCGGTCAGCCCGTACGCTCGTAGGCTCGAAGAAGCTCCTGCGGGGCTCCGCGACCGTCAATCGCACGATATTCGGCGACGTCGGCGCGACCTTCAATGCCGAGGTCGAGCATAACGAAGGCCGGTCGCTGTTCGGCCTCTCGGAATTCGCGCTCGACCCGCTGGTCCGCAACTCCAGCAGCGACTCGCTCCATCTCGGAATGGCCCTCAACGGCACCAAGGGAAAATGGCGTTGGTCGGCGACCGGCAACGGCGACTTCACGAACTCGATGACGCGAAGCGATCGGGACAACGAAACCGGTCGAGACCGCTCGGAAAGCACGACCACTTCGGGCGATCTCGATATCACGGCCAATGGTCCGTTGTTTGCCGTTCCCGCGGGGGACGCCAGCGTGACGGTGCGCTTGGGCGCAAGCACGCTGCATCTCGACAGCGAACGCATCCGCGAAGACTTCACGGAAAACAGTCTCGGACGGACTCAGGGCAGTGGTAGCGTCAATTTCGACCTGCCGATTTCCCGCCGCAACCGCGACTTCAGCGCGCTCGGAAACCTGACGCTGAACGCGAATGCCGAAGTCGAGCAGCTTTCGGATTTCGGAACGCTGACGACGATCGGAGCCGGCATGAACTGGTCGCCCGTGGACCGGCTCAGCTTCCTCACCAGCTGGACGCGCGAAGAAGGCGCGCCATCGGTGTCGCAGCTTGGCGACCCGATCCTCGAGACGCCAGAAACGCGCGTGTTCGATTTCACAACCGGCGAGACCGTGCTTGTGAATGCAATTACCGGCGGGAACCCGGAACTGCTCGCGGACAAGCGCAACGTCTATAAGATCGGCGGCAATTGGAAGCCGATGGAGAAGACCGACCTCCGGCTCCGGGCGGAGTTCGTGCACTCGGTACTCGACCGGCCGGTCTCGACGTTCCCCGGTGTCAGCGAAGCGCTTGAGGCGGCATTTCCTGACCGCTTCGTCCGCGATTTCTCGGGCCAGTTGGTCAGCGTCGACTTCCGGCCGGTGAACTACAACTCCGCGCGTAAGGATACTTTGCGCTGGGGCTTCGACTTTTCGATGCCGCTGAAGTCGGCACGGCCGTCGCAGGCCGCCATCAATTCATTCCGCGCCCGCCGTACGGCGCAGGCCGGCCAGACGGGGAATGCGTCCGGGCAGGCGCCTCCACCCTCCGAAAGCGGTCCTCCGCCCGGGGGCGGACCGCCGCCAGGTGGCGGTGCTGGCCCTGGCGGAGGCTTCGGCCGCGGCGGGGGTGGAGGCTTCGGCGGTGGCGGTCGCTTCGGAGGCGGCCGTCAGGGCGGACGCCTGCAATTCTCGCTGACCCACACCGTCAATTTCGTCGACGAGGTGACGATCGCTCCGGGCATTCCCAAGCTCGACTACCTCAACGGCGACGCCGTCGGATCGACCGGCGGGCGTTCGAGGCATCTGGTCGAGGCGCAGGGCGGCTATTTCAACAATGGTCTCGGCGCCCGCGTTTCGGCCAATTGGCGGAGCGGGACACGGGTAGATAGCAGCACCGGCGACGATCTTCGCTTTTCACCGCTGGCAACCTTCGACCTTCGTCTGTTCGCAAATCTCGGCGAGCGTTTCGACCTGGTGGCCAAGCATCCTTGGCTGCGCGGATCGTCCGTTCGCTTTGAGGTAAACAACATCCTCGACGCCAAGCCCCGTGTGCGGGATGCGTTCGGGGAAGTGCCGTTCAACTACCAGCAGGATTTGCTGGACCCGCTGGGCCGGTCGGTGACGATTTCGATCCGCAAGCTGTTCCTGCCGCCCCGGAGTTTCTTCCGGCGTCAGAATGAGACGCGTTCCTGACAAAAATCGTCATTACGGAGCGAGGGTCAACTATCTGGTAAGCCTAAGTAGTTACGCCTTCACGGCATGAGTGACCGCGGCCCGGAGACCCAGGTGGAAGAACAGCCGGTTGAGACGACGCTTTATTCGCTGTCCGACCGCGCGCCTGATCCCGCCGAACGCCGCGATGGCGAACGCTTCCTGACGTTATTCCGCGTCGGCTCCGTCATCATCGACGGCCGGCGCGAGCTTTGCCTGATAAAGAACATCTCCGCCGGCGGGATGATGATTCGCCCCTATTGCACGATCGATCCCGGCACTGCCGTTTCGGTCGAGCTGAAGCGCGGAGAGCAGATACCGGGCACCGTATCCTGGGTCCGCAACGACTCCGCCGGCGTTTCCTTCGATGAGCAGATCGACGTTGTCGAACTCCTCGCAAGCTCGATGGAGGGCCCCCGGCCGCGGATGCCGCGCGTCGAGGTGCGCTGCATAGCTTCGGTCCGCCAAGGCTCGGATGTCTATGGCATGCGCGCGCACGACGTGTCGCAAGGCGGCCTGAAGGTCGAGTTGAACTCGCGAGTTGAAGGTCGGGGCGGAGGTTCTGGTGACTTTGCCTGGCCTGCCGTCGAAGCAGGCGGTTGTCCGCTGGCACGAGGGCAATTGCTACGGGATTACCTTCCAGCGGCTATTGGCCCTGCAGGAGCTGGTGGATTGGCTGCGCCAGCAGCGCGACCTTCTTCGGCAATCGAACTAAAAGCGTTTTACTCGCCCGGCCGCGATACCGGGTGCGGCGTCCACACCCAGCTTTCCGCAAGCCTGCGCTGATCGGCGGTCATGCTGCTCTGCGTCAGGCCCGGACGCCAGTAGCGGGGCTGGATCTTCGGACGAGGAGCCGGAATGTTGCGGAGAACTTCTGCCGGATCCAACTGCGCATCGAACGCGATGCCGGCGTAGCCGCCGTTGACCCAAACGACGCGGCCGCGGGTGCAAAGGTCGTTGCGGCAGAAAACCACCGTCGTGCCTTCGATCGGCAGGTTTGGGCTTTCGACCAAAGCGCCTTCCGACGACAGGTTGCGCAGCTTCACCGACTGCTTCGAACCGCCGTGCTCGAGCGTGGCCGATAGCAGCACCTGCGATCGGCTGGTCTTGCGATTTTGAGTTGGCGTGGCGTTGTCCATCGCTCACGTGATAAACGGCCACGGTAAAGCTTTGCTTAAGTGCGTTGGCCTTCTGACTGCCGAAACAGCAACATCAGGTTATTCGCGGGCATCTGCCGCCAATCGGCGAGACTAAGTCCCCACCCTGCGGCAGCATCGGTGAAATCCTCCACCCGGCGCAGTCCCCACTCCGGATCGCGCGACTTCAGATTGGCGTCGAACGCGAGATTCGAGTCGGCAGTCTCGATCTCGTCCTTCAACCACGGCCCGTAGAGAATCAGCGGCCCGCCCTGCGGAAGCAGTCGAGCGGCGCCGGCGATCAGGCCGAGAGACGCATTCCACGGGCTGATGTGGGCCATGTTGATGTTGAGGACGGCGTCGGCGCGATCGACGGGCCAATCCGGAGCGCTGGCATCGATGACAGCCGGCTGACTTACGTTCGGGAGACCCGATCTTTCAGTCCAGGCTGCGATGGATGCCAGCGCGTCGGGATGCGTGTCGCTTGGCTGCCAATCGAGGTTCGGAAAGCGTTCGGCGAACCACAAAGCATGCTCGCCCGTGCCGCTAGCGACCTCCAGCACCGTGCCGCTCGGAGGAAGCCACTCCGCAAGCACCTCGGCGATCGGCTCGCGATTGCGTTGCGCCGCGGGAGCGGATCGTCTTGCGTCCTCCGAAACAGGCCCTTCGTAGAAGCGGCGCTCGCTCACTACTCCGCCGCCTGTGCCGGCTCCGGATCCTTGTAGACCAGCACCGGCTTGCGGGCCGCGAGCGTCTCGTCGAGGCGCCGGCGCGGCGCGTAGATCGGCGCCGCCTTCAGCGCTTCGTCGCCCGCCTTCGCCCGCTCGGCGATCGAGCGCAGCGCGAGAATGAACTGGTCCAGGCTTGCCTTGGACTCAGTCTCCGTCGGCTCGATCAGCATCGCGCCGTGGACGACCAGCGGAAAATACATGGTCATCGGGTGGAAGCCTTCGTCGATCAGCGCCTTGGCGATGTCGATCGTGCTGAACCCCTCGCCGAACCCTCGATCCGAGAAGAGCGCCTCGTGCATGCACGGTCCACTTTCGCCAAACGGCGCTTCGAGCACATCGTCGAGCGACCGCAGGATGTAGTTGGCGTTGAGTACGGCATCCTCGGCAACGCGGCGAAGGCCGTCCGATCCGTGGCTCAGCATGTAAGACGCAGCTCGCGTGAACATGCCCATCTGGCCATGGAAAGCGACCATCCGGCCAAAGCTCTTCGAGTGATGCTCGCCTGCCGTCTCTTCCTCGACGAGCACGAAGCGGTCGCCCTGCTTCTCGACGAACGGAAGCGGAGCGAACGGCGCCAGCGCCTCGCTTAAGACCACTGGGCCGGCACCCGGACCACCACCGCCGTGAGGCGTCGAGAAGGTCTTGTGCAGGTTGATGTGCATCGCATCGACGCCGAGGTCGCCGGGCCGCACCTTGCCGACAATCGCGTTGAAGTTGGCGCCGTCGCAATAGACGAACGCGCCGGCGGCATGGACGGCATCGCTGATCGCCTTCATGTCCGGCTCGAACAGGCCGCAGGTGTTCGGGTTGGTGATCATCACCGCCGCGACGTCCGGCCCAAGCCGGGCCTTCAATGCTTCGAGATCGACCCGCCCAGCCTTGTTCGCCGGGATATTCTCGACGCGATAGCCTGCGAAGGCTGCCGTGGCCGGATTGGTGCCGTGAGCGCTTTCCGGAACCAGCACGACCTCTCGCGCATCACCACGCGCTTCGAGCGCTGCCCGGATGCAGAGAATGCCGCACAGTTCGCCGTGAGCGCCAGCCTTCGGGCTCATCGCCACCGCCGGCATTCCCGTCAGCGTCGTCAGCCAATGACCAACGAGATCGATAACCTCGAACGCGCCTTGCACCGTGTCGGTCGGCTGGAGCGGATGGATGTCGGCAAAGCCGGGCATCCGCGCGACTTTCTCGTTGAGGCGCGGGTTGTGCTTCATCGTGCATGATCCGAGCGGGAAGAGGCCGAGGTCGATCGCATAATTCTGCCGCGAAAGCCGCGTGTAGTGACGCACCGCCTCCGGTTCGCTGAGGCCCGCAAGGCCGATCTCGCGATTGCGATCGAGACCGCCAAGGCGGCCCGCGTTCGGATTGAACTCAGGAAAATCGACGCCGGTCTGCTGGGTCGAGCCGATTTCGAACAGCAAGGGCTCCTCGAGCATGAGCGCGCGGTTGCCGGTCACGGTCTGCGCATCCCCTTGCTCGTTCGCAGGTGTGGACGGCCGCCAGCCGGATGGGTTGACGGTCACTTGCACATCTCCTTCAGGCCGGCTTCCAGGGCCGCAATATCTTCGTCGGTCACCGTTTCGGTCACCGCTACGACCAGGCCGTTCTGCAGCGAGTTCCGCGCCCGGATAGAGCCGCCCGAGCGACACGCCGCCGAGAATGCCCTTGTCGGCGAGATCGCGAACTACCGGGCGAGCCTCGACTGGCAGCTCGATCGTGAATTCGTTGAAGAAGCTGTCGTTGACCAGTTTGACGCCCGGGATCGCCGCCAGGCTGTCGGCCGCCTCGCACGCGCGCGCGTGATTCAGCTGAGCCAGCTGCCTGAGGCCCTTCTCGCCGAGCAGGCTCATGTGCACCGAGAACGCCAGCGCACAGAGGCCAGAGTTGGTGCAGATGTTCGACGTCGCCTTCTCGCGGCGGATGTGCTGCTCGCGCGTGGACAAGGTCAGCACGAAGCCGCGCTTGCCTTCCGCGTCGACGGTTTCGCCCGCCAGACGGCCCGGCATCTGGCGGACGTATTTCTCGCGCGTGGCAAACAGGCCGACGTAGGGACCGCCGAACTGGAGGCCGACCCCGATCGACTGACCCTCGCCGACAACGATGTCGGCGCCCATCTCGCCCGGCGACTTGATCAGGCCGAGCGCGACCGGCTCCGTGACGACCGCGATCAGGATCGCGCCATGCGCATGAGCGGCTTGAGCGATCGGCTCGAGATCGGTGATGCGGCCGAGAATATCCGGGTACTGCACGACGACCGCGCTGGTTTCGCCGTCGATTGCCGCGATCAGCTGCTCGGCGTCGGTCTGCGCGGAAAGCTCCGGCTGCGACGTCTCGAGGCTATCTTCGGTGAACTTCGCCATCGTCGTCGCGACGCTGACATAGTGCGGGTGAACGCCCGACGAGATGATAGTCTTGTTTCGCCGCGTGATGCGGTGGCCCATGACGATCGCTTCCCACATCGCGGTCGAGCCGTCGTACATGGATGCATTCGCGACTTCGCAGCCGTAAAGCCGCGCGACCTGCGTCTGGAACTCGAACAGAACCTGCAGCGTGCCCTGAGCGATTTCCGGCTGGTACGGCGTGTAGGCGGTCAGAAACTCGCCCCTCTGGATGATATGATCGACGCTCGCGGGGATGTGGTGCTTGTACGCGCCGCACCCGAGGAAGAATGGCGCTTCGCCCGCCGCCAGATTTTTGCGAGCAAGCGCTGACAGCTGGCGTTCGACCGACAGCTCCGATGCATGCACCGGCAAGTCGACCGGCTTGGACAACAGGGCATCCGCCGGCACGTCCTTGAACAGTTCATCGACAGTCGCAGCGTCGATCGTCTGCAGCATCGCGCTGCGGTCGGCGTCCGACAAAGGCAAATAACGCATCTAGTTGGGCTTCCTCATGATGAAGCGGAGGCGGACATAATCTGCGGTCGGCGATCCGACGGTATCGGCGACAGCCTCGCCGATCTCGGCGCGCTCTTCCTCCGGCACGCCGGCGCGGTCGAGCCAACCGCGGCGAAAGGTCGTCACCCACTGGCCGATGCCGTTGGGCAAAAGCGTCGGCCGTTCGATCAGGCGCGCGTCGATTTCGGCGAAACCGGCAGCGTCATAGATGGCGGCGAACTCGTCGACCGACGGATACCAGTTCGACAATTCGAGCGGCGGCGGATAGCCTCGCGCAACCAGTTCGGCGTCCAGCGTCTCGCGCAGCTTCGCAAGATTGCCGTCGCCGCCCATCTCGCCGGCGTAACGGCCACCCGGCTTCAGCGCGCGGAACGTCGCCTCCGCCACCCGCTCTTTGTCGAGCATCCAGTGCAGCGCCGCGTTGGAGAATGCCGCATCGAACTCCTCATCGAACGTCATGTCCGCTGCGCTTATCTCAAGTACGTCGAGCCCGATCGCCCGGGCCGCGGCAACCAGCTCCGGCGAATTGTCCACGCCTACGACGTCTGCGCCACGCTCGACGATCTTGTGCGTCAGCGCACCGTCGCCGCAGCCGATGTCGAGAATTCGCTCGCCGATCTTTGGGTCGAGCAAATCGAGCGCAGCCTCGCCAAGATCGGACACGAACCGCCCGATGCGGGCATAGTCCGCCGCGTCCCAGCGGCTGGTCGAGGCGATCACTTCGCTCAGAGCGTCGCCACCCATTCGCGGTAGGAGGCTTCGTCCATGAGACCGTCGACATCGCCGCGGATTGTCGAGCTTGACCTTGAAGAACCAGCCCTCGCCTTCCGGATCGCGGTTCACCAGAGCGGGATCGTCGGCGACGGCTGAGTTGCCCTCAACCACCTCACCGGCGACCGGCGAGTAGACGTCAGACGCCGCTTTCACCGATTCCACGACGGCGGCTTCCTGACCCTTGGTCAGGCGGCGGCCAGCTTCCGGGACTTCGGCGAAGACGATGTCGCCGAGCGCGCCCTGCGCGTGATCGGAAATGCCGACGGTCGCCGTGTCGCCTTCGACGCGGATCCATTCATGCTCGCGGGTGAAATAGACAGTCATGAACGTGGCTCCTTGCGGTGATAGCGGTGAGGGACAAACGGCATCGTCGTGACGGACACGTCGAAAAGCTTGCCGCGCTGCTCGGCCTTCAACGCCGTGCCGGGCTCGGCGAGATGGCTGGCGACATAGCCCATGGCGATGGGCCGCTGCAGGCTCGGCGAGAAGCCGCCGCTAGTGATGCGGCCGATTTCGTTACCTTCGCCGTCGAGGATCAGCGCACCTTCGCGCACCGGCTGGCGGCCATCGATGTCGAGGCCGACGCGCTTCTGGGGAACGCCATTCGCTATCTCGCCCAGAATGCGGGCAGCGCCTGAGAAACCGCCTTCGGCGCGGCGACGCTTGCCGATCGCGAAGTTGAGGCCGGCCATGACGGGCGTCGTCGTCCGGTCGATGTCGTGTCCGTAAAGCGGAAGCCCCGCCTCCAGTCGCAGTGAATCGCGGGCGCCGAGCCCGATCGGCTTTACGCGCTCGTCGCCGATCAGCCAGTTCGCAAGCTGCTCGACCGCGACTGACGGAATCGAAATCTCGAACCCGTCCTCGCCGGTGTAGCCGGAGCGACTGATCCAGACCGGATGACCGACGGCGCGGAACGCGCCGCCCTGCATGAAGCCCAGATCGGAAACGCCCGGAATGAAGTCATTGAGGACCTCGACCGCCTTCGGACCTTGAAGCGCGAGCAGAGCCTGCTCCCGCATGTGATCGACGACGACATATTTCGGCAGGCGGTGCTGCATCACGTCGAGGTCGTCATGCTTGGTCGCGCCGTTGACGACGACGTAGAAATGATTGCCGCGACGGGTCGCCATCAGATCGTCGATGATCGTGCCGTCTTCGGCAAGCAGCAGCGAATAACGCAGCTTCATGTCGCCGAGCAGCTTCAGCTCACCCGGGAGCAACGTCTCGAGAGCCGCATCGACCTGATCGCCGTGAACCAGGAACTGGCCCATGTGGCTGACATCGAACAAACCCGCATTCTCGCGCGTCCAGAGATGCTCGGCCATGATGCCTTCGTACTGGACCGGCATGTCGTAGCCCGCGAACGGCACCATTCGGCCGCCCTGGGCGCGGTGCCACTCATCGAGCGGAAGTTTCTGCAATTGCTGTTGATCGACTTCGCTCATCGCGCACTCCGGTTGCGACAGCCGCACGGGTGCATCCCGCCCGACTCCGTCGCCCCCGTCTGTCGCGCGACCTGAGAGCTTTCACCAGCCTTGAGGCCAGCTTACCCCTTCGGTGGTCCGCCATACGACAGGCGAACACTTTCCAGACTGTCAGGCGCGCGCGGTCCTTTGGCCTGAGAGATTCCGGGGGCGGTTGCTCCTTCGGCGCCGCGACAACCCTTTGGAGGCAATCGCGAACTCTCCCGCGCGGCCTTCCGGCGAACTAGCCGCCGGAGACGCGCATGGCCTTGGCTTCACGCACGCGCGAAGTCAACGCGCGAAAAGGCCTTAGCGAGTGACGTTGTAGCGGAGCTGCTGCTCGGTGAGCTGGAAGCCGACCAGATGCTCGAAAGTCGCATTGGCGACCGCCGCACGGATCGTCGGATCGGTCATCGGATCGATTGCCGCATCAGCCTGCCCCGCCTTGCGCGGACGGGTCAGCTGCTTTTCGATGTCCGCCGGAAGCTGGGCGACCGAACGGCTGACGCGAACAATGGCCTGGCCATTGGTCTGGGCGCGAAGGCTGCCCGCCGCAAAGTTCAGGCCAACCCGGCCGATGCGCTTGGCTACAACCTGGTTGCCGGCCTGCAGCACGACATCGAAGTATGGCAATACGACCTCGCGCGCGGCGGACGCGTCGCGTCGGGTCGCGACGACGTCGAAGCTGACGGTCGAGACGATCTGGTCGCCCGTATCATTGCACGTGGAGCGCAGGTTGGTGATCGTCGCCGTCACGTCGATGGCGTCGGCGGCAACGCTGTTCGACGGATCGAACAAGGTAACGTCGCCGGTTCCGGCCGGAATTCCGGGGATCGGGCAAGCGCTACGGCGGACATAAATGCCGCCCTGTTCGGGGTTACCCTCACGGTTACAGGCCGGCAGGAGGGCGAGAATCATCAGCGGGATTAGGCGAAACTTCACTGGGATTGGGTTCCTTGGCGGCCTGGACAAGTGCGGATGGTTCATAGGAAGCGCCTTCAAAGGCTGCAAGCGATGCCTTACATGGCCCGCGAATGCCTGAACCTAGCCAGAACCCAAAGCCACCCTTGCGCGTCCTGATCGCCGCCCCGCGCGGATTCTGCGCCGGCGTCGACCGCGCGATCCAGATCGTCGAGCTCGCGCTCGAACGGTTCGGGGCGCCGGTCTATGTCCGCCACGAGATCGTCCACAACCGCTTCGTCGTCGAACGGCTGAAGGGAATAGGCGCAATCTTTGTCGACGAGCTGGACGAAGTTCCGGACGACCGGCCAGTCGTTTTCTCCGCCCACGGCGTCCCGAAGGCGGTACCGGCGGAAGCGCAGGGCCGCGGGCTGACCTATGTCGACGCCACCTGCCCGCTCGTGTCCAAGGTCCATCGCCAGGCCGAGCGCCTGATCGAAGAGGGCCGCCACATCCTCTTCATCGGCCACGCCGGCCATCCCGAAGTGATCGGCACGTTCGGCCAGGTCCCGGCCGGGTCGATGACCCTGGTCGAGACGGTCGCCGACGCCGAGACGGTCGACGTGCCGGCTGGCAATCTGGCTTTCCTGACGCAGACCACCTTGTCAGTCGACGACACGGCAGCGGTTGTCGGCGCGCTCAAGGCCCGTTTCCCGGAGATTCGCATCCCCCGCAGCGAGGACATTTGCTACGCCACCTCGAACCGGCAGGCAGCGGTGAAGGCAATCGCGCCCGAATGCGGCCGATTGCTAGTCATCGGCGCCCCGAACAGCAGCAACTCGCTCCGCCTTGCCGAAGTCGCCGAGCGCATGGGCGTCCCGTCGCGGCTGATCGAACGGGCGGCCGACATCGACTGGGACTGGCTCGGGCGGCAGACGACGATCGGGCTCACCGCCGGGGCGTCAGCACCGGAACTGCTCGTTCGCGAGGTTCTCGATGCGCTGCGCGAACGGTTCGACGTCACCGAAGAAATCGCCGACCACACGCCCGAACGAATGGTCTTCAAGCTCCCCCGCGAACTGGTCGCCTAGTGGCGGAGCTTCCGGAGGTCGACATTTTCACTGACGGAGCGTGCCGCGGAAACCCGGGCCCGGGCGGATGGGCCGCGCTCCTGCGCACCGGCGCCAAGGAACGCGAGCTGTCGGGCGGCGAAGTGCTGACGACGAACAACCGCATGGAGCTGATGGCGGCGATCAAGGCGCTCGAAGCCCTGAAAAAGCCCTGCCGGGTCCAGCTTCACACCGACAGCGTCTACGTCCGCGACGGAATCACCAAGTGGATCCACGGCTGGCGGAGAAACGGCTGGAAGACTTCAGACAAGAAGCCAGTGAAAAATGCCGAGCTGTGGCAGGAGCTGCTCGACGCCTGCGAGCCGCACCGAATCGAATGGCATTGGGTGAAAGGCCATAGCGGCCATCCGGAGAACGACCGTGTCGATGCAATCGCGTGCGGCGAAGCAGACATGTTCAAGCGGGGACGCTCACTCGACTGAGCTTGCAGCGCTCACTTGAAGCTAAATCGCCAGTAGGGCCCCGCGATAGGTCGGATCCTCAAGTGTCTGTCCCGCACCCAACGCAACGCAATCGAGCGGCAATTCGGCGACCCGGACCGGCAGCCCGGTTTCATATTCGATCACCGTACTGATCTCGCGAAGGAGCGAACCGCCGCCGGTCATGGTGATACCGGCATCGATCACGTCCGCCGCGATTTCCGGCTGCGTGTGCTCAAGCGCCGAACGGACCACGTGGACGATCCGGGCGACTGGTTCGGCCACCGCATCCACGACCTGAGCTTGTGTCAGCATGATCTCGCTCGGGACGCCGCGCGCAACGTCGCGTCCACGCACATAGGTCGAGATATCATCGGATTCGGGCGTCCGCTTGGCCGCGCCGATTTCCATCTTCACGCGTTCGGCTGTCCCCTCGCCGATCAGCAGATTGTAATTCCGGCGCACATAGGAGGCGATTGCCTCGTCCATCTTGTCGCCGCCGACCCGCGACGATTCGCAATATGCGAGGCCCTGGAGCGAGATGACTCCTACCTCGGTCGTGCCGCCGCCGATGTCGACGACCATCGAACCGATCGGATCGCGAACGGGCAAGCCTGCTCCGATCGCGGCGGCCATCGGCTCGTCGATCAGCGAAACCTTGCCTGCCCCGGCGTTCGAGACCGCGTCGCGAATCGCCCTGCGCTCTACCGACGTCGCGCCCGACGGGACGCTGATCACTACTTCGGGGTTGCTCGAGAAGCGGCTCCCGCCCGCCTGGGCCTTGCTGATGAAATGCTTGATCATCTGCTCAGCAACTTCGAGATCGGCGATGACGCCGGCCCGGAGCGGACGGATGGTTTTGATGTTCTCGGGCGTCTTGCCCATCATCAACTTCGCATCGTCACCGACCGCACGGACCTTGCGAACGCCGTTCTGCCATTCCATCGCCACGACCGATGGCTCGTTCATGACGATGCCGCGTCCTTTGACGAAGACGACGGTATTGGCAGTACCCAAATCGATAGCGATGTCGCGTGACGCGAACCTGAAAATACTCACTGCGCGGTTGTCCCCCCACGGACTGATGAACCCGACGCGCTTCTGCCAGGAATATCAAAGGAGTAGAGGGGTGAGCGCTGGCGGCTAGCTATTGGCCACGCCGCTAGCCCACTGCTTCCGTCGGTTCGCCGTAAACGGGTAACCGTTGCAGGCGCGGAAGAATTAACGCGCGCGGAATCGCGCCGGCGAATAGGTGTCGGGATCGATGCCGCCGACCATCGGATCCGGGGCAGCCCTCAAGAGGATCGCCGCTGCAAGCTTGGCGGCCGCGGGTGCAGTCTGGATGCCGAATCCGCCCTGCCCGACACACCAGAAGAATTCTGGGGTTGCCCGGATCGAATCCGTAAACGGGGATGCGATCCGGGGCGAAGCTCCTCAGCCCCGCCCAGCGACGCTCCACTGCCTCGACCGGCCAGTCGACGACATGCTCGAACCGGTCGATGGCGGTCGCGACATCGATCTCGTCCGGAGCCGCGTCGCAAGGATCGCTGTCGATCTCGTCGTGCGGTGTCAGCCAGATGCTGTTGTCGCCTTCGCCTTTGAAATAGAAAGTGCCGTCGGCGTCATCGACCAGGGGCAGATCGCGGAGTCCGGAGCGTCCGACGCGAAGCTGCACCATCGTCCGCCGCTTCGGCGCAATGCCGATTGGCCGCACCCCGCAGGCCTCGGCGACCGGGTCCGCCCAGGCCCCCGCTGCATTGACGATGGTCGCCGCGGTTAGGGTCGAACCATCGCCTAGCTTGATCGTCCACGAATTGCCGTAGCTTGCCGTGTCGAGCTTGGCCCCGGTCGCGATTGTCCCGCCCAAGCGTTTGAACAAGCGAAGATACGCAGCGTGAAGTGCGGCAACGTCGATGTCGGCGCACCCGGGCTCAAGCAAGGCACGTCGCCACTCGGGCCGAATGCCCGGCACCAACTGTTCGAGATTCTCTCGACCCAGCTCACGTGAGACGATGCCGTCAGGCAATTGCGGCAAGTCATCGCGTGTGAGGTGGACCGCGCCACGCGTTCGCAGAAACCCGCGCTCGGAGAAATCGGGCGACGGATTAGCCAGGAAATCGTGCGATGCCCGGCTCAACCGGGCAACGTTGGGCCCGCCATAGCTTTCGAGCCAAAAGGCCGCGGAACGGCCGGTCGCATGCATCCCACAGTGCGATTCCGCCTCGACGATCGCGGTCTTCACTCGCCCTGCAATCTCGGCGCCGAGGCTCGCTCCGGCGATCCCGCCGCCGACGATAAGGACGTCAAAATGCGCCATTTCACCGCGCGGTTACGGTTTGGAAAGCCCTGCCGTCTAGGTCTGGCGTCATGACAAACGGCTTGTTTACCGAAATCCTGCTCGGAATCTTGGCGCTGCTGCTCGTCGTGGCGGCGGTGATCGACGTCCGCACGTTCACGATTTCGAACAAGCTGAACATGGCCGTAGCGCTGCTTGCACCGCTTTACTGGTGGTCGGCGCAATTGCCGCTGTGGCCGGATATCGGATTGCAGGTTGCGGTCGCGGCCGGCGTGTTCGTTTTGCTGGCCGGGGCTTTCTACGCCGGGATGATGGGCGGCGGTGACGTCAAGCTCGCCGCGGCGCTCGCTTTGTGGTTCTCGATCAAGTCCACTTTCCAGTTCCTGATCTACATGTCGATTGCCGGCGGCCTGCTGACTTTGGTCGTCATGATCCTGCATCGAATGAAGAAAAAGCCCGGAAAACCGGAGATTCCGTACGGCGTGGCAATCGCGCTGGGCGGACTGATCATTCTTATCCAACGGTTTCTTAACCAATTTGCCTGATGTCTGTCAGGGTACTGGGGCCCGAGAAGGGGAGGCGATTTCGCCATGAATGTTAAGAAGATCATGCTGCTCGTCGGAGCGCTGGTGATCGCGGCTGTGACCGCAATCATGGCCAAGAACATGTTCGCAGGTGCAGGTGCCGAACAGGCACAGGCAGCGGCCGCTACGCCGGCCGTTCCTGTCGGACCCAAGGTTCTGGTGGCGCGCAAGGATCTGCCTGTTGGCCAGATCATCGACGCCGAAAGCCTCACCTTTCAGCCTTGGCCGAAAGAGATGGTGGGAGCCGCGTACTACACGGAGGGCGCTCCGGACGCTGATATGTCCAAGCTGCTGGGGACCGTTGTTCGCTATCCCGTCACTGCCGGCCAGCCGCTGACCCGCGGCGCCATTGTCGGTCCGAACGATCGTGGCTTCCTTGCCGCGGCGCTTGGCCCCGGCATGCGTGCCGTCACTGTTCCCGTGAACCAGACCAGCGGCGTCGCCGGTTTCGTGTTCCCGGGTGACCGCGTCGACCTCATGCTCACGCAGGAAGTCGCCGGTGGTGGTGATGGTCCCGCGCTCAAGGTCACCGAGACCGTCGTCCGCAACATCCGCGTCCTGGCAACTGACCAGCGCACGGACAGCAAGGGCGAAGACGGCAAGACCCTGGTCAAGACCTTCTCCAACGTGACGTTCGAGGCAACTCCTCGCATCGCCGAGAAGATTGCAGTCGCACAAAGCGTCGGTTCGCTGTCGCTGGCACTCCGCTCGATCGCCGACAATTCGGCCGAGCTGGAACGTGCGATCGCATCGGGTGACGTGAAGGTTCCGGAAGGCACCAACCCGGCTCAGGAGCGCCAGATGCTCCTTGCCGTCGCCAACCGCCCGATCGACACCAACACGACTTACTCCACTGGTGGCGATGTTTCGCGCTTCCAGCGCCGTAGCGTCCCTGCCCGCGCCGCTTCTTCGGGCGGCCAGGGTGGTGCACTCTCGGAGGTTCCGCAGGCGTGCTTCGGCCGGTCCGGTCGTCCGTATCGCCCGCGGCAATAATGTCACCGTCGTTCCGGTGGGAGCTCGCTAAAATGATCAGTCGTTCCAAAACCCGCCGGGCTCGTCTCGGCACCGCCTTCGTGGCCCTGGCAATCGGCCTCGGCACGGTGGCGGCGCCGGCCCCGGCCGTCGCCCAGTCAGCCGGCGCCCTCAGCCCTTCGGAGACGCTGAACCTCAGTCCGCCGGCACGGGCAAATCATCAGATAGCCATCCGGCAGCGATGTCCGATGTGTTCGTCGCCAATCGATGCGGTCGCCGACGTCCACGTGACGAGTGAACGCGCCAGCTAACCTGTTCGGCAAGGAAGCGGCGAAACGACCGTCATATGCGACGGCGTCCAACGGCTAGGTGGTCTACGCGACCAACGTCCGCGTCGGCCAGAACCTCAGTTCGGTCGACGAAATGCTGCGGCTGCGATGCCGGAAGTCGAACGTCCGGGCACCGATGAACAACCGGTCAGGTCGCGGTCCTCACCGGCACCGTCTCCTCGCCGGACCGACGTCGAAGAGGCCGCACAGCTCGTCTCGGCGGTTCTGAACCCTGGAGTGGACCTTTCCAAGGATGCGTGCGACCTGCAGGATCTGCGTGGTCAGCCGGCTCGATTCCGCGACGCCACTGCAGGTGAACCTCAAGGTTCGCATCGCGGAGGTCAATCGCACTCTGCTCAAGCAGGTCGGCGTAAACCTCCTGACGCGGGACGCGACCGGCGGCTTCCAGTTCGGCATTGGCCAGGGCAACCCGGGCACGATCTCGACGGGTGGCGGCTCGTTCAAGGTCGGCGATGTCGGAACCACGCTCGGCGCTGCCGGCAAGCTGTTCGGCCTCGACATCCTGAGCACTCTGGATCTCGCCGAGACGGATGGTCTGGTGACTACGCTCGCCGAACCGAACCTGACGGCGCTCTCGGGCGAAACCGCCAGCTTCCTCGCCGGTGGCGAATTCCCGGTTCCGATCTCGCAGTCGCTCGGCTCGATCTCGATCGAGTACAAGCAGTACGGTGTCGGTCTCGCCTTTACCCCGATCGTCCTTGCCGACGGCCGGATTTCGATGCGGGTTCGTCCGGAAGTCAGCGAGTTGTCGAACGAAGGCAGCGTCAAGACCGGTGACTTCACCGTTCCTGCACTGACCACCCGCCGCGCAGAAACGACGGTCGAACTTGGTTCGGGCCAGAGCTTCATGATTGCCGGTCTGCTTCGCAACACCGCGAGCAACGACATCCAGAAGGCTCCCTTCCTCGGCGACCTTCCGATCCTCGGGAACCTCTTCCGCTCGACGCGCTTCCGCCGCGCCGAAACGGAGTTGGTCATCATCGTCACTCCGTATCTCGTGCGGCCTGTCTCCGGGCAGCTCGCGTCGCCGACCGACGGACTGCGTATGCCGTCCGACCCGGTCCGCGTGCTCGAGGGTCAGAGCTACAGCAGCCAGGGCCGTCCGGCTCTTCCGGCTCCGGCGCCCTCGCCCGCCTTTGGCGGTGCAGCGGCTGCCGCAACCCCGGGGTTCAAGCTGTGATCCGCCGCTTTATCAGGAAGGATGCCAAAATGGCTTCGAAGACTGCAATTCTGCTAGTCGCAGCGGCGGCGATCTCCGGCTGCGCTTACAAGCCTGGCCCCGATCTCGAGGCCGGCATGGCAGCGGTCAAGGTGCCCGTCGTCACCCGCTCGGACTATGCGTTCGATGTCTCGGCTCCGAACGGCAATATCTCGCCGTCCGAAGCCACACGCCTCGACTCCTGGTTCAGCGGCATGGGGCTTCGCTACGGCGACGTCGTCTACGTCGACGGTGGAGCTTATTCCGAAGGCGCTCGTGCCCAGGTGGCCGATATTGCCGGCAATTACGGGATCCTGGTTTCGCCGGGTGCCCCGGTAACCGCCGGCGCCGTTGCCCCGGGCAGCGTCCGCGTCGTCGTCAGCCGCGATGTAGCGAGCGTGCCAAACTGCCCCGATTGGGAGCGTCCGTCGCAGCCGAACTACAACAATCGAATGCTGCCCAACTTCGGTTGCGGGGTGAATGCCAACCTCGCCGCCATGGCCGCCAACCCGCAGGACCTGGTCCACGGGCGCGAAGGCAGCAGCGTTGGTGACGCGGCCACCGCGGCACGGGCGATCAACATTTATCGCACGAAGCCGCCCACCGGCACCGGCGACCTCAAGGATGTCAATACCAAGTCGGGAGGCAGCAAGTAATGAACGCTCCGTTCCAGGCGCGCGCAGGATTGCGCGATCCTTTCCAGGCATTCGTCTGCGACGATGCGACGGCGGATATGCTCCGTCCGGTCGCGGTCGAGCACGGCTGGTCGCCTGAGAAGGTCAACAAGGGCGGCCTGCGCAACGCGGTTCAGTCGCTCTCGGTTTCCGCCAGCCCGAACATCCTGTTCGTGGACCTGTCGGAATCGGCCGACCCGCTAAACGACATCAACGCGCTTGCGGAAGTCTGCGAGCCGGGGACGATCGTCATCGCTTCGGGCCAGGTCAACGATGTCCGCCTCTATCGCGACCTCGTCGCCAGCGGCATCCACGACTATCTGCTGAAGCCGTTCACGGTCGATCATCTTCGCGACACATTCGCGAATGCGCAGACGATCCTGTCTGGTCCGCGCGGTGAAGCGCAGGTCGACAAGCCGCACATCATGGCCGCCGTCATGGGCGTCCGCGGTGGCGTCGGCGCCTCGACCATCGCGACGTCGCTCGCCTGGCTGCTCGGTGAAAAGGCCCATCGCTCCACTGCCCTGCTGGATCTCGACATCCATTTCGGCACCGGCGCACTGGCCCTCGACCTCGAGCCGGGCCGCGGCCTGACCGACGCGATCGAGAACCCCAGCCGCATCGATGGTCTATTCATCGAACGCGCAATGGTTCGCGCTAACGAACGTTTGTCAGTGCTGTCAGCAGAGGCTCCGATCCATCAGCCGCTGCTCACGGATGGCACTGCCTTCTTCCAGCTTCAGGAAGAGATGCGGAACGCTTTCGAGTTGACCGTTCTCGACCTGCCGCGCCACATGCTGATCCAGTATCCGCACATGGTGCACGATGCGCACGTTGCCGTTGTCGTGTCCGAGCTGACGCTCGCCGCGACCCGCGACACCATCCGCATCCTGGCCTGGCTGAAGTCGAACGCTCCGCAGACCAAGGTGATCGTCGTTTCGAACGGCGTTCCTTCAGGCGGCGCGCTGGAAATCAGCCGCAAGGACTTCGAACAGTCGATCGAGCGTCCTGTCGACATTGTCATCCCGTTCGATGGCAAGCTCGCTGCCCAGGCCGCGAAGCTCGGCAAGCCGATGGCGGAAGTCGCTTCGGGCAAGATGGCCGTGCCGTTCTCGACGCTCGCGAACATGGTGCTCAGCCATGCGACCGAGGAAGGTGCCGGCGCAGCCAGCGCCGATGGCATCGCCGGCGGCGCCAAGTCGCTGGTCGATAATCTGAAGTCGATGCTCAACAAGCCGAAGGCGAAAGCGGCTTAACCGGGCTGCGCGCGGCCGCTTAGGCCGCGTGTTTTGGGGAAGGATTGGACGGTCGAATGCTGTTGACCCTCATCATCGTCCTGGGCGGCGCAGGCGCGCTCTTCTTGGTGCTCACCGCGTTTAGCGGCCCTTCGACGTCGAAGGCCCTCAAACGCCGCATCGAGATGGTGAAAGAACGCCACGGCGACGTCATCGCCGCGAACGCCCAGGCGCAGATTCGGAAGCTGTTCGCGAACCGGTCCGGCAGCCAGATGGACGGCATCGCGTCGACGATCATCCCGAAGCCTGCGCTCCTGCGCAAGCGGCTGGAGATGACCGGACGCGACATCTCGCTCGGCAAGTATTTCATGATCTCGATGGGCCTCGCGGCCATCATCATGGTCGGGCTGATGATGAAGGGCGCGCCCTTCCTGCTCGGCCTGTTCGTCGGCCTGTTCATCGGTATCGGCCTTCCGCACATGGTCATCGGCAAGATGATCAAGCGCCGCATCGCAAAGTTCACCTCGAACTTTCCGGACGCGATCGAGCTGATGGTCCGCGGGCTGCGCTCAGGCCTTCCGATCACCGAAACGCTCGGCATCGTCGCCAGCGAAATCGGTGGCCCCGTCGGTATCGAGTTCCGCATGGTGTCGGACAAGATGAAGATCGGCCGCACGATGGAGGCTGCGCTGCAGGAGACTGCGGATCGCCTCGGCACGCCGGAATTCCAGTTCTTCGTCATCACGCTGGCCATCCAGCGCGAGACCGGCGGCAACCTCGCCGAAACTCTGTCGAACCTTGCGGACGTGCTTCGCAAACGTGCGCAGATGAAGCTGAAGATCCGCGCGATGAGCTCGGAATTGAAGGCATCCGCCTACATCGTCGGCGCCCTGCCCTTCATCGTCTTCGGCCTCGTTTACATGATGAACCCCGATTACATGGGCAAGTTCTTCGTCGACCCGAGGCTGATCGTCGCTGGCCTTGGCGCGCTTGTCTGGATGGGCATCGGCGCGTTCATCATGGCCAAAATGGTCAACTTCGAGATCTGAGGGGGGACGGTTAGACATGCCTACTGGAGGCCCCACACTTCTCGGCTTCGACGTGATCCTGATCGCGACGATCCTCAGCGGGATCGCGACCCTGGCCGTCATGACCGCAATCTACGCGGCGACGACCGTGAAGGACCCGATGGCTCGGCGCGTGAAGGCGCTCAACGAGCGTCGTGAACAGCTAAAGGCCGGCATCGTCGCGTCGACCAACAAGCGCAAGAAACTGACCAACCGCAACGAAGCGGCGGACCGGGTTCGCTCGATCCTCGGCCAGTTCAAGATGCTTCAGGACGACCAGATTCAGAAGGTCCAGCGGAAGCTGATGCAGGCCGGTATCCGGACCAAGGATCTCGCCTTCTTCATCATCGCCGCGCGCTTCATCGCTCCGGTTGTGCTCGGCACCACCGCGATCGTCCTTATCTACCTGGTCGATTATTGGCCGGCATGGTCATGGCTGCGCCGCTACATCACCGTCGCGGGCATCCTGATCCTTGCCTACAAGGCGCCGGACATCTGGCTCAAGAACAAGGTCACCAAGCGCTAGCCACGCCGTGCGCAAGGGCCTTCCCGACGCGCTCGACCTTCTGGTTATCTGCGCCGAGGCCGGTCTTACCGTCGACGCTGCTTTCGGCCGTGTCGCGAAGGAACTGGGCAAAGCCTATCCGGAGCTGGGTGACGAATTCGGCCTGACCGCGATCGAACTCGGCTTCCTCGCCGAACGTCGCATGGCTTTCGAGAACCTCGCCATGCGCGTCGATCTCGAAGCGGTTCGCGGCGTGGTCACGACCATGATCCAGACCGAGAAATACGGTACGCCGCTGGCGAGCGCATTGCGCGTGCTGTCGGCCGAGTTCCGCAACGAGCGCATGATGCGCGCCGAAGAAAAGGCCGCGCGCCTTCCGGCAATCATGACCGTTCCGCTGATCCTGTTCATTCTGCCGACCCTGTTCATCGTGATCCTGGGTCCGGCCGCCTGTGCAATCAGCGACAACTTCCTGAACGCTCCCTAAGCGGAGCTCTCAGGTGGAGGGGGTACCGCCCGCGCTCAAAAGGCGCGGGCGGTTTCCGTTTGACGGGAACCATTAAGCGCGCCCAACCTTGTTCCTTCCACGGAACAATCAAAGGGCCTTTTCAATGACAGCCTTCACTCAGGACCAGTGGATCATCCTTGCCCTGGTGTTCGTCCTCGGAATGCTGGTCGGCGTCTTCCTGACCGCCGGCGGCCGCAAGAAGTGGAAGACCCGCTACCATGACGAGCGAGGCCGGCTCGAGACGCGCGAGCGCGAACACAAGGATCGCGAAGCACACTGGGCGAACCAGGAAAAGGAATGGCGTGAACGCGACAGCCTTCGCGCCGCCGCCATCAAGGGCTCCGACGCGCCGGCGGAAGACCGACCGCTATGACCATCGTCCCTTCCCAAGCAGGGACCCGGTTTTTCTAAAGGTCACTGGGCTCCTGCCTCCGCAGGAGCGCAGCCGAATTAGCCCTCGATCTTCGAGAAGTCGGCGACGCGGTTCACGGCATCGCGAAGTCGCGCGAGCAGGTTAAGCCGCCGCTCGCGCTTGGCCGGATCGGCGTCGTTCACGGTGACTTTGTCGAAAAAGGCATCGACCGGCTTTCGCAACGAGGCGAGAACTTTCATCGCCCGCTCGAAATCCTCTTCCTCGACCGCCTGCTTGGCGCGCGGCTCGGCTACGTCCAGCGCCTCGTCGAGCTCGGCTTCCTCGGGAAGCGGGTCGTAGGACCGCGAGCGCGGATCGTGCCGCTCCTCCCACTTCTCCTTCTTCAGGATATTGGCCGCGCGCTTGTAGCCGGTGAGGAGATCCGCGCCGTCCTGCGTCCCGACGAACGCCTGGAGGGCCTTCACGCGGGCAAGCAGGCGGACGATGTCGTCCTCGTCACCAAGCGCGAAAACCGCATCGATCAGGTCGTGCCGGATACCGGCCTCGCGTTGCTGAACCTTCAGGCGATCGCCCAGGAAGTCCATGATCGCCTCGGCGAGGTCGTTCGCTTCCTCGATGATCTGGCCGCGCTCGATCTTCGGCGTCTTGGCGGCGTTCCAGCGGACGACGACGCGGTCACCATGCCGGTAGGTGAATGAGCCGACCTCGGCCGTGATTTCATGCTCATCGTCATCGGGTTCGAGCAGGTCCGGGAAGGTCACGCTGTCGATCGCGCCTAGGCGTGACACGATCAGCAGCACCGCCGCCTGCACCAGCACGTCCGACAACGGCAGCCGGAGCTCGTTCTTCGTCAGGATCTGCAGGAAACCGAGCGCCGCTCGCCGCAATGCGAACGGGTCCCGTGAGCCGGTCGGCTTTTCGTCGATCGAGAAGAATGCGATCAAAGTATCGAGACGGTCGGCAATATTGATGGCGACGGTGATCGGATCGCTCGGGACCTCGTCGCCCTGCCCTGCCGGCCGGTAATGATCGCGGATTGCGTTCGCGACCGCCTTCGGATTGCCTTGCGCCTCCGCAAGATATCCGCCGAGCGTTCCCTGTAACTCCGGAAACTCGCCAACGATTTGGCTGACGAGGTCGGCCTTCGCCAGCTTCGACGCGACGCGGACCTGATCACGATCTGCTCCCGGAACCAGGCGCTCCTTGACCAGCCACTCGGCCAGCTTCGTCACCCGGGCGACCTTTTCCGCCGTCGTGCCGAGCTTCTCGTGGAAGACGATGCCCGACAGCTTCGCCGCCTGTTCGTCGAGCGAAACCTTGAGGTCCTGCTCCCAGAAGAAGCGAGCATCTGCGAGACGCGCTGCGAGCACGCGCCGATTGCCCTCGACGATCGATGCGCCCTTGTCCTTCGCATCGACGTTGGCGACGCAGACGAATGCCGGCGCAAGCGCTCCGTCCTCGCTGGTGCAGGCGAAATACTTCTGGTTCGTCCGCATGGTGAGGACGATCACCTCACGCGGCACGTCAAGGTAATCGGGGTCGAACTTGCCGAGCAAAGGCACCGGCCATTCGGTCAGCCCGGCGTTCTCGACGACCAAGCCTTCGTCGGCGACTAAGGTCAGGCCTGCGTCCGTTGCAGCTTTCGCCGCACCGTCCCGGACAAGCGCCTCGCGCTCTTCGTGATCGACGATCACGTGGCACGCCCGGAGCTTCTCAGCGTAATCATTCGCGCCGCCGACGGTGATGTCGCCCGGATGGTGGAAGCGATGCCCGACGCGTTGTCGCGCTCGAGACGATGCCGTTCACCTTACCGGCACGATCTCATCGCCGAGCAAAGCAATGATGCCGTGCAGCGGGCGCACCCAACGCATCGACGCGTTGCTTTCCGACGAAGCGCCCCATCTCATCGACTTCGGCCAAGGGAAGCCGGCAATGATCCGTTCGACGATTGGGCCGAGCAGATCGCGCATCGGCTGACCGGCCTTCTCGACCACCGCGAACCAGATCCCGCCGCGTTCCTGCAGTTGCTCGTGCGGCAGCCCTACCTTGCGGAGGAAACCTTCCAACGCCTGCGGCGGCGCACTTGTGCGCGGGCCTTTGATTTCTTCGCTAACCGCCTGCGTTTCCAACGGAAGGCCGCGCGCGATCAGCGCCAGCCGCCGCGGCGTCGACCAGACGTCGATGGCCTCGGCAGTCACGCCAAGCTCGTCCAGCTCCTGCGCGAAAAGCCGCGCGAGGTCGTTGCGCGCACCGGCCTGCATCCGCGCCGGAATTTCCTCCGACCGAAGCTCGAGCAGGAAATCGGTCACGCCCCCTCCGCCAACTTTCCATCGACGCTTCGCGCCGACGGAACCTTGGATGGCTCCGCCCACCCGTTGCATTCCATCCAGGTCGCGCACGCCGCCTTCGCAAGGTCGCGGACCCGGCCGATGTAGGCCTGCCGCTCGGCGACCGAGATCACTCCCCGCGCCTGAAGCGTGTTGAAGATGTGGCTGGCCTTGATCGCCTGCTCATAGGCCGGGATCGGCAGCTTGTTCTCGACGCAATTCTCAGCTTCGGCCGCGGCCTTGCGGAACAGGTCGAACAGGCTCTCCGTGTTCGCGACCTCGAAATTGTAGCGCGACAGCTCCTTCTCGTTCTCGAGGAAGACGTCGCCATAGGTCACGCCGGCATCGTTGAACCTGAGGTCGAAGACGTTGTCGACGCCTTGGATGTACATCGCCAGCCGCTCGAGCCCGTACGTCAGTTCACCGGAGACCGGCTTGCAGTCGAAGCCGCCAACCTGCTGGAAATAGGTGAACTGCGTGACTTCCATCCCGTCGCACCAGACTTCCCAGCCAAGACCCCAGGCGCCGAGCGTCGGGCTCTCCCAATCGTCTTCGACGAAGCGGATGTCGTGCTTGAGCGGATCGATCCCGATCTCGACCAGGCTGCCGAGATAGAGCTGCTTGCAAGTCGGGCGGGCTCGGCTTCAGGATCACCTGGTACTGGTAATAGTGGCCGAGCCGGTTCGGGTTCTCGCCATAGCGCCCGTCGGTCGGCCGCCGCGACGGCTGCACGTAGGCCGCTTTCCACGGGTTCGGCCCAAGCGCGCGCATCACCGTCGCCGGGTGGAACGTCCCCGCACCCATTTCCATGTCGTACGGCTGCAGAAGCACGCAGCCTTGCGCGCTCCAGTATCGATGCAGCGTGAGGATCAGGTCCTGAAAGCTGAGGGCCACGGGCGTTCGCGCTTCACTGTCTGGGGTCGGTATCGCGCGGCTTTGGCCCATCCACTGCGGGCGGGCAAGTGGACGCTGGCCCCGCGCGTACATACATCCGGGGTCAAGATATGGTCCGCCAGAGGAATATGATGCTTCTCAACAAGATCCGCCGCGGTCTCGCCGCTCTCGGCCTCGCCGCCCTCTCGCTGACCCCCGCCGCCCCCGCGTTCGCCCGTTCCAACGGCCCGGCACTGTGGGAGGTGAAGGACAAGGACACGACCGTCTACCTCTTCGGCACCATCCATCTGCTGCCGAAGAACTCCCAGTGGCGGACGCCCAAGTTCGAAAAGGCCGTGCAGGGCTCGCAGTCCTTGGTGGTCGAAACGATCATCGACACGGGCAACCCGCAGAAGATCGCCGGCATCATGTCCGCGCTCGGCTATTCGAGCGGCCTTCCGCCGATCGCCAGCCGCGTCCCCGCCGACAAGCGCGCTCCAGCTCGAAGCGGCGATCGCCAAGACCCAGATCCCGCGTGCTCTGTTCGACCGCATGGAGACCTGGATGGCGTCTTTCATGTTGCTCGGCGTGCAATTCCAGACGCTTGGCGTCGAGGGTGAGCAAGGCGTGGAAGCCGTGCTGCGCCAGTCCTTCGCGGCGGCAGGGAAGCAGGTCGGCGAACTGGAGACCAACCAGGAGCAATTCACCTTCTTCGACCGCCTGCCCGAAGATGCACAGCGCAAGCTGCTTGAAGGCGCAATCGAGAATCCGGCCGAGATGAAGGAGCAATTCGGCGGCATGCTCCAGGCCTGGCTCAGCGGCGACGTCGACAAGATCGGCAACAGCTTCAACCGCGACCTGCAAAGCTCGCCCGAACTGAAGGCCGCCCTCCTCACCCGCCGCAACTTCAATTGGAGTCAGTGGATCGAGCGCCGGATGGGCCAGCCAGGCACGGTGATGGTCGCGGTCGGCGCCGGACATCTTGCCGGCAACTCCTCAGTTCAGAAGTATCTACAGAGCCGCGGTTACAAAGTCCGCCGCCTCCAGTAGGATGTCATCATGCCCTGACATAGTGTCAGGATGTCTTGACACCGTGCCGAATCACTGCGATGTCAGGTGTGCCTGACGAATCGTCAGGTGAAGGTGACACGGAGCGGGCGGTTTGGAAAACCGGTTGAGAGTGCTTCGAGCCGAGCGGGGATGGAGCCAGGCGGAGCTTGGCGGTCACCTCGGCGTCTCGCGGCAGGCGGTCAACGCCATCGAAACGGGCAAGCACGACCCGTCCCTCCCCCTCGCCTTCAGGATCGCAAGATTGTTCGATCTCCCGATCGAGCAGGTCTTCAGTGACGAGGGCAGTTCCAATGGGTGAAGGTGAACGGCTTCACGCAAGCCGCAGGAAGCATTTCTGGACGATCATCGGCGGGCTGATGCTCCTCGGTCTGGTGACGGGCCTGGTTGCCGGAGCTCTGCTGGCCGTCGGCGCCGAGCGTGAAGCGCCGCTCTCGCCGATGATGGCAGGCATCGCGACTGCGGTAATCGCCCTTGCTTTGGCGGCGATCGTCTACGGAAGCTGGCGTTTCTTCGTGAGCGTCGACGAGGTTGAGGTTCAGGACAATCTCTGGGCCTGCCTGATCGGCTTCTACGCCTACGCGATCCTCTTTCCTGCCTGGTGGCTGATGGCCCGCATCGGCCTCCTCCCGTTTCCCGACCAGTGGGTGATGTACGCCGTCCTCATGGTCTCGGGGACAGCCGCCTATGCCTATCGCAAGTGGCAATCCCGCTGACTTGCCAATCCTTCTGAAATTGGGGTTTTCATCATGTTGAAGCGTAAGTCCGCTTTGTTTCTCGCCGCCGCATTCCTCGGCGCTTCTCCGGCGCTGGCGCAAACTCCGGCCCCGGCCGCATTGCCCGACGCCGATCCGGCGATCTGGGTGGTCAAGGATCCGGACACGACCATCTATTTGTTCGGCACGTTCCACGCCCTCGACGGCAAAAGCGCCTGGTTCAACGACGAGGTGAAAACCGCCTTCGACCAATCGAAGGAAGTCGTGCTTGAGCTGCCGCCCGAAGAGGACAAGGCCAAGCTTCAGCCGATCATCATGAAATATGCGCTCGACACGTCGGGCAAGCCGTTCGTCGATCGCCTCTCGCCGTCCGCCAAGGCCAAATATGTAAAGGCACTGGCCGACATCGGCGCGCCCGCGAATGCCCTCGACAGGTTCAAGCCCTTCTTCGCCACCCTGACCCTCGTCATGGCCGGGGCGCAGAAGCAGGGCTTCACCGCCGAGAGCGGCGCCGAAGCAATCATCACCAAGGCGGCGAAGGACAGCGGCAAGCCGATCAGCGGGCTGGAAACCATCGATTTCCAGATGGGCATCTTCGCCGGAATGTCCGACGCCGAGCAGGTCAAGATGCTCGAGGAAACGCTCGATCAACTGGACAATCTCGGCCCGATGTTCGCGGAAATGAACAAGCATTGGACGACCGGCGATGCCAACGGCTTCGCCAAGCTGATGAACGAAATGGATGCCCAGTCGCCGGCCGCCTACAAAGCGCTGCTGACCGATCGCAATGCGACCTGGGCAGACTGGGTCCAGAAGCGCCTCGACCAGCCAGGCGTAGTCTTCGTCGGCGTCGGCGCGGGCCACTTGGGCGGCAAGGACAGCGTCCAGGCATTCCTCGCCAGGCGCGGCATCGAGAGCACGCGCTACACCGGCAAATAACCAGGTTCAGTCGGGGAAAATGAGGCGGTCGGCGGCAAATGTCGCCGGCCGCCTCAACTCGTCGCGAATAAATCGCTTCCCGCTGTTTTTGCTAGACATTTCTTAACGTCTCAGTGACCATCATCGTCGGGTATCGGGCTGGGGGGCCACGATGAACCAGATGCTTGGACGCACTTAGATGCGCAGGAGACGAAACGGGGGCGCTTAGGTCGCCCGCGAAGCCTGTCTGACGTCCAAGCAACTGGCCATTCCACCTCCCCTGCCCATTGGGTGTGGAGAGCTGGGATGATTGCTGCGATACTTGCCGCCGCCATTGCGACACCGGCACCTGCCGTACCCGCGACGCAACCCGCCATGCCGAATGCCCGGCCGGCACTCTACGTCGTCAATGACGAAGACACGGTAATCTACCTGTTCGGGACGTTTCACGCGCTCGACGGCAAGAGCGAGTGGTTCAACGACGAGGTGCAAACGGCCTTCAGCGGATCCGACGAGCTCGTCCTCGAAACGATCGTCCCGGCATTTCTGTTGAAGAAGCCGCCGGTCCAGCGCGCCCCGCGGCAGGGCCTGGGCCTGCAGCCGGTCGGTCCTTACGCCGGATCAGCATCCTTCCTGACCACCAGCAAGACCGTCATGTCCGCCGGCCGCTCGCGTGGCATGTCGACCGACCAGGGCGCCGACGCCATCCTGCGCGAAGCCGCCGAGGAAGTCGGCAAGCCCGTCGGAGGCCTCGAAAGCTTCGAATTCCAGCTCAACATGTTCGACAAGATGCCCGGCGCAAAGGCGCCCTCGAACCCCGAGGAAGCGGCTAAGACCAAGGCAGCCGTCTCGGCGATGCTCGAACGGCTCCAGGCATCCTGGAATCGCGGCGATATCGAAGGCTTCGCGCCGATGCTTCAGCAGATGGAAGCAAGCTCGCCGCGGACCTACAAATTGCTCTTCAACGATCGCAACAACCGCTGGGCTTATTGGATCGCGAAACGCTTGCAGCAGCCTGGCGTGGTGTTCGTCGCGGTCGGCGCGGGCCATCTTGCCGGCAAGGACAGCGTCCAGGAGAAGCTCAGCCTGTACGGGATCCGAACCGCGCGGATTAACTGACGGCTCTTGCCGTCACCCCGGACCGCGATCCGGGGTCCAGCAGCAAATCGGGGCGCAACTTGCCTTAAAGCGCGCCTCTAACCTATAGGCGCGCGCTCCCGGCCATGGTCATCCCTGGAGGCGTGGCGGGACGTTACTCTATCAAGGAATTTACAACATGAGCGATCAGCTGACGCTGCCCGCCGAAGCGCGCGAACGGAACGGCAAGGGAGCCTCCCGTGAATTGCGTCGTGAAGGCCGGGTTCCCGCCGTCGTGTACGGCCAGAAGAAGGACCCTCTTTCGATTCACGTCGAAGAGAAGCTTCTCTCCAAGATTCTCTCGAGCGGCCACTTCATGAACTCGGTCGTGATGATCGACGTCGCGGGCAAGCCAATCAGGACGCTTCCGAAGGCCGTCGACTTCCACCCGGTTTCAAGCCGTCCGATCCACGTCGATTTTCTGCGCATCAGCGAGCACACCCAGGTGCACGTCGCTGTCCCGATGCGCTTCGACAATGAAGACGCTTCGCCGGGCCTCAAGCGCGGCGGCGTTCTCAACGTGGTCGTCCACGAGCTCGAGATCGTCTGCGACGCTGCCCACATCCCGAGCGAGATCCACATCCCGCTCGACGGGCTTGAAATCGGCGATTCGATCCACATCAGCAACGTGAAGCTGCCTGACGGCGTCCTTCCGGCAAACAGCGAGGAAGACTTCACCGTCGCGACGATCGTTGCTCCGTCGGCAATGAAGTCCGAAGAGGACGAAGCCGCCGCCGCTGAGGGCGAAGTCCCGACCGTCGGTGAAGAAGCCGAAGGTGAAGGCGAAGGCGAAGCTGCCGAGGGCGGCGAAGAAGCCTAGCTTCTCCAAGCTTGCCAACAAAAGAGCCGCTCGTCCGCGAGGATGGGCGGTTTCTTTTTGTGCCGCGCTCACGCTAGGTGACGTCGATGCAGATTTGGGTGGGCCTTGGAAATCCCGGCGCGAAATATGCGCTTCACCGGCACAATGTCGGCATGATGGCCGTCGACCTGATCGCCGAGGTTCACAGCTTTGGCCCGTGGACCAAGAAATTCCGCAGCCTGATCTGCGAAGGCCGCATCGGCCGCCACAAGGTGCTGCTGGTCAAGCCGCAGACCTTCATGAACGACAGCGGCGATGCAGTTCAGCAGGCGCTTCACTTCTACAAGCTCGACGAGGAGGCACTGACTGTCTTCCATGACGAGCTCGACCTCGCTCCGTTCAAGGTGAAAGTGCGCGTCGGAGGCGGGCTGGCAGGGCACAACGGCCTGCGCTCGATCAACGCCTCGCTAGGCCCCGACTTCCGCCGCGTGCGCATCGGCATCGGCCACCCCGGCCCCGGCCAGAAGGAAAAGGTCACGCCGCACGTCCTCGGCAATTACCACAAGGTCGAGATGGAGGAGCTCTCCGACATGCTCGCGGCGATTGCTGCCGAGGCGAACTGGCTGGCGGACGGCGACGACGTCCGCTTCATGAGCGAAGTCGCCCGCCGCATGCAGGACAATCCGTGACCCGCGCCCTGTTCGTCACCAGGCTGTACGAGTCTGAAATTGCCGACGAAGAGCTGTTGGCCGAGCTTTCGCATTCGATCAGGTCGCTTGGCGAGGATGACGAGGCAGGTCAGCGCTGGTCGAAGGAGCATAATTACGCGGGCTATACGAGCTACGCGTCGCTTAACGATCTTGCCCGCCGCGATCCGGCTATCGGCGACCTCGCCAGGCTATTGACGAAGCACGCCGCCCAGTTCGCAAACGAGTGCGCATTCGACCTGCCACGCAAGCCGAAGCTAGACAGCCTGTGGGTGAACCTGTTGCGCGGGTCCGGGCATCACAGCGGGCACATCCATCCGCACAGCATCATTTCCGGGACGCTTTACGTCGAGGTGCCGAAGGGCTCCGGAGCAATCCGTTTCGAGGACCCTCGCCTGCCCCTGATGATGGCTGCGCCCACGCGTCGCCCGAGTGCGCCTGAAGAGCTTCAGCCCTTCGTTACCGTTCAGCCCCGTCCCGGGTTGCTGTTGCTATGGGAAAGCTGGCTGCGGCACGAAGTGCTCCCCGGCACCGGCCGCGGCGAACGCCTTAGCATCAGCTTCAACTTCGCCTGATCAGTCCTTGGAGGGGATCAGCAAGCCCGCGCTGAACGGCAGGCCGGGCAAGGCCGCGCTCAAGCCATGCCTGGACGTTCTTGAACGACGCATAATCGACAACGTCAGCGGCGTCGTAGAATCCGATCAGATTGCGCACCCAGCCGAGCGTCGCGATATCCGCGATCGAATACTCGTCCATGATCCAGTCGCGGCTCCCGAGCCGATCGTCGAGCATCGCAAGGAGCCGCTTCGATTCATCGGCGAAGCGCTTCAGCGGCCTCTTGTCCTCGAAATGGCGCCCGGCGAACTTATGAAAGAAGCCGACCTGACCGAACATCGGCCCGACGTGGCCGACCTGCCAGAATACCCACTGCAGCGTCTGGTACCGCCGCGCGCCCGACGCCGGGAGAAACTGCCCTGTCTTGTCCGCGAGATAGGTCAGGATCGCGCCTGATTCGAACAAGGCGAGCGGCTCACCGTCCGGCCCGTTGGGATCGATGATCGCCGGGATCTTGCCGTTGGGGTTCAGCGACAGGAATTCGGGCGTCCAGCTTTCGTTATCGCTGATCAGCACGAGGTGCGGCTCGTAGGGCAGCGCCGGTCTCCTCCAGCATGATCGACACCTTCACCCCGTTGGGTGAGTTGATCGAATAGAGCTGGAGAATGTCCGGGTTTTCCGCCGGCCAGCGGCGGGTGATCGGGAATGTCGAAAGGTCTGCCATGACCCTCAGCTAGGGGTGCGATGGGCAGGTTTCAAACCGCGGTTGAGGAAATCGCTCCCCTTCCCTAAATGGCGTCCATTCCGTCATCGCGAGGAGCGTAGCGACACGGCGATCCGGCCGGATTGCTTCGCTTTGCTCGCAATGACGAACCAACTGGAGATCACATGGGCTTTCGCTGCGGCATCGTCGGCTTGCCGAACGTCGGTAAATCCACGCTTTTCAATGCGCTGACCGAAACCGCGGCGGCGCAGGCGGCCAACTATCCGTTCTGCACGATCGAGCCGAACGTCGGCCGCGTCGCCGTCCCTGACGAACGGCTCGACAAGATCCGCGGGATCGCCAAATCGCGCGCAGGACGATCGAAACGCAGATCGAGTTCGTCGACATCGCCGGCCTCGTCCGCGGCGCATCCAAGGGCGAAGGCCTCGGCAACCAGTTCCTCGCCAACATCCGCGAAGTCGATGCGATCGTCCACGTCCTGCGCTGCTTCGAAGGCGGCGACGTGACCCACGTCGAAGGCCGCGTCGATCCGATCGCCGACGCCGAGACGGTCGAAACCGAGCTGATGCTCGCCGACCTCGACAGCCTCGAGCGGCGCGTGCCCAACCTCGTCAAGAAGGCGCAGCAGGGCGACAAGGAAGCGAAGATCGAGGCGTCCGTGCTCGGCCAGGCGCTCGACCTGCTGCGGGCCTCCAAGCCGGCTCGGCTGACCGAAGCCGAAGGACGCCGAGGAAGCAGCGCGCGCTCGCAGCGCGCGCAGCTCCTGACCGCCAAGCCCGTGCTCTACGTCTGCAACGTCGACGAGAGCGACGCGGCGGACGGCAATGCTCTGTCGCGCCCGCGTGTTCGAGAAGGCGAAGGCGGAGAACGCCAACGCGGTTGTCGATCTCCGCCGCCATCGAAGCGGAGATCGCGACCCTGCCCGCCGAAGAACGCGACGCCTTCCTGTCCGATCTCGGACTTCAGGAAACCGGCCTCATCGCGCATCATCCGCGCCGGCTACGAGCTGCTCGGCCTGATCACCTTCTTCACCGCCGGGCCCGAAGGAATCGCGCGCCTGGACGGTGCACACGGCGCCAAGGCGCCCGAGGCGGCCGGCGAAATCCACACCGATTTCGAACGCGGCTTCATTCGCGCCGAAACCATCGCCTTCGACGATTATGTCTCAAGTTCGGCGGCGAAGCAGGCGCCAAGGACGCCGGCAAGATGCGCGCCGGAGGGCAAGGAATATGTCGTCCAGGACGGCGACGTGATGCTGTTCCGCTTCAACGTCTGAATGTCGGCCGCTGGCGAACGCGCGTAACGCAGCGTCAGCAGCACCCACAGCAAGCCGAACGACCAGCCGCCGACGACGTCGCTCGGCCAATGAACGCCGAGCATCGACCCGGCTGAGCCCGATGAGGAGCGCCAGACTGATCGCCGCCGCGAGCCACGGCCGCCGATTCTCGCGGCGCGCAGAGGCAAGCACCAAGGCGACATAGGTCATCATGGAATTTGCCGAATGGCCACTCGGGAAGCTGAGGTTGTGCGTGACGACCAGGTGCGGGTTCTCGGTCGGGCCGGAGCCGGCCGAATTCATACTTCTGGACTTCGGTCAGCCCGCGCCCGAGCAAAGGTCCGACGACCAGCACGAGGGCAGGCCAGGTCTCGCGCCGGCGAAAGCGGACAGAACGCACGCAATCACCGGCCACAACGCACCACGCGTCCGTCGCCGAGCATGGTGATCAGCCGCGCCGCATCGGCAAGCGCCGGCCGATGACCGCCGTAAAGCGCTCTCAATACGCATGGTCGAGCGCCCCCGTCCCGAACAGCAGCATCGCCAGCCACGACAGCGCAAGAGCGCACCGACCAAGCAGTGCGACCGATACGATTGAACCGATTGTTCGTCACGTGAGGCGCCCAACGCTGCCGGGCGCCTCGGTTCGCTCCGCTCTAGAACTTCGCCCCGACCCTCAGCCCGATCGTGCGCGGACGGCCGGGCACGATGTGGACGTTGGTACAGATGCTGCACGACACGCTGCGAGACAGCTGGTTGCGCTTGTCGAAGACGTTCGTCGCGAACAGCTCGAAGCTGTACTTGCCCCAGTCGTAGCCGGCGAACAGATCGACCAGCGTGTAGGCTGCAACTTACCCGTCTGCAGGTTGTCCGTCGATCCTCAAGTGCCGAGCGCGCCGAGCCCTGGTGGACGACGCCGGCCTGCACGTGCGCCTTGCCCGGGCCCATGTCCCAGGCGTAGCGCGCCGTCCCAGTGACCTTGAACTTAGGCGTGACCGGCAGCCGCGTGCCCTTGGGTGCCGTGAATCTCGTCGCCCGGAATCCGTCGCAGTCCGCAGCCGTGGTCCGCACGCGACTGCGCAGATGTTCTGCTTGGTCTTGGCATCGGTGTAGGCCGCCGCGGCATTGAGGGTCAGGCCGCCCGCGAACGTAGTTGATGTCGGTCTCGACGCCATCGATCCGCGCGTCGCGGCCGTTCTGGACCACCGTCAGGCTGTTTTCGCCGAGGAAGCTGAACTGGAAGCTTCTGCCATATCTGGTGATAGATCGCACCGTTCCAGCGGAGCGGCCCGAACGTCGTCTTCCAGCCCAGCTCATAATTGATCAGGAAGTCCGGATCGTACGGCGCGAGGCCCGGCTGGCGGTTGATGCCGCCCGGCCGGAAGCCCTTGGACCAGGTGGCGTAGAACATCAGATCCTTCGTGCGGGCTTCCAGTGCCGTTGAAGCGGTAGGTGAAGCCGTCGTCCTTGCTCTGCTTCGGCTTGAGCTTGCCATTTTCGAAAGTCGCCAACGTTGATGCACGGCGTTCCTGCAAGCACGCCGTCCTGTGATCAACGTCGTGTCGGTGCCGTTCAGCTGCGAATCGCGCAACGTATCGCCGCTCGTCGTGAAGCATTGCGCGACACCCGTCTTGGTGCTGCCCGCAGCGTTTGGCGGCGGATTGCCCGGCGCACCCTGGAAGAAGGCCGGGTCGCGGCCGAAGCCGGCAAAGCCGAATACGGTATTGTCGAACTTGTACTAGCGTCCGCCGCCCGTCAGCGTGATCTGCGGCGTAACGTCGAAACTTGCTTCGCCGAAGACCGCATAGTCGCGATCGATGCGCTTTTGCTTGGTCAGCCAGATCGAGCCCTGGGCGACCGTTGACGGAGAGTTCGTCGGCCAGATTGTCGACGCGATATTCCTGCAGAATGTCGTTCGACTGACGCTGGTA
This sequence comes from uncultured Alphaproteobacteria bacterium, assembly GCA_963750315.1. GTDB lineage: Bacteria > Pseudomonadota > Alphaproteobacteria > Sphingomonadales > Sphingomonadaceae > Sphingomicrobium. Next base: position 610,525 of record CAVVQF010000005.1, read on the forward strand.
GAACGCGCCGCCGATTACGCGGAACGGCTTGTCAGCCGGGCTGGCAATCCGCAGCTCCTGGCTCATCTTCTTGAAGTGGTTGCCGCCCGTGATGTACTGGCGCGGATCGATCGGGTCGCCGTTATTATCGAAATAATACTGATAGTTGGCGAGACCGCCGTAGCTTTCATAATAAGCGTCGTAAGCGTCGGTATAGTCGGTGTAATCGTTGGTCGAATGGTTCGGCCGATCCATGTAGGCGCCGGCATAGGTGATGTCGAAATTGCCGATCTTGCCCTCGACCGTCAGCGCATATTGCGTGAACTTGTCGCTACCGCGGCTCCTTGCGGAAGCGCTGCGTCTGCAGGTCGCCGAGGCGCTCATCGAAGTACCAGACGCCGTTGGTCTTCGAATGCTGGTGCATGATCGTCGGCGTGACCGTCCAATTATCGTCGAGGTCGATCTTCAGCGCCGCGCGTCCGCCATAGGTCGTGTTGGTGTTGAAGTTCTTTTTGACGAACGGCCGCATTGTCGGCGTGGAAGCCGTTGCGGACGCAGCCGACGGTGATCGCGCCGGTATCCGGGTCGGATCGGTGACCGACGTCGCCGCAATAGTCGCGTGTGCCGAAGACGTTGTCGATATAGCCGGCATCGCGCTGGTAGAAGGCGACTCGCGCGGAACGCCATGTTGTCGGAAATCGGCAGGTTGATCATGCCTTCGAGCTTGCCGCCCATGCCGCCGTGCGCGACGGTATTGACCTCCGCATCGACGCGGCCGGCGGTGACTCCGAGCTCCGGCTTGTTGGTGATGATGCGGATCGTGCCCGCTTCGCTCGAGGCGCCGTAGAGCGTGCCCTGCGGGCCGCTGAGGCTCTCGATGCGCGCGATGTCGTAGATGTGGACGTCGAGCGTTCCGCCGATCGTCGTGACCGGCTGCTCGTCGAGATAGGAACCGACCGACGGCAGCGAACCGGTGTGGTTGCCGTCGCCGCCGGTCGCGACGCCGCGCATGTAGACGACGGTGAAGCCCGGCGCCGACGGTCTGGAAGCTGACCGACGGAAGCTGCTTGGTGTATTCCTCGAAGTTCGAGATGTTGAGCTGGTCGAGGCTTGCGGGTGCCGATCGCCTGGACGCTGATCGGAACGTCCTGCAGGTTCTCCTCGCGCTTCTGCGCAGTGACGATGATCTCGTCATTGTCCGTGACCGGCGGTCTGTGCTGCAGGTGGCCCCTGCGGCCCCGCCGGTGACGGTGCTGGCTGGTCAGCCGTGGTCGGCTGAGGCGCATCCGTTGTTTGCGCGAAAGCGGGTGCCGCCATCGCCGTCGATGCCAGTAGCCCGAAGGTAAGCGCGCGGATTTGCCGAGCGGTCATGGATTGCCCCCCATTTGACCTGTTGTGACCGCATAGCGGCAGAGCCGTGACGCCTTGTCAACGTCCAAACGTTGCGGACGCGACATAACCTCGCTGAATTGTGGCCTGGCGTTGCTTCAGAAGCCGCGGGCGCCTCCGGATAGGCGTCAAGCACGCTCCCCAATGCATCCTTCAGCGGTCCGAGGTGATCCTCGTAGCGCGCGCCATTCCTCGGTCGCGTCGCGATAGATCGGCCGGCGAACCTGTTCGGAACTCGGCGTGCGCGACCGCTCGCTCGGTCTCGTAGAACGACAGACAGGCCGGTTCGAATTCCAGCCCGCAATAGTCGAGCAGTGCGCGGATTTCCGTCTCGGTATCGTCGACCATCTGCTCGTAGATCACGCGATGGACGCGTCCCGGCAGGACGTGATCGACGTGGGCCATCAGCCGCACATAATCGAAATAATATCGGCCTAGGTCGTCGAGGTCGTAGGTGTAGTCCTGCCCCCGCGCGAAATGCTGCCGGAAGTTGGAGAAGCAGCAGCCGAGCGGATGCCGCCGCGCATCGACGATCTTCGCGTTCGGCAGGACCATGTGGATGAACGGCACGAACATCCAATTGTTCGGCAGCTTGTCGATGAAGAACGGGCGCGGAGTACGGCGCTGGACGGCGCTCCGCCTCAGATATTCCTCCCCCGCTTCGCGTCGCTCGCCGGCGGTCAGGTCGATTGCCGAGGCCGGATATTTGCCGCGTCCGCGGGCAATTGCCGGCATGTCGGGAAGCTCCGACGTTCCCTCGACCAGGCTGTGCGAAGACAGGATCTGCTCGACCAGCGTCGATCCAGCGCGGGGCATTCCGAGGATGAAGATCGGATCGGTCGCGTCGCTTCCGCCGGGACTGTTGAGAATGTCTGCGGTGAACAGCTCGATGCTCCGTTCGATGAGCTGAGCCTGATGCTCGGCATTGAACGGATGGTATTTGCGGCGGAGCGCATTGCCCGCCGCATAATGGCCGAACGCCTCGTCGCTCCGCCCAAGATCGTGCAACGCCTTGCCCAGCGCAAACTCGACGTGGAAGCGATCGTCGTCCTTGAGGTCGGCGCGGGAAAGCGCCTGCTCCATCGCTGCGATGTCGTCGTCGGTGAAACGCACCGTCTTCAGGTTCGCGAGGCTCCACCAGACTTCGCCCAGCGCCGGATTGAGGGCGATCGCCTTGCGATAGGCGGCGACGGATTCGTCGAGCTTGCCGACCGTCTTCAACATGTGTCCGTAACTGGTCAGCACGCGCGGCTGGTTTGGAGCGCGGGCAAGTACCTGCCGGTAAATCTCAAGCGCCTGCTCGAAATCGCCGAGCCGGCCCAGCGTCGCCGCCTTGAGGTTCATGTGGCCCACCCGATCGGGTTCGTCCTCGAAGATCACCTCGAGCAATTCGAGCGATTCCGTCGCTCGCCCAAGCCGGCCAAGAACCATCGCGAGATTGGCGCGCGCCGCGGTGAAATTCGGATCGATCTCCAGTGCCCGCCGTAGCAGAACTTCGGAATCCTTGAGCCTCCCAAGGCGCGCGGCCAACTCGGCCAGCATCCGGATCGCCCGAACGTCGAACGGATCCTCCATCAGGTGCGGCTTCAGGATGCGCTCGGCGACGTCGAAGCGGTTCTCGTGCAGCGCTCGCGCCGCCTCGATCAGGCTCGGATGCCAGTGTCCGGCGATTGGCGGCTTTGTCCCCACAGCGGTTTCGTAGCCTGCCGTTTGCCCTCGCGCCAAGCGGTAGTGCCAGCTATGCGCGGCCGATGCGTTATTTCGAAGACCTGGAAGTCGGCGCCGAAACGGATTTCGGCACGTACGAAGTCACTCGTGAAGAAGTGCTGGAGTTCGCCCGCAAGTACGATCCGCAGCCCTTTCACTTGTCGGACGAGGCGGCGGCGAAAACCCATTTCGGCCGGCTGGCCGCGAGCGGCTGGCATACGGCGGCGATGACGATGGCGGTGATTGCCCGCTACGTGGTTGACGATGAGCAGGCGGGTCTCGGCTCACCGGGAATCGACGAACTGCGCTGGCTGAAGCCGGTCTATCCCGGTGATACGCTTCACGTGCGCGGCAAGATCGTCGAGCTGAGGCCGTCGCGGTCGAAACCGCATATCGGCTCGTTCCGGACGGAAACGACCGTGAGCAACCAGGACGGCGTGCCGGTCATGCGGTTCACGTCGATCGTGTTGATGCTGCGCCGGCCAACCGACGCCTGAAAAGAAACCGGAGCGCCCTTCAGGACGCCCCGGCAACTCAACTAGTCCTGACCATGGCCGCGACGGCGGCTGCCTCGTGTACGTGGCTCAGGCTGACTGTTGTCGACACGGGTCACGCGGCGCTCTGTCCGCTCCTGCACCGTGTGAACCGGCTGGCCCTGACGGATCTGGCGATCGCGGATCATCTGATTGTTGGCGTCGATCGTGCGCTGACGAACCTGCGGGTTGCGGTTCTGGAAATCGGCCCATTGCTCGATCACCGGCGCGACGCCGCCAGTCGAAGTCGCGGTGCCACGGCGACGCTCCCAGTAACGGCGCTGTGCATCCGACCAGCGATGGCGATTCCGATAGCGGTCGTACACGTAATAGCCCGTGCCCGGATAATAATAGCCGTTGTTCCAGCCGTAATAAGGCGAACCGTAGCCATAGCCGTACGGCGAATTGTAGCCGGCGTACCCGTACGGATAGCCGCCGCCATAATAGCCGTTGCCGTAATAGCCGTCGTAGCCATTGCCGTACCCGACACCTACGCCGAGCCCGCCGTACGGGCCGTAGGCGCAGCCGCTGAGGCCAACGCCTGCTGCGATCGCGAGAGCGGCAGTCTTAAGATTGAATATGCTCATGAGACCTCTCCAGGAATGCGGAGTTTATGCCCCGCATTCTTCCTCATGAGGTGAATGCCGACTGAACCTGTTTCGTTCCGAAGCAGGTAAAAACCTGCCGTCAGAATGACTTAGCCGTCGATGCCGGCCTTGCGCTTGGCACTGCGGGTCTTCGCCTGGTTCTTCGGGTCGAGCGCGCCCGTGGGACGAACCACGGCCTTCTCGCCGTACCAGATGTTCCGGTAGGCGAAGTAGCCGAGCACCGTTGCGACCAGCAGGAACAGCACAGCCCAGAGACCAGCGGCATGGCGCTTCGCGAGCTTCGGCTCCGCCGTCCATACCAGGAACGCGGAGACGTCCGTGGCCATCTGGTCGACCGTCGGCTTTGGATTGCCCGGAGCGTAGACGACCTGGCCCTCGCTGGTCAGCGGCGGCGGCATGGCTAGGTTGAGGTTCGCGAAATACGGGTTGAAGTGCAGGCCGTTCGGCGTCTTCGCCGTCGGGAATTCCTTCAGCAGCTCCACGCCCTTTTCGTTCTTGTAGCCGGCCTGGTTCTTGTAGCCGGTCAGGATCGAGTGGACGTAAGCCGCCCCGCCGTGACGCGCCTTGGTCATCAGCGACAGGTCAGGCGGAAGCGCATTGTTGTTGGCAGCGCGCGCCGCAGTCTCGTTCGCATAAGGGCTCGGGAACTTGTCCGACGGCAGCGCCTTGCGGGTGGACTGGCTCGCCCGTCTCGGGATTGACCGTCGGGAGTTGTCGAACTGCGTTGCGAAAGCCTTAATCTCGGCCTCATTGTAACCAATGCCCTCAAGGTCGTGGAACGCGACTTGGTTCAGGCTGTGGCACGCGGAGCAGACTTCCTTATAAACCTGCAGACCGCGCTGGAGCTGCTGATTATCGAACTTGCCCATCAAGCCGTCACTGGCGAGGTGCAGCGGCTTCGGGTGGAGGTGGAATTCCTCCTCCGCGGACGGCGGCGGCGGGCTCGACAGGTAGGTCGAGACGTTACCGAAAAAGGAAATCAGCAGAACCAGCGAAAATACGGCGCCGATCGCGGCCAGGATGAAACGCATTGTCTTCTGTTCCCCCTACTCGGCGATCGCCGTGGCGCCGCGCCGGGGCGTGATGCCCGCCGGCGCTGCTTCCTTCTTTTCACCGTGCAGCACTGACGAGCTGATCGAGTTCAGGCAGCGGGAGCGGCCGTTCGAACGCCGACACCAGCGGCAGGATGATGAGGAAGTGCGCGAAATAATATGCCGCAGCCAGCTGGCTGATCCCGACGTACAGCGGGGTCGCCGGAGCGCCGCCACAGAAGCCGAGGATCGCAACGTCGGCGACCAACAGCCAGAAGAACCGCTTGAACACCGGCCGGTAGCTTCCCGAGCGGACCGGCGACTTGTCGAGCCACGGCAGGAAGAACAGGATCAGGATCGATCCGAACATCGCCAGCACGCCCCACAGCTTCGCCGGCAGGATGAAGTCCATCGTGAAGGCGCGAAGGATCGCGTAGAATGGCCAGAAGTACCATTCGGGAACGATGTGGGCGGGCGTCGCCAGCGGGTTGGCCGGAATATAGTTGTCCGGATGACCCATGTAGTTCGGCGCGAAATAGACGAAGAACGCGAACACCGTCAGGAACGCCGCGGCGGCCCACCCATCCTTCGCCGTGTAGAACGGGTGGAAGGGCAAGGTGTCCTTCTCGTCCTTAACGTCGACACCGGTCGGGTTGCTCGACCCTGGGATGTGAAGCGCCCAGATGTGAAGGATCACGACCGCCGCGATTACGAACGGCAGCAGATAGTGAAGCGAGAAGAAGCGGGTCAGCGCGGCCTGGTCCGGCGCATAGCCGCCGAGCAGCCATATGCGGATCGGCTCGCCAACTAGCGGGAATGCGGAGAAGAAGCCGGTGATGACCTGCGCGCCCCAGTAGCTCATCTGGCCCCATGGCAGCACGTAACCCATGAACGCGGTCGCCATCATCAGCAGATAGATGACTAGGCCGAGCATCCACACCAGTTCACGCGGCGCCTTGTACGAGCCGTAATAAAGCCCGCGGAAGATGTGGATGTAGGTGACGATGAAGAAGAAGCTGGCGCCGTTCATGTGGATGTAGCGGATCGCCCATCCCGAATTCACGTCGCGCATGATGTGCTCGACCGAATTGAACGCACCGTCGGCGCTTGCGTAATACCACATGGCCAGCACGATGCCGGTGACAATCTGGATCGTCAGGAACAGGCCGGCGAGGACGCCGAAGTTCCACCAATAGTTGAGGTTGCGCGGCACCGGATAGCCGCCGCCAACCGCGCCATAGACCAGGCGAGGAAGCGGAAGCCGCTCGTCCAGCCAGCGCATGAGCGGGGCTTTCGGCTCGTAGGGTTTTGCCCAGGCGAAGCTCATCTTAGGCTCTTTCCCCCTTAACCGATGCGGACAGTCGTGTCGGACACGAATTCATAATCTGGAACGAACAGGTTCTTCGGCGCCGGCCCCTGCCGGATACGCGCCGCGGTATCGTAGGCCGAACCGTGGCACGGACAGAAATAACCGCCGAATGGGCCGCGGTTCTCACCCTCGCCCGTGCCCAAAGGCACGCAGCCGAGGTGGGTGCAGACGCCGAGCGTGATCAGCCAGTTCTGCTTGCCGGGCTTGGTCCGTTCGGCGAGCGTCTGAGGATCGCGGAGCTCGCTCAGCGGCACCTTGTTGGCTTCCTGGATCTCCGTCGGAGTGAGGTTGCGGATAAACACCGGCTGCTTGCGCCAAACCGTCTTGATCGCCTGGCCAGCGGCAATCTTGGAGATGTCGACTTCGGTCGATGCCAGCGCCAGCACGTCGGCCGGCGGGCCCATCTGGGTGATCAGCGGAAGTGCAACCGCGACGACGCCCACTCCCGCGAAGCTGACCGCCGCGACGTTGAGGAAGTCCCGGCGACGAGCGCCGCCTTCCGTTTCAGCCGGGTCCGAACCCTGAGCGGATTGTTCCAGCGTGGCCATGCTTCCCCTTGTTACGCCCAAAATCGACGCTGTTCTGCGCGTGCCCGGAAGGCACATAGTGAATTCGCCCATGAGAGGACCTCAGGGGCGATTGGCGGTGCTGATAGCGAGGCAGTTCGGGACTGCCAAGGGGCACAATTGGCATTCGCGTCCAGCGCGCTATGGGACGCCCATGCTTGTGCTCGACGAACAACAGCAGGCCGCGCGCGACTGGTTCGAATCGCTGCGCGACAGCATCTGCTCGACCTTCGAGGAAATCGAACGGGAATCGGGCAGCGACGCATCATTCGAGTTCATTCCGTGGGACCGCACCGATCCCGACGGCTCGCCGGGCGGTGGCGGCGTCCGCGGCCAGATGGCGGGGAAGGCGTTCGAGAAAGTCGGCGTCAACGTCTCGACTGTCGGCGGCAGCTTCTCGCCCGAATTCGCGGCAAGCGTCCACGGCGCTGCCGACGATCCGCGATTCTTCGCGACTGGAATCAGTCTCGTCGCTCATATGTCCAACCCGCACGTGCCTGCAGTGCACATGAACACCCGTTTCCTGACGACCACCAAGCGCTGGTTCGGCGGCGGCGCGGATCTCAATCCGGCGATTCCCAACGGCGAGGACACGGACGCATTCCACGCCCGGCTGCGAGCAGCCTGCGCGGCGCATGATCCAACTTTTTATCCGCGCTTCTCGAAATGGGCAGAGGACTATTTCTATTTGCCCCATCGCAACGTCTCGCGCGGCGTCGGCGGCATTTTCTACGATCACCTCGAATGCTTCGAACCTGGCGAAGGGCCGACTTTCGACGAGAATCTGGCCTTCACCCGCGACGTCGGCGAAGCCTTCCTAGACATCTTCCCGAAGATCGTGCGCAGCCGGCGAGACACGCCCGCATCGGGTGAGGACATGCGCAAGCTGCTCGAATTCCGCGGCCGCTACGTCGAATTCAACCTGCTCTACGACCGCGGTACCCTGTTCGGCCTCCGCACCGGCGGAAACATCGACGCGATCCTGATGAGCCTTCCGCCGCTGGCGGCGTGGAAATGACCGACGTGAAGGTCGCGAACGGCGAACTTGCCGCGATCGTCACCTTCCTCGAGATGCACGAATCGCCACGGGTGGATGTTCCCAGCTCCGAGCTGTCGCTTCGGCGCATCGAGAATCCCGACCCGGCGCAATACCGCGAACTATTCCGGAAGGTCGGCAGCGCCTGGCTATGGTTCTCCCGGCTGATCATGGACGATGCAAAACTCACCGCGATCATCGGCGATCCGGGCGTCGAACTGTTCACCGTCTCGGACGGCGAGAATGAAGTCGGCATGCTCGAACTCGACTTCCGAGAGGTGGGAGAATGCGAGCTTTCGTTCGTCGGCCTCGTCCCGGAGCTGTCCGGCCAAGGCCACGGCCGCTGGCTCCTTGCCGAAGCCATCAGCCGGGCATGGCGAGACGGCATCCGCCGCGTCCACGTCCACACCTGCACGCTCGATCACCCCGCCGCGCTCAGCGCCTACCGGCGCGCCGGCTTCACGCCCTATCGGCGCGAAATCGAACGATTCCCTGATCCGCGCCTGATCGGCGCGCTACCCCGCGACTGCGCACCGCAAATCCCGCTGATCGGCTAGCGGAAGATCTCGCCAACCGATTTCGATTCGCCGGCAAGCTGGGCATAAATCCGTGCCAGCATCACCGACGTCAGTATCGAAAAGGCGCCTTGGGCGGCGCCAGCGCAGAACGACAAGATCAGAGCGCCAAGCGACATCGGCTCGATCGTCGGGCTGAACAGTCGCGCGAGCAAACCTCCGACAACTCCGGCAACAATCAGGAGCACGACGAACGCCAGCGACAGCAAGGCGACGAAGCCGAGCAGCCGCCAGTAGTGGCCCTTCGTGGCCTGCCAGGCTCGCTTGAGCACAGCGAATGGACCGATGTCTTCAGCGCTGGCCACCGGCGAAATCATCGTGAAGCGCACGAGCACGAGCAGGGCCGCGACCGCCAGGGCCAGGAGCACCACCGACGCCCCCGGGGGTACCTTTGTGGCATTGGCCGGATTGACGCCCATTGCCGCCAGAATGAGGCCGAACGGGATCGCTACAGCCAATATGACGATGAATAAGGCGCCAAATGCCGAAGGAAACCGCCGCGCGCCGTGGCCGATCGCCGCGCCGACCGTGGTCGAAGGGCCAAGCGCAAGCCTGATCAACGCCAGCTGCCCGATCAAAGAGATCAACCCCACTGCCAGGCGCATGAATTGGACCGCGGTCGGCACTTCGACCGAGGTCGTTTGAGGCGGGGCGATAAGGCCGGCAACCACCTCGGGCAGCACGATCAGCGCCAATGCGACCGCAACCAACAGTTTCCCGTCACGCTGGAAGATATCCCGCGTCTCGTCCCATGCTCGCGAGATCGAAAGGCTGCTTGCCACCATTTGTCCCTTTTCAAATTTGTCTCGCCGTTATGCTGACCGCGAGCGCGGCTTGCAACGCGCTTGCGGCGGAGGCCGCCAAAGGCCATCTCGCGCCGGTGCAGGACCTCAGCGACATCGAATGGCGGATCAGCGACGGCCTCGTCCCCTACGAGGAAGCGCATGCGTTCATGGAGCAGAGGGCGGCGGCGATCCGCGCCGGCGAGGCGCCCGAATGCATCTGGCTGCTCGAGCACCCGCCTCTGTTCACCGCCGGCACCAGCGCCGACCCAGCCGAACTGTTCAATCCAGCCGGGTTTCCCGTCTACGACGCCGGGCGCGGCGGCCGGTACACCTATCACGGGCCGGGCCAGCGCGTCGGCTACGTCATGCTCGACCTTGAGAAGCGCGGCAAAGACGTGCGCCGCCTCGTCCACTCGCTGGAGGGCTGGGTCATCTCGACCTTGGCCGAACTCGGCGTCTCCGCGCACCGTGCCGACGGCCGCATCGGAATCTGGGTCGGCCAGGGCGAAAGGGAAGCCAAAATCGCTGCGCTCGGCATCCGCATCAAGCGCTGGGTCACGCTTCACGGCTTCTCGATAAACGTCTCGCCCGACCTCTCCCATTTCAGCGGTATCGTCCCCTGCGGGATCAGCGAGTTTGGGGTGACGAGCCTCGAAGCGCTGGGGAAAGAAATGCCGCTTGCGCGCGTTGATACTGTTCTGAAGCAGCGTTTTCCGCAATTTATCAAGGACTTGTCACATCCGTGTAAAGTGTCTTGATGGTTGCGGACGCTTCAGACTATTGTGCGCGCGATTTGTGGAGTGGGCGTGGCCCATTTTCAGATCGGATAATCTAGGGAGTTTTGAATGCGTGCTCTTATCCTGGTCGCCGGTGCGGCCCTGGCGGTTTCGGCTTGCAGCAGCAACGAAGCCGCAGACAATACGATGAACGTTGATAACCTTGCCGTCGACAACCTGGTCGTTAACGACACGGGTATGGACGCGAACATGGACATGAACGCGACGATGGACGCGACGAACGCAGCTGACGCAGCCAACACGGCCGCCGACTCTGCCAACGCAGCGGCCGACACTGCGACCAACGCAGCTGGCAACAACGCGATGTAATTCGGCGGCTCTCCTTCGGGAGTGCCGACGACTTAAGAGGCTGCCGGTTCGTCCGGCAGCCTCTTTTTTTGCGCTCCGCCCACGCTATGGAGAAGCCATGCGACGCCAGTTTCTCATCGCCCTTGCAACGACCACCCTTGCCGCCTGCGGCAGCAAGACGGACGTCGTCGAGAACGGCAGTGCGGCCGAAAACCTCTCGTTCGAATCGACGCCCGCGAACGACGCTAGCGCGCTTGAAGCCGTCGAGGCCGAAGATTTGAAGGTCGCGGTTCCGGGCGGCGACAATGAACTCGAATCCGACAATGAAGTGGATTCAAACGCCGACGCCAACGCCAGCGCAAATTCCGACTAGGCTTACGGCAGCCCGATCAATTTGTGCGCCTGTAGCGACAGGCGCCACACCGGACGCTCCATCACCAGCCTGATCGACGCCTCGAGCGCCTCTTCCCGCGCCTCGCAATCCATCGGCTGGATCAGGAAGTTCGGGAAATCCCAATTTTCCAGCTCGGCTGGTTCGATGCCCTCCTGCGGCCACACCAGCTTCAGTTCGTCACCCCGGCGTTGAACGACTTCCGTCCCCGCCTTCGGACTGATGCACAGCCAGTCGATCCCCTCGATCGCCGGAAGCGTCCCGTTGCTTTCCACCGCAACCCGAAAGCCCCGCGCGTGAAGTGCATCGATCAAGGCGGGATCGAGCTGGAGCGTCGGTTCTCCACCGGTGATCACTACCAGGCGATCGGCGCCGCCCTCGCCCCAAACCGTCTCCACCCGATCCACGAGCTCGTCAGCGTCGGCGAACTTGCCACCGCCCTCGCCGTCGGTGCCGACGAAATCCGTATCGCAGAAGGTGCATTGGGCCGCCGCGCGGTCCTGCTCCCGCCCCGACCAAAGGTTGCACCCGGCAAAGCGCAGGAAGACCGCCCGGCTGCCCGCCTGTACCCCTTCGCCTTGCAGCGTGAGGAAGCATTCCTTGACGGCATAGGTCATGCGTAGACCGTCGGATCCTTGATTCCTGCCTCGGCAAAGCCCTTGGCCCGCAGCCTGCACGCGTCGCACTGGCCGCATGCGCGTCCATCGGCGTTAGGATCGTAGCAACTGTGGCTGAGCCCGACGTCAAGGCCGAGTCGCTCGGCCTCCCGGGCGATGTCCGCCTTGGTCATATCCTGCAGCGGCGCGTGGATGGAGATCTCGCCACCCTCCGACCCCGCCTTGGTGGCAAGCCGCGCCAGCCGCTCAAAGCCCGCAACGAACTCGGGCCGGCAATCCGGATAGCCGGAGTAATCGAGCGCGTTGACGCCGATGAACAGGTCGCTGGAACCTTCCGCTTCCGCCCAGGCGAGCGCGATGCTCAGAAAAACGAGATTGCGCGCGGGCACGTAGGTAATCGGGATGCCCGGCTGAACGCCGTCCTTGGGCACGGAGGCGTCGCTAGTGAGCGCCGACCCACCGAATGCCCGCAAATCCAGCGGCAGGACGATGTGACGGTCGGCCAGCAGGGGCGCGATACGCTTCGCCGCCTCAATCTCGACCCGATGCCGCTGATTATAGTCCACCGTCAGCGCCAGCACGGAGTAGCCCGCTTCCCGCGCAAGTGCGGCGCAGACCATCGAATCGAGTCCGCCCGAAAGCAGCACGACCGCCTTTTTCCGTTCTCCGCCTTGCGTCATGGCGGCGCATCTAGGCGGCTAGCGCGGACAAAAGAAGGGCCGCCAATCCCGGTGGAGAGGCGGCCCAGTTCCGGGCAAAGCCCGTTTGGGAGGAAAGCGTGCCAAATCCGGCACGAGTTATTCCTAGCTGATCCTGATTAAACCCTTGCTTAACGAGACGGGGATTTCTTCAACAATTCCCCACTCGCCGCGCCTGAAGCGTATAATGGAACGGCGCATTGTTGGAGATGCCCTGCGTCTCGATGCGCAGGGAACGCGGAGTCAGCAAACCGATCGTCGACTGGCCGAAGCCGCCGCCCGTGCAGGTGTAGTGAATTTCCGCCGAGCTGCGCGTGTCGCGGACCACGACTTGCGAACAACTTGCCCTGCGATGCTCGTACTGGGCGAGGAGGTACGTGTCCGGAACGCAAATCCGCTGCGCTCCCGAACCAGGCCCGCCACTGACTTCCCAGAGACCGCCAGCGGCCTGCGAAAGCACGGCCGGACGAACGGCAGCCGTCAGCGCAAGCAGCACGATGGCTGCTCCAGCGGCTCGGACCGTCGCTCGTAAAGGGCGTTTCATCGGCACTCTTATAGCATAGAAATGTTAACAGGACGAGACTGTGTTGTTCGTCTAGGACACTTCTTCAAGCGTGATCGGGAAGACTTGCGAGCAAAATGCGCAGTCGACGGTGATGAAGCCGTCGGGACCGACCATCGCCGCCCTTTCCTCTTCCGGGAATCGCGCAATTACCGACCGCACATAGTCCGGATCGCAGCGGCAGCCCCGCTTCAGCTGGACAGGTTCGAAGGTGCGGACTTCCGCTTCCTCGTGGAACAGCCGCCAGATCAGCCCGTCGAGCGGAAGACCCGGATCAGTCAGTTCCTCTGGTTTCACCGAGCCGGCCAGGACCGCAACGTGCGGCCAGTCCGGATGATCGAGCTGCGTGTGGAGCCGCTCCCGGCCCTCTTCGCCTTCGGGCAGATGCTGGAACAGGATGCCGCCGGCAAACCAGTGCCCGTCGCGCTTCTCCGCCGCGAGCCGGACGAGGCTTGGAATCTGCTCCGACTGCGCGAAATAGCTCTGCGCCGCATGCGCCAGGCTGTCGCCTTCCAGCGGAACGATCCCCTGGTAGCGCTCGTCGCTGACCGGCTGGTCGAAGGTGATCGCCAGATATCCCTTGCCGAACAAAGCGAACAGCGACGGGTTCGGTCCGATATCGGCAAGGCGTTCCGGACTGTGACGGACATAACCGCGCAGCTCACCGCCGAGATAGTCGCACACGAGCAAGTCGATCGCGCCATTTTCGGTCTGTGCCTGGAGCGTCATCTGCCCCTGCGGATCCTTCAGCAGCGACCCAAGCAACGCAGTCAGCGTCAGGGCCTCCGCAAGCAGCCGCTCAATCACCGGCGGATACTTGTGCGCGGACAGGATCGTATCGAGCACCGGCCCGATACGCGCAGCCCGGCCACGAGCATCGCGCGCCGGAATTGTGACGCCGATGGCGACGTCGATGGACAGGTCCTGTGTGGGCATGACGCCTAAATAGGGCTCAGGCGCCCACCTTCCAACTGTTCAGGCAGCGGCGGCCGGCACGTCGTACTTGGCAGCTGCGGCGGACAAGCCTTCGACGAATTCCTTGATGTGGCTTTCGTCGATCACCAGCGGCGGAAGCACGCGCATGACATTGTCACCGGCGGCGACCGCCAGCAGTCCCTGCCCGCGCAGCCAGTTCACGAACTGGCGGCTGTCGGTCTTCATCTTGATGCCCAGCATCAGGCCCTTGCCGCGCACGCTTTCGAAGATGTGGTCATGGTTCGGGATCATCTGCTCAAGCGCCGATCGCAGGCGCTCGCCCATCTGGCGGACGTGGGCGAGGAACTCGTCGTTGGCGATGACGTCGAACACCGCCTGGCCCGCGGCCATGGCGAGCGGGTTGCCGCCGTAGGTCGATCCGTGCGTGCCGATGACCATGCCCGAAGCGGCCTTTTCGGTCGCAAGACAAGCGCCGAGCGGAAAGCCGCCGCCGATGCCCTTGGCCGAAGCCATGATGTCCGGCTCGATCCCGTATCCCTCATAGGCATACAGCGTGCCGGTGCGTGCAACGCCGCATTGCACTTCGTCGAACACCAGCATCAGGTCGTTCTCGTCGCAGGCCTTGCGGAGGCCTTCGATGAACTCCTGGCTGGCCGGGCGGATGCCGCCCTCACCCTGGATCGGTTCCAGCAGGAAGCCGGCGGTATTCTCGTCGACCGCGGCCAGCGCCGCTTCAAGATTGTCGAACTCGACGACCTTGAAGCCTGGCAGCAGCGGCGCGAAGCCGTCGCGCAGCTTCTCCTGATTGGTCGCGCTGATCGTCGCCATCGTCCGCCCGTGGAAGGCGTTCGAAAAGGTAATCAGGTCGTGCTTTTGCGGATTGCCCTTGGCGTGGTGGTAGCGGCGTGCGGTCTTGATCGCGCATTCGACGGCTTCCGCGCCCGAATTGGTGAAGAAGACGGTGTCGGCGAACGTATTGTCGACCAACCGCTGAGCGAACGCCTCGCCCTGCGGGCTGCCGTACAGGTTCGACACGTGCACGAGCGTCGCCGCCTGCTTGGCGATCGCTTCCGTCAAATGCGGATGGCCGTGGCCGAGCAGGTTGACCGCAATGCCCGAGGCGAAATCGAGATATTTCTCGCCCTGCTCTCCGTAGAGGTAAACGCCCTCACCTCGGACCGGCCGCACCTCGCAACGAGGATAAACGGGCATGAGCGGAGTGATGGCCATTTCGGGCAAGTCCTTTGCTGATCTGAGGGGTACGGATGTTACCGGCCCGAACCTATACTCAGGCGCCTCAAAAAGAAAAAGGCGCGCCGGCTTATAACCGACGCGCCTTTTCTTATGACTTGGCTCCAAGCTTAATCGTGGCGATAGCCGCGATCGTCTTCGTAGCGGTCGTTGCGGCCGTCGCGGTCGCGGTCCGACCAGAAGTCGTTCCACCGACGATCGTTGCGCCCCCAGCGCTGGCCATCGCGAAGAACGAGGCTGATGCGCTGCTCCAGACGCAAGATGCGATTCTGCACAAAATTCGCCTCATTCCGATTCAGGCCATTGCGAGCCATGAAGCGAAGCTGCTGTTCGATCTGACGTGATTCTGCACGGAGGCGATCCGCCTCACGGTTGCGGATGGCGTCCCGCTTGTCGAGGCGGTTGATCTGCTTCTGGACGGCGTTGATCCGGGCCTGGAGGGCACGGACATGGCCATAATTGTTGTAGCCGTATGCATTACCGCGCGGAGCATACTGAGCCGACGCCGGCGCTGCGACCGTCAGAGCCGAAGCGGCAACGGCGAGAGAAATAAGAACTTTACGCATCGAGGCTCTCCTACTGAGCATTTGATGCACAACGTTCTGCACTTGTCGGGATGCCAGTACGCTGAACGCGTCCGTTATCAGGCGTTCAACTAGCTTAACGAGCCAAGTTATTGAACTTGCTCACTGCTTGATCTTCCAGCCGCTTTTCAGCAGCACGTAGCACAGCCCCCAAAGCGCGACGTTCATGACCAACAGCCCGATCGCACCGACAGGAATCGGCGAATCCGAAATGCCGAGAAAGCCGTACCGAAAACCCGAGATGATGTAGAAGAACGGGTTGGCGTGGCTGATCGCCTTGAAGGTCGGCGCCAGCTGCTCGACCGAATAGAAGGTACCCGACAGCAGCGACAAGGGCGTGACGACGAAGTTAGTGACCGCCGCCGCATGGTCGAACTTGTCCGCCCACAGCGACGTCAGCAGCCCCATGAAGCTGAGCAGCGCCGCGCCCATCAGGCCGAACCAGAAGACGGCGAGCGGATGCTCCACCCGCACATGCACGCCGGGCCACAGCAGCATCACCAGCCACACCGCAAATCCGACCAGGAACGCACGCGTCACCGCCGCACCCACCAGCCCGGCGATCAACTCGCCCGTCGACAGCGGCGGCATCAGATAGTCGACGATATTGCCCTGCATCTTGCCGACCAGCAGCGAGAAGCTCGCATTGGCGAAGGCGTTCTGGATCATCGCCATGACGATCAGGCCCGGCGCGATGAAGTCGGCGAACGGCTCGCCCATCACCGTGCGCCCGCCGCGACCCAAAGCCACCGTGAAAATCGCGAGATAAAGCAGGGTCGTGATCGCCGGTGCCCAGACGGTCTGCATCTGCACCTTGAAGAACCGGCGCACCTCCTTGATATAGAGGGTCCTGAGCCCGCCCCAGTTGACGCCGTGCAATACCGGCTCTCCTGGCGGCGTTTGAACCCAGATTGGAGATTGCTCGCTCGGATTGTTCACGCGGGTGCGCCTATCGGTTGGCGCCGTAGCCCGCAAGCCGAGCGGCCTTGGAGAATAGTTGAATGTCTTGGACTGAAGAGCGGATCGATCGCCTGAAGACGATGTGGACGAATGGCGCCACGGCCAGCCAGATTGCCGAAGAGCTTGGTGGGGTCAGCCGCAACGCGGTCATCGGCAAGGCACACCGCCTCGGCCTCGAAGCCCGCCCTTCGCCGGTTAAGCCGGGCGAAGAAAAGGAGCATCGCGCTCCGGCTGCAGCTGCCGCGCCGAAAGCCGCTCCGGCAGAGCGTCCGGCGCCGCGCGCAGCCGCTCCCGCCGCCGCTGAAGCAGCACCTGAACCGGCCGCTGCTTCTTCCTCGCCGGCACCGCAGCGCCAGCGCGCCCAGTCCGACAACATTCAGTATCGCTCGATCGGCCCCGGCGGCTTCATTCGCCAGGGTCCGGGCGACCAGCAGGCGCCGATTCCGCCGGCTCCGCCGCGCCGCCTCGTGCCCGCAAAGCCAAGCGACGAGGTCGCCGACAAGACGAGCCTGCTCGATCTCAACGACCGCATCTGCAAATGGCCGATGGGTCACCCGGGTGAGCCCGACTTCCACTTCTGCGGCAACGCATCGAACCCGGGCTTTCCGTACTGCGTCGAGCATTGCGGCGTCGCCTACCAGGCGCAGCTGCCGCGCCGCGACCGTCGTCCGCCGCCGCCGCTTCCGTTCGGCGGCCCGCGCGTCCGCTAGGCCGGAGCGAGCACTCGCTCGCTAAGGAAGCTTCGAAGCTGTGTCCTCGCTGCGGGCCAGCCGCAGTCATGCTCGAGCGGGATGTGGTTCTCGCTGTCGAGGATCATCAGCTTCGATCCTGCGATTCCCGCCGCCATCGTCTCCGAGCAAGCGGCCGGAATGATCCGGTCGCCCTTGGCGTGCATGATGAGCGTGGGCGCCTTGATCTTCGCGAGCTCGGGCCGGAGGTCGATGTCGCGAAAGACGCTCTGCAGCTGCTCGCTCAGCACGCTGATCGTGCCCAGCCGGTCCACGAACCAGTCCATCATCTCGTTGTTGGCCTCGGGCCAGTAAAGCGCCCCAAGCATCCGCGCGAACGACACCCGGTCGCTCGGCGCATAGCCCCGCCCCAGGTTGAGCAACGTCTCGCGCCGGGTGATCTCCTCCGGATCGTTGCGAACGCCGAAGCCCTCCGCATAGCCGGCGATCAGCGCCAGCTTGCCCACCCGCTCCGGAAAACGTGCGGCAAAGGCGATCGCGACCAGCACGCCATGCGACATCCCCAGGATGTCGACCTGCTCCTGCCCCGCATCGTCGAGCACGGCGACGAAGTCATCGAGCAGGGCTTCGAAGTTCCAGCGTTGCGGATCCGGGTCCGACAGCCCGACCCCGCGCATGTCCGACCGGATCAACCGGCGTCCGCGTGTAGCCTCTGCCATCCAATGCCCCCACGTCGGTGAGGACAGGTCCTTCTCGACCTGGTGGAACCAGACGGCCGGCATCGCCAGCGGCTCGCCCTCGCTCATGATCGAATAGCCGACGCGAGCACCATCCGCCGACTTGCACTCGCGAACTTCCTCCGACGTCTTCACCTGCGCGAGCTCGAAATCGAACGGCTTGTCGTCCCCATCGAAGAATTGCCGTGTCAGCCGGGTGAAGGTTTCCCACGCCGGCTCCTTCTCGAGCAGCAGATGGTTCTCGCCTTCCAGCGGCACGAACGTCGCTCCCGGGATATTGCGCGCCAGATATTCGCCCGCAGCGAACGGCACGACCTGATCGTCTTTCGAATGGAAGATGAGCGTCGGCACGCTCACCTGCGGCAACAGTTCGCGGACGTCGATCAGCGACAGCGCCCGCTGCAGCTTCACCGCATTTTCCGGCGAGCAGCTCACCCGCTGCATCTCGTTCCACCAGCTGATCTGCTCGGCCGTGCCTTCCGGAATGTAGAGGTTGGTGAAGATCTGCCGGTAGGTCGGATGGTCCGCGCCCCAGCCAACCTCGGTCAGCGTCAGCAAAGCCTCGCGCCGCGCCACCTCCTCCGGGTCGTTGCGCGTCGCCCAGCCGGCCGCATAGCCGCCGCAGATAAGCAGCCGCCGCACCCTGTGCGGATGCCGCACCGCATATGCGATCGCCACCGATGCGCCCTGGCTGATCCCCAGCAGGTCGAATGTCTCGACGCCCGCGCTTTCCACCACACGCTCGAGGTCGTCGACGAAGGCATCGAACGAGATTTCCGGCGTGTCCCAGTCCGACATGCCGTTCGCGCGCTCGTCGTAGCGAATGAGCGTGTGCCCGCGCGTGAACTCGTGGAGCCAGTGCCGCCACACCGGGCTCTTCCAGTCCTCTTCGATATGGTTGAGCCAGTTGGCCGCCTTCACCAGCGGTGGCCCGTCGCCGACCACCGAGAACGCCAGCCGCGTCCCGTCCTTCGCGGTGCAATAGCGGACGACCTGCTTCGGCAGCCCGATCCGTGCCGCTTCCTCGCGTTCCTTCGCCCGTCCCTCGATCCTTCGCCGCCAGGTCGCGGGCGGTTCCCCATATTCGCGCTTGAAGGCTCGCGTTGAACGCGGCCTCCGAATTGAAGCCCACCGAATAAGCGACGTTCGACGCATTCTGCCGCCCGTCACGGAGCATGTTCGCCGCCACCCGCATCCGCCAGCGCGCGCAGTACCGCATCGGCGGCTCGCCGATCAGCTCGGCGAACAGCTCACCCAGCTTGCTTCGAGAGACGCCCGCCTCGCGCGCGAGAGTCTCGATATCCAGCTCGTCGGCGAAGCGGCTGTGGATGATCGACAGCGCCTTGGCGACGGCGGGATCGCGCAGTCCGGCAAGCCATCCGCGCTCTCCTCTCGGCAAGCGCTCGATGTAATGGCGGATGGCCTCCGCGAAGAAAGGCTCGGCAACCCGCGCCACAAGGTCAGGCGATTGCTGCACCTCGCTGAGCATGCGCATCGACGTCTCGACCCATTCGTTATGAGCCTCGTCGCTTCGCATCCAGCTTCAGCATCGCCGGCAGATGGGCGAGCAGCGGATGGTTGCTCGGCTGACACGCCCAGGAACCCGCAATAGAAGTCGACCTGCTCGCCGCCATTGTCGATCGCGACCTTGGCCGGTCCGTTGGGGCTGGTCTCGATCACGGTATGCGAATCGACCGGCGTCATCCCCGGCTTGGTGAAGAGCAAATGCGCGTCGTTGCGGGGTAGCAGGATGATGTCGCCGGCCTTCGCAAGGATCGGCGGCTCTCCCTCGATCGATGCGTAAAGCTGTCCCGTGCGCACGTAGTGATAGGCAATCAGCTCGTCGGAGCGGACCTGGAAACGCTCGCAATCCTCATCGTTGAATCGCGACAGCATGCAGAAGTCGCCGCGGGTTTCCGCGTCGATGACGACGCCCCCGGTCAAGCGAAGGGACGCCAGGATGTCGGTCAGAACGTCCATCGTTCCCCCGGAAACGCATACGTATGCGGTGTTTGGGTCAAGTTATCCGGCAAGCCGGTCATGTTGGCAAACGATCCGTTGATTTAGAGACCCGGACATCGAGTTGAGGAACCGTCGAATTGATTCGGAAAGCACTGCTTCCGGGGACGGGACCGTTTGTGCCTAAAAACAAAGGGATTTTGAAATGAAAAGCTTCACCAACGACATGCGTGAGCGCCGGGCAGTCGTCCTGGTCTTCGCTATTCTTTCGGGTTTCTCCGCGGTCGCCACCGCAGTCATGCCCGCCATTGTTCACGCCTAGTCAAAGACAAAGGGAAACTGCGATGTATCACGACTTCAACTATCAGGCGACCTTGGCATCGTCGCTGCGGGCTCAATGGCAGCTCGACGACGTCCTGCGCGAAGATCAGGAACTGGACTTCAGCCGCAACTTCATGCCGGAAAGCCTGGCCCGCACCCGTGCGGTCGAAGGTCTCAGCGCCTTCGAGCAGAAAATGCTGAACCAGATTTCGGCGCATCAGTACCTGAGCATTTTCGGCATCGTCGAAGAGGCAATTTTGCCCTTCCTGCTCGATCATGCGCGGCCGCACCTGCTGAATGACGACTGGCGAGTGCGCGCCCTCCTCAACTTTGCGGGAGAGGAAGCCAAGCACATCCACCTGTTCAAGCGGTACCACACGGCGTTCGTGCGCGGATTCCCGGTCGAGTGCGAAGTGATCGGTCCGTCGGAAGCGATCGGCGCGGAAATCTTGCGTCACGATCCGCTCGCGGTCTCGCTCGTCATCCTGATGATCGAATGGATGACCCAGCAGCATTACCTGGGCAGCATCCGCGACGACGGCGACATCGACCCGCTGTTCAAAAGCCTCATGAAGAATCATTGGATGGAGGAGGCGCAGCACGCCAAGCTCGACACGTTGATCGTGGACGCGCTCGCGGACGGCAAGACCGAAGAGCAGATCGACAAGGCGATGGACGAATTCTTCGAGATCGGCGCCTTTCTTGACGGCGGCCTCAAGCAGCAGGCCAGCTTCAACCTCGACGCGCTCGAGAGATTGATCGGCCGCAAGCTCGAGAATCGCGCCGCGATCGAAGAGCAGCAGCACCAGGCTGCCCGCTGGACCTACATTGGTTCCGGCATGGTGCACGAGCGCTTCAAGGCAACGCTTCTCAGCATCTCGGCGAACGCCGCTGCCCGCATCGCGGAAGCAGCGCCGGTCTTCGCCTGAACCCACCCCACCCAAGGAGAAGAAACATGTTGGACACCGTCAAGAATGCGCCCGTGAACGGGCTTGACCTCGGCGCCCTCGGCGAAGTCGTCGAAGCGATCGAGGGCGATAGCTCGAAGGCGAAGGTCAGCTTCGACGTCGTCACCAGGTGGCAAGGCCAGACGCGCAGCGAAACCACGGTCAGCGGCTTCACCATTGCCGGCGAGCGCATCAATCGCAGCCATACCATCGTCGCCGACGAGCCGTGCGAGTTGCTTGGTGCCGACGGCGCGCCAAACCCGCAGGAACTGCTGATGGCGGCGTTCAACGCCTGCATCACGGTTGGCTACGTGGCCGGCGCCTCGCTCAAGGGCATCAAGCTGGAATCGCTCGAGATCCGCACCAAGGGCGAGCTCGACCTCCGCGGGTTCCTCGGCCTCTCCGACGCCGTGCCCCCGGGTTACGAGAACGTCGACTATGAAGTCCGCATCAAGGGCGACGGGTCGGCCGCGGATTTCGAGGAAATCCACCAGACGGTCATGAAGACGTCCCCCAACTATTTCAACATGAGCCGGCCGATCAAAATGAACGGGACGCTGAGCGTCGGCTGATCACCACCCTCGAAAACAGGAGATTGAACATGAAGCTTTTTCTGATCTTCGGCGCAGGCGTTTCGCTCGCCACCTCTGTGAATGCCGCCACCACCGGCGACATCGTCGTGCAGCAGGGCCCATCCGCCCGCGTCAGCTATGCCGACCTCAATCTCAACTCGCAGGCTGGTCGTGAGACCCTTGCCGGCCGCATCGAGGCAGCAGCCGACATGCTCTGCGACGCAACCAGCGTCGAGCCGGTGTCGCTCAAGGTCGAGCAAGTCCGCTGTCATCGCGTCGCCGTCGATAGCGGCAACGCCCGCGCAGTTCGCATCGGCCAGCGGTAAGCCTCACGTTTTCCCGGGCGCGTCCTCTCTCCTCCCCGGCGCGCCCGGGATTTCGCACTGAATTTTTTGAAAGGTAATTCGAATGTCGGACCTGGTTTTGGACAAGGTCAATCCGAACAAGGCGCTCTGGGAAAAGGGCGACTTCACCCGCATCGCCGAGACCATGCGGCAGAGCGGCGAGGACCTCGTCGGCACGTTCGGCATCACACCGAGCATGAACGTCCTCGATCTCGGCTGCGGCGACGGCACGACCGCTCTCCCGGCCGCGAAGCTCGGTGCAACCGTGACCGGCGTCGACATTGCCGCCAACCTCGTTGCCGCCGGCAACAAGCGCGCTGCGGAGGCCGGCCTCACCAACCTCTACTTCCGCGAAGGCGATGCCTCGAACCTCGAGAACATCGAAAGCGAGAAGTACGATCTCGTCGTCAGCATTTTCGGTGCGATGTTCGCGCCGCGGCCGTTCGACGTCGCCAGGGAAATGGTGCGCGTCACCAAGCCGGGCGGACGGATCATCATGGGCAATTGGATCCCCGGCGATCCGACGCTCGTCGCTCAGATCCTGAAGATCAGCGCTGCCTACACGCCGCCGCCGCCGGAGGGCTTCGTGTCACCGATGACCTGGGGCGACGAGAACCAGGTTCGCGAGCGTTTCGAAACTGCCGGGATCACCCCGGAAAACCTCAGCTTTGAGCGCGTCACCTGGTTCTTTCGCGAGCCCGGTGAGCCGAGCGAGCTGCTGGCGATCTTCCGCGACTATTACGGTCCGACCATGAACGCGTTCGACGCGGCCGAGAAGGCCGGCCGCCGGGACCAGCTCGAAGCCGAACTGACCGCGCTCTTCGAGGCCCAGAACGTCGGCCAGGGAGCCACCGAAATCCCCGCCACCTTCCTGAAGGTGTCCGCAACGAAAAACTAAGGGCCCGCCCCCCGCGCCCGACCAGGAACTCACCATGCTTCACGCAATTATCGAACGTACCAACAGCAAATTCTTCGACCGCGCCGCTCCTAGTCACGACCGTCACCGGCCCGTGTCGCGGCCCCGCTTCTCGCCTTCCCTGCCCCATTCGGCAGCGGCGTCGCGGTTCGCCGAGACCTGCGCCGGGATCGGCGGGACGACCATGCTCCACGACCTGATGCCGGATATCGTCACCGTCAGCTTCGGCGCCAGGACCCGGGAAATCCACAAGCGCCTGCGGTCGCGCGGCTGGAGGTCGGTCGGGCTCGGAGACTGGCAGGGCGAGCGCGTGCTCGGCGTTTCGTTCGGCGGCGACCGCCGTGCGACCCGGACCGCGGACGATCTGCTTGCGGCATTGATTGCCGTGACCGGTGAAATGCACATCGCGGAAACCCGCGCCTGGTAACCCCCGCGTCGGATCTCCCCTCCCCAAGCCGCCGACGCACAAAAGAAGGCCCCGGAGTGCAATGCTCCGGGGCCTTTTCTATTGCCGTCGCCGAAGCGTCAGGCGTGTTCGGCTTCAGCGTCTACAGTCTGCTCGGCGGCAGGTTTGTTGCCGCCGCCGATTGCGGACTGCTCCTGTCGCCCTTCAGAATCGCCGATGCTGATCTTCCGCGGCTTCATCGCCTCGGGGATCTCACGCACCAGCTCGATCGCCAGCAGTCCGTCCTTCAGGTCCGCGCCGCGCACCTGGATATGGTCGGCGAGCGCGAAGCGGCGCTCGAACGAGCGGGTCGCAATGCCGCGGTAGATGTAGTCGTTGCCGCGGTTCTCGCTGTCCTCGGCCTTCTTGCCGCTGACGATCAGCACGTTCTGCTGGGCGGTGATGTCGATCTCATTCGGCTTGAAGCCGGCAACGGCCAGCTCGATGCGATACTCATTGTCGCCGAGCTTGATGAGATCGAATGGCGGATAGTTTTCCTGGGCTTGGCCGGGGTTGCTGTTTTCGAGCATGTCGAACAGCCGGTCGAAGCCGACGGTGGAACGCCGGAATGGCGCAAAATCGAAAGCACTACGCATGTCTTGTCCTCCACTTTGAGCAACAAGGCGGGGAGCGGTTGAGGCCACGGACCCCGTCACCGGACCCGTTTTGGCGTCCGGCGAGCGGGATTTGGTTTGAGGACTGCAGTTTTCAAGATGTTCGCTGCTACACGCCGCGCATGACGATCGAATTCGCCACGCCAGCCGATATCCCCGCCATCATGGCGATCGAGCGCACGCCCGGCTTCGAAGGCTTCATCGGCCGCTGGAGCGAGGAGCAGCACGCCGGAGAAATGGCGAAGGCCAGCACACGCTACTTCGTCCACCGCGACGGCGGCGAGGTCAAAGCGTTCGCGATCTTCCAGCAGATCGGCGACCCCGACTGCCGCGTCCACCTGAAGCGCACCGCCTCCAGCGAGACCGGCCAGGGCATCGGCTCAGCCCTCCTCAGCCACGCCCTCGACTGGCTCTACACCGAGACCGACACCAACCGCGTCGACCTCGATCTGTTCGTCGAGAACGAGCGCGCCCGCCGCACCTACGAAAAGCTCGGCTTCATCGTCGAAGGCCGAATGCGCGACTACCACCGCTCCGTCGACGGCCGCATCCGCGACGCGCTCATCATGAGCATCCTCCGCGCCGACTGGGCAAAGCGCCACCGCCTGTAGCTGTGGAAAACCTCGGCCCCTCCGCTTGATAGCTTCGAAAGCAGCGCCCTATACCGAACGGCACATGTCCGACCTGTTCGCTTCCAACGCCGCCGCGCCCGCACCCGAAAGCTACGACGCTTCCTCGATCGAGGTCCTCGAGGGCCTGGAGCCCGTCCGCCGCCGCCCCGGCATGTACATCGGCGGCACCGACGAGCGCGCGCTCCACCACCTCGCCGCCGAGGTCATCGACAATGCGATGGACGAGGCGGTCGCCGGCCACGCCAGCCGCATCGAGGTCACGCTCGAGCCCGGCAACCGCCTGACCGTCTTCGACAACGGCCGCGGCATCCCGGTCGACCCGCACCCCAAATATCCGGGCAAGTCCGCGCTCGAAGTCATCATGACCACCCTCCACTCGGGCGGAAAGTTCGAGGGCAAGGCGTACAGCACCTCCGGCGGCCTCCACGGCGTCGGCGTCAGCGTCGTCAACGCGCTCTCGACCGAGACGATCATCGAGGTCGCCCGCGACAAGAAGCTCTACCGCCAGTCCTTCTCGAAAGGCCTCGCCACCTCCAGGCTCGAAGAAGTCGGCGCGGCCCCCAACAGGCGCGGCACCACCGTCACCTTCACCCCCGACCCGGAGATCTTCGGCGCCGACGTCCGACTTCGACCCCGCCCGCCTGCTCCGCCTCGTCCGCTCCAAGGCCTATCTCTTCGCCGGCGTCGAGATCCGCTGGCGCTGCGACCCGTCGCTCACCAGCGCCGAAGTCCCCGAAAGCGCCACCTTCCAGTTCCCCGGCGGCCTCGCCGACAGTCTCGCGCGAGCAGATCGGCGACCGCCCCGCCGTCACCAACCAGCCCTTCGTCGGCAAGCAGGACTTTCCCGCCGCCGACGGCGCGTCGCAGGGCAGCGCCGAATGGGCCGTCGCCTGGCCGCTCTATTCGGACGGCTCCGAAAGCTATTACTGCAACACCATCCCCACGCCCGACGGCGGCACGCACGAAGCGGGCCTCCGCGCCGCTCTTGACCAAGGGCCTCCGCGCCTTCGGTGAGCTGGTCGGCAACAAGAAGGCGAAGGACATCACCGCCGACGACGTCTTCAACGGCGTCGAGCTGATGCTATCGGTGTTCATCCGCAACCCGCATTTCCAGAGCCAGACCAAGGACCGCCTCACCAGCCTCGAGGCCGCGCGCTTCGTCGAGAATGCCGTCCGCGACCATTTCGACCATTACCTCGCCGACAATATGGACCGCGGCCGCGCTTTGCTCGGCTCGATCCTCGAGCGGATGGAGGAGCGCCTCCGCCGCCGCGCCGAGCGCGAGGTCAAGCGCAAGACCGCCACCTCCGCCCGCAAGCTCCGCCTCCCCGGCAAGCTAACCGACTGCTCGTCCGACGATCCCGAAGGCACCGAATTGTTCATCGTCGAAGGCGACAGCGCCGGCGGCTCGGCCAAGCAGGCCCGCGACCGCAAGACGCAGGCGATCCTCCCCATCCGCGGCAAGATCCTCAACGTCGCCAGCGCCACCGCCGACAAGATCCGCGCCAACAGCGAGATCGCCGACCTCAACCTCGCGCTTGGCTGCGGCAACCGCGACAAGTTCGACGAGGATTCGCTGCGCTACGAAAAGATCGTCATCATGACCGACGCGGACGTCGACGGCGCCCACATCGCGACCCTGCTGATGACCTTCTTCTTCCAGGAAATGCCGGAGCTGGTCCGCCGCGGCCACCTCTTCCTCGCCCAGCCGCCGCTCTACCGCCTGACCGCCGGAGCCAAGACCCTCTACGCCCGCGACGACGCCCACCGCGCCGAGCTCGAAGCCACCGAGTTCAAGGGCAAGAAGGTCGAAGTCAGCCGCTTCAAGGGCCTCGGCGAGATGAATCCGAACCAGCTCAAGGAAACCACCATGGACCCGAAAACGCGGTCCATGCTGAAGGTGACGTTGCCGGCGGCCTATGAGGACCGGCAGCCGGTCAAGGACCTGGTCGAGCGCCTGATGGGGAAGGACCCGGCGGAACGGTTCAAGTTCATCCAATCGCGAGCGAGCGCGGTGGATGAAGAAGAAATCGACGCCTAACCTCCCCCTCCCTTCGAGGGAGGGGCCAGGGGTGGGTGCGCGAAGCGCCTCGCAGAACAAAATGCCAATGTCCGCTTTGGGTGGAGAGCTGCCATTAGGAAACGTGCGCTAGGCGTTGCGGAAGGCCAAGCTGAAAGTCCTCAGCAGCCAGCAAGCCAGCAGTGGCATCGTGATACCGAGCGCTAACCAGACCGGCCACCAACTGTCGGCTCTGAATATTGCGGGCCAGCCAAGGGCAAGTCCAATGAGCAATGAAACGATGACTGCCGGTGGAGAAAGCGCGCTATGCGGCTTGGCCAAAGCGTTTACGAGCAGCCCGACGGCTGCCGCAAACATGAGGCCCCATGCCCAGCCCGGATACCAAAGGTAGCCGTAAGCAGTGCCGAGCATGCCGGCTGTCATGAGGACGACCACAGCCACCCCAATCACTGCCAGTATTCTGTTCACAATCAAAAGGTGACCTAAGCTGCTGCTGTCCGCAAGGTGTCGTCCCTGCCGCTACGCCGCTAGTGGCAAGTTTGGGTGGAAAGCTGCCACTACGAGTTGTCGTTGGTTACTGCCTTGCGCCGCAAAAGCTCAGACATCCCGTTCAACGTTTGTATGGCGACTTTTACTTGGCCGTCATCGCAATATGAGCGGACGTCTTTGGCCATTCGATGCAGCGTATCGCGCTTCCCAACCTCTCGAACCACCCGCTCAATGCCCAGCTGAAGTTCTTCAAAAGCGGTATCGATATTCCGTCCAGGATAGTCGGACGGGAAATCTGGACAGCTTAAGACCATCCAGCCGAGAAGGTCATCAAGCTCGCCTATATCGCCCGGAATTGAGGTGGTAAGGATGCGCCATCGGGCACTTTAGCTTTCAGCCTAGTGTCCGCAACGGGTCGAAAGCGGACGCTAGATAAGAGTCAGTATCTGACGCGGTGAATTCAGACTTCGCCCACCTCGACTTTGTTCTTCTGTAAATGGCGAATTCCGAAAAACGCGGCGAGAACCAGACCGATGAGAAACGCCGCCAGAAATACGTTCTAGAAAGGCTGACCAGGTTCGTGGAACTCGCGCCAAAGCGGGATCGCCAAGACGTATCCAGTCCAAAGCACGACATAGGCGGCGTAATGCTTGGTGGCGGGCACGGTGCTCATCGAGCTAGTCTGCCGCTGGAACCTGATATCCGCAATGGGTCGAAAGCCGACATTAGCTTGACGTCGAAGAAGCCGTCACGGGAGTAAATCACGTGGCGTCAGACGAGCTCGGCTAGAGCCGGCCCACCGTCCGGAATGCATCATCTCTTCGCACTGGCTCCCGATTGCTCGTGCAATCGCTCACCCGCGCTCGGCAGTTTATGCTTTCCTACAGCCCTAGCTTTATGTTCCTATATGGTTCATGGACACGAACAGAACTCACCAGAACACAAACCCTCCCCGCTGCCATCCGTCACGACGGCTGGACCGGCGAGAAGATGGCGGTCTTTTGCGAGGCGCTCGCCGAAACCGCCGTCGTCGCCGAGGCTTGCGAAAGGCGCGGATGGGCGTTTCGGGCGCCTATGCGCGAGGCGGCGGAGCCCGATCTTTGCCGCGGCCTGGGACGCCGCCTTGACCATCGGCCGCGAACGGCTGGCCGACAGCCTTTTGGCCCGCGCGATCGAGGGCAATGTCGAGCAATACAAGGACGGCGTTCTAATCGGGGAACGGCACGTGATCGACAATCGCCTCGGCCTCGCCATCCTCCGCCGTCTCGACCGCCTCGCCGAAACTGGAATGACAGTCAGCACTCGCGGCGAGCCCTCTCCAATATCCGTTCGTGCTGAGCGAAGTCGAAGCGCGCCGGCACCGCGCCCGCAATCCTTCGACTGGGAACTGGCCATCGACGCCCTTCGCACCGGTAACGAAGACGCGGTCGCTTCGGCCTTGGCCCTCGCCAAGGGTCACGAAGTGGAAGAAGTGGAAGACCCCCCGGTTTCACTCATTGATGCTGACACCTGGGCACTCCCAAGGAAATCGACCTGACCGATCGCTGCTGGAAGGAAGAGGACGAATGGGTCACCGACTTCCCGCCTCCGCCTGGCTTCGACGGCTGCAGAGCGGTCAATGGGGCAGCGCAACTACCACCGCGCCTGCACGGCGGAGGAGGCGGCGATCCTCGAGGCCGACCTCGCCGCCGACATTGCGGATGAGCTCTCCGAGGAAGAAGAACTTCGCGACGCCTGGTTCGCATGCTCCGCGGGGAAATGTCGGACGAGGCGGAGGATGAAGAGGAAGCGGAACCTGAGAGCGCCGGTTCAGAACCGGACGGAAACGCCCGCATAGGTCTCGATGTCCGCAGTCTCGCTCTCGATCTGCACGTGGCCGGTCGGAGACGGTGCAGACGCCATTTGCCTTGGCGAGGCGATCAGTGAAGATCGGCGGGAGTGCGGCAGTTTCCGCGGCGACCATCAGCAACTCGATCATATGCGCAGCTGACTGCCAAGCTCGATGACGCGGTTGGTGGGGAGCTTGAAGAACTCCATTGCGCTTTCCGAGCTCTTCATCATCCAGGCGAACAACCGCTCACGCCACAGCGCC
>CAVVQF010000006.1:0-82843 GCA_963750315.1 uncultured Alphaproteobacteria bacterium
TGCCGATCACCGAGCCGTCGGTGGAGTCGAACACATCCAAGGTGTCGGAGCCTGCGGATGCCACCCAGGCACCGTCGATGTAGAGCTTTGATGTGTCGAGCTTCGTGTCTGGCACGGTCGTGTCCCCCTCGGGCTACGGAAGTTGGTTCGATAAACGGACGCTATCAGCGACGGTGGCGAGCTGGTTCCAGCGACCGCTCGACCGCCAGCTCCCACCGTGCAGCGTCGGGCTCGTCGAGGGAGTCGGACACGAACCGTCGACGGGCCTCGGCCACCAGGCGCCGGGCTGTGGTTCCGGAACTGCGGGAGGAAGTACCCGAACGCGATCTCGTAGAGAAGGCGTGACGGCGAGACGTCGTCGGCCCAGGCGCCGCTGGGCGTACCGGAGGTCTTCTGATGAGACCTGCAGGACCGATGCCACGGAGGTCCTCGAGCTGCACGAGGGCCGCGAGCAGTGAGAGGTCATCGCCGAGCAGGGCGACGAGGTCGGCGTCGGTCGGGCGTGTCGATTTCGATGAACGCGAACCGTCGCATCAAGCGCGTAGGAGAACTCGAAGAGGTTGTGGTCGCCCTCGTTCATGGTGGCGATGATCCGCCAGCTCGGCAGCACCGGGATGACGTCGGTGTTCGGTGGGATGTCGGCGCCCTCCGGCACGATCGCATCCGGCCGGCGCTGTTCGGCTGCTCCACTCGGGCAGCTCGACCGGTTGCCCCGACAGCACGGTGAACAGTGGTCCGAACGCCCGGTCGAGGTCGCAGCGGTTGACCTCGTCGATCAGGCTATTGACCGGACTCGACCGCCTCGACGAACACGCCCGGTTCGGACATGACGCCGTCGGGGACGGGACGGTCGTGGCCGATGGTGTTGGCCGTCGTCCAATCGGCGGATGCGGTGACGGGCAGGTAGCCGGCGCCGATCATCTCGCGACGGGCGACGCGGGCGATGAGATGGGCCAGGCTGGTCTTGCCGGGTCCCGGGAGGGCCGGTGAGCAGCAAGCAGCGCTCGCCGACGTCGAGGGCTGCGACCACCTGTTCGAGCACGTGGCGGTGGAAGCGCAGGCCCTCCGCCTCGGCCGCAGCCTGGAGCGTCTCAAACGCCAGGCCCGACCGGGACGGTTCCGTTGGGAAGCCCCCGGTTGCTCCCCTGAGGCACGCTTCACACCGCAATCGACCTCGATTGGCCGAGCCGCCGAAGTCACCCCGGCGGACGTCGCTATGGTCAACGAGGTGCCCGAGTCACGTAGGGGCGTCCTCAGGTTGGTGGTCCCCTCCGCCGACGGGCGGCACTGGCCTTCGCCCGTCCGAACGGCTCCCTCCGCCGGGCGGGGACTCCCTGCCCTCGATCGCGGTCACGCTCCCGGTCACGGACTGGGACGAGGCCATCACCGAATGGGCGGCGGCGATCGTGGGGGCGGCCGTCGCCTCGGGTCCGGCGCCGACTGGCACCGGACGCCTGGGTCGTGCGCGCCGCCGGGCGCATCTCGTCCGCCCGTACGAAACCTGGGTCACCGATGACGATGCCGCGGACGACTCGGCGTCGATGCCGCAGTCGTACGGCAGTGGGCGGTCCTGGCCGCGGCGGCCGAGGTCGCCGAGGGTTAGGTTCCGCTCGATGCCCGAGACCCTCGTTCCCGTGCTCGATGGCCTCGCCTTCGCCGAAGGCCCCCGGTGGCACGACGGCCGTCTGTGGTTCTCCGACATGCACGCCACCAGGTCGTGCGCACTCGACCCCGACACCGGCGACGTCGAGACCATCGTCGAGGTGCCGGGCCGGCCGTCCGGACTCGGCTGGCGACCCGACGGCACCCTGCTCGTGGTGTCGATGACCGACCGCCGGCTGCTGGCCGTTCCGACGGCGCTGCACGAGGTCGCCGACCTGACGGTCGCACCGCTTCGACTGCAACGACATGGTCGTCGACGCCGCCGGCAACGCCTACGTCGGCAACTTCGGCTTCGACCTCCACGACCCCGAGGCCGACCACCGGCACCACGACGCTGGTCCTGGTGACCGTCGACGGCGAGGTCAGCGTCGTGGCCGACGAACTGTTCTTCCCCAACGGCGCGTCATCACGCCCGACGGCGCGACGCTGGTCGTCGGCGAGTCGTTCGGCGGCTGCCTCACGGCGTTCGACATCGAGGCCGACGGCACCCTCACCAGCCGGCGCGAGTGGGCACGGGTGACGGGCGCGGTGCCCGATGGCATCTGCCTCGATGCCGACGGCGCGATCTGGATGGCGTCGCCGATCAGCAATCAGGTGCTGCGGGTCGCCGAGGGCGGCGAGGTGCTCGACGAGGTCCGCACCAGCGACGAACGCCAGCCCTTCGCCTGCATGCTCGGTGGCGAGGACGGCCGCACGCTCTTCGTGTGTACCGCCATCGACAGCGACCCGGACTCGTGCCGGCGTCATCGGGCGGGCCGCATCGAGTCGGCGGGGTCGACGTGGCCGGCGCCGGCCTGCCGTAACGCCGCCGACTCCGCTCGTGCGGCCACCGCCCGGTAGCGTCGGCCGCCCGCCGTATGGCCGACGCATCGAAGATCATCTACACGCAGACCGACGAGGCCCCTGCCCTCGCAACCCGGTCGCTGCTCCCGGTCATCGCGGCGTTCGCAGGCGCAGCCGGCGTCTCGGTCGAGACCCGCGACATCTCGCTCGCCGGCCGCATCCTCGCCGTGTTCCTTGATCGCCTCGGCCGACGCCCAGCGCGTACCGACGCCCTCACCGAACTCGGTGAATCGGCCAAGACGCCCGAGGCCAACATCATCAAGCTCCCCAACATCAGTGCGTCGCTCCCGCAGATCAAGGCGGCGGTGGAGGAGCTCCAGGCGCAGGGCTACGCCGTCCCCGACTATCCCGAGGACCCGCCACCAACGAAGAGCGCGAGGCGGGCTCGCTTCGACAAGGTCAAGGGCAGTGCGGTCAACCCGGTGCTGCGGGAGGGCAACTCCGACCGGCGTGCCCCCGCCGCGGTCAAGGCCTACGCCCGCAAGAACCCCCACTCCATGGGCGCGTGGTCGCTGGACTCGAAGACCCACGTCGTCGACCATGGCGGGGCGACTTCCAGGCTCAATGAGACTCCCGGGATCACCATGTCGGCGAGCCGACCGAGTCCGCAATCGAGCAAATGCGGGCGCCGACGGCACGCGGACCACGGTCCTGAAGGCGTCGACTCCCCTGCTCGCCGGCGAGATCATCGATGCGGCGGTGATGCGACGTGCTGCGCTGGTGGCGTTCATCGCCGAACAGATCGACGACGCCAAGGCCAGGGCGTGCTGTTCTCCGTCCACCAGAGGCGATAACCCTGATGAAAAGCCGGTGCCAAAATCGTCAAGCGCAAGGCGGATGCCCTGGTTCTTCAGGCTGGTGATGATGTTCCGCGCAAGGTCGATATCGCCGAACAGCGACGTCTCGGTGATCTCGACCACCAGCCGTTCGGCCGGAAAGCCGTCTCGGTCAGGATGCGTACGATGCGTTCGGCCAGCCAGCCGTCCGAGAATTGCGACGGCGAGATGTTGACCGAAATCTTGATCGACGGGTCCCAGTCGCGCGAAGCCAGGAGGGCCGATCGGATGATCTGTTCCGACAGGCGGTCCATCACGCCGATTTCCTCGGCAATCGGAATGAAGCGGTCTGGCGGGATGATGCCAGCCAAGCGGGTGGCGCCAGCGCGCCAGCACTTCGAAGCCGATGATCTCGCTGGTCAGCAGGTCCACCTGCGGTTCGAAGAAGGGCAGGAACTGTTCGTGCTCCAGCCCGAAGCGAATGCCTTGCTCGATCTCGCCGTGCGCAATCAGCGCGCGTTCCATCGCCGGAATCGAACCAGATCGGGCGCACCGATGCGGCCGGATTGGCGTGGTCCAGCGCGATGTCGGCGCGGCGCAAGAGGTCGGGGACGTTGGATTTCCGACGCGCCGGCCACGGCCATTCCGGCAAAGGCGCCGACCTGGATCATCTTGCCGTCGATCTCGAACGGCCGCGTGGTCAGCCGCAGAAGCGCCTCGACCTGCTTTTCGGCGTCGTCCCGTTCCTGGTTGGAGATCAACCTTGCGACCGCGAATTCGTCTCCGCCGATCCGGCCGATGACCGAGCTTTCGCCCGCATGCTCGAGAATTGTGCCGGCCACTCCGCGGAGCAGGCATCGCCCGTGTCATAGCCGTGGCGGTCGTAGATGGAGCGGAAGCGGTGAAGCTGCAGCGATACGATGAGCAGCGTGGCTCCGTCCTCGACGGCTTTCGCGCGCAACTCTTCGCTGGCGTCGGCAAAGCCCTTGCGGTTGAGGAGGCCGGTAACGGGGTCGGTCGAAGCCGCGATCGCCGCGCGGCGCTCGCCGTCGAGCCGCGCGTTCGGTTTCATGCTGCAGGTCGACGTAGCGCCGCCAGCCGAACAGGATCAGCGCGACATTGAGCGTCAGCGCGATCGCCGCGACCTGGACGCCCGGGCCGAGAGTGACCTCGGCGCGATCCGAGCTCGCGGAAGAAGGACGTGCCGTTGCCGATCAGCAGCACGACGGCCGCAATGACCGTTCCGAGCACGACCCAGTCGTGGCGCGCGCTGTCGAGCGGCGACGCGATCTGCAGATGAAACGACGCTTGACCACATGAGTGCGAATACGCGCACAAGATTAATAATTTGCGTTTGTGAAACTGACGGGAACCGCGCCCTTCGGTCGCCCAGCTTCGCTTCGCTGCCGGGATCGTCGGCTTCGCCAATCCCCCGGATTCTGCGCGGCGGCGCTGGTGCGGACGGTGGGAATCGAACCCACACTCCCGTTACGGGAAGAGGATTTTAAGTCCCCAGCGTCTACCGTTCCGCCACGTCCGCTACTGCCAGCCGCGGCGACGGTAGTGCGCCCCGGCTACTCGGCGGTAACTTCGCCTAAGTTCAGGCGCTCGCGCATTTCCTTGCCCGGCTTGAAATAGGGCACGCGCTTGGCGTCGACCGAAACCGGGTCGCCGGTGCGCGGATTGCGGCCGACGCGCGCGTCGCGCTGGCGGGTCGAGAAGGCGCCGAAGCCGCGCAGCTCGACGCGGCCGCCCTGTGGCCAGCTGGTCGGTAATGGAATCGAACAGCGCGCCGACGACGCCTTCGACCTCACGCTGCGTCAGGTCGGGAAAATCGCCGCACAGCTTCTGCACCAGTTCCGAACGGATCATCTCATCCCCGCAGATTCAATTTTCGTTAACCGACGCCTCTCCCCCAAGAGGCGTCGGCGCAAGCTGTCAGAAAGGGTGCGGCGGCGCAAGTGCCGCCGTACCTTACACAAACTTTTACTTTTTCTTCGTGGCCTTCTTCTCGTCTGGCTCGGTCGCGGCCTGCTTTTCCTTCAGCGCCGCACCGAGGATGTCGCCAAGCGACGCGCCGCTGTCGGACGAGCCGTACTGCGCAACCGCCTGCTTCTCTTCGGCGATCTGCATCGCCTTGATCGAGAAGTTCGGCTTCTTCGAGCGGTCGAGGCCGATGACCATCGCGTCGAACTTCTGGCCGACCTGGAAGCGCTCCGGACGCTGCTCGTCGCGGTCGCGGCCAAGGTCGGTGCGCTTGAGGAAGCCCGAAGCGCCGCCCTCGGCGATCTGGACCTCGAGCCCGCCGTCGTTCACCTCGAGAACCTCGACGGTGACGATCTCGCCCTTCTTGGCGCCGCCGCCCGCTGCCGCGCGCGGCCGAAACGCCGCCACGCTCAAGCTGCTTGATGCCAAGGCTGATGCGCTCCTTCTCGACGTCGACGTCGAGCACCTGCGCCGAGACGCTCTCGCCCTTGCGGTGAAGGTTGAGCGCTTCCTCGCCCGACACGCCCCAGGCGATGTCCGACATGTGGACCATGCCGTCGACGTCGCCTTCGAGGCCGACGAACAGGCCGAACTCGGTCGAGTTCTTGACCTCGCCCTCGACGGTCGAGCCGACCGGGTGCGCCTCGGCGAAGGCTTCCCACGGGTTCGACTGAGCCTGCTTGAGGCCGAGCGAAATCCGGCGCTTCTCCTGGTCGACCTCGAGCACCTTCACTTCGACTTCCTGCGAAGTGCTGACGATCTTGCCCGGGTGGACGTTCTTCTTCGTCCAGCTCATTTCGGAGACGTGGACGAGGCCCTCGATGCCGGCTTCGAGCTCAACGAACGCACCATATTCGGTGATGTTCGTGACGCGGCCCTGGAACACGCCGCCGATCGGATATTTGGCCGCCGCGCCTTCCCACGGATCGGTCTCGAGCTGCTTCATGCCGAGGCTGATGCGCTGCGTCTCGCGGTTGATGCGGATGATCTGCACCTTCACCGTGTCGCCGATGCCCAGCACTTCGCTCGGGTGATTGACGCGCTTGTAGCTGATGTCGGTGACGTGCAGCAGGCCGTCGATCCCGCCGAGGTCCACGAACGCACCGTAGTCGGTGATGTTCTTGACCACGCCGTCGATGACCTGGCCTTCCGCCAGCGACTGGATGAGGCCGCTGCGCTGCTCGGCGCGGGTCTCTTCGAGGATGGCGCGGCGCGACACGACGATGTTGCCGCGGCGGCGGTCCATCTTGAGCACCTGGAACGGCTGCGGGATTTCCATCAGCGGGCCGACGTCGCGGACCGGGCGGATGTCGACTTGCGGCCAGGCAGGAAGGCCACGGCGCCGCCGAGGTCGACGGT
The DNA here is from genome assembly GCA_963750315.1 of uncultured Alphaproteobacteria bacterium. Lineage (GTDB taxonomy): Bacteria > Pseudomonadota > Alphaproteobacteria > Sphingomonadales > Sphingomonadaceae > Sphingomicrobium. Next base: position 6,627 of record CAVVQF010000006.1, read on the forward strand.
GAAGCCGCCCTTCACGCGGCCGAAGATCACGCCTTCGACGCGGTTGCCGGCTTCGAATTCCTTTTCGAGCGTGTCCCAGGCGGCTTCGCGGCGAGCGCGGTCGCGCGACAGCATCGCTTCGCCCTGCGAATTCTCGACGCGGTCGACGAACACTTCGACTGTCGTCGCCGACCTTAATTTCGGCTTTCTGGCCCGGCGCTGCGAACTCGCGCAGCGGCACTCGGCCTTCGGACTTCAGGCCCACGTCGATCACCGCGAGATCGTTCTCGATCGCGGTCACGGTGCCCTTGACGACCTTGCCCTCGAAAGTCTCGTTCTCTCCGCCGAGGCTTTCATTGAGGAGCGCCGCGAAATCGTCGCGGGTCGGAAATGCCGTGGTTGCCATAAAAGTGAGTGTCTTTCAGTCATTCGGGCCTGCCGCGCGACCGCCACCATGGCGAGCCTTCACATGCGGACCTGGTTCAATGCACTGCCGCAGCCACACCATGTGGAGGCGGCGTCCTGAGGGCGGTGAATTCGCGCGACAGCCCCACATGGAAAAAAGCGCGTCCCGGCGCCGGGATCAGCCGGGTCACCGTACGCGCTCGCCAAGGACGGGCTGTCCAGAGAGGAAAAGCCACCCGCCGGACGGCGGGCGCCTTACTCTAGAGGGGGTTAGAGGGCAAGGCACAGCCTCGCGCTCCTGCGCAGGCAGGAGCCTAGTTTCCCGTAATCCTGCGAGTTACCCCTGTCCTGAGCTTGCCGAAGGGCGGGATCCAGCTTCTCTTCACTTTTGAAGTGGCGGCCGCCAAGGTACGGCTGCTCGGGTTGGGGGAAGTGTGAGCAAATCTAGAATCGAGAATCTCTCGTGACGCCACATGACTTTGTAGCCAAGTGGCGAGGCGTCGAGCTGAAAGAGCGCTCAGCGTCCCAAAGCCACTTCAATGATCTGTGCGCTCTGCTTGGGGTGGTTGACCCCATCTCCGCCGACCCTGTCGGCGATTGGTTCACCTTTGAAAAGGGCGCCAGCAAGACCAGCGGCGGCGAAGGCTGGGCCGACGTCTGGCGCAAGGGCTGCTTCGCCTGGGAGTACAAGGGCAAGCGCAAGGACCTCGACAAGCCGCTTTCGCGCAGCTGCTGCAGTACGCGTCGCGCTGGAAAACCCGCCGCTGCTGATCGCCTCCGACATGGACCGCATTCGTCGTCCACACCAACTGGACCAACACCGTCCAGGAGATGCACGAGTTCGCGCTCGAGGACCTGATCGACGGCGATCGCTGCGCGAACGGCTCAAGCAGGCGTTTCGCCGATCCCGAGCGCCTTCAAGCCGCGCAAGACGCCGGCAGGCACTGACCGAGGAGACGGCCGCGCGAGTTCGCCGGCCTGGCGCAGCGGCTGCGCGAGCGCGGGCACGAAGCCCATCAGGTCGCGCACTTCGTCAACCGGCTGGTCTTCTGCATGTTCGCCGAGGACGTCGGGCCTGCTGCCGCGACAACATCTGTTCACGCGGATGCTGGAACGCAGCCGGCGCGACCCGGCGGAGTTCGCGACCAATGCGCGGCACGCTGTTCGGCGCGATGGCGCAAGGGCGGCAAGGTCGGCTTCGACAGCCGTCGACTGGTTCAACGGCGGCCTGTTCGACGACGACGACGCGCTGCCGCTGACCGCGCGACGATATCGACGACCTGTTGCAGCGCGGCGCGGCGCGACTGGGCGCAGATCGACCCGTCGATCCTCGGCACGCTGTTCGAACGCGGGCTCGACCCGGCGAAGCGCAGCCAGCTCGGCGCGCACTACACCGACCGCGACAAGATCATGATGATCGTGGAGCCGGTGATCATCGACCCGCTGGAGGCCGAATGGGCCGAGGCGCTGGCGCGGATGACCGCGCTGGTCGAAAGCGCGCCGAGCGCGACCGCGGAAAGACTGCTGCGCCGGCGCGAGCTGGCGCAAGCGAACCAAGGCGCTCGACGAAGCGGCGGCGATCCACAGCGCCTTCATCGACCGGCTGGCGGCGTTCCGCGTGCTCGACCCGGCCTGCGGCTCGGGCAATTTCCTCTACGTCGCGCTGCGGGCGCTGAAGGACATCGAGCATCGCGCCAACCTCGACGCCGAGGCGCTGGGCCTGCCGCGCGGCTTTCCGCGCGTCGGGCCGGAATGCGTGCTGGGCATCGAGCTCAACCCCTACGCCGCCGAACTGGCGCGCGTGTCGGTGTGGATCGGCGAGATCCAGTGGATGCGCGCGCAACGGCTTCGACGCGGCGCGCAACCCGATCCTGCGGCCGCTGGACACGATCGAGTGCCGCGACGCGGTGCTGAACCAGGACGGGACGCGGGCGGAGTGGCCGGAGGCGGATGTGAGTGATCGGCAATCCGCCGTTCCTGGGCGGCAAGCAAGCATCGGCACCGAACTTGGGTGAGGAATACGCGGAGCGTCTGCGCCGAGCGCCTATCGGGCGGAAGTGCCGGCGTGGCCGATCTGGTTTGCTTATTGGTTCGCGAAAGCTTGGGCGCAGATGCAGTCGGGAAAGCTCAAACGCGCCGGCCTCGTAGCGACCAACTCCATCCGCGGCGGCGCCAACCGGGAGGTGCTCAAGCCGATCGCTGAGCGGGGCTCGCATCTTCGAGGCTTGGAGCGACGAGCCTTGGACCGTGGACGGCGCGGCAGTCCGGGTTTCGATTGTTTGCTTTGCAAGCGCGAAAGATCCGAAGCTCACGATCTCGAACGGCAGTCGAAGTAGCTCGAGATCTTATCCCGACCTCACGGGGCAGCGCTGTTCGACCAACTCTCAGCTCACTAGCCGCTCAAGGAAAATGCTGACGTCGCCTTTCAGGGTCACAACTAGAGGCGGCCCCTTTGAATTCGCAGGTGCTCAAGCGCGTGATCATGGCTTGAGCGCCCGCTAATCCGAACGGACGAACAACGCCGACGTCGCTGAGGCCTTGGACAAACGGCCAGGACGTCACGCGGCGCCATCGAGATCATTGGATCATCATTTTGCCGGATATGATCGAGCAGCGAAGCCGCGCTTTATGAAGCGCCGTTCGCATATCGTCAACGATCACGTGCAACCGTATCGCGCGCGACAAAGCCAACATGAAGCTCTCGCCAAATTTTGGTGGCGGCATGTGAGCCAGTCGCGCTGAACTTTGCCGCCGTTCGGCCGTTGACCGGACAATTCATCGTCACGTCCTCGTGTCGCGAAGCATCGGCTCTTCGTTTGGCTGGCCATGCCACAGTCTCGCGGACAGCGCTACTGTCGCCATCGCCCGCGACGACGACACCACCTTCGGCATCCTCCACTCGCGCTTTCACGAGCTCTGGTCGCTGCGCATGGGCACTTGGCTCGGCGTAGGCAACGACCCCGCTACACCCCCTCCACCACCTTCGAGACCTTCCCCTTCCCCGAAGGCCTGACGCCCGACATTCCCGCCGCCGATTATGCCGACGATCCGCGCGCGCAGGCGATCGCGGCGGCCGCGGCGCGGCTGAACGAGCTGCGCGAGAACTGGCTCAATCCCGCCGACCTGGTCGTGCGCGAGCCGGAGGTCGTGCCGGGCTATCCCGACCGCATCCTGCCGCAGCGACGAGGAAGCGGCGAAGGAGCTGAAGAAGCGCACGCTGACCAACCTCTACAACGCGCGCCCGCAATGGCTGGCCAACGCCCACGCCGCGCTCGATGAGGCGGTCGCCGACGCCTACGGCTGGGGCGACGACTGGCGCGCCGGATGCTGACCGACGACGAAATCCTGGCGCGTCTGTTCGCCCTAAATCAGGAACGCGCTGCAAATTCTTGACCTTCTCGAATTCCGTAACTACATAATGTGCGTCGCCGGAATAAGGTGCGATTCAAATCCTGCCACGGAGGGCTCAATGTTGTTTCGCGTATTGAAATTGAGGGTGGCGGATAATGCGTATCGCTTACGACCCGGAGAAGCGGGCGAAGGTCCTCGCTGAGCGAGGACTGGATTTTGAAGATGCCGTGCACGTCTTTGCTGGAACCACCATCGATTACGTCGATGACCGGCGGGACTATGGCGAGGAGCGCTGGATTACGTTCGGGCTTTTGAACGGTCGGCTAGTGTCGGTCGTTTGGAATTCCTCGCGGGAAAGCGCAGCACATCATCTCGATGAGAAAAGCCAATGATCGCGAAAGAAAAGTCTACGAAGGGCAAGTGGGTTGATCCTGACGACGCGCCGGAGCTCACGGCGGATGTGGCAGCGCGTGCCCAGATCGCGCGTGGCGGCAAGGTCGTCCGCGAAGCTACTGGCACGCTTACGAAGCGCGGCCGTCCACCGGTTGGTGACGAGCCGAAGCAGCAGGTGACTCTTCGTCTTTCGAGGGACGTCCTGGGGCATTTCAAGGCGGGCGGTCCGGGCTGGCAGTCGCGCATTAATAAGGTTCTTGAGCAGTATTCGCGCAGCCACCAGCGTAAGTCTGCGTAGGCAGGCCGTCACGGGAGTAAATCCCGTGAGGTGAGCGTCGCTCGCCTTCGGCTCCGGACGCGTCTCGCAGCGCGGCTTAGGACGCTTGCTCGCGCGCCGGCCGAGCAATTTCCATCTCTGCGCGCTGGCTCCCGAATGCTCCGCATTCGCTCACCTGCGCTCGGTGGAAACTGCTGTCCTACAGCCCCCAGTTTGTGCCTTAAGCTCGCGGATGAGTTTCCAATGCCCACACCTGTCCGTTTTCGCCTCCCGCAGCTGGCCGTAAAGTTGCGAAGTGGAGGAAGTGGAAGACCCCCCGGTTTCAATCAGTCGGTCGGCTTCCGCACAGGTCGCTACTGCCCGAAATCACCGCCGTCACTGTGAACATTGTGAACATTCGCCGCCCAGCCCGAAACCGCGCGGCACGGTCAATTTGGTCAACTTCCCCTCGGTGGAAGTCCTACAGGTCGCGCGAAACTGTCACCTTTGACGCGCACCGAAACTTGCCAATTTGCGATTTTCGGAGAATTTCAACGCTCGTGCGTTACGCACTCAGGGTCGTGCCGGTTGGATAGGGGAAAAGCTGGCTTGAAACTGACGATTGCCGTGGGACTTGCCGTTGCATCGACTGGCGTCATGGCGGAGGCCAAGCTGCCTCCGCTGCGCGACCCTGTGTTCCTCAACATCGGCTTCGTCTGCCAGTGGCAGGACGCCTGCATCGAGAAGCAGCAGAGCGCGATGAAGAAGGCGCTCGCCTACGGGAAGAAAGCCAAGCCGAGCAACTGGCAGGTTCAATTCTGCAATCGCCGCGCAACCTTCCGGCGGTAGCGGCCGGATCGACTGGATCAGCTACTATGCCTGCATCCGCAATCCGAAAATCCGGAACGCTGCGGGCCGCTAAAACGGTGGATAAGTCAGTCGGATCACTCCGAAAGTATCAATTCGTTAACCATTTCGGACCGATTTTTGGACTGTCCGCGGCGCAAGTCGATGCCCGCGCGGGCAGGAGGACATAAGTGCCTTATTACAGGCTATATTTCCTGGATCACCGCGGCCGCTTCGGGCTTGTCGATGGGTTTCCCGCCGAGGATGACGCAATGCGCCATCCGGCAGGCGGACGCTCATGTCGAAACGGTCAAGGAATTGTGGTGCGGCGGACGCCGCGTGAAGCAGTGGAGCGAGGACAAGGCGGCCTGACCGCCGCCGCGCGTTCTACCAGCTGCGGCGCATCTTCGGCCGGGCTTCGCCCTCGCCGTCGTCGGACGCCTGATCTGCCGGTCCCGCCGCTGCGCTCCTTCATTTCGAGGAAGGTGCGGACGGTATCCGCCGACAGCGGCCGGCCGAACAGATAGCCCTGCCCTTCGGCACAGCCATATTTGCCGAGCTCGTTGCGGACCTGCTCGGACTCGATGCCCTCGGCGGTGATCGGCACGTTGAGCGTGTGGCCAAGGCTGGTGATCGTGTTGACGATCGCCGCGGTCTGCTCGCTCTTGACGATCGTGCTGATGAAGCTCCGGTCGATCTTGATGCGGTCGATCGGCAGCGTGTTGACCTGCGATAGCGAGGCATAGCCGGTGCCGAAGTCGTCGAGCGAAATGCTGATGCCAACGTTCTTCAGGCTGCCGATGGTCGCCAGCACCTGCTCGCGGTCTTCGAGCAGCGACGCCTCGGTGATCTCGACTTCCAGCCGGTTCGGCGGGAAGCCGGCCTCGGTGACCAGCTTCATGATGTGCTGGGCAAGCTGCGGATCGCGGAACTGCACCGGCGAGACGTTGATGGCGATCTTCAGGTGCTGCGGCCAGCCACGCGCTTCGCGCAGCGCCTGCTCGACGACGCTCATCGTCAGCGGTCCGATCAGGCCGGTCTTCTCGGCCGCCTCGATGAAGGCTTCCGCCTCCAGGAACCCGCGGGTCGGCGAGCGCCAGCGGGCCAGCGCCTCGAACCCGACCAGCTCGCGGGTGGTGAGGTCGATCAGCGGCTGGAAGAACGGGATGAACTCGCCTGCCTCGATGCCACTGCGAATGTCTTCTTCGAACTTCACCCGGTCGGTCAGCTCGCGCTCGAGCTCCGGATCGAACCAGGCGAAGCAGTTCCGGCCGGCGCGCTTCGCCGCGTAAAGGGCGAAATCGCTTTCGCGGAGGACGTCTTCCTCATTCTGCAGCTTGCGAACCTGCGACAGGCCGATCGAGGCGGTGACGAACACTCGCACCGCGCCAAGGTCGACCGGCTTCGACATCCGGGCGATGATGGCTTGCGCCACGCGTTCCGCTTCCTTGCTGCTGGCCTCGTCGAGAAGGACGGCAAATTCGTCGCCGCCGATGCGCGCGCAGCAGCTTCCCTCGGGCGATTCCTCGACCAGGGTTTGGGCAACGACCTTCAGCAGCTGGTCGCCGGCCAGGTGGCCGTGGAGGTCGTTCACTCGCTTGAAGTGATCAAGATCGACCATGAGCAGTACGCCGGACGTCCGCGCAACAAGCGAAAGCTCGAGTGCGTTCATCAGTTCGCGGCGATTGGCGAGGCCGGTCGCGGGGTCGGAATTGGCGTTGCGTTCCGCGGTCCGCTCTGCCTTGTCATAGGCTTCGAGCGCATCCTTCAGATCCTTCGATCGACGCCAGCCGAACAGGATGATGGCAATATTCAGGATGAACGCGACCGACAGAGCATTGTCGTAAGCCTGCTCCTGCAGGCCCGCGAATGCCGAGGGCACGACCTGGCTGCCCAGCGCGACAAACAGAACGATTGCCGCCGCCGTTGCACAGCTCGTGATCAAATGGCTGCTCGCGATCCTCACAGCCGTGCTCCTCGTACCCTGCACTTCCCGGTCACTCTCGGTTGGTCCACTGCCGATTGAGTAGCGATAATGTGTGAAAATTCCGCTACTCCGCCTCTAGGAAGATTCCTATTGCAAATAGGGAACGAAACCGGAACAAGTGGCTTCGGAGTCGCCGTCGGCTTCGCTGAGGAGGTCTCGGGTGCTCGTTCTAGATCCCACTGCCGTGTTCGCCATCGCCGCGCTGATCACCAGCGTATCGGCGCTCATCTGGGCGGTTCGGAGGAAGCCCTAGGGCTGCGCCCGCCCGGCCATGATCTCGCTGATCTGTCGCAGGCGGGACACGTAGGCACTAGTCATACAGTTCGACGTTGAACAAGTGTCGCGGCGCACATCGAAGCTCTGCCGGGTGCGAAGCAGCTCCGAGCGCTTTTGCTCGTCGGCCCGGCTCCAGGACTGGAGATAGAATGACGACACCTGCCGGTCGAGCAATGCAAGGTTGGCATTCGCGCAGAGGATCCGCTCGGTTCGTCCGGCGACGCCTGCGCATGGAGTGGATGCGTCGACTTGTCTTGCCGGTGCAGGCTTGAGCGGTGCGGGCCTCGGTTTGGCGCTCGCAGCGCCCCGTTGTGGCACGTTGGGGGTGGAAATCACCATATCAGCTTCCACCTTTGTCGGGCTCGGCTCTTTCGGCGCGGGCCCGATACTCGCCAGCGAGCGAACCAGGCGATCGTCTCCGGTAAGGCTCGCGAGCCGCAATGACGCTCCCGCTCGCGTAAGGCCGAATGCGATGTCCGCATTGAGATTGGTTCTGCCGCCGTCGACCGCAAAGTCGGACGGAACGTCGAGAGAGAACCAGCCGCCACAGTCGCCTGATCGGCTCTCGGCTCCCTTGGCCGCAAAACGCGCGATGGTGGCTGTTTCGACTTCCCGAAGCTGCGCTTCCACATCCGGACGACGGTGCGCGGCGCGGCGGAAGAGTTCCCGCTTCACCAGGTCGTTCACCGTCGAACTCGCACAGGACGGTTCTGGTTTGGGCGGCGGCTTCATCACAGCAAGCTCGGGCGGCGCTTCGATCTCCCATCGGGTGGCGGCCGGAGCCTGAGCGCTTATCGACGGATAGAGCGCGTATCCGATCATTCCCGCGGCAAATGCGGCGATGAGGATGGCTCCTGCCGCCGCGACACGCTTCCGCATCGATGCCGGCTCCTCAGGCGCGGACGCTGGCTCGAACCGGATTTGCCGATGCTCGGCAAGGAAAGCGTCATAAGCGCTGCGCTTTTCCGGGCTATTGAGCACCGAATAGGCCGCGTTGATTTCCCGGGAGCGTTCGGCGGCTTCGCTGCCCTGATCCGCGTCGGGATGAAACTTGCGCATCAAAGCTCGATAGGCGGCGCGGATTTCCGAAGGCTCCGCTGCAGGCGCGACGCCCAGGACTGAATAATAATCCTGACTCACGGGCTGTTCGCCAACGGTTCGACCCCTCTGGTGCATCCTGCGGCCCCGCCGCCCGGCAGCGCAAGGCCCTTATCAATTACGTGGGATAGCGATGCGCACTTGCGACCGGCGTCCTTCCCGATAAGCTGCATACCAAGCCGGGGCGGAACTCCATTTCAGGAACAATAGTTTATCACGAGGGACGGACGGAAGATCGCTATGGCGGGTTTGAGAGGCTTGGCGTTTGTGGCGACGATGGCGCTGAGCGCTTCCGCTGCGGCCGAGCCTCCCGATCGCGGGCAGTCCCGCGCGCTGCAATCGCTGTCGCGTTTCAGCGGAGCGCCGCCCATCCAAATCGGGCGCCGCGGCTTTTCATTCCCCATCGTCGATTATGTCGACCCAAGCGGTCAGCTTCAGATACGCCGCGGGATCATTGCCGGAAAAAGCGTTGCCCCAAACACCATCCTTGGCTTCGGCATCTTCCAGACTGCGCCGAAAGCGCGGGGCTACATCGGCGACATCCCGGCGAGCATGGCCCCGCCCAAGCGCAATCGGCGGGCGGCCGTCGGCCTATCAATGAGGTTTTAGCGCGTCACATGCGCCAGCCTGGCGAGCGCTTCTCGAGAAAGGCGTTAATCCCTTCCTCCGCATCCGCCGCCAGTAGAATTCTCGACCATCACGCTGGAAGCGAGATCGTAGGCGTCGGCGAGATCCATCCCCGCTTGACGCAGCAGCGCGGCTTTTCCCAACTTCACGGCAGCCGGCGGCTTCGCGGCGATGATCGCCGCCATTTCGTTCACCGCAACCGTCAGGGAATCATGCGGAACTACCCGATTGACCAGCCCGATCCCGGCCGCCGTCGCCGCGTCGATCATTTCCCCCGTTAGCAGCAGCTCCGTCGCGCGTTTCCTGCTGACGACGCGAGTGAGCGCCACGGCTGGCGTGGTGCAGAAAAGGCCGACGTCGATACCGTTGACGCCAAACCTTGCTCGGTCGGAAGCGATGGAAAGATCGCACGATGCCACCAATTGGCAGCCCGCTGCGGTAGCCAGGCCATCCACCTCGGCGATCACCGGCTTGGAGTGATTGACGATCGACTGCATCAGGCGTGAGCAAATGCCGAACACGTTTTTGAAATAAGCCTCGCCGCGATCCGGGTCTGTCCGATGGGAGGTCATCTGCTTCAGGTCGTGACCGGCCGAGAACAACTTTCCCGACGCGGCGATGACAATGACACGGACGGTGTCGTTCCCTTCCGCTTCATCAACTGCTGCCTGGAGCGCGGCCAGCATCTCCTCAGAAAGCGCGTTCGCCGGCGGGTTCTGTAGCGTCAGGCGAAGGATTCGATGGTTGCTCTCGACCCTTAGGACTTCGGTCACGACGGCTCCTCTGATACGCCCCGGGAACTAGCACGGCATCGGCAGGATATCACCGGGCCGGAATTAGGAGGCGAAATGACCAAGGTTCGGCTGATTGGACTGCCGACGGACTCGCATTCGTCTTTCCTGCGCGGACCCGCCCAGGCGCCGGACGCGATCCGCGCAGCGCTGGCATCGGACCACGCTAACCAGGCCACTGAACTGGGCGGCGAGATCGGTGTCGACATCCAATTAGAGGATTTCGGCGACCTGCCGCTTGATGAATTAGCGGATGATTTCGACCGCATTCGCTCGGCAGGATCGAGTACAGACGCCACGCCGATCTTCCTCGGCGGCGACCATATGGTCACTTATCCGATCGTCGCGGGTATTTCCGAAATTCACGGCCCGGTGAACGTCCTCCACTTCGACGCGCACCCCGACCTTTATGACGATTTCGAAGGCGATCCGCTGAGCCACGCCTCGCCCTTCGCGCGGATCATGGAGCGCGGACTGGCAAAGCGTCTGGTCCAGGTCGGGATCCGGACGCTCAATGGCCACTGCCGCGAGCAGGCGAAGAAGTTCGGGGTCGAGATCGTCGAGATGCGGAGCTTTGCGCCTGACGCAGTCCCAATCCCCGATGCGCCGCTCTACGTCAGCATCGACATGGACGCGCTCGATCCGGCGTTCGCGCCGGGCGTGTCGCACCACGAACCGGGCGGACTGTCCGTGCGCGATATCCTGACGGTACTCCACCGCATCGAGACGCCGATCGTCGGCGCGGACATCGTCGAATATAATCCGGCGCGAGACATCAATGGGATGACGGCGGTGGTCGCCGCGAAGTTCGTGAAGGAACTGGCCGCAATTGCGGCTCGATGATCAGGCGTCGGCCAACCGGCTTTCGACAAGCCTGATCGCCTCGGCGATCGATCGGTCGATATCGAGATCGCTGGTGTCCAGTAACACCGCATCGTCGGCCTGTCGCAGGGGCGCGATGTCCCGATGGGTATCCCGGTCGTCGCGGGCGCGAATGTCGAGCAGCACGTCGTCGTAATGGCCGGGCATTCCGCGCTCGAGCAGTTCACGGACGCGGCGTTGCGCCCTGACTTCGGCGCTTGCAGTCACGAACAGCTTGGCGTCGGCGTCGGGCGCGATGACCGTCCCGATATCGCGGCCGTCGAGCACCGCCCCACCCTCTTGCGCGGCGAAGTCGCGCTGGCGCTGAAGCAAGGCGTCGCGCACCGACGAGTAAGACGAGACTTTCGAGGCGATCCGCGAGACCGGCTCGCTCCTGAGTTCTTCGTCGCTCGGATCGAAACCGAGGTCGTCGCAGGCTCTCAGCGCCTCGAATTCGTTCGACGCATCGCCGCCCCAGCGCCAGAGCCTGAGCGCCACCGCCCGGTAAAGCAGGCCGGTGTCCATGTGCGGCAGGTCGAAGTGCGTAGCGAGCGCCCGGGCGATCGTGCCCTTCCCGCTCGCGGCCGGTCCGTCGACGGCAATCACGAAGCCCTTGCGCTGAGCGGCATGAGTTCCAATTTTGTCGTCCAAGCCCGGCGCTTTGACAGGGCGAATAGCCTATGGCAAGGCGCGCCCCCGAACGCTGCCGCAGCTTTTGCGGCCACCGGAAATTGACTGGAGTTAGACCCACATGGTGAAACCCGAATGGGGCACCAAGCGCACTTGCCCCAAGTGCTCGACCCGCTTTTACGATCTCGGCAACGACCAGCCGGTGCACTGCATCGAATGCGGCACCGAGTGGATCCCCGAGCCGGTCCTGAAGTCCAAGCAGCCGCTTCCATTCGAAGCGCCGCGCCCGCAGCAGAAGGAGCCCGCTACCGACGCGGATCTCGAGGCTGAAGAGTTGGCGATCGCTGAAGATGCAGAGCCGAGCCCGGACGAGGAAGTCGACCTGGCGACGGGCGACGACGATCTCGGCGTCGGCAAGGCCGGTGAGGAAGACGATAGCTAAAACGCCAAATCGGGGAGTGAATTCCCCGTTTGCTTGGGCGAAAACATCGCCTAAGGCGCGAAGGAACGGGGCCGTAGCTCAGCTGGGAGAGCGTCGCAATGGCATTGCGAAGGTCAGGGGTTCGATCCCCCTCGGCTCCACCATCCTTCTGATTTGAATGGATTTTAAAGCGGCTCACTCCGTCCGGATTGAGCCGCTTTTCTTTGTCGCTAAAGCTCAAACGAAAAGCGGCGGCGCCCGTAGGGGCACCGCCGCAAATCTTGTATTTCGAAACGCTTAGAGGGCGTTCGAAACGTTGCCGAACGTCGTGTTCAGCTTGCTGCCGACACCGCGCATCGCGCCGATGGCAGCAACCGCAATCAAGGCTGCGATCAGGCCATATTCGATGGCCGTCGCACCCTTGCTGTCATTCATCAATTTGACGAACCGCTTAAACATCTCACTCTCCTCGAGCTTGGGCACTGAAATCACAGCACGATGTCCCACGCTTCAGTAAACTCACCGCGCTAAGGTCATTCTCGCGCAAACTGGTTGCCGAATTCCTAAGGCGCGACGTTAAGTTTAATTTACGCAGAAAAAATGCGGCGATGCCTGGTGAGGCACCGCCGCATCTTTCACTCGAAAGCGCTATTTACAGAGCGTTCGAAACGTTGCCGAACGTCGTGTTCAGCTTCGAACCGATGCCCTGCATCGCGCCAATCGCCGCAACGGCGATGAGAGCTGCGATCAGACCATATTCAATGGCCGTCGCGCCCTTTTCGTTTTTAATCAGCTTCAAAAACTTCGACATTTCCGATCTCCTCAAGGCCCACTCGGAGTCAAACCACTCCAGCTTCCGTGGTACGCAGGGAGGCAACAGGAGGACTAAGCCCGGCAGAGTTGAGAAAGGCTTAAAGGCGCAAGTTAGCGCGCGTTAACCGCACAAAAGAAAAGCGGCGGAGTCTTTCGACCCCGCCGCCTGCAATCTTTCGAAGAGCTCTTAGAGAGCGTTCGAAACGTTGCCGAAAGTCGTGTTCAGCTTGCTGCCGATGCCACGCATCGCGCCAATCGCCGCAACGGCGATGAGAGCTGCGATCAGGCCGTATTCGATGGCCGTTGCACCCTTGCTGTCGTTCATCAGCTTGACGAAGCGCTTGAACATATCTGGTCTCCTGTCCGTGTTTCCCGGGAACGTTGTTTGTCCCAACACCCCCGCAGTCCCGCGAAGGTTGCACGAAGATTTAGAGACCCACCGTTGAGAAATGCTTAAGCCAAGAGGTTGATAAACGTTAATTATATCAGATTTATTCGAGCAGCTTTTCGATCTCGCGGAAGACCTGACGAAGCGGTTCAGCGCCCTTCGTCCACTCTGCGGGAAGCGGGCTTTCCTGTTCCCGCTTCGGCTGAATACGCTCAGGTACCCGGAACTCACTCGGAAGTTGCGGGCCTGCCCGTCCGTCCACGTTCAAGGCCGAGACCATGAAATTATGCCAGATCTGCGCCGGCACCGTGCCCCCACTGACATTGCGGCCGAGCGGCTTGTCGTCGTCGCGGCCGACCCACACCCCGACGACCAGATTGCCAGCGAAGCCGACGAACAAGGCATCGCGGTTCCCCTGGGTGGTGCCCGTCTTGCCGAAAGTCGGAACCGCCAATGCCGCGCGACGGCCGGTCCCGTCATTGGCGGCCGCATAGAGAAGATCGAGCATGGGCGCCCAGTCGCGACGGGAATCCATTCGCCCGCCAGCCTGAAGCATGCCCGCGAATCGGCCCTGGTCCGCCTTGTCCGGCAAGCCGCGTGCGCGAATCGGATAGCGCCCGCTTGCGACCGCGGCGTAGGCGGAGGTCAGTTCGAGCAGGCTGACGCCCGCCGTGCCCAGAGCGATACTGGGAGAGTTCGGCAACGGAGTCGTAATGCCGAGTTCACGCGCGGCGCGCATCACGTTCGGCCTGCCTACCTTTTCCGAAAGACGCACCGCCGCCGCATTGCTCGAACGGGCGAAGGCCTCGCGCATGGTGACCGGGCCGCGATAGACGCCGTCGCTGTTTGACGGCGTCCACCCGTCGATGGTGATCGGGCGGTCCTCGATGATGCTGTCGGGAGTATAGCCGGCACGAAGGGCGGCGAGATAGACGAACAGCTTGAACGCAGAGCCCGGCTGGCGGCGTGCCTGCGTTGCCCGGTTAAAGGGACTGTCCTTGTAGCTCTTGCCGCCGACCATCGCGACGACTCGGCCGTCCGGACGCATCGCCACCAGCGCCACCTGCATGTGCTGAGCCGCCCCCTGCGACGCGGCCCGTACCGCAAGCCGCTGCAGATCGGCATCCAGCGTCGTACGCACCTTCACTTCGCCAAAGTCCGCTTCGTAAGCATCGCGCGCTTCGGGCGAGACCCAGTCGGCGAAATAGGTGCCCGTCGGAATCTTGGATGACCGATAGACCGGGCGCGCCGGGGTCGTGGCGTTTGCCCGAACCTGCGTAACCTTGCCCGTATCCACCATCGCGTTGAGCACAAGCTTGCTGCGCGCCTGCGCCAGCTTGAGGTTGTTCGTGGGCGCGAGGCGCGACGGCGCCTGCACCACGCCGGCAAGCATGGCCGACTGTGCAAGCGACAGATCCTCGGGTTCGCGGCCGAAATAATGCTTCGAGGCCGCACGCAGGCCGTAGACGCCGTCACCGAAATAGACGCTCGATAGATAGCGAGAGAGTATCTCGTCCTTCGACAGCCAGGCTTCGAGCCAGAAGGCAATGATCACTTCCTGCGCTTTCCGCTTCATGCTGCGATCCGATGACAGGAAGCTGGTCTTCGCGAGCTGCTGGGTGATGGTCGATCCGCCCTGGCGAACCCCGCCTGCCTGCATGTTGGCGACCATCGCCCGCCCGATGCCGCGCGGATCGATACCCCAGTGGCTGTAGAAACGGCGGTCTTCGATCGCGACGAATGCAGCGGGCGTGACCTTGTTGAGCTTGGTCACGTCGACCGGCGCTTCCTTGATCGCGCCGCGGCGAGCGATCGGCTGCCCTTCCTGCGACACGAGCAGAATCGCCGGATCGTCGAGCGGCTCGAGCGCGCGCGACAATGGAGCGGTCACGATGAGCCAGATGAGCGTGATGAAGAACAGGAGCGCGAAGGCGTAGAGAAATAGCGGCCAGCGCCGGCGACGCTCCGGCTTCTGATCGACGGGAAGTGCATCGTCGCCAACGCCCGGCAGCGGGTAAGCCGTTGCGAACGGATCCGGCAATTCTTCCACGTTGGAGCCGCCGCGGCTCCAAATCCCCTCGTTATCGACCAACTCTTGTTCCCGGTCCCGAAAGCACTAGGTGACTTACCCTAGTAAAACAGTCGCGGCGATATATCCAGAGATTTGCTGAATGCGGGCTTACGACTACACAGGAGGAATGCGGTTGCCGGGTCTCCGCCGCGCCAGTGCCGCGGCATCACTGCTTCTTGCTGCCATGTCGGTCGCCGCGTGCCAGAAGGGCACCGAGGGCGAGACCGAGGTCGTCGTCATCGGCGAGCCGCCGAAAGTCGTCGATCCGGCGTCTGGGGCTCTGACGGAATCACAGGCACTCCTTCTCTCCAACGTGGCGCAGGGATTGGTCAGCTTCGACGCGACCGGGCAGATCGTCCCCGGCCTCGCCGAGCGGTGGAACGTCAGCGACGACGGGTTGAGCTACATTTTCCGATTGGAATCGGCGAACTGGCCCAACGGCCGCAAGATCACCGCCGACCAGGTCGTCAAGCTGCTCCGCCGCCAGCTTGCCGCCCGGAGCAACAATCCGATCAGGGACACGCTCGGCGCGATCGAAGAGATCGTCCCGATGACGGACCGCGTCATCGAAATCCGCCTCAAAGCCCCGCGGCCGCACTTGCTGCAATTGCTCGCCCAGCCTGAGTTCGGGATCGTCCGCGAAACCTTTGGCACCGGTCCCTTCCAGATCGCGAAGGACAGCAAGCCTGATGCACTCGATCTGCTCCGAACCGTTTCGAACCTCGACGAGGAAGTGGTCGAGCGCGAAGAAGTCAGGCTTAGCGGCCGGCCCGCGCAAGCCGCGGTAGCGACCTTCCTCGACGGCAAGGCCGACCTCGTTGTCGGCGGCACCTATGCCGACCTTCCGTACGCGCGCGTGAAGCAGGTGGCGAAGGGCTCTCTGCGGTTCGACCCCGCAATTGGATTGTTCGGCCTCGTCGCGGCGCGGGCCGACGGACCCGCCGCCGATACCGATGTCCGCCGGCTGCTGAGCCAGGCGATCGACCGGCAGGCGATGATCGAGGCGCTGAAAGTTCCCGGCCTGTTGCCGCGCGTGACTTTGCTCGAGCCCGGGCTGGACGGGGTGCCAGATCCCACCGTCCCGCAATGGACCGGGACGCCAATCGACCAGCGCCGGGCCGGATTGGCCGCGGCGGCAACGCGGATGTTCGGCAAGATGGACAAGCCGGTGATCCGGGTCGCCATCCCAGCTTCGCCGGGAGCGAAGATCGTCCTCAGCCGGCTGGCCAGCGACTGGGGCGCGCTGGGGCTCACGGTGGAAGCCGCATCGCCGGGGCAGCCGGCAGACTTCCGCCTGATCGACGCGGTCGCACCCTCGACATCGCCCGCCTGGTACCTGCGCAATTTCCGCTGCGGCGAGATTGCCGTTTGCGATCCGAAGGCCGACGAATTGCTTGAGGGAGCACGGGCGGCAACGGTCGCGGCGCAGCGTAATGCGTTGCTCGCCCAAGCCGCGCAGCAAATGGACGAGCAACAACTGTTTGTCGCGCTCACGGCTCCGATCCGCTGGTCGCTCGTTTCGGACCGCGTGCAAGGCTTCGCAACCAACCGCTTCGCGCGTCACACATTGACCTCGCTGGGCGAAAAACTCGATCGGGATCGCGGCGAATGATCGACAAATCTCAATTGCCGGGTCTCGGCACGGATCCGGCCTCGGTTCGTCAACGTGTCGAAGCGCTGGAGAAGATCATGGAGCGCCTGATCGTCATTCCAGGGATCAAGAAAGGCGTGGGGCTGGACGTGATCCTCGACCTCGTCCCGTTCGCCGGGAGCACAGCAGCCGCCGTCCTTGGAGCCTATATGGCGTGGGAAGCGCGCAACCTCGGCATGTCGAAGACTCAGGTGGCGCGGATGGCGGGCAATATCGGGGTCGACTGGGCGCTTGGCCTGATCCCGTGGGTCGGGGCCATCCCCGACTTCTTCTTTCAGTCGAACACCCGCAACCTGCGGATCATCAAGCGCCACCTCGACAAGCATCACCCGTCGGGCGCGACGGTCGACACCACGGCGACTCGCTCCTCCTGACCGGCACGATTGTGCTATGACGCCGCCCTGCTTGCGGGGGCATGCACATGACCAAGGATCAGAAGACCGTCGCGATCGGCGCAATGTCGGGCATCGTCGGAATGATCGTGCTCGTCTGGGCGATCGCGACTTTTTTCCCGGAGCCACAGGTCGTCGACAACAATGGCGACCGCCTGGCCTATGCCTTCCGCTGGTGCGTGGTCGCTGTGATTCCTTTGTTCTTCATGATCGTCGCCGTCGGCAACGAGCGCTTCCTGAGCGAAGCGATCGATCCGACGCTCGGCAAGGACAGCCACAAAATGGTGGTCAACGGCCGCGTCGCCGACAACACGCTACAGCAGTTCGTCTGCTTCCTTGTCGGCATTGCCGCGCTGTCGGTGAGCCTGCCGATCGAGCGGATCAGCTACGTCCCCGCAGTGGCGATTACCTTCGTAATCAGCAGGACGATCTTCTGGATCGGCTATCGGATCAACCCGCTCTATCGCGCGCCGGGCTTTTCCTCGACCGCCTACATGAACATTTTCATCTACGCCGCGGTGCTGTGGATGCGGCTGACCTAGTCCCCGCTAATCCGTGGATCGATGATCGGCTTCCCGACGTCGCCCTGTCCCACCGTCCGACCAGCCATATCGAGCATGCGGTCGAGCGGCACGCGAGCGCGGTCCATGACTTCCTGGGACAGCTCGATGCGCGGTTCGAGGTCGCGCAGGGCCACGTAAAGCTTCTCGAGCGTGTTCAGCGCCATGTACGGGCACATGTTGCAGTTGCAGTTTCCGTCGCCGCCAGGGACGCCGATGAAGGTCTTCTGCGGCGCCGCTTTCTCCATCTGATGGATGATGTGCGGCTCGGTCGCGACAAGGATGGTCTGCGCGGGTGAGCTCAGTGCGAAGTCGAGGATGGCCTTGGTCGACCCGACCAGGTCCGCGTGGTCGACGATATGCGGCGGACACTCGGGATGTGCGGCGACCGGCGCGTCAGGATATTCGGCCTTGAGTTTCAGAAGCTCGGTCTCGCTGAAAGCCTGGTGAACGATGCACACGCCCGGCCAGAGCAGCATCTCGCGACCGAAGGTTCGCGAGAGGTAGCCGCCGAGATGCCGGTCGGGACCGAAGATGATCTTCTGGTCCTTCGGGATCTGGTCGAGGATCACCGCGGCCGACGAGCTGGTGACGATGATGTCGCTAAGCGCTTTCACCGCCGCCGAGCAGTTGATGTAGGTCAGCGCGATATGGTCCGGGTGAGCGGCGCGGAATGCGGCGAACTGGTCCGGCGGACAGCTGTCTTCGAGGCTGCAGCCGGCGTCCATGTCGGGAAGGATCACCGTCTTCTGCGGTGAAAGAATTTTCGCGGTCTCGGCCATGAACCGGACACCGCAGAACGCGATGACGTCGGCGTCCGTCGCCGCCGCCTTGCGCGACAGATCGAGGCTATCGCCGACGAAGTCCGCAAGGTCCTGGATCTCCGGCTTCTGGTAATAATGCGCGAGGATGACGGCATTGCGCTCACGCTTCAGCCGCTCGATTTCGGCAAGGAGGTCGAGCCCCTTCAGGCTCGGCGTTTGAACGGTCATTTCTTCCCCTGCGCCGCGCGTTCGCGTTCGGCCTCTGCGATGACTTCATTATATGGTCGCGACAGGTCCAAATAGGAAGGATCGTCAGCGTCCTCGTCGCTCGCGAAACGCACGGTCACCTTCACGTCGCCGAACCGCGTCGTCTTCAACGGCACGTCGAGAAGTGCGGCAATCCGGTCCCGAGCTTCCTGCTTGGCGCGATCGACATATTCCGGCTTGCGCGCGTTTTCAGCCGCCTTTGCGCGGGTCAGTTTCAGCGTGCGGTTGACGAGGTTGGCGCTTGCTCGCCGCGACACCCAGAATCCTTCTGCCTCACCGACCTTTCCCTTGGTCAGGTCGATATTCGGCTCGGCAATCCGGACGTCCGGAATTTTGACCATCAGCGTCTTCGTTTGCGGGTCGTAGCGGGCGTCGTCAGCACCAAGCCCCGAAAGGTCGACGAAATAGTCGACGGAGTAAGGCAAGGTCGCCTTCATTTTCGAATTGAAGATGGTGCCATGATCGACGCTGGTGACGTCGATCGTTCCGCTGACATTGGATACCTTGAGATCGGTTCGGCCGGCGAACGTGCTCGACACGACCTGTGCGAGACCTTCGGCGGTCGCCATTTCCTCATCCCGGCGCCTCTCCTCGGCAGCGCGCCACTGACAGGTTCCGACCAGCGCGATCAGGATGATTGCCGCCAACAGCAGGACAATCTGCTTGGGCGTAATGGTCAGGCTTTTCTCCATCGCTCTTCGCTATGCACAACGAGCCCGCGCTTTTCGAGGTCCAGCAGATGCGCATAGACCGATCCCGCCGCAGCGTTGAGAAGGCGTGCGTCGAGCCCTGGATAGGCGTTGGCGACGATATCGGGAATGTCGCGCGGCCTCTCGCCGACGAGGCGGAGGATCTGCTTCTCGCGCTGCATGCGGTGGCCCATCAGTCCGCGCACATATTGCTGCGGATTGGTCACAGCCGGACCGTGCGCCGGATAATAGACCCGGTCCTGACGCTTTCGCAGCTTGTCGAGACTGGCCATGTAGGCCGCCATTTCGCCGTCTGGCGGGACCACCACGGTGGTCGACCAGCCCATGACGTGGTCGCCGGTGAACAATGCGTCGCCGACAGAGAAGCAAAGATGATTTGACGTGTGCCCGGGCGTGGCGACCGCGACGATGCTCATCTCGCCGACCCCCACGCTTTCTCCGTCTTCGAGAATTCGCTCGGGCGAATAGTTGCCGTCAAACGCGGCATCGGCGCGAGGGCCGACGCTTTCCAGCGCCAGCGGTGCGCAACCGATGATCGGGGCGCCGGTAATGTTCGCAAGCGGTCTCGCGGCCGGACTGTGGTCGCGATGGGTGTGGGTGCACATGATCGCGACGACCCGCCGTCCGCCGATTGCGCGGATCAGTGCTTCGACATGCTCAGGGAGATCGGGGCCGGGATCGATCACCGCGACTTCGCTGTCGCCGATCAAATAAGTTTGCGTGCCATAAAAGGTGAATGCCGACGGATTGTGCGCGAGCACCCGGGCGATGCCAGGCTCAAGCTTCTCGAGGAGTTCGTAAGGCGCGTCGTCCACAGTCCCGTCCTGCCACGGACGAACCGGCGGGCAAAGGGGCGCTATTCGGCCGGAACGCCCGCGTAGGCCTCACGCGCGACTTCACGCGTATGCAGCGCACGGAGGCTGCTGTTCGAGAAGGCCTCGCGGTAAACGACGCCGAACAGAGCGGCCATGCTCGAGTCCCAGCTATATTGGCGAGCCTCAGCCTGGGCGATGACGCTGATACGGTCGCGGTCGGCGCTCCACATCGAGAGGATGTTTGCGGCCATCGCGTCGGAATCGTCGACCGGGCCAAGCCGTCCGATTTCGTCGGTCACGCGGTCGACCATCGCGCCGGCTTCGACTCCGACTACCGGCAAGCCCGATGCCTGAGCCTCGACAATCGATACTCCGAATGTCTCGTCCGCCATGCCGGAAACGTAGATATCTGAGCTGGCTAGCCAGCGTGCAAGTTGGTCTCGGTCCCGAACGAAGCCCGGCGTGACGATCCGATTGTCGTTGAGCGCGGCGATGTCCTCGCGCAGCGGTCCCTCGCCAAGGAGGACCAGGCGAGCGCCCAATTCTTCAGGAAGCTTACGGAAGGCGTCGACCACGATCTGCGGCTTCTTTTCAAGGTCGAGACGTCCCACGTAGATCAGCAATGGCTTGCCCTCTCCGACGCCGACCGAGCGGCGGAGCCGTTCGTCGCGGCGGGAGGGACCGAAATCTCCGAGTTCGGCGCCGAGCGGGACGATACCGACATCGTCGACTCCGAACGACCTGAGCTTGGTCGCGCCGCCGTTCTCGCTGAGGGCGAAGACGGCATCGAACCGGCTGTAGAGACTGCCGCAATAACGATAGCAGATCCGGCCGGCCGCTGCGCCCAGGATGCCGCCGATCACCTTGGAGAAAGGACGCTCGACGTAGACGGTCGGGAAGTCGGTGAAATAGCCGCCGACCAACGCCGTTTCCGGATAGCGCTTGCGGTGTCCGAGCGCGGCCCACGGCAGGTTGTAGCTGTCCTGGCATTCGATCAAATCGGGCCGGAAGCGCTCCAGCAGCTCTCGCACCGCGCCGTTGCGGAGCATGAGCCGGTAATGCGGGCTGCCCGGCACACGCGGCGAGCGGATCGTCGCCGTAATGGCGCGGCCCTCTTCCTTCACCATGTCCTCGGGGCCGGGAACGATGAGCAGGTGGCGATGGGGCGTCCGCTTCAGGATGTGGGCGCGCTTGTGGCGAAGGTAGGTGCCGACGCCGCCGCCGACATCCGACCAGCTTTGCGTCAGGTCGCAAATCAGGCGTTCGGCCGCGAGCGGGCTGTTCATGTCAGGATCGTCGCGGCTCATGAAGTTGCCCAACACAAACGGCGCGACAAAGTGCCATCAGCCGTGGAGGCGCAAAAACGTCGGCACTTTTTACACATTCGCGAACCCACTTTTCGCCTCCGCGTCAATATTCCGCAGATTTTAGCCGTTTCTTCGAATTGGCACGCCGATTGCTACATTATCAGCGTCCACTTGGTCCCACGCCAACGAAAGGGACGGTAGAGCGGGTTTTTCTGGTCCCCCTCCACCGTCCCTTTTTGTATCTGGCGCCTAGCTGGCCTCCGCTCCGACGAGCTGCTGCAGCTCCCCGCTCTTGAACATCTCCATCATGATGTCCGAGCCACCGACGAACTCGCCCTTCACGTAAAGCTGCGGAATGGTTGGCCAATCGGAATATTCCTTGATGCCCGCCCGGACTTCCGGATCCTGCAGCACGTCCACACTCTCGAACGGGACGTTGAGGTGCTCAAGGATGGTCACCGCCCGGCTCGAAAAGCCGCATTGCGGAAACAAAGGCGTACCCTTCATGAACAGGACCACGTCGTTGGCCTTCACGATTTCGCCGATGCGATTGTTGGCATCGCTCATACTTATTCTCCTTAACGCGCTGCCGTTTCCAGCTGCAGCGCATGCAATTCGCCGCCCATCCTGCCGCCCAGCGCCGCATAGACGCGCTGGTGCTGCCTAACGCGCGGAACCCCTTCGAAGGTCGCGCTCACCACCCGGGCAGCATAATGATCGCCATCGCCCGCGAGGTCCGTGATGGTCACCTCGGCATCGGGAATGGCCTCACGAATGAGCCGCTCGATTTCGCTTGCGGCCATCGGCATGACCTTAGCCCAGACGCCTCGATCAGCTGGCGCTTCGCCTCGACCGTCTTGTGCTCCAGCATCTGGCGGATTTCGCCATCATTGGTTTCGACGCCGGCCGCCGTCAGGTCGCCAAGCACCTTGCGGATGACGTCCTCGTCGCCGGCTTCCTCGAAGTCCGCGCGAACCACGTCCTTGGCGTAGGATTCGCCCTCGGCCTCCGACAGGCCCATCTTGCGTGCTGCCCATTCGCCGAGCAGGCGGTTGCGGCGCGCCAGCACTCGGAATTTCATTTCTTCGTCGTGCGCGAACTTACTTTCGAATGCGCGCTCGCGATCGTTGAACTGGGTCATCGTGATCCCTTGCTTGTTTGACGGGCGAAATAAGGGCGATGCGGCCTCTAGGCAACGCGTATGCCGTCAAACGGCTATTCCGTCGGCCCCACTTTGTAATAGTCCTGACTGAAAGAGGGGAATGGCGAGCGCTATCGGGTGGGGGAAATCGGCAACGATCCAGATTTCAAGCTCGTCGCGTCGGCCTGCGCGGGGAATCGCGATGCGTTCGCCGCCCTGCTCGAGCGGCACTACGACCGCATCCACGGCCTCGCCTGGCAATTGACGGGGTCGCGTTCCGATGCAGACGACATCGCGCAGGACGTCTGCTGCACCCTCGTCGAGAAGATCGGAGGCTTTCGCGGCGAGGCGAAGTTCTCGACCTGGCTCACCGGTATTACTTTCAACGCCTGCCGCGATTGGCGTCGCAAGCGGCGATCCTTCTGGTCGTTCAGCGAGAAGCTCGCCGTATTGGTGGGGACGGCAAAAGCGCCCGACGGCCGCGACCTTTACGACGCCATCTGGATTCAAAGCGCGGTTTCCAAATTGAAGCCCGCCTTGAGAGACACCGTCGTCCTGGTGGCGGGCCAGCAACTCACCCACGCTGAGGCGGCCGCCGTGCTCGGAGTGGCGGAAGCGACCGTCGCCTGGCGCATGCACGAGGTGCGCCGCCTGCTCTCCCAAGAGGGCGCCGACACCTAGTCCGAATTTTTTTCGCAGATCCTCAAAGGATTTCCCGCCGAGCCACGTCTCAGGATCAGGCGAGCAATGCAGCCCGCCAGATTCGAGGGAGGTTTTCATGGGGTGCAATTACCGATCCCTGGGCGTGGCAATGGGCGCACTGATGCTCGCTTCCTGCGCGCAGCAGGGTGTGGAAACAGCGGATGCTCCGCAGGAAGGCGTCGCCACCGCAACTGACAGCGCCAACGACATCGTGACCACGGGCGCCCGACTTAAGGTTGGCAATATGGAGGCCAGGAGCGAGTTTGCGGTGGGAACCTATCCCGCCCCTCCGCCTCCGCCGGCAGCGCCGATCGTCATGGGTTCAAGGATAGCGCGGCAGGACCAAATCGGACCGCGGCCCTATCACGACGTCGGCCGCGACAAATTTACGGCATTCGTCGAGAATCCATTCAAGATCGTCCGCGAAGCGCCGGTCTCGACCTTTTCGATCGACGTCGACACCGCCTCCTATTCCTGGGTTCGCGCGTCGCTGAACCAGAATGTGCTTCCGCAGCCCGCCGCGGTTCGCACCGAGGAGATGGTGAACTACTTCAGCTACGATTACGCGCGGCCGGCCAGCGGCGCGCAGCCCTTCAGCACCAACGTCGCCGTCTTCCCGAGCCCGTGGTCGGAGGGTCGCAAGCTCGTCCGCATCGGGATCAAGGGCTATTCGGTCCAGCGCGCCACGCGGCCGCGCGCAAACCTTGTCTTCCTGATCGACACATCAGGCTCGATGCAGGAGGAGAACAAGCTGCCGTTAGTGCAGAAGTCACTCAACATGCTGCTCGACGAACTGGACGAGCGCGATACTGTCTCGATCGTCACCTACGCCGGCGATGCGGGAACGGCACTCGAACCGACGCCCGTCAGCCAGAAGGAGAAGATCCGCGCAGTGATCAACCGGCTCGGCGCCGGAGGCAGCACCGCCGGGCGCGGAGGGAATTCGTCAGGCCTATGCGCTGGCCGAGGAGAACCTCGACCGCAACGGCGTCAATCGCGTCATCCTGGCGACCGACGGCGACTTCAACGTCGGGATCACCGACCAGGGTGAGCTCAAGGGCTATATCGAACGGGAGCGCGCCAAGGGCGTGTTCCTATCCGTCCTCGGGTTCGGCATGGGCAATTACAACGATGCGCTGATGCAGACGCTGGCTCAGAACGGCAATGGCACTGCCGCCTACATCGACACGGTTGCCGAAGCCCGGAAGACGCTGGTCGAGGAAGCCAGTTCGACCCTGTTTCCAATCGCGAAGGACGTGAAGATCCAGGTCGAGTTCAACCCGGCCGCGGTCGCGGAGTATCGTCTCATCGGATACGAAACCCGCGCGCTCAATCGCGAGGATTTCGAGAACGACAAGGTCGATGCGGGCGATGTCGGCTCAGGTCAGACGGTCACGGCGCTTTACGAAGTCGTCCCGACCGGCGGAAAACGCGTCAACGGCGACCTGCGCTATTCCAAGCCTGCGGCGGTCAGAGCTGGCCCAAGTTACGAGATCGGCTTCGTGAAAATTCGCTACAAGCTGCCGAAGTCTGACACGAGCCGACTCATTTCCACGCCGATCGATGCCCGCCAGCAGGCGCGGACTTTCGACGCTGCGCCGAGAGACGCACGGTTCGCCACCGCCGTTGCCGGCTTCGCCGAGCTGCTGCGCGGCGGGAAGTACACGGGCCCGATGAGCTATGACGACGTGCTGCGCATCGCAAATGCATCGCGCGGTCCGGACGAGTTCGGCTACCGGTCCGAGTTCGTCGGGTTGGTCCGGGCGGCCAAGAGCGCCCAAACCATGGCTCAGCTCGAACGCCGCTAGCGAACTTATGGCCGCCGGCGCACACCCCCTTGGCGCCGGCGGCCACCCAAAATCCTTCGACCCGAATGCGATTGTGGTTATGACTTCGTCGAAGGCGATTTTCGAAGGGACGTAGGTGGCGATCGAAAGCGACAGGATGGTCTCGCTGCCTATGCCTCCCCCGCCCCGGCCGGCTGCCCGCCGGGAGGCCATCGACGCGGCGCTGAGAAAGTTTGACGGGATCGAGAACGCCGCGCCCGCGGGTAGGGTCCGCTGGGCGAGCATGGACCGGCGATCAGTCGGTGCGCTTGCGACCGCGGCCATCGTCGCCGCCATTAGCATCCCCGTCGCGCTCGTCACGCTGCGCGACATGCCGCGACCCGCATCGCCTGAGGTGCGAACGCGATACGAGGAACAGGCTCCGACGGCGGCCACCGACAATCTCGCGCAGGTCGAGCCAGTCGCGGAGCAGGCAAACGAACCCCCAGCGGCGGACACATCGACTGTCGCTACCGCCCCGGCGCCTGCAGCGAAAGCGAAGGACGAGCGGATGGGCCTTGTCGCCGAGCAACCAAAGGCGGCCCGCGAGGAGACCGCACCGGCGTCGATCGCCTCCGCCGCTGCCCCGCCGCCTCCTGCGCCGCCTCCGCCTCCGCCGCCCGCTCCGGCGCCCCAGTACACTGCCGAATCGCAGGACATGGTGGTAACGGGATCGCGCATCGCTCGACCCAATCTTGAGGATCGGGCGAACCGGCAGGCAAAGGCCGCTTCGCCGCTGGTGACGATGGACGCCTACGGGAATTTTCTGTCGCGGCTTCAAGGCGCCCTAAAGGCTGACAATCGCCGGGCCGTCAGCGGGATGGTCGGATTCCCGCTCACCGTAAACGTGAACGGCCGAGTGAAGACCTATCGATCGCGGCGCGAGGTCGAGAGCGACTTTGACAAGATCTTTACGCCCGCGGTGAAGGCGGAGGTCCTCGGCCAGAAACCCTATTCGCTGCGCAGCCGTGGCGACGGCAGGACCAGGGGCGCCGAGCGCATCTGGTTTGCCCCTGCCTGCTTCGACGAGGACTGCTCGTCCGCGGGGCCGGTCCTGATCCGCGAGGTGACGCCCTAATCAAAGAAAATGCCGCCGGCAGGAGCCTGCCGACGGCATTCGTCCCCTCGGGAAGGAGGGATCAGGCGAGCTGAGCGAGTGGTCGCGCAGCCATTTTCCTGCGGCGGGCAGCGAAGCCCACGGCGCCGAAGCCGAGAAGCATCATCGCCCATGTCCCTGGCTCGGGAACCGCCGACTCAGAGATCAGACGGAACGTGCCGTTGACGTTTGCGGTACCCGGCGATCCGAACGTGGCATTCGAAAGCGACAGCGAGAATGCGCCGCCGTTGCCAAAGTTGAACGTCGACGGTCCGTCCCAGACCACCCGGCCAACGTCGAGCAGCCAGATACCGAAGGTTTCGCCGGTAATCGGGTTACCCGTCGTTCCGAGCGGGTTCGCGAAGGCGAACTGCACGGAAATCGGCAGGGAGTTGGTGTCTTCGAACAGGTTGATCGTCGATTCATCGGTTCCGATCGTCAGCACGCTGGTCGTGAACGACGACGGCGTACCGGTGCCCGGATCGAGATCGAGATTGAACGGCCCGAAGTTCACCGGATTGACGGTGACGACCAGGCCCGGGTCGCTGCCGTTAAAGGTGACGTTAGTAGCGCCGCCTTCGATGGTGGTGGTCGCCTGTGCGGCGGTAGAAAGTGACAGCAATGCCGCCACAGCAAGAACGATACGCCTCATACTGAGTTCCCCAAAAGACGCGGGGCGGATAATCCGCCTCATGACTCGCGGTAAACTTTCGTTAATCATCTTAGGCACTATGTCCAGTGAATTTTGTAAAATAGACTTGTCAGATTTCGGGACTCGATTTTCGGCTCAATCGAGCGTGACTACGAGCTTCCCGACGACGCGTCTTTCAGCGATCGCCTGGATCGCTTCGCCTGCCCGTTCCAGTGGATAGGTCGCACTGATTTTCGGCGCGATCATTCCCTGCCGCCACAATTTGAACAGCGTCTCGACGTGAGCGGCATTCGCCTTCGGGTCGCGCGCAGCGAAAGCTCCCCAGAAGACGCCGCAGACATCGCAGCTCTTCAGCAAAGTCAGGTTGAGCGGTAGTTTCGCAATGCCGGCCGGAAAGCCGACGACCAGGAACCGCCCCTGCCAGGCGATGCTGCGGAGCGCCGCCTCGGTGTATTCGCCGCCGACGGGATCGTATATGACGTCCGCGCCAGCCGGACCGACAGCGTCCTTGAATAGCTGGGCCAGCGCCTTTTGCCCGTCCTTGTCGAACGGCCCTTGCGGATAGACGATTGCTTCGTCGGCACCGGACTCGCGCGCAGCCCGCGCCTTCTCCTCGGACGAAACCGCGGCGATTACTCGCGCCTCATAGGCCTTGCCGAGTTCCACCGCGGCCAGCCCGACACCGCCGGCTGCGCCGAGCACCAGCATGGTCTGCCCGGCCTGCAACTTCCCGCGATCGAGCACAGCGTGGATCGACGTCGCGTAGGTGAGGAGAAGAGCCGCTCCCTCCTCGAAACTACGCTCCTCGGGCAGCCGAAACGCCGATCGCGCCGGAATCACCACTTTTTCCGCGAGCGCGCCGAAGCCGGTGACGGCGATGATACGATCGCCGATGTTCCAGCCTTCAACGCCGTCGCCGATCGCCTCGATCTCCCCCGACAGCTCGCCGCCGGGCGCGAATGGGCGCGGCGGCTTCAGCTGATACTTGTCCTCAATGATCAAAACGTCAGGGAAATTGATCGCCGCCGCGCGGACGCGGACCAGCAATTCACCGGGTCCGGGCGTCGGATCGGGGAGATCTTCGAGCCGAAGCGATTCGGGACCGCCGGGTTCGTGGGATAGCAGGGCTTTCATGGCATCGTTGTACCCCTGCGAGGGCAGGGGTCCAGTCCGATGCCGAACGGCAGCGCCTACGGTGCTTGACTGGGCTCCTGCCTTCGCAGGAGCACAATCGCTACTCCGCCGCCTTCGGAAACGCCGGGAGCAGGGCGATGTCGCGCGGTTCGTGCTGGATGACGACCTTCGCGCCGGTCTCCTTCGCCAGCGCTTCGAACTTGTCCATCGACTGCAGCGTCAATTCGCGGCTGGTATTG
Source organism: uncultured Alphaproteobacteria bacterium (assembly GCA_963750315.1). Lineage (GTDB taxonomy): Bacteria > Pseudomonadota > Alphaproteobacteria > Sphingomonadales > Sphingomonadaceae > Sphingomicrobium. Next base: position 35,076 of record CAVVQF010000006.1, read on the forward strand.
AACGGCGGCACGCCGCGCTTCTCCCTCGCTTCACGCGAGTGGTAGAGGTCGCCGGTCAGCAGCACCGGCCCAGACGCCAGCTTGACCAGCAACGCCATATGATCCGGCGTGTGCCCGGGCAGATGAAGCGCCATCACGCTTCCGTCGCCGAAGACGTCCACGTCGCCCTCCGCGCTGTGAACCTTGGCTTGTTCCTTCCGCCACGGGCCGAACGGATCGTCCTTGCCCTTGGTAAGCTCGAAATCCTTCGTCCCGATCAGCAGCTCGGCATTCGGGAAATCCGCGGCCTGCCCGGTGTGGTCTGAGTGCATGTGGCTGATGCCGACGATGTCGATGTCCGCCGGCTTCAAACCAAGCTTCGCAAGCTGCTCGGCAATCGTCTTGTCTTCCCTGATCGTCAGGTCGCCAAGGTCGCGTTCCTTGCCTTTCCACGACGCTGGGAAGCCCGTGTCCCAGAGCAGCACCTGGTCGCCGTGCCGGATAACGTAGCAACTGTCGGTGATCACCCGCGGGCCGGGCTCGTACAGCCCCGGCTGGTCCGAAAAGAACTTGTCGAAATTCTTGATCGTCGGCGTGCCGCAGTCGAGCCGGACAAGCGAGAGCTGAGGCGAAGCCGGTTCAGCCGCATTCGAAGGCGCCGATTGGTTCTCGGTAGCCTTCGGCGCCGGACCGCATGCACTCGCTGCAAGCCCCGCCGCCACTAAAGCGATCGTCCGAATTCGCATGCTCAACCCCCCGGTTAGATTACTCCACGTAGTTCGCGGTCGTTTTCTCCCGAACTTCTTCGGCGGTGACGCCCGGCGCCAGCTCAATCAGCTTGAACGGGCTGTCATGGTCCGGCCGGTGGAACACGGCGAGGTCGGTGATGATCATGTCGACGACGTTCTTGCCGGTCAGCGGCAGCGTGCATTCCGGAATGAACTTCGGGTCGCCGGACTTGGATTACGTGCTCCATCACGACGATGATCTTTTTGACGCCGGCGACGAGGTCCATCGCGCCGCCCATGCCCTTGATCATCTTGCCGGGGATCATCCAGTTGGCGATGTCGCCCTTCTCGCTGACTTCCATCGCGCCGAGCACGGTCAGGTCGATGTGCCCGCCGCGGATCATCGCGAAGCTCGCCGCGCTGTCGAAGTAGGCTCGACGACGGAAGCTCGCTGATCGTTTGCTTGCCGGCGTTGATGAGATCCGGATCGACCTGGTCCTCGTATGGGAACGGGCCGATGCCGAGCATGCCATTCTCGCTCTGCAGCGTGACGGTCATGCCTTCCGGGATGTTGTTCGCCACCAAGCGTCGGAATGCCGATGCCGAGGTTGACGTAATAACCGTCGCGAAGCTCCTTCGCGGCGCGGGCGGCCATCTGGTCGCGGGTCCAGCCCTTCGTCTCAACTCGCAGTCGCCATTATGCCGCCTCCCGCTGACGAACCGTCTTGAATTCGATCTTCTTGTCGTACGGCGCCCCGAGGATCAGCCGCTTCACGTAGATCGACGGCAAATGGATGCTGTCCGGGTCGAGCGAGCCGACCGGCACGATTTCCTCGACCTCGGCGATGCAGATCTTGCCGCTGGTCGCTGCCGGCTGGTTGAAGTTGCGGGCGGTCTTGCGGAACACGAGGTTGCCGCTCTCGTCAGCCTTCCAGCCCTTCACCACGCTAAGGTCGGCGCGGATGCCGCGCTCGAGAATGTAATCCTCGCCGTCGAAATTCTTCACTTCCTTGCCCTCGGCGACCTGCGTGCCGACGCCAGTCTTGGTGTAGAAGCCGGGGATGCCCGCGCCGCCAGCACGGAGGCGCTCCGCGAGCGTGCCCTGCGGCGTGAATTCCACTTCGAGCTCACCGGCGAGGAATTGGCGTTCGAACTCCTTGTTCTCGCCGACGTAGGACGAGATCATCCGCTTCACCTGCTTGGTGCGCAGGAGCTTGCCGAGGCCTTCGTTATCGATGCCGGCATTGTTCGACGCGATGGTGAGGTCCTTCACCCCACTCGCCTGGATCGCGTCGATCAGGCGCTCCGGAATGCCGCACAGTCCGAACCCGCCCGCCGCGATGGTCATTCCATCGAACAGCAGGCCCTGAAGCGCTTCCTCGGCGCTGGAGTAGATTTTCTGCATGCTTCGCCTCTGCCGTTCACGGCATCGAGGGTCAAGCAGCGGCCAGCTCGGGCTGAAACTCCGCGGGGCTGAGCCCTTCGCGTTCGATCGCCCGCTTCACCGCCGGCCGCTCCAGCACACGCTGCAATAGCGCGGCCCAGCGCGGATAGCGGTTCATGTCCATGCCGATCCGCCGTCCCCAGCGGAAAAAGACCAAAGCATAGCCATCTGCGGCCGTGAAGCTGTCGCCGACAAGCCAGCCTTCGCCTGACAGTTGCTCGATTTCTGCAAACTGCTTCTCGAGCGCGCGGATGCCGCCTTCCTTGATCGCGTCGAACAATTTCTCGTCGTTGGTGAAGCGTTCGCCCCGCCAGACCTGAGCGAAGGAAATGTGTACGCTCGACGAAAACCAGCCGAGCAGCTCATTGCAGCGCGCGGCGTCGAATGGCTCGCTGGGGACGGAGCCGTCCTTGCCGTAGAGATCGCCGACCAGGTTGAGGATGGCGAGATTCTCCGTGACGACGCCATTGTCGGTCACCAGGGCTGGGACTCGGGCGCGCGGATTGATCTCCAGGAATTCCGCAGTGAGGTGCTCGCCATGCATCAGCGTGACGCGCATCGGCTGGAACGGTTCGCCGGCCTCTTCGAGCGCGATGTGCGTGACCAGCGAGCAGGCGCCCGGCGAATAGAAGAGCTCCAGCATTCGACCTCCGACAGTTTATTCCGACGCGCTACCTTGCAGGCTGCGCAGGACCGCCAGAGCTTCCCCCCTCCGGTCCCACGGGACGAACAGATGGTCGTGATTGAGCGCCGCTACAATGTTCGCACTGATTCCTTTTTCGGTGAGCCGCGATGAAATTTCGGCAGTCAGGCCGACGGCCTCGAGACTGGAGTGCACCTCAAGGCTGATCCGCGCCCAAGCTCCGTTGGGATCGGGCTGGACCAAGGTTAAGCCTTCATCCTCGCGGATGAGCGCAAACTGCCCGTCCCGCAGCGTCGGGTCAGCCGTCTCAGCGAACGAATACCGTTCTGGGTAGAGCTTCGGCCTCAGGCCTTGAAGCAGCCGGGCAAGATCGCGCTCGCCGGCCAAGGCGGCTTATGAGCGCAACTTGGCGAGGACGCCCTGCAGCTGCATCGCGTTCGACATGTCACCCTCGATGCGGAGCTTGCCGGTCATGAATGCCGTCATGCCGTCCAGCTGGCCGGCGGCCATCGCCTGCCAATCGTCCCAAGCGACCTTGATCGTTGTGTCGGCGTCACCGTCTTCCTCGGTGACCTGGTTGCCGCACCGTCGAGCAGGATCACGCCCTCGCTTCCGAAGTCGAGCTTCACGCGCTTGCCCGGCACCCAGGCCTGACCTTCCTGCATGCGCGAAACCAGTTCCTGCTTGTCCATTGCTGCTTTCTCCCTTGTCAGTAAGCGGTAGCCTCGTGTTGCAGGCGAAACAAGCGAAGCCTATCTGGCGCTCCATGGGATACGAAACCGACCTCAAGCTCTTCATCGACGGTGTCTGGAAAAGCGGCGAAGGCCGCGACGCCCACACGGTCCTGAACCCCGTCAACGCCAGCCCGATCGCGGAGGTCCCCTATGCGACCAAGGCGGATCTGGAGGAGGCGCTCGAAGCCTCGAACCGGGCCTGGCCGGAATGGCGATCGATGGACGTCGAGAAGCGCGGGGCGATCCTGCACAAGGCGGCGGCGCTGCTGCGTGAGCGCGTTGACCTCATCGCCGCGACGATGACTCAGGAGCAGGGCAAGATCCTGGCTGAATCGAAGACAGAAGTTCTCGCATCGGCACAGCTGTTCGATTGGTACGCCGAAGAGGCCAAGCGCGATTACGGCCGCACGCTTGTGCGTCCCGCCGGCCAACTCAGCCGCGTGATCCGCCAGCCGGTCGGCCCAGTCGCGACGTTCACGCCGTGGAATTTCCCGCTCTATCTGCTGGCGAAGAAGGTCAGCGCCGCGCTTGCCGCCGGCTGCACCGTCATCTCGCGTCCGCCGCATGAAACGCCGGGCGTCGGCACCGAGATGTTCCGCGCGCTCGCCGATGCAGGCATCCCGAACGGCGTCGCCCAGCTCGTCCACGGTAAGTCCGGCCTGGTCAGCGACACGCTCATCGCCAGCAAGGTCATTCGAAAGGTCAGCTTCACCGGCTCGACCAACGTCGGCAAGCATCTGATGCGACTTTGCGCCGACAGCATGACCCGGGTGACGATGGAGCTCGGCGGTCATGCGCCCGTGCTGATCTTCGACGACTGCGATCTCGAAAAGACGCTCGACATGGTCGTACCGCAGAAATTCCGGAACGCCGGACAGGTCTGCGTCTCGCCGACCCGTTTCTACGTGCAGAGCGGCATTTACGAAGCCTTCGTGCAGGGCTTCGCCGAGCGCACGCAGAAGGTGAAGATCGGCAACGGCCTCGAAGCGGATACCCGCATGGGCCCGCTCGCCAACAGCCGTCGCCCCGGCGCGATCGAAGCGCTGGTGCAGGACGCCAAGGCCAAGGGTGCCCGAGTCCTTGCCGGTGGCGAACGCGGCGAAGGCGGCTTCTTCTTCCAGCCGACCTTGCTCGCCGACGTGACCAACGAAGCCGAGATCATGAACGAGGAGCCATTCGGCCCCGTCGCCGTCTCGCGCCCATTCGACACATTCGAGGAAGTGATCGAGCAGGCAAACCGCCTGCCCTACGGTCTCGCCGCGTTCGCTTTCACGGAGAACGGCCGCCGCGCCAATCTTATCGGCGATTTGGTCGAGAGCGGCATGGTCGGGATCAACACCTTTGCGCTGTCCGCTGCAGATGCGCCGTTTGGCGGCGTAAAGGACTCCGGCTTTGGGTCTGAAGGCGGCAAGGAAGGCCTTGAAAGCTACCAAGTAGTCAAGGCGATCCACCAGGCCTGAGCTTAAGGTATCGCGGTGTTGAACTGGATCACGGGCGTTGCGCTCGTGAAGTTCGGGATATCCGCAGCCAGCGCCTGACCTTCCTTCGACGCTGCCGCTTTGCGGGCGGCCTCTTCCGTCGGAAAGCTGAGGATGGTGGTCACGAAGAACGCCGGATCACCGCCATCAAGCACCTGCTCGCCGCGGAGAACACTGGCGTAGCCGAGACCGAACGGTTTGAACGCCTTGCCGACTTCCGGAAGATGCTTGGTCCGGAAATAGTCGAAGTCGAACGTCGCATCTGGCGACGCCGGGTAGTGGATGGTGAGCACGTACATATCGATCGACTAGCCCGTTTGCACCGGCATCGCCAGCCGCCTACAGGCCGCCGCATGACCAAGCGCACCGGCGGCCAGATCCTCGTCGACCAGCTCAGGATCCAGGGCTGCGACCGCATTTTCACCGTTCCCGGCGAGAGCTTTCTCGCCGTTCTCGACGCCCTCCACGATACGCCGGAGATCGACACCGTCGTGTGCCGGCAGGAAGGTGGCGTGTCGTACATGGCCGACGCCGACGGGAAGATGACCGGGCGGCCCGGCATCGCCTTCGTCACTCGCGGGCCTGGCGCGACCAATGCCACCGCCGGCGTGCACGTGGCCTTCCAGGACTCGACGCCGATGATCCTGTTCATCGGCGACGTCGCGCGCGGCGACCGCGACCGTGAGGGCTTTCAGGAGGTGGATTTCCCCGCCTTCTTCGGACCGATCGCCAAGTGGGCGGCGCGGATCGAGGACGCCGGCCGCATCCCCGAATACATCTACCGCGCCTATCGCGTTGCAACAGCGGGCCGGCCGGGGCCGGTCGTGCTCGCGCTGCCCGAGGACATGCTGCGCGACGAGGTCGAGGCAGTCGATCGCCCGCGCGTTCCGCACGTCGTCGAAGAACCCGATCCGGGCGCGGTCGGCGCATTGTTCGAGCTGCTCAAGGAAGCCGCCTCACCCGTCGCGATCGTCGGCGGCGCCGACTGGAGCCCGCGCGCGGCGCATCATTTCGGCAATTTCGCCTTCCGGCATGGCATTCCCGTCGCGGCGGCCTTCCGGCGCCAGGACGCGATCGACAACAAGTGCGGCGTCTATGCGGGCCAGCTTGGCTACGGACCAAACCCGAAGCTGCAGCAGCGCATTCGCGATGCGGACCTGATCATCGCGGTCGGGCCCCGGCTCGGAGAGTCGACCACCGACGGTTACTCGTTGATCACGCCCGACCATCCCGGCCAGACGCTCGTCCACGTCCATCCGGACCCCAACGAGCTCGGCCACGTCTACCATGCCGATTTGCCGATTTGCTCGGACATGGGCGAGTTCGCGGAGATGGTCGACGAGTGGAGCGATCCCGATCTCGTGCGCTTTTCGTGCGGCGAAACAGCGCATCAGGAGTGGCTCGAATGGTCTGAACCCAAGGCACGCGACGGCGTCGCGCTCGACCTCGGCCCCTGCGTCGCCGCGATGCGGGAAAAGCTCCCGCCGGACACGATCATCTGCAACGGCGCCGGCAATTTCTCGGGCTGGTGGCACCGTTACTGGCGCTACGGCTGCATGCCGACGCAGCTCGCGCCGACTTCCGGCACAATGGGATATGGCCTTCCCGCAGCGGTTGCAGGCGCGATCCGCTTCAAAGACCGCCCGGTGGTCTGCGTCGCGGGCGACGGCGACTTCCTGATGAACGGCCAGGAGATTGCGACGGCGGTTCAATATGGCGCGGATTTGCTCATCATCATCGTCGACAACGGCTTCTACGGCACCATCCGCATGCACCAGGAGCGTGAGTATCCCGAGCGCATCTCGGCGACGAAGCTCCACAACCCGGATTTCGCAGCGCTTGCCCGCGCTTTCGGCGGTACGGCGGAGACGGTTGAAAAGACGGAGGAATTCGGCCCCGCGCTCGATCGCCTGCTGGCCAGGAAGGGCGTCCGGCTGATCCACTGCAAGACCGACGTCGAGCAGATCACCAACGCGACGACGATTTCCAAGCTTCGCGAGAAGGCGAAAGCCTAATCGCCCATATCCCAGCGCTTGCGACAAGACGGTCGTTCCACTCGGCCACCTCGCGAAGGCTGGAGAAATCGGGCATAGCTGCTCCGTAAGACAGCCGAATGCAGACGGGGGCATTTCGATGGCGTCGATCGATGTAAGGTTTTCCGGGTCGGTCCCGGCCAATTACGAGCAGTACATGGTGCCGCTGCTGTTCCGCCCCTATGCGGAGCAGGTCGCCGAGCGGGCGAAAGCGTTCGGGCCCAAGCGGATACTGGAAACGGCGGCCGGGACAGGCGTCGTCACCGATGCGCTTAGCCGGGCGCTGCCGGACTGCGAAATCCTCGCCACCGACCTCAACCAGCCGATGCTGGACGTCGCCGCGTCGCGCGTGACTTCACCGAACGTCACCTTCCGTCAGGCGGATGCGCTCAGTCTTCCGTTCGAGGATGCAAGCTTCGACCTCGTCGTCTGCCAGTTCGGCGTGATGTTCTACCCGGACAAGGTCAAAGGCGGATCGGAGGCACGGCGCATGCTTCGCGACGGCGGACATTATTTGTTTGCCGTTTGGGACCGCATCGACCGCAATGGGCTGAGTCATCTCGCGAACGAAAGTTTACGGGGGCAGTTTCCGGACAACCCGCCGCGCTTCATGGAGCGCGGTCCGTTCAGCTATTACGAGCCCGAGTGGATCGAGCGCGACCTGCACGCTGCCGGCTTCGAACAGGTTGAGCTGGAGACGGTCCAACTGACCAGCCGCAGCCCGTCAGCCGAGGAAGGCGCACGCGGGCTGGTTTACGGCTCTCCGATGGGCGTCGAGCTTGCCGAATATGGCGCAGGCGCGCTGGACCAGGTCTACGCAGACCTGGTGCGCACTGCGCGTCGCTACGAGGGGCCGAACGGCTTCGAAGCGCCAATGTCGGCGCACATCGTGGCGGCGACTAAATAAGTCCCGCGAGCGGGCTACTCGGATCGGCGTAGCGGCGCTTCTGCATGCGGCCGGAGAGGTAGGCGAGGCGTCCAGCCTCGACGGCCGCTTTCATCGCGCGGGCCATCATCACCGGCTCCTTGGCTTCGGCAATTGCCGTGTTCATCAGGACGCCGTCGCAGCCAAGTTCCATCGCCTGTGCTGCGTCGCTGGCCGTGCCGACGCCGGCATCGACCAGCACGGGTACGCCCGCGCCTTCGACGATGAGGCGGATGGTGACGCGGTTCTGAATGCCGAGGCCGGATCCGATCGGAGCGCCCAGCGGCATGATCGCCACCGCGCCCGCTTCTTCGAGCTGCTTCGCGGCGATCGGATCGTCAACGCAATAGACCATCGGCTCGAAGCCCTCCTTCACCAGGACTTCGGTCGCGCGCAGCGTCTCTCGCATGTCGGGATAGAGCGTCTTCGCCTCGCCGAGCACTTCGAGCTTCACGAGGTTCCAGCCGCCCGCCTCGCGCGCCAGGCGCAAAGTTCGGATCGCATCGTCAGCGGTGAAACAGCCCGCCGTGTTCGGCAGGTAGGTGATCTTCGTCGGATCGATGAAGTCGGTGAGCATCGGCTCATTCGGGTTCGAGATGTTCACCCGCCGCACGGCGACCGTGACGATCTCGGCGCCCGACGCCTCCACCGCCGCCGCATTCTCTTCGAGGCTCTTGTACTTGCCCGTGCCGACGATCAGCCGCGACGTGAACGTCCGGCCCGCGACGGTCCACGTATCCGCTCTCACGGCGCTTTCCACGTTCACTCAACCGCCTCCGACAAAACGGACGATCTCGAAATCGTCTCCGTCCTGAACCGCGACGTCGGCGAGCGTCGAACGCGGGACGACCTCAAGGTTGCGCTCGACCGCAACGCGCACGGGATCGAAGCCGATCTCCCGTACGAGTTCGGCGATGCTGATGCCTTCGTTCACTCGGCGATGCTCGCCATTGATGCGGACCTGGACTGTGTGATCGATCGTCATTTTCGCAGGTTCAGATAGGAACGTCTGCCCTCTCGCGCAATTGAAGACAGGGCTGCTTTGACTGGACGCCGCCGCGTCAGGCGGTAAGACGCGGCGCAAACAGCCTGAGTGGGCGTGAATTAGGGGATTCGTATGGCCGAGACCGGCAAGGGCGGCGCCGACAAGGGCGCTTCGATGCGCGTCGATACCGCCCTCGTGCGTGAGCTCGCGGAAATGCTGAGCGCGAACGACCTCAACGAGATCGAAGTCGAAGATGGCGATCGCAAGATCAAGGTCCGCCGAGATGCGCCGCACTCGTTTGTTGCTGCGCCTGCACAGGTCGCCGCTGCAGCTCCCGCAGCGGCCGCCGCCGCCGCGCCCGCTGCTGCCGCGGCTCCGGAAGAGGATGTCGGTGGCGAGGCGGTGAAATCGCCGATGGTCGGCACTGCCTTCATGTCGTCCGAGCCCGGTGCGAAGCCGTTCATCACCGTTGGACAAGACCGTCAAGGCTGGCGACACCTTGCTCATCGTCGAAGCGATGAAGGTGATGAATCCGATTACCGCACCCAAGGCCGGCATCGTCAAGAAGATCAACGTCGCTGACGGCCAACCCGTCGAGTTCGACCAGTCGCTGGTGGTGCTCGGCTAAGTCATGGCCATTCAAAAACTACTGATCGCGAACCGCGGCGAAATTGCGCTGCGTATCCATCGCGCTTGCCATGAGCTCGGCATCAAGACGGTCGCAGTGCACTCGACCGCCGACGCCGATGCGATGCACGTTCGGTTGGCGGACGAGACGGTCTGCATCGGTCCGCCCGCCGCTACCGATTCCTACCTCAATATCCCGAACATTATTTCGGCGGCCGAGATCGTGCACGCCGACGCGATTCACCCGGGCTACGGCTTCCTGTCCGAGAACGCGCAGTTCGCGGAGATCGTCGAGAGCCACGGCATCATCTGGGTCGGGCCGAAGCCCGAGCACATCCGGATCATGGGCGACAAGATCGAGGCGAAGCGAACCGCGGCCAAGCTCGGCCTTCCGCTCGTTCCGGGCTCCGCCGGCGCGTTGACCAGCGTCGCCGAGGCGCACGCCCTCGCCGAGGAAATCGGCTATCCGGTGCTGATCAAGGCGGCCTCGGGCGGCGGCGGGCGCGGGATGAAGGTCGTCCAGTCCGACGACCAGCTCGAGAGCATGATGAGCCAGGCGGCCGCCGAGGCGCGATCCGCGTTCGGCGACGACACCGTCTACATGGAAAAATATCTCGCCGACCCGCGACACATCGAATTCCAGGTGTTTGGCGACGGCGAGGGAGCAGCGATCCACCTCGGCGAGCGCGACTGCTCACTGCAGCGGCGCCACCAAAAGGTGCTCGAAGAAGCGCCCTCCCCGGTCATCACGCCGGAAGAGCGCGAGCGCATGGGCGAAATCGTCCGCAAGGCGATGAGTGACATGTCCTATCGCGGCGCCGGCACCATCGAGTTCCTCTACGAGAATGGCGAGTTCTACTTCATCGAGATGAACACCCGGCTGCAGGTCGAGCATCCGGTGACCGAGATGATCAGCGGCATCGACCTGGTGCGCGAGCAGATCCGCGTCGCTCAGGGCGAAGGCCTGTCATGCCGCAGGACCAGATCCATCTGCACGGCCACGCGATCGAGTGCCGCATCAACGCCGAGGACCCGATGACCTTCGCGCCGTCGCCGGGCCTCGTGACGAATTTTGTCGCTCCGGGCGGCATGCACGTGCGCGTCGATAGCGGCCTCTATACCGGCTACCGGGTGCCGCCTTACTACGACAGCATGATCGGCAAGCTGATCGTCTACGGCACCACGCGCGAGCGCTGCATCATGCGCCTCCGCCGAGCGCTGGAAGAGTTCGTGGTCGAAGGCATGAAAACCACCATCCCGCTCCATCAGGCTCTCGTCCGCGACGAAGAGTTCCTCCGCGGCGAATACACCATCAAGTGGCTTGAGCAGTGGCTGGAGAAGCAGCGCGTCGCTGCCGAGTAGTTGAGAGCTACTGACGCCCGAATGTCCGCTTTGCATGGACCCACAATGGGTCGAAAGCGGTCATTATGATCGCAGCATCCGAAAACTTTAAGCCATGATAGGCGTTGCTCATCGGGAACGCGTCGATGGCCAGTTATACCGCCACTGCTCGGGAAGATCGCGCGAAGGCGCTTGCGGGCGTCGTTCTCGTGCACGTCGTGCTAGGCGCGGTGATCCTGACCGGGCTGAACGTCCATAGCGTCCGCCAAGTCGTCGAAAGTTTGAAGACGTTCGACATCAAGGAGCTGCCCCCGCCTCCTCCCGTTCCGCCTCCCCCGCAACCCAAGGCAGATCGCGCGAAGGAAGAGGAAGGCGCAGCCGGCAAGAAGGCCGAACCGACACCCGTCGTCGCTCCGAAGCCGGAGATCGTCGTCCCGGCCAAGCCGCCGGTCGTCGCTGCTCCCGTCGCCGGCCCGGGGAGCGCTGCGCAATCAGGGGCGGCCACCGCAGGAACCGGGCCGGGTGCGGGAGGCGCTGGGTCCGGCCGCGGAGGCGGCGGCTCGGGAGACTTCAGCGGCTACACGCCAGCCCGGCTGATCCGCAATCTCAACCGCGGCGACTATCGCGACCTGACGGGCGGGCGCCTGTCATTCGGACGGGCGATGCTGTCGCTCAAGCTCGATACGAGCGGAGTTCCGACGGAATGCCGCGTGACTCGATCCAGCGGGGACCCTTACGTCGATAGCGGCTTATGCCCCCTGATCTATCGCCGCCTTCGGTTTCGACCGGCGATGGACGCCGATGGCCGTCCGATCCCGTACCGCCTCGACTACGTCGCAGACTGGTCGCTTTGAACGGGCCTTAGCGGGCGGCTGTTGCTGTTCCGCCGGCCCCTTGAGCAAGCTTGGCCTTATCGCGCCCGTAGACGTCATCGAGGAAAGCGACCTGCGAGCCGTCGGGCACCGCAGTTAGGTAGGTGATGTAAACTGGCACCGGCTTGGCGAGCGGCACTTCCTGCTCTGGCCCAGCGCCTTCCCAGGTCAGGTCCTTGTCGAACAGCCAGCGACTAAGGCGCCATGCGGCTTCGAGCCGGACGCAGCCGCCGCTGTAGAGACGCGCCGCCTGCTCGAATAGCTCGCGTTCCGGATTGTCGTGCAGGTAAACGCCAGCCTCGTTGGGAAACATGAACTTGATCCGGCCCATCGAATTATAGGCCCCAGGCAGCTGGCGGATCAGAACTCTCTGCCTGCCATCGGCTACCGCCTTCCAGTCGATCGTCGTCGGATCGATGATTTGCGGGTCTTTTACGAAGTCCGAAACGACCTGGTAGCCCTGCCGCTGCAGATACGGCAGTCCGAGCTTCACGACGTTCGGAGCGATACGTTCGGCGGCGAGGTCGGCCGGTACGTACCAATAAGGGTTGAGGTTCGCGAAGCGGACGTAGGCGGCCATCATCGGCGTCGGATAGATCGGCTTGCCGACCACCACGCGCATCGAATCCACCACTTCCCTTTTGTCCATCATGAACAGCCGCTGCTGCGCCGCATTGACGAGTATGTAGCGGCCTGTCCCGGACGGAAGCGCGCGAACGCGTTCCATGTTCACCCGGATCAGGTTCCGCTGCTCAGGCGTGTACGAACCGTTGGCCAGGGCTTGTCGCAACGGAGCGTAGAGCGGGTTCATCCACTGCATCTCGGCAACATATTGTTCGAGCGATGGCGCCTTGGACGCACGATCGAGGATGGTGAGCGGCGACGGCAGCCGTCATCTTGAGCTCCGGATCGACATACATGATGCCGACGTCGACGGGCGAGCGGAGGTCGCGTACGTAATCCGTCAGCGCCTGACTGAGCATCTGGTCTGCGCGGATGGTCGCTCGCTTGCTGTTCGAAGAACTCGCTCGCCGTACGACCTTTTCAAGGTCATCGACGTGATACTTGCCCGGATCCAACCCGTCCGCTTCTGCGCTCCGCAGAAGATCTAGCAGGACGGCAACCTGCCTGCCCTGCTGCGCGAACCAAAGCGGGCGGCCGCTGCGGACCGCGTAGAAATCGGAAACCCCGTGAACCCCGGCCGAGTAGAGCGGCACCGCTGCACTTTGCGCGTGAGCAGGGGAGGTAGGAAAGACAGCGGCGGTCGTCGCGAGCATCAAGGCCGCAACACCGCCGCTTGTCCTTGAAAGAATGCGCACCGGTCCGCGGGGACCGGCGCGCATCTCAATTGTACTCTTCACAATGTCTCCGGATACTTATCCGCGCTCACCGGAGCGGGCCGGAGCCGTGTACGTCGGGGCCGGGGCAGCTGCCGGGGCACCGCTGTAGTACTGGCCGTTCGAGACGTAACCGTCGACGCGGCCGTCGTTATCGCGGTCGGCCCAGATCGCGCCGGCGACACCGCCGACGGCGGCACCGATCACCGCACCTTCGAGCAGGCTCACGCCCGGGATCACCGCACCGGCAACTGCGCCGAGCGCTGCCCCACCGAGAGCGCCGGTCGCGACGCGACGAAGCGTCGGGTCGTAGCCCTGCGGGGTTCCAGCGTAATACTGGCCGTTCGAGACGTAGCCATCGACGTAGCCGTCGTTGTTCTGGTCAGCCCAGACGCCACCGGCGAGGCCGCCGATCGCGGCGCCGACAGCGGCACCCTCGATCACGTTCACGCCCGGCACCACCGCGCCAACCGCTGCGCCGCCGGCTGCGCCGATCGCTGCACCCTGGGCGATATCGCCAGCCTGACGGCTGTCGGTCGCGCACGCGCTAAGCGAAACTGCGCTGGCCAGTACGACTGCCATGAATGTCTTTTGCATCGTTCTTCTCCCGATTGTTGATCTTCCGGACCATGCCTCCGGACCCGAGAAACCCCCGGCCAATGGTGCATGTCACGCGCGAGGAAACGACGCTTACGCAACATCGTTCCGGAAACGCGACAATGGCCGCGCGGCGGGACTGGACCGCGAAGGCCCGCGCCCGTAGCGAAATCCGAGCTATTAACCACAGACTGACCGTAACATGAACGTAACGATCTACCACAACCCCCTTTGCGGCACTTCACGAAAGACCCTTGAAATCATTCGGGAAAAAATTGGCGAGCCGGAGATCGTGGAATATCTAAGGTCACCTCCGACCCGCGATGCGCTGAAAGCGATCTACGACAAGGCAGGCATCAGCCCTCGCGACGGACTGCGTGCGAAAGAGCCGATCGCTGCGGAACTCGGGCTCACCCGAGACGACGTCAGCGACGACGAAATTCTGGACGCGATGATGGAGCATCCGATCCTCATCAATCGCCCCCTCGTGGTAACCGGCAAGGGTGCTCGGCTCTGCCGACCTCAAGATGTCGTCCGCGAAATCCTCTAGTTCCTGACAAGTCGCTGAAAGCGGCCCATATTCTCCTGCGATGAGTCGCCTGGACCCGCGCCTGCTTCTTCAGGGTTATGCCGCCGGCATCTTCCCGATGGCCGACAGCCGCGAGGCATCCGAATTGTTCTGGGTCGAGCCACGCTCGCGCGCAGTCATTCCGCTCGACAAATTTCATCTTTCGCGGTCGCTCCGGCGGACGCTTCGGTCCGGTTTCTTCACGGTTACGATGGACCGTGACTTTCCTGCGGTGGTTGGCGCCTGCGCGGACCGCGACGAGACCTGGATCAACGCCGACATCGAACGTGCGATGCTCGCGCTGCATGGCTCCGGCAACGCCCATTCGGTCGAGGTCTGGCACGACGGCAAACTCGTCGGAGGGCTCTACGGCGTGAAGCTCGGCCGGGCCTTCTTCGGTGAAAGCATGTTCAGCCGAACGACCGACGCATCGAAAGTCGCACTGGCGTGGCTCGTCGCGCGAATGAAGGCGGGTGGCTACACCCTGCTCGACTGCCAGTTCATGACGTCCCACCTTGCCTCGCTCGGCGCAGTGAGCATTTCCCGCAAATCCTATGTGTCGTTGCTTGCAGGCGCGCTTGGCGGTGCAGGCGGCGGCGATGGCGTCGGCTCAGTCGCTGGTGCCCCTTCCGACGGCTCGGTGGCGGCGTCGACAGACGGTTCGGGCCGGCCGGCATCGCCCGATCTGCTAGCACTCGATCGGTTACTCGAGGCCACCGGCGCATCCGGCTCCGCGGCGGCCGAGGGATATGTCATCGCGCAACTCTTGGGCCAGACGTCGTAGACCGGGTGCTCGACCACGTTCAGCGACGGCGATTCCTTGTAGACCCAGCCAGAGAAAACACGGCGCCAGCTTGAATCCGGCTGCTGCACGTCGAGTTGGATGAACGCGCCAGTGAGCTTTTCATTTTCCCAGGGCGCCGTCGTCTCGCAAGCGCGCAGGCGAATGATGGCGTTTTTCACCTGCACCGACTGGCCAGGCTTCAATGTAATGTCGCGGACAATGCCGTTGCGTTTGTTGAGGAACCCGAGGACCGCGACGCGTTCCGCCATCGGGGTGACGCCCTCCTGCTTGCCCGGACCCGTGGCGGTCTTGGGGAGCGGCACTCGATTGCCTTCGTCGCCTTGCTGGCCGCGCCCGCAGGCCGCCACCAAAAGCAGCGCAAGCAAGGCACCAGTCGTCGCCAGGCGTTTCACGCTCAGTCGGGCGTCCAGGGTTGGTAGTCGCCCGTCGAAGCGGGCCGGATCTGCTTCTTCGACAGGGAACCGTCTGGGCGGAATGCGGCCATGGTCCCGGTCGGATTGACCTCAGGCGGCCGTTCGAACTTACGTTTGGGCGGCAGCGCTTTTTCCGGAAGCTCCGCAATCGTGCCCTTCAGCCACGCCTGCCAGTCCGGCGGCACGCGGCTGCCGTCATTAGAGCCGTTGTAGATCACCCAGCGCGACGCCGGATTCTTCTTGCCCCGGTAGTAGACATTGCCGGCGTCGTCGCGTGCCGACCTTCTCGCCGTGGCGCCAGGTCCAGATGCCCGTGCCCCACGTCGCGCCGTTCCACCAGGTGAATGTCCGAGACCAGAAACCCATGGCCCGCGCATCTGCCCGCTCGGCGCGGGATGCGCAAGCCAAGTCAGTGCTTCCAGGTGACCTTGTCGTTCGGCTTGATGCCAAGCTGCGCCGCCCGGCCGCCGGCGATTTCCAGCACTGCTCCGACCGGCTCCAGAGATGGAATCGGATCGAGCGACATCGGCACGGCATTGTCCGCAATCCGGATGATCGACCCGTCGGGCCGGATGAAGACAAGATCCAGCGGGATCAGTGTGTTCTTCATCCAGAAGCTGGCGTCCCCCGGCGGATCCCGCGGGAAGATCATCCCGCTGTTCGCATCCAGCGATTTCCTGAACATCAAACCCTGGGCCTGTTGCTCTGCAGTTGCCGCAACCTCGACGGTGAAATCATGCTTCCCGCTTGCCGACGTAATCGTCAGCGGAATTTGTTCGAGCCCGGCGGGGGACTGTTCCAACGGAGCCTCGGATGTAGTGGTTGCCGACCCGCAGGCGCTGGTCGCGGCGATCGCCACGGCCGTCAGCGCTTGGCCTAGCGAGTCCGATCGGAGCTCGACCGCGGTGAGGCCCTTCTTGCCCTCCGCAATGCGTGCCAGCACTCGTTGCCCGGGTTGAAGGTCCCCGACTTCCGAGTTCCGAACCGTCTCCATATGGACGAATATGTCGTGCGATTCGGGATCCGAGGCCCGATTGACGAAACCATAGCCCTTTACGCGATTGAACCATTTCACCTCTACTGGCTCGAACTCACCGGCCGCTTCGGACAAAGCCTTACGGTCAACATCCTTGCTCGTCGAGCGTGCCGGACGGGGTTGCGCGACGACAGCTGATCCAACGTCGATCGAGAGGACTCGTTTCGCCTGCAGACCGCGGTCGAGCTTCATCGGGACACATTCGACGATCGCGCCTTCGGGCAAACTGCGCCTGCCATGGTCGCGCAAAACGCTGAAATGGATGAGGATATCGCCATCGATGGCGTCGCTGACGAGGAAGCCAAAGCCTCTCGTCGCATCGAACCATTTTACATGGCCGATCACGGCTTCCATTTCGTCGGACGCGTCCGGAACGGCCTCGGCGACCGCCACGGGCTCCATTTCCGGCTCGGGTGCCGTTTCGGTTCTCTTGCGCTGCACCGAGCCTCACTAACATGTGTCAGAGTGTCGTTAAACCGACTTAACGCCCTTTCTCAACGAGTTCGTCAAGGTCGATTTCACTTCCGGGCTCGGCATTCACCACTGCCTTGGCGATCTCGAACCCATGTCCGGCCCTGATCATCGCGGCAAGGGCCTTCTCCCGGCCGGCACGGTCAAGCGTGCTTTCCGCGAACGGGCCGATGCGTTTTCGTCGCGCAAACCGCAGGGCAGCGGAGGCTGCTTCGTCCGCCGCCAGCTGACGTGCCGCCTGCCCGTCGTCCTCATCGATGCCCGCAGCTCGAAGCGTCTGGCGGACCCGCGCTGCCCCGTAACCGCGCTCCGAAAGGGATCGCGATTTCGACAGAGCGTAGGATGCATCGTCCACGAGCCCGCTTGCCGAGAGCCTCTCCACAAGCCGTCCGACGTCCGGCGAATCCTCTCCCTCCCAGCCTCGCTCGCGCAGTTTACGTTTGAGGTAGGAAGTGAGCTTGGCGCGCGTCGTGGCGAACTTGCCCACGTAGAAGAGCGCGAGCTCATGCAAGCGCTCTCCGTTCAGCGGCTTGGGCGGTCGGCGAGGCTTTCGGGCGTTCATTGGCCCAATTTGTGCCACACTCGCACACCATCACAAACCTGCTCGTAACCATACGGGCGCTCCAGCCGCGCCTTCGGGCGGGCATTATGACCAGGGTGACGGCGTGCTCGACCGGAACAATACGATCGTGGCCGACCTAGCTCCCGCAGGTGGCACAGCAACGTTGGACTCGCTTCCACGCCGCATCGCAGACTTTGCGACGCTTGGGGAAGCCCTCGACTATGCTGCTCGCGGTCGCCGAGGGATGAATTTCCACGATGCGCGCGGCCAGCTAACCCGCGCCTATCCATTCTCCGAGCTGCGCGAGGACGCGCTTGCCAATGCGCAGCGGCTCATGGCGCTTGGCCTGAAGCCCGGCGATCGGCTCGCCCTTGTCGCCGAGACCACGCCGGAGTTCGCGGCCTGTTTCTTCGGTGCGGTCTACGCGGGCCTGTGGCCGGTGCCGCTACCTTTGCCGACCAGCTTCGGCGGGCGCGAAGCCTATGTCGAGCAACTGAAGGTCATGCTGACGAGCAGCGATCCGTCGCTGTTCCTCTGCGCTCCGGAATTGCTCAGCTATGCCGAGGAGGCGGGCGCAGCGCTCAACATCGCCACGCGCGACTGGGACAGCCTGTCCGAGATCGAGGCCGGCTCCGCTGACCTTCCCACGCCGGACGCCGACGAGGTCGCCTACCTTCAATATTCGAGCGGATCGACGCGCTTCCCGCACGGCGTAGCGGTCACGCATCGCCAGCTGCTGTCCAATCTCCACGCACACGGCGTAGGCCTGAAGATCGAAGATGCCGATCGCTGCATCTCGTGGCTTCCCTGGTATCATGACATGGGACTCGTCGGTTGCATGCTGTCACCAATTTCGCTGCAACTGTCGGTCGACTACATGAAGACCGAGGATTTCGCGCGCCGACCGCTTGCGTGGCTCGACCTCATCACCCGAAATCCGGGCAACAGCGTCAGCTATTCGCCTACGTTCGGCTACGATATCTGCGCACGCCGCATGTCGTCGCAGACCCGCGCGGAAGATCGTTTCGACCTGTCGCGGTGGCGGATCGCCGGCAACGGCGCGGACATGATCCGGCCCGACGTCATGCAGGCGTTCGTCGATGCCTTCGCCGACGCGGGCTTTCAGGCTGCCGCTTTCTGCCCGAGCTATGGCCTCGCGGAGGCAACGCTGGCCGTTTCGCTAATGCCTCCGGGCGAGGGCATCCGGCTCGAACTGGTTGAAGAAACGGTGCTCAACGGCGGCAACAGCGGGCCGGATGGCCGGCCACGACGCTACCGAGCGATCGTCAATTGCGGCAAGCCGGTCGAGGGGATGGAGATTGAGATCCGCGGCGACGACGGCGCAATTCTTCCCGACCGTGGCATCGGCCGTGTGTTCGTCCGCGGCACGTCGGTCATGCACAGCTATTACCGCGATCCCGAAGCGACCGAGGCCTGCCTGAAGGACAATTGGCTGGATACCGGCGACATGGGTTACATGTCCGGCGGCTACATTTTCATCGTCGGCCGGGCCAAGGACATGATCATCATCAACGGCCGCAACCACTGGCCGCAGGACATCGAATGGGCGGTGGAGCAGCTTCCCGGCTTCAAGTCCGGCGACATTGCCGCCTTCGCGATCACCGGCCCGTTGGGCGAAGAAACGCCTGCCGTGCTGGTTCATTGCCGGGTATCGGATCCGACCGAGCGTGGCCGCCTTCGCGACGATATTCGTGAGCGGGTGCGCGCGATCACCGGCATTACGCCGATCGTCGAGCTGGTGCCCCCGAGGTCGCTGCCCCGCACCAGCTCGGGGAAGCTTTCGCGGACCAAGGCGCGCAATCTCTACCTATCGGGCGAGATCCAGCCTTTCGACATCGCTGCCTGAGAACAACCGTCGGCGTCTCGCGTTGAGCCTGCTCGACCGAAGGAGCGCGGCTGTTGTCTGATGAAGTGATCGTCGTCGATCTCGGTCTGCAACTGGCTGCGGTTGCGGGCTTCGTCCTGCTCATGGTCCTTATCCACAGTTCCGGCCTGGTCGGCATTTCGAAGGCGCTGCATCTTCACGACGAGAGGTCCATTCCGAACGAATTCGGGCTTCGCGCAGCGGCGCTGATGGGAACCTATGGCCTGCTTCTTTTCGTGCTGCACTTCATCGAGATCCTGATCTTCGCGGTCTTTTTCAGATACGTCGGCGCGCTTCGGTCGATGGAAGAGGCGCTCTACTATTCCGCGTCCTGCTACGCGACGCTCGGTACGGCTGCATCCAACTTCGCCGAGGAATGGCGGCTGGTGGGCGCACTCGAATCGCTGATCGGCTTCGTGCTGATCGGCTGGTCGACCGCCTTCATGGTCCGGACGCTGCGCAAGATCATCGACTGACGCGGCCTTGCGCCTGCCGCGTTCGCCGCATAAGTCGCGCCACGGCCTAGGGGTATAGCTCAGTTGGTAGAGCATCGGTCTCCAAAACCGAGGGTCGTGGGTTCGAGTCCCTCTGCCCCTGCCAGCCTTGAAGACTCGGGGCTGTATCGCTAAGTCGCTGTTCAGCTCCGCCGGCCCTCGGGTTCGCGGAGCGTTTTTCTATCTCGAAGAGGCAATGCAGGTGGCGAAAAGCTCCCCAGGCGAATTCATCAGGCAGGTACGCTCCGAAGCGTCCAAGGTCGTTTGGCCGACCTGGAGCGAGACCGTCCGCACCGGAATCATGGTGCTGATCATGACCGCGCTGCTCGCCCTCTTCTTTTTCGCGGTCGATTCGGTCGTTCAGCTCGATCGTGCGCATCCTGCTTGGCCTAGTCGGCTAAACGAACGGGGAACGACAAGACCTATGTCCCGCTGGTACATCATCCACGCTTATTCCGGCTTCGAGAACAAGGTGAAGGACGCGATCCTTTCCGAAGCGAAGCGTCTCGGCCTCGAGAGCCAGGTCGAAGCGGTCGAGGTCCCGACCGAAAAAGTCACCGAGATCCGCCGCGGCAAGAAGGTCACGTCGGACCGCAAGTTCTTCCCCGGCTATGTTCTCGCGAAGTTGGCGATGAACGACCAGGTCTATCACCTCGTGAAGAACACGCCGAAGGTCACCGGCTTCCTCGGGCCCGGCGGCAAGCCGCAGGCGATTACCGAAGCCGAAGCCGCGCGCATTCTCTCCACCAAGGAAGAAGCCGCCTCCGCCGCGCCGAAGCAGAAGGTCAACGTCGATTACGAGATTGGCGATGCGGTGAAGGTGCTCGACGGCCCGTTCGCGAGCTTCAACGGTGTGGTCGAGGAACTCGACTTCGACCGTGGCCGCGTGAAGGTCAGCGTCTCGATCTTCGGCCGTGCAACGCCGGTCGAGCTCGAATTCGAGCAGGTTGAGCGGGTCAAGTAAGACCGGCTATCCGCCAATACGAAAAGGGTCGCTTCGGCGGCCCTTTTTGTTGCTCAGAGATAGCTGGCAGTGACGTCGAAAGTAGCGGTGTAGGTGCCTTCGGGCTGATCCGCCCCGACGAGGATGATCCCGCCAATGCCGAAGAAGAAATTGCGGGTCGTCGGATCGATCGTCCGGACATTCGCGCCGTCCATCGTCAGCGCAAGAACGGGGATCGAGTCACCGGCAACGCTTGTCAACGCCAGCGGCTGCGTGATGTTGACGATCACCAGCTGGTTCGGCGAGCCGGCGGTCGCGAAATAGCCGCGGCGGCCAATATCGCTTGGAAGACCGGTCACTCCACCGATCGTCGTGCGGGCGCCAGTAGCTGCGTTGATCGAGACGGCGCCAGTCAAACTGGATGGTACCACCGTGCCAAAATCGAGATCGTCGATCTTGGTCAGCTTGAGCGGCACCAGGAGCAGCGCGCGACCAGTCGCTGGCGGGTTTGGAGCGACAGGCGCAGCGACGCCTGGTGTGGGCATCGTCAGGCCCAACGCCAAAGCTGTCAGCAGAAGGATACGCCGCATCGTTGAATCACCCTCGGCGAAATGCCGAGGCCTGAAGATGCGCAATAAAGCCTGCGTCTCGTTCAACGCATTTAGTTAACAGGATTTTTTGACTTATCGCCCTAGGCGGTTACCGCCGCGCCAACCACGGACCGCCTCCGCCGTGAGCGAAGGACGATTCCCGCCGCGCCGAAACCTAGAAGCATTAGCCCCCACGTTTCGGGTTCCGGGACCGCGGCATTGATGCGCGTGAACGTTACGCCAGCCATGCCCTGGTTGTTCCAGATCGATGAAGCGTTGTTGGAATCGAGCGACACGTAGTTCGTGTTGCCGCCATTGCCGAGCAGGAAGTTGATGAAAAGCTGGTCGTCTCCACCGAACGTAAAGTCGTCATTGCGGAACAAGGCCGCGACGATCATCCCATCCTCGACCGTGAAAGAATTCCAATAGTCCGAGCTGAACAGCCAGGCATTCGCATCAATCGGATAGGCAAGACTTGCATCCGGCGAATAACTGTCGATCAGCAACTGGAGAGCGCCGCCGGTGCCCTCGTCCGGCAGTCCCAGAATCCTCCCGGTCACGGTGCCCGGAACGCCGTTAGAGACGCTGGGATCGGTCGTATCGGTGCCGAACGAGAAAGTAGAAATCTGCAGCCTGTGACGCGGTACCAGTGCAGACCAGCGCAGCGGCAACCGCCGCGCGGAGCAGTCCGAACATCATCGCCATTCTCCCCCCAATGACGGCGCAGTGTCTATTAACTAACCCATCCACGCAACCCGGGTTAACCGAAGGTTACGATTCGCTCCGCAAATCTGATGCAGAATTGCCTCGCTTCGAAAGGCCGGACGCGGAGTAGAAATTCCGTCTCGCGTGAAAACTGATAATAGCCAATAAACAAAAATTAAATGCTTGAATTCATACAACTTGCTCGTAATGAGACACTAACTTTAGTTAATTTAAGTTTGTCCCAGCGCTGACTTCCTGTTAAGCTGCCGATGACAGGGCAAAATGGGGGCGCTCGATGCTGGAACTGGTAGCAGTTGCGGCGGCTTTGGCTGTTCAGGCCGAGCCGGCTGCGAAAGAGAAAAAGCACGAGGACGAGATCCTCGTTACCGGACGGCGACTTCCGAGTGGCGCCGTAGAGGTGCAAGGGCGACCGGGCGGATCCGATCTCGTCACTGCGGCGGAGTTCGAAGACAAGCTTGCAATTTCACTGAAGGAATCGCTGGCGTTCTCACCTGGCGTTTACGCCCAGCCCCGTTTCGGACAGGAAATTCGCCTGTCGATTCGCGGCTCTGGCATCAGCCGGGGCTTCCACATGCGCGGCCTCACGCTGTTGCAGGACGGGATCCCGATCAACCTGGCGGACGATAATGGCGACTTCCAGGAACTGGACCCGTCGGTCCTCAGCCATCTCGAGGTTTACCGCGGCGCCAACGCCTTCCGTTTCGGCGGTACGACGCTCGGCGGCGCCATCAACGGCGTGACCCCGACGGGCCGAACGCGCGGCGGCTTCAACCTGCGAGCCGACGGCGGAAGCTTCGGCACCGCTCGCGGCCAGGCGGCATTCGGATACGCCGGGCAGGCCGTCGATGCCTATGGCGTCGTCAACTTTGACCGCTCGCACGGAGACCGGCAGCACGCCGACCGCAAGGCGATCCGTTTGACTGGAAACACCGGCATCAACCTCGCCTCGAACGTGCAGACGCGCTTCTATGTGAGCGCGCAGCGATTGCGGCAGGAACTGCCGGGCGCACTGACGTACTCGGACGTTCTCAATAATCCGAAGAAGGGCAATTTCTTCGCCGACCAGCAGCGAAACATTGACTCCTTGCGCGTCCAGAACCGCACTAATGTCTCTCTCGATTTTGCTGACTTGGAGTTCGGTGGATTCATCAACGCCAAAAAGCTCGATCACCCGATTTTCCAGGTGGTCGACGAACGCTCGGTCGACAGCGGCGTGTTTGCCCGCGCCGGTATGGAGTTCGGCAATCTCGAACTGCTGACCGGAGCCACAGCCCGGTTCGGCACGACCGATGCCAAGAGATTTGTAAACATCAACGGCAAGAAAGGCGCCCAGACCCTGGATGCCGACCGCTTCGCCCGCACGATCGATGTCTATGGCGAGGCCCGGTACGCGGTCGGAAAGACCAAGCTGATCGTCGGTGGCATCTACACGAACGGCATCCGCAGCCAGGATCAGAAGTTCCCCACGGTCATCAGCCGGGACTCTAAGTTCAGGCAGTTTTCCCCGCGCTTCGGCGTGCTCTGGGAGCCGAAGAACGACTGGCAGTTGTACGTGAACTACAGCCGCTCGCATGAGCTTCCGGGCTTCATCGAACTGGCTCAGGTCGCCGGCTTCGTCCCGCTCGATGCGCAACACGCTTGGACGGCTGAAATCGGGGGCCGCGGTACCGTTGGTCCGGCGAAGATCGAACTCAGCTTTTATCGGGCAAACGTCCGTAATGAGCTGCTTCAGTTCACCGTAGGACCGGACATCCCGGCATCAACCTTCAATGCCAACAAGACTCGTCACCAGGGCATCGAGGCGGGTCTCGATATCAAGCTGCACGACTGGATCACCCTGCGGCAGGTCTACACGCTGAACGACTTCAAATTCCGCAACGACCCCTTTTACAGCAACAACCGCCTGCCGGTCATTGCCAAGCACGTCTATCGCGGCGAAGTGAAGATCGGTCCGGACGCCTGGCACATTTCCCCATCGCTAGAGTGGGTACCGAACGGCGCTTACTCCGATTACCAAAACACGTTCCGCGTTTCCGGATACACGATGCTGGGGGTGTCCGGATCGCTAACAATGTTCGGCGACACTGAAGCGTTCGTGGATGTTCGGAACATCACTAACAAGCGAGCGGTCGGCGACATTAGCGCGGTGATCAGCGGTAGCGGCGTCGTCTTCTATCCGGTCGAGCGCCGAGCCGTTTACCTCGGCGTCCGTTCGAAGCTCTGACGATGCATAACGACCTGTATCGCGCGTTCTGGCGCTGGCATTTCTATGCGGGCCTGCTCGCCTTGCCGTTTCTCGTCTGGCTTGCCGTCACTGGTGGGCTGTACCTGTTCAAACCCGAGGTTGAGCGCGCCGTCTACGGTGATTGGGTAACGCTTAGCTCGCCCCGTGAGCCGGTCGCGTTCTCGACGATGATCGGCCGTGTGGAGCAGCAGACTGGCGGCAAGGTTACGAACATCGAGCGGCCGGGCAGCGCGAGAGAAAGCTGGCGAATGCGTGCCATGGTCGACGGAAAGGCGCGGACCGCCTTCGTCGATCCGGGCAACGGACGCGTCCTTGGGACAACCAAGGAAGGCGGCATGATGAAGACCGTTCGCGATCTTCACGGTCTCGCGATCACGGGCACCTATGGAAACGCGCTGGTTGAAATTGCCGCCGGCTGGGCGATCGTGCTGGTCGTCACCGGCGTCGTCTTATGGTGGCCGCGACAGGGCCAGCCGGCCATCGCGCTGCGATTACCCACGAAATCCCGGCGCTTCTGGCGAGACCTTCACGCGACCACTGGTCTCTTTGTCGGCGTGATCATCCTGTTCCTCGCCGCGACGGGCATGCCGTGGTCGGTGTTCTGGGGCGCAAACGTCCAGAAGACACTAACGGCGAACGGGCTTGGCCGACCGTCCGCGCCCGTTCCGCAGCATGGTGAGCACCAGTCGGCGGCGGCGGCGGCGCAACGCGAAAGCTTGCCTTGGTCGCTCCAGAAGGTCTCCATGCCTCACGCGCATGGAATGGGCGATGTCGGCCCTGACAAGGTCGCCGCAATTGCCGCCATCCGCGGCGTCGTTCCGCCCTATACGCTGAGCCTGCCGGCGGAGGCAGGCAAGCCGTACACTGTCGCGCAAACGGTCCAGCAGGCCGAGGATTCGGACACGATCTTCGTCGAGCCTTCGAGCGGCAACGTGCTGAAACAAAACACGTACGATGACTTCGGCAAAGGCGCCCAGGTGATCGAATGGGGTGTCGCGACGCATCAGGGCCTGGAATACGGTCCGATCAACCGCTGGATAATGCTGGCGGGGTGCATCGGCATCCTGTTGCTCGCCTTCAGCGCCCCGGTGCTGTGGTGGAAGCGGCGCGATGCAGGCAAGTTGGCCCGCCCGCCCCGTCCGCGTGACAACCGACGCGCCAAGGCAGGCACGATGGTCGCCGCAGTGTTGGGCGTGCTCTACCCGCTAACAGGGGTGACCGTGCTCGCGGTGCTGTTGGTGGACATTGTGCTTCAGCGACGAAAAGCGCGGGCTGCGGCCGCCTGATTAGCGGCGGTTGGACCCGGCACCCGCCGGGCGAGCCGGTTTCTTCTGCGTCTTCAGGCTCTTTCCAAGCTCAAGTGCCGTCATCGCAACGGCCATGATTGCGTTCACCATTGCCTCCACAAGTTCGACCGGCAGGCGACGATTGTACACCCAGGAGGCCCCGGCACCATCGCTGGTGATAGTGTGCGGGCAATCCGTTCAGATCTGGGGCGAAACTGCTTTCCGGTCGCGGATGTACCAGATGGCAGAATAGCCGAGGACCAATAGCAGGATCGCCTCGATCACCCGGCTTACCGTCAGCGGTCCGACGGGTGCCTGAAGCACCGTCTGCGTCACATGAAGGGAGGCACTGTGCGCAACCGCCAGGAGAGCCAGAGCAATAATCGTGAGCGCGGCCAACGGCACGGAGCGGTGCAACGTCCGAAACCGGAACAGGAACAGGCCGGCGATGGCGATCGTGAAGGCCGCGAGAGCGACCAGCATGATGTACGGGCCTGGCCGTGCCCAATCCGTCAAGCCGGCGGAATGCGAGAAATCACGCACTGCGGCGCTGACCGCCATCTGGGCGTCGAAGGCCCGCAGCAGGGTGAACAAGCCGCAGATCACCGCGATGCGGAGCCAAAACGGTCCGGCGGCCGCCTGGCCCGCGTTCGGCGATGTCCGGGAAGCCTTGAAGGCCATGAAAGCGCACACCGCGTAGGCGGCTGCGTAGATGAACTCCGGTTTCGTAAAACCCTCCCCCAAAGAACCTTGCGTATGAATAGACGGACGCGTAATCCGGCCAAGCGAAAGTCGCTTAGCCTCGGAGGATCCCGACGAAACCCGCACCGAGCGCCATGATGCCCAGCACAGCTACGAATTCAGCTAGTACCGCCGCTCCTTCTCGGTTCCGAAGGCGGCCTCCACGCAGCGCGTAAAGGCCACCGATTATCATCAGGATTCCAAGGAACAGCGCGATGAAGCTGCCAATGCTTATAGGGTCAACGTACTCCACTCACTCGCTCCACAAGGATCCTCGACTAGATCCAAACTCGTAGCAGGCAAAAATGGATGCGTTGTGAATATTTCCTAACGCCGGTTATCATCCGCCGCCGCATTGCTTCCGAACAGGCCTTCGGCTATGGCCCCCTGCTTCCGACACATCATCGGAAAAAGCTGCGGGAGGACGCCTTCGCGTATTCGCTTGGACCGCTAAACTTGAAAGCGGGTCTCAGGATTTTCCGGCGCGCCCCATTGAGAGAGTGAAATGGCAAAGAAGATAACTGGCTATATCAAGCTGCAGGTGCCTGCGGGCATCGCGAATCCGTCGCCGCCGATCGGCCCGGCGCTGGGTCAGCGCGGCGTCAACATCATGGAATTCTGCAAGGCGTTCAACGCCGCCACTCAGGAGCTCGAAAAGGGCGCTCCGATCCCGACGGTCATCACCGTCTATGCGGACCGCAGCTTCTCATTCGCGACGAAGACGCCGCCGGCGAGCTTCCTTCTGAAGAAGGCGGCGAACCTCAAGTCGGGCTCGAAAGAGCCGGGCAAGGTCAGCGCGGGCACCATCAAGCGCTCGAAGCTTGCTGAAATCGCCGAGGCCAAGATGAAGGACCTCAACGCCAACGACATCGAGGCGGCAACGAAGATCATCGAAGGCTCCGCTCGCGCGATGGGCCTCCAGGTTGTGGAGGGCTGACGACATGGCAAAGCTGACGAAGAAGCAGAAGTCGCAGGCAGGCGCAGTCGACCGCGAGAAGTTCTACGCGGTGGACGAGGCGCTCTCGCTGGTGAAGCAGAACGCGACGTCGAAGTTCGATGAAACGGTCGAAGTCGCTCTCAACCTCGGGGTCGACCCGCGTCACGCCGATCAGATGGTCCGCGGCGTGGTCAATCTGCCGAAGGGCACGGGCAAATCGGTCCGCGTCGCCGTGTTCGCCAAGGGCGGCAAGGCTGACGAAGCCACTGCAGCCGGCGCCGACCGCGTTGGTGCGGAAGACCTCATGGAAGAGATGCAGGGCGGCAAGATCGATTTCGATCGCGTCATTGCGACCCCGGACATGATGGGCGTCGTCGGCCGTCTCGGTAAGGTTCTGGGTCCCAAGGGCCTGATGCCGAACCCGAAGCTCGGCACCGTCACCATGGACGTGACCAAGGCCGTCACCGACGCCAAGTCGGGCCAGGTCGAGTTCCGCGTCGAGAAGGCGGGTATCATCCACGCCGGCATCGGCAAGGCGAGCTTCGCCCAGGAAGACCTGAAGGCGAATTTCGACGCGTTCCTCGACGCAATCGTCAAGGCGAAGCCGTCGGGCGCCAAGGGGAAGTTCGTGAAGAAGATCGCGATCAGCTCGACCATGGGTCCGGGCGTCAAGATCGACAGCACGGAAATCGCAGGCGCCTAATCGCAACAGGATTTGAGATCAGAGGGCCGGGTCCTGCGAAGGGCTCGGCCCTTTTTCTTTGCGCTTAACGCTCGAGAACCATCGCGACGAGCGATCCGGCCGCGATCGCCACGCCGTAGGGAATTCCAGCTTTAGGCCGGAGCAGCACTACCTTCGTGCGCAAGTTTTCGCTCCAGCCGATCATGCGCAGGATGAGCACCACCAGCGCCAATACGCCGCCCGAAATCGCCACACAGATGAGCATCCACAATGCGCCGTGAAAATCGAACCACAGGCCAGTCGCGGCGAGCAGCTTCACGTCACCGCCGCCGAGTTTCCCAGCAGCGAACATCGGCGTTCCGACTGCCAGCAATGCCAGGAAGACCACCAGGTTCTGCCAGAGCGGGATTGCTGGACCGACCGCAACCGCTGCAACGATTACGCCGACAAGCACCAAGCCGACCGTAATGTTGGAGATCCGGAGGCGGATGCCGTCCTCGACGGCGGCGGCGATCAGCAGAACCGCAAGGGCAAGCGCCAGCCATTGCGGCGCCAACACAGCGAGATTCACTTGGCGACCTGCGCCAATGCCAGATTGTTCGCTGCTCGCGCGTAATATTGGCTGCGCGCCTCGATTGCCTGCGTGAACGCGGCGACTGCCTTCTTGTTGTTGCCCTGCACCCTTGCAATCACTCCAGCATCGTTAAGCCGCGCCGCCCAGTCGGCTTCACTTTCAGCCGACCGTCGCTGCGGCAAATCTTCGCTCGCCGCGGCTCGGGCCAGTTCGAGGTTTGCCGCAATGCGCGCAGATTTCGGACTGATCGCGGCGGCGCGCTCAAAATTGCTCACCGCACTTGCCCAGCGGGCTCTAACGAGCATCGACCACCCGATATTGTTGAGAACCTCCGAACGGTCGGGCGCGAGTGTCGCAGCGCGCGCGTCAGGATTCGTCGGCTACGGTCCAATTTGCGCGATAGTCCGCTGCGACCCCGCGAGCGTTCCAGGCCCGCCATGTCGCGGTCGGATAGGCCGTCGCGCGTTCAAGCAGCTTTTCCGCCTGGGCGAGATCGCCAAGCTGCATCGCTGCGACGCCGGCATTCTCGTACATGGGTCCGTCGTTATTGCTGGTCGCGAGAAGCTGCAGGTACGCCGGAAATGCCGTCTTGTAGTCTCCGGAAGCGAAGGAAAGGTCTGCCAGCAGGCGATCGATCTGGGGACCTGTCGCGCCTGATTTCACCGCATTGGCGATCATCAAGCGCGCTTGGTCCAACCGCCCCGCCTTGATGGCGTAGGCGGCCTCGCTGAGCGACACTGGCGGAGCAGCAACTGCCGCAGGTGCCGGTGCGGGCTTTGCCCCTGCAAGGGCAGCCGCAACCGCCAGTGCGATCACGCGCGACTGGTCCGGAACGGCTTACGCCGGGCCGCGTCACTGCCGAGCAGCACGAGCACCTGCGATCCGTAAGGGCGCGGCGCGATCGGGAAGCCGAACTGAGCCGAAAGGCGTTGCGCCATCGCGCGCTGCTTGGCCGGGTACAGGATCACGCTCCGGCTGCGAGCGACCTGTGCATTCCCGATCGACATGCCCTTCCAGCCCCGAGCAGCAAGCCAGACGCGCGTGCGCGCCGCCAGACGATCGATCCGGGCGGCGTTGAGCAGCCGCACTTTGATTGGCTGTGCATTCGCCTCACGAAGTGGAACGAACCGAACGGTCGTGGTGCGGCTCGTCTGCGCGACCGTCGTCGCCTGCCAAACGGGCTTCGGTACAGTGATCAAGGCGATCTCGCCCATCGACACGCGCTCAAGGCGCGGACCGCCTTCCTGAACCACGGACGGCTCGACGGCGGGACGTGCGTAAGGCTTGAGCGGCTCGAGCGCGGCAACCTGAGCCGGCACGACCGCTGCCGGGACTGGAACGGGCTTGGGAGCGGGTACGGAGGCCGCGATCGGCTTTAGCGGAACGGTTGCAGATGCCGGCTGCCGCGGCTGCGACGGCGGCAGCTTGACCGTGATCGTCTGCCCGATGGCAGCCGTTTGAACGATCGGCTTCGGTGCTGGAGCAATTGCGGCTGCGACAGGCGCGGCCGGACTGTCGAGAGTCATCTCGACACGACCCGTTTCAATTCCTGCCAATGCGACGCGGACATGATCGGGCGTCGATACCGAAAGATCGACTGGAGCTTCCTCGAACGTCCGAGTTGGGAGCGGCGTTGCCGGAGCCGACGCCACCTGCACGGGCGCCAAGGGCGGCGCCGACGCGACTGCCTCGGCTGGATCGGGTGCTGCCAAAAGCGGCGCGGCGATTTCAGCCACCTGCTGTTCGGGCTCGGCCACGGCTGCTGAACGAGCCGCGATCTCGCGACGAACGTTGAGCGCTTCCACAGTCCGGCCCTGAAGCTGAAGTGAGGACGCGAACGCGCCGAGAACTTCTAGATTGGCCGGCTCAAGCGCAAGCGCCGCTTCGAAGTTGCGCCGCGACAGATCGTACCGTCGCATCTGGTCATAGCAGGTCGCAATGCCCGCTAACGGGGCCGCACTGTTCGGGTTTTCCCGTTCGGCCAGCCGGAATGCCTCGAGCGCCAGGGCCACGTTGCCACGAGCGAGCTGCCCACGCGCTTCGGCGATCCGATACGGGACGGTCTGTTGGCCTTGCGCAAGCGGAGTCGGCGTCGATCGAATTTCCAGCTTGCCCTGCTCGCCGTTGCAGCCGGCAACTGCCAGCATCGTCGTCGAAACCAGGAATTTGGCCCCCCGATTCATCTCATCCTCCCATGATAGGCACGAGACTACGCATCACTCGAATTACTGCCGGCAGCATGAGCACACCGATCATGACCGGCAGCATGCAGCCCACGAGCGGAACTGACAGAAGCACCGGCAGGCGGTGCGCCTTTTCCTCAGCGCGCATGCGGCGGCGCTCACGCATTTCGGCCGCATAGACGCGCAAAGTCTGGGCGATCGACGAGCCCAGCTTCGATGACTGGATCAACAGCGTCGCGAAAGCGCGGATTTCCTCGGCGCCCCCCGCCCTGTCGGCCATCCGGCGAAGGGCGTCTTCGTGGCTTCGTCCCGCTCGAAGCTCAAGCACCACCGAGCCGAATTGCTCAGCAAGTTTGGGGTGGGACGTGGTCATCTCCATGCCAACGCGAGCGAAGGCGGCGTCCATGCCGAGACCTGCTTCGACGCAAACCAGCATCAGGTCGAGCGCATCCGGAAAGCCGTTGACGATCTCCTGCTGGCGGCGGTCCGCCTTCGCGGAAATAAAGAGTGTGGGCAGATAGAGGCCAGCCAGCGCCGCGATAACAACGCCGCCGTAAATCTTGAAGATGCTCGGCGTCGAGCCGCTGGCATAGATGAGACCGAAAACCAGCAGAGGAAGCAGGATAACAAGCGTCAAGCGGATCAACGTGTAGAGCCGCGGCGCGTAGGAGGCCGTGTAGCCGGCATTGGCGAGCTTCTTGCGGACGGAATCGTCGCGCGTGTCGACCAGGGACAATCCGGTCTTCTCGATACTGTTTACGAGCTTGAGCCAAGAGCCTTCCGCGGTCTGCGAGCGAAGCGACGCACCAATGACCTGCTGGCCGCTACCACCACCATCGGCAAGCCGCTGCCGGGACGCCTGCCTGGCCCCGATCGCAGCGGTTACGAAATACGCGCCGGCGACCACGAGGGCGAACAGCCCCAGGAGAATTCCGAGGCGCAGAAGCGGGTACTGGGCGAACAGCTCAGCCATCAATCAGACCTTCAAATCGACTAACTTGCGGATCCAGATGAACCCGATGATGTACGCGATGATCAGCCCAAGGAAGCCCGGCAAGAAGGCGGGATCGTCCGCAACTTCCAGATAAAAGGCCGAGTTCAACAGGAAGAGCGACGCGAAAGCGAAGACCGGTAGGACGGTCAACATGATCGCCGTCATGCGTCCTTCGCTCGAAAGCGCGCGGACCTTGAGATACATCGAATGCCGCTCACGGATCACGGTCGATAGATTGTCGAGGATCTCCGCGAGGTTGCCGCCCGTTTCCGCCTGGACCGAGAGCGACACGACGAACATGTGCATGTCCTCAAGTTCCCAACGGTCCGCCATGGCCTGCAGGGCGTCGCGCAGTTCCGCACCATAGGTAACTTCGTCGACGACGACGCCGAACTGGCTACCGATCGGGTCAGGCATCTCAACGGTCAACAGGTCAAGGGCCGCAGCAATGGGATGTCCTGCTCGCAGGCCGCGAACGAACACGTCGAGCGCGACCGGAAACTGATCCTGCATCTTCTTGCGCGTGCGGTTTGCTTTGAACTGCAGGAACATCAGCGGCAGGAATGCGCCCACCGCAACCGCGAACGCCGTGACCATCAGGATGCGACCGATCGCAATCGGAACCCCGAACAAGGTCATCAGCACTAGAATTCCGAAGAATATCGCCACCGGCGCCAGCAGGATCATGAGCATCAACCGGCCGGTCGGAACCGTGACCTGCGCTGCAATCAGCATCCGCTCGAAACGCTGCCCGAAATGCTGGAGCACGGGCGGGAGACCTGTCGGCAGAGCGCTTTCGCGGCGGCGAAGCAGGCTCATCGTCTGCTCGCGGTCACGGCCCTCGCCAATCATGCGCAGGCGAAGATTGATCGCCTTTCCTTCGGCCCGGTTGCTAGCCATCCAGCCGACGACGACTTCGACGAGCAGGAGAACTGCACCGAACGTGCAGCCGAGAATCAGTGCCTTAAGCCAGCTGTCGTTCATCCCTCGAGCTTCGCGTCAGGGCGGAAGAGGTCGGCCGACAAGGTCACGCCATGGGCCATGACCTGCTCGATGAACTTTGGCCGGATTCCAGTCGCTTCGAACTTGCCGAGCACCTGGCCGTCCGAAGAGACGCCGGTCTGACGGAATCGGAAGATTTCCTGCATCGTGACCACTTCACCCTCCATGCCCGTAAGTTCGGACAGGCTGAGCAGTTTGCGGCGGCCGTCCGACAGGCGGCCGATCTGGATCACGACGTTGATGGCGGACGCGATCTGCGCACGGGCGGACCGCGCTGGAATGTCGATTCCGCTCATGCCGATCATCTGCTCGACGCGAGACAGAGCATCGCGGGCGGTATTGGCGTGAACGGTGGTCATCGACCCGTCGTGGCCGGTATTCATGGCTTGAAGCATGTCGAACGCTTCACCGGCGCGCACCTCGCCGACGATGATGCGGTCGGGGCGCATACGCAGCGAGTTCTTGACCAACTCGCGCTGGGTGATCTCACCCTTGCCCTCGATGTTCGGGGGACGCGTCTCGAGCCGGACGTAATGCTCCTGCTGGAGCTGGAGCTCGGCCGAGTCCTCGATGGTGACGATGCGCTCGCGATTGTCGATGTAGGCCGACATCGCATTGAGCATCGTCGTCTTACCGGAACCGGTACCGCCCGAAATGAGGACGTTGCGTCGCGATTTGACGACCGCCTTCAAGACCTCCGCGACCGGTGCGGGAACGCTCCCGATCTCGATCAGGCGTTCCATGCTGATCGGCACGCGGGCAAACTTACGAATGGACATGGACGCGCCATCGATCGCCAGCGGATGGACGATTGCATTGACACGGCTGCCATCGGCAAGGCGGGCATCGACCATCGGAGAGGATTCATCGATGCGGCGGCCGACCGCCGAGACGATCTTCTGAATGATGCGGATTAGGTGCCGCTCATCCTTGAACCGAACACTGGTCCGCTCGAGTACACCATAGCGCTCGACGAACACCTGATTATAGCCGTTGATCAAGATGTCCGTAATCGTCGGATCCTTGAGCAAAGGCTCGATCGGACCAAGGCCCAGCAGCTCGTCCAGAACATCGCTGACGAGAGCCTTGCGCTCTGAATTATTGAGCGCCTGATTCTGCTTCGACAGCTCTTCGTAGACGATATCGCCGACTTCAGCCTCAATCTGCTGGCGCGACATCTGGTCGAGCGCCTGGAGGTTGATGACGTCGAGAAGCCGCTGGTGAAGCTCTACCTTGAGGTCCGTATGCGCGTCGCGATTGGCGAATGCGCCGGCGTCACCGACGGTGACGATGCGAAGCTCTTCCGCGCTCTTGGGTGCATCGGCTTCAGCCGCGCCTCCCGCCTTTTTGCGTACCTGCCACATCTTTAGCGCTCCCGCCCGAAGGCTGCTGCAATGCCGGCATCTAGCATGTCGATGTCCTTGCCGACTGCGCTCTTGCGCTTGATGTCCGAGATCGGGACGCCCCGTTCGATCGCCGGATGCATGACCGCTGGTTCGTTCGCGATGGTGTATGAAATGTCGCGTCCGAGGGCTTTTTTGACGTCCCCTTCGCGCACGGTTCGCAACAGTCCTTTTTCGAACCGGTTGACGACGACGCGAAGCTCGACCGAATTGAGATCCTGCTCGCGAAGCAGATCGAGCTGGCGCCGGGCGCGATGAAGACCGCTCACGCTAAGCTCGGTGACCAACAGCACCATGTCCGCCTGCGCGAGCGCGGATAGCGACCAGTTGGTCCAGCTCGACGGGAGGTCGACGAAGACCGTCCCGAACTCGCGCTTCGCAAGCTCAACGATCTCGATCAATTGTTCGCTGTTGATCGCGTCCAGCGGCATCAGCGACGAGGAAGCGGCGACCACTTTCAGCCCGCTCGCGTGTGTCGTCGTGGTAGCGCGGAGCAATTCGCCGTCGAGGCGCGAACCCGCTTCGAGCAGATCGAAGAAGGTGAGGTTCGGGCGGAGGCCGAGCTGGAACGCCGCATTGCCGAACTGCAGGTCGAGATCGAGCAGGCAGACTTCCCGGCCGACGGTCGCTTCATGCTGCGCGGCGCGGATCGCCAGCTGCGTGAGCAAGGATGTCGCACCAATTCCGCCGACGCTCTTTACGACCACGACCAACTTTCCGTTGGCCGATTGCGAGGAGCTGATCTGCCGCTCCATCTGGTCGCGGATGGGAAGCAGCGACGTTTCGAGTTCGGCAACATCGAGCGGAAGCGGGACCACGTCGTGAGCACCGGCTCTGACGAGCGCGCGAACCAGCGCCAGCGGCGGATCGTAGGCGGCGGCGATCAGGGGTGTGCGGGTCGATGAAGCGAGCGCTTCGAACCTCTTCATCGAGGCTGGATCGGCCGGGTCGACCTGGACGACCGCGGCGGCGTCGCCTGCGAGATCCTCGGGATCGATCCTGTCGGCAGCCGCGACCAACGATAGGCTGATCGGGAAGCCGGCGACCTTAGTCCCAATTAGCGCCGCGGCATCGCCGTCGGCACCCGTGAGATAAAGCTGCACGGAAGCTTCACGCTTGTGCGCCTTCCAACCGGCAGTCTCGTTAGGATTGATCACGCTCACCTGCACACCTCAATTTGAACTGGTTCCCTGACCGTCTTCCAGCGTTAGCGACGCACTCACCGTGGGAAGCACGAGCCTCCCGCCGAGGAACTGGAAAATCAGGGGTCTGAATGGAACACCGACCGCCTAGACGGTCACGATAGGGGCCACGTCAGGGCCATTGGGGTCGCCGGCATAGCCTAAGCCCGAATTGGTGTAGGAAATCGTCACAGTAGATACCGTTCGCATTCACCATCGGCGCGATCAGGTTCATGCGTTGTGACAACGGCGTTGAACGGACCGGTCGGTTTGGTCGATTGGCGCAAATGTTGGGCAAGGCGATGTCGTAGCACGGTGCAGGTCACAGTCCCGTGCGGTTTCTGACAAGTCGCCGCTTCCGAAGGACGGAAGTAGGGATGGGATTTCCTTGCCCGAGCGTAGCGGCGTAATTCTGCGCTGCAATCCGCCAGGAACCATCGTCGTGACGACCGCCATGCGCGCGCCCATCTGGGTCGCTTTTTCGATCTTGTTAAGCGACCACATGTATCGGCCGACATCGATGATCCCGAACAAAAACAGGATCAGAACCGGCAGCACCAGAGCAAATTCGGCGCCGGTCGATGCATCGTCGCGCCGAAATGAGGTTGGCGAGCTTCCTCATATGCCCATCACCACGGCTTGCTCTGAGGCGACTCAAGTTGAAGCCCGTCGACGTGAACCCAATGACTTTGAAGAGAGAGGTATAGGGAACCGTTGCGCTGAACCTTGACGACGGGAATGGCGCCACGTCCCTCATAGAACGACACATACGTGCCCCCGGCATTGTCGAAGCAGGAGCCGTGACCGTACCGAAGCATCGCTCGTCCAATCGCGCAAGACGAGGCGTTCCGCCGGCAGCGACCGTGTTCGTGCGTGTGACCCTTTGCGTGTCGGTCACGACGGCCCGTCCGACGCCGTGCCCGGAGCAAGTGTAGTCAGCGAAGCTCTGGCGCGACGCGAAGCGAGCTCCGTCGCGAACCGCCTTCACGACCACGTGCTCGGAATAGAAATAATGTCCGAGCTCCATCGAGCCGAACATGATGAGGACGAGCAACGGCGCGACCAGCGCCATTTCGGCGGCCGCAGCGCCGACGTTCTCCCTGAACAAGCGCCGAGAACATGAAGCTACTCGATCAGGCGCGGAACGTCGCGCCGGCTGATTTGAGGAAGGGCCCCGCCTTCGCCCGTTCCGGAAGCACCGATGACTTCGACATAGATGTCGTTCTGGTCGCCGTAAGCGTTCGCGTAGTTCGTGCCCCCGTAAGTGACCGTGCCGCAGCCCGTGCACCTCGTTCGATCGATGCTCGGCTCGACAAGGAAAACATCGATGAAGCCGGCAACCGGTAGCGTCTTCTTGCCATTCAGTCCCGTCGTGGCCGCCACGCGGCGGCAATTAACGACTGCCGCCGTAATCCGCCGACGGTCAATGCCGGCGGGATCTGGAGCAAGGCCAGGGGCAAGGCAGCGATTTTGAGGCTGACCACACTGCGTGAATGCCCCGTTCCGGGCTTTCCAGCCGTAGGCAGCCTCGTCAGATCGGCAGCCTCCCAGAGGTACGTCTGATAGCGCGTCACGGTCGGCCCCAAATCCGGGTCGGTCGTGTAATCAACGCCTGGGTGGTTGGATCGGAAGTAAGCGCCGCGATCCCATTGGCCATTGCCCACACGATCGTAAGTGCATGTCGCATAGGCCCCGTTGTTTAGTGAAGTAATGGCAGCGGTCGCGCGGATAACCCATGATCTGCGGGGTCTTCGTCGACGGAAAATCCGCGATCGGAGAATCCGGGAAATATCTTGGCGGTGCCGTTGCGCTCGCCATCTGGGCGGCAGTCGCAGGATTCAAGGTCCAGTCGCAACTGCTGCCACTGTTCGGAAGGACGACGTCCTTCGTCGCGTTGCTCGACGGAGAGCAGGGTCCGCTCTTGCATGCCGAATTGTTGCCGGGCTTGAAATCGAAACGCATGTTCAGGGAATCCCGAACAGCATTCAGGATATTGCCGGTCTCGGTCACGACCTGCTCGGTGCCTGAGCAGTTTCCATTAAGCGCGTTGGACGCAAGGGCTTCCGCCACGCCGTTAGCGCCATTTCCCAGTTGATCGAGGAAACCAAAATTGCCTGGCCCCCATTGAGAGCCGCCCTGCGCCATGACAATGCCGGTACCCGGATCCACCCCACCTGGCGGCAGATTGACGTCCGTATTGCCGACAGGTTCGGTTGGATTGCAGATGAAGAACGGAACCACGCCGCAAATCGCGCTGCTCAGGCCCGCAACAGCGCTGGCGTTCGTGGTGCCGGCAAACGCGGCCACGATCGGCGTGAACGCGTAATTCGCCGTTCGACTGATCAACGGTGACTTTGACGTAGTTCGAATCCGTATCACCCGTCGCGAGCGTCTTCGTCGTGTCGTTGTAAACTGAATAGAAGAGAACGTTTGCGTCCTGGATCGTGACCGCAGTCGTCGTTGCAGTGTCATTCGACATCCGGGTGCGATTGGTAATTAGCGTTTTTGCAGCCGAGATTGCCCGCGCCCGAGCTCCCGTGACGCCATCAAGCTGCGTGGCGGCCGCGAGCGCCGACTGATCGGCGGCATTCTGTAGCTCGGTATCCATCGCCGCTACACGCGAGTAATCGAACGCAAGGCCGCCTGCGGCAATCAATGCAAAAAGCGATAGCCCGACGGTGGGCGCGACGCTGCCCGTATCGCTACGAAGTAGGTTCCGGAAAACGCGTCGCATCTGCCATCATCCTTACTGCGGGCCGCTTCCGCCGCCGCTGCCGCCGCCGGTCGTCTGCACCGCTTGAACTTCTTTCACGGACCCTGTGCGATAGCGCTTCACGGCCGCCGCACCCTTCTCCCCATTGTCGCCGGGCTGCGCTGCATCCGCGGTGTAGACGGGGTTCGGATCGATGGTCTGCGCCGCCGCATTGTACTTCGCGGCCTCGCCGAAGCCCGGATCGACTGATCCGGTCTGCGGGTTCACCGTGTTGCAGCCCGCCAGCAGGCCAAGAGTCAGGGAAGCGATCAGCAACCTAGAGGACATGGCCATAATCCTTTTCGAACCCGGTCGGCTTGCGCTGGGCGGAGCCACCCGGTGCTGCCGGAGGTGTGGAGTAGATCGGCTGACCGAACGGCGGAGGATTATACTCCGGCGCCGCCGGGACGCCCGTGTCGGTCCGGCCGAGCAGGAACAGGTCCGCTTCGTTCGGTGGCTGTACCCGATCGCTCGGTGTCTTGAGCGTCCCGTTGCGTACCGGACGAACCAGATGCGGCGTGACGATCATGACCAGCTCGGTCTCTTCCTTGTTGAAGCCGGAAGAGCGGAACAGAGTGCCGATAATCGGCAGCGAGCCGAGCAGCGGGATTTGCCGGACAGTGTCCTGGAAATCGCGGCGCAGAAGACCCGCTAGTGCGAAGCTTTCGCCGTCCCGCAGCTCGACCGTCGTCTTGGCGCGCCGTGTCTGCAGACCCGGAATGGTCAGGCCGTTGATGACGATCGCGGCTGAGGGATCGATCGAGCTAACTTCCGGAGCAACGACCATATTGATCACACCATCGGCAAGCACCGTCGGCGTGAACGCGAGGCTGACGCCGAAGGGCTTCCACTGAACGGTGATCGCGGTGTTCGTTGCGCCAGCGCCGCCGCTCGCCCCACCCTGGACCACAGGAACCGGGAATTCGCCGCCGGCGAGGAAGCTTGCCGTTTCGCCCGAAAGCGCGACCAGCGTCGGCTCGGCGAGCGTCGTGACAGCGCCCTTGCGCTCAAGGGCGTCCAGCTGGACGTTGAAGTCTGCTCCCAGGGCGCGGAACGCGCGGGAGACGACCGCGAAGCTGCCTTGCACCGCCTCAACCGTCTTCTGGCTGCCGGTGATCGCGCCGGTTTCCGTATCGACCAGCGGACGGACAGAGGCGCCGCCGCCAATCACACCGTCGAGCTTGCCGCCGTCGCTTCCGAAGAACCAGCTGACGCCGAGGTTCTTCAGCGCCGAGCGCTTGATCTCGGAGAAGCGGACTTCGAGCATCACCTGCTGCGAAGAGCCGATCGAGAGCAGGTTGATGACCTTGCCCGGCGCATAGCTCTCGGCGATCTGGACCGCGCGGTCGGCCGACACCGCGTCCGGCACGACGCCTTCAAGGACGACGGAGTCGTTTGAGATGCGGGCGCCAATTCCGTCAATCGGCATCAATTCCGACAATTGCCGGCGGAGCGAGATGACGTCGGGACCAACCACCACGTCCACCACCGCGATCAGCATGTTGTTGCGATCGTAGAGGGTGAGGCTCGTCGTCCCCATCTTCTTGCCGAGCACGTAGAGCGACTGGTCCGTCAGCGGGAGCACGTCCGCGACTTCCGGAGCGCCGATAAGGGCCTTGGCGTAGGGCCGGTCGGACCGGATCACCTGGCTCTTGTTGACGGGCACCGCGACTTCGCCGGCGTGGACGCCTTCAGCGACGCTGATGGTGCTGACCTGAGCGGCTGCCGGCGTCGCAACGCTGACGGCCGCGAGGGCAAGCGCGGTTAGCGCGACCCTCCCTAAAAGATCACGAGCCATAACCCCCCACTTCGTAATTGCTGCCCGTGGTCCCCCGAACGACTTCGACACTTTTGGCGCGCGGCTGGGCAGGTGCCGGGCGACGGATGATGACGGTGCGGCGCGGAGCAACCGCGACGGTGGCGCGCGGAGCGCTGTTGGCGTTGGCCGCGGCCGGAATGGAGCCGGCGCCGCCATAATAGGAGTAGCGCAGGTCATTGAGGCTGACCGTTGCGACGCGGCCGAGGTCCTGGTTCTCGCCGGGCTTGCGAAGCACGAGGCTCAGCGAGCCGACGTTCTGCGCGAGCGCGAGCTTCTGCGCGTCCATCGGATTGACCTCGAGCGTCGCGGTCTTGGCGACGATCGGCTTGCCGTCGGCGCCTTGCGCGTCCTGGTCGATGGCAATGACCTTCACCGCCTGGATAAGGACGTCGGTGGCTTGCTTGCCATCGGCGCCGGGCATCTGGCGGGTGATCAGGACATCGACGGTGTCGAGCGGCTGGACGAAGCCGGCGACGCCGGAAACGTCGTTGATGCGGACTGCCGCGGCACGCATGCCGTCGGGCAGGAGATAGGCGATCGAGGCACCGAGCCCCTCGCCTGCCAGCTTGTTCGCAAGGATCGCCTCGTTGAGCGCGATCGGGCGCAGGACGATGCGCTTCTTACCTTGCGGCGCGAGCTGGTTGAAATTGGAGAATGCCCCGGTGGGCAGGCTGGCGGTCGGATAATCGACGAACTTCACCTTGTCGGGCGTCAGTTCGGATCCGTAATCCAGCGGAATTGCGGCGACGGCGATTTTCGTAGTGCCCATCTGGGCGGCGGCGACCTTGTCGTCACCCCTCCCGAGATACGCGTTCGCCAGATAAACGGCGAAGATCCCAAGTACGACCGCAACTACCAGTGCGATCACCGTCTGCTGTCTCATCTCGGCGCCCCCGCCTTATTAACTTTGGTGATAATGCCACCAATGGAATCAGGAAGATAGTGGGAGGCGGCCGCTCCTGAGAACGACCGCCTTCCATCCGACTATTAGCAGTTGGCAGTCGCCGGGCTGTTGATGCAGTTACCGGCCTTGTTGATCGAGTTACCGATCGCCGATCCCAGGAACAGCGCCGCAAGAGCGATGCCCGTGCCGACGATGGCAAGGATCAAGGCGTATTCAGCCGCCGAAGCGCCCAAATCGTCCTTCATCATGTTGATGAAAGTCTTCATTTCAATTCTCCCACTTGAACTGGGTGAAGCGCTTACGAGCAGACTGCGGTCGCCGGAGCGTTGATGCAGTTCGCAGCCTTGTTGACCGAATTCTTGATCGTGCTGCCCAGGAAGAGCGCTGCAAGAGCGATACCGGTGCCGACGATGGCGAGAATCAGTGCATACTCGGCAGCAGACGCGCCGGAGTCATCCTTCAGAAGCTTAATGAAAGTCATGTTCGTTCCTTCCCTCGGTTCGCCCCGAAGACTGACGGGGCTTGCCTGTGCGACAGAGGAAAGGTGGCTGACGCCATCCCCAACGGCGTGGATTACGAACGCTACTGTGCAACCCACTCGTGCCGTCGAATTGCCCCCCAAGGCCGCTCGGCTGTTGCAAGGGCTGCGCTCAGGTTAAGAGACTGTCAAGCATGGCAATTTAACTTCTGTTAACGGACCAGATCACGCTAATCAAAGTTAAGCTGCTGATTTTACATCGTTAATTATCGAGTAAACGATGGTTCCGAGTTCTAAGCTCTGTCCCGAAACCGGACAGAATGCGGCCCGCGAGCATCATTTTCGTGCTCGCAGCCGAAACGAATTCCGCTTGGTTATCCGCGATTTAGCGAATCGGTCTCAGACGGAAACGCGCCTGCGGTAGGTCACGTTCACTCGCTTCGACAGCACCAGGTAGGGCAACCAGAGCCCGATGCTGATCAGCACCTTCTTGGCATTGCCCTCGAGCAAGGCCTGGAGAGCAATCGACACGTCTGCCGGCAGGCCAGGAGTAGCAGAAACGATCTGCGCGGTTGCAACCTGCATCAACAGGTCGAAGCCCCAGATCATCACCAGTAGCCGCGGGAATAAAGGAACGTGGCGAATGGCCGCTACGAAGGCGATTGCGTAGAGACTGCTCATCAACACGACGTCCAAGGTCATCAGTCCGTGCAGGACTGACAGCCATGCTGGAACCTGTCCCGTCAGGGCCGGCATCGAGCCGAGATATTCAAGCGCGCGGAACGGGATGTTGAGAAGCATGCCGACGGCCAGGGAGACCATGATGCCGCCCGCCCCATAAAGCGGATGAGCGGCAGCCTCCGCGTTCGATAGCGATTTCCAACGACCGATCCGGGAAAAGCGGAATTTCGGCTGCGCCTGATTGTCGCCGTCCGCAAACCAACGCAGCGCGACAACGACCGACGCGAATGGAGCAATGATTAGAAGAATATAGGGGAGAAAAGTATCCACCCCGAACGGGCCAGCGCGTTCGCTAGTCGCAATATTCGCCGCGCAGGCGAGGCCAGCGACAAGAAGCCATGCCTGCAGGATGCGGTCGAGGCGTGTTTCGAGCTGGTCGCGAACGATCGCCGCCTTTGCGTGAAGGCGATCGCTGATGCGCTGGCGTACCGCGACGAAGGTCATTGTTTGAGCCTCTGGAACAAGCAACGGTAATATGGTTACCGCCGCCTTCATTACCTAGGGCTAAAGTCCGACGCGCCTGCCGAGTTCCAACAGCCGCGCGAAGGTGCATGACATTCCGGCAAGGGGTGGTAGCAACCGGTCATGCAGTTCGAACAGATCGGTCGTGGACGCCTGCCGATCGACCCGGTCGTCCTCGTCGCACTGATCGTCCTGCCGTGCCTCTTCCTCGTCCCCGTCACCCACGACGCCATCTGGCAGGTCTGGATCGGACGCCAGCTGCTGCACGGCGCGCACCTTTATACGGACATCATCGAGATCAATCCGCCGCTCTGGTTCTGGCTAGCCGTTCCGCTGGCTGCGGTCGGCCAGGCATTCGGGATCAGCTCGCAGAATTTGGCCGTCGGCTTCTTCGTCGTGGCAATCGCGATTTCGCTGCACCTTACGCCCCGCCGCTTCCGGCTGATTGCCCTGCCCGCGCTGACCATCCTGCCGCTGCAGGACTTCGCCCAACGCGAGCATTTCGCGCTGATCACGACGGTGCCCTATTGCCTGCTGATCGCATCGCGGATGGCGGGCGAGAGGGTCCGAGCGCCATGGGCGGTCGGATTGTTCGCCGCGCTAGGCTTCGCGCTGAAACCTTACTTTGTCATTGTGCCGCTTGCGCTGGAGTTGTTGGCGTGGAGGCAGAAACGCGTCCGGCCAGAGACCATCGCCTTGGCGGTCGTGGCGGTCACCTATTCCGCCGCAGCCTTCATCTTCACGCCGGAATATTTCTCTCAGGTCCTGCCGATGGCTCGGCGAGCCTACGGCGCCTTCATCGGCGAGTTCCTGTCGCCGATCCTGGTCG
Organism: uncultured Alphaproteobacteria bacterium; assembly: GCA_963750315.1. Lineage (GTDB taxonomy): Bacteria > Pseudomonadota > Alphaproteobacteria > Sphingomonadales > Sphingomonadaceae > Sphingomicrobium. The sequence continues at coordinate 78,505 of CAVVQF010000006.1, forward strand.
TGCTCTCGCTCATCCTTGCAGCGGTGGGCGCTGTGATCGGCCGGCGGAAGGGTTCGCCGGCCTCACGAGCCTTGCTGGTCGCAGCGCTGGCGTTCCTGCCGGCCGCGATCCTGCAAGCGAAGGGCTGGTCGTACCATACGCTACCAACCCGTGGGCTACTGTTCCTCGCGATCGCCGTCGAGATCGTCCAATCGCGGCGCAACCCGATTGGCGATGCCTTCCTGCTGAGTGCCGGGTTGCTCTGCCTGCTGCCAGTGGGCGTCTACCAGAACTCCTTCCGTCCAGAGATGGAGACACACCTTAAGGGCATCGCGCCCGGCAGTTCGATCATCGTCCTCGCGAGCAACCCATCAACGGCCTGGCCGATGGTTGAGGAGCATCATCTGCGGTGGGGCATGAGCCAGTTCTGCCTGTGGCAAATAGCGGCTGCCACCATGGATCCGATGCTGGAAGCTGATCTCCGTCAGATCGTCGCCAAGGATTTCGCAAAGCGTCCCGACTACGTCGTGATCGATCGCAAGCCGATCCTTGGCTTGGAGGCATCGTCGCTCCTGCCGAAGGGATGGCCTGACGGTTATGCGTTGAGAATGCGATCCAAACGGTTCGAGTCATACGAAAGACTGAAGAACCCTAGCTGAGCGCAGGGCGGACGGCAGTAGTCCGCTGCCATCGGGCCCGCATGATCTTGCGCTCGATGAACACGTAGCAGACGGAACCAGTAGCGAGCATCAGAGCAACCCGAGCCGGCCACCAGATCAAGACGGTCAAATTGACGAGATAGTGCGTGAGGTAGATCGAATAGGACGCATTCCCGAGAAACACCGGGATGTCGGCCCATTTTCCGAAATATTTCTCGAAGCAAAGTGCGCCGTAAACGGTGAGCGCCGCTGGGACGCCCCAGCCGATCACACGCTCCATATTCTTGCCGATATCCATGATGACTTCGGACTGAAGATTGCTAGGCTGGGCAATCCCGAAGAGGATTGCTGCGGCCGCCAAGGCCAACGCTCCGACCAATCTGTTCTTGGGAACTCCGAGGATCAAGAAGCCGGCGATAAATTCCAGCACGATCGGGTTTCCTAAATAACGAAGCACCGCGCTCGAAAAGGTCGCATTCAGACAGATCAGCGCAGGCAACACCACGAGCGCAAGTCGGGGTCTCCCGACGTAAAGTCCCAGCGCGACTAGCGAGTAGAACAGCATCTCGAAGCTGAGCGTCCACCCCGGAACGAGATACGGCGTCGCGTAGCTTCCCCATACCGGCCACAAAGTGAGGCTGGTCATCAAACGGCTCGGCGTGACGAATCCGTCGACGATCGCCACGACAATTAGCGGGAACGTGTTCGCCCAGTAGATTGGATAGATGCGCCAAACGCGGGCAGCGAAGAATTCGCCCGCCGTGCGGCCCTGAATGACCATGGCGATGATGACACCCGAGATGACGAAAAACAGATCGACGCCGGCGGCACCGTAGGGCCAAAACGTGGCGTGCGACGTAGCCGCTGCGGTCACGGCTACGGCACGCAACACCTGAATAGATCGCAGCTTCTGCAATCCGCCCCCTTACATCAGGCGGAAGCTATCACGCTCGTACGAGAAGACCCAACAGGCGAAAGATTGCCTTTCATCGTGCCTGAATTCACTGTTAGCGTTACAAAAGTTGAAGGGGGTCGGGTGGGCAGGCTCAAACTCATCATCGCATTGTGCGTCGTCGGCGCGATCTGGCCGATCAAGCTGACAATCGAGTGGGCCGCTGCCGGCCCGAACGACTTCATGTATTTCTGGGAAGCCGGCCGGGCGGTCCTGACGGACGCTCCGATCGACAAGATCTGGTTCCCCTACCCGCCTCACGCGCTCTTCCTTTACGTGCCATTCGCGCTGCTGGGGTTCCTCGCGGCCTGGGCGGTCTACAACCTGTGGGGGCTGGGCCTTTTCCTACTCGCCGCACGGCGCTTCATTCCGAAGGGCTTCCCGGCCGTGCTGGCGATTTGCACTCCCGCGGTTCTGTTCTGCGTCCTCTACGGCCAGACCGGCCTGATCGTTGGGGCGCTCTGGCTTTGGGCTTTTCAAGGAAGGTGGCAGGCGGTCGCACTGCTGACCTTCAAACCGCACCTCGGCATCCTGTCCGCGCTCTCGCTCAACAAGAAAACGCTTCTACCGACAATCGCACTGGCAGGGGTGCTGATCGCCGCGAGCATGGTCGTCTTCTGGGATTGGTGGCCGCAATTCTTCAGCCAGATCGGCAAGCAATCGGCGGCAATTGGGGTAAATAACAAGTGGCCCTATGTCGCAGTCGGACCAGCCGTCGGCTATGGCTTCGCCGGCTGGGCAGTCTTCGCGCTCGCGGCGCTGTTCATGCTGTCGCGGCACGTCAGCGTTTTCAGCGCGGCGACGGCGGCGTTGCTCGTTTCGCCCTACGGCTTTCACTACGACATGCCCGTCGCGTCGCTCGGTTTCATCCTGGCGCTGTACGTCGACAAGTCGCCCAATCGCACGCTCGCCTTCGCAGCGGCTTTGATGCTGCCGTGCTTGTCCGCTTCGGCGCATGGATCGCGCCGCCGGTTCTGCTTTGGGCGTTGTGGGCCCAGACGATGGGTCGCGACGTGGCGGAGACGTCGGTCACCGAGAGTGTCGAGCCCAGGCCGGAGCCCGCCTGACAGTTACTTCTCGGCCAGGCAATCCGTGCGAACGTGGATCACGCCGATCTTGTCGCTGAAGTAGCGCTTCCAGCCCGGAGCCTTGTCGAGCGCCGGCGCCAGTGCATCGATGTGGCGCATCATGGTCCAGCAGATGCCGTACTTCTGAACCGCTCGGTTGAACCGCGGCATGTCTCCATCGGCGATTTTCAGATAATCCTTGAAGAAGGCGTCGCCGTACATGTCCGCTCGGCCGTCGATGAAGACCTTCACGCCATTCAGGATCAGCGGGCCGCCCATGCCGTATTCGTTGAGAACCGGCTTGGAGCGGAGCTCCGGCGGGATGTGGGCGAGCAGCACTCGCGGATATTGCGCTCCGTTGCCGGGCGCGACGGCGCTGAACGCTCGCGTGCCGACAATCGCGAGCCCCGCAATGACGGCCGCCGCGCACCACAGCTGGCGCTGCTTGGCCGAAGCGAACATCGGCGGCGCGAGCGCCCTGCCCGGCCCGGCGAGCTTCGGCGTGATGATCAGGGTAGAGACGATGATGAAGATCGACTGATGGCGCAGGTGCGTGAAGGCCATCAGCAAGGTGAACAGGATCAGGCCAAGCTCGCCGATGCCGAACTTCGGCCGGCGGATGAGGAGCGGGCCGATCACTCCCAGCAGGGTCAGGAAGAAGACCGGCGTCAGGCTGAAGTTGCTCGGCTTCCACTCGCCGATCTCCGGCAGGGTCTCCATGCTCGAAATGTTGATCGGGTGGAGGAAGCCGGCGAGCCCGTTGGCGTTGAGCAGGGTCGCGGCGAGGCTGACGACGCCGAACAGGAACCAGCGGCCGATCACCTTGCGGTCCCACTTCGCCTCGATCACCGCATCGAGCGAAAGCGCCGCGGCGACGAGGAAGCCGGCGAAGTAGCTGCCGTGGATGTTCGACCAGGCGAACATCAACAGCGCCAGCCACAACGGCGGGACGCGGCCCTCCTCGCGATACTTCAGCAGCAGCACCGTCCACAGCGCGAGGAACGGCCAGGCGAGCACGTGCGGACGGGCGAGAATGAACGGCTGCAGGTTCACATGTGCGAGGGCGAAGGCGACGAGGATCGCGATCGGGCCGACGTGCTTCCGCAGATGCCAGAACATGGCGGCGAACAACGCCATCAGCGCCGCGGTGACGACCGCCGCCAATCCCGCGAACGAGAACAGGTTGAAGGCGGAGGCGAAGATGATCTCCGACCCCCATTCGAACGCAACCCAAGGCTTGCCGGCCATCGAGAAGGAGAAAGGATCGACGGCGGGAACGCGGCCGTGCTCCATGATCCAGCGGCCGGCCGCGACGTGCCAGCTGACGTCGCCGTCGCGGAAGACGCTCCAGTGGCTGCCGACGAACGGCGGGACGCACAGGACGAGGACGAAGAACAGGAGCTTGTCGAAGAAGGGATAGCTCTGCGGCCGGATCAACGGGTCGCGAGCGGGCGGCTCGGCGCTGCGCGCGCCAGCTTGATCTTCGGCCAAATCTACCCCCTGCGGCTCCCTTCGGTGCAAGTTAGCGTCTACGCCGAGCAACGGAAGCCCGCGGTTTGCAGCGCCCCGTTTTGGCTCAACACCTTGACACCGGGGCGCCGTCAGGTAGAGGGCGCGGCTCGCACGTGCCTTCGGGTGCGCGCAAACCGTCCGAGACAGCTGCTGAGGCCATCGTTCGCGAG
>CAVVQF010000007.1:0-58596 GCA_963750315.1 uncultured Alphaproteobacteria bacterium
CAGGCCAATCCGTGGGAAGCCTTCGCCGAAGTTAACCCGGTCGGCTCGACCGTCGAGGGCGAGGTCAAGAACTCGACCGAGTTCGGCCTGTTCGTCGGCCTCGAGGGCGACGTCGACGGCATGGTCCACATGTCGGACATCGCCTGGGGCGTGTCGGGCGAGGATGCACTCAACCTGCACCGCAAGGGCGAGACCGTCTCTGCGCAGGTGCTCGACGTCGATGTCGAGAAGGAGCGCATCAGCCTTGGCATCAAGCAGCTTGAGCGTGGCGGCGTTTCGGCCGGCGCGACCGGCGGCGCCGGCGGCAAGAAGGGCGAAGTCGTCACCGTCGAGGTTCTCGAGGTGAAGGACGGCGGCCTTGAGGTCCAGATCGCCGAGGGCGGCGCTTCGGGCTTCCTCAAGCGCACCGACCTTGGCCGCGATCGCGACGAGCAGCGTCCGGAGCGCTTCCAGGTCGGCCAGAAGTTCGATGCGATGATCATCGGCACCGATCGGTCGAAGAAGCCGAACTTCTCGATCAAGGCGATGCAGATCGCCGAAGAGAAGCAGGCGGTGGCGCAGTACGGTTCGTCCGACAGCGGCGCGTCGCTCGGCGACATCCTCGGTGCGGCGCTGAAGGAAAAGCAGGCCGCTTCCGACGCCACGACCGAGAAGAAGGCCACGAAGAAAAAGTAATTTGTGTAAGGTACGGCGGCACTTGACGCCGCCGTACCCTTTCTGACAGCTTGCGCCGGACGCCTTTGGGGAGAGGCGTCGGTTAAACGAAAAATGAATCTGCGGGGATGAGATGATCCGTTCGGAACTGGTGCAGAAATTGTGCGGCGATTTTCCCGACCTGACTCAGCGTGAGGTCGAAGGCGTCGTTGGCGCCCTGTTCGATTCCATCACCGACCAGCTCGCCACCGGCGGCCGTGTCGAGCTTCGCGGCTTCGGTGCGTTCTCGACGCGCCAGCGCGACGCGCGGGTCGGGCGCAATCCGCGCACCGGCGAATCCGGTCTCGGTCGACGCCAAGCGCGTGCCCTATTTCAAGCCGGGCAAGGAAATGCGCGAGCGCCTGAACTTAGGCGAGGTTACTGCGGAGTAGCCGGGGCGCCCTACCGTGGCCGCGGCTGGAGTAGCGGACGTGGCGGAACGGTAGACGCTGGGGACTTAAAATCCTCTTCCCGTAACGGGAGTGTGGGTTCGATTCCCACCGTCCGCACCAGCACCACGCACAGACCATTCTGGGGGATGGCCGGGCATGATGCTCGGCAGACATGCCGGGGCATGTCGAGGACGAAGTTCCTGAGGCGAACCGAAGGGCGCGCCTGCGCCAGTCTCAAAACGCAAATTATTAATCTTGTGAGCGTATTCGGAACGCATGTGTTCAAGCGTCCTTTCTTCCTGAAGAACAGCGCACCGCCCGAAAGCGCGCGCCACGACTGGGTCGTGCTCGGAACGGTCATTGCGGCCGTCGTCCTGCTGATCGGCAACGGCACAGACTTTTTCCGGCAGCTGGGATCGCGCGGAGGTCATTCTTGGCCCGGGCGCGCAGATCGCGGCAATCGCGTTGACCTTGAATGTTGCGCTGATCCTGTTCGGATGGCGACGCTACGTCGATTTGCAGCATGAGACGGAGCGCCGGCTAGAGGGCGAACGCCGGGCGGCGATTGCCGCATCGACGGACCCGGTCACAGGCCTGCTCAACCGCAAGGGCTTTGCGGACAGCACCGAGGATCTTCGCGCGCAAGCGGGTAAGGAAAAGCATTCGCTGCTGATCGTATCGCTGCAGCTGCACCGTTTCCGTTCCATCTATGACCGGCATGGCTATGACACCGGCGATTCACTGCTCCGCGGCGTAGCCGTTTCCGTTCTGGAAAATGCCGGTGAGGGCTCGGTTGTCGGCCGCATTGGCGGCGACGAGTTCGCAATCGCCAGCGTCCTTCCGGACGACGGCCGCGAACAGGCCGAGAAGACGGTCGAAAAACTGTTGAAGCTGACGACGCGGCCGTTCGACATCGACGGCAAGATGATCCAGGTCGGCGCCTTCGCCGGCATGGCCAGCGCGCCGGCAACCGACATAAAAGTCCCCGACCTGCTGCGCCGCGCCGATATCGCGCTCGACCATGCCAAGTCCGGCCGCGTCGGGCCGCCCGATCTGGTTCGATTCCGCGATGGAGCGCGCGCTGATGGCGCATGGCGAGATCGAGCAGGGCATTCGCTTCGGCCTCGAGCACGAGCAATTCCTGCCATTCTTCGAACCGCAGCTCGACCTGCGCACCGGCGAGATCACCGGCTTCGAGGTTCTGGCGCGCTGGCGCCATCCGCTCGCGGGCATCATTCCGCCAGACCGTTTCATTCCGATCGCCGAGGAAATCGGCGTGATGGACCGCCTGTCGGAGCAGGTGATCGGCGCGGCGCTGCGTCGCGGCGCGCGACTGGGATCCGTCGATCGAGATTTCGGTCAACATCTCGCCGTCGCAATTCTCGGACGGCTGGCTGGCGCGAACGCATTGTACGCATTGCTGACCGAGACCAACTTTCCGGCCGAACGCCTGGTGGTCGAAATCACCGAGACGTCGCTGTTCGGCGACATGGACCTTGCCCGCAACATCGTCACCAGCCTCAAGAACCAGGGCATCCGCCTGGCGCTGGACGATTTCGGGACCGGCTTTTCTTCGCTTGTCGCACCTGCGCTCGCTGCCGTTCGACCTCATCAAGATCGACCGGTCGTTCGTCACCAACATCCACGAGAGCGGCCAGAGCGCCGCGATCGTCCGTGCGGTGGTGACGCTTGCCGACGCGCTGGAAGTGCCGATCCTCGTCGAGGGCATCGAGAATGAAGCGGCGCATGCCGCGGTTCTCGCCATCGGCTGCTCGGCGGTCAGGGTTGGTATTTCGGCAAGCCGATGGAGGCCGACCAGGCCGCGCAGCTCGATTGCGCGCCGGACGATTACGCCGGCCAGGCATCCCAAAAGCCGTCTCGCGCGGCCTAAAACCTCAACTCAAAGCTGAATTCGTCCCGTTTCGAGACGGCGGGAGCGCGCGCGCTCAAACGGGCGTTGTATGCATGGTTAAAAGCATCTTAAGAAATGCCCATGCGTATGGTCCGTTCAGGTATTGCAATCGATCCGCGCTTCTTCGGAAAGCGCATGCCCGGCTTCATCCTCGGCGACGAGGAGGAGAAGGGTATCGAGATCAGCGACGACGTGAAGTTGTTCGCGACGACGTTCGCGATCGGGTTCGTCTTCGTTTCGGTCTTTATCTTCTAAGGGCGGCTCAGTCGCAGGCGAGGTGGAGCTTCCACCCCAGCCACGCTGAGATCACGCTGGCGATCGCGACCAGGAACAGCGTCTCCGCCACCGATACGCCGAGCTAGGACGAGCCCGGTCAGGATCAGGGTTGCGACGACCATCGCGCCGGAGTTGACGATATTGTTCGCGGCCACCGTTCGTGCCGTTTCCGATTTGGGAACGGTGGTCGTCAGGAAGGCGTAGAGCGGCACCACGAACATGCCGCCGGCAATGGCGATGCCCAGCAGGTCGAGCGACGACGGCCCAGCCCAGCGGGTGACGCAGGAACTCGCGCGTTCCAACCAGCTCGGGCGCCAGCGTCCAGTCCTTGGCGAGAATGTAGAGCAAGAGGACGAACACCCCCATCATCAGCGCCGAAGCGGGCGCGAAGCGGGCCGAGACATTGCCCTTCAGCATGCGGTTGATCGCGACCGAGCCGATCGCGACGCCGACCGAGAAGACCGCGAGGAAGAGCGTCGCGACGCTTTGGTCGGCGTGAAAGATGTTCTTCACCAGCGGCGGGAATTGCGCGGCGAGGACGGCGCCCATCGCCCAGAAGAAGCTGATCGACAGGATCGCCAGGAACAGGCGCCGGACGTGCAACGTCGCGCTGACCAGCGTGATCGAGGCGCGGACGATGTGCCAGTCCATTCCGCGATGCGGATAGCCGGGGATTTCGGTGTCCTCGGCCGGCGGCGCGGGAGGGACGAAGCCGCCCGCAATCCGGCCGATCACCGCGACGATGAGCACGCCGACCGCCGCCCATTCCGCATGATAGCTGCCGTCAGGCCGCTGCAGCACGAGGATGCCGCCGAGGATCGTCCCGCCGAGGATCGCGATGTAGGTGCCGGCCTCGACCAGCCCGGTGCCGCCCAGCACTTCGTCCTTGTCAGATGCTGCGGCAGGATCGCGTATTTGATCGGCCCGAAGAAGGTCGAATGGACGCCCATCGCGGTCAGCGCGACGAGCAGCAGCGGCACGTTGTGCAGTAGCAGCCCGGCGGCGCCGAAGATCATGATGCCGATTTCGGCGGACTTCACGATCCGGACGATCTTCGCCTTGTCCGTCGCGTCGGCAAGCTGGCCGGCAAGAGCCGAGAGCAGGAAGAAGGGCAGGATGAACAAGGCCCCCGGCGATGGCGCTGAACGCCGCCTCCTGGTTCGGCGTCGCGGTAGATGCCGTAGATCACCAGCATCACCATCGAGGTGCGGAAGAGGTTGTCGTTGAACGCGCCCGAGGAACTGCGTGGCGAAGATCGGCAGGAAGCGCCGGGTACGCAGCAGATGAAGGGAATCCTGCATCAGCCGGCCCGGCCCGAACTCATAAACACTGGTACCGTCATTCGCTCGTTTGAGCCCCACGCTGCCGCGACGGGCTCAACCCTTAGCGGCTGATGCCGCCCGGACAAGCGGGATGGCTAGTTGATGTCGTCGACGCGCGTCTTCAGTTTTTACCCTCACGCTCCGCTATCAAGCGAGCCAAATCGAGTTCGCCTTGTTCAGCCATTTCAATCAAAGCTTCCGTCGTGCGGGGGTCGTCGATGTATTTCGCCAGTCGGCGGCACCGCTCGATGCGCTCTCGCATGTGGTCCAAAGGATCATTGCCCATGCGCCGCGAGCCCTCCAACATTTGTCGCGTTCCGACTGTCGGCCGGTTAGTTCGCATTAGTGTCGAAGGCGCAACATTTCATCGGCTAGTGGCAGCTTTGGTCGAAGGCTGTCGCGGCAGGTTTGGGTGGAAAGCAGAATTCGGTCGCGATATCGAGGGCCATGACATTTTCCGCCGACAACGAAGAGCCTTCGTATTTCGCCTACAGTGCAACCTTGCGCATCCACGGCGCGGACCTGCCACTTGAAGAGATAACCAACACAATGGGCGTTTTGCCTAGCCACCAGCACAAAGTGGGAGAGAAGAGCCGAGCAACAGCGCGCGCCTACAAGGACGATGCTTGGCATTTCACTGCGCCGCTTCCTGAGGAGGCAGAGCTATCGGAGCACCTTCGCAGTCTCTGGCAGACTGTCCGAACCTGCGCCTCGCTTACCTCACACGGCTTGCCGCCAGTGTTGATGTGTTTTGCGGGTATCGTTCAAACAACGGCTCCGCTGGTCTTCACTGTCGCCCCTGACGCTCTTCAGATTTTCACGGCGCTGAACGTCCCGTTCGGCGCGTCCGTCATTGTCGATAGCTGGCTTGGAGAGCGGTTGTCCCAGCCTACCGAGCATTAAGGCTAATGTCCGCAATGGGTCGAAAGCAGACATCGAACCGAAGGCAACCCTGACATCTTTTGCTTGCCGCGCTCTTTGCGTAGAGCGGGCGCCGCATGCTGAGCATTCCGAACCTGCTGACCCTGTCGCGAATTCTCGCGGTGCCGATCCTGGTGTTCCTGCTGTGGCGTCCGGCGCCGGTCGATTATGCGATCACCTTCGTCCTCTACTGCGTGGTCGGGATTACCGATTATTTCGACGGCTATCGTCGCCCGCACGCAGGGGCAGATTTCGAAGCTCGGCCAGTTCCTCGACCCGATCGCCGACAAGATCATGGTCGGCGCGGTGCTGATCATGCTGATTTCCAGCCGCAAGGCGAACCCGATCCCGGAAATAGCCGGGCTGCACATCATCGCCGGGCTGATCATCCTTCTGCGCGAAATCATCGTGTCGGGGCTTCGCGAGTTTCTTGCGGAGCTGAAGGTCGAGGTGAAGGTCAGCCGCCTTGCCAAGTACAAGACGACGTTCCAGCTCGTGGCGCTGGGTGCATTGATCTTGAGCGGGGCCGTGCCGGCGCAGCCGTGGGTGCACACGACCGGGCTCGCCTGCCTGTGGGCGGCCGCGGCGCTGACCCTGATTACCGGCTGGGATTATCTCCGCGTCGGCCTCAAGCACATGGATTGAGTTAAGGTACTGGGCTTCTGCCTTCGCAGGAGCGCATGGTCGCGCGACTAATCGATTTTTCGATAGTTACTGACAAAGATTTATCGTTTCCGTCGCTAAGCGCGCGCGCCTACTGCCTGATGCATTCCCTCAGGAGAGAACCGAATCATGGACGCTAAGACTGGTGAAATGGGCGGTTGCCCGATGAAGGGGACCAAGGCGCGCTCGCTCCTCGGACGCACGAACAAGGATTGGTGGCCGGAAGCGCTGCCGGTCGACATGCTTCACCAGAACGGCGTTTCGCCCGATCCGATGGGCGCGGACTTCGACTATGCGGAGGCGTTCAAGCAGCTCGATTATCCGGCGCTGAAGGCCGATCTCACCGCGCTGATGACCGACAGCAAGCCGTGGTGGCCGGCCGATTACGGGCACTATGGGCCGTTCATGATCCGCATGGCCTGGCACGCGGCGGGCACCTATCGCGTAACCGATGGCCGCGGCGGCGCTTCAAGCGGGCAGCAACGGTTCGAGCCGCTCAATAGCTGGCCGGACAACGGCAACCTCGACAAGGCGCGGCGCCTGCTGTGGCCGATCAAGCAGAAGTACGGCAAGCACATCAGCTGGGCCGACCTGTTCATCCTCGCCGGCAACGTTGCCATCGAAAGCATGGGCGGGCCGGTGTTCGGCTTCGGCGGCGGTCGCAAGGACGTCTATCAGTCGGAAGGCGACACGTTCTGGGGCGCGGAGGAAATCTGGGTCAACCAGGGCGCGAAGACCCGCATCACCGAAGAACTTCCCGAGCTGGAAGGGCCGCTCGCGGCGATCCAGATGGGGCTCATCTATGTCAATCCCGAGGGGCCGGGCGGTAATCCTGACCCGCTGCAGTCGGCGCGTGACATGAAGGCGACCTTCCTGCGCATGGCGATGAATTCGGAAGAGACCGTGGCGCTGACCGCCGGCGGCCACGCCTTCGGCAAGGCGCATGGCGCCAAGCCCGCCGAAAGCTTCGGAAGCGATCCGGCGTCGGAAGCGGTGCACCTCCAGGGTCTCGGCTGGCTGACCGACGACGAGCAGATCCGCGTCGGCAACATCACCACCTCGGGCATTGAAGGCGCCTGGTCGAACAATCCGACCAAGTGGGGCGGCGACTATTTCCGCCTGCTGTTCAAATATGACTATGAGCTGGTGAAGAGCCCGGCCGGAGCGCAGCAGTGGCAGCCGGTCAACCCGGATCCCGAAGACATGGCGCCCGACGCTCGCGACCCGAACAAGCGCGTGCCGACGATGATGACCACTGCCGACATGGCGCTGAAGATGGATCCCGAATTCCGGGCGATCTCAGAGCGTTTCCGCGACGATCAGGCGGCGCTGGACGACGCCTTTGCCCGCGCCTGGTTCAAGCTCACCCACCGCGACATGGGGCCGAAATCGCTCTACCTCGGCCCGGAAGTGCCGGCGGAAGACCTGATCTGGCAGGACCCGGTTCCGGCCGGAACCGCGCCGTCCGCCGCCGACATTGCGGCATTCAAGGATAAGGTGCTGGCGAGCGGTCTCAGCGTCTCACAGTTGGTCAAGACGGCGTGGGCCTCCGCTTCCACCTATCGCAAATCCGACAAGCGCGGCGGCGCCAATGGCGCGCGGATCGCTCTGTCACCGCAGAAGGATTGGGCTGTGAATGAGCCGGCCGAACTGGCCAAGGTGCTCGGCAAGCTCAACGAGCTGCGCGGCGCGATGTCCCTTGCCGACGCAATCGTGCTTGCCGGTTCGGCAGCGGTTGAGAAAGCGGCGAAGGATGCCGGCTTCAGTGTCGAAGTTCCCTTCACCGGCGGTCGCGGTGACGCGACGCAGGAATGGACCGACGTCGACAGCTTCGTGTGGATGGAGCCGCAGGCGGACGCCTTCCGCAACTATCTCAAGACCAGCCAGCCGGTGAAGACCGAGGAGCTTCTGCTCGACAAGGCGTCATTGCTCGACCTGTCGGCGCCGGAAATGACGGTGCTGCTGGGCGGTCTACGCGTGCTTGGCGCGAACCATGGCGGCAAGCCGGAAGGCGTGTTCACCAACCGCAAGGGCCAGCTGACGAACGACTTCTTCGTCAACCTGCTCGACAACGACACGTTCTGGGAGCTCGTCGATACGTCGAGCGACGAGGAGTTCATTGGCCGCGACCGTGGCGGGAGGAACGAGAAGTGGCGGGCGACGCGCACCGACCTGATCTTCGGTTCGAACAGCCAGCTTCGCGCGACGGCCGAAGTCTATGCCGAGAAGGGCAATGAGGAGAAGTTCGTCCGCGACTTCATCCGGGCCTGGACCAAGGTGATGAATGCAGACCGGTTCGACCTCGCCAACCGAGGGGCGACGTCGAAAGCAGGCGCCTAGCCGGGCGCCTTCAGTCGGCGCGGCGGGTCCGCAACTCCCCCCAACCCCGCGGGCCCGCCGCTGCCGGCTGATCTCTAGACCGTTTCGATCTCTCGTTTGCGGGAGGGTGCCGGGTCGTTGGCGGCCAGCGCCGGAATGATCTCGCGCGTGATCTGCCGGAGCGTCGCGGCGAGCAACTGAAACTCCTCCTCGCGCGGGCTCGAGCGCCGCCAGATCAAGGCGACACTTCGGAAGCCGTGATCGGACTTCAGCGGCCGCGCATCGACCGCCGTGCCGTCGAGGATGCCGGCCTCGATCGCCATGCCGGGCACGAAGGTCACGCCGAGGCCGTTGTCGACCATCTGCACCAGCGTGTGCAGCGAGGTGCCCATCATCGTCGCGTCGGCGCGCATTTCCGGGCGATTGCAGGCGGACAGGGCATGATCCTTCAGGCAATGCCCGTCTTCCAGCATCAGCAGCCGATTCTCGTCGATCGCTCCGGGTTCGATGATGCCGTCTGCCGGCGCCTCTCCGCGCGGGAAAGCGATGAACAGGCGATCGTCGAACAATGGCGCCTTGTCCACGTCGCCGCAGGCAAAAGGGATAGCAAGCAACACGCAGTCGAGCTGGCCGCGATGGAGCGCGTCGCAGGCCGCCTGGCTCGGCTCTTCACGCAGGAACAGCTTCAAGTGCGGCCATTGCTTGCGCAGGCGCGGAAGCATCGCCGGAAGCAGGAAGGGCGCGATGGTCGGGATGACGCCCATGCGCAGTTCGCCGTGGAGCGGCTTGCCCTCGGCGCGCGCCATGTCGGTCAGTTCCTCGCTCTCACGAAGGACGCGCAGAGCCTTTTCCGAAATCTTCTGGCCTAGCGGTGTGAAGCGGACGACGCGTCGGGTGCGCTCGACGAGGACGATGCCGAGCAAGTTCTCCAACTCGCGAAGGCCTGCCGACAAGGTCGATTGAGTGACGAAGCAGGCCTCGGCCGCCTTGCCGAAATGACCGTGCTGGCGAAGTGCCACCAGATACTGAAGCTGCTTGATCGTCGGGAGGTGAACCAACATCGAGAATTCCAATCAATCCGGCCGATATAATCGACCCGAGCGATTGGAGCTAGCGTGGCTGCGAACCTATTTCAGCGCTTCCTGAAGCTTGGGCTCCAGCTTCTCCCAGCTCAACACGTCCTTCGGCTGCAACGTGCCGTTGATCGCAAACGCCGGTGTCCCGGTGAATTCTGGGAATTGCGTGTTGACGTCGGTGCTGATCTGCACCTGCTGATCGACCATCGCCGGGTCGGCCAGGCACTGGCTGGTCTTAGTGTGCGGGACTCCGTTGGTCGCCGCTATATCCTGAAGGCCGAGCAGGTCGGAGATCGCGCCGAATAGCTTCTCGTTCGGCAGGTTCTGAAGTTCGTTCAATTTGTCCTGCGGCGTCGCCTCGATCTTCTTCATCCACGTCTCTTGCGTGTCGTAGAAGGCCTGAACCATCGGGAAAAAGGTCTTCGGGCCGTTGCAGCGCGCGATGATGTTCGCGGCCATGTCGATCGGGCCGTGGATCAGGTAGGTACGGAATTCCCAGCTGACCTTCCCCGACTTCACGTAATTGTCGACCAGCGCCTTTGCGCCTTCATCCTCGAACTTCTTGCAGTGCGGGCAGGACAAGGAGCCGATTTCAAGCAGCTTCACCTTCGCGTTCGGGTTGCCCATGACGTAGCCGTCGGCCGTCTCATTGACGACGTCGGCCCAGGTTCCGCCCGCAGGAGGCTTGGCCTGCGTGACCTTCACCGCCGCATCGGCCGCGGGCGCGGCGGCATTCCCCGCATCTTCCTTGCTGCACGCGATGAGCGCGAGGACGGCCGCCGAAGCGGGCAAGAGGAATTTACGCATCATCGTTGAAGTCACCTTTGGCTAGCCGAGCGCGCGATAAAGCCCGTAAAGACTGACGGTCGTCAACAGCGCTCCGACGAACGTCAGCAGAAGATCGGGGTTCACCCGCTTCGCAATCAGGGCGCCGAATGGCGCGGCGAGGACGCCGCCGATCAGAAGCCCGGTCGTCGCGACGGTGAAGGCCTTCAATCCCAGAGTCGCGATGAACGTCGCCGAGATAGTGACCGTCAGGAAGAATTCGGCGGTGTTGACGGTGCCGATCGTCTTGCGCGGGTTGCTGCCCTGCACGAGCAGGTTGGAGGTTACGATGCCGCCCCAGCCGCCACCGCCCGCCGCATCAAGGAAGCCGCCGACAAGTCCGAGCGGAGAGACGACCTTGGGCGTCCGCTCCGTGTGGCGATGCATGATGCCGCGGTAGAAGAGATAGAGGCCGAGCGAGGTCAAATAGGCAAGCACGAAGGGCTTCGCGACCGAGGCGTCGACGGCTGTCAGCACGTAGGCTCCCACAACGCCGCCGACGACGCCGGGGATGGCAAGGCGGTAAAACAGGGTCCAGTCGACATTCTTGTGAGCGACGTGGCTGATTGCGGAAACGGCGGTCGTGAACGTCTCCGCCGTGTGAACGCCGGCGGACGCGGCCGCGGGCGGAACGCCGATGCTGATCAGGATCGTGCTGGAGATCTGGCCGAACGCCATGCCGAGCGCGCCATCGACCAACTGGGCTGCAAAGCCAATCAGAGCGAAAGTTAAAAGCAGCTGTGGGTCGGCAAAGAGATGCTCGAGGATCGCTTCCTCCAGATCGGTTGTCGCGGGCGTTTGCCTAACAGTTGACCGGTCCGCAAGTTGCTGTTGAGGACGACGAACTCGGTCCGGCTTTTATTCGGGGCGTCTCGGACATAGATTAGGGGCGTGGTGGAAGAGACTGACAAAGAGCACCAATCGGGCCTCATCGCCTATCTGGAATCGGTGAAGGCTCGCGATCCGGCCGCGCGGTCGCGGTGGGAAGTGCTGCTGTACCCGGGCGTCATTGCCCTTGGATTCCATCGTTTCGCCCACTGGCTGTGGGAGGGGCAGCTTTATTTCCCGGGGCGGCTGGTGAACCATATCGCGCGCTTCCTGACGGCGATCGACATTCATCCCGGCGCCAAGATCGGGAAGAACTTCTTTATAGACCACGGCTTCACCGTCATCGGCGAGACCGCCGAGATCGGCGACAACGTCACCATCTACCAGAGCGTGACCCTGGGCGGCACGAACCCGTCCACGGGCGAGGGCGGGAAGCGCCACCCGACCATCCGCGATGGCGTGGTAATCGGCTCCGGTGCCCAGGTGCTCGGTCCGATCGACGTCGGCGAGGGCGCCAAGATCGGCGCGAACTCGGTCGTGACCAAGGACGTCCTCCCGGGGACGACCGTCGTCGGCATTCCCGCGCGGCCGGTACCCATCGACACGGTGCACTACAGCCCCGGTTTCGTGGCTTACGGCACGCCGTGCGGCGAGGACTGCGATCCGTCGCGGGTTCGCTTGAACGAGCTTGAGGAAGAGATCGCCGAATTGCGCAAGGAGGTGGCGGCTCTCAAAGCCGCGCGTCAGCCCGCGGCAGAAGGTGAAGAGCGCTTGAGTGTTATCGCGCCGTTCCCGCATCCAAGGGACCGGCGCCCGATTGCGACATTCGACCGTCTCGAGATCAAGCGCATCCTCGACCTTTACGGACGGATGGTGGCTGCGGGGCACTGGCGCGATTACGCAATTCACATGGGCGCCGACGTTGCGATCTTCGCTGCGTTCCGACGCACGTCCGAACGGCCCGAAGTCCGCATAGAAAAACGCCCCGCGCTTCGGCTGAAGCAGGGGGCGTTTGCCTTGATCGGCGAGCATGGCGTGGTGCTGAAGCGAGGCCAGGAGCTTCACGGCATCCTGGCCCCGCTGGAGCGCCGGCTTATGCGGCTGGTTGAGGAATAGGCGCCGCCCGGTCGATCAACGGCAGGCGGTCCCGCAGGCTTTCCGGTAGCGGCCGGACAACCAACGTCCGGGCCTGGTGCCAGAAGGCCGACAGCATCAGCAGTGCCGAACCAATCACCAGCGCCGTCAGCGCCACGTTGAGCTCGACCGCGCCGAATTTCTCAAACAGCTGGTTGAGTGCGAACAGCACATAGGCGAGCGCCGAAA
This sequence comes from uncultured Alphaproteobacteria bacterium, assembly GCA_963750315.1. Lineage (GTDB taxonomy): Bacteria > Pseudomonadota > Alphaproteobacteria > Sphingomonadales > Sphingomonadaceae > Sphingomicrobium. The sequence continues at coordinate 12,551 of CAVVQF010000007.1, forward strand.
CGAGCAAGGCGCGGCGATCGATAGCGAGCGCGGTGAAGCCGAGCGCGATATAGAGCGCGATCACCACCAGTCCTTCGCCCACGGTCGCGTTGCCATCGTTGAGACCCATGAGGGTGAAGATCGGGTGAACGATCATCGGTGCGGCCAACAGGTGCAGCCAGAAGGCGACGTCGGCACGGCGGGTCAATCGCGCGCGGTCGGAGCCGTCCCACCACATCGCGAAGAGGAAGGTGCCGATCCCGAGCAAGAGGACGAAGCCGAGGATCAGGTTTTGCATCTCTCCGGGATCGCGGTTGAGCCCGGCGATGAGCAGGGCCACGGCGATACCGGCGACCGAGGCCGCTCCGGCGGCGACGGTGATCGGGACGCGGAATCTCTTCCAGTGGAACCAGGCGGCAACGGCAGTAGTGGCCGCCGAGGCAGCACCTACGATCCCGATCAACGGCTGGTTGTTCTCAAAAGCATCCGGGCCAATGACGAGCGCGAGCGCAAACGCCGCCGTCCCCAGAACCCCCCCGACGAAGCTTAGCAGCAACAGGATGGAAGGAAGCGCCATCCGTCGCTTGGCGGTGAAGAAGAGGGCCAGGCCCCAGCTCGTGATCGCGACAAGGGCCGGAGCGAGGAAGGATGGGCCGTCGCCGTCACCGACAACAGTTCCCGTCCGTTGCCCGATCCATTGGCCAATGAAACCGACCGCGAACAGCAGGATCGCTGCCGCGATCGATACGAAGATATCGTTGAAGCCCGTGATCAGGCGAAATTGCTCTTCATCCTGGATCGGTAGTGAGCGCGTCGTTTCGATGTGCGTGCGAAGTGCGGTTGCGGCGTCGGAGCTGATCGCGCCGGCCGCTACCGCCTCATCGATATCGTTTTGACTGTACATTTCCATTCTCCCTGCGGGAGCGAATGTACGCCTTACTGTATTAGTGTGTCAACACAGTGAGAAGGTGGCCGGCGTCCAGGGGGTGCCCCTAAGAAGAGGAGCGGACGCCGGCCGGGGGAAACTTTAGCGGCAGCGGACCCGGCTGCGGTCGATGCTGCGGCCGATGAGCGCACCGGCGGCTGCACCAAGGATTGTGCCAGTGGCGCGCTCGCCATGGGTGTCGACCGCGCGGCCGACCAGCGCGCCACCGGCTGCGCCGACGATCAGGCCAGTCGTGCCGTTCGAACGCTTGCACCGGTAACGGCCCTGCGAGTCCTGCCAGACCCTGCCCTTGTAATAGTGGTTCTTCGCCATCGCCGGAGCCGGGATGACTGGAACCATCAGCGAAGCGGCAGCGGCCGCCATGAAAACCTTACGCATGAAGATACCCTCCGATTTTTTGATTTTGATTTTGGGAGAACGTTGCCGAACCCAGCGCAGGGGGCGAGACTAGGTTCAACGATCGGCGCGCCGTTTACGATGAACCGTTGCCAATGACCGATACGGTGCTGAAACGGTATGCGCTTTCTATATGCCGCTGTGTCCGAGGATATTTGCAGCCTCGTGTGGGTTGAGCGGACCAAAGGAGATTCACGCAATGGCAAAGAAGGCGACGGCAAAGGCCGCGAGCGGGACGGGGAAGAAACTGGTGAAGAGCAAGGCGGCAAGCTCCGGCGGTCGCCGCTCGAACTCGTCATCGACACAAAGCGATGCGGTCGACGCGCTGATCAAGCTGCTCCAGAGCCCGTTGGTCATCGATCTATTGGCAGTCGGCGCGACGGCCGCGCTTGCGGCGATCACCGAGACCCGGTCGAGCAGGGCGCAGGGCGCGGTCGGTGGAAACAAGAAGACGCTAAAGGCGGCCGGCAAGGCTGCGGCGTCCGCGGTCGGCCGCCGGCTGGCAACGGAGATCGACGAAATTCGCGAGGTCTCGCGGAAGGCCGGTGAATCGCGGAAAACTAGGAGCGGCGCAGAAGCGTAATTCGCGCGCGGCCGATCTCGCGCTCGACTTCCAGCGAATAGTCCAGCGGATCGACCGGTTCGCGCCGGTCGGTCTCGACCGCCATCCAGCCGCCGGGCGCCAGCCATTCGGCGTCCGCCACGGCTTTGACGACGGCCGATCCCGAACCCGGCGCGTAGGGCGGGTCGGCGAAGATCAGGTCGAACGGGTCGGAACGGGGCAGGGACAAAGCAGAGCCGCCGATGACGCGCGTATCGTCCGTGCCGAGCTTGGTCGCATTCGCCCGGATCGCGGCCTGGGCCTTCGGATCGTTCTCGACGAATGATGCGTGTGCTGCGCCGCGCGAGACCGCTTCCAGCCCGAGCGCACCGCTTCCTGCATAGAGGTCCGCGACGCGCAGAGCCGTCGAAGGTCCCGAGCCGGCTGGCCAGCATCGAGAACAGCGCTTCGCGAACCCGATCTGCGGTAGGACGCGTGGCGGAACCGGCCGGCGCCTGGAGCGGGCGGCCGCGAAACCGTCCGGCGATGATCCTCACTTCAGCGAAACCCGGAACGCGTCGAGTTCGCCTTGAGTCACTTCGTCGACGTCGCCGGGCTCCATCCCGTAGACGTCGAGCGGACCGTATGAGGTACGGATCAGGCGTGAGACCTGCAGGCCGAGGAAGGCCAAAACGTTGCGCACCTCGCGATTCTTGCCCTCGGTCAGGCTCATCTCGATCCAGCAATTGCGGCCGGTGCGGCGCTCCAAGTTGGCGTTGATCGATCCGTAGCGGATGCCGTCGATGGTCACGCCCTCGGCGAGCCGTTCGAGCTGTTCCTGTGTCACATGGCCGAACGCGCGGGCGCGGTACTGCCGGACCACGGCGGTGCTCGGCAGCTCCAGCTTGCGCTTGAACTCGCCGTCATTGGTGAGGAGCAGCAGCCCCTCGGTCATGAAGTCGAGGCGCCCGACCGGCATGACGCGCGGAAGGCCCTGCGGCAGGCGGTCGTAGATCGTCGGCCGTCCCTTCGGGTCGCGCGCGGCTGTTAGCGTTGCCTGTGGCTTGTAGAAGCGGAACAGGCGCGTCGCGGCGGCGGGCTGAACCGCCTTTCCATCGACCGTCACGCCCGCCAGATCGGTCAGCAGCGTCGCCGGCGTTGTCAGCGTTTCGCCGTTCAGGGCGATCCGCCCCTCGGCAATCATGCGCTCGATATCACGCCGGGAAGCGACGCCCGCGCGAGCGAGAAGCTTGGCAATGCGCTGCGGTCCGTCCTCCCGGGGAGAGGGACTGCGCGAGAAACTGCTATTGCGCGGGCGATGCCGCGGCACAGGTTTCCGTTTCGTTCGTTGCGGGGGCGAAGCCATGGTATGGGGTACGGATGCTGTTCGGGAAGCGTAAACGCGTCGTCAATCGAATTCTCATCGTCGAGGATGAGCCGCTGACTGCATTCGACAATGAAGTGATGCTTGGCGACCTCGGTTATGAGGTCGTCGCTACGCTCGACAGCTTCGAGGATGCCATCGAGCGGCTGGACAGCGACGAGATCGATTTGATCCTCAGCGATTTCCATCTGTCGGGCAAGCGTACCGGGTTGGATCTTGCGCGCGCGGCGAAGAGCCGGGGCGTGCCGATCGTCTTTTCGACCGGCCATGAGCTTCCCGCCGAGTCGATCCAGCTTGCACTTGGCTGCATCACCAAACCGTACAGCGAGCGAACGCTGAAGCTGGGACTCGAAGCGGTCGACAAGAAGCTTTCGGGCAAGGCGGCCAAGCCGCCGAAGGGCGTGGCTCTATTCGCTCCGGACGAAAGCTAGAGAATCTGGTCGAGCCGTTGGTGGAAGGCGGCGATCCCGTCCTCCAGCCCGCCGACCGTCACCGACTTCACCATCCCGGATTCGATGCCGCGCTGGCATAGGGCCGCTGCGCGGAAGTCCTCGGCGCAGAAGGTGCCGCCGTCGAGCAGCTCCCAGCTCCGTTCCCAATGCGCTTCGGCCTGCGGCGTCTGCGGCGGCTCGCCGATCAGCATGAAATCCTCGACCAGGCAGGTGCCCACCGTTTGCGGCATCACCACCAGCAAATTGATGTAGTCGGGGCTGACGATCAGGATCGACGTCGGGAAGAAGGCATAGGTATAGGTCAGCACTCGGCGGAGGGCCGCCCAATCCTCATGGTCGATGTCCTCGAGATAGTCCGCTCGACCCACCACCGCGCGCTGGTGCGGCCCGATGAAATCGGCGGCGGCGATCCCGTCGGTGAAGAACGGTGCAATGGTTTCGGCGTGCAGACGCTGCACGTGATAGCTCTCCAGGAACGCATCCATCACCTGTTTCCAGTTCGAAGCGACCTGGTGGGTCTTGCGGCGATAGAGGTGCAGGCCGGACATGCCGAAGGCGTCCATGTCCTCGGCCAAGGCTTCGATGTGGCTGAAGTCGGCGTCGGGATCGCGAGCGAACCAGATGAAGCCGCCGCTTTCGAGCGCCGCAAATTGCATCAGCGGCCGGTCGGCCTTGTCGATGCCCGGGAAGCATTCGGCGCGCGGGATGGCCATCAGTGTGCCGTCGGAGCCGTAGGTCCAGGCGTGATAGGGGCAGACGATCCGCTTCGACGAAACGACGCCGGTGCTCTCGATCAGCCGCGTGCCGCGATGGCGGCAGACGTTGGCCATGACGTGCACCCGCCCGTCATTGTCGCGCGAGATAATCAGCGGGACGCCATAACCGTCGTGGGCGATCGCCGTATTGTTGTCGGGCAGCAGCGCCGAGGGGATGAGCAGGAGCGGCAATTTGTCGAAGACGATGCGGCGTTCTTTTTCGAACCGCAAAGGGTCGATGTAGACCGACGCGTCGAGTTCGACGACTTCGTGCTCTGGCGGCTTTACTCCGCGGACCAGCTTTTCGGCGAGGGCGCGCTGCCCCTCGCTCGGGCGCGAGGCTTTGGCGGGCATGTCCATGCGGTGAGGAGTGCGCTCCTGAGGATGCTTGCGCAAGCCCAATCGATCACCCCCTGTTCAGCCGCGCGCGGGCTGCTTAAGCTCTGTTTTGGAGCTGGGGAGGACTGAATGGCCGCGACTGTCGAAACTGAGCGGGGATGGCGTTCGTCGCTGCCGGCGGGCCTTCGCCCGTACACGGAAGCGGCGCCGATTGCCGCCTTCTTCCTCGGCGTTTCCTCGGGCTTTCCCTATGCAATGATCGGCGCGACGCTGACGACGCGGCTGAAGCAGGACGGCATCGACAAGTCGACGATCACCGCCTTCACGCTCGTCTTCCTCGCCTACAATTTCAAATTCCTCTGGGCGTGGATCATCGACGGCGTGAGATTGCCGGTCCTCGGACGGCTCGGCCAACGGGTGTCGTGGATGTTGGTAACCGGAGCGGCGGTGATTGCCGCGGTCGTGAACCTAGCCGTCGCCGATCCCGCCAATGGCATCGCCACAATCGTCACAGCCGCCATTCTGGTCGGGATTGCGGGTGCCAGCTTCGACATCGTGATCGATGCCTATCGCATCGAGACCCTGGAGCCGCGGCAGCTCGGCGTCGGGTCGGGCATGTCGCAATATGGCTGGCGCATTGGGTCGGCCGGAGCGGGCGCACTGGCGCTGGTCGTGGCCGCACAGTCGACCTGGTCGAATGCGTATCTTGCGTGCGCGGCGCTCGCTCTTCCGGCGATGCTGACCGCGTTGTTTATGGGCGAACCGAAAAGGCATCGCGAACCGATCGAGCGAAAGGGAGTTGCCCGGACGGTCGAGGCTGTCTGGAAGCCGTTCGTCGAGTTCTTCGCGCGCAAGGGCGCCGCGCTCGTCCTTCTCTTCATCCTGCTCCACAAGATCGGCGACACACTGGCGAACCTGACGTTCCGCTTGTTGTTCGACGACCTCGGATTCTCCAATAACGAGATCGCGCTTTACGACGTCGGCGTCGGCTTCTGGGCCTATCTGATCGGAATCTTCATCGGCGGAATCCTGTACGCGCAGATGGGTTTGAAGCGCTCGGTGATGATCAGCCTGATCCTGATGGCGGTCTCCAACTTCAGCTTCGCCATCCTCGCGAACGCCGGGCACAGCAACCTTGGAATGGCGGGTGCGATCGGCTTCGAGAATATCGCCAGCGGCATCGGCGGCGTCTGCGTGGTCGCGTACTTCTCGGCGCTTTGCGACCTGAGGTTCACAGCATCGCAATATGCGCTGATTTCGGCAGCGGCCAGTATCGTCGGCCGCTTCCTGACCGGCACAACGGCAGGCTCGTTGATCGAACTCGATGGGCTATGTGAACTTCTATTTGCTGACCACCGCGGCGGCAGTCCCGGGGATCATCCTGTTCTGGATCATGATGCGGACCGGTCTCGTCGATCAGTCGATCGGCAGTGCCGGCGTGGAGGGCGCCGGGGACGCTCGCGCGGCCCATCCCGACGAGGAACTTCCGCAGGCATGATCCTCTACGTCGAAATCATCGCGCTGCAGGTTTTCTGTATCGTCGACGTCATCCGGCGCGGGCGGAATTCCATCTGGGTCATGGCGCTTGTTTTCCTGCCGATGGCGAGCGCGATCGCTTATTTCATTGTCGAGATATTGCCGGGCATGCGGCACAACCGGCATGTCCGCGCGGCACAGTCGACAATCGTCCAGACCCTGGACCCGGAACGCGAGCTTCGTACGGCGCAGAAACAGCTCGAAGTCGCGGATACGATGGCCAATCACACTCGGCTCGCGGACGCGCTAACCGACCTCGGCCGGCACGATCAGGCGTTGAAGCATTACCAGCGCGGGGCGGGTGCCATTCCCGACTTCCGGACGGGCGAAAAGCTGGCGCGCAGTCTGTTCCTCAATGACAAGCCGCGCGAGGCTTTGTCGGTGCTCGACAAGCTGCCGAAGGTGAACGGGCAAACCGACCGCGACCGCGCGGCGCTGCTTCGGGCGCGGGTGCTCGAAGAAATGGGCAGCAACGATGAAGCGCTCGCCATCTATTCGGACATCAGCGACCGCATTCCGGGCGATGAGGCGCGGTGCCGCTACGCTGCGCTGCTGATCAAGGCGGGACGCAAGGCCGAGGCGCAACGCGTGCTCGAGGATGTCGAGCATCGGATGAAGCTCATCGACCGCCACACACGAGCCGCCGAAGCGCCGATGTACGAGTGGGCGATGAAGGAGCTCGGGACGCTCCGCACCTAGTCGGGCGCCTGGCCGTTCAGCTTGAGCGCTTCGCCCGCGAGGTAGAGCGATCCGGCAATCAGGCGCGGAGCGGGCAGGGGGTGCAGGGCCTCCTCAAGCGAACCTGCCGCCTTCCCATCGAAGCGTGCCGCCAGCCCTTGCGGATCGTGATGATCGTGATCGCCGACCGGGACGAAGGTGAACGACAAGGCGTGCGGAGCGAGGGTGCGGACGATCGCATCGGCGTCTTTATTGGCGAGGATACCGATGACGACGTGTTTCGGTCCGTGATCGGCAAGCAGGCTCGCAAGAGCTTGTGCCGCTTCGAGGTTATGCGCTCCGTCGAGCCAGGTCTCGACGCCGTGCGTCAGCGGGCCGTCGGCCAATTGCTGGAAGCGCGCAGGCCATTGCGCGGACGTCAGTCCGCTGAGGAACGAAGCATGGCCGACCGGCAGGCGCTCCTGCGCCTGGAGCATTTGCCAGGCGAGGTTGGCGTTGCGGACTTGATGGTCGCCGAGCAGAGACGACCGCAGCGTCGGATCGACCGTCCAGTCGCGGCCTTCGAGCAGGACGGGCGCCCCGTTCTCCTTGGCGATGCGGAGGATGGCATCCTCGGCCTCTTCAAGCTGACCGAGAACGACCAGCGGAACGCCGGGCTTGGCGATGCCGGCCTTTTCGCCGGCGATTTCGACCAGGCTCGATCCGAGGAATTGCTGATGGTCGATACCGAGCGCTGCGATCCCGCAGGCGAGCGGGTGATCCAGAACATTGGTCGCGTCCAATCGCCCGCCGAGGCCGACTTCGATCACTGCAGCATCGGCCGGTGCCCGGGCGAAGGCCAGGAATGCGGCGGCCGTCGTCACTTCGAAGAAGCTCGCTTCAATATCGCCGCCAGCGTCGAGGACTTCGGCGAGGAGGCTGGCGAGCAGGTGGTCGTCGATCAGTCGCCCAGCGATCCGAATGCGCTCGTTGAACCGAACAAGGTGGGGGCTGGTGAAAGCATGGACGGTACGCCCGCTCGCTTCGAGCGCGGAACGAAGGAAGGCGCAGGTCGAGCCTTTGCCGTTGGTGCCAGCGACATGAAACGTCGGTGGCAGCGCGTCCTGCGGACGGCCCAATCGGTCGAGCAATCTTGTGATGCGGTCGAGCCCGAGGCGATCGCCGCCTGGCGCCAGCAAGGTCAGCCGGTCAAGCTGGGCCTGAACGGCCGGATCGTCCGACCGCGCGAAGTCCGGCATCAGGCCGCCTTCTTCTTCCTCTCCGGCGTGAGATAGCCGATCAGCTTGGCGAGCGTCGCCTTCAGCTCGCCCCGGTGGACCACCATGTCGACCATGCCGTGGTCGAGCAGATATTCGGCGCGCTGGAATCCCTCCGGAAGCTTCTCGCGAATGGTTTGCTCAATCACACGCTGGCCGGCGAAACCGATTAGCGCGCCGGGCTCCGCAAGCTGGACGTCGCCGAGCATCGCATAGGAGGCGGTGACGCCGCCGGTCGTCGGGTCGGTCAGCACGACGATGTAGGGCAGGCCGGCATCCTTGAGCTCGGCCAGCGCCACGGTCGTCTTGGGCATCTGCATCAGCGAAAGAATGCCTTCCTGCATCCGGGCGCCGCCCGCGGCAGTGAAGATTACATACGGCGCGCCGGCGTCGATCGCCTTGCGGACGCCGGCGACGAAAGCCGCGCCGACCGCGATGCCCATCGACCCGCCCATGAACGCGAAGTCCTGGACACCGACAACGGCCGACTTTCCGCCGATCTTGCCAAGCGCGTTGGTCAGCGCGTCTTTCATCTCAGTCGATGAGCGCGCCGTCTTGATGCGGTCGGTGTAGCGCTTGCTGTCGCGAAAACGCAGCGGGTCCTCGCGAACGTCGGGTGAAGGCAGGACCTCATATTCCCCGTCGTCGAACAGCTGGTCGAAGCGAACATCCCGGCCGATGCGATCATGATAGTCGCAGCGCGGGCAGACGTTGAGATTGTCTTCCCACTCCTTGACGAAAACCATCGTCCCGCACTTCTTGCATTTGTGCCAGAGGTTCTCCGTCGACTGCCTCTTCGGCAGGAAGGGGATGCCGCTACGGACCCTGCTCAACCAGCTCATTGCTGCCTCACTTAACTCATTCTCCGCTCATGCTGAGTAGCCATTGAGCGAAGTCGAAATGGCGTATCGAAGCACGGCCCTTCGATACGGGCCTTCGACTTCGCTCAGTCCCTACTCAGGATGAGCGGTTAGTGGAAGATTCAGACTTGCCGCGATGTCGCGAAGAGCCGCCGCCGGATCGTCCGCGCCGGTGATCGGACGGCCGATGACCAGGATCGACGCGCCATCGTCCAACGCCTGACGGGCCGTCACGACGCGCTTCTGGTCGGATGCGTCGCCGCCGGCAGGCCGGACGCCGGGGATCACCAGGAAGCCTTCCGGCCACGCCGCCTTCGCTGCAGCGACTTCGGAGCCCGAGCAGACGATGCCGTCGAGGCCCGCCGACTTCGCCAGTGCCGCCAGCCGTTGGACCTGCTCGCTCGGCTGCGATGGGACGCCGATCGAGTGGAGATCTTCGCCGTCGAGGCTGGTCAGAACGGTCACCGCGACGACTTTCGTCATTGGTGAAGCCGCCTCTTTCGCGGCCTCGAGCATCGCGCGGCCACCGGCGCCATGAATTGTAAGCACGGCCGGTTCCAGCGGACGAAGCGCGGCGACCGCCTTGGCGACCGTGTTCGGAATGTCGTGAAGCTTCAGGTCGAGGAAGATCGGAACGCCGAATTCGCGGATCGCTGAGACACCTGCCGGCCCGTTGGCGGAGAAGAATTCGAGACCGAGCTTCAGGCCGCCCGCCTCGTGCCGTACTTGTTCCGCGATCGAGCGGGCGCGCTCCAGGTCCGGAGTGTCGATTGCGACGAAGATCGGGCTCATGCCGCGGTCACGTCCTCCACCGCGGCAACCGGTTCGCGAACGACGGCCTGCTGGCGCTCGAACGTCTCCAGCCGTTGCTTCTGACGCCACAGCCGGGCGCGGTAGATCAGCCAGGTCGGCAGCCAGCCCAGCAGGAACATGAAAACGATCAGTACCGGCAGCTTGATGTCGACCTGAGTGTCGCCCCAGAGGTTCAACGTGACATCGTGCCAATTGCCTGCGCTGAGCAGCACCAGGCCCCCGCCGATGGCGACCCAGAATAGTGCCTTCAAAAACTGCATGGCAGGAGCTTTAGGCGAGGCGACCGGCCATGACCAGTCGGCCGTTCGTCGCGACGCCTGCCCGTTTCACCGCAGAGACTCTCCAGGGCGTTGCGAAGATTGAGCCTGACCGTCACATTTGCGTTGGGTGAGGGGAGTTTAGTTGGAAAAGCGTCATATTCTTGGCCTAGGCGCGTTCGCGCTGCTCGCAGCGTCTGCGCTTGCCATGCGCGGACCCGAGCCAAAGCAGCAGCAGTCAAAGCCGACCATTCCGGCCTCGCACGTGCGGCTGGCGTCCCTGTCGACGTCGGCGCGCCAGGATGTCGACTACGCCTCGATCGACCGCCGGCTTCAACTCCTGTCCGAGCAGCGCTCGATGGTCGGCATGGCGGTCGGCATTGTCGAGAACGGTCGCATCACGTTCCTGAAGGGCTATGGCGAAACCGCCGCAGGGTCGGGTGAGCCGGTCACGCCGGACACGGTGTTCCGCTGGGCGTCGGTGTCGAAGGGCGTCGCCGGATCGATGGTCGCGAAGCTGGCGGAGGAGGGCAAGGTCAACCTCAATGGCCCTGTCGCCAGCTATGTCCCGTCGCTGAAGCTTCCCGCTGGCGCCGAATATCGGGCTACCGTCGGCGACATGCTGAGCCACCGTCTCGGCCTTTATCGCAACGCCTACGACAACAAGCTGGAAGAGGGCCAGGACACGAAGATGCTTCGCTCCTCGCTCGCCCAGCTCAACCTGATCTGCGCGCCGGGCACCTGCTGGAGCTACCAGAACATCGCCTATGACGGGGCATCGGAACTGGTCGAGGGCGTGACCAAGGAGCCGTACGAAAAGGCGATCAAGCAATATCTCTTCAACCCGATCGGCATGACACACGCGAGCGTGTCGATGAACGGGCTGATGGATTCCAAGAGCTGGGCCAAGCCGCACGATGCCGCGCGCCGGCCGATCAAGCTGACGGATTCATACTACCGGGTCCCGGCCGCCGGCGGCGTCAACAGCAACATCAAGGACATGTCGCTGTGGATGCTCGCGCAAATGGGCGAGATGCCGGACGTATTGTCGAAAGGCGTGCTCGACACCGTCCACGCGCCGCTGGTGAAGACGCCGGGCGAGCGCGCGCGGATGCGCAAGTTCCTCGAGCGACTGGGTGAGGCGGATTACGGCTACGGCTGGCGCAGCTACGACTATGCCGGGCATCATATCGTCGGCCACCGCGGCGGCGTTGCGGGCTATCGCTCGCTGATCCTGTTCGATCCGCAGAAGAAAAGCGGGGTGGTCGCCTTGTGGAACAGCAATACCAGTCAGCCGGGCGGTCTGGAGTTCGAGGTGATGGACATGCTCTACCACCTGCAATTCCGCGACTGGCTGGAGCTGGACAAGAAAGGCGGGGCCGACACTCGCTCGATTGCCCGCGCTGAAAGCGAGGAGGACATCTCCAGCGGCGACGGCAATGGCGGCCGCGTGAAGAAGCGCTTCCGCAGCTAGTTCTTCGCTTCGGCTTCAGCTTTCCGGATTTCGGCCTGCTGCTTGCGGTGGGCGAGGTAGCGGAAGCCCATGCCGAGGACCGATGCCGACATGCCCGCGATTAGCGCCGGCAGATGCCAGGAAGGGTCCTCTGGCTTCGGCCAGGCGACCGATCCCAGGAAGAACACGCTGACGATCGAGACGAGGTAGCCAAGGCCCTTCCAGTCGGGGCCTTTGTCCGAGGGGATCTGTACGCTCACCGACTTAGGAACATCCGGCGCCGACGGTTGGTTTCACTCCCAAATCTAAGGAGGAAATCATGGCCGGTACCAAGTCGCAGGATGCCATCGCGCTTCTCAAGGAAGACCATCGCAAGGTCGAGGATCTCTTCGAACAGTTCGAAAAGGCCAGCGGTGACGGGCGCAAGGAAAAGATTGCGCTCGAAATCTGCAAGGAGCTGACGATCCACACGATCCTCGAGGAGGAGATTTTCTATCCCGCCCTCGAAGGGAAGGTGGAGGAAGACCTGCTCAAGGAAAGCTTCGTCGAGCATGATGCCGCAAAGCTCCTCATCGCCGAGATCGAGGCCGGCGGTCCGTCGGACGAATATTACGATTCCAAGGTGAAGGTGCTCAGCGAAGAAATCGAGCATCACGTCGAGGAAGAGGAAAAGCGCGGCGAGGGGCTATTCGCCCAGGCGCGTGACGCCGACGTCGACCTCGACGCGCTCGGTGAGCAGATCGCGGCGCGCAAGGCCGCACTTCTCGATGAGATTGAGGCAAACGGCCTGCCAACACCCGAAACAGTCACGCTGGACGAAGTCGAGATCTGACGCTGGTCCATTTGAGCGCTTGATTCCCCGGCGCTGGCGGTTCTTTAGTCCGGCATGACCGCCACGCCGGAAATCCGCGGGTTTTTCGACGAGCAGACCAACACGATCACCTATCTCGTGTGGGATCCGGCGAGCCGCGACGCCGTCGTGATCGATCCGGTGCTCGATTACGATCCCGCCGACGGGACTGTCGACACGCGCTCAGCCGAGCGGGTGCTTGCGGCGGTCGGTGAAAGCGATCTGACGCTGCGCTATGTGCTGGAAACCCATGCGCACGCCGATCACTTGTCGGCGGCGCCTTTGTTCAAGGCCAAGACCGGAGCGCCGATCGGCATCGGATCGCATATCCGGGACGTCCAGAAAGTGTTCCGGCCGATGTTCAGCGCCGACGACCTGAAGGTGGACGGCAGCGACTTCGACCTGCTCGTGAGCGATGGCGACCGCCTTCCGCTCGGCGCGCTTGAAATCGAGGTGATCGAGACGCCGGGTCATACCGCAGCGGACGTCAGCTATCGGATCGCGGATGCCCTGTTCGTCGGCGATACCATGTTCATGCCGGACTACGGCACTGCCCGGACCGACTTCCCGGGAGGCGATGCGCGCCAGCTGTACCGGTCGATCCGGAAGCTGCTCTCAATGCCGCCGGAAACGCGCCTCTTCATGTGCCACGATTACAAGGCGCCGGGCCGCGAGGAATATCGTTGGGAGACCACGGTCGCGGAGCAGAAGAGCAATGTGCATCTGGCGGCCTGCGTGACCGAGGACGAGTTCGTGTCGATGCGCGAAGCGCGTGATGCGACCCTTTCCACGCCCAAGCTCCTGTTGCCGTCTATCCAGGTGAACATTCGCGCCGGGCGCCTGCCGCCGGCGGAGGAGAACGGCGTTTCGTATCTGCGAATTCCGGTGCGGCTGAAGGACGGCGCCAAGCTAAGCTAGGAAGGCGGATAAGGGAAAATGCCGCCGATCCACCGACTTATGCACAGAAGAGTCAAGACTCCCGAGAAATTCGTGCTAATCTCCGGTTTCGGTACGCGCGAACTCGGGGCGTTGAAGAGTCGGCCTGTCGTTGGTGGGGGAGTTTCTTAGGATCGAGCCCATCCACGCGCGCTGACTTCGGAAGCGTTCCGCGCAGACCGTGCGTGGCGGCCCGCAAGGACCGACGCGCAGGCATCGGAAGGTGATGGGGCGAGGGCCTGACACCCCACCCTCCACCCGGACGGCTTTTGTCTCGTCACCTTCCGAATCCATTTCAGGCGAAATGCTTGTCAGGGCTGCCTCCGGCGGCCCTTTTTATTTCTTCCGATCCTCGAAGAAGATTTGGCCGCGAGCTTTCATTGCGCCCATGTTCAGGCGCTCTGATGTCTCCTCGGCTGCTTCAGGGGTCATCTGGATATCGACAGCGTCAGGACCCTTCTGGAGGACCACGCCATCCTCGGCATCCACGTCGCCGGGTTCGTCATATATTTTGTCAGTCATAATCAGCAGTAACGGCTTAACGCCTACTGTTGTTTCCGTCGTTGCGCCGATGGAGCGATCGTTCGGTTGGCCCCGGCGGGATCACCGGGGCCAACCCCGCCGGAAGATCGTCAGGCGCCGATCAGGACGGGCGTGCCGACACCCGTGACCTGGTAGAGCTTGGAAGCGAATTTCGCCGGCATCCGGATGCAGCCGTGCGATGCGGGCTCTCCCGGATTGTATCCGGCATGCATCGCGATGCCGTACTCGTCGATGCGCTGCATGAAAGGCATCGGCGCATTGTCGTACTTCTTCGAGTGGTACATCGGACGCTTTTCGAGCACCGTGAAAATACCTGTCGGCGTGATCTTTCCGGCCTTGGCGGTCGAAACCGCGGCCGCTGCGACCATCGTCTCACCGCGATACAGATAGGCCATCTGGTCGGAGAGGCTGATCACTACCCGTTCCTCGCCGGCGCTCTTCGGAACGTCGCGCCAAAGGAATTTCCCTGGCTCCACATAATCCTCGCCAAAGGCGTCAATCATGTCCTGGCGGGCGATGGATGCGGCGCTGGCCGCCGTCATCTGAGCCTCGACCGTCTCGACGGCCGCACGGGCCGGGGTTGTGCTGGAAATACTGAGACCGCAGACGGCCGTAGCCGCAAGCGCGAGCGCTAGCTTCCTCATCTGAATTACTCTTTTCGATATTGACTTTGGCCGATTCAATGCATTCGGGCCGATTCGAGTTCCTTCATTGTTCACGGACTGATCCGCAAACGACTGTCGTTGAAGGTGCTCGAGGCCGCCGGTGGCGGCTTATTCCTGCTCGCAGGCCTCGGCTGGCGCGACCAGGATGAGGTGCAAACCGGTGGCCACGAAGCTGACCGCCAGTACCCAGGCGAAGGTTTCGACGATCTCGCTGGTCGGCCCGAACAAGCCCGCGACGACCAGGGCGATCGGCAGTCCAGCAAGCAGCAGGATCGCCAGCAGGAAATCGGTGACCGCGGACATCAGGAACCAGGTTCGAAGCGGCGGCTTGCAGCGCGCTCCCGCGAACGCGAGCGCCGCGGTCCGGATCACCAGCCACAGGATCACCATGTTGAGCACGGGGAAGAAGCCTGCGCCGGGGTCGAGCACCAGTCGCAGCCCGACCACGACGGTGGCCGCACCGGCGATCGCCGCGCTTGGTTTGTGAATCCGCCGCGCCATCGCTGCCAGCAGCTCGATGAAACCGGCGGCCAATAGCAGGAAGCCGACGACGAGACGCCCTTCGAGCCCGCGCTCCAGTGGTAGCAAAGCGGCACCAAGGGCAAGCAGGACGATCAAAACGCCTGCGGCCCTGATAATGGTCTTTCGTGCCGTATCGGACAAACCGGTTCTCCGTCGCGCTTCGGTCAACCGCGTTGTTACGGCGCCGGTTCCATTCGGCCGCTCATTCGAGGCCGAGGCGTTCGCGTCCGTCCGCGTCGAGCAAGTCCTGAACCTCCGCGTGCTTCTTCATATAGTTCGCGAAGAACGGGCAGATCGGGACCACAGTCAGCCCGCGCTCCCGCGCGGCATCGAGCGCGAAGCGAATAAGCGCCGTCCCGATGCCCTGGCCCTCATGGCCTTCCGGCACTTCCGTATGGGTGAACAGGATCTTGTTCTCCCGCAGCATATATTCCGCGACGGCGACCTTTCCGTCGTCGAGCGCGACTTCAAAGCGATGGTGGGCGGGATTGTCGCGAACGGCGAGCTGTTCAGTATTCATGCCGGAGTTCTAGCCGCATCGCTGCTAAACCCATAGGTAAAGTGGGATTTACAAGTATGTGAAAAACCTCATCTATGTTAGAAAGCGATGGTGGGGGACAGGCCGATGGCGCGAACGCCCGACATTATCAAACGTGCTCCGAGGGTTGGCCTTCGGCGAAACGCGACTCTGATCAATTCGGATGGCGACGAATTCGCCATCGTGATCCTCGACGTGTCGAGCGGCGGCTTCCGACTGGAGGTGACCGAGACACCGCGTATCGCCGAGCACGTCATGATCCGCGTCGAGCGCGAGCAGTTCCCGGCGCAGATCCGTTGGGCGCTCGGCAACGAGGCGGGCGGCGTGTTCCTTGCGCAGATCGATTGGGAGAAGTGGTCTTCGGCTAACTGGAGTTCTAGCCAATGACAGATCA
This sequence comes from uncultured Alphaproteobacteria bacterium, assembly GCA_963750315.1. GTDB lineage: Bacteria > Pseudomonadota > Alphaproteobacteria > Sphingomonadales > Sphingomonadaceae > Sphingomicrobium. The sequence continues at coordinate 28,644 of CAVVQF010000007.1, forward strand.
GGATGGCGAGGGCGGCGAACGCCGGGAAGGCGATGATCGTCGGCAGGAGGACAGAAGATCCGGTGAGATTCGGCGACAGGGCGGCCGGACGTCGGATCGCCGGCAGGGTGATCGCCGCGACGGTGACCGCCGGGCCTGATCAGTCCGGGTTCTGGACCAATCGGACCAATGTCCCGTCCGGGTCCACCATATAGCCGATGGTCAGGCCGCTATGTTCCCGGTGCGGTGCCTGGAGCCGCGGCTGGCTGCTCCGGTCCTCCGGAATTCCGGCATTCTGGCAGACCTCGTAGAATGAGGCGAGATCGTCGAGCCGAAGGCAGCAGCCGAACGAACTCTCGAGCGGATCGAGGTCCGGATAGGGAAAGAATTCCAGCGCCAGCCCGTCGCGCTTGAGGATCATCCAGCCGGCATCCCGCCAGGTCTCCATGAACCCGAGCTTGGCATAGAATTGAGACGTGGTTTCGAAGCTCCGCGACGGCAGGTTGGGCGTGCTGTGATCCATGCGCGGTGCAATTCCTTCTACTGCTGCGGCTGTCCCCGGAGGAAGAACATTACGTAGATCAGCCGCCCGTTCTCCAGGCTATCGCCAAAGCCCGGTCCGGCGGTGTGCCAATAATGCGGCTGAAGCAAGATTAGCCGGTTGAAGCGCATCGGCACGGTCATCGTCTGCTCCCACTTCGACCGGTCAAGCGCGTCCTTGTCGAGAATGTCCTGCTGCAATTCCTTGTAGGTCGAATAGCCGATCTCGCTCAGGCCCCTTTCGTCCATCGGGACCCGATCGGTGCCGGTTCTTTTGTGCCTGAAGAATTCGGTGCCGCCCTGGCAATCCTCGGGACGGCTTAGGTAAAGGATGCCCGACCAGTGGCTCTGGTCGATGTGGATGCGCGCTTCCTGCGCATCCGACGCCAGCGCGACGCGGCAATGGCCGTGCGAGAAATCTTCGGTCCAGGGCGCCCGCACCTGCTCGTGGACGAGCGTTGAGATGACCTCGTCGAGTTCTTCGATGCGAAGCTTCTGGACGGAGTTCAGTCCCGGATAGCGGCCGCCGACGGCATAGGTCAGGCCGAGCGCCTGCCGCCGCACTTCTTCCGCATTGCGCAGGAAATCATCGATAACGAACAAGGCAGGAACCATGACGCCCCCATCGGCTGCCGGCGACGAACGCTAGCGTCTTTACTCATGTTAGCAATGCGTTCTTCGCCGGAACGCGCCACCGCGTCTGCCGTTGGGCAAGCATGGCTGAGCAAGCACCCGATCCACGCAAGGGAATGCCCAACGTCCAACTCGAAGAGGGCGAGTTTCGAGAGCGCTTCCTGTCCCAGTTCATTGATCCCGCCTTCGCCCCGCTGAAGAGCGAATTGGACAAGGTCGCGGGCGCTGCATGGGATGGCTACAGCAACGGCCGCAAGTCGCCGCGCACTCACAAGGCCGGACCGGAATTCGCCGACCCCGACTACGACCTCGCCGACGACTGGCGCGCGACGAAACATGCGATCGACGCTGCCCGGAAGGAATATGAGGACCCGTCGCAGCCGCCCTGCATCCTGATCGTCAACGGCTCCTCGCGGTCGGAGCATACGTGCCCCGGTGAGATGTCGAAGAGCTGGCGGCTAACGCAGATCGCGCGCGAGATCTGCGAGCGCGAAGGGATGATGGTCCGCATCCTCAACCTGTCGCGGCTGGCGAGCGAGTACGGGACCAAGATCCATCCGTGCAAGGCATGCTTTTCAACTGCCGCGGCGCTATGTCACTGGCCATGCAGCTGCTATCCGAACTATTCGCTCGGCCAGACCCAGGATCTGATGAACTCCATCTATCCGCTGTGGGTGCGAGCGCACGGGATCATGCTGATCACGCCTGTAAATTGGTACCACACCAGCTCGCCGATGAAGTTGATGATCGACCGGCTTGTTTGCGCCGACGGCGGCAATCCCGATCCGACGACGACGCACGGCAAGGATGCAAAGAAAGCGAAGCAGCTCGAGCTCGACGGTTGGCCCTATCCCCGGCACCTCGAAGGGCGGCTGTTCTCGGTCGTGGTTCATGGCGACGTCGAAGGCGCCGAGAATGTGCGCCGGAGCCTGTCCGACTGGCTACGCTTCATGCACCTGGTACCCGCCGGCGTTCCGGCCGAGCTCGACCGGTACATCGGCTATTGGGAGCCCTACGCCACGAGCCATGAGGCGCTCGACAAGGACACGGCGATCCAGGACGAAGTCCGCAATGCCGCCAGGACCCTGTTCGAAGCGGTGCAGGCGAGGAAAGCGGGCAAGCTTATCAGTCCCGGTGACGACCTCGACCAGCCGCGCCAGAAGTGACCCTCAAAGACTGCGGAAGTTGAAGACCGCGTTGAGGACGAACAGCGCGAGGCCGGCGAACACCGACGCGACGATCCGTGCCAGCAAATAATACATGCCCATCGCCACCAGGCCCGCGAACAGGCCGACGGTGATGCCGAGCCCGACCACTGCGTTTATCAGGAACAGGCCATAGCCTGCGGCCACCGTCCGCTCGGTACCCTCGAAGATCCAGGTCCGCCCGAATACGTAATGCAGCGTGTTGCTTGCCATGAATGACAGACCGGCGGCGGGGACTTTGGGCATGTCGAATTCCTCGACCATCAGCCAGAGCAGGACGAGGCCCAGCAGGAAGACGCCAGTACTGACCACCGTATTGCGCGCGAGAAGGATTGCTCCTCGCCGGCTGACCAATCGGTCGACGAGGGTCGCGCCACCGTTCAAGCCTAAGCCGCCGCCATCAAGGGAGGAGCAGCAAGATCGTGCTCGTCGGCCCAGTCGGTCCGGCGGCCAAGGCGCGGCGTCAGGAACAGGATCGGCAGCTTCAAGACCAGCAGCTCGGAATGGATGAGCGTATCGATCGCACGCTCCCACCAGACTGGCTCACGCATCTGCCGCCGCTTCAGCCAGGCCTCGTAGGGCGACCAGTGTCGCGGCTCATCGACTTTGATGATGGCGAAGATCTTGGTCAGCGACCGGTCGGCAAGGACGGTCGGATGGCGCAGGAGAGATTTCGAGCTGGCGGTAACCGCGCCGCTCGGTCAGCGCGATCACCCGGCACATCTTCTCGAAGTTGCGGTCGTCCCCGATCAGCGCTTCCTCATCGAGGTCGTCGATCCGCGACCGGAACATGATTTCGACGAAGCGGTCGATGTGCCCGCAGGTGCGGTCGATCGCGTAGGGCATCGCGCCGCGCTTTTCCCACCAGCGCCTGAACATCAAATAGTGCTTGTACTCGTCGGCGCGGTGCTGCTCGATCTCGGCGACGAAGGCCTTATCGTCGGGCGCGCGACTTCTGAACTGCCCGCAAGACGCGGTCGAGCGCCGTGTAGCCGCGATGCTCGTTATAAATGTAGATCGAGGCGACTAGGTCGAGCCACCGACGGCGATACCAGGCAATCATTGCCGAGGAGCTAGGGTGCCCGGCATGGACGGTCAATGAATGGGTGCCTGGAACCTCGGAAAACCGCCATTCACAAGGGGTTCACGCTATGGCGATGAGTCGACATTTTGCCGCGACAAGCGTCGTCCCCATCTCCCCATTGCCGTTCGTTTAGTTGGTCGAAGGCTCCTGTAATTCTGAAAGGAGACGAGCCATGACTATCTTCACGAAAATCCTTGGTGGCGCCGCCGCCGTTGCCGCTCTTGGAACCGCTGCTCCGGCCGCTGCCCAATATTACAACAACTACGCGCCGCGGTACGCGCAGCCCTACGGCAACGCTTACGGCTACGGCTATAACGCGAATATCACGAACGTGGCTGCCCAGCGCTGTTCGTCCGCTGTTCAGAGCCGCCTTAGCCAGCGCACCGGATTGACCGGAATTCTTGGCGCGGTGCTCGGCGCCCGGACGAGCGGCGGGCGCGTGCTTCAGGTGACGCGGGTCAACCCGAACCGTAATTCGGTGACTATCCGCGGCCTTGCCAGCAGCGGCTTGAACCGTGGCTACGGATATAACGGCTACGGCGCATACGGTGCCTACGGTTACGCCTACGCGCCTGACCTATCGTTCAAGTGCAGTGTCGATTATCGCGGATATATTCGCGACATCGATATCAACCGCCGCTGATCACGGCTGATCAAAAGAAATGGAGCGCCGGCCTGACCGCCGGCGCTCTTTTCTTGCCGTCAGATGATGCCAACCGCCCATAGGATGAGCGCCCACAGCAGTACCGATGCTCCGAGGATGACCTGAGCTTTGGTCCCGAACGGGAGAACTTCATCGGGTTCCGGTACGGCACAGAGGTCCGCAAGCTGTTCCCACGCTCGAGCCTCATCCAGCGGTTGCAAGGGAAGGGCATCGGCAGCCGGACTGCGAAGCAGCGCCGCGCTAATAGCGGCCTTCGATACCGGCCGGTCGAATCTGCAGCCGACGTAACGGCCGCTGCGCCACACTACGGTCGCGCGAACCAGGCCGAGCTCTGGCAGTTCGACGTCCAGCGACTGTCTTTCGGCGAGGAATGCAGCGGTCTCCAGCAGCAGGCCCGTATGGGACATGTCGTGGATCACGACGTCTTCGCCGCCGTCCGCAATGATTGACTGGAGGCGCAGCGTGCGCCGTGGCGAAAGACGCCTGCTACCGGCCGGAGACGCGGCCAAACTTGCCTGAACTACCATCCTTCATTCGGTGCATCGGAAATCGTAAACGACAGGTATTGATTTCGTCCGATCCCAATCAATTCGTCGCATCTGCGGCGTGGGATTTGAGTCACAGTCAGTGCGTTCGGCTGAAAGGCCGTCGCAGGAGATTGCCGCAGGCACGGCCAATGGTATCCGTTGGCGCAGATATTATCGTGCTGCGGAGGCCATCTCATGCTCAGGCTGACCCTCACTTTGTCGGCGATCTATCTCGCGCTGGTCGGCATTGGCTTGCTGCTCTTTCCATTGCAGTTCGGGGTCGGGGCAGTGCCGCAGGATGCGAGCCCGCAGCTGGTGGCGCTGATGCGGCTGCTCGGCGGCCCGTTCCTCGGCATTGCCGTGCTCAACTGGCTATCGCGCAACGCGCAGCCGTCGACCCTGAAGACCGTGCTGCTCGCCAATGTCGTCGGCTTCGGCGCGGTCGCGGCCAATGATATTTTCGGCGTCGCTACGGGCGAAGCTCGCGACGTCGCCAAATACTTCCTGGTCGTTCATCTCGGCTTCGCGTTGGCCTTTGTCGCCTGCGCCCGCTCGGCGATGGCCAACAGCCGTTGACAGCAAGCGGCGGCGGGTTTCCACTCGCGCCGATGATTTCGAACCCGCTCGCCAAGGACGCCGGGTCGGCCAGGACGAAGGTCGCGCTCGACTTTGCGGCGGCGGCGCTTCGGTCCGGCAATCGCCTGAAGGCGCGAATGCTGCTCCAGGACCGGCTGGCCGAGGCCCCCTCGGACGCCGACGTGCTAACGGTTCTTGCGCAGATTTCGGCAGAGGACGGGCAGATCGAGGATGCGACGGTCCACCTTCGCCGGGCGGTGGCTGCGGACCCCAGGCCGGAGCGTCGGCTCGCCCTGATCGAGCATCTCCAGAAGCATGCCGGGGCGGCGCTCGCGCTGCGCGAGTTTGAGGAGCTTCCGGACGACTTCCGGAGCCGCTTCGAAGTGAGCGGGATGGAGGCCAAGACCCTCGGCCTGCTCGGCATGCACGACGCGCAGATTGCCAAGTACAAGGCGATGGTGCGCGAGCAGCCGGGCCGGCCGGGGACGTGGCTCAACCTCGGTAATGCCCTGAAGACGGTCGGGCGGACCGACGAGGCCGTGAAGGCGCTGAAGCGGGCGACCAAGCTGCAGCCGACGTTGGGCCAGGCCTATTGGACGCTCGCGAATTTCAAGTCCTACCGCTTCGCCGCTCCGGAAGTCGCGCAAATGCAGCAGGCGCTGCGACAGAACGTCACGCACGATGAGGCGCTGCACATCCATTTCGCGCTCGGGAAGGCTTACGAGGACAAGCAGGACTTCGAAGCCTCATTCCGCCATTATGCCGCAGGCAACGCGCTGAGGACCCGCCAGCTCGATCCCGCGACCATTCCGATCACCGCCCCGGTCGACGATGCGATTGCGCATTGCCGGCCCGACATCTTCGAGCGCTTCGCTGGCGCCGGTTGTCGCGATGCGGACCCGATCTTCGTGTTCGGACTGCACAGGTCGGGGTCGACCCTCGTCGAGCAAATCCTTGCCAGCCACCCGCAGATCGAGGGCACCGCCGAGCTGACGGTAATGAACACGATCGCCGCGCGATTACGCCGAACGACGGGCCGGTCGATCGGAGCGGCGATCGAGGCACTGGAACCTTCGGAGATCAAAGCGATCGGCGAGGAATATATCGAGCGGACGCGCCCGTTCCGTCACTCGGACAAGCCTCTATTCGTCGACAAGATGCCGGGCAATTGGATCAACGCGACGCTGATCAAGCTGGCCTTGCCGAACGCCAGGATGATCGACGCACGGCGCTATCCGATGGCCTGCGGCTTTTCGAACTTTAAGCAGAATTACGCGACCGGCGTGACCTTTTCCTACAGTCTGCGCGCCATCGGTGAATTCTATCACGACTATTGGCGGTTCATGCAGCATCTCGACATCATTCAGCCGGGCGCCGTTCATCGCATTCTCAACGAAAAACTGATCGAGGATCCGGAAGGCGAGGTGCGGCGCCTGCTCGAATACATCGGCGTGCCGTTCGACCCGGCCTGCCTCGAATTCCACACCAACAAAAGGGCGGTTCGCACGCCCAGTGCGGAGCAGGTGCGGCGCCCGATCAACCGCGACGGCGTCGATTACTGGCAGCACTACGAGCCGTGGCTCGGCGAGCTCAAGGAAGCGCTCGGCCCGGCATTGGATGGCTGGGCCTCTTAGCCAAAGAAAAGGGGCGAGGTGGTTGCCCACCCCGCCCGCAATTCATGCAGCCTTGATCAGCCGCGTTCCGGCGCCGGCGGCGGCGGCGGAGGCGGAGGCGGCGGGACCGGACAGGCGTCCGTCGCCAGGATCACCGACCCGTCCGGACACGTCTGCGTCGCCGGTGGCGGCGGAGGCGGCGGCGGAGGAGGCGGCGGTGGCGGAGGAGGCGGTGGTTCGGCCGCCCCGAAGTTGAAGATCAGGCTCGCCAGCAAGCTGTGCGACTGGAACCGCGTTCGGGCGTCGAAGGCGCCGAACGAGTTGACCTCGCTCTCCGACACTTTCGGGCCCCTGAAGTAGCGGTACTTCAGGCCGGCATCGATGTTGGGCGATATCGCATAGCGAATGCCCGCGATCGCCTGCCAGGCGAAGCCGCTGTCCTTTGGCTGATCCGGAAAGATCATCGACGAACGGTGTTCGCTGAATCGCGCGGAGAGGCGATACTTCGTCTGCGCCCAACCAACGCCGCCGCCCGCGTAGAAGCTGACTCCGTTCTCGTCCCCGAAGTCGAGCAAGGCGTTGACCATCGCGGACAGTACCGTGGTCTTGCCGTCGGCATCGACGTCGTACGGCCCGTAGGTGTACGTATCGCCTTCGCTGCTGGTCGAGATCAACGTCGCATTGTCATAGCTTTTGTGCTTCGCCGACTTCCAGCCGAGTTCGCCTTCGAGCCGGACCATTCCGAAATCGTAGCCGCCGACCACATCGACATCGACGCCGGTCTTGTAGTTGGTCTTGTAATTGGCGACGAAGTCGTACGACCCGCCTTCCGAATAGGCGTAGGTGCCGGCGAAATTGACGTCGCTATCTTTCGGGAAGAGAGCGCCGCCCTCCACGCCGAAATAGCCGCTGCCATCTCTGGCGACTGCTGGTGTTGCGATGGCGGCCGCGGCGACCGCAGCCAATAGATACTTGCGCAAATTTCCCTCCTCCGTTGGTGAACGCGATGGACTGGACGCAATTATTTTTTGATTTGGAACGCGACTGAAGAGTGAACGCTACTCGTTACAAACGCGATGGCTATTCGCAATAGCATTCCTTTGGGATTTGAGCAAAGAAAACTGCGGATTCTGGCGGTTTTTCTTGTGACTACGTCATGACACGATTGCGCCTGAACAGCAGTAGCGTGTAAGGCTCCGCACCTCGCGAGTTCCAGTACCTGATTTCTTCGAGCTGGAGGTTCACAAGATGCGACATTTCGCGTTGCTCACGACCATCGCCATTACCGCTGGCGCATTCTCGACCCAGGCGTCCGCACAGCGCGTCGTGCGCCAGAGTAATGGCGAGTTCAATGTCGAATTCCCGGGGCCGTGTACGGTCCACTACAATCGCAATTTGACGATCGAGAGCGTCGACCGCAGCTGCACTTCCTATCACCGGGCCGAAGCGGAGCGCCTGATCGCTCCTTACCGCTACAACCATGGGCTATCCGGGCTATCCCGGGCAGCCGGGTTATCCGGGACACGCCGGGCTATCCGGGCGGCGGTGGGCAGTATCGAATCTCGGACATCCGCTACGACCGCGTGCAGTTCGTCGACGGCTGCCGAGTTTATTACAATTGGCTCGGCCAGCGGATGAACTACAAGGGTCGCTGCAACAGCATTCAGCTTCCGACCGCCGACCGCGCGATGGCCAATTGGCGCCGGCAGAGCGGCTATTATCCGGGCGGCGGCGGCTACAATCCGGGCGGCGGCTGGAACGACATCCAGCTATTGCCGTCCTACGACGGCGGACTGCACGTGCGGTTCACGAACAAGTGCGATGTCTATTACAATGTGCGCGGTTACCGCATTCGGGCCGACGCCAAGTGTACGCGCAACCAGGTTGCTCGCGCCGACCAGGCGGCGCGCTACTATCGGCCGGGGGCTCGCTTCTAGCGGGGCCGAGGGGCTGCCGCGACTATTGCCTGGTCGCGGTGCCGCCTCCGGCAACGTTCCACCACCAGCCCTGAACGGTGCAGCCGCTGTCGTTGGAGACGGATGTCACCTCCTTGAAGCGCGTCGTCGATGACGTTCCGGCGCCGAGCGTCGCGCTCTTGCGCGCCGCGTCGCAGTCGCGGGCCCAGAAGCCGCGATAGACGGCGTTCGGAACGCCGGCCGGCCGCGCCACCTCCTTCTGATAGTCGAGCTGCTGGTTGCGTACCGTCTGGGCGTGGGCCTCTAGCTGCCGCTGGTAGTCTGTGGCAGCGCGCTCGGCGGCCGCCTTTTGCTCCTGCTTCTTGCGCGCGATGTCGTCCTGCGCCCGCTTGAAGTCGTCGACCTGCTTCTGCTGCTCGGCAAGCTTTCTGTCATATTCCGCCTTGTCGGCCGCGAACTTCGCGTCGGCCTCGGCATTGGTCATCTTCGAGCGGCGCGGCGCGCTGTCCGATGCGGTTTCTTCGGCCTTGCGCGGGCTCGGTGCGGCAGCTTCCGGCTCCGGTTCTGCTTCGACAACGGAGGATGAGCGTCCGGACCAGTCGCTGACGCCAACGACCCCGCCTTTCCCATCAGGCCGCCAGTCCCGTGCGCGCCCGATGTCGTAATCTCTGCCGTACTTCGCGAACCAGGCGAGGGCGTGATCTCTCGAAGTCGTCACCCAGCAGTCCGGGTGAGACCAGCCCTGTTTCTCGACGTACTTCCCGAACTGGCCGACGAAACTGTAATCATAATAGCCGGAGATGGCCCGGGTCTCGTAAGGTTCTTTGGCGAACTGTTCTTCCCAGGCCTTGTTCTTCTCGTAGGTCCATTCGCCGTAATAATCCTTGAGCGCATCACCCTTCAGCGTGAAGAGCTGCGAGACACTTCGCGCCCCGGTCTCATTGTCGAACATGCAGGCTGCATAGACGTTCGCCGCATTGGCAGTCGTTGCGAACGGAAGCGCGGCGATCGCCGCGACAATTTTTAGACGCATTTACAAACCCCCCGATACTCAGGCGAACCTAGATTAGGCGACGTATTCCGTCACGCAAGCCTGCCAGGAGTTAGGGTGCGAGACCGGGCGATCCGGCGTTGCCAGAGCAGCAAAGCGGGGACGACGCCGAGCTCCATGACCAGCGCCAGCTGATGGGCTGTGCCCGGGGTGCCGTGCAAGACGGCCGAGGAGAGCCGCGCAAGCCCGCCGACCACGACGATCGCGCTAAGCGTCGCGAACAAGCGCGACTGACGCTCGATCGACGGTACGGTCGCGATGAACGCGAAACCGATGCCGAGCAGCAGGCCGGACAAATAGCGGAAGTGGCTTTCGAGGTCGGGCGTACCGAGCCCGGTGCCGTGAAGCATGCGCGGTCCGTCGAGCACGCCGGCAGCACCGGCCGCCAGCGGGACGATGGACGCGATCAGGACGGCCAGTTGAAGGGCGCGCCGCTCGATGCGGAATCTACGCTGTCGATCGTCCAAGCCTCATCCAATCTCGCAAAAGGCCAGGCGTGAACGAACGAACCCGACGTTTGCCTCAGGCGTGCGCGTGCTTGCGCTTGCCTTTGTTCGGCTGCCAGTTTGGCTTGCCCTGCGGACGCGGCTTTGATCCGCGGGCTTGCGCTGCCGCTGCGGCGTCGCGAGGCGGCGCCATTTCGATCACCATTCCATCGTCTTCCGGAGCGATCGTCGCCCGGCGGAGCGCCTTGATGAAGCCCGGCGTCGCGCGCTCGGTCACCTCGAAATAGCTTTCGTTCGCGGCAATGCGGATCGCGCCGATGTCGTTACGGCCGACATGGCCGTAGCGGCAGATCACCGGCAGCAGCCAGCGCGGGTCGGCATTGTGCCGGCGCCCGGCATTGATCACGAACCAGGTCGACCCTTCGAAGCCAGTGCGCGGACCTGGCTCGCCGCGTTCCTCGCGAGAACCTGACCCCAGAATGTCCTCCGGAGCCGGAAGATCGGTCCGCAGAGCGCGCACGAGTGCGGCCGCAATCTCTTCCGGGGACAGGCGCTCCATCAATTGCTGCGCGAACTGCCGATCCTCTTCGTCCACTTCGACGGGGGCGGTGATTGTCTCGAGAAGGCGGGCCTGATCGTTCGAGCGGATCTGCTCGGGCGTCGGCGGATCGATCCATTCGGCCTTGATCTTAGCGCGCTGCAGCATTGATTCGACCGGGCGCCGGCGGCGGAACGGGACGATCAGGACCGCAATGCCCTTGCGGCCGGCCCGACCGGTCCGGCCGGAACGGTGCTGGAGCGCCTCGGCGTCGCGCGGAAGTTCGACGTGGATGACCAAAGACACCGACGGCAGATCGATGCCGCGAGCCGCGACGTCGGTCGCGACGCAGACGCGAGCGCGCTTGTCGCGTAGGCTCTGCAGCGCGTTATTGCGCTCATTTTGGCTGTGCTCGCCGGACAGAGCGACGGCGTGGAAGCCCCGCTCGGTCAGGCTCGCGTGCAGGCGACGGACCGCTTCGCGGGTCGCGCAGAACAGGATCGCCGTCTCGGCCTCGTGGAGGCGAAGCAGGTTGACGACGACGTGCTCGATGTCGGTCGGGGAGACGGCGACGGCCTGGTACGAGATGTCCGCGTGCGCCTCGCGCTCGCCGACGGTTTCGATGCGCAGCGCGTCCTTTTGATAGCGCTTGGCCATCGCGACGATCGGGCGCGGCATGGTGGCGGAGAACAGCAAGGTCCGCCGCTCATCGGGCGTCGCGTCGAGGATTTCTTCGAGCTCCTCGCGGAACCCCATGTCGAGCATCTCGTCGGCTTCATCGAGCACCACTGCGCGCAAGGACGACAGGTCGAGCGCGCCGCGTTCGAGATGGTCGCGAAGGCGGCCAGGCGTCCCGACGACGATATGCGCGCCGCCCTTCAATGCGCGGCGTTCCTTCATCGGGTCCATGCCGCCGACACAGGTGACCACGCGCGCTCCCGCCGAGGCGTAAAGCCAGTCCAGTTCCTTGCTGACCTGGATGGCGAGTTCCCGGGTTGGGGCGATCACAAGGCCGAGCGGGGCGAGCGTCCACGGCGCACGGTCGGCTTCGAGCAGCTGGCCGGCGATCGCCAGTCCGAACGCTACGGTCTTGCCCGAACCGGTCTTGGCGGAAACGATGAGGTCGCGGCCGTCGGCCTGTTCGTCGATGACCGCCGACTGAACCTCCGTCAGCGTATCGTAGCCGCGCGCGGCAAGGGCCTCCGCAAGCGCGGAGTGAATTCTGGATTGTTGCATGGGACGAGCGCCTACCCGCATTCGGCGCAAATGGGTAGGGACTAGAGCGCCTGGGCCGCCGCATGGGCGCTCGCCCACGCCCATTGGAAGTTATAGCCGCCGAGCCAGCCGGTCACGTCCACCGCCTCGCCGATAGCGTAAAGTCCGGGAGCGCGCTTCGCCTCCATCGTCTGCGAGGACAGGTCGTCGGTGCTGATGCCGCCGATGGTGACCTCGGCCTTGGCGAAGCCCTCGCTGCCGTTGGGCGTGAAGCGCCAGTCGGCGAGGCGGCGCTCGGCAGCTTCCAGCGCTCGGTCGGGAATGTTGCCGAGATCGGTGCCGAGCGCGAGTTGCTCGGCGAGCGTCTCCGCCAGTCGGTCGGGCAATGAACGGCCGAGCAGGCGGCGGACACTTGTCCGCGGATCGTCGCGCTTGGCTTGCCGGAGCCAATTGGCCGGGAGGTCGGGAAGGAAGTCGATGGCAACCGGATCGCCGTGCCGCCAGTAGGACGAGACCTGCAGGATCGCGGGGCCGGACAGGCCGCGGTGCGTGAACAAGGCGGCTTCGCGGAAGCGGCCCTTGCCGGCACGGGCAACGACTTCCGCGGAGACGCCGGAGAGGGTTTTGAACAAGGCTTCGTCACCCGACAAAGTCAGCGGGACCAGCGCGGGGCGCGGCTCGACGATCTTGAGGCCGAAGCGGCGTGCGGTGTCATAGGCAAAGCTGGTCGCGCCGAGCTTCGGGATCGACAGGCCGCCGCTGGCCAGCACGAGCGCCGGCGCTTCCGCCGTTTGCCTGCCGAAGCCGACCTCGAAACGGCCGTCGCGGTGCTCGACGGTTGCGGGGTTGCCGAAGGCGGTCGTGACCGATCCGGCGGCGCATTCGTCGAGCAGCATGGCGACGATTTGCTTCGCCGAGCCGTCGCAGAAGAGCTGGCCGAGCGTCTTTTCGTGCCACGCGATGCCGTAGCGCTCGACCAGGGCGATGAAGTCAGCGGGCGTGTACCGGCGCAGGGCGGACTTGGCGAAATGCGGATTGGCCGAGAGGTAATTGTCCGCCGTCGCGCCGATGTTGGTGAAGTTGCACCGCCCGCCGCCGGAAATGAGGATCTTGCGCCCGGGCTCCGCCGAATGGTCGAGCAGCAGGATGCGGCGGCCGCGCTGGCCGGCGAGCGCGGCGCAGAACATCCCTGCCGCGCCAGCGCCGATAATGATGGCGTCATAGGAAGTCGCGGCGGGCATCGCCGCCTCCTATGCGGCGAGCACCCATAACGGCAATGTCAGGCTAAGCCGTCTTCCCGTCGGACACGCCGAGCGCTTCGAGCGCCGCGCCGCCTTCGAGCTGGATCTGCTTCAGCACGCCCGGCGATACGGTTTCGTCGAAGCGGATGCCGCATTGCTCCCCGTCGGTCCAAACCACGCGGCACAGGACTTCCAGATTGCCAACCTTGAACAGGCCCGTCGTCCCGCGCGGCGGGAGCGGGCCGCCCTTCAGCTTCGCACCGGTCTGCGAAATGTCGGCCAGCTCCGGGAACCGATAGGCGCTCATCGTCATGATCGAAGCGTCCATGGAAACCTGCGCGCGCTGCGCTCGCAGCTGCGGCGGCCGGCGGTTCGTGCGGGGTGCAAACGCGTTCATTTCTGGTCTGGTCGTTTCTTGGAAAGCCGATTGGCGGGTTGTCGTGAACCTGGAACAGCAAGCGCCTTATGAACAAGGAAAGTTAAGTTCTGCTTGCGCCTTGCTCCACATCGAACCGCGATTTCAAGATCTGTTCGGTTGTTGGATTTCGCCCCTCGGGAAGTTGACGAAGTTGATGGTGCCGCGCGCTTTCCGCGGAGGCGCGGCGGGTTCGAACCTGTGACCTTGGTCAACCTCGCTACCTCCAGCGCGCGGGCGGCGAATGTTCACAATGTTCACAGTGACGAGGATGTTTCCCGGGACGTCGGCCGGCGCCCCCGATGAAGGCGTGCCGTTCCGCCGTCCAGCCATTATGGCGCGGGCGGAGAGGGACGGGCGGGAACACTCTGGTTCTTTGTGTGGTGGTGTCATGAACCGTATTGGAACATATAACGTGGGCTGTAGGAAAGGGAAAAGCCCGCGCACCGACCACCCATGCGCGGGCCCGATCGCCGCAGAGACTTAGGCGATCTGTAGAAGTTGGCCCTTCCGACGGCGGGAACGGCGCATACCGACACCGACCGCGCCAAAGCCCATGAGCATCATGGCCCAGGTCGCTGGTTCCGGTACCGCACCGGCATCTGCGCTCGTGAACCTCGTGATCGCGCCCGCAGTCGACAACGTGCCGCTGGTCGCGTTGCCGTTGAAGATGTCGACCACACTGTAAACGCCGTCGTCGACTGTGTTGGCCGTGTCGAACGTCAGGAACCCGAAGCCGCTGCCGGATACCGTCGCCGACCCGGGGATCAGGAAATCGAGTAGCAGGCTTCCGGCCGCCGGATCGTACAGGAACGGTGTGTCGAACATGATCGTGTAGTCGAAAGGCTGGTCGCCCGTGCCCGTCGCGGCCGTCGTGAGGGAAAGTGCGCCGGAGTAGACAACCGATGGGTTGAGCAGATTGTTGGCGAAGACGTCGCTGGGCAGACCGGAAGTGTCGTTGCCCGAAGCCGGGGTCGTGCCAGCCGAAATGATGATGTCCGACACATTCACGGTATTGCTGAAAAAGCCGCTTGGCGCCGCGCCGGGATAGGCGCGAAAACTGATGGCCGAGATGCTCTGCGGCCCCGTGAAGGAGCCAGACGAATAGATCTGCTGAACATGGCTGCCGCCGGAGCCATAATAACGCAGCGGCGCGGGTCCCTGAGCATTGCCTGGACCGGTGGGCACTACCTGTTGCGCCATTGCTTGCGTTGGCAAAAAGAACGCGGCCGCTGTCAGCAGGCCGATCGACACCCTTTTCATTGAATACTCTCCTCGCCCCGGCTCGGGGCAAGGGAGCTACGTTCGATATTAACTTACGGACGCTACGGTTGTTAAATAAATATTTACTGTGTTTTCGTCGCACCTGATCCTGCAATTTGAGCGGGTGCCGAGAAGGCGATTAACGCATCCGCCGGCGTCTACCTTCCGTACCTCCGTCGCAGTTCAAGCTGTCGATGGAGAGAAAGATGAAGAATGTTGCTCGACCGATCGCGCTGGCTTTCGTGGCCGCGATCGCCCTGACGTCACCCGCCAACGCGCGAAATCCGATGGTCGGCGGGGCAGCGATGTATCCTACCAAGAACATCGTCCAGAACGCGGTCAATTCGAAGGATCACACGACGTTGGTCGCTGCCGTCAAAGCTGCGGGGCTGGTCGACACCCTGTCCGGAGCAGGGCCGTTCACGGTCTTCGCTCCGACCAACGCCGCGTTCGCCAAGCTGCCGGCCGGCACGGTCGACACGCTCCTCATGCCCGAAAACAAGGGTAAGCTGACGTCTGTCCTGACCTATCACGTAGTACCGGGCCGCTACACCGCTTCGCAGATTGCGGCGATGGCGGCCAGGCACGGCGGTACGGCGACGCTGAAGACGGTGCAGGGCGAAAACCTTCGCTTCCGCAAGTCCGGCGCGGGCTGGTGGGTGATCGACGCCAAGGGCGGCAAGTCGCGGATCACCATCGCCAACGTGATGCAATCGAATGGGGTCATCCACGTTGTCGACACGGTCCTCATGCCCTGACCGGTGCTCGACGGGGGAAGTGGGGGCGTCTCGCCCACTTCCCCTAAAGTCTCTATCGACAAGGCGCGGGGGTAACGGTCATGATCACGATCATGGATCGAATAAGCGGAAGGAGCGAGCTATCCGAGTTGCTTAGGGCAACGTCGGAGGGCGATCCGCGGGCTTTCGAGACCCTCTATCTCCGGACGTCCGCCAAGCTATACGGCATTTGCCTGAGGTTGCTGTCGGACGAGGCTGAAGCTCAGGACGTGCTTCAGGAAACCTACGTTCGCGTGTGGCAGAAAGCCGAGAAGTTCGACCATACGAAGGCCAGCCCGATCACCTGGCTAGCGATCGTTGCCCGCAACAAAGCGATCGACCGGCTGCGGCAGCGGACGCCACGCACGGACGAATTCAGCGCCGCCGACGGCATCGCCGATGATGGGCCGACCGCGATCGAAGTGATCGAACGGAAGCAGGATTTCGACGCGGCTCGCCGGATGTCTTGAAGAGCTCGAGGAGCAATCTCGCGACGTCATCCGGGCCGCCTTCCTGGATGGCGCTACCTATCCCGAATTGGCGGAGCGCCGCGGCGTGCCGCTGGGTACAATGAAAAGCTGGATTCGACGAGGCCTTCAGCGGCTTCGGGAATGTTTGGAACGATGACCGACGACCGCACTCCTGACGAGGACCGCAGCCTCAATGCTGCAGAGTATGCGCTCGGCGTGCTCACGGGTGAGGACCTTGCGCACGCGCGTCAATCATTCTCGGCTGATCCTTCATTCCGGTCGGAAGTCGGAGCATGGACGGGACGCTTTGCGCGGTTCCTCGGCGAGGTCGCCGACGTCGAGCCGCCTCGCTTGCTGTGGAGACGGATCGCTGCCGAGATGGCCGGGCAGGCTCCGACCAATGTCGTGACGCTGCGGCGTAAGCTGAACTTCTGGCGCGGATCGGCGCTTGGAATGACAGGCCTCGCGGCCTGCCTGGCACTGTTCCTGATCGTTCGGCCGCCGGCTGCCGTGCCGGTTCCTGCGGTTGAGAAGGCGCCCGTCGCGCCGATGGTGGCCGTGCTCGGCGACGAGAAAGAGGCCAAGGTCGTCGCGAGCTGGGATCCCGACCGCAAGCAACTGATCTTGGCCGTGGCGGGGAAGCTATCCGGCGATCCGGCCCATTCTCATGAATTGTGGGTGATACCGGCGGGCGGGAAACCGGTTTCTCTTGGGACGCTGTCGGGATCGCATCAGTCGCACGTGCGCTTGGCGAATGCGCTTGCCGATTTGCTTCGTGAGGGCGCCACTATTGCGATCTCCGTCGAGCCTCGCGGCGGTTCGCCGACTGGCTCGCCGACAGGGCCTGTGGTGGCGTCAGGCCCGCTGAAATCCGCCTGAATTGCAAGAAGCCCGCGCCGCCCAAAGGCAACGCGGACTTCAGGGCCCCCAAACACAAACTGCGTACTTACGGTTTGCGGAACTTCAGCGGGTCCGCGTTGCCGTTGAGCCTGATGTCGCCGCAAAGAACCGGAAGCACGGTCTTGAAACCCGCGGTCCCGTCCACTTCGCCAGGCGTGTTGGCGCCGACCGCTCCGACGGTCATGCCGTGGACGACGATGTGCCGCAACTGCAGCGGAAGCGCCGATTGGCTGCCGCTGATGTCGAAGGTTTTCTTGAAATTGACGTGACCATCCCGGCCGGTGTCGATGTTCATGAAATCAACGAGGATCGGGCCGTATTTCACCTGTCCCTCTGCCAGTTCGACGAAGCCGTCGCCGTCCGCATCCTCTGCGCTCGACGGACAGGTCGAATCCACCGATTGTCCGTTCTCGCTTAGGCCGTGGATATGGCTGAGGTGGACGCCGCCGGGCTCCAGTCCCTTGGCTTGGATAATGACGGTCAGCTCCTTGCCGTCGGCGGACAGCTTCAGCTCTGCCTGGCCGCTGGCGTTGCTGCCGTTCAACGCCTTCAAATCCGCTCGGCCGATCGTCATTGAACGACCGTCTTGAGCGTAAACCGACATAGGCAATGCGATCGCCACGACACTCACGGCCGCGATCCCGATCAAGTGGCGTCGCGCAAAACGTCCCTGTTGCATGCTAGCTCTCCTGAACCCACTCCGGAGGAGAAGTTACGGAGACGTCTGTCATGTGGATGCACAGTCTGCGATCAAATGTGCGCATCGGGGTCGAGGATAACCGCGGCTAACCCGCGCTCACAAAGCTATCCAACACCTTCTTCAGCCCCGCATGCTCGAACTCGATCTCGAGCTTGTTGCCTTCCTGCGCGACGATCTTGCCGTAGCCGAACTTGCCGTGGAACACGCGCTGGCCGAGTTCCAGGTCGGTGCGGCCCTGGTTGCCTAAGGACACCGCCGACGCCTTGGCCTCGATCGGGGGGCGGGCGTAGGGGTCGTCCCACCCCCGGCCCCTCCCGCTTGCGGGAGGGGAGGAAGTGCGCATGCCTCTCTGGAAGCCGGGGCCGCGGGTGCTGGCTCGCATCGACTGGGCGGGGCCGAGGTGGGCGAAGGGGTCGGCGCGCTCGCTCCATTGCGCGCGCCACAGGCTCTCGCCGCCGGTCATCGTCGTCTCTTCCTCGATATTCTCCCTGGGCAGCTCGCCGACGAAGCGGCTGGGGAGCGAGCTGGTCCATTGGCCATAGATGCGGCGATTGGCGGCGTGCATCACCGTCGCCTTCTTTCTTGCGCGGGTGATGGCGACGTAGGCCAGGCGGCGCTCCTCCTCGAGGCTGGCGAGGCCGCCTTCGTCGAGCGCGCGCTGCGACGGGAAGATGCCTTCCTCCCAGCCGGGCAGATAGACGACGTCGAACTCCAGCCCCTTGGCGGCGTGGATGGTCATGATGGTGACCTTCTCGCCCTGCCGGTTCTCGTCATTGTCCATGACGAGGCTGACGTGCTCGAGGAAGGCGGGGAGGGTCTCGTACTCCTCCATCGCGCGCGTGAGCTCGGCGAGGTTTTCGAGGCGGCCGGCGCTTTCCGCGCTGCGGTCGGCCTGGAGCATGGCGGTGTAGCCTGACTCCTCCAGGACTATTCTGGCGAGTTCGGCGTGGGGGATGGCGCCGGCGGGGGACCCCTCCACCAGCTGCGCTGGTCCCCCTCCCCGGTCCGGGGAGGAACTTCCGGCCATTGCTCTCCAGCGACCTATATCGGCGACGAAGCGGCCGAGGCTGGAGCGGGCGCGGGCCTGAAGCTCGTCGGTGTCGAGCAGGCGCGCGGCGGAGATGAGCAGGGGCTCCTGAGTCGCGCGCGCGTGCGCGTGGATGGTGGCGATCGCCTTGTCGCCGAGGCCGCGCTTGGGCTGGTTGACGATGCGCTCGAACGCGAGGTCGTCGGCGGGCTGGTGGATGAGGCGGAGGTAGGCGAGGGCGTCGCGGATCTCGGCGCGCTCGTAGAAGCGGAAGCCGCCGATGATCTGGTAGGGCAGGCCGATCGCGATGAAGCGCTCTTCGAACTCGCGGGTCTGGAACTGGGCGCGGACGAGGATGGCGACGTCGTCGAGGCTTAGGCCGCGGCGCTGCATGCCCTCGACGTCCTCGCCGATGCGGCGCGCTTCCTCCGGGCCGTCCCAGATGCCGACGACCTTGACCTTCTCGCCGTCGCCCTTGTCGGTCCAGAGCGTCTTGCCGAGGCGGCCGGCATTGTTGGCGATGAGGCCGTCGGCGGCGGCGAGGATGTGGCTGGTCGAGCGGTAGTTCTGTTCGAGGCGAACGATCTTCGCGCCGGGGAAGTCCTTTTCGAAGCGGAGGATGTTGGCGACTTCGGCGCCGCGCCAGGAATAGATCGACTGGTCGTCGTCGCCGACGCAGCAGAGGTTGTTGCGCGGTTCGGCGAGGAGGCGGAGCCAGGCGTACTGCGACTGGTTGGTGTCCTGATATTCGTCGACGAGGATGTAGCGGAAGCGGTCGCGGTAGCTGCTCCAGCACATCAGGATGCGTGCGGAAGTATCGTCAGCATGTGGAGCAGGAGGTCGCCGAAGTCGCAGGCGTTCAGCGTGCGCAGGCGGTCCTGGTAGGCGGCGTAGAGCTCGCGGCCGCGGCCGGGGCCGAACGCTTCCGCCTCGCCGAGATCGACTTCCTTCGGGGTCCAGCCGCGGTTCTTCCAGCGGTCGATGAGGCCGGCGAGCTGGCGCGCCGGCCAGCGCTTCTCGTCGAGATTGGCGGCGCTGATGAGCTGCTTGAGGACGCGGAGCTGGTCGTCGGTGTCGAGGATGGTGAAGTTGGACTGCAGGCCGACGAGCTCGGCATGGCTGCGGAGCATGCGCGCGGCGACCGAGTGAAAGGTGCCGAGCCAGGGCATGCCCTCGATCGCGCCGCCGCTGATCTTCGCGATGCGCTCCTTCATCTCGCGCGCGGCCTTGTTGGTGAAGGTGACGGCGAGGATCTGGCTCGGCCACGCCTTGCGGGTGGCGATCAGGTTGGCGAGGCGGGCGGTGAGGGCGGAGGTCTTGCCGGTGCCGGCCCCGGCGAGGACCAGCACCGGGCCTTCGGTCGTCAGCACGGCTTCCCGCTGCGGGGGGTTGAGGCCGGCGAGCCAGGGGGCTTCGCGAATTCAGTCGGGCGAGTTGGGCAGGTTGGGCGGCGATTTTGGCATGGGTTGGAGGTAGGTCAGGGAGAACGAAACGACAACCAAAGCGGGCGAGTTACAGGAATCACGAAATGTTCCGACTGTTGTTACCGGTATCCCCGTTATCCACAGGCTTAAGCACCTATTTTTCGCTTCCCCGACTCGGCGGCGGGGTGCATTGTTCAAGGGTGATCGGGACGGAAGTCCCCGCCTCCACCGGAAGGCCCGCAAGGGCAAGAAGGAAGCGGAGGGGTACAGAAGGACCGATCTCCGCCGACAGGCAATGTGAAACTCTTCGGAGGATTGCGGGGCCAGTCGGGAAGAGGCGCCGGAAGAGTTGATCTTCCTCTAGCGCGACGCGGCTTTCGAAGTCTTCGGACGGAAGAAGCAAAGCGAGACGCAAGAGTGGTCGACCCAAGAAGGGCCGCGGAACGTCGGATGGCTTTGGCTCTGCCAGGCACCGAAAGTTGAACAGGCAAGCGAGCCTTCGGGAAGCGCAGTCGACTAGACGATCGGTCTTCTCTTCGGAGAGAGTTGTCAGATGGGAAGCGACGCCTGAGCTGGTGAGCCAGGACTTTTGGAATAGGTCCCTTGGGATCTGGACCACTTGACCGGCATATCCTTCGCTCGGCGCAGTGGGGGCTGGCAGCAATGCCGGCCCCCATTTCTGTTTGGGGCAGAGCGCATCCCGGTTATCCTTGTCGCGGACTGATTCAGTCGACGCGGCGGAATTTGACTTGGCGGTTGGCGATGTCGGCTGCGTCGAGGATGACGTCGATCGTGTCGCCCGGCAGCGCTTTCTGACCATCGATGCGGGCGACGATTGCCGGGTCGGTGAGCTGGATGCGGGTGCCGCGGTCGTCGATGTCGGTGACCACCGCCTTGAAGTGCGAGCCTTCGAGACCTTGGAGCATGACCACTTCCGCCAGGTCCAGCACAGCGCGATCGATTTGCGAGGCACGATTTTCTGCCCGCGCCATGACCTTGGGTAGCTTCTGACAAGCGTCGATCAGATCCTGGCTGACGGTTTGTCCCGCCGCGATCTGAACCGCGATTTCGACGACGTAGCGGTCGGCAAGGCGGCGGAGCGGGGCGGTGGCGTGAGCGTAGGTCGCGGCCATCGCCGAATGCCACGGAACCACGCCCTCCGTGTAGGGCTCGTAGCCGGTGCTCGGGCTGGCGCGCCGGACAGCCGAGCGGAAGGCGGCGTGCGCGGGGTTGTTGATATCGAGCGTGCGTTCGAACTGGCCGAGCGTCGCATTCTTGGGCCAGACGAGGCCGAGCGCCTTGGCCGTGTGGCGGAGGCGGCCGACGGCCCATTCCTCCGGCTTGGCCATGACCCGGAACAGGCCCGTTTGGTGCGCGAGCATTGCGTCGGCGATGGCCAGGTTCGCCGCCAGCGATAGCGATGCGTTCTGTTGTTCGGACAACAACTGCGGCCGGAACTGCAAGACGTAACGGTCGGACTCGTCGTGACCGACTTCCTGCTCGGGCGCGTCGACGCGCTCGGCACCCCGCGCGTCCTCGACCGACTGAATTCGGCGGTTAAGCTCGGTGAATTCACTCGGAAGATCGTCCGATTTCACTTTTTCGTAGGCGAGCTTTGCGCGCGAGCGAATGGTCGCGCGCTCCGCTCCGTCGAGACGGGTTGAGCCCGCCGAGTCCACCCGAATTGTGAAGACGACAGCGGGCCGATCGCCGTTCGGCAGCAAGCTCGCCGCGCCCTCGCTCAATATGGCCGGATAGAGGCTGGCCTTGCCGTCGGGCAGGTAGATGGTCGTGCCGCGCTTCCAAGCTTCGACATCGATGGGGTCGTCGGCAGTGACGAAATTGCCGACGTCGGCGATCGCATAGTGGAGGATGATGTCCGAGCCGTCGCTTTCGAGAGCGAAGGCCTGATCGAGATCGGTCGAGGTGGCCGGATCGAGGGTGACGAACTGGTATCCGGTCCAATCCGCTCGCGGCTGCGATGGCGGGCGGGAGACGGCCTGCCCGGCTGTAGCCACGACTTCGGGCGGAAAGCCCTCGGGAACCTGGAATTGCTCGCGGATCGTCGCGAGCCCGCTCGTCAACGCCCCTTGCCGATCGAAAAGCTTCATAGGCCGAACGCTAGCGAGGGCGGGCCGCTGTTTCCACTGTCGTAGACTTCGATGAACGCCGGCTTACATGACGCGTTGAGGGCGGGCTTCAAGAGGACCGGCGGACGATGAACGACCAGCAACTTCGCGAAGAAGCGCTCGCCAAGGTTCCCGCGATCACGCTCGGGTTCTGGATCATCAAGATCCTTGCCACGACGCTAGGCGAGACGGCGGGCGATACGCTGACGATGACCTGGCTCGGCGAGACGACCGCGTCGCCTGTTCCCAATGGTTATTTGATCGGCACCGCGATTTTCGGCGTGCTGCTGATCGGGCTGGTGTGGGCTCAGATCAAGGCGAAGGGCTTCAACGCCTGGCTCTACTGGGCAACGATCGCGGCATCGACGACCGCGGGAACGACGCTTGCCGATTTCGCCGACCGCTCGATCGGGCTTGGCTATGTCGGCGGTTCGCTGCTCCTGCTGTCGTGCGTGTTGCTGTCGCTGTTCGCCTGGTACCGATCGCTGGGAACGGTCGACATCAACACGATCGTCAGTCCGAAGGCCGAGGCATTCTACTGGGTCACGATCACTTTCTCGCAGACGCTTGGAACGGCGCTGGGGGATTGGGCCGCGGATGCGGGCCTTGGCTATTCGGGTGGGGCGGTGGTGTTCGGCGCATTGCTCGCGGTGCTGGCGATTTTGTACTTCGCGACAAGGATCAACCGCGTTTTTCTGTTCTGGGCGGCGTTCATTCTGACCCGGCCGCTGGGTGCGACGGTTGGCGACTTCCTGGACAAGCCGGTCGACAAGGGCGGACTGGAGTTGAACCGACCGCTCGCGAGCGCGGTGCTCGCGATCGCAATCCTCGCTTTGATCATGCTCCTACCGCAGCGAGCGGGCCGGCATCCGGGTAGAGAGGGACGGACGGCCTAAAAGCGGCGCCCGGCGTGAATTTCTAGACGAGCTTCAGCTTCCTCGCGACTATCAGTGGCGCGAACACCGATAGCGCAATTCCCGCTAGCGAGCAGAAGCCGAGCCAGATCGCCATTGCGGTGCCGCCGGCCTCGTACATGCCCCAAAGCACCGGGCCGGCGAGGACGATGCCACGCACTTCGTTCGCCACAAGCGCGGCGAGGCCCGCCTTGACGAGCAGCCGAATGACCTTGGGCGCTTCGATGACCATGCGCGCTTCATTGCATGGAGACAGTTAGGAAAGAGTTGATCCGCTCCTTTCATTGAACATTCGGCCCTCGGCGCCACGCACGCGGAATTAACAAATCGTCAGCGTTTGCGGGTCAAGTCGGGCTGCCGAGTCTAGCGGGGAGTAATGCCGTGTCGCAGCTCATGAAATTGCGCGAGGATCACGCGCAGCTTGTCAAAATCTTCCGTCGCCTGGGCGAGATCGTCGGGCACGAAAGTCCGCCGCCGCAAATCGACTTGTTCGACATTCGGCGGGAGTTGATTTCGACCCTTCTCGCGCATCTGAAACTGGAGGACTGGGCTCTCTATCCGATACTGATCGAAAGCCCCGATCCCGAGCTGTCGCACGCCGGAAAATGGTTCAAGGAAGAGATGGGCGGCCTCGCGCCGTCCTTTATCGCTTATTGCGACCGCTGGACGGCCGGCGCGATCGAGCTCGACTGGGAAAATTACTGCCGCGACACGCGCGACATGCTGGCGGCGCTCAACAATCGCCTGACGCGTGAGAACCGCGAGCTGCTGCCGCTGCTCGAGAGGCTCGACAACGCGGCCTGATTGCGCCCCGATACAAACGGATTTGAGCAACCGGCTATGGTTGTTCCGCAAGCGAACGTGATATGGCCGGCGCGTCCCGGACTGCGGCTGCCACGGACGGCGTCACTGTGCCCCTGCCGCATGAACAGGAGGCTCAATGCGAAGCACCGTCGCCACGTCCGCCATGCTCCTTTCCATCGTGATCAGCCCCGTGCCCGCCGCCGCGCAGCGCGCCGGCACGCTCATTTCCGCCGATCCGATCGTCGAAACGCCGGATGGCATGCAGGCGTGGAAGGTCTCCTACTGGACGTCTTCGGGGAACGGCCGTCCGGTCCAGGCGACGGGCATCGTCGCCGCGCCGCGGGAGGCCATGCCTGCCCAGCCGCGCAAGGTGATTGCCTGGACTCACGGGACCTGGGGCGTGGTGTCGAAGTGCGCGCCGTCGGCGAGCCGCAATTTCTGGAGTGTCACGCCGGCTTTGGACGCGGTTAGGAATGGCTATGTCGTCGTTGCGCCCGATTATCCCGGCCTCGGCGCGCCGGGGGTGCATCCCTTCCTGGTCGGCACCGATACCGGCCGGTCGGTGATCGACGGGGTGCGCGCCGCCAGGCAAATCCCCGGCGCTGCGGCGGGCAACCGATACGCTGTGTGGGGAGAATCGCAGGGCGGCCATGCCGCGCTGTGGACCGCGCAGGTCGCGGCTCGTTATGCGCCTGACCTTCAGCTCGTTGGCGCCGCGGCTGCCGCTCCGCCGACCGATCTTGTGCAGAACTTGCGGCTGAGCCCGAACAAGCAGGTGCGGACCTTCTTCACGGCCTACATCGGCTACACCTGGAACAAGCATTACGGTGTCCCGCTGACGGCCTTCGGGAATGCGCAATCACGGGGTATCTTGACGCGGCTCGCGCAAAACAATTGCATCGAACTCAATTCGAAGCCGAAGCTGGGCACGGTGCTTGGCGTGGTTACGCTGCAAAGCCGGTGGAAGAACCTCGACCTCGGCCGGATCCAGCCTTGGGCGCGGCTCGCGCAGCAGAACAGCCCGAGCAATCACGGCTTCGGCGGCCTGCCGTTGCTGATCGCGCAGAATCCGAAGGACGACCTCGTCGCACCGTCGGTAACGCGGACTTATGCGAAGGCGGTCTGCCGCGCGGGCCAGCGCGTGAAGTGGATCGACATCGACGGACCAGGGCATGCGACCAGCGCTCGCGACAGCGCGGCGGAGACGCTCCGCTGGATCGACGATCGCTTCGCGGGCCGCCCGGTGCCGAGCGACTGCCGCCGGATTTAGGCCAGCGTGCGGGCTTGCCGGAACGTCTTTCAATGCTAGCGTCCGGCGACGATCGGGAGGGGTAATGGGCCGGTTCAAAGTTGCGTGTGCAATTGGGTTGCTTGCAGGAGCCTGGAGCTCCGCCATCGCTGCGCCGTCCGTCCGCGAGAAGAGTCGCTATTCCAGGTCTACGGAGGGCGAGCGGCGGTCTGCCGTGCTTCTTAATCTCGACCAAGTGGTGAGTTCGGACGACTACCCGCCTCAGGCATCGATGGCCGACGAGCAAGGCACCGCCGCCATTCTCGTGAAGGTCGACGAGGCGGGCCGTGTGGCCGATTGCACCATCGAACAGTCGTCGGGCTCGGCGACCCTCGACACGCAGACCTGCAGGCTATTCTGGTTGCACGCGCGTTTCACGCCGGCGCGGGATGAGGCAGGGAAGCCAGTCGTCAGCGTCTACAGCCGAAAGATTACCTGGCGTTTGGAAGGAGACTTCGCGCCCGTCGCTCCGTGGGCAATGCAACTCTTCATGACTTTCAAAGGTGATGCCGGCGTTGATTGCAAGTTCACGGTCGAAGGGGCGCTCCAGAACCGTCAGAAGCGGCAAATCGAGAAGATGAGCTGTGAGGACATGTTCGGGGAACTCGCTGTGCTCAAGGCGTCGCAGGACTCGCGCCGTGGACAGGGCTCCGTGCTTTTCGGCCAGCGCTTCACACCGGGCGATCACGCCGCGACCGAAGCTCGACCAACGGTGGCCGGCCAACTACTTTTTTGGTCGGTCCTGCAGTTGAAGATCGATCCGGAAGGCAGATTGACGGATTGCAAACAGGCCAAGGCGGAGGGCAAGTTTCCGCTCGGCGGCCCGTGCAAATCCGTGCCCAAAACGTTCATGAAGCCGATGGATAAGGCGGGCACTCCGATGACCATGAACGCGACGCTCGTCATGACGGCGTCAGCAGTCGTGGAGAAACCGAGCAACTAGTGTCCGCCTAACGGACGACCACTTCTGTGTGCATGCCGAACATCGAGTGGAAGGCGTGCGAGCAGTGGACCTTGTAGCGGCCGGCTGCCGGGACGAGCGTGACGCTGCGGGCTTCGCCGCCCCGTAGCTCTATCTCGCCCCCCGGCGCGCTGCCGGCGATGATTTGGGAGCGGCCGAAGAAGGCGGGCGCGGTGAAGTCGTGGCTGCCGCCGGACTTGTTGACGAACGCCAGGGTCACTGCCCGGCCGGCTGTCAGCACGATCGGGCTGGGACCGAACCCGAAATTATAGAGGGCGATGGTCTGGACGGGGGCAGCGACTGGCTGCGCGGCGGCTGCATCGGCGCCGAGCAGGAGAGGGGCAATCAACAGGACTGAGCGCATGGCAGTCCTCCTTTCGCGACATCATGACTAGCACACCTGCCTGAACGCTGGAGAAATGAACGTAACGGTTACGCAATCAGCTTGCCGCGCAGCAATTCGCCGACACGCTTCGAGCCGCCGTCGTAGAAGCCGCACTCGCCGGTGAACTCCTTCGGGTTGTGGAAGGTGCCGAAGACCATGTCCCACAGCGGCAGGTCGGAGTAATTGCGGGCGTGAATTCCGCGCTCGTGATGTCCGGAATGGCTCTCGGGGCGCTGGATGATGTAGCCGAGCCAGTGCGGCGTGCGGACGTTCAAATGCTGGAACATTCCGTAGAAGGTCGCGATCACGTTGATCACGATCGCCGCCTCCGCGCTGACGCCGAAGCCGAGCACGAGCACGAGGCTTCCCAGGAATGCCCAGCCGAAGCTGTCGAACGGGTGGAAATAGAGCGCGCCCCAGATGTCCACGCGCTCCGGGCTGTGATGCATCTGGTGAAACCAGCGCCACAGGAAGGTGACGTTGTGCATCGTCCGGTGCCAGGCATAGATGCCGAGCTCCAGAAGCAGGAAGCCGCCGAGGATCTGGGCCCAGAGCGGCAGGCTGTGCGCGGCGAACAGGCGATGCTCGCCAAGCCATCCGTCCCAGAACAACGGCGCATAGGTTGCGACTGCGAAGTAAAGCAGGGTGAAGGCCGTGCCCTGTAGCCGCCAATGCGTGATCGGCGGGAATTTCCGCCCCGCCAGAAGGAGTTCCAGCAGAGCAAAGCCTGCGAACAGGCCGAGCGCGATATAGTGGTACAGACCGATCATCGTTGATCCCCGAAAAGTGTTGGGGACGGAAATACTCGTACCGCCTATAGCATCTCTAGCGGGAACGCGGTCGGTTCTTCCAGTGCGTGAGTTTTCCGCTTGTTTTCGTGTAGTTGGCAGACGCGGCTCTATCGCAATGCCATCAAGCTCATCTTCGGAGCCTGACGAAAAAGCGGCGACGCCTTTCGACGCCGCCGCCATTAATCAGGGAGTCGGCCCTTAAGCTTCCATGCCGTGCTTCAGCTGGCTCATCTGGTCATGGCCTTCGCGGACCGACTGGAAGCAGCGCTGCACCACTTGGCGTGATTCAGCGCCAAGATCGTCGCTCTGGAGCGCGGCTTCGAACTTGCCCTTGATGTAGTCTTCGCCGCGTTCGACCTCATTGATGATCGACTTTTCGTCGCGGCCCGTGATCGCGGCCTTAAGGTCTTCGAAGCGCTGGTGAGCCTTGCCCATGAAGCTTCCCGAATCCTCGGGATCGCCGCCGAGCCTGCGTACTTCGCTGCGCAGTGCCTCGACCACTTTCTGGCGCTCGTCGGCGCGGCTGCGGAAAATCTCGCGGAAGCGCTCATTGTCGACGTTCTTCGCGGAATCCTCGTAGCCGGTGACGCTGTCGACCGTCGTTTCGATGAGGCTGTTGAGGGTGCTGATCTGGTCCTTGTTTTCCACTGGGAAATCTCCGTTCTTGAAAGGTAGTCTGTCGAAAGAACGCGCAAAGACCGGAGGCGATGCGTCCTGCTGTCGAAATAGAAGGCGGCGACCGCAAATCCTTGGCACTCTGCCGACTGGGGACGGCGACGGAGCAAGTCGGCGGGGCAAATCGAGACGACAGCGACCCGGAACGACGGGCATAGGGGGCTTTGATGGCGATCAGTCGGCGTGAGGTGCTTTGGCGCGTGGGCGAGGCCGGTGGCGCGGGCGCCGCGCTCGCTGCGATGCAGATGCTGGGGCTGTCGATGCCGACCGCTGCAGCGGCTGCGGACTTCACATTGCCGAAATCGTCGGGGGGCGGGCGTTCGGTCGTCATCCTTGGCGCAGGGATCGCCGGGCTGGTGTCGGCCTATGAGCTGCAGCAGGCCGGCTACAAGGTGACCGTGCTGGAAGCGCGCGACCGCGTCGGCGGCCGCGCCTGGACGATCCGCGGGCGGGATGCTGTCGTGCAGAACGATCGTCCGTTGCAGCAGGCGAATTTCTCGGACGGCATGTATTTCAACGCCGGTCCGGCGCGCATCCCTTCATGGCATCACGCGATCCTCGGCTACGCCCGCCGCTTCAACGTGCCGCTGGAGACGTTCGTCAACAGCCATCATTCGACAAGCTGGGACTTTGGCGGGAAGGTCCATCCCGGACGGCAGATGGTTTACGACCTGCACGGCCGGGTCGGCGAGCTGCTGGCGAAGGCGATCGACCAGAATGCGCTGAACGATACCATGCCGAAGGACGAACTCGACGGCTTCCGCCAGTTCCTGGGGTTCTACGCCGGCCTTGATGGCAAGGGAGTTTATCGCGGCAATTCGAGCTCCGGTTTCAAGCATTGGCCCGGCGGCTATGCGGAAGCGCCGCAGACGATAGATCCCCTGACGCTGCGCGAAATCCTGCCGTCTAAAGATGCGGCGTTTCCGCAGATTTTCGAATCCATCATCGACATGCAGCCGACCATGCTCCAGCCGGTCGGCGGCATGGATCGCATCGCCCATGCGATCTACGAGCAAGTGAAACCGGCGGTCCGGCTGCGGACATCGATCACGGCGATCCGGCGGAACGGGGATCGCGTGCGGGTCGAGCATGGCGCGCAATCGACCGAGGCGGACTTCGCCATCGTCACCATCCCGCCCACCATTTTAGAGCGCATTCCCAACGACTTCTCGCCGGCCAAGCAAGCGGCATTGAAGAAGGTGAACATTTTGAAGAGCGCAAAGGTTGCGTTCGAGTCGCCTCGCTTTTGGGAGGCCGAGGGCATCTACGGCGGCGTCGCCTGGACCGACCGTTTGAACGAGAATGTCCTCTATCCCAGCAACAACCATCACGGCGCGCGTGGCGTGATCGTCGGCGCCTACGTCGCGGGCTGGACCCACGACAATACTCCAGAAGCCTTTACCAAGCTGCCGGTTGCCGACCAAATCCGCATCAGCCGGGAATCGATTGAGGCGCTGCACCCGGGCAAGTCTCAGCTGCTCGAGAGTCCGCTCGCGATCAATTGGGGTCAGGTGCCTTACTCCGAGGGCGTTGGCGCACTGTGGGGCGATGGTCCCGCCGACGACGGCCCGCGCGGTGAGGGTTACGCCGAGTTGTTGCGGCCCGAAGGCCCGATCGTCTTCGCCGGCGAGCATTTGTCCTACGCCGGCCTGTGGCAAGAAGGAGCGGCGCTCTCCGCGCATGAGGCTCTGAAGCTGGTCCAGTCGATGGCGTCCGAGCGGACTGGCAAAGCGGCCGCCGCTTAGGCTATCGCTGTTTCGCTCGGGACTGTTGGGGGTTGCTTATGTTCGCCCGATCTTTGTC
>CAVVQF010000008.1:0-147891 GCA_963750315.1 uncultured Alphaproteobacteria bacterium
ACGAAGCTGCCGTAGGTGCCGGTGGCGTTGCCGCAGAACGCCGCGGTCGCGTCATGGTCGGCGTCGGTGACCGTGACCTGGCCGCTCGCGGTGAGCGTCCCGTCCTCGGTCACCGAGCCAGACTAAGTCCCGCTGCTGATCACCGGCGCATCGTTCGTGCCGTTGACCGTGATGGTTACCGACTGCGTCGTGGTCGCGCCCTGATCGTCGGTCACCGTGACCGTGAAGGTCTCGGTCAGGTGATCGTTGGCCGACAGGTCCTGGTGATTGGCGTTGTCGAGCGTGTAGGTCCACTGCCCGGTGGCCGGATCGACCACGAAGCTGCCGTAGGTGCCGGTCGCATTGCCCGAGAACGCCGCGGTCGCGTCATGGTCGGCGTCGGTCACCGTGACCTGGCCGCTCGCGGTGAGCGTCCCGTCCTCGGTCACCGAGCCGGTCTAAGTCCCGCTGCTGATCACCGGCGCATCATTCGTGCCGTTGACCGTGATCGTTACCGACTGCGTCGTCGTCGCGCCCTGATCGTCGGTCACCGTGACCGTGAAGGTCTCGGTCAGGTGATCGTTGGCCGACAGGTCCTGGTGATTGGCGTTGTCGAGCGTGTAGGTCCACTGCCCGGTGGCCGGATCGACCACGAAGCTGCCGTAGGTGCCGGTCGCATTGCCCGAGAACGCCGCGGTCGCGTCATGGTCGGCGTCGGTCACCGTCGACCTGGCCGCTCGCGGTGAGCGTCCCGTCCTCGGTCACCGAGCCAGACTGAGTCCCGCTGCTGATCACCGGCGCATCATTCGTGCCGTTGACCGTGATCGTTACCGACTGCGTCGTGGTGCGCGCCCTGATCGTCGGTCACCGTGACCGTGAAGGTCTCGGTCAGGTGATCGTTGGCCGACAGGTCCTGGTGATTGGCGTTGTCGAGCGTGTAGGTCCACTGCCCGGTGGCCGGATCGACCACGAAGCTGCCGTAGGTGCCGGTCGCATTGCCCGAGAACGCCGCGGTCGCGTCATGGTCGGCGTCGGTCACCGTGACCTGGCCGCTCGCGGTGAGCGTCCGTCCTCGGTCACCGAGCCAGACTGAGTCCCGCTGCTGATCACCGGCGCATCATTCGTGCCGTTGACCGTGATCGTTACCGACTGCGTCGTGGTCGCGCCCTGATCGTCGGTCACCGTGACCGTGAAGGTCTCGGTCAGGTGATCGTTGGCCGACAGGTCCTGGTGATTGGCGTTGTCGAGCGTGTAGGTCCACTGCCCGGTGGCCGGATCGACCACGAAGCTGCCGTAGGTGCCGGTCGCATTGCCCGAGAACGCCGCGGTCGCGTCATGGTCGGCGTCGGTCACCGTGACCTGGCCGCTCGCGGTGAGCGTCCCGTCCTCGGTCACCGAGCCAGACTGAGTCCCGCTGCTGATCACCGGCGCATCATTCGTGCCGTTGACCGTGATCGTTACCGACTGCGTCGTGGTCGCGCCCTGATCGTCGGTCACCGTGACCGTGAAGGTCTCGGTCAGGTGATCGTTGGCCGACAGGTCCTGGTGATTGGCGTTGTCGAGCGTGTAGGTCCACTGCCCGGTGGCCGGATCGACCACGAAGCTGCCGTAGGTGCCGGTCGCATTGCCCGAGAACGCCGCGGTCGCGTCATGGTCGGCGTCGGTCACCGTGACCTGGCCGCTCGCGGTGAGCGTCCCGTCCTCGGTCACCGAGCCAGACTGAGTCCCGCTGCTGATCACCGGCGCATCATTCGTGCCGTTGACCGTGATCGTTACCGACTGCGTCGTGGTCGCGCCCTGATCGTCGGTCACCGTGACCGTGAAGGTCTCGGTCAGGTGATCGTTGGCCGACAGGTCCTGGTGATTGGCGTTGTCGAGCGTGTAGGTCCACTGCCCGGTGGCCGGATCGACCACGAAGCTGCCGTAGGTGCCGGTCGCATTGCCCGAGAACGCCGCGGTCGCGTCATGGTCGGCGTCGGTCACCGTGACCTGGCCGCTCGCGGTGAGCGTCCCGTCCTCGGTCACCGAGCCAGACTGAGTCGCCGCTGCTGATCACCGGCGCATCATTGGTGCCGTTGACCGTGATCGTTACCGACTGCGTCGTGGTCGCGCCCTGATCGTCGGTCACCGTGACCGTGAAGGTCTCGGTCAGGTGATCGTTGGCCGACAGGTCCTGGTGATTGGCGTTGTCGAGCGTGTAGGTCCACTGCCCGGTGGCCGGATCGACCACGAAGCTGCCGTAGGTGCCGGTGGCATTGCCCGAGAACGCCGCGGTCGCGTCATGGTCGGCGTCGGTCACCGTGACCTGGCCGCTCGCGGTGAGCGTCCCGTCCTCGGTCACCGAGCCAGACTGCAGTGCCCGCTGCTGATCACCGGCGCATCATTCGTGCCGTTGACCGTGATCGGTGACCGACTGCGTCGTGGTCGCGCCCTGATCGTCGGTCACCGTGACCGTGAAGGTCTCGGTCAGGTGATCGTTGGCCGACAGGTCCTGGTGATTGGCGTTGTCGAGCGTGTAGGTCCACTGCCCGGTGGCCGGATCGACCACGAAGCTGCCGTAGGTGCCGGTCGCATTGCCCGAGAACGCCGCGGTCGCGTCATGGTCGGCGTCGGTCACCGTGACCTGGCCGCTCGCGGTGAGCGTCCCGTCCTCGGTCACCGAGCCAGACTGAGCGCCGCTGCTGATCACCGGCGCATCATTCGTGCCGTTGACCGTGACGTGTACCGACTGCGTCGTGGTGCGCGCCCTGATCGTCGGTCACCGTGACCGTGAAGGTCTCGGTCAGGTGATCGTTGGCCGACAGGTCCTGGTGATTGGCGTTGTCGAGCGTGTAGGTCCACTGCCCGGTGGCCGGATCGACCACGAAGCTGCCATAGGTGCCGGTCGCATTGCCCGAGAACGCCGCGGTCGCGTCATGGTCGGCGTCGGTCACCGTGACCTGGCCGCTCGCGGTGAGCGTCCCGTCCTCGGTCACCGAGCCAGACTGAGTCCCGCTGCTGATCACCGGCGCATCATTCGTGCCGTTGACCGTGATCGTTACCGACTGCGTCGTGGTCGCGCCCTGATCGTCGGTCACCGTGACCGTGAAGGTCTCGGTCAGGTGATCGTTGGCCGACAGGTCCTGGTGATTGGCGTTGTCGAGCGTGTAGGTCCACTGCCCGGTGGCCGGATCGACCACGAAGCTGCCATAGGTGCCGGTCGCATTGCCCGAGAACGCCGCGGTCGCGTCATGGTCGGCGTCGGTCACCGTGACCTGGCCGCTCGCGGTGAGCGTCCCGTCCTCGGTCACCGAGCCAGACTGAGTCCCGCTGCTGATCACCGGCGCATCATTCGTGCCGTTGACCGTGATCGTTACCGACTGCGTCGTGGTCGCGCCCTGATCGTCGGTCACCGTGACCGTGAAGGTCTCGGTCAGGTGATCGTTGGCCGACAGGTCCTGGTGATTGGCGTTGTCGAGCGTGTAGGTCCACTGCC
The DNA here is from genome assembly GCA_963750315.1 of uncultured Alphaproteobacteria bacterium. Taxonomy (GTDB): domain Bacteria; phylum Pseudomonadota; class Alphaproteobacteria; order Sphingomonadales; family Sphingomonadaceae; genus Sphingomicrobium. Next base: position 3,455 of record CAVVQF010000008.1, read on the forward strand.
CGGTGGCCGGATCGACCACGAAGCTGCCGTAGGTGCCGGTCGCATTGCCCGAGAACGCCGCGGTCGCGTCATGGTCGGCGTCGGTCACCGTGACCTGGCCGCTCGCGGTGAGCGTCCCGTCCTCGGTCACCGAGCCAGACTGAGTCGCCGCTGCTGATCACCGGCGCATCATTCGTGCCGTTGACCGTGACGTTAACGACTGCGTCGTGGTCGCGCCCTGATCGTCGGTCACCGTGACCGTGAAGGTCTCGGTCAGGTGATCGTTGGCCGACAGGTCCTGGTGATTGGCGTTGTCGAGCGTGTAGGTCCACTGCCCGGTGGCCGGATCGACCACGAAGCTGCCATAGGTGCCGGTCGCATTGCCCGAAAACGCCGCGGTCGCGTCATGGTCGGCGTCGGTCACCGTGACCTGGCCGCTCGCGGTGAGCGTCCCGTCCTCGGTCACCGAGCCAGACTGAGTCCCGCTGCTGATCACCGGCGCATCATTCGTGCCGTTGACCGTGACGTTACGTCTGCGTCGTGGTCGCGCCCTGATCGTCGGTGACCGTGACCGTGAAGGTCTCGGTCAGGTGATCGTTCGGCCGCAGGTCCTGGTGGGCGGCGTTGTCGAGCGTGTAGGTCCACGGCGCCGGTCGCGGCATCGACGGCGAAGCTGCCATAGGTGCCGGTGGCATTGCCCGAAAAGGCCGCGGTCGCGCCATGGTCGACGTCGGTCGACCGTGACCTGGCCGGTCGCGGTGAGCGTCCGCGTCCTCGGTGACCGAGCCGGCCTGACGCGCGCTGCGTGATCACCGGCGCATCGTTGGTGCCGTTGACGGTGACGGTGACGACCTGCGTGGCGGTGGCGCCCTGGTCGTCGGTCACCGTGACGGTGAAGGTCTCGGTCAGGTGCTCGTTGGCCGAGCAGGTCCTGGTGGGCGGCATTGTCGAGCGTGTAGGTCCACTGCGCCGGTCGCCGGAATCGACCACGAAGCTGCCATAGGTGCCGGTGGCATTGCCCGAATACGTCGCGGTGGCGTCATGGTCGACGTCGGTCAGCCGTGACCTGGCCGCTCGCGGTGAGCGTGCCGTCCTCGGTGACCGAGCCGGCCTGACGTCGCCGCTGCTGATCACCGGCGCATCATTGGTGCCGTTGACGGTGACGGTGACGACCTGCGTCGCGGTGCGCGCCCTGGTCGTCGGTGACCGTGACCGTGAAGGTCTCGGTCAGGCTGATCGCTGGCCGACAGGTCCTGGTGAGTGGCGTTGTCGAGCGTGTAGGTCCATGCCCGGTGGCCGGATCGACCACGAAGCTGCCGTAGGTGCCGGTCGCATTGCCCGAAACGCCGCGGTCGCGTCATGGTCGACGTCGGTCACCGTGACCTGGCCGCTCGCGGTGAGCGTCCCGTCCTCGGTCACCGAGCCAGACTGCAGTCCCGCTGCTGATCACCGGCGCATCATTGGTGCCGTTGACCGTGACGGTTACGACTGCGTCGTGGTGCGCGCCCTGATCGTCGGTCACCGTGACCGTGAAGGTCTCGGTCAGGTGATCGTTGGCCGACAGGTCCTGGTGATTGGCGTTGTCGAGCGTGTAGGTCCACTGCCCGGTGGCCGGATCGACCACGAAGCTGCCATAGGTGCCGGTCGCATTGCCCGAGAACGCCGCGGTCGCGTCATGGTCGGCGTCGGTCACCGTGACCTGGCCGCTCGCGGTGAGCGTCCCGTCCTCGGTCACCGAGCCAGACTGACGTCCCGCTGCTGATCACCGGCGCATCATTCGTGCCGTTGACCGTGACGTGACCGACTGCGTCGTGGTCGCGCCCTGGTCGTCGGTCACCGTGACCGTGAAGGTCTCGGTCAGGTGATCGTTGGCCGACAGGTCCTGGTGAGTGGCGTTGTCGAGCGTGTAGGTCCACTGCCCGGTGGCCGGATCGACCACGAAGCTGCCATAGGTGCCGGTCGCATTGCCCGAGAACGCCGCGGTCGCGTCATGGTCGGCGTCGGTCACCGTGACCTGGCCGCTCGCGGTGAGCGTCCCGTCCTCGGTCACCGAGCCAGACTGAGTCGCCGCTGCTGATCACCGGCGCATCATTGGTGCCGTTGACCGTGACGTTGACCGACTGCGTCGTGGTGCGCGCCCTGATCGTCGGTCACCGTGACCGTGAAGGTCTCGGTCAGGTGATCGTTGGCCGACAGGTCCTGGTGGTCGGCGTTGTCGAGCGTGTAGGTCCACTGCCCGGTCGCCGGATCGACCACGAAGCTGCCGTAGGTGCCGGTGGCATTGCCCGAAAACGCCGCGGTCGCGCCATTGTCGACGTCGGTCGACCGTGACCTGGCCGCTCGCGGTGAGCGTCCCGTCCTCGGTGACCGAGCCGGCCTGACGCCCGCTGCTGATCACCGGCGCATCATTCGTGCCGTTGACCGTGATCGTTACCGACTGCGTCGTGGTCGCGCCCTGATCGTCGGTCACCGTGACCGTGAAGGTCTCGGTCAGGTGATCGTTGGCCGACAGGTCCTGGTGGGCGGCGTTGTCGAGCGTGTAGGTCCACTGCGCCGGTGGCCGGATCGACCACGAAGCTGCCGTAGGTGCCGGTGGCATTGCCCGAGAACGCCGCGGTCGCGTCATGGTCGGCGTCGGTCACCGTGACCTGGCCGCTCGCGGTGAGCGTCCCGTCCTCGGTGACCGAGCCAGACTGGATCCCGCTGCTGATCACCGGCGCATCATTCGTGCCGTTGACCGTGATCGTTACCGACTGCGTCGTGGTCGCGCCCTGATCGTCGGTGACCGTGACCGTGAAGGTCTCGGTCAGGTGATCGTTGGCCGACAGGTCCTGGTGATTGGCGTTGTCGAGCGTGTAGGTCCACTGCCCGGTGGCCGGATCGACGACGAAGCTGCCATAGGTGCCGGTCGCATTGCCCGAGAACGCCGCGGTCGCGTCATGGTCGGCGTCGGTCACCGTGACCTGGCCGCTCGCGGTGAGCGTCCCGTCCTCGGTCACCGAGCCAGACTGACGTCCCGCTGCTGATCACCGGCGCATCATTCGTGCCGTTGACCGTGATCGTTACCGACTGCGTCGTGGTCGCGCCCTGATCGTCGGTCACCGTGACCGTGAAGGTCTCGGTCAGGTGATCGTTGGCCGACAGGTCCTGGTGATCGGCGTTGTCGAGCGTGTAGGTCCACTGCCCGGTGGCCGGATCGACCACGAAGCTGCCATAGGTGCCGGTCGCATTGCCCGAGAACGCCGCGGTCGCGTCATGGTCGGCGTCGGTCACCGTGACCTGGCCGCTCGCGGTGAGCGTCCCGTCCTCGGTGACCGAGCCAGACTGAGTCCCGCTGCTGATCACCGGCGCATCATTCGTGCCGTTGACCGTGATCGTTACCGACTGCGTATCCGACCCGCCGTGACCGTCATCTCCGGTCAGTGTGTACGTCAGGACCAGCGTCTGGCCCGCGGCAAGATAATCGAACGCCTGGCTGCCAGAGTTGAACGTCCAACCGAGACTGCCTTGGGCGCCGCTCGCTGCGTTGGCGTTGTTGCCGGTCAGGCTCAGCATCGACAGCAGCTGCGCGTTGGTCAGGCCACCCGAACCGCCCGTGCCGCCAGCACTGACCGAACTCACCGCGATATTGACGGTGTCAGTCGTGTCGGCGTCGAACACAGTCAGCGTGCCAGTCGCGCTCAGGCCGGCATTGGTTTCCGCGATCCCCGCTGATGCACTGTCGCTGCCAACCAACTTGATGTCGGGGCCGTCATTGGTGCCGGTAATCGTGATCGTGACCGGCTGAGTATCGGTTCCGCCGTGACCGTCATCTCCGGTCAGTGTGTACGTCAGGACCAGCGTCTGGCCCGCGGCAAGATAATCGAACGCCTGGCTGCCAGAGTTGAACGCCCAACCGAGACTGCCTTGGGCGCCGCTCGCTGCGTTGGCGTTGTTGCCGGTCAGGCTCAGCATCGACAGCAGCTGCGCGTTGGTCAGGCCACCCGAACCGCCCGTGCCGCCAGCACTGACCGAACTCACCGCGATATTGACGGTGTCAGTCGTGTCGGCGTCGAACACAGTCAGCGTGCCAGTCGCGCTCAGGCCGGCATTGGTTTCCGCGATCCCCGCTGATGCACTGTCGCTGCCAACCAACTTGATGTCGGGGCCGTCATTGGTGCCCGTGACTGTCACGGTGACAGTCGCCCAACTTAGCGTCCCGTTTGCTAGTCGAATTGCATAGGTGAAATGGTCGGTAGCTGTTTGGCCCGCCGCAAGGCTGTCCAAAGCATTCGTGTCATAGGAGATTTTTCCGTCCGCAGTCAGCGTGATCTTTGCACCCAACTCGCTGTATTCAGCAACGCCGGCCACGTCCTGGGTAATCAGATCAGCAGATCCATCGGCGGCCGTGTCGTCGATCGACCAGAGCACCTTGGCGTTGCCGCCCAGATCGTTCGCCATGACATCGAAAATGACGATCTTATCTTCAGCAACGACGTAGAAGTCGTCCTTTGCCTGTGGCGTGTTGTTCAAGGATGCGGTCGTGCCGCCACCGGTGTTGGTCGCCATTTACTCAGCCCCCCAAAGACTGCGCGACGTCACCCCCCGGTGAGTTGCTTAACTTTCGTTAACTACGAGAAATTTATCAAAAGCTACAAGGGCTTGGTTTCGGAGCCGTCCCAAAAAGAGATTCCGGACTTTCGCCGACCACAAGGGGGGACGGGTGAGGGAACAACAGTTCGCCATTGTTCGGCTTCCCTTCGTAGTTCGTCAGCCTCCGTCTCCGCCATCTTAGCCGCCGTTGGCCCGTTCCGAATGATTATCGACCCGCTGTCGAAATAGCGCCGAACAACGGTTGAGTTATCGTCCGTGACGACGGGGAGATCACCGACATGACGAACAGGGGAACTGCGCTCAAGTCCGCATTGCCGACCAGCCGCCGCCGAGCGCGCGGAACAGGTTGATCTGGGCGGAGGCGACCTCGCCGTTGATGTCAGCGAGTTGCGCTTCGGCTTCCGCGGAGGTCCGTTCCGCATCCAGGAGCGCGAGCGAATCGACCTGTCCCTCGCGCTGCTGCGCACGCACGATTTTTGCCGCGACTTCCGCTTCGTTGCGCGCGGCCTGAAGCGCTTCGCGCTGGCGAAGCACGTTGGAGTAGGCCGATAACGCCGTCTCGGTTTCCTGCAACGAGCGAAGCACCGTCCCGTCGAACTGGGCAAGCGCCTCCTGGGTCCCTGCCTCCGCGCCAGCAACTCGCGCTCGCGCCCGAGCATGGTCGCTGAACGACCAGCTGATCAGGGGCCCGATCAGGAAACCGATTGGGTTGCTGAACAAATTGCCGATGGTTCCCGCGCTCGATGTCAGTGAACCACCGAGAGTCACCTGCGGATAGAGTTCCGCCGTCGCCACGCCGATCCGCGCCGTCGCCGCTGCCAAGCGGCGCTCCGCCGCCCGAACATCCGGCCGACGCGCGAGCAACTGAGCTCCGTCGCCGACCGGAATCGGCTGGTCGAGCTTCAGCGATGTAGTGCGCGCACCCGCCACAGAGGGGAGTTCGGCGGGCGCGCGTCCGGTCAGAGTCGCCAGCCGGAACAACGCGCTGTCGCGCTCCGCGGCGATCGCCGGAATCTCTGCCTGTCGTTGGTTTCGAAGGGTTGCGATGCGCGCCGTATCGAGGCGCGTCGTCTGGCCGATCTCCACCTGCTTTTCGGTCAGCCGAAGCGACTGATCGAGCAACTGCACGATGTGCTCGGCGACGGCGAGCCGCTCGGCCGCGCTCGCGGCATCGGCGTAAGCGCGGGCCGTGTCGGAAACGATCGCGATACGAACCGCATCGGCATCCGCCTCGGCCGCTCCGACATCGCCCTTCGCGGCTTCGACGCCACGGCGCACTCGGCCGAACAAATCGACTTCGTAAGCGATTTCCAACCCGGCCGAGTAATCGGTCGATGCGTTGGAGCTACCCTCGTCGCGCCCGCGTGTTCCGCTGGCACTAGCGCCACCCTGCGGTAGCCGATCGACTTTCACCTCGCGAAGTGAGGCGCGAGCCCGCGCAAGCCTGGCGACCGCCGCGCGGACATCCGTATTATGCGCGAGTGCATCGGCGATCAGCCTGTCAAGAACCGGATCGTTGTAGAGCCGCCACCAATTGTCCGGCACCGGCGCCAACGGCTGGAGCGCGGGCGAATTAGCCGCCACGAACGGTCCCGCTGCCGGTGCGGACGTGACCGGCCGCGCATAGTCCGGACCGGTGGCGCAGGCCGCGAGGGCGAGCGCCGACACGAGGGTCGCAAAAGTCTTCATCTGTTTGGTCCTCATTCCGCCGGGAGCAGGGTTAGCTGCTCGTCCGAAGGCTTACCGCCACTACGCTTGAGCATGGCGCCGAGCGTGCGGGTGGCGACGTAGAACACGGGGGTGAACACCAGGCCGAAGGCGGTGACGCCGATCATCCCGAAGAACACCGCCGTTCCCAACGCCTGGCGAAGCTCCCAACCCGGGCCGGTCGCGATCACCAGCGGCAGGGTGCCGAGGATGAAGGCAAAGCTGGTCATCAGGATCGGGCGAAGTCGCGAGCGAGCCGCCTCCACCGCCGCCTCGACCGGGACTGCCCCACGCTCCTCCGCCTGCTTGGCGAACTCGACGATCAGGATCGCATTCTTCGCCGCGAGAGCGATGAGCACGATCAGGCCGATCTGCGTCAGGATATTATTGTCCAGCCCGCGCAGGTTCACGCCGGTCATCGCCGCCAGCAAGGTCATCGGCACGATCAGGATGATCGCCAACGGCAACAGCAGGCTTTCGAACTGCGCCGCCAGCACGAGGAAGACGAATACCACCGACAGAGCGAAGATCAGGATGGCGATGTTGCCCGCCGCCTTCTGCTGGAAGGCAATGCCCGTCCATTCGGTCGAGAAGCCGGTGGGAAGCTGGGCACCCAGTTTCTCCATCGTCTTGATCGCCTGGCCGGTTGATGTTCCGGGCGCAGTCTCGCCGTCCACCTCGACCGCCGGATAGAGGTTGTAGCGGGTCACACGGTATGGGCCGGTCTTGTCGCTGAACGTCGCGACCGAACCGATCGGAACCATCGCGCCGCTGTTCGAGCGGGTCTTCAACTGGCCGATATCCGACGGGTCGTCGCGATACTGGGCATCAGCCTGGGCGGTCACTCGATAGGTGCGGCCGAGCAGGTTGAAGTCGTTGACGTAGGCCGACCCGAGATAGACCTGCAGCGTCTCGAACACGCGCTCCGGCGGAACGCCGAGCATGTCGGCCTTCGCCCGGTCGATGTCCGCCCACACGCGCGGGGTCGCCGTATTGTAGAGCGTGAAGACATTCTTGAGCGACGGATCCTGGTGCGCCGATCCGATCAACTGGCCTGCCGCCTGCTCCAGCGCCTGGTAGCCCATGTCGCTGCGGTCCTGGACGATCATGCGATAGCCGCCGCCATTGCCGATGCCCTGGATTACGGGTGGCGGAATGACGAACACAAACGCTTCGTCCATGTCGGCCAAAGCGGCGCGCATGTCGTTCTCGATATTCTGTTCGGTACGGTCGGTTCCGGCGCGCTCCTCGAACGGCTTGAAGGTGACGTAGGCCGCGCCGGCGTTGGACGCCTGCGTGCCCGACGCTCCGTCGAAGCCAGAGAACATCACGGCCTGGTCGACGCCCGGCACCTTCAACAGCTTGCCGACCGCTTTCTTGAGGACCGCGTCGGTGCGCTCGATCGAGCTTCCGGGCGGAAGCTGGATCGCCGCAAGAGCGTAGCCCTGATCCTGCGCCGGGATGAAGCCAGCCGGCGTGTAGATGAAGATGCCGACCGTCAGCGCGACGAGACCAGTGTAGATCGCAAGCGCGCGCTTGGGGGCGTGCAGGATGCGGCGGGTGAAGCTGCTGTACCAGTCGCTGACCTTCGCGAAGCCGGTGTTGAATTGGTCGCCGGCGCGATGGACGAGGCCCATGAACCCGGCTTCGGCGCGATGCTCGCTCTTCGCCTTCAGCAACCGCGCGGCAAGTGCCGGCGACAGGGTCAGCGAGAGCAGCAGCGAGATAATCGTCGAAGCCGCAATCGTGACCGCGAACTGGCGGTAAAACTCGCCGGTAATTCCGGTGAGAAAGGTGACCGGCACGAATACCGCGCAGAGCACGAGAACGATCGCGACCAGCGCCGAGGACACTTCGTCCATCGATCGATGCGCCGCCTCGCTCGGGGTCATGCCATGCTCGAGGTTTCGCTCGACGTTCTCGACCACGACAATGGCGTCGTCGACGACGATGCCGATCGCCAGCACCAGGCCGAACATCGACAAGGTGTTGAGCGAATATCCGAGCGCCAGAAGCACCGCCATCGACCCAATCAGCGACACGGGAATCGCGACGATCGGGATGATCGCTGCACGCCAGCTCTGCAGGAAGACGAGGATGACGAGAACGACGAGCAGCATTGCTTCGAGAAGCGTGTCCTGCACCGCGCTCATCGATTCACTGATGAACTCGGTCGGGTTCCAGATGATGCGATACTCAGGCCCTTTCGGGAACGACTTGGACGCTTCCGCAAGCTCGTGCTTCACGCCCTCCGCTGCCGCGAGTGCATTGGTGCCAGGGCGCTGGGTGATGCCGAGAATGATCGAGTCCGTGCCCGACAGATAGGCGTTCACGCCATAGTCGCTTGCGCCAAGCTCGACGCGTGCAACATCGCGCAGCCGAGTGACCGCGCGCGTCGCCGGGTCGGTCCGAATGATGATGTTCGCGAACTCGTCCGCGGTCTTGAAGCGCCCCTGGGTCTCGACATTGAGCTGCTGTGCCGCGCCCGTGTCGTACGGAGGCTGGCCGACGACGCCGGCGGCAACCTGCACGTTCTGGCTGCGAAGAGCGCCGACGACTTCACCGGCAGTCAGGCCGAGCGTCGAAGCGCGGCCCGGATCGATCCAGACCCGCATCGCATAGTCGCGGGCGCCGAAGATCTGCACGTCGCCGATGCCGTCGACACGGGTCAGCCGGTCGCGGATTTGGGTGAGCGCGTAGTTGGAGACGTAGCCGCGATCGAGCGAGCCGTCGGGCGACAGCACGTTCACAGCCATCAGCCAGCTCGGCTGTTCCTTGCGGACGACCACGCCCTGGCGGCGCACCTCTTCCGGAAGCGCCGGCTCGGCCAGCGCGACGCGGTTCTGGACCAGCACCTGGGCGGTATCGAGATCGGTGCCGAGCTTGAAAGTGACGGTGATCGTCACCCGCCCGTCGCCAGTCGATTGCGACGACTGGTAGAGCATGTCGTCCACGCCGTTGATCTGCTGTTCGATCGGCGCGGCAACTGTCTCCGCGACCGTCTCCGCCGACGCACCGGGATAATTGGTGCTGACCGTGACCGTCGGCGGAACGACGTTCGGGAATTGCGAGACCGGAAGCCCGAAGTAAGCGAACAGACCGACGATCGTGATGATGATCGCGATCACGCCGGCAAAGATCGGGCGCCGGATGAAGAAGTGGCTGAACTGCATTGAAGGTCTCGCTTATCGAGCCGCCAAGGTCGCCTGGGAGGCGCTTGGGGAGGATGCGGATGAAGCTTGAGCGGCAACGCCTTCCGACTGGCGAATCTGCGTCACGCGCGGCTTCACCTTGGATCCGGGCATGGCGAACTGGACGCCCTGGACGACGACGCGGTCGGCGGTGGTCAGGCCAGAGCGGATGACGCGAAGGCTTCCAACCAACGGCCCGGTCTCGACCGGCTTCGCGGCTACGGTACCGTCCTTGCCGACCGTCAGCACGATCTTGCGTGCCTGGTCGGTGCGAACTGCCGCATCCGGAACGAGCAAGGCGGAGCTCGTCCCGCCGTCGGCAAGACGCATGTTGCCGAACATGCCCGGCGTCAGGAAGTAATCCGGATTGGGCACGACGGCGCGGGCGCGGATCGTTCCCGAATTCTGGCTGATGCCATTGTCGGTAAAGTCGAGCTTTCCGGTGCGGCTGTACGTCGCTTCGTCCTGGAGCCGGATCTGCGCGACGTCGCCCTGCGCACCCGCCGAGCGCTGACGCGAGTCCTTGAGGTACAGGGATTCGGGCACGTCGAAGGTGAAGTAGATCGGATCGAGCGCGTTGATCGTCGTCAGCAAGGTGCCGCCATCGACGCCTGAGCTGACGAGGTTGCCGGCGTCGATCTTGCGGTCGGAAATGCGCCCGCTGATCGGTGCCCGGATGCGGGTGAATTCGACATCGAGTGCACGTTGCTGAACTCGCGCCTGAGCGGCGGCGAGAGCGGCACGAGCCGTCTGCACCTGCGCCGTCAGTTGATCGACATTCGCCTGCGATACAGCATTCGCTTCGAGCAGACGGTGCGCGCGGCCGAGGTTGGTCTGCGCAAGCGACAGTTCGCTGCTTGCAGTCGCGACCCCGGCACGCGCTTCGGCCAGCGCTGCCGCGAACGGGCGCGGATCGACGGTGAAGAGCAATTGGCCCTTCTGAACGATCTGGCCGTCACGGAAGTGAATGCCGACGATCTGTCCCGACACGCGCGGCCGAACCTCGACGCTGCGGCTCGCTTCGAAGCGGCCGACGTAATCGTCCCACAGGTTCACTTCGCGCTGAAGGGGTGCCGCGACCGTCACTGAGGGGAGGGGAGGAGCAGCTGCGGGGGAGGGGTCGCTGTTCCAGAGGGTGACGGCCGCGGCGAGCACGAGGACCGGCGTTCCGAAGATTGCGGCGCGTTGCCACACCGGACGGTCCTTGATTTTGACGCGGATGGTTTGGGCCTCGCCGTCGGCGGGGACCTTGGTGATCATGTTCATGCGGCAATCCTTCGCGGATTGCTGATGGTCGAATTGATGCAGCCGGCCATCAGCTCATATTGATCCGGCGAGAAGCCGGCTTTGAGGAAGTGGGCGATGTCTTCGCCCGGAACGGTGAAGCCATAGTGCCAGGTCAGCACCGCCATCCGGCGCAGCGCCTCCAGCTTCGGGTTGGCGAGCTCGGGATTTCCCCGGCCGACGAACCAGTTCCAGAAGCGGCGGACGCGGCCGGCGGCGCGGATCGTCCACAGCCTGTCGATGCGGGCGAGGCGGATCACGGACCATTCGAGCTTCGAGAAGTCGGGCTTGGCGGGCTTGGTGGGCGCCAATGCCGGGAGCGAGATTGGCTGGGCGTCGTGCGCTTCGATTTTTGCCAGATAGGCCATGCTTTTCTCCCTCGTTCTTGCCGGGCGAGCGTCAGCGGTCGCCGGGACGTGGGTCCTCGGCGCGTGCGTCTTCCGGGCGCAAAATCCTGTTCGGCGAAGCGCTAGGCTTCGACGTGATCGGCTAGTTGGTCATTACGAAAATTACTGGCGGGGTCAGGACCCGCGGAAGACGGAACAAGCGATAAACGCCGCTTGCCCCGCTTTCTGTACTGGTCAGTACAAAGTCAGATATTCGGGGTCAAGGAATAATTCTATACCGACCGATAAAAAATCTTTCGGCGGGTATAAAATCAGGCGCTCGGCCAGAGGGCGAGGCCGCTTTCGACCAGGCGATCGAGCTCTTCGCGTGACGCACCCTGGTTCGCCTGGACGGAGATTCCCTGAAGCATGGCGATCAAAACTCGCATAAGGCCTTCGGTGTCGATGTGGGCCGGAAGGTCGCCTTCCTGCTTCGCGCGCTCGAAGCGATCGGCGAGCGCCTTCTTGCCGGCCTCGCCGCGCTTCACGACTTCCTCGCGAACCAATTGCGATTCGGGACCGCACGCCACGGACGTGATGACGCCCATGCAGCCGTGCGGCTCACTGCCGCTGCCGCTGCCGCTCATGACATTGTCGACAGAGCCGCGAAGCATGGTTTCCGCCACGCCGCGCGCGGTTGGCTTCTCCAGCGCCTGGCGGATGTAGGCGAGCTTCTCGACCTCGTAGAGATCGAGCGCCTTGCGGAAGAGAGCTTCCTTGTTGCCGAACGCCGCGTAGAGACTCGGGCGAGTGATGCCCATTGCCTCAGTCAGGTCATTGAGCGACGTGCCCTCGTAGCCCTTTTCCCAGAAAACGCGCAGCGCCTGCGCCAGCGCCTGATCGACGCAGAATTCACGCGGACGCCCGCGGCAAGGATTGCATGAGGCGAGAGCTTCAAGCTTATTCATATCGCACGGTACATAATGCCGATCCGCAGAAAATCCAGTGTAATTTCAGCTACCTGTTTTGATCTGCCTTTGTTCCCTTGTCGTCAGACCTTTAACGCTGCGGCGGCCTCGGCGTCGCGTTTCATGTTGCGGGCCAGCTGGCTCATGCCATTCAAATACTGCGGCGGCACATGGACATCGCGGTATTCGAGCTGGGCGGCCGCGCGCAGCGTCCAGAACGGGTCGATCAAATGCGGACGAGCTAAAGCGACGAGGTCCGCGCGCCCGGCGGCAAGGATCGAATTGGCGTGGTCGGGCTCGTAGATATTGCCGACCGCCATCGTCGCCAGCCGAGTTCGTTGCGCAGCTTGTCGCTGAATGGAGTCTGGAACATGCGGCCGTAAACCGGCTTCGCCCCGCTCCAGGTCTGTCCCGCCGAAACATCGATCAGGTCGGCGCCTTCACGGGCGAACGCCTCGGCGATTTCAACCGCGTCATCCGGTGTGATGCCATCCTCCCCCGCCCAATCGGTGGCGGAAATTCGAACTGACATCGGCCGATCTGACGGCCATGCGGCACGCATCGCGGCGAAGACTTCGAGCGGATAGCGAAGGCGGTTCTCAAGCGATCCGCCATATTCGTCGGTGCGCTTGTTCTGCAGCGGCGTGAGGAAGCCCGAAAGTAGATAGCCGTGCGCGGCGTGCAACTCGACCATGTCGAAGCCGGCATCGACGCCTAGGCGAACGGCCGCGACGAACTCATTGCGAACCTTATCCATATCCGCGCGAGACATCGGCGTCGGCACCTGGTTCACCGGCGACCATTGGACATCACTCGCGGCGATGATCGGCCAATTGCCGTCGGCCAATGGCGCATTGTCCTCTTGCCAGCCGACGCGAGTCGAACCCTTGGCGCCGGAATGGCCAAGCTGCAGGCAGAGCTTCGCCTTCGAATTGGCATGCACGAAATCGACGATCCGCTTCCACGCCGCCGCCTGCTCGTCGTTCCATAGTCCCGTGCAGCCGGGGCTGATCCGCCCCTCCGGCGACACACAGGTCATCTCCGTAAAAACTAACCCCGCGCCACCCATTGCGCGCTCGCCATAATGAACGAAGTGGAAGTCGTTCGGCGTCCCGTCGACCGCCGAATACATCGCCATCGGCGAGACAGTGACCCGGTTCTCGACCGTCATCTCGCGCAGCGTGAACGGCGCGAACATCGGCGGCGCGGTCTTGTTCGAGCGTCCGTCGGTGGCGCGGTTCCAGAACCAGCGCTCCACGCCCTCCAGCCACTCGCGATCGCGCAGGCGAAGGTTCTCATGACTGATGCGCTGGCTGCGCGTCAGCAGCGAGTAGGCGAATTGCAGCGGCTCGAAATGCGTGTAGCGCTCCAGCGTCTCGAACCACTCCGTCGAGTTGCGCGCGCTGTTCTGGAGCTTGAGGACCTCGAGATTTCGCTCTGCAACATATTCGTCCATCGCGGCTTCGAGGCTGAGGCCCGGGCGGTTCAAAACCTCCGCCAACTTGATCGCATCTTCTAACGCCAGCTTCGTGCCTGACCCCACCGAAAAGTGCGCCGTATGCGCCGCATCACCGAGCAGGATGACGTTGCCCGCCGACCATCGCTCGCATTTGATTCGGCGGAAGTTCAGCCATGCTGCCGACCCGCGCAAATGCGCGGCGTTGGTCATCAGGCTGTGACCGTCGAGATATTTGGCGAACAGCTTCTCGCAGGCGGAGATCGCCTCGGCCTGCTCCATCCGGTCGAAGCCGAAATTGCGCCACGTCTCTTCCGAACACTCGACGATGAAGGTCGAACAGTCCGGGGCGAAGCGATAGGCATGCGCCCAGATCCAGCCATGCTCGGTCTTCTCGAACGCGAAGGTGAAGGCGTCGAAGACCTTGTTCGTGCCGAGCCAGACGAACTTGTTCGCGCGCACGTCGATGTCGACGCCGAGCGCATCTTCATACGCGTCGCGGAAGCGCGAGTTGATGCCGTCCGAGGCGATGACAAGATCGTACTCGCGCCACTTCGGATCGGCGGGGTCACACTCGGCATTGAACGCGATCCGGACGCCGAGCTCGCGCGCCCGGTCCTGCAAGATTTCGAGCAGGCGCTTGCGGCCAATGCCGATGAACCCGTGGCCCGACGACGTGATCGTCTCGCCGCCAATGTGGACGTCGATGTCGTCCCAATGTGCGAATTCATCGGCGATGATCTTCGCCGACTTCGGATCGTTCGCGTGCAAATTCTCGACGGTCTGGTCCGAAAACACTACGCCCCAGCCGAACGTGACGCCCGGCCCGTTCCGCTCGAACACGGTCACGTCATGCGACGGATCGCACAGCTTCATCGAAATCGCGAAATAGAGGCCGGCCGGGCCGGCACCGACGCAGGCAATTTTCACCGCGAATGTTCCGAATGTTCACACTGACGCGCACGTGGGCGAACGTCGGAAACCAAAGGTGGAGACTTCAGGAATAGCCGAGAGCGGGGCGGTGCCATCGCCGCAACATGGCACACTCGCCCAACTGTAGGACAGCGGAATGTCGGGCCGGGACGTGCGCGCGTCAGCCCGCCTGAGGATCGCTGTTCCTGCTGTCCGGCTCAAAAGGTTGAGGATCGTTGGCAATCCGCTCGCGGTAGGTGCTGACCACCGCCCGGCAGCTTTTCAAGGAAGCCTCAAGGCGCGAGTATTCCTCCTCGAGATCGACTTCGGACGTGTTCTGGTCGTGCGGCATTCGACACCTGCTGGAACCCTGCTTCAATGATCCGGGCCGTCTGGGGTTGCACGGCTCATCGCGCCGAATTGACGCCTCACTGGAACAGGTCGAGCTGTGGTCAGCCGGCAACGGCAGGCGCGTTGCATGCCCGGGCCATCGCCTCCTGCAGGGCGGATGGCGTGAATGGCTTCAGCAGGATTTCGACGTCGGCCGGGCGACCCTGCACGGCGTCGGTCTCGGCATAGCCGGTGATGATCAAGGCCGGGACATTAGGACATACCTTGCGAGCGCGCCTGACGAACTCGGTGCCTGACAGCTGCGGCATTGCGTAATCGCTGATCAGCAAGTCGCACTTCGATGCACCATTCTCCAGCGCCGCAAGCGCTTCCTTCCCGTTCGCGGCTTCGATCACGCTGTGACCGAACTCTTCGAGCACCGCAGCTGTGCGAACGGACTTCCGGATGATCGTCGACCAGCAAGATCTGAAGGGCGGGTGACCGACACGCGGCTTCTCGGCGCAGGCTTCGATCTCGACCGGAGATTCGGCGCCCTCTGCGCGGGGCAGCCAAAGCTCGGCAGAGGTGCCCTTGTTCCGGCTGCTCTCGATGCTGAATGCGCCGTTCGACTGCTTGGCGAAACCGTAGACCATCGGCAGGCCGAGCCCGCTTCCCTTGCCGATTTCCTTGGTCGTGAAGAAAGGCTCTAGCACTTGCTCAAGATGCTCGGGCGCGATGCCGCGTGCCCGGTGTCAGCGACGCTCGATCCGGACATACTCGCCGGCGCCGAGGCCGGGCACAGTGTTCGCCGTCCGCCGTCCGGTTTTCGGCCGATACGGTGACCGTGCCGCCAGCGGGCATCGCGTCGCGCGCATTGATGATGAGGTTCATCAGCGCGAGTTCGAGCTGGGCCGGATCGGCAAACACGTGCCGACGGCATCGTCCGACGCCTTCCAATCGATCTCCACCAGGCCGCCTAGCGTGTGCGACATGCAGGTCGGTCACGGCTTCACGAACGCGGCCATGCCGATCGCGTCGGGGCTCCAGCGTCTGCCGCCGGGCGAAAGCGAGCAGGCGCCGGACAAGGTCGCTGCCCTGCTCCGCCGCGCCGCTTGGTCATGCCGAGGATCTTGGCCTGCTCGTCGTCCAGCTGGACGCGCTTCTCCAGCAGCGCCGAGGCCCCCGAGCACGGCCGCCAACAGATTGTTGAAGTCGTGCGCGATGCCGCCGGTGAGCTTGCCGATCGCGTCCATCTTCTGGGCCTGAAGCAGCTTGCTTTCGAGCGAACGCTGCTCCGCTGCCGTCCGCTCGACTTCCTTCGTCTTCGCAAACAGGTCGACGAATACCGTCACCTTCGACCGCAGGATGATCGGATCGACCGGTTTGAAGACGTAGTCGACCGCGCCCATTGCATAGCCGCGCAACAGGTGTTCGGCCTCCTTGTTGACCGCCGACAGAAAGACGATCGGGATGCCCTTGGTCTGGTCGCGCGTGCGGATGATCTGGGCGGTCTCGTAGCCGTCCATCCCCGGCATGTAGACGTCGAGCAGGATGACCGCGAACTCGCCCTTCAGCAGGTGCCGAAGCGCCTCCTCACCCGAACGCGCCAGGACGACCTCACCAAGATCCTCAAGCACGGTCGCAACTGCCAGCAGATTGCGCTCATCGTCATCGACGAGGAGTACGCGTGGACGAGCGTCGCTGCTCTGCCCGCCGCTATCGTCGGTCGCGGGCACGTCGACAGCGGCTAATGCTACAGGGCGGGTCATGCCTTACTCCGCCGCCTCCAGTGGTGCTGCCATCGAATCCCCGCGAGATCGAGCAATCCAAACTCGTAGGAGGGCGAGCAGCAATTCGATGTCGACGGGCTTGGCGATGTAGTCCGACGCACCCGCATCCAGGCACTTCTGGCGGTCGCCCTTCATCGCTTTCGCGGTAACGGCGATCAGCGGCAGATCGGCAAGTTCCGGCCTCCTGCGAATCTGCCGCATCGTCTCATAGCCGTCCATTTCCGGCATCATGATGTCGATCAGCGCGACATCGACGCCGGGCGTCTGTTCGAGAATCAGGATGCCGTCCTTGCCACGCTCGGCGTGCAGCACCTCGACATTGTGGCTTTCAAGGACGCTCGTCAGCGAGAAGATATTGCGAATGTCGTCATCGACGATGAGGACCTTCCTGCCCGTGAGTTCCGGGATTGCGCGGGCAGCAGGGACGATATCTGAGCCTTTCCGGCGGCGCCTGGGCTTCTGCTTATTGGACTCGCGCAGCAGATCCTTGAAGACGTTGACCAGATCGTCGCGTTCCGCCGGCTTTTCGGTAATCCCGACCGCTCCCATGCTGACGACCGACTTGGTCTTGTCCTTGCCGGAGATGACGTGGATGGGGACGTCTCGGGTATCGGGATCGTGCTTGAGCAGGTCCAGCAGCACGAAGCCGTCGATGTCGGCGAGCCCGAGGTCCAGCGTGATCGCCGAAGGCTGAAGCTTGCGGACCATGCCGAGCGTCCCCGCCCCTGCGGTCGACACCACGCCCTTGAGACCGGCTTCATGCGCAGCATCGAGCAGGATCGTCGCGAAGGTCGGATCATCCTCCACGATCAGCACGAACGGATCCTTGCCCAGTTGCTCGCGGTCGTCGCTGACCTCGAAGCCGGTCGGGAGAGCCGACGGCACCACCGCTCCACTATTGTCGTAGCGGGCCGTGGTGCCTTCCGCTGCCGATCCGGCAACCTCCGCCTCGAGCGGGACGTAGAGCGTGAAAGTCGAGCCTTCGCCCGGCTTCGAACGAACCTGCAGCTCGCCGCCGATCAGGCGAGCAATTTCGCGGCTGATCGAAAGACCGAGGCCCGTGCCGCCGTACTTGCGGCTGGTCGTACCGTCGGCCTGCTGAAAGGCCTCGAAGATCAATTTCTGCTTGTCGTCAGGGATGCCGATGCCGGTGTCGGTGACCGCAATCTCGATGGCCCGGTTGGCGTTGCGCAGGACCGGATGGCTCTTGCTCCAGCCTTCGTCCGCGCTGCGAACGCTCAGCGTTACGCCGCCCTTCGACGTGAACTTGAAGGCGTTCGACAGCAAATTGAGAACGATCTGCTGAAGCCGCTTCTCGTCGGTCCGGATCGTATCGGGCAGCTTGCCGTCGAACTTGACGTTGAAGTCGAGACCCTTGTCTGCGGCAAGCTGGCGGAACGTCCGCTCCATGTGCTGCTTGAGGTGCGCCAGCGGCATGTCGCCGACCTCGATCGTCACCGTTCCGGATTCCACCTTCGATAGATCGAGGATGTCGTTGATGAGGTTGAGGAGGTCGGAACCGGCGGAGTTGATCGTCTTCGCGAACTCGACCTGCTTGTCGTTCAAATTGCCCTGCGCGTTGTCGGACAGGAGCTTGGAAAGGATCAGCAGCGAGTTGAGCGGCGTCCGGAGTTCGTGCGACATGTTTGCAAGGAACTCGGACTTGTACTTCGACGTCAGAGCGAGCTGCTCGGCCTTTTCTTCGACCGCCCGGCGCGCCATTTCGATTTCGATATTCTTGCCTTCAACCTGCTTCTTTTCGTTCTCGAGAAGCTGCGCTTTCTCCTGAAGCTCTTCGTTGGTCGCGTGCAATTCCTGCTGCTTGCGGGTGAGTTCGGTCTGACGCGCTTGAAGCTCGGTGGTCAGTAGCTGCGACTGCTTGAGCAGGCCCTCGGTGCGCATGGTCGCCGCGATCGTGTTGAGCACGATGCCGACCGATTCCATCAGCTGGTCGAGGAAGTTCTGGTGAGTCTCGTTGAACTCGCTGAACGATGCGAGCTCGATCACCGCTTTCACTTCGTCCTCGAACAAAGCGGGCAGGATGCTGACACTGGCCGGATTGGCATGGCCGAGGCCCGAGCCGACGCGGATGAAGTCGGGCGGGACGTCCTTCAGCAGGATCGGCCGGCGGTCGGCCGCCGCTTGCCCGATCAGTCCCTCGCGAAGCTGGAATTCCTGCTTGAGCGAATCCTGGCTTTCGGCGCCGTAGCTGGCGACCAGTTCCAGCTTGGTCTCGTCCTCTTCGCGCTTGGTGACGTAGAATACGCCATATTGCGCGTTCACCAGCGGCGCGAGCTCGGACATGATCAGGTTCGAGACCGTCGCGAGATCGCGTTCGCCCTGAAGCATGCGCGAGAAGCGGGCGAGGTTGGTCTTGAGCCAATCCTGCTCCGCATTCTTGAGCGTCTGCTCCTTAAGGTTGAGGATCATCTCGTTGATGTTGTCCTTGAGCGCGGCCATCTCGCCCTGCGCCTCGACGGCGATGGAGCGGGTCAAGTCGCCCTTGGTGACTGCGGTAGAAACTTCGGCGATCGAACGTACCTGATTGGTCAGGTTTGCCGCGAGCTGGTTCACGTTGTCGGTAAGGTCGCGCCACAGTCCGGCGGCGCCCGGCACACGGGCCTGGCCGCCGAGCCGGCCTTCGATGCCGACCTCGCGGGCCATGTTGGTCACCTGGTCGCCGAAGGTCGACAGCGTATCGATCATGAAGTTGATGGTGTCGGCGAGGGCGGCGATTTCGCCCTTCGCGTCGAGCGTCAGCTTCCGCTTGAGGTTGCCCTGCGCCACCGCGGTCACGACCTCGGCGATACCGCGCACCTGGTTCGTCAGGTTGGTGGCCATCAGGTTCACGTTGTCGGTGAGATCTTTCCACGTTCCGCCGACGCCTGGCACCTGCGCCTGGCCGCCGAGGCTGCCTTCGGTGCCGACTTCGCGGGCCACGCGGGTCACTTCCGACGCGAAGCCGTTGAGCTGATCGACCATCGTGTTGATCGTGTTCTTGAGGGCGAGGATTTCGCCCTTCACGTCCACCGTGATCTTTCTCGACAAGTCGCCCTTCGCGACCGCCGTCGTCACGTCGGCGATGTTGCGGACCTGGCCGGTAAGGTTGTCGGCCATCAGGTTCACGTTGTCGGTGAGGTCTTTCCACGTGCCGGCAACGCCGCGCACCTGCGCCTGACCGCCTAGCTTGCCTTCGGTGCCGACTTCGCGGGCCACGCGGGTCACTTCCGAGGCGAACGAGTTCAGCTGGTCCACCATCGTATTGATGGTGTTCTTCAGCTCGAGGATTTCGCCCTTCACGTCGACGGTGATCTTCTTCGACAAGTCGCCCGACGCCACGGCGGTCGTCACTTCGGCGATGTTGCGCACCTGGCCGGTGAGGTTCGCGGCCATGGCGTTCACGTTGTCGGTGAGATCCTTCCACGTGCCGCCGACGCCTTCCACCTGCGCCTGACCGCCGAGACGGCCTTCGGTGCCGACTTCGCGGGCCACGCGCGTAACTTCGGATGCGAATGAGTTGAGCTGGTCCACCATGACGTTGATGGTGTTCTTCAGCTCGAGAATTTCGCCCTTCACATCGACGGTGATCTTCTTGGACAAGTCACCAAGAGCCACGGCGGTGGTCACCTCGGCGATGTTGCGGACCTGGCCGGTCAGGTTCGCGGCCATGAGGTTCACATTGTCGGTCAAATCGGCCCAGGTGCCGGCCACGCCTTCCACCTGTGCCTGACCGCCGAGCTTGCCTTCCGTACCCACTTCGCGAGCCACGCGCGTGACCTCGGAAGCGAACGCGTTGAGCTGGTCCACCATGGTGTTGATGGTGTTCTTCAGCTCCAGGATCTCGCCCTTCACATCGACGGTGATCTTCTTCGAAAGGTCGCCCTTCGCGACGGCGGTCGTCACCTCGGCGATGTTGCGGACCTGGCCCGTCAGATTGCCCGCCATCAGGTTCACGTTGTCGGTCAAGTCGGCCCAGGTGCCGGCGACGCCTTCCACCTGCGCCTGACCGCCAAGCTTGCCTTCCGAGCCGACTTCGCGCGCCACGCGAGTCACTTCGGACGCGAACGAGTTGAGCTGGTCCACCATGGTGTTGATGGTGTCCTTGAGTTCAAGGATTTCACCCTTCACGTCGACGGTGATCTTCTTCGAAAGGTCGCCCTTCGCCACCGCCGTCGTCACTTCTGCGATGTTACGGACCTGGCCCGTCAGGTTCGCGGCCATCAGGTTCACGTTGTCGGTAAGGTCGGCCCAGGTTCCGGCGACGCCCGGCACCTGTGCCTGGCCGCCCAAGCTTGCCCTCGGTGCCGACCTCGCGCGCAACGCGCGTCACTTCGGATGCGAAGCCGTTGAGCTGGTCCACCATGACGTTGATGGTGTTCTTGAGCTCGAGGATTTCGCCCTTCACGTCGACGGTGATCTTCTTCGACAGGTCGCCGCGAGCAACGGCGGTGGTCACCTCGGCGATGTTGCGCACCTGGCCGGTGAGGTTTTCGGCCATCAGGTTCACGTTGTCGGTGAGGTCCTTCCAGGTGCCGGCGACGCCTTCGACCCGCGCCTGTCCGCCGAGCTTTCCTTCGGTGCCGACCTCGCGGGCCACGCGGGTCACCTCGGACGCGAAGCCATTGAGCTGGTCCACCATCACGTTGATGGTGTTCTTGAGCTCGAGGATCTCGCCTCGCACCTCGACGGTGATCTTCTTCGACAAGTCGCCACGAGCGACGGCGGTGGTCACCTCGGCGATATTGCGGACCTGGCCCGTGAGGTTGGTAGCCATGGCGTTGACGTTGTCGGTGAGGTCCTTCCACGTGCCGGCCACGCCCTTCACACGCGCCTGGCCGCCGAGCTTGCCTTCCGTACCCACCTCGCGAGCCACGCGGGTCACTTCCGATGCGAACGAGGCGAGCTGCTCGACCATCGTGTTCACGACCTTGCCGATGCGCAGGAACTCGCCGCGCAGCGGACGCCCGTCGATTTCGGTGGTCATCGACTGGGAAAGATCGCCCTTGGCGACCGCGCCGATGACGCGGGAGACTTCAGCGGTCGGCTGAACCATGTCGTCGATCAGCTCGTTGACCGCGCGAAGCTTGCTGTCCCACCCGCCGCTAGCGCCGCGAACGCGAGCGCGCTGGGTGATCTTGCCCTCTTTTCCGACGACCTTGGAGAGGCGCTCGAATTCCTGGGTGATCGCCTCGTTCATGCCGACCACTTCGTTGAAGAGGCTGGCGATCTCGCCGTCCATCCCATCGACGGCTTCGGGAAGGCGAACGGTAAAATCACCCCGTCTCAGGGCTCGAAGAGCACTGACGAGCTGGCGGCGATCGATAAAGTCCCGCTGGGCTTGAACGTTCACTCTACTCTCCGGTCGGTTTTACTCCCCCCGCCCGGTACTCAAAGAACGCAGCCCCCCGGCTGCGCGAAACGCTATTGAAACCCTAATAGGTTGACGGTCTGTAAAAGAATACTGCTCCCGATCAAGGTTTCCGTAGCAAGGTTGCCAAGCTCGGCTTGGGAGCGCTACGGGCTCCCCATGTCCGGCAAGAGTATCCCCCGGCAGTAAGTGGCTGGCCCTTCGGAAGACCTGCTGCGCTTCATCGGATCGAGCTTTCGGTCCGTGTGGGCGCTCGAACTGCTGCTGACGCTCAAGCGTGAGAGGCGGGCGTGGACTCACGACGAACTTGTTTCGACGATGCGCGCAAGCGAACAGGTCGTCAGCAAGGCTTGCGATGGCCTTGTTGCCGCCGGGCTGGCGTCGATCGAAGGCGACAGCGTGGTTTACATGCCGATCAACGATCAGGTCGCCGCCTGTGTCGACCAATTGGAGGAACTCTACGCGGTCCGGCCCGACGCGGTCCGGCGGGCCATCGTTTCTTCCACGTCGAGCGGTGCATCCGCCTTCGCCAACGCGTTCAAACTGAGGAAGGATTAGGGATGGGCGAAGTTTTCCCGGCCATCGTGTATGTCCTGTGCTTCCTGACCAGCGCAGCTTGCGCTTGGTTGCTCGGGCGAAGCTATCGCCGTTCCGGCGTCCGATTGCTCATGTGGAGCAGCATTTCCTTCGCGTTTCTCGCTGCGCAACAACCTCGTGCTGGTTCTCGATCTCGTCGTCTGGCCGCAGCCTGAAGTCGATCTCCGCTTACCTCGGCTTGCTTTGGCTTTGGCCGCGGGCCTTTCACTGGTCTGGGGGTTCATTTGGGACGTGGAGCGAGATTGACATGAGCACGATCAACAGCTTCCTGTCGGGCGCCGTGGCCCTTAGCTTTTTCATCTGCGCAATGTTCTTCTTGCGCTATTGGAACCGTACGCGGGACGAGCTCTTCCTCAGTTTCTCGATTTCCTTTGGCTTGCTCGCAACCGGACAGACGATCTTGGCGCTCACCAACATCCCTACGGAGGAAAGGGGAGCGCTCTACCTGATCCGCCTCGCGGCTTTCCTGCTGATCCTATTCGCAATCTATCGCAAGAACCGGGGCGCGACGTCGGGCTGACGCTCCTTAATCCTCGGGAGCAACAGTAACGCAGAGTCCTTCAAGGTCGTCCGTGACGTTGATCTGGCAGGACAGCCGGCTGTTCGGTTCGCGCCAGTCGGAGAAGGCGAGGATGGTTTCCTCTTCCGCCCGGATCGGCGGTAGGCGGCCTGCCCAATCCTCAGAAACGTAGACGTGGCATGTGCCGCAGCTCGCGCAGCCGCCGCAGATGCCGAGGATTTCGTCCATTCCGCCACGCTTGAGATTGTCTTTCAGCGAGACGCCGGACTTGGCGTTTATCTCGCGCGTTTCGCCCGCACGCGTTGTTGCCCAGACTGTCGGCACTTCACAGCGCCTCCACGATGGTGACGTTGGCGATGCCGCCGCCCTCGCACATGGTCTGCAGGCCGAAGCGCTTGCCGTGACGGCGGAGGGAGTGGACGAGCGTCGCCATGAGCTTCGCGCCGGATGCGCCGAGCGGATGGCCGAGCGCGATGGCGCCGCCGTGGACGTTGAGCCGCGACGGTTCGGCTTCGAGCTGCTGCAGCCAGGCGAGCGGAACCGGTGCAAAGGCTTCGTTCACCTCGTACAAGTCGAGCTCGCTCATGCTCCGGCCTGACCGCTCAAGCGCGACGCGGGTCGCGCGGATCGGCTCATCGAGCATGATGACCGGGTCTCCGGCAGTGACGGTCAGATGATCGATCCGGGCGAGCGGGGTGAGGTTGTGCGCCTTCAGCGCACGCTCGTTGACGATGAGGACTCCGGACGCGCCGTCGCAGATCTGCGAGGCGTTGCCGGCGGTGATGACGCCGTCGGCGACGAGCGTCTTCAGGCTGGCGAGGCCTTCGAGCGAGGCGTCGTAACGGATGCCTTCGTCGGTCCGGTGCGTGTCGCCGTTGACCGCAACCGGCACGATCTCGGCTTCGAATGCTCCGGCCTGCGTTGCGGCGGCGGCCTTGCGGTGGCTTTCGAGCGCGAACGTGTCTAGCTCCTCGCGGCCGAAGCCGTATTTCTTCGCCATCATCTCGGCGCCGCGGAACTGGGTGAAGTCGTTGACCCCGTAGCGGTCCTTGATCGACTGCGGCCACGGGCCGATTCCGATTCCAGCCTGCATCGGCAGGATGATCGGCGTGCCCATCGGGACGCGCGTCATGCTTTCGACGCCCGCCGCAATGACGACGTCCTGCGTGCCGCTCATCACCGCCTGCGCGGCGAAATGCACCGACTGCTGCGAGCTGCCGCACTGGCGATCGATCGAGACGGCGGGAACGCTGTCCGGCAGCCTGGATGCCATCACCATGTTGCGGCCGATGTGGAATGCCTGCTCGCCGATCTGGCCGACGCATCCGGCGATGACATCGTCGACGGCCGCGGGATCGATGCCGGTGCGCTCGACCAGCGCGTTGAGGACGGCGGCGCCGAGGTCGGCCGGGTGCCAGTCCTTCAGCGCTCCCTCGCGCTTTCCTCCGGCGGTACGGACCGCATCGACGATATAGGCTTCCATGCGCCCTCCCTACGCCCGTTCGACGGTGGCGAGGAAGTCATCGATGACGCGATTGAAGTCGGCCGGCTTGTCGAGGTTCGCGAGATGCGATGCGCCGGGAATCTCGATGTAGCGCGAACCCTCGATCAGGCTCGCCAATTCTTCCGACAATTCGGGCGGCGTAATCGCATCTTCGTCGCCGCAGACGATCAATGTCGGCACATCGATTGCGCTCGCCCGCTCGCGCTGGTCGGCGAGCCATACGGCGCGGGCGCCGAGCCGGTAAGCGTCGGGATCGATGCGCGCCATCGTGTCGATGACGTCGGTTCTCAGGGCGGCATCTTCCAAGACCATCAGGGCGCCGATCCGCGCCTGGGCGAGGCCGCGCATGTCGTGGCTAGCCGCGATTGAGCGGTCGTAGATCGCCTCACCACGCGGGTGGACGGCGAAGCTGTCGGCGATGATCAAGGATGCACAGCGTTCCGGAGCCGTCGCGTGGATCGCGATCGCCACGACGCCGCCAAGCGACAGGCCGCAGATGTGAGCACGCTTTATACTCAGGGCGTCCATCGCAGCGAGAATTGCGGCTGCGAAATCGTCGCGCGTTGCATCGCTACGGAACTCGCTCTCGCCGTAACCGGGATAGTCGAATGCAATCGCTCTTCGGCTCTTTCCGAAATGATCCAGCTGCGGCTGCCAGACCGACTTGTCGGAACCGACGCCGTGCAGAAAGATAATCGGGAGCAGGTCGCTGGAGCCTTGCTCGATATAGCCAATTTGGCCGCGTGACGAAGCGATCGAAGTCATGCTGGAGAGGTGTACGCAGCACTGGCGGTTTGCAACATTACAATTCGCTTGCGGAACGGTTCACCATCCGCTCATCTGCCAAGGCGCACGTGTCGCCGTATCAACTCAAGCCGAGGTATTTGGCGATGCGTAAACTAATTCTCCTCATGCTCCTTGCCGGTGCAGCAAGCCCTGCCCTCGCAGCGGGCCCCGATGATCATGGCGATCGCGGCGGCCGCGGTCATCGCGGACAGCACAGCCAGTCCGACGACAATGCGCAGGCGCGGCCGGCTCCGGCTCCGGCTCCGGCTCCGGCTCCCGCCCGGAACGCAATGTCCAGCCACATGACGATGGCAACCGGGCAGCATTCGGCGGCGGCAATTCCGGCAACAACGACATGCCGCGGGTCGAACGCCCGCAGCGTGGCTCGGCCGGCGATAACGTGCGCAACTGGCGGCAGGATTCCGACAACGGCAATGCCAACAGCAACGGCACGTTCCAGGAGCGTGTACGCAAGCCGAACGATCGTCCGACGCTGCCGGATCGTCCCGAGCTGCAGGGCCGTCACGATGTTACCGAAAGCGGCGATACCGTCCGCAACTGGCGGCGCGTCAATCGCGATGGGAACGGCGAGCATAACGGCTCGACGATCGAGGGCCGCAACGTCCGCACGCCGCCGCAGGGAGCATTGACCGGCCGCGTCGGCGGGACCCGTGGGACCACGCCTCAAATCTTCCGTCCGCAGGACGGGCGGGTGAGCCGCACGCCGATGCAGGGCACCCAGCCCCCGGCTCCGCGCACCGCGGGCCGGTGGCAGGGAAACAATGGCTCGAACAACTGGCGGAACGATTGGCGGCACGATCGCCGGTACGATTGGCGCGACTGGCGCCGCCGTCACCAATCCACTTTCCGGATCGGCTTCTACTACGACCCGTTCGGTTGGGATTACATGCGCTACGGCATCGGCTGGCGCCTGTGGCCGAGCTATTACAGCAGCAATTTCTGGTTGAATGACTCGTGGCAGTATCGCCTGCCACCGGCTTACGGTCCGTATCGCTGGGTTCGCTATTATAACGATGCCCTGCTGGTGAACATCTACACCGGCCAGGTCGTGGACGTGGAATACGACTTCTTCTGGTAGACAGCAGAAGTGCATTGAACGAAGGGGCGTTGCGGCCAGGCCGCAGCGCCCCTTTTCAGTGACCAGCCGTCCGCAGTGAAAGTCAGATGATGAAGCTCAGCCTCCGTATCGTTCTTCTTGGCACGTCCATTGCGGCCCTGACCGCCTGCGCGACCACGCCGGTCGCGGCGCCTGAGCCGGTAGCTCCGGTCGCGGCGCCAGTCGCCGAACTGCCGCCGCAGAAGAGCGCTCACGATCGCCTGTTCGACCTCTTTAAGGCGAGCGACGAGGCCTCGCTTCAGCGCAATCCGATCAACGCCATCTACCGCGGCGACCTTCGCTACGCCGACACGCTCGGCGACAATATCAGTGACGAATATTATGCGGCCGAAAAGGCGGCCGGCGAGCATGACCTGGCCGCGCTCCACGAAATTCCGCGCGACCAGCTCAATGAGACCGATCAGCTCGCGTACGACACGTTCGAATATACGACGAAGGACACGCTGCGGAGCTACGATCCCGACCTTCTCAACCTGACCAAGGTCCGGCCGCTCAATCACTTCTACGGCATCCACACCTTTTACCCGACCTTCGCCAGCGGGAAGGGCGGCGCGCCGTTCAACACGCTGACCGACTACGAAAACAATCTGAAACGCCACAAGGATTTCGTCGTCTACGTTGATCGCGCGATCGGCCGCTTCAAGGAAGGCGAAGCGTCGGGCGTCGTCGAGACCAAGCTCACCGTGCGCAACATGATCGAGCAGCTCGATACCCAGCTGAAGCAGAAGCCCGAGGATTCACCCTATTACGGTCCGATCAAGGAATTCCCGGCGGCGATCGGCGCCGCGGACCGCGAGCGGCTGACCAAGGAATATCGCGCCGCGATCACCGACGAAATCTACCCGGCGCTGACCCGCCTGCGCGATTTCTTCAAAAACGAGTATCTCGGTCATGCGCGCGATGGCGTCGGCCTGATGTACATGAAGGGCGGCGACCATCTGTACGAATATCTCGTGCAGTCGACGACCACGCTGCCGATGAAGCCCGACGAGATCCACAACCTCGGCCTCAGCGAAGTCGCGCGTATCACCGAAGGGTTCGAAAAGGTTCGCCAGGAAGTCGGCTTCAAGGGCAATCTGGCGAAGTTCTTCGACTTCATCCGCACCGACAAGAGATTCCAGCCGAAGAGCCGCGAGGCCTACACGCAGCAATTTTACGACGTCCAGAAGAAGGTCGAGCCCAAGCTTCCGGCCCTCTTCTCGACCATCCCGAAGGCCGGCCTGACGATCACGCCCTACCCGCCTTTCCGCGAAAAGTTCGAAGCCGGCGGATCGTACGAGCCCGGCACGCCGGATGGCTCGCGCCCCGGCCATTTCTACTTCAACGCCTACGATCTGCCGTCGCGCAACATCACCGAGGACACGACCCTTTTCCTCCACGAGGGCGAGCCGGGCCACCATTTCCAGATCAGCCTGGCGCAGGAGAATGAGGCGCTGCCGTCGTTCATGCGCTTCGGTGGGAACACGGCCTATGTCGAAGGCTGGGCGCTATACGCCGAGACGCTCGGCTACGGCATGGGTCTCTACGACGACCCATACCAGCGCTTCGGCACGCTCAACGACGAGATGCTTCGAGCGATGCGGCTGGTCGTCGACACCGGCATCCACTCCAAGGGCTGGACCCGCGATCAGGCGATCAAATACATGCTCGACCATTCGGGCATGAGCCGGACCGACGCGACCGCCGAGGTCGAGCGCTACATCGCGATCCCCAGCCAGGCGACCGCCTACAAGATCGGCGCGCTGACCATTCAACGGCTGCGCGCGAAGGCCGAGGCCGAACTTGGGCCGAAGTTCGACATCCGCGAATTCCACGCCGAGGTGCTCGACACCGGCGCTCTGCCGCTGCAGATCCTGGAGCAGAAGATCGACCGCTGGATCGCCAGGAAGAAAGCTAGCTGACCTCGTCCAGTCCGACGAACGGCGCGAACTTCACCTCGCGTTTGACGAACTGAGTCTCGTACCGGCGTACCGTCGGCGACGAGACCAGGATTTCGTCGCACGCTTTGTTGAAAGCCGACATGTCCTCGCAGTCGAACAGCGCCATGATGTCGTGCGGGCCGGTGATTTCATAGCAGAATTGGACGCAGGGCGCGGCGTTCAGCCTTTGCTCGAGCGCTGCCTTGCCCTTGAGATCGGCGTGCTCGCTGAGCTGGATCAGCACTATTGCCCGAAGCCGGCGCTCGGTCAGACGCGGCGAAAGCATCGCGATCGTCCTGGTAATGTGACCGTCCGCTCGGAGCCGGCGCAGCCGTCGCGCGATCGCTGACGGCGATAGCGGGACCTTCTCGGCAAGTTGCTCGGCCGTCTGGCCATCATCGCGCTGGACGAGATTGAGCAAGGCAAGGTCGAAGCGATCGAGCATCTGCCAAGCTTGCCAAATTTTGGCACGAAGTGAAGCAAAATTGCGCGAAAGGCGAAGGCGTGGAGGGATAAGATAGCAACCGAGGAGCGTGCTCGGTGCAACAGCTTTCCAAATCCTGTCTGCTGGCGGCAATGCTTTGCTGGGTAGCGCCATTGTCGGCCGAGCGGCCCGCCAAGCCGCAGGCTGGCTCGACCGGCTGTCCGACCGCCCGGGGCGAGGCAGCCAAGGTCCGGGCCAGCTTGCCTGTCGTGATGGTTCCGCGCTCCGACTTCCTCGGCGTGACGCCTGGCTCCCGCTCGGCGCGAAGCACTTTCCTGCCTTAGAACTTGCCGCCAGAATTTGGCGCGAAGGCGTGCAGAATTGCATGCAAATGTCGCAAACTGCTGTTAGTGTGTTATATAGATGATACAGTAGGATTGCGTTCCATGGTATTGAAGTCCTTGATCCTGGCGGGCGCGGCCTGCGTCGGCAGTCCCCTCTTGGCCCAGGCGATCGCGACCGCACCGGTATCGGCCACCGCTGAGCAGCTACGGTCCGCGGCGCTCGATCCCGGCGAGGGGCGCAAGGTGGCCAAATCGCTTTCGAACGAGCTCACGGAAAAGTTCGTCTATCGCCGAGCAGGGCAAGCGATATGCCGCAATGCTTCGCGTCAATGCGGCCGCCGGCCGCTACGACAAGGGCACGCGCGGCGAGCTCGCGAAGCTGATCACCGACGACCTCATGGCCGTTCACAAGGACGGCCATCTGCACTTGTCGGTCGCCGAGCCGGAGAGCGGCGCGGCGGTGGCGGTGGTCCGCCGAAGGATTTCCCGCCGCTGATTCAGTCGGCGAAATGGCTCGCGCCCGGCATCGCCTACATCCGCCCGAGCGCCTTCTTCTCCACCGACGAGGAGATCACGGAGGTGCACCGCCTTCATGCGCGACCACAGCAGCGCGAAGACGATGATCTTCGACCTCCGCAATCACCACGGGGGCCGCCTGGGCGAGATGGACGTGATCTTCCCTTACCTGTTTGCCGAGAAGACGCCGCTGGTGAAAATGGAGATGGCGCGCTCGATCTACGACAAGTTCGGTTCGCCGTTCGGCGATGCACCGACGTTGGAATTCGTGAAAGGCGATAGCCGGGTCACGGCGACCCACTACGCAATACCCGGGAGCAGCACGCCGCTGCGCAAGGCGAAAATCTACCTGCTCACATCCAACGCTACCGCATCGGCAGGCGAGCATTTCGCTCTGGCGTTCAAGAGCACCGGACGCGCCACATTGATCGGCGAGGCGACCGCTGGCGCCAATCACTTCGGCGGCCCCGGTCCCGTCGGTGATCACTTCACGGTCTGGATGCCGGTGGGACGCACCTACGACATCAAGACGGGCCAGGATTGGGAAGGCGCGGGCGTCGCACCGGACATTGCCGTCGACCCGAAGCAGGCGCTGGTCGTCGCGCTGGAAGAAGCGGGCCTGTCGCACGCCGAGGCCATTCGCATCGACGCGACCGAAATCCCTCTCGAACCCGTCCACAAGGACAAGGTTCGCGCCCGCTAGGCGAGCGCTTCGGCGATCAGCCGGCGGCTGTTGTCGATGCCGTAGAGCGCGATGAAGCTGCCCATGCGCGGACCTTGGCTGACGAGCCGAGCAGGGTCTCGTAAAGCGCCTGGAACCAGCCCCGCAGGCTTTCGAACGGGTGGCGCTTGCCGACCTCGAACACGATGTTCTGGATCGCCTCGCCACCGCATCGGCGGGCAGCTTGGCAAGTTCGCCGTCGAGATCGCGCAAGCGCCGCGGCTTCAATCTCGGTCGGCGCCCGGCGCTTCAGCGTCGGGACCACGAAATCGCGCGCATAATTGACGGCCAGCCCAATCAGCTCGTCGAGTTCACCATGCGTGTCCGCCGACGTGTCCGGCGCATAGCGCTGCACGAAACGCCAGGCAGTCTCCTTGTCGTGAATGCCCGGCAGGCTGACGAGGTTGAGCAGCAGGCCGTAGGTAAGCGGCAGGCTTTGCGGCTCGGGCACATTGCCGTTGTGGATGTGGTGCACCGGGTTGCCGAGTTGCTGCTCGATCGGCTGGTTCGGATAATTGCCGCGGAACTGCCAATATTCGTCGACCGCGCGCGGGATGACCCGAGGTGCAGGCTCTTCGCCTTCTTCGGCTCGCGATAGATGTAGAAGGCGAGGCTCGGCTCGCTGCCGTAGCGCAGCCATTCCTCGAGACTGAGGCCGTTGCCCTTCGACTTGGAGATCTTCTCGCCCTTTTCGTCGAGGAACATCTCGTAGTTGAAACCCTCCGGCGGACGGCCGCCGAGCACGCGAGCGATCTTCGACGACTGCGTGACGCTGTCGATCAGGTCCTTGCCGGCCATTTCATAATCGACGCCAAGCGCGACCCAGCGAGCGGCCCAGTCGACCTTCCATTGCAGCTTGGCATTGCCGCCGAGCGCGGATTGCTCGACACGGCCCTTCCTCGTCCTGGAAGGCGATCGTTCCCGCCTCGGCGTCGACGACCTCGACCGGCACTTGGAGCACGCGGCCCGACTGGTCGGCGAGATAGGCAGGATAGGCGAATAGGTCTGCCGGCGCTCCTCGCGCAGGGTCGGCAGCATCACGCCCATCACGCCGTCCCAATTGCGCAGGACCTGGCGGATCACCTCATCGAACCGCCCGCTCGTGTAGCATTCGGTCGCCGACAGGAATTCATAGTCGAAGCCGTAGCGATCGAGGAAATGCCGCAGCGTCGCATTATTGTGATGCGCGAAACTCTCGTGCGTTCCGAATGGGTCGGGGATCTTGGTCAACGGCTGCCCGAGGTGCGCGGTGAGCATCTCCTGCTCCGGAACATTGTCCGGCACCTTGCGCAGGCCGTCCATGTCGTCGCTGAACGCGATCAGCCGCGTCGGCCTTGTTCGTCAGTTCCTCATAGGCATGGCGGACGAACGTCGTGCGCCCACTTCGTTGAACGTGCCGATGTGCGGCAGGCCTGATGGGCCGTAGCCGGTCTCGAAGACCATCGGCTCGCCGTCGGGCTTGCCGTCGGGCCAGCGCTTGAGAAGCTTGCGCGCCTCCTCATACGGCCAGGCCTTGCTGACGGCAGTCGCGAAGTTTGCCGTCATCGCGAGCGCGTTAGCGTCTGCCGGCCGCATTAGGAAGAACGTTGCACGAACGACCTTTGCGGCGCCGCTTATGGCGTTGCCATGTTCACATCGCTTCAGATGGCCGATGCCCACTCCCCCTTCCCGCACTTCACGCGACCCATGCCGGGATCTGGATTGCGAGGCGCGGCGGTGACGCGCGCGAAGCGAGCCGGGGAGAGGCGATCGCGCGAGCCGCGGAGACGCCGCACATCATCCTCAACGCGCCGTTGGTCGGTCAGCGGCTGGGCTATCCGGAGCTATCAGGCCTCGACCTGCTGGAACTGTTCGCGTTCATCCATCCGGCGAAGTTCGCGGTGCCGACGGTTGCGGAATGTGCCGGGCGGTCGGCTTGGAGCCGCCGCGAGTGAAGCGGAAGCCGCCGAAGCGTTGCGCTCGATCGCCGGTAGGTTGCTCGACGTGCTCGAAAGCCCGGAGTGGCGCGAGCGCGAGGGAGCGTGGACCTCCGGCCAGTCGCTGGCGCGCATGGGCTGGGGCTGGGCTCCACTGATTGCGGCCCGGCTCGAACGTCCGGAGCGTGGCGAGCGGATGCTTTTTTCGCGGCTGGTATCGTGGGAGGAAGCGGCCGACCGGCCGCCGCCTCGGACGGTCGACGGTGGACCGGGCGGCCGCACGCGACCGGCTTCGCAAGCTGACTGGCTCGCGATCCGAGCTGCGCGAAGGCCAGGCGGCGATGGCCGAGGAGTCGACTCCGTCTTTGCGCCGCGCAACCAGAAGGATGCGCCGAACATGCTCCTCGCCGAAGCCGGGACCGGCATCGGCAAGACGCTCGCCTATCTGGCGCCCGCCTCGCTCTGGTCGGAGACGTCAGGCGGGACGGTGTGGGTTTCGACGTTCACGAAAGCCTTCAGAGACAGCTCGATGCCGAGGGCCCGCGCCTGTTCGCCGACCCGGACGAGAGGGCGCGCAGGATCGTCGTTCGCAAGGGCCGCGAAAACTATCTCTGCCTGCTTAACCTTGAGGACGCGCTGCAGGGCGCGTTTGCGGGAAGGGCGGCGATCCTTGCCCAATTGGTTGGACGATGGGCCGCTTATTCCAAGGACGGGGACATGGTCGGCGGCGACCTGCCCGGCTGGCTGCCGAGCCTGTTCCGCCGCGCGGGCGCGACCGCGCTGACCGACCGCCGCGGCGAGTGCGTCTATGCCGGCTGCCCGCACTATCGCCGCTGCTTCATCGAGAAGGCGGAACGCGCCGGCCGCGAAGCGGACATCGTCATTGCCAACCACGCTTTGGTGATGATCAACGCCGCCCGGGCCCGCGAAAACTCGCCGCAGCGAATCGTGTTCGACGAAGGCCATCACCTGTTCGACGCCGCCGATTCCACCTTCGCCGTCACGTTCGGCGGGCAGGACGCGATCGAGATGCGGCGCTGGATCGTCGGACCGGAAGGACGCTCGCGTGGTCGCCGCCGGGGGTTGGCTGCACGCCTGATGGATGTCGCCAGCTACGACGACGAAGGCGCACAGGCGCTCGAAGCCGCGATCGAGGCGGCTCGGGCGCTGCCATCAGACGGCTGGCTTCAGCGGATCCTCGAAGGTTCGCCGTTCGGACCGGTCGAGGCACTGCTCGGTCAGGTGCGCGGCATGGTCTACGCGCGGGCCAAGGCGCAGGACGCGGGCTACGGGATCGAGACCGAGCTTGCCGAGCCCGACGGCCCGCTCGTGGCCGCGGCGGCAAGGGCGCTGGAGATGCTGGAGTCGCTGCAACGACCACTAGCTGCACTCAGCAGGCGGCTTGAAGCAGTGCTCGAGGACGCGCCCGACTGGCTGGATTCGCAGGCGCGGGCGCGCGTCGATGGCGCCATCAACGGCCTCGCCTGGCGGCGGGAGATCCTGTCGGCGTGGATTGCCTTGCTTTCGCGGATCGGCGGGTCGGCGGACCCCGAATTCGTCGACTGGATGGCGATCGAGCGAGCCGAGGGGCGTGAGTTCGACGTTGCGATCCACCGCCGCTGGCTTGACCCGACCAAGCCGCTGGCCAGCGCCGTCCTCAAGCAGGCTCAGGGCGTGCTGGTAACCTCCGCGACGCTGCGCGGCGGCGACGGGAGCTGGGCGCGGGCCGAGGAGAGAACCGGGGCGGCGCATCTCGATAGCCCTGTCGGCCGGTTCGAAGCCGACAGCCCGTTCGATTATGAAGCCTGTTCCGAAGTCCTGATCGTCACCGACGTGAAGCAGGGCGACGCCGCCGCGCTTGCCGGGGCCTATGCCCGGCTGATCGAGGCGGCCGGTGGCGGGACCCTCGGCCTCTTCACCGCCATCCAGCGTCTGAAGACCGTACATTCGCGCATCGCCGACCGGCTTGCTCGCGCCGGCCTACCGTTGCTCGCTCAGCACGTCGATCCGATCGATGCTGGCACGTTGGTCGACATCTTCCGCGACGATCCGCGCGCGTCATTGCTTGGCACCGATGCCCTTCGCGATGGCGTCGACGTGCCTGGAGAATCGCTTCGGCTGGTAGTGATGGAGCGCGTTCCCTGGCCACGCCCGACCGTCCTTCACGCTGCCCGGCGCATGGCCGGCGGTGGAAGCGCTTACGATGATGCGGTTGTCCGCGCCCGCCTCGCCCAGGCGTTCGGACGGCTGATCCGGCGCGACGGCGATCGCGGCACCTTTGTCATCCTATCGGCGGCGATGCCGTCACGATTGTTGTCCGCATTTCCCGCCGGCGTGCCGATCCGACGCGTGCCGCTCGACGAAGCGATCGCGCACGTCGCGGCTACGAGGTCTGCCGTGGCCGCTCCGGCTGCGGCAGAACCGGTAAGTTGAAGACGCTCTATTTGCTGCGCCACGCCAAATCCGACTGGGGCAATTCCTCGCTCAAGGATTTTGATCGGCCCTTGAACGATCGCGGCTGGAAGGCGGCCAAGACGATCGGCCAGGAGATGCGCGACCGCGGCATGGTCCCGGACTTGGTCTTCGTCAGTCCTGCGGCGCGAACGAAGGAGACGCTGGCACGCGTCGAGGAAGGCTTCGGCAATGCCTTCAACGCAGTCGAGCACGGGACGATTTATCTCGCCGAGACCGAGACGCTGATCGAGCTTGTCCGCGGCGGGCCGTTGATCGCAAGCCGGGTAATGATCATCGGCCACAATCCCGCGATGCATGAATTGGTCATCGCGCTCGCGTCGGGACCCGGCGAGCTGTGCGAGGCAGTCGCGCACAATTACCCGACCGCGGCGCTCGCGGAAATCAGTTTCGACGTTGAGGATTGGAAGGATGTTGAGCCCGGAAAGGGCCGCCTCCGCAGCTTCCTGAAACCGCGCGACCTCTAGTCTTCGAGCAGCGCCGCCAGGTTTTGGCGAAGCGCTTTTAGCCGACCGAGATCGAGCGCAGGGCGGCTCAACTCCATGGGCATCGCTGAGGGCGGCTGCTGCACGACTGATTCGGGCGAAGCTGCGGGCGCATCCTTGCTCCGCAGCACCATCTGCACGCCGCGAACGGTATAGCCTTCGCTGTTCAACAGCCGGTGGATGGTGCGCGCAAGCTCGACGTCGGCAGGCCGGTAATAGCGGCGATTGCCGGCGCGCTGGAGCGGCCGCAGCTGCGGGAACTTGGTTTCCCAGTAACGCAGGATGTGCTGAGCAACGCCGAGCTCCGAAGAGAGCTCGCCGATGGTCCTGAAGGCGCCCGGAGCCTTTTCGCCGGTCGCCACCCGATCTACCGCGAAATCCTGTCGCGCATGATCTGGCTGGCGCGGAAGGTCATCACGCGGCGCGGTGCGATCGATACTTCGATACCCGTCTTCGGGTTGCGACCGACGCGTTCACCCTTGTCGCGAAGGATGAAGCTTCCAAAACCGGAAATCTTCACGTTCCTGCCTTCGGACAGCGAATGGCACATGTGATGAAGCACGCGCTCAACGAGCTGAGCCGATTGGCGCGGGACAGGCCCAGTCTGCTGTGGACGACGTCCGCCAGGTCGGCGCGAGTCAGCGTTCCCCCCAAGCCCATTTCCTTGCTCATGCGTGCGATGCCGAGGTCGGCCATCTGCTTCTCCCGCCCACTCTGCCGCGTGCCCCCTGCCCGCGTCAATTACACTTCCGTAACGGAAACATTTCCTGTCGGCAATGTGACATTGTCGACTAATTTCCATTAGTTTTCAATACCTGAGGACTGCGGCGCCCCATGTGAAACCGCCGCCCATCGCCTCAAGCACGACGATATCGCCGCGCTTGATTCGTCCATCCTTCACGGCCGTATCCAACGCAAGAGGAACCGATGCAGCCGACGTGTTGGCATGGCGGTCCACCGTGACCACCACCTTGTCTTTCGGAAGGCCAAGCTTCTTCGCCGTCGCATCGAGAATCCGGGCATTCGCCTGGTGCGGCACGACCCAGTCTACCTCTTCCGACGTCAGACCGGTCGCAGTCAGGACTTCGTTGAGCACGTCCGCGAGATTGACCACTGCGTGACGGAAAACTTCACGGCCCTTCATTCGCAGCTTGCCGACCGTTCCCGTCGTCGAAGGCCCGCCATCGACGAACAGCAGGTCGTTGTGGCGGCCGTCGGCATGGAGCTTGGTCGCGAGGATGCCGCGTTCGCCCTCTTCAGCGCGTAGCACCAATGCGCCCGCTCCGTCGCCGAACAGGACGCAGGTGGTGCGGTCCTCCCAGTCGAGGATCCGGCTGAATGTCTCCGCGCCGATCACCAGTGCCGTCCGGCCGGTGCCCGCGCGGATCATCGCATCGGCGACGCTCACCGCGTAGAGAAAGCCGGTGCAGACGGCGTGGACGTCGAACGCCACGCAGTCGTTGATGCCGAGCGCCGCCTGCACCTTAGTCGCCGACGACGGGAAGGTCTGGTCGGGCGTCGCGGTGGCGAGGACAATCAGGTCCACTTCGGTCGCATCGACACCCGCATCGATCAGTGCGGCGCGGGCCGCATCCGTCGCCAGGCTCGCCGTCGTCTCGCCCTCGCCGGCGATATAGCGGCTGCGGATGCCGGTGCGCTCGACGATCCACTGGTCGGACGTATCGACCTGCTTCGCCAGCTCTTCATTGTCGACGCGGCGCTTCGGCAGCGCGGAACCGGTACCGGCAACAACGGAACGGATCGTCACTGGGCAGCCTCGTTGAACGCGTGCGCGCGGAAATTGTCGAGATCGTCGCCGATCTTCCGGATGATGTCGTTGCGGACCATGCTCGCGGCAACGGCGATCGCATTGGCGACGCCCTTCGGGTTCGCGCCGCCGTGGCTCTTCACCACCAGACCATTGAGGCCGAGGAAGACCGCGCCATTATGATTGTTGGGATCGAGATGGTGCTTGAGGAGGTTCAGCGCCGGCTTGGACAACGCGAATCCGGCCTTGGACCGCAGTGAACTCTTGAAGGCGCGGCGCAGCAGGTCGGTCACGAAACGGGCCGTGCCCTCCGCAGTCTTCAGCGCGATATTGCCCGAGAAGCCGTCAGTCACGACCACATCGACATTGCCGCGCGATAGCTGGTCGCCCTCGGTGAAGCCGTCGAAGCGGAACGCGAGATAGTCGGCGTCGCGCAGCAGCGCGGCGGCTTCCTTCAACTCATCCGTGCCTTTCAGCTCTTCGGTACCGATGTTGAGCAACTTCACCCGCGGCTTCGGCACTCCGAGGACGGTCCGGGCGTAGGCGGAGCCCATTACCGCGAACTGGACCAGGTTTTGAGCGTCGCACTCGGTGTTGGCGCCGAGGTCGAGCATGACGAGGTCGCTGTCTCCGAGCGTCGGCAGCAGCGCCGCCAGCGCCGGCCGGTCGATCCCCGGCATGGTCCGTAGCGCCAGCTTCGACATGGCCATTAGCGCGCCGGTATTGCCGCCGGAAACGGCTGCGTCGACCTGGCCATCCTTCACCGCGTTGATGGCGACACCCATCGAGGTGGTCTTGGCACGGCGGATTGCCTGGCTCGGCTTTTCCGTGGCGGCGATGGATTCGGGCGTGTGGCAGATGGTCACCGCCTGCGTCAGGCGGTCGTGCTTCTTCAGCTCTTCGCCAACGATCTTTTCATCGCCGCAAATGATGAACTGGAGCGACGAATCCTTGCGATGCGCACGCTCGACCCCGGCGATAATCGCCGAGGGCCCAGTGTCGCCACCCATTGCATCAATCGCGATCCGCGGGCCTGCGTTCATCGCTTTCAGCCCCGCGCCTCCTTACCGCCCTCAGGCTTCGGTGGAGACGATCTCGCGGCCGTTATAGTGGCCGCAGGCCTGGCACAGATTGTGAGGGAGCTTCAGCTCACCGCAATTCGGGCATTCCTGAAACGTCGTGGCCTTCAGCGCGTGGTGGCTGCGGCGCATGTTGCGCTTCGAGGGCGAGGTTTTTCTCTTCGGAACGGCCATGGAGGCACCTGTCTTGGAATCTGATTACAAAAAAATTGGCGACGATCGGTGCCTCTTCAACGGGAAACCCCGCGGCGGCGTCCGGATCGTCGCGAACGGCGCTCCTATAGCGTAAAGAGATGCGAGCGCAAGGCGGTAGGGGCAGATACACGCCAAGCAGCCGCGGACATCTAATGCCCGTATCTGCGTTTTCGGACATATGTGTTGGAGCGCTCGGTCCCGAGGGCCGAGCGCTCCAGACGCATTATTTCAGCCGGTCCAATTGTTGCGCGGCGGACAAAGGCCCGATGACATACGTATCCGTATGCGAAGCGATATGCTTGCGAAGTTCCAGCCCAACCTTAGGCCCACTTGGCAGCCCCATTTTCGCGGCTGCGGCGTCCAGCGCCTGATCTTGAGCAGCGGTCGTCTGAGGAGCAATCATGAGATAGTCCCAACTATCGCCGTCGGTGTGAGCGTAAATCTGGGCTGAAGCCACGCCCGCAGCCGCCGACACGCGATCCTGCTGCGCCAGCCATTGTAGCAGCGCCTCCTGATGTCCTGGAGCGGCGTGGTAGATGGAAATCACGGCCCTTGGCGGACTTGCGGACTGCGCGAACGCAATCGACGCCGCTGCCATCGCTCCGGTCGCCGTCGCGGCGGCATATTTCAAAAATGTCTTCATGATCGTCCCCTGCTCTCGATTTAACGCACGTAGGGATCACTTCCGGCGCGACGTTCCCCCGCTCGCGCTCAATGCGCCGTGGGCCCCTACTGCTGTTGAGTCAAAGGCGTTTCCGCGATCTCCGCAGCCGCTAACTGATCTTCGATTGCCAACGATTCAGGACAATGGGGACTACGCCGCCAACGCCGCGTCTCCGCAGAAGGGATTGGTCGCCCGCTCATGTCCGAACGTGGACATCGGTCCGTGACCCGGGACGAACGCCGTCTCCCCGCCCATCGGCCATAGCCGCTGGGTGATCGAATTCGATCAGCTGCTGGTGATTGCCCATCGGGAAGTCCCAGCGGCCGATCGAGCCCTTGAACAAGACGTCGCCGACGATCGCGAGCTTCGATTCCGGATGGTGGAAAACGACATGGCCGGGCGTGTGGCCGGGGCAGTGACGCACGTCGAAGGTCAGCTCGCCGACCGTCACCTTGTCGCCGTCGTCCAGCCAGCGGTCCGGCTCGAACGGCTTGCCGGTGATGCCCCAGCGCTTCCCGTCGTCGTCGAGCCGCGAGATCCAGAAGCGGTCAGCCTCGTGCGGCCCTTCGATCGGAACGCCAAGCTCCTCCGCGAGGATGCCCGCCGACCCGCAATGGTCGATGTGACCGTGCGTCAGCAGGATTTTCTCGATCGTCACGCCAGCCTGTTCCGCCGCTGCCTTCAGCTTCGACAAATCGCCGCCCGGATCGGTGAATGTCCCCCGCATCGTCTTCGTGCACCACAGCAGGGTGCAGTTCTGGGCGAGCGGAGTAACCGGAATAATGCTGGCCTTCAGGGGTGGGTTCATTCGCTCGATTTGGCCGCTGGAGCCGGCGGGGGCAAGGTCGCAAGCGACGGCGGCACGTCCTTCATCGACGCCGACACTTCTTCCGCCTGGCGCAAGACGCGCAGGATATTGCCGCTGGCAAGCTTGCCGAGGTCCTTGTCGGTCCAACCACGGCGAACCAGCTCGGCGAACAGCAACGGATAGCCGCTGACGCTGTTCATGCCCGGCGGCGACTGGTCGTAGGGGATGCCGTCGAGGTCGCCGCCAAGCCCGACATGATCGTGGCCGGCCATCTTCGCGATATGGTCGAGATGATCAGCGATGATGCCGATCTCCGCCTTGGGCGGCGGGTTGGCCGCATCCCACGCGTCGATCGCGGCCTTGCGCTTGTCGGGCTGGCCCGTGAACAGCGACTTCCCACGCGCCTCCTCGGCTGCACGCGCGGCATTCCACTGGCGGAACGGCTCGGACAGATAGCCGGTGTAGAAATTGACCATCACCACGCCGCCGTTCGCCGGTAGCATCGCCAGCACGTCGTCGGGCACGTTGCGCGGATGGTCTTCGAGCGCGCGGGCGTTGCTGTGGCTGAAGATGACCGGCGCCTTCGATGCCGCGATCGCGTCCTTCATCGTGTCCGGCGAAACGTGCGCCAGATCGACCAGCATGCCGATGCGGTTCATTTCCTTGACCACCTCGATCCCGAACGGGCTGAGCCCGCCGTACTTGGGATCGTCGGTCGCGCTGTCGGCCCAGTCGTTCGTCGCGAAGTGGGTCAGCGTCATGTATCGCGCGCCAAGCCGATAGAATTGGCGAAGCGCCGCCATCGAGCCGCCCATCTGGTGGCCGCCCTCGACGCCCATGACCGAGGCGACCTTGCCCTTGCGGTAGATGCGCTCGAAGTCGGCGGCAGTCGTCGCCAGCTCGAGGTCGTTCGGATAGGCCTTCACCATCCGCGTGACGATGTCGATCTGCTCGATCGTCTGGCGGATCGCCTCGTCGCCGTGGACCGCCGCGTCGATATAGACCGACCAGAACTGGCCGCCAACTCCGCCCTGATGAAGACGCGCCATGTCAGTCATCATCGGATTGGGCTGGCGCTTGTCGGTCCCGCTGGCGAGGCCTTCGACGCTCATGCCCCAATTCTCGCGCACCTGTTCCGGCACGTCATTGTGGCCGTCGATCACCGGCGTTCGCTTGAGGATCCGGTCGACCCTCTTCTGGACGGCGGGATCAATCGTCTGCGCGAACGCAGGCGTGGCGATGAGCAGCGTTGCGGCGGCTGCGAGCAGGCGGGTTTTCAGTTCCATGGCGCAACGGTGTATTGGCGCGAACAACAGTGCGCAATCTCGGCAGGGCTTGTCCTTGCCCGTCTCGCCGTGGTGTAGGGCGCCATGGATCAGCCCGCGCCCCGCCCCGATTTGTCGGTCACCATGCGTTTCGACCCCGAGGACGGCATCGCGGATCTTGAGACTCACCTCGACCAGTTGAAGCGCGAGGCCGAGGCGGCGGGCTTCAAGTTCGACCACCATGCGGCCCGCAACGAGCTGCAGGCAGCGACCTTCGGCAGGCGCGGCATGGCTACTGCACGGCTTGTGCTGTCGCCGACGGGAGCGATGGCGATCGAGGTTCGATCGGCCTGACGATGCGGTCGAGCCAGCGCTCGATCTCGACCGCGATCCTCTGCGAAGCGCGACCGTCCCCGAACGGAAAGCTCGGCCGCCGCATGGCATCCAGCGCGGTCCGATCGCTCAGCAGCCGCTCGACAGTCTGACGTATATGGCCCGGGTTCCGGCCGACCAGGATGGCATTGCCGCTGGCGATGCATTCGGGCCGCTCGGTCCGATCGCGCAGGATCAGCAGCGGAACACCCAGCGTCGGCGCTTCCTCCTGCATCCCGCCCGAATCGCTGAGGATCACGTCGCTTCCGCTCATGAGCTGCAGCATCTCCAGGTGGCCACATGGTTCGCGAAGCTCGATGTCCGTCGCCCCGAGAAGACGACGCATGTGGTCGGCCACGCGCGGGTTCGAATGCAGAACCATCGTGACGCGAACCGCCGGCATTCGGCCTATCGCCGTCAGACATTCGGCGATTGCTTCGAGGCCATCGCCCCAGCTTTCACGCCGATGACAGGTCACCAGCACCCGCTTCGCGTCTCCGCGCGACACCGATTGAAGGAGCGGAATTCGACCTAACAAGGCGTCGACGCCTGTGTTTCCGACGACCCTGATCTCACCCGGCATTCGCTCGCGGCGGAGGTTCGCCGCGCTGAGTTCCGTGGGGGCGAACAAAAGGTCGGCCGCCGCATCGATGGCGATTCGGAAATCTTCCTCCGGCCAGGGGTTCTGGCGATCGTGGCTCCGCAGTCCGGCTTCGACGTGCGCGACAGGAACGCCGGCTAGCTGCGCTCCCAGTGCCCCGCCGAGCGCGCTCGACGTGTCGCCCTGAACGACGACGAGATCGACGCCGCGAAGAACCTCTCCAGCCCGCCGCGCGACCTGCCCGGCATGAACGTGCGGGTCGAACTGCCCGGCGCAACCCAGCTCGACGACAGGCAGCTCCGGCATGCCGAACTCCGACACCCGAAGGCCCGGATGCTGGCCGGTCAAAACGACCCGCGGAACAATGCCACGAGCGATCAATGCTTTTGCAAGTGGAGCGAGCTTGATGGCTTCAGGACGCGTACCAACGACTAACGCAACTCGATGATCGTACAGGCCTCCCCCTAGCTCGGCGCCTCAACTGTGGCGGCGCCCGGAAGGCCTTGCAAGCGTCCTAGCGGAAGTTGTCCGCGTAGGCCTGTATCTTCAACTTCACCGGCGCCGCCGCGATCAGATGATATTGAAGGCCATTCTTATCGCAGTAGGCGACGGCCTCGTCCTTCGTTTTGAAGGTGATGCGTACCTGCGTGTTCGTATCGCCCGAGCCATTCCAGCCGGTCAGCGGGTCGGCCTTAAGCGCCTGCTGGCGCTCGAACTCCAGCAGCCACAGGCCATTGTTGGCCTTGCCCGACTGGGTCGTGCGGCGGTCGAGCTCGGAAATGCGTGCGATCGTCATCGGGCGCGGGGTGAACCAGCCTCGCTCCGAAATCAAGCCGGTGCAGGCGGCGCGCAGAAGTGCTAAGCGACTCGTCCTCCCTGGGAGAGGAGGACAGCATGCATTACGCGAAGCTTGGCTTGCTCATGGCGGTGGCGATTCCGCTCGCCTTGGCCGGCTGCAATCAATCACCCGTGGCCAAGGACGCCGAGGAAGCGAACTCGGCGGAAGCTACACCTGCCGCCGATCATGGCGATCCGGTTGCCAGCGCAATGGCTGCCGCACCTGCCGCCATAGCCGAAGGAGCAACCATCGTTCAGGCTCAGGCCGACGGGTCGATGAAGACCCTTCGCGAAGGCAAGAACGGCTGGACCTGCATGCCGGACAGCCCGACCACGCCAGGGCCGGACCCGATGTGCATGGACGCCAATGCCGGAAAATGGGCGGCGGCCTGGATGGGCAAGAAGGAACCGCCGGCAAACATGGCGGGCGTCATGTACATGTTGGAAGGCGGGACCGACGCCAGCAACACCGATCCCTACGCGAGCGCTCCGACGGCGGATAATGAATGGGTCAACACCGGCCCGCACATCATGATCGTCGGGTCGAAGGAGATTCTCACCGGCTATCCGTCAGGCGACAAGCCGGACACGTCCGCGCCTTACGTGATGTGGGCCGGGACGCCCTACGCGCATTTGATGGTGCCGGTGGCGGCGAAGGCCGCTCAGTAGGCTCGGGAAATCGCGAATTCGACCGCTTCGCTAAGCGCCGACTTCGCCTTGCTTGCCGGGAATTGAGCCAGCGCATCGAGCGCGCGGCGGCCGTAATGACGGGCGCGCTCGATCGTTTCCGATAATGCGTCGGTGCTGCGCAGAAGCGCGATTGCGTGCGCCAGATCGTCGTCGGAAATGCGCTCGCCGAGCATGGCGTCGCGCCAGAACAGCCGGTCTTCCTGCGAGCCCCGGGCGTAGGCCAGGATCACCGGCAGCGTGACCTTGCCGTCGCGGAAGTCGTCGCCGACCCCCTTGCCCATCACGACTTCATTCGACCCATAATCGAGTGCGTCGTCGACGAGCTGGAAGGCGATGCCGAGATATTTGCCGTACTTCTCGAGCGCGATCTCGGCTCCCTCGCCCGCTTCCGCCACCACCGGCGCGATCCGGCAGGCCGCCGCAAACAGGGCAGCCGTCTTGGCCGAGATGATCGTGAGATACTGATCCTCGTCCGTCTCGACGCGGCGCTGGGTGGTCAACTGCTCGACCTCGCCCTCGGCAATGACCGCCGAGGCGTGGCTAAGGATCTTGAGCACGCGCAGGCTGCCGTCCTCGACCATCAGTTCGAAGGCGCGGCTGAACAGGAAGTCGCCGACCAGAACGGTCGCCGGATTGCCCCAGATAAGGTTGGCGGTCCGCTTGCCGCGGCGAAGGCCGGAGCCGTCGACGACATCGTCGTGAAGCAGGGTCGCGGTGTGGATGAACTCGACCGCCGCGGCGAGCT
This sequence comes from uncultured Alphaproteobacteria bacterium, assembly GCA_963750315.1. GTDB lineage: Bacteria > Pseudomonadota > Alphaproteobacteria > Sphingomonadales > Sphingomonadaceae > Sphingomicrobium. The sequence goes on from CAVVQF010000008.1 coordinate 47,725, forward strand.
TCTGGTGCCGGGTGCCGCTATATCCGAGCAGCGCCGCCGACCCGAGCGTCAGCATCGGCCGCATCCTCTTGCCGCCGCCGGCGATCAGATGCCCAGCGAGTTCGGGAATAAGCCCGACCTTGCTCTGCATCCTGTCCAGGATGACGGCATTCACGCCGTGCATGTCGTCGGCAACGAGCGCCATCAGCGGCTCGAGCGACGGAGCCTTGGTCGGGTGAAGTTCGTGAAGGATCGCGGTCACGCGCGCCCCCTAGCCTCTGCAAGGTGCATTTCCTAGCCCGCCGGGAGGGTCAGGCGCGCAAGCAGGCCGCCGAGGTCTTCGCTCTCCTCAAGCGCGATCCTGCCACCGTAGATCTCGGCGACATCGCGGACGATGGCGAGGCCGAGACCGGTACCTGGCTTGCCGGTATCGAGGCGAGCGCCGCGCTGGAAGATCGCATCGCGCTGCTCCTGAGGAATGCCCTTGCCGTCGTCCTCGACCAGGATGTCGATCATATTGTCGTTTGGCTCAACGGTCACGAACACCCGTCCGCCGCCATATTTCGCGGCATTCTCGACCAGGTTGCCGATCATCTCGTCGAGGTCCTGCCGTTCGACGCGAACCTGCGCCGTCTTGCTCCCGGCAATGTCGACGGTAACGTTTTCATAGAGGCGGTCGACCGCTCGCTGCACCGATCCCAGGCTCTCCCAGACCGAGGCCCGTGCGTGGGCGGACGCGCGGCGGCCGATTGCGCGGGCGCGAGCGAGATGGTGGTCGACCTGGCGCCGCATGACGATCGCCTCGCGGCGAACGGTGTCGGCAAGGTCGGGGGCATTGGCAGTGGCGGCGTTGGTGATCACGGTCAGCGGAGTCTTCAGCGCGTGCGCGAGATTGCCGGCGTGGCGGCGCGCCTCCTCGGCCTGTTCCTCGCTATGCGCGAGCAATTGGTTGATCTCGTCGGTCAGCGGGCGGACTTCGTTCGGGAAATCCTCCGTGATCCGTGTCTTTTCGCCGGACCGGATGGCGGCGACATCCTGCCGCACTCGCCGCAACGGCCACAATCCGTAGAAGGTCTGCAGCGCGGCGAGGATCAGCAGGCCGACGCCAAGCGCGAGGAAGCTCCAGAACAGCACCGAGCGCAGGTCACGGATCTGCGAATCGATCATCTCTCGCGACTGCGCGACCTGAAAGCGCCAGCGAACCGTCGATCCCGGCAGGCTGACATCCCGCTCGGCAATGCGGAGCGGCTCACCGGAGAATTCATTGCTGTTGTAGACGTGCACTTTCACATCGTGATGACCGTCCGTCACCCGCAGGCGGCGGTCCCAAAGCGAGCGCGACGGAAATGTGTCGGCACCTTCGCCGCTGACCTGGAAATAGACGCCCGAATAGGGCTCGACGAAGCGCTGGTCGGCTGGCGGCCGGGTGAAGCGGACCTCGCCGTCCGGCCCGATTTCGGATGCGCCGACCATGCCGTTGAGGATGTTGGTCAGTTGCGTGTCGAAATTGTCGACGATCGACCGCGACAGGACGCGGTCGAGCCCGAAGCCGCCCATCAGCAGCAAGGTCGTGATCCAGAAGGCCGCGACGACGATCATGCGCCGAGTCAGCGACCCGACGCGAGGGCTCTTGCCCTTCTTCGCTACGGCCGGTTCCCCCGCGGCCGCCGCCGTCACCGGGGCGGCTTGCTCGTTCACCGCTCGGCGGGCTCCTCAAGCGTGTAGCCAAGACCGCGGATCGTGGTGATGACGTCGGCGCCCAGCTTCTTGCGGATGCGGGTGACGAAGACCTCGATCGTGTTCGAATCGCGGTCGAAGTCCTGGTCGTAGATGTGCTCGATCAACTCTGTCCGGCTGACCACCTTGCCCTTGTGGTGCATGAGGTAGCTCAGGAGCTTGTATTCCTGCGCCGTCAGCTTCACCGGCTCGCCATCCTTGGTGACCTTGCCCGAGCGCGTGTCGAGGCGAATGTCGCCTGCAACGAGCTCCGACGAAGCATTGCCCGACGCACGGCGGATGAGTGCGCGCAGGCGAGCGATCAATTCCTCGGTCTGAAATGGCTTGGCGAGATAGTCGTCCGCGCCCGCATCGAGGCCGGCGACCTTGTCCGACCAGCTGTCGCGCGCGGTCAGCACGAGCACCGGCATCCGCCGCCCCTCACGCCGCCAGCGGTCGAGCACCGTCAGGCCGTCCACCTCGGGAAGCCCGAGATCGAGGATCACCGCGTCATAGCTTTCGGTCGAGCCGAGATAATGTCCGTCTTCACCGTCGGTCGCGAGGTCGACGGCATAGCCGGCTCCTTCGAGAGTTCGAACGGAGCTGCCGCCCAAGGTTGGGCTCGTCTTCGACGATCAGCACACGCATGCGTGTCAGTCCCCTAAAATCATGTCCTCGCGTCAACACGTGCGAAGCTGAACGGTTGCTTTAGCGGAATGAATTGCCGCACGCGACCTGGCGGCGTTCGGAGCGCGAGCTCAGGCCATAACTTCGGTCAACTAGGACTGAAGCAACAAAAGCGGTAAACCCGTGAACGGGATTTGGAGGGGGACTTCATGCCCGCGTTGCTCTTGGCGGCAGCACTCGCACTGGCCGCGACCGAACCGCCTGTCGCTGTTTCGGCCAAGGACGAAGACTTGGCTGACGAGATTGTCGTCACCGGCGAGCGCGCTCGGCGCTCGTTGCGGGACACGCCGTCGAGCGTTGCAGTCGTCAGCGGAGCGGAAATCGAAGCCGCTGGCGCGAACCGGGTAGACGATATTCTCGGCCTCATCCCCAACGTGCAACTTGGGAATGGCAGCCAGGGGCCGGCAATTCGGGGCCTAGACACGACGGGACCGTTGTCCGCGCTGCCTGCCTTTCTCGGAGGTAACCGGCCGCGAACGACGCTGATCGTCGATGGTCGGCCTGCGACGTACAACGAGTTTGTCTTCGGCACTTTCCCGGTCTGGGATCTCAATCGGATCGAGGTATTCCGAAGCCCGCAGACCACAACGCAGGGTCAGAACTCCATCGCCGGCGCTATCTTCGTCAATACGAGCGACCCGTCGATCCAGCCGGAATATCGAGCTCGTGGGATCGCCGGCAATTTTCACATGAGGCAGGTTTCAGCTGTGGCTTCCGGGCCCATTGCTGGAAAGGATGTCGCCATTCGCATCGCCGGCGACTTTCGGTACAGCCGGCTCACCGGCGACATTGTCGACAAGATCCGGGGCGCTGACCCCGACCACGACGTATACGGCCTTGTTCGCGCAAAGCTGCTCGCAAGTCCCGCGCCGGGCACTCGAATGGTCCTGACGTACGTTCACTTGGAATCGAAAGGCCCACAGACTGTGGGTGTCAGTGCTCCGTTCCGCGAGCGGAGGGACGAAAACCCGAACTACGGCCTGTTCAAGATCAACACGGACTCGGTCACCGCGTCCTTCAGACAGGAATTCGGGTCCCATCTCACCGCCAATGCCGTGCTCAGCGCGGGAGACAGCTCCGCACGCCGCTTCGCCATGCCCAACTTCGGCGAGACGACCAACGACGGCCGCGACTGGTCGGGTGAGATCATTCTTAACTGGACGCCCACAGGGCCGCTGACCGCCATCGCCGGCATTTCACACACCCGCACGAAGCTGAAGCAGTTCATCGACCTGCAGCGCCTGTCCGGCTCTATCGGCCGCTTCAAGGATCGACAGGAGGGAACCGGCCTTTTCGCGGATGCCAGCGTGAAACTGTCGTCGAAAGCGACGATGACCGCCGGCATTCGCCATCAACGCGATCGCCAGGTACGGAAGGGAGCGCTGACCGCGAACTCATTCCTCATTCCCATCGATTTCGTCGGAACGTTCGATTCCTGGCTGCCGAAGGTCACTTTGGCCTACGACTTCACGCGGGAACTACGCCTCGGGGCAATGATCCAGAAAGCGCATAATCCGGGCGGCACCACGATCCGCGTCGACACCGGACGGCCCGACGACTTCTTGGCCGAGACCCTGTGGGATTATGAAATTTTCGCTCGAGCTGAATTCGCCGGCGGGCGCGCCGTGGCGACCGCGAACCTGTTCTACTACGACATGCGAAACGCGCAGCGCTCCCAGCCGGTTGTCATCCGGACGCCGACCGGAGCTCCCGTCAATTTCGCGAACCTCTTCAACGTTCCGAAGGCCCAAAGCTACGGTGTCGAGGGTCAGATGCTCTGGCGGGCCAGCGATAGGCTTTCAGCGACGATCGCAGCCGGCCTGCTCCGCACGAAGTTCGTGAGGACCGATACCGAAAGCGCGCCGTTCCAGGGAAACGAGTTCGACCGCGCACCCCGCTTCACAGGGTCATTGGCGCTGGACTGGAAGCCAGTTCCGGAACTGCGCCTATCGGCGCAGGTCCGCCATCACAGCGCCTACTTCAGCGACCCCGGCAACACGCCCAAGCTCCGCATAAAAGGCGGCACCGTCGCGGATGCGCGGGCCGAATATGATCTTGGGCGCGCATCGATTTTCGCCCAGGTTCGCAACCTGTTCGACACTTTTAGCATGCGCGACCTGGGAACATTGAGCGCCATCACTGGCGAGCCCACGACCGGAGAAGCGAACGATCCAAGGACGTTCGGAGTCGGCGTGGAAACGCACTTCTAGCCCCGGAGTTGGTAGTCGGGCTTTATCTGACGAGCCTGCCAATAGGCGCTCAGCCCAATCTGATCGACGAGCGCATCGAACCGGTGGTCAGCGCGCATGTCCGCGATGGGCGGGGTGAACAGCCAGGGGGCGAAACGCCAGGCTGTGCTCCGAACAGTTCCCGGTGACTTGAGCTGATCCTTTCCAACTGCGAAAAATCTGTCGGTCAGCTGGAACGCGGTGTCGAGTTCGCCAATCGCTGACATCACCATGGCGGATTGCGACGTCAGGCCGAGGTTCTTGGCGGTGGCGTCGAGTACCGCTTGCCGGGCCCGAGCGACGTTCGATACGCTGCGCTCCTCCAATGCCGGCAAAGTGACGCGCCACAAGGCTACCGATTCCGGCGAGAAGTTCTGCGGCGTCGTCTCGCGCTTTTCGATCATGGCCATCGCTGCCCGAGTCCGGTCTGTGAAGGCGAATATGATGAAGCGGGCAAAGCGCACGAACCTGTGCGTCGGCCAGTTTTGCATCGCTCGCTCGATGACCCTGTCCGCTTCGGCGACCCGGCCGGTAATCCAGAGAAGCTGTGCGTGAGGATAGGTCGCGCCCGACGCAAGCGGCCTGATTGCCAGCGATCGCTGTACGAATCCCAAGGCCTCGCGACTTCGGCCCACGCATTGGAGCAAATTCCATAATTGCTTCATCGCATTCAGATTATTGCGGTCAGCCGCCAGGATCCGCCGCAGCCCTTCTTCGGTTGCGGACAGATCAAGATTGCCGCTTTCGGTAATCAGCCGCGCGAGATGCGCGTTCGGTTCGGCAGGATCCAGAGCCAAAGCGGCGGCGGCTGCCTTCTCCGCTTCCTCCAGTGACGAACGGGTTTGGTCGGGCGCACCGCTTTCGGTGCGTATCGCTTCGGCAAATGCAAGGCTTCCCTGCGCCCTTGCATCGTCCGGACGCAGTGCGACCGCTTCGCGAAAATATTGCGTCGGACGCGTATCCGGATCACTCGTCGCCAGCGCGTCTTCGCCGCGCTGCATCAGATCCTCGAATTCGCGCTCTCGATTGCGGCGGTTGAACAAGAGGCCGCCCGCGCCGAGCACTACAGCAGTGGCAACGCCCGCCACAACAAGCGTGCGCCGCGAAGTGCCTGACTCGGCGGTTCCTCCCGGCGTTAAGTCAGAGCCCTGAGGCAAATCGAGTATTTCGCCGGTCAGACGATAGCCCGTCCGTGGGATCGTTTCGATTTCGAACAGGCCGGGGGCGACGTGCGCACCCGTCCGCCTAACTTTCAATATGGCTCGATTAAGGCTGTCGTCGCCAACGACCACGCCGCCCCAGCATTGGTCGAACAGCTCGTTGCGCGTGACGACCTTGCCCCCCGCGTCGATCAGCAACAGAAAGACCTGCATGATCAGGGGCTCGAGGTGGTCATGGCCGCCAGGACCTTCGACGAGCCGCCGCGAGGGGCTGATTAGCATCGGGCCGAGCTGCAAATCCGGCCGGAGCGCCAGGTCGCTCAGCTTCAACATACTCGTCCTCGCCCCCGCCGCGCACCAAACGAAGATCAGCAAATGATCATAAGATCATCGGCAAACCTTCATCGCACATCATCGGGCCGGTTTCTACGCCCGCCCCGTCACTTGAAAGAAACGAGGGCGTCATGAACAGGGTCACATTGAAGAACATCTGCCTTTGCACGGCGGGCGCCGCTGCAATCGCGTCCGCAACCGCCGGTGCGGCGAAGAACTGGGGCGACTGGTCGCCAGCAGTAAACATTGAAACGCTTCCGGGCTCTAGCTCAGCATTGAACAGTCCGGCTGTCGACGGCTGCGCCTCCCATTCACCGGATGGTTTGACACTCGTCTTCAATTCAAACCGTACGGGGAACTTCGATCTTTATATGGCGAGCCGTGCGAGCACGTCCGAAGGGTTTGGGGCGCCGGTCAGGCTTCCGGCGCCGGTGAACAGCCCGGCAAACGAATCTTGCGCCACGTTCGGCAACGGTAATCGGCTCTATTTCTCAAGCGATCGCGAGGATCCAGCGTACGACATCTATGTAACCAAGAAGAGCCCGAATGGCTGGAGCGAGCCGGAAAACCTCGGTCCGAACATCAATACCCCGGGCTGGCTCGATGAGTCTCCGGCCTTCTATGAAAATTCCGATGGCGCGACCGTCATGCTCTTTTCCAGCCGGCAAAATGGTGGATCGGGCGACGGCAATATCTATCAGAGCGTCAACGGCGGCCCCAAGAGCCTGGTCGCGGGTGGAGCCAACAGCTCAGCATCCGATAACCGTCCAAGCGTCACTCGCGACGGCCTGACCATCTTCTTCGATTCGACACGAACAGGAACACTTGGCGGACCGGACCTCTATTACGCCACGAGATCAAACACATGGGAACCGTTCGGTCCGGCGATCCACCTGACGTCGTTGAGCTCGTCCGTGTTCGATGCACGGATCACGATCAGCAAGGATGGGTCGTTCCTGACCTTCGCATCTCAGCGTCCGGGCGGCGAAGGAGTCGCGCCCGACATGTACTATGCGACGCGTGAGAAGATCACTGGAAACTGACGTCGTTGGGGCGGCGTGTCCGTGGCCGGCTGGATCATCAAGGGAAAGCCGTAGGCTACGGCCTCGACTTACCCTTGATCCGGCCGGTCGCGGCGTCGACGTCGACCCAGATCACCTTGCCGTCCTTGACGAACTTCAGGCGGTAGGTGTCGCCGTTGAATTCAGGTCCGAGATAGTCGGCACCGCCCATGAAGGGCATGACACGGCGTTCGATGCTGGGAAGGGGCATGGCACGGCCTTCCCGCTGCGCCTGGAAAGCGCGGTCGGCATCGCGATGCGGCTCGGCAAGGGCCGGGCCGGCCAGCAAGCCTGCGCCAAGCGCAGCCAGAGCAAAGATACGAAACAGGCTCATGCGTTCTCTCTGCGGCTGTTTGTATCAGAAGCCATTGAATGCCTTATGAATGGTCCCGAACAGAGCCGTTAAGGTGCGCACGCTGACGTAAAATTCGCGTTTACGCCAGCCGCATCGTCAGGCTGCAGGCTCCCACAGCTCGATGGCATTGCCTTCCGGATCGTGGATTTGCGCGAAACGGCCGATGCCGCCCGCGTCCCATTCGTCCTTGGTGATGACATCGATACCGCCCGCGCGAAGACTTGAGAGAAGCCCCTCCATGTCCGAGACGCGCAGGTTGATCATCGCCTGCTTCTCGGCAGGGAAATAGTCGCTGTCGGCCTTGAATGGCTCGAACACCATCGGTCCGCCCTTGGTGAACCAGACCCATTCATTCGATTCGCCATTGTCGTCGGTGCCCATTCCGCCGCCGACGCCTAGATGGTCGCGATACCAGGCCTTGAGCGCTGCTGGATCCTTCGACCGGAAAAAATAACCCCCCATTCCGACAACCGGCATTCGCGCCTCCCCTGATTGCGGCCGCCTGCGTGCCAGAAAGAATGGATGCCGACCAGCGGGTGACGCGGCTCGACTTCCAACCTATCTGGCCGCGCATGGTAGCGGCGACACTCTCTTACGAAGAGCTTGGCCTCGTTCAGGGCGAGGGCTGGCTGTTCCGGCATCTCGACGTCCACATCCGGCCGCGTGACCGGCTGGCGCTGATCGGCCGCAACGGCGCGGGCAAGACGACGTTGCTGAAGGCGCTCGCCGGCCTGATCGACACCGACGAGGGCAAGCGCACCGTCGTCCCCGGCAGCCGTGTCATCCTGCTCGAGCAGGATCCGGACATGAGCGGGCACACTAGCTTGCTCGATTGGGTGCTGTCTGGATCGGACGCGCCCGCCGAGCACGAAGCGGCGGCGATTGCCGACCAGATCGCGCTCGATCTCTCGCGTCCCGTCGCGACCGCCAGCGGCGGCGAGCGACGGCGCGCTGCGATCACCCGTGCGCTGGCGCAGAACCCGGACGTTCTCTTCCTCGACGAGCCGACCAACCATCTCGACCTTGGCGGGATCGAGTGGCTGGAGGACTGGCTTAACCGGTTCACCGGCGCCTTCATCGTTATCAGTCACGACCGCACCTTTCTCACCCGCCTGACGAAAAGCTGTCTCTGGCTCGACCGCGGCCATCTCCGCCGGGCGGAAATCGGTTTCGGTGGCTTCGAGGCGTGGATGGAAAAGGCTTATGAAGAGGAGGCTCGCGCGGCCGAGAAGCTCGACGCCAAGCTGGCCATCGAGCTGCGCTGGCTGGAACGCGGTGTTACCGCCCGCCGCCGCCGCAATCAGGGCCGCCTCGCCAAGCTCCAGGACATGCGCGCCCAACGCGCGGCGATGATCGGCGGTCCCGGCACCGCCAAACTCGCCGTCGCCAAGGACGACGTCCGCTCCAAGGCCGTCATCGACGCGGAGAAGGTCTTCAAGAATTTCGGCGACCGCCCGATCATCCGCGACTTCACCCTGCGCATCCAGCGCGGCGACCGGATCGGCATCGTCGGCCCCAACGGCGCCGGCAAGACGACATTGCTCAAGCTGCTGACCGGCGAGCTCGCTCCCGACGAGGGCAAGGTCGAGCGAGCGCGGACCCTGTCGGGCATCGTCATCGACCAGCAGCGCAAACTGATGGACCCGGCCAAGCGCGTCCGCGACGTGCTCGCGGAAGGCGGCGACTGGATCGACGTCCGCGGCGTGAAGAAGCACATCAAGGGCTACCTCAAGGAGTTCCTGTTCTCGCCCGAGGTGACCGATGCGCCGGTGGGATCGCTGTCGGGCGGCGAGCGGTCGCGCCTGCTGCTCGCCCGGGAGTTCGCCCGCGAGGCAAACCTGCTGGTGCTCGACGAGCCGACCAACGACCTCGATCTCGAAACGCTCGACCTGCTGCAGGAGGTGATCGCCGACTACGAAGGCACGGTCCTCATCGTCAGCCACGACCGCGACTTTCTCGACAGGACGGTGACGGTGACACTCGGCCTGGACGGCTCCGGCCGCGTCGACATCGTCGCCGGCGGTTACGAGGATTGGGCCAAGCGCCGGCGCCGGCCTTCGCCTCCCGCCGCCAAGCCGAAACCCACGCCTATCGCGGAGGAGCGCCGCTCCGCGCCCGCTGCCAAGCTCAGCTACAAGGATCAACGCGACCTCGACCGGCTACCCGGTGAAATCGAGAAGCTGGAAGCTGAGATCGCGGCCGTCGAAGATGTCCTCGCCGACCCCGACCTCTACGCCCGCGACCCGAAGCGCTTTTCCGAGCTTACCGACCGCGCTTCCAGGCTGCGCGCCGACCGCCATGCCGCCGAGGAGCGCTGGCTCGAGGTCGCCGAGATGGCGGAAGAGCTTTCGCGATAGGACTTTCGCTGCTCGCGCGACTTTGCGATGCTGGTTGCAATCGAGGGGGAATAACAATGCCGAAGCGGCTCAGCTTACTCGCAGGCCTGGTCCTGCTTTCCGTACCAACGCTGGCGCTTGCCAAGGACAAGCCCGAAAAGCGCGTTCAAGCGCTGCTCGCTTGCCAGTCGATCGCTGCCAGCGACGCCCGCCTAGCCTGCTACGACCAGGCCATGTCTTCGCTGAAGGAGGCTATCGCGCAGGGCACGATGGTCCTGAAGGAAAAGAACGCGCCCCTCGCTCTTGAAGGCACGGTCAAGGATTCGGGCCACTGGGGCGGCAGCAGCCTGTGGGTGCTGCTCGACAACGGCGATCGCTGGTCGATCCAGCCGTCGAAAGCGCGCCGCGACCCCCCGCCTCCCGGAACGGCCGTGAAGCTGAAAAAGACCTTCATGGGCACGTACTGGATGAGCGGGCAGAAACTTCCGGAGACCGAGGCGCAGTTCCTCGGCCACGAATCCTGACCGACGCGGAGGCGTTTAGGCCTCCGCCGCAGTCCGCTCCTTGATCCGCTTTTCGAGCATGGTCAGCGGCATTGCCCCCTCCTTCAGCACTTCGTGGAAGCGCTTGAGGTCGAACTTCGCACCAAGAGTTTTCTGGGCATCCTCACGGGCGCGCAGCCACGCCATGTGGCCGACCTTGTAGCTGCAGGCCTGCCCGATCATCGTGCAATAGCGTTCCACCTCACGCTGCGAACGCGGGCGAGCGAAGCCGGTCGTCGCGACCATGTAGTCGGTCGCCTTTTCGCGGCTCCAACCCTTGCTGTGCAGGCCGGTGTCGACGACCAGGCGGGCGGCGCGGAACAGGAACGATTGCAGGTAACCCGCGCTCTCGATCCCCGTGTAGCCGCCAAGCTCGTCGGAGAGCTGTTCGGCATAAAGCGCCCAGCCTTCCGAATAGGCCGAGAAGAATCCGAGCTTGCGAAGCGTCGGAATATCCTTCGATTCCTGCGCCAGGCTGATCTGCAAGTGATGCCCCGGGACGCCCTCGTGATAGGTCAGCGACGGCAGCGAATATTTCGGCCAGTCGCCGACGTCCTTCAGGTTGATGAAGTAGATCGCCGGCCGAGACCCATCGAGCGAGGCGCGATTGTAATAGCCGTTCGATGCACCGTCCTGGATCTCCGGCGGGACGCGGCGGATTTCGAGCGGCGCGCTTGGCACCGTCGTAAAAGCGTTCGGCAGCCGCGCGTACATCGCCTTCACGCCCGCATTGAGGCCCGCGATCAGCTCGGCGCGGCCCTCGTCGGTGTTCGCGTACAGCTGGTCCGAAGCCGCGTTAAGCGCCGCCAACCGGTCGCCGACGCTGCCCTTGGTGTAGCCCGCCTTCTTCAGGATGCCGTCGAGCCGGCCGCTGATCTCCGCAACCTGGTCGAGCCCCATCTTGTGCACTTCGGCCGGCGTGAACTTGGTCGTCGTCGCCTGCTCGAGCGCGGCGGCGTAGATCGCGTCGCCCTGCGGAAGGCGCCCCGCGCCGTCGCCCGGCTTCGTGCTCGGCTTGAGCTGTTCCATCAGCGCGATCTGCCGGTCGAGCGCCGGATAAATGCTGTCGGCGACGATCTTGCTCGCGCGGCCTTTCCAGTCGCCGCCAATGTTCTTCGCAGCCGTACGGCGGACGAGCGATTCCACCATCGTGTTGGCTTCCGCCGCGGGCGAGCGCAGCTTGCGCATCTGGCCGAGCGTCAGGTCGATCGACCATGCCGGGGCGAGGAAGCCGCGAGCCGCCTGCGCGCGCTGCTCCTCCGTATCGTTGTCGAGCGACTTCCCGACCATCGCGAGGCGCGAAAGATAGGCCTCCGCGTCGCTCGCCGTGTCGATCGTGTGCGCCGTGTTCAGGAAGTCAGGCGTCGAAAAGTACGTGCCGCCCTGCTGGAAGATCGGATACGGACGCTGCACGCTATCGATGTCGAACCTGGCGGGCGGGATGATGCCCGTTTCCATCTGGTAGACGATCACCTCGCGGTTGAGCTTCGCCGCCGGGCTTAATCCCGCCTCCGGAATCGCCTGTACCGAAGCCAGCTCGGCCCGAAGGTTCGCCAAGTCTTCCGCCCGCGCTGCGGCAACCGGGCGCACGTCCAGCTCGGACTTCAGATGCGCATTTGCGCCCTTGTCGAGGCCGAGCGACGTGGCCAGTTCCGGAAAGCGGCTGACACGTGCCTGGAAGATCTTCTCGAACAACGCATTGAGCGCCGCATCGCCGGAACCCGCGCCGCCCTGCGCGAAGGCCAGAGCGGGCGAACCACCCGACACGAAAGCAACCGATAGTGCAGCGGTGCTGGTCGAAAGAAACTGACGGCGATCCATGAAGCTCTCCCCTGACTCGGCGCGAGAGGATTAAAGCAGCATCGGAGCCTCGCAAGTCCGTTTGTCGAACCGAGCGGCCGTTGGTCGCATTGCGGCCCTCGCCAGATGATGCGACGCTCGGGGCATGCGGCGACCGTGAAGGCCGCGGAGGCGGTGGAGGCGGCGGCATGGGCGCCGCTGCCGGTGCAGGCGGACTTGGCCTCGGCGTCGGGATGGCGTCTCACCACCCCGACGACGACGAGGCCAAGGGCAAATAGCCGTCTAGAAGGTCACCCCCGCACCAACGCGGAAGTAACGGCCGAGCACACCCGGATAGTAGGTGATCGCCCCGCCGGCGGCCGGAACCGGGAACGGCGGCTTCACGTCGAATACGTTCTCGACGTCCGCAAAGATGCGGTAATGCTTGCCGACCGAATAGCGAACGCCGCTATTGACGACGAGGAACGACTTGATCCGCTGATGTTCACGGAAGTCTTCCGCCTCATTGGCGCCCTGATCGACCGGGCCCGTGTAGACGAAGGTGCTGAACAGGTTCAGCGGGCCATTTTCATAATTGATGGTCGTCAGGAAGCTGTCCCGCGGATAGCCAAGCGTTCCATCGTTCACTGTCGGCGCCTGGTCCCCGAACGCCCGCGTCGTGAGTTCCATCAGGTGCTGGTACGAACCGCTCCAGCCGATCGAGCTCGCCGCGCCGAGGAAGGGAGTGTCCACCCTGTAATCCCAGGACGCGACGATCCCGCGATACTTGAGCTGGTCGGCGTTGAAGAAACTGGTCTCCACGAAGTTGATCTGGTTGGCGTCCTGTCCCGCCCCGCCAGGATTGCGCGTGAACAAGGAGCAGAACGGACTGCTCGCCGGATCGGGTGAATCGTAGCACGCGGCGAGGACCTGGTCCGCCGTGAAGGCCGAAATCGCATTCTTCAGCTTCACGCTGATGTAATCGACGGAAAGACTGAAGCGCGGAAGGAAGCGCGGCGTGAGCACGACGCCCATCGAAAAGGCGTCCGACTTCTCGTTCGCCAGATTGGGATTTCCGCTCGTCTGTTGACGGAAGCTCGTATCGCTCGAATCCGATTGGAAATCGTCTGGAATGCCGGCTGCAGCACAATTTGCCTGACGCGTGGCCGGGTCGGGACCATTCCCTAGTTCCGCCCGATCGCAGGGATCGACCGCGAAGGCGAAGAAGCTGCTGGTGGGAACGAAGGACTCCCTGAATGGCAGGCGACCGGATTGCGTGCGTGAAGTTTCCTCGCAACGAAAGGTCGCGAACGGGCGCGTAGCGGGCGCCCGCCGTCCAGGTCACGTCACTGCCGGCAATCGAATGATCGACCAGGCGGGCCGCTACCTGGGCGCTCAGGCTGTTGATGAAGGGAATGTTGTTCGACGGACCAATGATGCTCGCATCAAGCTCCGCGAACACTTCGTTGGTGTGGTACTTGCCCTTGACCGGAACGCTCGGAGTGCTCTGACCGTAGCTGACGGCATCGTTGGCCGGATCTCCATCGCCGTTTTCGTCAACTGTCGGATCCGCATCGGGCCCATGGAAAAAGCCACCCGGGTCGTCGTTGACGCTTTCCGCGCGATGTTCGGCGCCGAATGCGATGCTTAGGTCACCTCCGGGAAGCTTGAACAGTGGCCCGGCGACGTCGGCCGTTACGACGAACTGCTTGTTCGTCGCCTTGCGATCCGTATTCGAGAGGATGTAGTCGATGGCTTCCTGCGACGCCCGGCCTGAACCGAACACATTGAGCGGGGCGCAGGTTGAACTGAGCGTCGGGAACGGCGAATTCACATAGCCCGGACGGCAGATGATGTTGCCGTTGCCGTCGAGCACCGCATCCAGCGCGTTGTAGAGATTCTGCGTATTGACGGCGGTCGCATGCCCCTTCGATTTGGCAACGCCCCGGTTGCCGACGATTTCCCATTTCCAGCGGCCGGCAAGCAGGTCGAACTTGCCGTCGAGGCCAAGGACCACGCGGTAGATGTCGTCGGTCGATGTCGCGCGGTTCGAGGCGAAGTCGGTGTTTGCCCGGCTCAGGTAGAAATAATCCTGCTCGTTGCCGAATACGTTCTGGTCGCTGAAACCGTTGTCGATCGCATCCTGGATAAGCGCGCGTTGATCCGGCGTCAGGAACGGATTGTTGATGCTGAGCACCATGTTTCCGCAGTTCGACGGTACGCCGAGGTCGGTAGCCGCGCAAAAGGCGCCGCTATTATATTCCGGCTGAGTCACGAGGTTGGTGCCCTTGGTGTGCGCGTACCAGCCTTCCCCGAACAGGCGGATATTCGGCGTAATGTCGAAATGGCCGATGAGGTTCGCGTTCCACCTTTGGGTCTTGGTCAACAGGTTCGAAGTGTCGCGAATATAGTTGAAGCCGTTGCCGCCGCTGGAGAAGAAGCTGAAGTTGTCGGGCCCGCCCGGATTAACCCCCGGGATCTGCGGAATCAGGTTGCCGTTGGGATCGAAGAATAGAGGCGTGCCGTCCGCCAGCGTGGGCCCGACAGGAGCTGGAATTCCAAACTGCTCGAGCTGAAGCGGCGTCAGACCAAAGATGTCGAATACCAGGGGAACGCCGCCCGGCGGCGTGGCGTGCACGCGCGCACCGTCCGGATAAAGGCACTGGTTGAATTGCGAACCCGGATTGCAGTCGGCGTAGAAATAGGAGTTCCGGGTGACGGCGCGGTCGAGATAGGTAAGGCCGCCGCCCTTGTTATATTCAGCCGACAGCGTGACGTTGCCGCGACCGTCCGCGAAGTTCTGCCCCGCGAGCAGGCGGAACCGATAATTTGGCGCATCGCCGCGCTGCGCGAAACCGTCCTGCGCGTCGATGTCGATGCCCTGATAGTCGCTCTTGAGGACGATATTGATCGTGCCCGCAATTGCGTCGGAGCCGTAGATCGGAGCGCCGCCGATCGTGATGGTTTCGATGCGGTCGATCAGCTTGGTATTGATCAGGCCGATATCGACCTGCCCGCCAGCGGCTGTCGGCCCGAAGATGCTCGCCGAGTTCGAACTGACGAAGCGGAAGCCGTTCACCAGGACCAGGGTGCGCTGGCTGCCAAGGCCGAGGAAGTCGACGAAGGACTGGCCGCTGCCGAAGGTGCCGCCCTGCCCGGAGCCGACCGGCGAGCTGCCGGGAATGCCAAACTGGGGAAGTTCGTTGAGCGCATCGGCGGCATTGACGAAGCCGCGCTGCTCGATCGCTGCCGATCCGAGCACCGTCGTGGGTTGGATCGTGTCGTAGTTGGGGCGCGGAATGCGCGATCCGACGACGACGATGCCCTCGCCTCCGGACCCGGTCTGATCCGCCGCCTGCGTATCGTTCTGCGCAGTCTCGACGACCGGATCGGTGGCTTGCGCCTGGTCGGCTTGCGGCAGCGTCTCTGTCTGCGCATAGGCCGGGAACGCGACGGCGATCAGCCCCGCCGCAATGGCCGATGTGCGAAGCGCAGTCGAAGCGAGAAGACGGACGGCTGACGAGCTGCTGGAATCAAGACGCATTCTATTTCCCCCGACAATGCTTTGGTACGTAACGTACTATTCTTCGTCAGGCAAAAGTTGGAAGCAAGTCACAAAGTTTCGATTTACGATTGGCTGTGGCTGTAGTGCTACACGCACTACAGCATTGATCAGGCGCTCAACTGATACTGCTTCAGCAGATCGTAGAGCGTCGGGCGGCTGATCCCGAGCAGCTTGGCCGCTCCGGAGATGTTGTTGTCGGTCCGGCTCATCGCCTGGCGGATCGCCCTGCGGTCGGCCGTTTCGCGGGCCGCGCGCAGGTTGAGCGCAATTTCCGCCTCGCCGGGCCCGGTGCTTCCCGGAAGATCGAGATCGTCCGAACCGACCGACTTGCCGTCGGCCATGATCACCGCGCGCTTGATGCGGTTCTCGAGCTCGCGGACGTTGCCCGGCCAGGGATAGCCGTCGATCGCCGCGATGGCATCGGCGGACAGGCCCTGCACCTTCGTCTTCAGCTCCTTGCCGAAGCGATTGACGAAATGCCGAGCGAGCAGGACGGCGTCGCCGGGCCGCTCGGCAAGCGACGGGATTTTCACCACGATCTCGGCGAGCCGGTAGTAGAGGTCTTCGCGAAAGCGGCCGTCCGCGGTCATCGCGTCCAAATTCTGGTGGGTCGCACAGACGATGCGCGTATCGACGGCGATCTGCTGACGTCCGCCAATGCGCTCGATCACCCGCTCCTGCAGGAAGCGCAGCAGCTTGACCTGTAACGGCAGCGGAATGTCGCCGACCTCGTCGAGGAACAGGGTGCCGCCCTCAGCCATCTCGATCTTGCCGATGTTCGATTTCACGGCGCCCGTGAACGCACCGCGCTCATAGCCGAACAACTCCGCTTCCAGCAGCGTCTCGGGAATGGCGGCGCAGTTGATGGCGATGAACTCGCCCTTCCGTCCGCTCTTCTCGTGCACCGCGCGCGCGAGCAGTTCCTTGCCGGTGCCCGATGCACCCAGCAGCATCACCGACACGTCGGCGCTGGCAACGCGCTCGATAGTCTTGCCGACCTTCAGCATCTCCGGCGCCGAGCTGATGATCGAGCCGAGTGCCTGTCCGCCGCCGGCCTGCTCCAGCCGCCGGTTCTCGGCCTCGATATCCGCGACGTGGAAAGCACGCGCGACGATCAGTCCGAGCTCGTCGATGTCGATCGGCTTGCGATAGAAGTCGTAGGCGCCAAGCCCGATCGCCTTCAGCATGCTCTCGCGAGCGCCGTGGCCCGACGCGACGATCACCTTGGTGTCCGGCTTCAGCCTCAGGATTTGCGTGAGCGTCTCAAAGCCTTCGGTCGTCCCGTCCGGATCGGGCGGCAGGCCAAGGTCGAGCGTCACTACCGCCGGCTCGTGCAACCGCAGCGCCTCGATCGCCGCATCGCGATTGCCCGCAAGTACGACTTCATAGCCCTCATAGGCCCACTTCAACTGTCGCTGCAGCCCTTCGTCGTCCTCGACGATCAGCAGCACGGGGAGTTTCTGGTCGCTCATGCGCGTTTCCGTTGCAATTGGGCGGCATCGTCAGCCGCCGGGAGAAAAATGGAGAATTCGCTGCCCTCGCCGGGCGTTGAATTCGACGACCAGCCGGCCGCCCATCGCCGCGATCAGCGAGCGGGCTTCGAACGAGCCGATCCCGAACCCGTCGGGCTTGGTCGATGCGAAAGGCTGGAAAAGGCGGTTGCGGACGAAGTCGCCGTCCATGCCGGTGCCGTGATCGGTTACGGCTATCCGCACCTCATCGCCCTTGCCGTCGACGCGCACCGTAATCGGTGCGCTCGGGGAGCTGGCCTCAACGGCATTCTGGATGAGATGGCCGACTGCCTGCTCGAGCCCGACGGCGTCGACCACCGCCCACAAGGTCGTATCGCCGAGAAGCTTGACCTCATGGTCGCGCCGCTTGGCTGCGATCGCGTCTGACAGGATTGCCCGCAACGGCTGTGCCTCAACCCGCTGCGAGCGCGACTGGGCCTTTGGCGACAGCCGCGCCAGCAGGTCGTTCATCTTGCCGACCGAGCTCCGCAGCGTGGCCACCATGTCGGCTCGGAATTCGGGATTGTCGGCGTGCCGCTCGGCATTACGCGACAACAGCGACAGTTGACTGACGAGGTTCTTCACGTCGTGCAGGATGAAGGCGAAACGGCGGTTGAATTCCTCGAACCGCTGGGCGTTCGAAAGGGCCTCCTGGCCATGCGCCTCCGCCAGCGCGCTCGCCGCTTGGCGCCCCGCAGTGCGGAGCAGGTCGAAATCCTCCCAGTCCAGCGCCCGCCGGTAATCCGGCGCGGCAAGCAGGATCAGGCCGAACAAACGATCGCCATGAATCAGTGGAATGCCGACCCAGGCGCGGCGCTCCTGAAGCATCCACTTCGGCGGGTGCAGCGCCGTGTCATCAGGCCGCGCCCAGCCTTCGCGGACCGCGTCGAGCTCGACGATCCGGCCGCTCGTTTCAATCGACGACCAGAATTCGCGAAGCCGGTCCAATTCGCCCGACGGCGGGTGCTTGCCCGGCCAGTTCCAGGAAGACGCGGTGGTCACCGCGCCCGACGGGTCCTTGGCGAGCAGCAAGCCGCCCGGTGCTTCGAGAATGTCCGCGAACGCCTTGATCGCCCGCTCCGCCAGCG
This sequence comes from uncultured Alphaproteobacteria bacterium, assembly GCA_963750315.1. Classification (GTDB taxonomy): domain Bacteria; phylum Pseudomonadota; class Alphaproteobacteria; order Sphingomonadales; family Sphingomonadaceae; genus Sphingomicrobium. Next base: position 66,065 of record CAVVQF010000008.1, read on the forward strand.
GCGCCGCGTCCTGTCCCGTCGACCCGACCGTCTGCGTGAACCGGAGCCACTCGGTGCGGTAATCGTAGCGATGCTCGAACAGATGCTTCGAGATTTTCACCTTGGCCCAGCTGCGCGCCTTCGCGCTTGGGATGAGGACCATCGCGGCAACCGTCATTGCCGCCAGCAGGCCGACGATGATGCCGCGCGACCAGTCGACGCTGGTCCCGCGCAGCGCCGTGGCGAGGATCGCCATCACCGCGAAGTAACCGCAGATCGCCAGCAGCGAGAGCGACTGGAACGTCGCGGCGCGGGAAAGACGGATGCGCCAGCCTTCCTCGCGCCGCGCCGCCATCGCGAACAACGGTGCCGTTGCCGCGACTATTGCGCCCCGCCACTCGAACAGGTCCGGCGTTAGCCGGCTGTCGAGATAAGCGATGGTGTAGAAGTTGAGGTCGTAACTCCATGTCAGCGACAGCGCGAGCATCGCCAGGCGGATGTTCGACCGGCTGGCCGGCGACGCCTGGCCGTAGAGATTATGCACCAGCACCAGCGAACCCGCCGCCGCGGTGATGCGGAGCAAAATCGCGGTATCGGACAAGGCGCTGATCGGAAACGCGTATCCCAGAGACGTCACGACCAACTGAAAGCCGAGCACCGCGGCGACCGCCGCATAGACCAGGCGGACGCCATGCTGGCGCTCATCGCTGGTCGCCGACAGGCCGTAGATAAGCCCGATCCAGACGAGGTTGCGGCCCGTCTCGGCATAGCTCGCCAAGGGATCGCCGGGCAGGATTGCGCTGAGCCAGGCCCAGCAGGCGGTCATCGCGAAACCGGCGAGCAGCATCCTCTGGTCCTGCTGGCGAAACGCATTCACGCGCCACAGCAACAAGCCGAGGAAGATCGCCGCGCACAACGCGTGACTCCAGAAGGCGACTAGAGCCTGCACGGACGCTTCGCTGTCAAATCCACCGACATGCGAAGGGGTGTCGCTAAATTTTACAAATATCTGGTGAACGGATGCGCTAAGGCCGGGCCATGACGGTGGAACAACGCCCGCTCGGCAGCAGCGGAATCTCGGTCGCGCCGCTGGCGCTCGGCGGCAATGTCTTCGGCTGGACGGCCGACGAAACGACCAGCTTCGACATCATCGACGCCTTCGTCGCCGCGGGCGGCAACATGATCGACAGCGCGGACGTCTATTCGGCCTGGGTTCCCGGCAACCAGGGCGGCGAGAGCGAAACCGTCATCGGTCATTGGCTGAAGCGCGACTCGGCCAATCGCGGCAAGGTCGTGCTCGCCACCAAGGTCGGCTTCTTCGAAGGCCTTGCGCCGGACAAGATCGCGGCCGCGTGCGACGCCTCGCTGCAGCGGCTGGGGATCGACACCATCGACCTCTATTACCACCACAAGGACGATCCGGGCGTTCCGCTGGCCGACAGCCTCGGCGCGATGGATGCGCTGGTGAAGGCCGGCAAGATCCGCTCGATCGGCCTCTCGCAATATTCTCCGGAGCGGCTCGACGAAGCGATGCAGACCGCAGAAGCGAACGGGCTGACCAGGCCCTGCACGCTCCAGACCTGGTACAACATGGTCTCGCGCGACAAGCTCGAAGGGCCGCTGCTCGATGCGGCCCTCAAGCATGGGATGGCGGTCGTTCCGTTTTACGGCCTCGCCAACGGCTTCCTCACCGGCAAGTACCGCAGCAAGGAAGACCTCGACAAAAGCCCGCGCGGTCTGCGTAACCTAGAATATCTCGAAGGGCGCGGCCTCAAGGTCCTCGCCGCCCTCGACCAGGTGGCCGCGGAAACCGGTGCCGCGCTCGCCACCGTCACCCTGGCATGGACCAACGCGCAGCCGGGCATCACTTCGACGCTAGCCAGCGCAACCAGCGTCAGTCAGCTGAAAGAGCTGACCGCGGCGCTCGACCTGAAGCTGACCGCGGAGCAGATCGCTCTACTCAACGAAGCGAGCGCCTAGCGTCCTTAGCGAAGCTGGCGAATGCCCTCGATTAGGTCCGCCCACTCGTAGAGGTCGTCGGCCTGCCTCGAATGATAAGCGGCGTACCGCTCGATGCCGCGAACCACGCTGCTCCAGGAGCAGTCTTCTTCGCTGTCGCCGGTCTCAACAACAGTAGCGAATTGCAACTCGATCATCCGGGCGAAATGACAGGTTCGCATTACGCCGGGGAATATCCTTCCACGAACGGCGGTCTGTCAGCGACGAACGGTCAGCCCTTCTTAAGAAGATCGAGCGCCGTGACGGTCATCGCTTCGCTCGCGGTCGAGATTACCTTCTCGGCGTCCGGCGCGAAGAACGGACTGTGGAGGGATGGCAGCTTCAGCGGGTCGCCCCCGGCCGCATCCCATTTGTCCTGGGGGGTCGCGCCGACCCACAGGATCAGGCTCTCGATCGACTTGTCGGCAAGGTAGAAGCGGCTGAAGTCCTCGCCCACCATCACCGCCGCCGGGTTGGTCACCCGGTCCGCTCCGAAATGGGCGGTGAGCAACTCCTGCGCCTGTGCCGAAAAGCCCGGCGTGTTGTAGACCGACGGCGTCGACTGCGCATCACGGACGGTGACGATCGGCATGCGATCCTCGGGCATCCCGGCGGCGATCGCTTCGCCTCGCGCGATACGGGCAATGCCGTCGAGCAGGGCCTTGCGCACTTCCGGCTTGTAGCTGCGTACCGTCAGCTGGAGCTTCGCCTCGTCCGAAATGATGTTGTGCTTGGTGCCGGAATGAAAGCTTCCGACGGTGACGACCGCCGGGTCGCGCGGATCGTTCTCGCGGCTGATCAGGGTCTGCAGCGTGGTGACGATCCGCGACGCGAGGACGATCGGATCCTTGGTCGTCGCCGGCAAGGCGCCATGCCCGCCGACGCCGCGCACGGTGACATCGACGCTGTCCACGCTGGCATAGGCATATCCCGGCGTGATCCCGATTTGCCCCGCCGGCATCACTGCGGCGTCGTGAAAGCCAAGCACGTGGCTCGGCTTCGCGAACCGCGTGAATAGCCCGTCCTCGAGCATCGCCTTCGCGCCCTGGCTCGTCTCTTCGCCGGGCTGCAGGACCATCATTAACGTGCCCGACCACTGGCTCTTCATCGCCGCCAGCCGCCGCGCGGTTGCCAGCCAGGACGTGATGTGCGTGTCGTGGCCGCAGGCATGCATGATGCCGGTCTCGATGCCCTCGGCCGTCTTGCCGCGAGCCTTGGACGCGAACGGCAACCCGGTCTGTTCGGTGACGGGCAACGCATCCATGTCGGCACGAATCATCAGCACCGGTCCAGCGCCGTTCTTCATCATCGCGACGACGCCTGACTTGCCGACCTTCTCGGTCACGTCGAAGCCGAGCTTGCGCATTTCCGCCGCCAGCTTGGCCGGTGTTCGCACCTCCTGCATCGAAAGCTCGGGGTTGGCGTGCAGGTCGCGATACAGCTCCATCAGCATCGGCATGTCCTTGCCGATCGCGTCGTGGACAGTGGCGGCATTGGCGGTGGTGGACATGGTCATTGCTGCAATCGCGGCCCCGAAGGTCAATTTCATCAACGCACTCCCGGTGACGAAGGAACCAGCTCCATCACGTCCAATTGAGATTCGAATGCCGGCCGCGGCATGATCAGCCGCCAGCGATTGGGACCGATCCGCTCAACATAGCCAGCGACGTCGCGATCGGTATCGCGGCCGTACTGCATCGCTCGCGGCTCATCGCCGAGGACCAAGGTACCGAGAAATACCTGGCGCAGCGCATCGCCCCCGAAGATCGATCCGATCTGGCGCTGTGACCCGGTCAGCTTGGCGAACCCCTGGAGCGCGCCTTCCTGCTGGATGCGGCAATTGAACGCCGGATAGCTGACGTAATTCAGCAGCGCCGCCTGTTTGGCGCCGACCTTGATCACCCGGCAGCGATACATGCCGTTCGGGATCGGTCCTCCGCCCAGCGCGGCGTCCGGTTCCAGCAGCACGCCTTCGCGCGCGACGTCCGCCGTCGTGACCGCCTGCCCGCGCCGACCGCAAGGCGTCGACGAAGGCGCGGCGCCAGTCGCGTAGCCGTTCCCGATCGAAGGAGGTGGCGACCGTCCGCCAATTGGGCGAAGGCTGGGCAATCACGCCCGGCCCCTGCTGGAATTCCGCACAACCGGTCAGGGCCAGTGCCGCGGCGAGTAAGGCGTAGCGCATGGGCGGGAGCCTAGGCGGCAGTCCAGCCACCGTCCATGCTGAGATTGGCGCCGGTGATCGACTTCGCCTCCTCGCGGCAAAGGAATAGCGCGAGCGCCGCCACTTCCTCCGGCGTGACGAACCTCTTGGTCGGCTGGGCGGCCAGCAGCACGTCGTTCACCACTTGCTCGCGCGTCAGTCCCCGCGCCTTCATCGTGTCGGGAATCTGGTTCTCGACCAAGGTCGTCCAGACGTAGCCGGGCGAGATGCAGTTGACGGTGACACCGTCCTTGGCCGCTTCCAGCGCGATCGTCTTGGTGAAGCCGGCAACGCCATGCTTGGCGGCGACGTAAGCCGACTTGTTGGGCGAGGCGACGAGGCTGTGCGCCGAGGCGGTGTTGATGATCCGGCCCCACTGCTTTGACTTCATCGGCGGGATCGCCAGCCGGGTCGTGTGGAACACCGCCGACAGGTTGATCGCCAGGATCGCGTTCCATTTGTCGGGCGGGAAGTCCTCGACCGGCGAGACGTGTTGCACGCCCGCATTGTTGACGAGGATGTCGGGCGCGCCGAGCTCGTCGGTGCAGTGGCTGACCATCTGCTCGATCTGCGCGGGGTCGGAAAGATCGGCGCCATCATGCGGCGCGTTCAGTTCGCTTTTGATCTTCTCGATCTCCGCCGGATCGCCAAATCCGTTGAGCATCACTTTCGCGCCCTCGGCGGACAAGGCCCGGGCGATGGCCAGCCCGATGCCCGAGGTTGAACCGGTGACGAGCGCGACTTTGCCTTCGAGAATCATGGTCTCTCCTTTGCCGGCGCTAGTCGCTCTGCCAACAGCCATTTGCAACCGGGTGCCTTGTTCGGGCATTTGGGCGAAGCAGCAGGGGAGAGATTCATGGTTCGGCTCGGCGGCGAAGGCCCAAGCGACAATTTCGAAGACCGCACTGGTCAAGGTGGCGGCGGCCTGGGCTTCGGCGGCGGCGGCGGCGGGAATTTGCTCGGCTGCCTGCTCCCGATGGTGATGAGCCGCTTCGGCATCGTCGGCGTCCTCATCCTGCTCGTCGGCTATTGCGCTTTGACCCAGTTCGCCGGCACCGGCGGCGGAGGGCTGATGCCCGGCAGCCAGACGAGCGCTCCGAGCCCGAACGGCAAGTCGACGCTCGACCCGAACATGCGCGACTTCCTGACCCGCGCGCTCGGCTCGACCGAGGAAACCTGGGGCGAAATCTTCCAGAAGAGCGGTTCGCGCTACACGCCGACGAAGATGGTCGCTTACTCGGGCGGCACGCAGACCGCCTGCGGCATGGGCCAGGCGGCGATGGGGCCGTTCTACTGCCCGAACGACAAGACGATCTACATCGACCCGAACTTCTTCAACGAGCTGTCGCAGCGCTTCGGCGCGCCGGGCGACTTCGCGGCCGCCTACGTGATCGCTCACGAAGTCGGCCATCACGTGCAGGACCTCGAAGGTACGCTCGACGAAGCACACAACGCGCAAGGGCGCGCCAGCCAGACGCAGGGCAATGCGATCCAGGTCGGCGTGGAGCTCCAGGCCGATTGCTACGCCGGTGTATGGGCCGCCAACGCCCGTGACGCGCAGGGTAACATCCTCGAACCCGGCGACGTCGAGGAAGGCATGCGAGCCGCCGAAGCTATCGGCGACGACACGCTCCAGAAGCAGTCGCAAGGGGTGGTCGTCCCGGACAGCTTCACCCACGGCTCTTCGGCGCAGCGGATGCAGGCGCTCCAGACTGGCCTGAAGACCGGCGACCCGGCGGCCTGCAAGTTCAACCGCTAGAGGCGGATGAGCATCTTGCCGGTGTTGTCGCCGCTGAACAGGCCGCGGAATGCATCGGGCATGTTCTCGAGGCCGTCGACGATCGTCTCCTGCGACTTGAGCTGGCCGCTTGCGATCAACTTGCCCATCTCCGCGTAGAATTCGCCCATCCGCGACTGGAAGTCGAAGACGATGAAGCCGGTCATCCGAATGCGCATGGCGATCACGCGCATGATGAAGCGGAAGGCCGCGGGCTCGGCCTTGTTGTAGCCCTCGATCATCCCGCAGATCGCGAACCGCGCCCGCATCTTCGCCAGCGCGAAAGCGGCATCGAGATGGTCGCCGCCGACATTGTCGAAATAGACGTCGATGCCGTCAGGCGCCGCTGCGGCGAGGCCCTTGAGGATCGGCTGCGCCTTGTAATCGACGACATGATCGGCCCCGAGCGACTTCACGAAGTCGCACTTCTCCGCACCTCCGGCCGATCCGATCACCGTCATGCCCTTGGCCTTGGCGATCTGGACCACTGCGGACCCGACCGCGCCCGCCGCGGCCGAAACGAACACCACGTCGCCTTCCTTGGCCGACGCCACTTCGAGCAAGCCGAAATAAGCCGTCGCGCCGGTTACGCCGAGGTTGCCGAGGAACGCCTGCGGCGTCGCGCCAAGGTCGGGCAGCTTGTTGACCGTCCGCGCATCGAGCACCGCCTCGTCGCGCCAGCCGCCCATGTGCAGCACGCGGTCGCCGGGCGAGAAGCCTTCCGCCTTGGACTCGACGACCTCGCCGACCGCGCCGCCTTCCATCGGCTGGTCGATCTGGAACGGCGGGACGTAGCTCTTCACGTCGTTCATCCGCCCGCGCATGTAGGGGTCAACCGACAGCCACTGGTTGCGGACGCGCACCTGCCCCTCGCTCGAGCGGCGGCAGGTCCAGTTCCTTCAGCGCGAAATTCTCGTCGGTGGGAAGTCCTTGCGGACGGCTCATCAAATGCCAGGCGCGCGCCATCATCGTTCTCCCGCTGTTGGAGCGGCGCATAGTCGCGGCCCCGCCCATAAGAAAGGCCCGGCAGCCGAAGCCGCCGGGCCGAACCCCAGCCCCGGAAGGCTGCAAGCTCGTTACCGGTAAGTGCCGGAGAAGCTGCGGTCGAGCATGTGCGGACCCAGCTTCACCCTGGTCCTCGCGCTCGAACAAGGCACGGCTGCGGCTTTCGTCGCGCCAGCGCTCGCGCGCCTTGTCGGCCGAGCACTCGAGGATGACCTTGTCGCCCTCGACCCGATCGATGATCCGAGCAGCTCAGCGAATGATGCACGCCGCCCGCGTCGGGATCGCTGCGGGTCAGGATGATGCGGTCGCCGGCGACGCGGTCGACCGTCCCGACATGCTTATCGTCGTTGCCGACCACTTCCATATGCTCGCGGATTCCGGCCGAGCAGTCTGGCGCTTCGACTGCCGTTTTTCGCGCCAGCTGCCGAAATCGTTCTCGAAGTGCGCCTGCTGCTCGCGGCGATAATCGTCATAGTCGCGATCCATGTCGTCCATCTGCCGACGCCGCCAATCCGAATAGTGGCGATCGTCGTGATTGCTGGTCTCGCGCGAGCCGGCAAAGCTGGTGCGGCGGTATGCATCGCGCGCCCACGGGGTGTCGCGGTCGTCGCCCGACCGCTAGTCGCCCGACCGCGAATAATCGCCCGTCACCGGTGCGATAGCTGGGATCGGAATCGGGATGGCGATGCTGGCGATCTTCGCCTCGCGGTCCCTGGTACCCTGAACGCTCCCGTTCACGCTGGAAGTCCCGGCCGTCGTCCCGGTCGAACCGGTCCCTGCGATCGGAATCGTCATCGCCGAACCACGACCGGACCTCATCGCCCATCCGGTCGAAAAAGCCGCGGTCGTCGCGATTGCGGGTAAAGTCCCGCTCGCGGTTCATGCTTTCGTCTGAAAAGTCGGGCCGGCCTTCTCGCCAGCGCCGTTCACGGTCGAAACGGTCATACGCCATAGCTGCCTCCAAGCTGGGCACAGGCCGGCGGGCCTGCCGGCTGCCCATCGCGTGAAGAACGAACGTCGGTAGCCAGCCGTTCCTGCTGGTGAACGGCCATTCGACGAGCCGAAATCCGCTCGCGGCGGGTCATTGCATGGGTGGAAAGGCGTCGCTATGTGGGCCGCCTGCCGAGGCGCGGGGCTGTAGCTCAGATGGGAGAGCGCTGCAATCGCACTGCAGAGGTCAGGGGTTCGATTCCCCTCAGCTCCACCACCGGTTTTCGGCAGGTTTCCAAGGATTTAGAAATGCGCGGACGGGACGCCTTCCGGCGGGGCCTTACTGGTAATCGACCGTGACGTTCATCGTCCCGACGTAGGTCCCGTCCGCTGTCGACGAGCTGAGCGAGATTGACCCGCCGACCGAAAAGTCGATGCCCGGATTGCCGGAGTTCGGAAGGATGAACGGCGCTGGCTTGTCGAGCACCAGCTGCAGCGTCTGCGAACCGTCGGACTGATTGACCAACGTCACGTTGGGGGCGCTGATCTGCACGGTCTGCTTGTTGGTCCCGGTGACATTGAATTTCGCCGGCTGGGCCGACCCGCTGCAGATCAGGTTCGCGGCCGGGCAAGTCACTGCCCCGGCTTGCGAGATCGCGACCGCAGAACCCGACCAGGTGCCGGGCTTCAGTACGATGGTCCCGAAATCCATGCTCTGGAGCGTCGACAGCGTCAGTGGCTTCACGACCGTCGCCTTCACCGTCACGGTCGCGCTGACCGGCGCGGCATCGGCTGGGCGCGCGAACGATGCGGCAAGCGCGATCAAGGCCAGGATGCGGAAACCCACGCGAGCCGTTTAATCGGATATGGTTAACGCGCTGCAAATCTTGCCCCGAGCATCTCCGCGATGCAGGATAAGTCGTTGAGGAGTAACGATGTTCGAAATCCTGGTCAGGGGCTCGTCGGCAGCTGTTCTCGGACACCTGATCTGGCAGCATCGGTCGAAGAAGAAGCACGGCGGCGATCGTCCGTCCGCTCGCGATCCATTAGCCGACAGCGTAAACTTCTGAAATCCCGTCATATTTTGGCTATGTTCAGCTTGCCTCGGCAATGCCGTGTCGAACCGGGACTGACGGCTGGCGCGCCCTTCGCGTGCCATTACAACGCGGCTATGGTCGCGCGAATGAGGGTTGGGGCTAGGCCGCCACGATGAAGATCGCAGGGATCGAATTGCCGCGGGACATGGCGGAAGCCGTCGAGGCCTGCCGCCCGCACTTCGCCGCGGCCGCCGTCTTCAGCTTCTTCATGAACCTGCTGTTCCTCGCCCCGGCATTGTACATGCTGCAGGTTTACGACCGGGTCGTGTCGACCGGCGGCAAGACCACCTTGTTGTTCATCACGCTCGCGCTGGCCGTTTCGCTCCTTGCGCTTTCGGCACTGGATGCGGTGCGCAATCGGCTGATGATCCGGGCCAGCATGCGGCTGGATGCCCTCCTCGCACCCAAGATCCTGAAGCGGATGATGGGTCGCAATTCGAATGCTGCGATGCAGGCGATGCGCGACTTCGAAACCATCCGTCAGACCATCGCCAGCCCGGTCTCCGGCGCCATGTTCGACGTGCCCTGGTTTCCCTTGTTCCTGCTCGTCGCCTTCCTGATGCACTTCTGGCTCGGCATCCTGGCCGTCGTTTCGTCCGCGCTCCTCTTCTTCGTCGCCTGGCGGAACCAGCGCGCGACGGCTGAAACGATGCAGACGGCAACGCAGGCGATGGCGGCATCGCAAGCGGCCGCGCAAACGGTCGCGCTCAACAACGACACCGTTCGAGCGCTCGGCATGGTCGGAACAATGGTCCATCGCCAGCTCGAGGCGCGGGCCTATGGCATCTCGCGGCTCGCCGACGCCCAGTTCACCGGCGGACGCTTTTCGGCGACCAGCCGTTTCCTCCGCATGTTCGTCCAGTCAGCCGCGCTCGGCCTCGGCGCCCTGCTGGCGATCGCCGGTTACATTTCATCCGGCGCGATTGTTGCCGCATCGATCCTGCTCAGTCGCTCGCTGCAACCGATCGAGGCGGTGATCGGCAATTGGCCGAACGTGATTGGGGCTCATGCGGCCCTCCAGCGTCTCGCCGACGTCATGTCCGGTGTGCCGCCAGAACGCATCTACACCCGCCTGCCTGAGCCCGCCGGCCGCATTGAGCTCGACCAGATCGGAGTACGCGGCTCTGACGGCAATCCGGTCCTGATGGGCGTGACCTTCGATGTCGCGCCGGGAGAGATGCTCGGCATCATCGGGCCGAGCGGAGCCGGCAAGACGACGCTGTCGAAGGTGCTCGCCGGAGCAATTCCGGCGGAAGCCGGCACCATCCGCATCGACGGCGCGAAATACTCGGATTGGGAGCCGGACGAGCTCGCCCGCCACATCGGCTACCTGCCGCAGGAGCCGAGCCTGTTCGAAGGAACGATCAAGCAGAATATTTCACGCTTCGCCGATGCCGATCGCTGGCGAAGACATCGACGCACTGACGGTCGAAGCCGCAAAAGCCGCGGGCGCGCATGAGCTGATCCTGAAGCTTCCGAAAGGCTATGACACGCCGCTCGGTCCGCTCGGCTCCGGCTTGTCGTCCGGCCAGGCGCAGCGAATTGCGCTGGCCCGCGCCTTCTACGGTAAGCCCGTACTGCTGGTTCTCGACGAGCCCAACGCCTTCCTCGACAGCGACGGCGAAGCAGCGCTCATCCGTGCCCTTGCCGGAGCGATGAACCGCGGCGCGGCGGTCATCATGATCGCGCATCGCGGATCGATCCTTGCCGGCGCCAAGCGGCTGCTGGTTCTAGAAGCCGGCCGGCCGAAATTGCTCGGTCCGCCCAAGGAGGTCGCGGCAAGGCTGGCGCAAAGCGGCGACGTGAAAGCGGGGTGAAAGCCGGATGAACCTGCTCGCCCCCATCGTCGAAGCCTATCAGCCCGATCTGCCGGCCGATGATCCCCGGCGCGACATCCGGATCGGCGCCGTGATCGTCGTCCTGTTCTTCGTGGTCCTGCTCGGCTGGGCGGCATTTGCTCCGCTCGATGCCGCGGTCCCGGCGCAAGGTGTCATTGCCGTTTCCGGCAACCGCCAGACGGTCCAGCATCGCGAAGGTGGCGTCGTCACGGCGATCAACATCCGCGAGGGGCAGCGCGTGAATGCCGGCGACGTCCTGATCGAAATGTCCGCGCCGGATCTCCGGGCGCAGGAACGCGCGCTGACCAGCGACTATCTGACCAATCTCGCGCAGCGCGCGCGGCTGATGGCCGAGCGTGCCGGCCAGCGAACCTTCGCGCCCCCCGCGGAGTTCGCCGGCCTCCCGGCCGAGGACCAGCCGCTCGCGGCCCAGGCGTTGGCGCTTCAACGCGCACAACTCCAGGCGCGCCAGGCGTCGGTGTCGGCCCAGCAATCCGTGCTCGGCCAGCGCTCGTTGCAGCTGGGGCAGCAGCAGGGCGGCTACGCCGACCAGATCAAGTCGCTCCAGGAGCAGCAGAAGCTGCTTCAGGATGAGATCGACGGTCAGAAGGAAATCGCAAAGAAGGGCTTCGCGTCGATCAACCGTATCCGTGCGCTTGAGCGGGCGCTCGCCGATTTAAAGGGCCAGGAAGCGCAAATGCGCTCGGAAATCGCCCGCGCCGGCGAGGGCAAGGGCGAGACCCGAATGCAGTCCGTCTCGATCCAGAGCAGCGCCCTCGAGCAGGTTGCCACGGATCTGCGCGACACACAGGCCCGGCTCTCCGACGTGCTCCCCAAGCTGGTCGCGGTACGCGAGCAGCTGCAGCGCGCCCGTGTCCGCGCGCCGGTCAGCGGCCAGGTCGTGGGCTTGAGCGTCTTCACCATCGGCGGGGTTGTCGCGCCGGGACAGACATTGATGGAAATCGTGCCCGAACACCGCAACCTGGTGATCCAGGTCCAGGTCGCACCGCAGAATGCCGACGACGTTTACCAGGGGCAGAAGGCCGAAGTCCGCTTCCTGAGCGTCAACGACCGCACCTTGCCGCTCTTGAGCGGAACCGTGCGGACGATCTCCGCCGACAGCTTCAATGACGAGAAGAGCGGCAAGTCATATTTCCGCGCGGAGATCGACGTCTCGCCAGAACAACTTCGCAAGGTCGGCGGGACGCTCGGCCGCGGCCAGCTTCGGCCCGGTCTTCCGGTCGAAGCCTTGCTGTCGGTACGCAAGCGGACCGCTTTGCAATATATCTTCGATCCGCTGACGCGGAGCCTGTGGAGCTCGCTTCGGGAGCAATAGGCGCTCGCCCGGGGAGGTGAGATTTGCACGCATGGGTGGACGCTCGAAGCCCTCTCGGGCAAAGGGACGGCGCAACCTTCAAACAGCACAGGCAGCCATGAAAGCTCGCGTCTTCGTCACTCTGAAGCCCGGAGTCCTCGACCCGCAGGGCAAGGCCATTCACCATGCGCTCGAAGGCCTGGGCTTTTCCGGCGTCGAAGACGTCCGGGCCGGCAAGCTGATCGAACTTAGCCTCGCCGACGGCACCTCCGATGCCGACATCGAGGAAATGTGCCGCAAGCTGCTGGCGAATACGGTCATCGAGAATTTCCGCATCGAGCGGCTGGAGACCGCCGCGTGAAAAGCGCGGTCATCGTCTTCCCCGGATCTAATTGCGACCGCGACATTGCCGTCGCCATCGAGCAGGTGACCGGCCGCGCTCCGGCGATGGTATGGCACCGCGAGACCGAGCTTCCAGACGGCACCGACTTCATCGCTCTTCCCGGCGGTTTCTCCTACGGCGATTACCTCCGCTCCGGCGCGATGGCGGCGCGTTCGCCGATCATGCGGGCAGTGTCCGACGCGGCGGGCCGTGGCGTTCCGTTGCTCGGCATCTGCAACGGCTTCCAGGTGCTCACCGAGGCCGGGCTCCTGCCCGGCGCGCTGATGCGCAACGCCGGCCTGAACTTCGTCTGCCGCCCGGTTGGCCTGAAGGTCGAGAACAGCCAGAGCCTGTTCACGTCGCAATATGATTCCGGCGAGGACATCACGATCCCGGTCGCTCACCACGACGGCAACTTCCAGGCCGATGCGGAAACGCTCGACCGCCTCGAAGGCGAAGGCCGCGTCGCCTTCCGCTACACTGAAGAGGTCAACGGCTCGTCACGCCAAATCGCCGGCATCCTCAACGATGCAGGTAACGTGCTTGGCATGATGCCACATCCGGAGCGAGCGCTCGAAAAGGCGCACGGCAACACCGACGGCAGGCGCTTGTTCGAAGGCTTGCTGGAAACCGTCGCCGCTTAAGCGCGGCGCTTGATCGCTACCTGGTGGCAGCCCGCTTCACCCGGCGGGAGCATGCACATGAAGACGCGGTCGGGGCCGTTGCGGTCGACGACGATGGTTCTTTGCTCAAGCGTTTCGGGGTTCGTCAGCACGACGATCGTCGCGGCACTGGCCGGCTGCGCGGCGGCGACCGCTCCGGCAAATCCGCAGATGGAAAGCAACGCAACGCGCATTCGAAACCCCCGTTTCACCCTGCCCAAAAGGATCGGCCGGATTCGTTGAACGCAAAATGAATGCAGGCTTTGAGCGGCAAGGGCAATGCCGTTAGGGAGGCAATCATCGGCGCCCGTAGCTCAGTTGGATAGAGCACGAGCCTTCTAAGCTTGAGGTCGTAGGTTCGAATCCTACCGGGCGCGCCACCCCCAACACAAAAGCACTGGCGCGAACCGCCGCCCTGCGCTTAGCTTCGCCCCGACACACGAACCCCGGGGGACGCACATGAAGAACAAGCTGATGGCCGGCGCAGTGGCCCTTGCCGCCTTGCTGCCCGCCGCGTCGCAGGCGCAGGAACAGCCGTCGAGCGAGCTCGTCCTCTATCCGAAGGGCCACTTCAAGGGCGGCGGCTATCCGATCGCCGGCGCCTCCCAGTCGATGCGCGTCTTCACCGTCCGCAGCGTCAAGATTCCCGAAGGCCAGTCGTGGGAGCTGTGCAGCGGCAACACCTTCACCGGCTGCACCGAATTCCAGCAGTCGGACGAAGCGATGATCATGAACGTCCGCTCCGTCCGTCCGGTCGCCGCGAAGATCACCACCGTCGGCGCCGCGGTCGGCACCGTCGTCACCGGCCCCAATCCCTCGCTCCACGGCCTCGCGTCCGAATATTTCGTCGCGCCCGCCGTCGCCGCCGGAGGCGCCCGCATCGAGGTCAGCCCAAGCACCAGCGAAGCCATGTCCCAGAAAGCCCGCGACTTCTGCCGCAGCCACGGCTGGCGCCAGTCGATGTACGCCCGCCTTCAGACCATCGACGGAAGAACCTTCCTCGCCGACGTTCTCTGCGCCGACGAATAACCTCCGTTAAATTATCGTTAGGAGCAACTCGGTACTGTGTGGTTCCCCCGGGTTGACGTCGCTCGACCGTCACAAGGGGAAGATCATGAAAGCCATTATCCTGACCGCGCTCGGCGCGGCTGCAGTTGCGTTCGCGACAGTTCCGGCAACCGCCAAGCAATATGTCGACTACACGCCGCAGAAGGGCTTCTGGGACATCAACGCGGTCGAGGTCGATCCCAACCACATCGACGATTACCTCGTCGGCCTGCGCCGCTCGTTGGTCCCGACGTTCGAGACGCTGAAGAAGCATGGCGTGATCGACGACTATAAGTTCATGACCCGCAACAGCTACTCCAAGGGCTCCCCGAACGTCCTCATCCTCACCCACTCCCCGTCGAGCTCGGTGATCGATGCGAACCGGGAGCGCGACCAGGCGATCGACAAGGAGATCGAGGCCGCCTTCAGCAAGGCCCAGTCCGACGCGGCGGTCGCCGGGTACGAGAAGTATCGCACCTTCGTCGACGACGCCCAGTGGACCGACATCGTGATGGCGAAGTAGCCGCATCTGGAAGGGGCGAGCGGACGCCGACCGCTCCCCCTTTCCTATTTGGATTTCATTTGCTCCACACTCGTGGATGAGCACCATCCCAGTCATCTGCGACCGTTGCCGCAGCGTCGGTTTTTCCGGCGACGGCGATTTCTCCCACCTCGGCGACCTCCTCGATTTCACGCCCGTCCCGCGCAAGAAGGAGCGCGTCGACGGCTGGTCGGCCGAGCGCCAGCGCGCCTTCATCGCCGCTCTCTCCGCCACCGGCTCGAAGCGCCGCGCAGCCCAGTCCATCGGCATGGCCGCATTCGGCGTCGACCAGATGCTGAAGTCGCCCGGCAACGAAAGCTTCAAGGCCGCCTTCGATCGCGCGATGGCCATCGCCAGGACCAACGGCAGCATGAAGCTCGCCGCCGGCGTCGCCGATGCCGCCGCCCGCAACGCGCAGATGGCCGGCCCCTCGGCGCTTCGCGGCCAGGAGCCCGTGCCCGAACCGGCGATGAGCGAAGACCGGAAGTGGGACCTCCTCGAAAGCATCGGCACCAAGTTCATGAAGAAGATCGCCGCCGAACGGCAGGCCCGCCTCGCCGGAGAGATCGTCGCCGCCGATTTCTACCTTCGCCAGATCACCTTCATCGAAGTCATGTTCGACCTCACCGCCAGCCGGCTCGGCTTCGACCCGCACGAGGTGCTGGGCGAGCTGCGCCGCGCCGGCCACCGCCCGCACGACATCGCCACCACCCCCTTCGCCGACTGGCTGGACAGGAGCCGCCGACAATGGTGGGCCAGCGAGGGCGAGCCCGAACGCCCGAGGCACCCGGACGTGCGCTTCCTGCAGCATCACCGCTCGTCCGACGGCGAGTGCAGCACCACCGTCGACCAGCGCGCCTACGGAGCCACCACGACACCCGCGCGCGGTTACACCAGGGAGCAATGGGCGGAGATGACCTTCGACGACCAGCGCGACGCCCGGCAACGGCAATTCGACGCGGACGCCCAGGAACAGCGCGAGTGGGAAGCGAAAGCCCGCGCGGATTTCGAGGCGCGGGCATGAGGAGGCCGATCGAGCCCTGCGACCGCCGCCCGATGAGCGAGCGCCCGCAGCCCCTCACCGAGCCAGGCGTGAAGCATCCCCAGCAGTTTCAGGAAGAGGATGAGGAGGATGCGGTCAGGCGCTGGCTGGCGCATGTGGAGGCGGGGCGGATTGCGTCTGGTGACAATTCGGAGTAATCACAGTCTGATTTGACGGTATTTGCTCGCACCCTCTAGTACGGCGTGGCCAAATCGAGCGGGCTCCCTAAGGCTCCCGCCCAGTAGGTTCGCCCTTTTACTCATGCCGCGTCCTCGTCGTCAGCGTCCGCATCTTACACTTGTAGAGTCGGTTGACGCCTTTGCCGCGCCGCCGATCCTGACTGACCCTGCTACTCGCAAGCAGTTCGAACGACTTACGCAGGACCTTGTCGATGCGGGGATCGAGATCGTGGACCTACTCAATGGTGACGCTGATCTAGAATCGAACGGAGACGAGTTCGAGGACGACCGTGGAATTTGATCGTCGCTATTCCCGTCGTTCCCCAAATGACGCTCCGGGCTCCACATATCCCGACAACAATGTGATCAACGAGATGAACGTCGAATTCCTTGCAGTAGCGGGCCAACCGGTTGGTCGCGTGATAGTCGGCGGAGCTTGGCTCCGGATTTCCTGACGGGTGATTGTGAACAAGGATCATCCCGGTGGCGCCAAGGTCAGAGCCCTCTTGAGGATGAAGCGCTCATCGAAGATCGCCGACTTTCGCGAACCGATGTGCAGGACTTCTGACTTGAGAAGACGAAGCTCGTCCGTCATGAACAGGATTCGCACGGTCTCAAGTCCATCCTGCGCCATTGCCACGGCCAAGTAGGAAACCAGCGCCTTTCTCGAACGCAACAGAGGCCTTTGCTCTGCGGTCGTCTCGAACGCGTTGAGGCTCAGCCACCGTGCTGTGCGTAACGCCGTCCAACTTTGCTTTGCTTGCCAAGGACGCGCTCAAGGCGATGCCGAGGCGCGCCGAAGACGGCCGAAGCCAATCCGCATTCCTCAATAAGTCTTGCTGTCGTCTTTGCCGGGCAGACGCTCCCGTCGAACCTACAAATAACTTAGAGCTTTTCTTTGACTTCGCCACTGTCGTCTTCTCTCGTCTTGGCTTCTGACCCCCTGTTCGACGGCATGAACCTCCTGGCTTCGGCAGGAGACTAAATATTCCCAAATCGCCAAGTTGTTCCACTCAAATTGTAGAACGAATGGTTCAAATTACTTAACCAGTGTTAGTGTGGTTTGCGCGCCGGAGGTTTGTAGCTTTGCTCCATAATCCAAGGCCAGCTTTTTCAGCGCGTTAGCCCATGGGCTGGGAAGTGTCGCCGCCAGCGTGCGGATTTGCGCCGCTTCGTTGATTAGTCTTTCTACGTCTCTCCGGTGCGCCATGAGTGCGAAATACCGCAAAAATTGCGACCGGAGTTCTTCTTTGATTGTCCGTTTCGGATGGACGAGGGTTCTGAAGTCAGGACATGGATCTGGTCGACAAAAGTCGCGTAGTGACTGCCAACTTGCCTGAAGCGCTAGTCTCCCGGTTGGCAAGATCGCGGAGCGGATGGATCGGACGAAAAAATCGAATTCGGGTGCGTCGATGCCGAACAGGCGGACTTCCTTGCCGTCGACCATCATGCTGTCGCCGTCTTCGGCTTTAGCTGTTCCGTTGACGGGGGCTTGGGCTGCGGCCGGGGCGCAGGCGGTGAGAAGGAGGGATATAGTCGGATGAGGAAGCGTGCCATCGGAGTCCGAGGATACCGCTCCAAGAAATCGGCAGTACCCTTTCGACCTGCTCGCGATCGCTATCCTTTTCTTTCTCAGAAAGTTGATCGTACGAGAAGGTTTTCAATCTGCTTTTCCCATCGCTCGACCAGATGTGAGGGGATTACCAGAGTGCCATCCGGCAGCCGGGTGCATTGTACGTATGCATGTATTTTTGCCAATGCGACCACCGTGAATGCTCGACCGCAGCTAGCTCTTCAATGAGGGTGTCCTTGTTCACAGCCGGCCCTTTACGGCCAACTCCCGGTAGTGCTCTCCAAGCCTTGTGAGCTTTGCACCGGCACTGAACACTGCGGCATGCCACATATGCGGCTGACCCTCGGGCCTGAGTAAACCCACCCGCGCGTAGTCCTGTAGAAGGGCGAAGATTGCCGTGTTCACCGGTGGATCCATCGTCGGATTCTTCTGTTCGGCTTCACTACGTTCCGGCTCGAAGCTGGGATCGAGTGGAGATTCGTAACCAGAACTCGGAAAGAACTCGGGGATACGCTGGAGATAATGCAGGTCATTGGCGGCTTGACCCGCCGCAGGCAAACGAAGTTTTCGACATTCGTTTTGAACATGGGGCGCTGTCCCCAATCGCCGAGAGATTGATCCACATGGGCGTAGATTGCGCCGGTAATCTCGCCAACCAGATTGCATGCTGCGCCTGATGGGGCGTCGACCAGAAGAATTCGTGAATACACCACCACTTCCAGTCTCATCCGCATACTGAGACCCTGTGGACGCAGTGAGGATTGTCACACCCTCCGAGATTTCACTGATCTTCCGTTGAGTTGAGCGGGTTCCTGCCTCTCCACTGTGGCAACTGTCCAGAATGATAACGCAATTCCGGAATTCAGACTGGTTAGCCCAAGTCATAATATCTTGGAGAGCGATCCCGTCCTCGCCAGTTTGGCTATCGGATGAACATAAATATCCACCCGTATCCTCAGTGTACCCGTGCCCCGCGAAATAGAGCACGCAGATTTCGCCCTTTTCCCATCGAAAAGGCTCTTAATCTCCCGTCTAAGAAGCGGTCGGTTAATCAAAGAATTTGGCTGTAAATCAGAAGCTGGCAATTGAAGTTGCTCGACAGATCCTCGTTTCGATCCAGCAATCCGAAGACGTTGCGCGCATCGTTAACCGCGCCCCACAGTTGCGGTATAGGAGGTGTATAGTGATCGATACCGATAACGAGGGCTTTCCGCCTTTCGCGCTCACAAGCTATCAATCCAACTAGCGATGTTGGGCCAAGTCCAAACCATCGTATTCACACCGGGAATGTTCGTCCGGTCATTTGTATAAATATAAATCCCTCTTGTCGGCTTCTTTTCCTCCTTGGCGCATTCGATCTCCCATTTTTGGCCTGTAGAGGTCAGCGAGTTTTTGCTGATCAGCACGAGCACTCCGTCCGAGCGCTTAATTCGTGTCCTCACCTTATCCTTCCAACCAGTCTCGTATGCCTCCTTCACAGACATGTCGATGAATTCGAAGGGGCATTTCGTATTAAGTGACTGTCCACGGAAGAGGTCACGTTGCCGCTCATCCTCTATCGCAAACGCAATGAAGACGACTTTCTTGTCTGCCATGTTAGGTTCCACTCCAATACAAACGTGATGCAAGGATGCGACTGGCGATCACAAGATAGTCCTACGAACGATAATTCGGCAGTTCCATGCTATCACGGTAATTCAGCCGTGCATCTCAGTTCGTGAGCTTAGGAGCGGGGAGTGAGCAAGACAACAGCAGGTTGCCGCGAACGAGAGAGCAATCGAAGACATCAGGGCAGAGCTCAGCTCCTTGCAGGACGCTCATTTGCAAAATGAGACTGCCCGAGACGCATTCATCGCCTTGGCGCACACCGCTCTGTTTGCCGCTTCGGTTTCGTTCGTAAGTGACCTCGCAACCGGCGGTGTTACCTTGATGTTGTGGCTACTTGTCGGAGGGTGGACGTCGAGCGTGATTGGTCTGCTCGCGCTTACGTTCAGCTATATTGAGGCTGCTCGCCACATTCGCCATCGTCACGAGCAAGTTTACTCCCCAACCGTCGACGAACCGACAATGGGTAATGCTCTCAACGCCATAGCACTCTGGTCCTTCCCAGTGGCTTTGATCTCGACATTCGTCTTCGCATCCGTAAACATTGTTGGCATGCCAAACGACCGCCCAGCATCGCCCCCGTGCACAGATGCGCCGATTACGAGAGGCATCACGCCCGCACCCCGAGCGCCAACGCCTCAAACTGGTGTAATCCCTGCTCCGCGGGATCCTGCGCCGCCGCCGCCGCCGCCTCCCCCACCATCGAGCGACTGACCGTCACGAAGTAAATTCGTGACGTCGGACGCTTCTCGTTTCTCGGCTTAGGCCGTTCGCTCGCGCGCCGGCCGGGTCGTCCTAGGCTCTACGCGCTGGCTCCCGTATTCTTCGCATTCGCTCACCTGCGCTCGGCTACTCCTCCTACTTCCTATTCTTCCGCGCCGCATAGCGCGCATCCCGCGCAGCCTTCATCTCGGCGGCGGTGGGCGGTGCGAGGCGGGCGGCTTTTTCCGCGGCAGCAGCCGCTTTCGCTTCGGCTTCGGCCTTCTTCGCTTCCGCCTTCTCGGCCTTGGCCTGTTCGCGGCGCTCGGCGGCGGCCTTGCGTTCGGCGAGGAGCTTTTCGTCGACCGGCGGCCGTTTCTTGAATTGCTCCAGCGCCTTCTGCTTCGCCTGCGCGGCCTGGCCGGCGCGGTCCTGGAATGTGCTGTTGTAGGTCATGGGTCTTTCGTCTCCTGACGCGCCGCATAGGCGATACAACGCCAGATGCGCAGCCTTTGATGTTCGATAACGCTGAAAAGCCTGCTCGGTCCCGGCTTATTGCGCTAGCGACGCCAATTCTGTTATAACATCCGTATGAACACGCAGCTGAAGATCACGAAGATCGGCAACTCCGCCGGCGTCGTCCTCCCGAAGGACCTGCTTGCACGCCTTCGCGTCGGGCCGGGCGACACCATCTACGCGACCGAGGCGCCGGATGGCGTTCGGTTGACGGCCGCCAATCCGGATTTCGAGGAAAAGATGGCGCGTGCGGAAAAGATCATGCGTGAGGATCGCGATATTCTGCGCGTTCTGGCGCAGTGAACTCCGAACCCGTCGAGCCGATCTGGCTCGATACTGCGATCGCCCTCGCCGTTCATGACCGGCAACTTGCTGAACATGGCGGAGGAAGCGGTGTGCGCGACGCGGGCTTGCTGGAGTCCGCGCTCGCAAGACCCGTCAACCAGTGGTCCTACGGCCAAGTCGATCTCGCGATCCTTGCGGCTGCTTATGCTTTCGGGATCGCACGAAACCATCCGTTCGTGGACGGTAACAAGAGGACGGCATGGGTTCTGGCGCGCCTGTTCTTGGACGTGAACGGAGCATCGCTCATCTTCGAGCCAGAACAGGCAATTCAGGCTATGACCGACCTGGCAGCCGGCAAATTGACCGAAGAGCAGATGGCCGAATGGTTCAAGGAACGGCTGGGCGCCTGACGCCTAGCCCTCGTCGCCCATCCTCAGCGCCGCAATGAACGCCTCCTGCGGGATGCTGACATTGCCATATTCCCGCATCTTCGCTTTGCCCTTCTTCTGCTTCTCCAGCAGCTTCCGCTTGCGCGTCGCGTCGCCGCCATAGCATTTGGCGGTGACGTCCTTGCGCATCGCGCTGATCGTCTCGCGGGCGATGATCTTGCCGCCGATCGCGGCCTGGATCGGGATTTTGAACAGGTGGCGCGGGATCAGCTCCTTCAGCCGCTCGCACATGCCGCGGCCGCGCGCCTCGGCGTTGCCGCGGTGGATGATCATGCTCAGCGCGTCGACCGGCTCCTCGTTGACCAGGATGCTCATCTTGACGAGGTCGCCCTCGCGGTGGCCGATCTGGTCGATAATCGAAGCTGGCATAGCCGCGGCTGATCGATTTCAGGCGGTCGTAGAAATCGAACACCACTTCGTTGAGCGGCAGCTCGTAGTTGAGCTGGGCGCGCGGCGTGGGCGCCGCTGCCGACATAGGTCAGGCCCTTCTGGATGCCGCGGCGGTCCTGGCACAGTTTGAGGATCGCGCCGAGATATTCGTCGGGGGTGTAGATGGTCGCCTCGATCCACGGCTCCTCGATGCTCTCGATGCGGTTGGGGTCGGGCATGTCGGCCGGGTTGTGGAGCTCGATCGTCTGCGCCGGCTCGTTCTTCGAATGGGTGAGGTGCATCTTGTAGACCACGCTACGGCGCGGTGGTGATGAGGTCGAGGTCATATTCGCGGGTCAGCCGCTCCTGGATGATCTCGAGGTGGAGCAGGCCGAGGAAGCCGCAGCGGAAGCCGAAGCCGAGCGCCGCGCTGCTTTCGGTCTCGAAGCTGAACGACGCGTCGTTGAGGCGCAGCTTGTAGAGGCTGTCGCGGAGCTTCTCGAAGTCGGCGGCGTCGACCGGGAACAGGCCGCAGAACACCACCGGCTGGACTTCCTTGAAGCCGGGCAGCGCCTCGCGCGGTCGGGGCGCTTGGCGTCGGTGATGGTGTCGCCGACGCGGGTCTCGGCGACTTCCTTGATCTGCGCGGTGATGAAGCCGATTTCGCCCGCGGCCGAGCTCGTGCAATTGCTCGATCTTGGGGCGCATGCAGCCGACGCGGTCGACCAGGTGGGTGGTGCCGGCGGCCATGAACTTGATCTGCTGGCCCTTCTTGATGACGCCGTCGATCACGCGGACGAGGATGACGACGCCGAGATAGGGGTCGTACCAGCTGTCGACCAGCATCGCCTTCAGCGGCGCGTCGCGGTCGCCCTTGGGCGGCGGGATCTTGTCGACGATCGCCTGCAGCACTTCGTCGATGCCGATGCCGGTCTTGGCGCTGAGGCGAGCACCGCCTCGCGACGCGTCGAG
This sequence comes from uncultured Alphaproteobacteria bacterium, assembly GCA_963750315.1. Classification (GTDB taxonomy): domain Bacteria; phylum Pseudomonadota; class Alphaproteobacteria; order Sphingomonadales; family Sphingomonadaceae; genus Sphingomicrobium. The sequence continues at coordinate 88,525 of CAVVQF010000008.1, forward strand.
GCCGATGATTTCCTCGATTTCCTGCTCGCACGCCTTCGGGGTCGGCGGCGGGGAGGTCGATCTTGTTGATGACCGGCACGATCTCGTGGTCGTGCTCGATCGACTGGTAGACATTGGCCAGGGTCTGCGCTTCGACGCCCTGCGCGGCATCGACGACCAGCAGCGCGCCTTCGCACGCGGCGAGGCTCGCGGCTGACTTCATAGGCGAAGTCGACGTGGCCGGGCGTGTCCATCAGGTTGAGCTCGTAGTCTCGCCGTCCGCTGCCATTCGAGCCGCACGGTCTGCGCCTTGATGGTGATCCCGCGCTCCTGCTCGATCTCCATATTGTCGAGCACCTGCGCGTTGCCGTCATCTCGCGCTCGGTCAGCCCGCCGGTCGCCTGGATCAGGCGGTCGGCGAGCGTCGACTTGCCGTGGTCGATGTGCGCGATGATCGAAAAATTCCGGATTTTAGTAATCGTCTTTCATTTCGGGCGGGGGGCTAGCAGGGGATTGATGCGAGCGCGAGGGCGTTGGATAATGGCCGTTCGATAGGGGGCTATTCGATGAGCAAATTCGGTGTGTTGGCTGCGGCGCGTATGCGCGGCCTCGTTTCGGTGCGGCAGTCTATGCGGCGGCGCCCGCGAAAGCGCCGCCACCGCCGATCGCGAACTACTGGATGGACGCCGCGACCCAGGGCGGGTTCGGCGCGGGCATGGGCGGTGGCGGCCGGCCCAGCATGGCGCAGATGATGGGCATGATGTCCGGCAACGCTCCGTCGGTGATGCATACGCTGGAGCTGCGGCTCGCGTCGCGGACCAAGGCGCCGGCCGCACCGGAAGCGAACCACTGGATTCCACCGGGACTGCAGATGGGGCCGAGCCTGCCGCTGATCACGCCGGCCGCGCCGAAGCCGATGCCGACGTCGATGCCGTACGAGAGGCCGAAAGGGCGGATGCTGATCTATTGGGGTTGCGGCGAGCATGTCGCGGCGCCCCAGCCGACGGTCGTCGATTTCTCGAAGGTCGCGGCGGGGCAAGTGCCGCCGGGCATGGCAGCGATGTCGAGCTTCGCACGCTATGCCGCGGTGCCGCACACGCGCGCCGGGCTTCGGCGAATGGCCCAACAAGGCCGATCGCAAGCAGGTGCCGGCGTCCGGGCTCGCTGCTGGGAGCGCACAAGGTCGAGGGCAATTACTCGCCGCCGATCGCCTTCACGCTCGGCGCAGGACTGGATGCCGGGCCTGAACTTGCGGCAGACCGGCGCGCTGCCGTCGGGCGCCGTGCGGCTTGGCTGGACACCGGCGGCCACGGCGACGGGCTATGCGCTCGCCATGTTCGGATCGACGCAGAGCGGCGATGTCGTGATCTGGTCATCGTCGAGGAGCGCGGCGACCGCGGCGCTGCTTGACTATCTGCCGCCGGCCGAGGTGAAGCGCCTGATCGGAACCGGTCACGTGCTGCCGCCGACGGCGACCGAATGCACATTGCCGGCGGAGGTCGCGCAGGCGTCGCCGGCGGGCATGATCATGGAGATCGGGTACGGCCCGGAAGCCTATTTCGCGGAAAATCCGAAGGCACCGAAATGGACTGCCAAGGTTCGCTTCAAGACGACATCGTCGATGATGCTGGGCATGCCGCAAATGGGCGATGGCGGCGGTGGCAATGCGCCGCAGCAGCCGCGCAAGAAGAAGAAGTTCGGCCTGGGCGACATTCTAGGGAATTAGATCACCGTTCCAGCCGTTGATCGACCCCGGCCGCCCGTCCGTCGAAGCGCCTTGCGCTGACGGGCGGTCTCCCTACAGCAAATCGGCGAAGTCCCGAGGGGAGCCAAGAGTCTCATGAATAACAAGAATCGTCTCGCCATCCTGCTTGCGAGCGCGTCCTTGCTGGCCGCCTGCGCCACCGCGCCGCGCACCGCGGAAGTGCTGCCGCCGGCCGCTCCCGAGGCGGTTGCCGCGCCTGCTCCTGCCGAGCCCGCGCCTCTCCCGAGCCTGGTCAGCGAGGTCAAGCTTCCCCACGAGAGCTTCAAGCTCGACAATGGCCTGACCGTGCTGGTCCACGAAGATCACAAAGCCCCGGTCGTGGCGTTCGGCGTCTGGTACAATGTCGGGTCGAAGGACGAGCCGGCCGGCAAGACCGGCTTCGCTCACTTGTTCGAGCATTTGATGTTCTACGGATCGGACAATGTCCGCGAGGGCATCCTTCCCTACCTGCAGAAGATCGGTGCTTCGGACGCCAACGGCACGACCTGGTTCGACCGCACCAATTATTACGAGACGGTGCCCACGCCGAACCTCGAGCGGGCGCTGTTCATGGAATCGGACCGCATGGGCTATCTGCTCGCGGCGATCGACCAGAAGCGCCTCGATACGCAGCGCGGCGTCGTCCAGAACGAGAAGCGCGAAGGCGACAACCAGCCCAAGGGCATGGTCGAATATGAAGTCGTCGGGAACCTGTTCCCGGCAGGCCATCCCTATCACCACTCGACCATCGGCTCGATGGCCGATCTCGACGCCGCAAGCCTCGCGACGGTGAAGGAATGGTTCATCGACAAGTACGGCCCCAACAATGCGATCGTCTCGCTGTCGGGCGACATCAACGTCGCCGAAGCGAAGACGCTGATGCAGAAGTATTTCGGCGCCATCCCGCGCGGTCCGGTCAATACGCCGGCCGCCGCCGACGTACCGACCCTCGCCGCGCCCAAGACCATCGTGATGAAGGATCGCGTGCCGGCGGTTGAGCTGCAGCGCCACTGGGCGGTCCCGGGCCTTCAGTCTCCGCAGTTGGCTGCGCTTGACCTCGGCGCTTCGGTGCTTGGCGGTCTTGCCAGCTCGCGGCTCGACAAGATCCTGGTACGCGACGAGAAAATCGCGACGTCGGTGTCGGCGAACATGCAGCCGTTCCATCGCGTCGGCTTCATGGAGATCGATGCGACGGTGAAGCCGGGCGTCGATCCCGCTTTGGTCGACAAGAGGCTCGACGAGATCATCGCCGACTATCTCGCCAACGGTCCGACCGAGGATGAGCTTCGCCGTGCGGCGACGCAGGTTGCGGGAGCCTACATCCGCGGCATCGAGCGCGTTTCGACGCAGAACGACGTGCTGGCGGAAGGCCTGCTCTACAACGGCGACAGCGACTTTTATAAGCGCAACATCGAACGCTATGCGTCGGTCACCCCGGCGGAAGTGAAGACGGCCATGCAGCAATGGCTCGGTCGCCCGGTCCTCAAGATCAACATCGAGCCCGGCGATCGACCGCAATATGTCGAAGCCGCTGCGAAGAAGCCGAAGAAGGGCGCCGACATCAAGGTCGCCTCGGTCAAGCGGGACATGCCGCCGCAGGGCGCGCCGGAGCCGCTCGACTTCCCCGATGTCACCCACGTCACTTTGTCGAACGGCATGAAGCTGGCTTATGCGCAGCGTACCGCCGCTCCGCTGACGCAGATCGCTCTGGCCTTCGACGCCGGCTACGCCGCCGACGCTCAGGGCAAGCGCGGGCTGCAGAACATGGTCGTGCAGATGCTCGACGAGGGCACGCCGACCCGAACCTCGCAGCAAATCGCGGAAGAGAAGGAACGCCTTGGCGCTATCCTCGCGGCCGGCGGAAGCGCCGACCGGACCACGGTTACCTTGTCGGCACTCAGCGCCAACCTCGATCCCAGCCTTGCGTTGATGTCGGACGTCGTGCGCAACCCTGCGTTCGACCCGACCGAAATCGAGCGCGTCCGCACCCAGCTGGTGACTGCCGTCCAGCAGGCGAAGACCAACCCGAACAACATGGCGCAGCGCGAATATATGCGTCAGATGTTCGGGGCGTCGCACCCGTACGGCACCACGCCGATCGGCGACGAGGACGCGATCAAGGCGTTCAGCCGCGACGACCTCATCGCGTTCCAGCAGCAGTGGCTGCGGCCGGACAAGGCGGAGTTCTTCGTCGTTTCGAACCGCCCGCTGGCCGAGGTTCAGGCCTCGATCGAGCGCGCCTTCGGCAATTGGCAGGCACCCGCCGTGGCGGCCGGAACCAAGACCTTCGGTACGATCCCGGCGCGCGCAACGTCGCCGCGCGTCGTCTTCATCAACCGCCCGGGATCGCCGCAGTCGGTGATCTTCGGCGGCGAGATGACGCCGCTCGATCCGCGCGCGGACTTGACCCCGAGCCTTGCCGGCAGCGATGTCTATGGGTCCGGCACCTTCTCGCGGATCTGGAACGATCTTCGTGAGACCAAGGGCTGGGCCTATTCGCCGTACAGCGTGACGGTGATGCGCCAGAATGCCGTGCCGTACCTGATCCAGGCGTCGGTCCAGGCCGACCGGACCGGCGATTCCATCGCGACGCTGATGAGCCTGCTGAAGAATCTTCTGGGTCCGAAGAAGGTCGCACCGGACGAGCTCGCGATTTCGGTCGCAAGCGCGACGGGCGAGCTTCCGGGCCAGTTCCAGACCAGCGACGCGGTGCTCGGCGGAATGATGACGAACGCGCTCTACGGCCGTCCCGACAATTATTACGAGACGGTCGCGGACAAGTATCGCGCGCTGACGCCGGCGACGGTCGACCAGGCGCTGGCCAAGATGCTCGACCCGAATGCCCTGGTGTTCGTGGTGGTTGGCGACGCCACGACGGTGAAGCCGCAGCTCGCGAAGCTGGGCCTGCCGGTCGAGGAAGTGCAGGCGAAGTAAGGGTTAGGGATGATGCCGGCTGTCCCGTGCCGCTGACGCGCGGCAGCGCGTGTCATTTTCCAGCAATGGGTCGGAAGCTGCCACTACGCTAGTGGCAGGAATGGGTGGAAAGCTGCCACTAGCCGGTTGTCCTGTTCGTATCCACATTCGTCATCAACGTCAGATCGCAGTGAGCTGCGCGGGGGCTAGGGCTTCTGAATAAGAACGCTGTTCGGCACTCCTAGAACCGGCCAGCTCCATCGCGCTGTCTCCCGTGGTGTAAACAACGGGCAAATCAGCGTTTCAACTCGCGTGCAGCGCCGAGCGATCTCCCACCCATCCGCGCCGCCCGGCAACCGAACATCGGTCACCAGTCCCGATAATTCGCCAATGCGCTGTCGATGACCTTCAACCTCCGATGCTGGACTGGCAGGACCGTGTACCCTCCTGCTTCCAAAACGTCTTGAGCCACAAGCAGTGCGAGCGGCTCATCTTCAACAAGCAGGACAACGGGTGCCACCATCGGTTACCGCTGCTGCGATGGTTCACCGCGTTATTAGCGCATAAGGCGGCGGTGGTGGGGGATCGCCTGGCCCCTGCCAGTGCTTCAACTCGTCAAGCCACTTTTCGATCGCCTGTGCCCGAGGTGTCGTCAAGCTTGGCACGACCGCAAGAAGAGGTCGCGGGCACCGCGCATATAATCTTCAATCTTCGAGGCCCAGATGCTCGGGTCGCATGATGGTTCAGGTTCCATGTCGGGCCCCCGACATATTCAAGCCAACGCTGGATCGTCTTTAGCTTGCATTAAATTCGAATACGGCATTTGGCCGGATCGGCGGCATCTTGCCAGAGCCGGGCGCAAGCGAGGCAACGGAAGAACTGGGTCGAAAGCAGTTTTGACGTCGAGAACTCGCGCCGCCGGGTGCGCTAAGCGCCTCGCAGAAACAAAACGCCAATGACCGCTTCGGGTGGAAAGCGACGCTAGGCCGACGCGGTCTCCGCCTTCGCGGAGCAGACTGCTCTCAGGTTCGCTACGTCGCGATCCAGATAACCGATGCCGTCGTGCCTGAAAGCCACGATATAAGACGAGCCGCAAACATGCGGTGCCCAACAGAATACCAATGTTCTCAGCGCTCAGCGGGACAAAGAATGGCGCTACTGGGATTAGTGCTGCCGAGGCTGCCGCGCCGATGAATGAAGTTGCCTCCGAGGTCCGATCAGGAACGAAGAACGGGTGGGAAGCCTCGGGCGAGAACAGGTCTGCTTCGGTCACCGCTAAACATGCCGGTAACTAGTGGCAGCAATGGGTCGAAAGCGGACACTACGACCATCCAAGACGATCGCTCTCCCGGCCATCATTGAATGATGGTGGGTTGGCCAAGGTGCTGCAGGAAATCGGGCTTGCCGAGCGACACGCCGGCATGACGCAGGATCGCGTAGGCTGTCGTTGCGTGGAAGAAGAAGTTGGGCAGGGCAAAACCGGTCAAATAAGCGGCGCCGGCCCATCGATAGCCATGGCCGTTCGGGAATTTTAGCTCAACCTCGCGCGCCTCGCTGCCGGTCAGCGATTTCGCGTCGAAGCCGTTGAGATAGGCGATCGTCTTGTCGCAGCGCTCCCGCAAATCAGCGAAGCTCTGTTCGGTGTCGGGCATCGAGGGCGCCGTAGTCCCGGTCAGCCGGGCCAGCGCATTCTTCGCCGAGTCCGAAGCCATCTGATATTGTGCCGGTAGCGGCTTCATGTCCGGTGCAAGGCGCGCTTCAAGCAACGCGGCTTCGTCCTTCTCCGCGGCCGCTTTGTCGAGCCAAGCGCGCATGTCCGTCAGCGTATTGACGAAAACCGGCACCGATGCAGTCCAGATATCGAAGTCCATCGCCGTCACCCCTTCGGTCGCGAAATGCAGAATGCGGGATGCCTAAGCGCCCGTTCGCACAACGTCTACGGCGGGCTGGGCCAGTTCGCAGGGTGGAAGCCAATGCGAGGAGAATACAGGGGACTGCTAAAGCCGCATCATCCCCTTGCGCGGGGTCGGGACGCCGAGCGTTTCGGCGGTGAGCCGCGCGCCGGCGTCCAGCAGCGCCTGCCGCCTGCCCTTGATGTCGACGCCGCGCTGGATGTCCTCGAACGGCAGGGTCGAGGCGAAAGCGTCGTGCGCGAGTGCTCGATCGATGAAGCTCGCGACGCGGGGCCAGCGGGCGGCGTCGATCTCGAACCCCGCGTAAAAGGCGTTGCGGAAGAAGGTGGCGATCGAGATGTCGGCGATGCCGATCTCGCCGAACAGCCAGCCGTCGGCGGGGAGCTCGGCTTCGAGGTAGTCGAGCGCGGCGGGGATGTCCTCGGCTTCCGCCTTGGCGATGCGTTGCTGATCGCCGGGCTCGCCCCACACCAGGGGATGGACGATCTTCTGGTAGAAATAGGCCCAGATGAAGATGTCGCCGAGGCGGGTGTCGGCATATTCCTCAAGCCAGCGGGCGCGGGCGCGGTCCTTCGGGTCGGCCGGTAGCAAGGGATGACCGGGATAAGCCTCGTCGAGATAGGCGCAGATGACCGATGAATCGCTCGCGCTGAAGTCGCCGTCGATCAGCACCGGGATGCGGCAGAGCGGGCTTAAGCGGCGGAACTCGTCATTGCCGAAGAAGGGCGTGATCGGGTCGACTTCGTAGCTCAGGCCCTTGAGGTGCATGCAGCCGAGGACCTTGCGGACGTAGGGGCTGACGAAGCTGCCGATGATCTTCATTTCAGCGTGAGCCTTGTGACGTGGCCCATCTTGCGGCCCGGGCGGGCGTCGCCCTTGCCGTAGATGTGCACGTGGGCGCGCGGGTCGGACAGCAGGTCCTGCCAGCCGTCGATCTCGTCGCCGATGAGATTGTCCATCGTCACTGCCGACGCGGCGAGCGCGGTCGAGCCGGGCGGCAGGTCGCAAATGGCGCGGATGTGCTGTTCGAACTGCGAGGTGAAGGCGCCCTCGATCGTCCAGTGGCCGCTGTTGTGAACGCGCGGGGCGATCTCGTTGACTACCGGGCCGTCGGCGCTGGCGAAAAATTCGACGGTGAGGACGCCGACATGGCCGAGCGCTTCGGCGATGCCGGCAGCAGCGGCGCGCGCTTCCTCGATCTGATCCGAGATGATTGCGCGCGGCGGGACTGTGGACGTGCGGAGGATGCCATCGCGGTGGACGTTGTCGGCGCTGTCCCAAAAGGTCGTGCGGCCGTCGGCCCAGCGGGCGACGATGACGGAGAATTCGGCTTCGAAGGTGACGCCAGCTTCGGCGACGGCCGGTTCGCCGCGGATGGCTTCCCAGGCGGCTTCGGCCTGATCGGGCGAGCGGATCCAGGCCTGGCCCTTGCCGTCGTAGCCGTAGCGGCGGGTCTTGAGGACGACAGGCACGCCGAGTTCGGCGACCGATCGGGTGACATCGTCGAGGCTTTCAACGGACCGCCACGGAGCGACCCGGGCGCCAGTGGCCTCGATGAAGGCTTTTTCTTCAGCGCGGTCTTGCGCAACGGCGAGGGATTTCCCGCCGGGATGAAGCTTGTCGGCGAGAACCTTGAGCGGTTCGACCGGCAAATTCTCGAACTCGTAAGTTGCGACGTCGACCTCGGCGCCGAACGCTTCGAGAGCCGCGCGATCGTCATAGGCCGCGCGAGTGAACTTGGCCGCGACATCCGCCGCGCAGGGCCGGTCGTGCGGATCGAAGATGTGGCATTTGTACCCGAGCTGTGCCGCCGCGATCGCCAGCATCCGGCCGAGCTGGCCGCCCCCGACAATTCCGATGGTGGAACCCGGGGCGATGCTCATTCCGGCGTTTCGGCGACCGCTTGGGTTTGCTCTTCGCGGTAGCGCTCGACGCGTGCGCCGAGAGCGTCGTCGTTCGTCGCGAGGATCGACGCCGCGAGAAGCCCGGCATTGACCGCTCCCGCCCGTCCGATCGCCAGCGTCCCGACCGGCACGCCGGCCGGCATCTGGACGATCGAGAGGAGGCTATCCATGCCCTTCAGCGCCTGGCTTTCGACGGGCACGCCGAGCACGGGGAGGCTGGTCATCGACGCGGCCATTCCGGGCAGATGGGCGGCGCCGCCGGCACCGGCGATGATCACCTTCAGGCCGCGCTCCTTGGCCGACGACGCATAGTCGTACAGCCGCTTGGGCGTGCGGTGCGCGGAAACGATTTTCGTCTCGTGGGCAACCCCGAGCTTCTCGAGCGTTTCAGCAGCGTGGCGCATCGTCTCCCAGTCGGAGCTGCTGCCCATGATTATTCCAACCAGCGGCTGCGCCATCGTCCCCGTTTCACTTCCATCCAAGGAGCTGTGCCGTTTAGGAACAAGGTGGCATTCGCGCAACGCTTTGGCGAAGCTCCGGTATTTTCCCTGTCACTGATTCAGGTTATGTGTCGCGCAGCAAAGGGGAATCTCGGGCTCCTATGAATGATGTGGTCATCGAAGTGACCGATCCTGACTCGCTGCTTGCAGAAGTCCGCCGACTGCGCGCCGAAATCGCGCAGCTGCACGAGCGCGTCGAGCTGCTCGATCGGCTTGCCTATCAAGATGTCCTGATCGACCTTCCGAACCGCCGCGGCTTCCTGCGGCAGCTCGAAGCGGCGATCGATCGGGTCAGCCGCTACGACGAAGCGCGGCGATGCTGTTCGTCGACATCGACGGCCTCAAGATGATCAACGACACGTTCGGCCACCAGGCCGGAGACCAGGCACTGATCCAGGTCGCGGAGATGCTGTCCGAAGGCGTCCGCCGGAGCGATTGCGTGGCGCGGCTTGGCGGCGACGAGTTCGGCATCCTGCTGGAGCGCGCCAACGAGACCAGCGCGGCCGAAACCGCAGGCCGGCTGGTGTCGATGATCGCCAGCTGCGAATTCTGTTTCCAGGGCACCTGCCTGCCATTGAGCGTCGCGATCGGCATTGCGGTGATCGCGCCCAACGATTCGCCGGACGCAGTCATGGCCCGCGCCGACATGGCGATGTACCGCGAAAAAGCCGCGGCTTAAGCCGCCCGCTCGCTCAAATAATAGGAATTGCGGACGCTGAGGTCGTCGTTCAGCTCGTAGATGAGCGGCTGCCCGGTCGGAATCTCGACGCCGACGATGTCGTCATCGCCGATGTTCGACAAATGCTTGATGATCCCGCGAATCGAATTGCCATGCGCCGCGATCAGCACGCGCTCGCCGCGCTTCAGCGCCGGGACGACCTCCGCTTCGTAATAAGGCAAAGCCCGGGCGATCGTGTCCTTCAGGCTCTCCGTGTTTGGCACCGGCAGTCCCGCGTAGCGACGGTCGCCGCCGACATCATATTCGCTGTCCGACGGAAGCGGCGGCGGCGGGATGTCGAAGGAGCGACGCCAGATCTTGACCTGCTCGGCCCCGACCTTGTCGATCATCTCCTGCTTGTTGAGCCCGGTCAGCCCGCCATAGTGACGCTCGTTCAAGTGCCAGTCCTTGGCGGTCGGAAGCCACAGGCTGTCGAGTTCGTGCAGGACGAGATGAAGCGTGCGGATGGCGCGGGTCAGGACGCTGGTGAAGCAGCGGTCGAAATCGTAGCCGCGCTCCTTCAGCAGCTTCCCCGCCGCCCGCGCTTCGGTCACGCCCTGGTCCGACAGATCGACGTCCCACCAGCCGGTGAACCGGTTTTCCAGGTTCCACTGGGACTGGCCGTGGCGAAGCAGGACGAGCGTGGGCATCAGGCGTCGGCCTTGGCAGCCTCGGGCTTCGACGCCTTGGCCTTCTTCAAGTCCGGCAGGATCGCGCAGAGGGCGTCGAGGCAGGCGAAGGCGAGGAACTTCGAGCGTTCCGGGCTCCAGCCGTAGAGCGGATCGGGCAGGTCGAAATTGTCCTTGAACGGCATTTCCAGCGTCATCGACACGCAGCCGTAGCGCTCGGCGAGCTGGGTCGTGGACATCGACATGTTCGCTTCGCCCGGCGCCGCGACTTCATAGCCCTGGCTGGTCTGGAAGTCGGGCGAGATGCGCTCGAGATTGTTCGAGAACAATTTGAACAGTTCGGTCTGGCGATCGGTCAGCGACGGGATGCCCTCGAAGCCGGCAAGGAAGTTGGCCGGGATCGCCTCGTCGCCGTGGACGTCCATCGCGAAATCGACGCCGGTTTCGTCCATCGCATTGCGCACGTAGAGGACTTCGGGGCTCTTCTCCGCCGACGGCGCATGCCATTCGCGGTTGAGGTTGATGCCTGCCGCATTGGTGCGCAGGTGCCCGCGACGCGACCCGTCCGGGTTCATGTTCGGAACGATGCGGAAGGTGCAGTCGCGGAGCAGGACGCGGGAAACCGGATCGTCGCCGTCGGTCAGCTTTTCGAGCGCGCCTTCCATCCACCATTCGGCCATGCTCTCGCCCGGGTGCTGGCGGGCGTAGAGCCAGACGTTGAGATCGCCCTCACCGATCGTCAGGCAATCGATGTCCTGACCGTCGAGCGATTTGCCGAGCGATTCATAGTCGACGAACGGAAGCGACGCGATAGGTCGCGATGAGGTCGTGGTGACGCTCCATCGAATAAGGCGCGAAGTAGGCGACCCAGACGCTGTCCGTATCCGGCGTGAAGCGGATGGTGAGGACGCCGTCGGCGTAGCTGGTGCCGTCGACGCGAAGCCATTCCTCGCGGTCGCTCGATACCACGGCTTTGTAGTCCGGCCAGCCGTTGGGATAGGCGGAAGCGCCGCAATTGGTGATGCGCAGCGTGACTTCGCGGCCCTCGGCGCCGGCGACGCGGAAGTAGAACCATTGGTAGAAGTCGGACAGGTGATCCTTGACGATCTCGAGGTCGACCCGGTTGCCGTCCTGCTGAACAACGCGAATGTTACCGGCGTCAAATGCACTGGAAATCGTAAGAGCCATGGGACCTTCTTGGATGTCTGGTTAAATCGCGCCGCTGATAGTGCGGGGGGCGGGATTGGGCAAACACTCGGGTCTTGTGGCAGGATTGGGTGACGGCTGACGCTACGCGCGTTCGCCCTTGAAGTTCGGATTAGACATCAACTCGCCGACGATCCGTCCGTCGCCTCTCAACCCTCCTAACGGGGCAAGAGGCCAAGGCGGGCCAGACCGGATCGAAACTTGGCTGACAATTCGTTTGGTGCGCAACGCCTCACCTGATCGGTCCATTGTTCGCCCTGACTTGGCGAAAAGGCTCGAACCGCGGCTTTTCCATTAGCGAGGGGCTTCACCTCCAGTGGCCCTTCGTTCACCATCGTGAACCCGTTCTCGCTCCGTCCCGCACGCTTAAGAACTTCAGTCTCGTTAGCCGGCCCCATCGTCTGATTTGGACCGTAAAGATAGACGATGCCGAAGCGGTCTCCATTGTACACATGTGCGATGTAGGCGGACTCGCATTTTGTATCCAACTTGATCCAAATGCCTTGGGCGATCGGAAGCCGGGCCGATTGAGCGTAAGCCGGCAAACATGCACAAAGAACAATGGCAGCGGTCAGGATTCGTGTCCTCATCATTGACCCCTGTTGAAACAATCTATCGCTCAAGCGAGGCTACTGATTGCGGAAGCCTAGAGCAACTTACAAAGCTGAGGCTACGCGACGATGCGATCTTTCAATCGAGGTAGCAGTTGGATGCGGGCCGATACGAGTTCGAGGGTGCGGACATTGCGACACTGGCTGACGAAGCGGCACTCGGACCGCTTTCGTCCTTGGCTCGTTTATGACAGCACAAGGAGGCTTTCATGAGCGAACTCAATGAGAAGCAACGCGACAAGCTCGACGAGGAAAAGTTTGCATTCCCGAAGCAGCGGAAGGAACCGATTGAGGACGCGAGCCACGTCCGCAATGCACTTGCCCGCTTCGACCAAGTAGAGGGCGTTTCGGATCACGAACGTGACGAAGCGTTCGAACGCATCAAAAAGGCGGCCAAAAAGCACGGCGTCGAGGTCCACGAGAAAAGCTGGCGCGAACTCGGCAAAAAGAACTGAATGGTCACGGCCTGACGCTGTAGTTGGCACGCCTCGGCACTCAACGTTCGCAACAAGACCCCAAGCGGCCAATGTCTCGAATGGGTCGAAGGCTGCCATTAGCCAGACAGTCTTAAGCGCCGGCCTGCCCTTTCCGAACATTTGCGGCCTTGCTCAAAGGTTTTGCCGCCGTCGCGCGTCTTAGTGACATGGGACGTTTCGTTCTCGTTCGCGAAGGAGCAAAATATGAAGTGTGCGTATCGATCACTGGGCATGGCGGCCGCCGTGTCCGCGTTGCTGATCAGTTCGTCAGCGGCTTCGGCCCAGCAGGCGCCGACCGCCAGCATTGCCGAAATGGCAAACACGCCGCTGGTTCGGGTCAATATCTCGGAATCGCTCCGGTCGCCGCCGGACGAAGCCAGCATCACCGTCGGAACGCAGGCCAAGGCTGCGACGGCGACCGAAGCGGTGGCTGCGAACAAGGTGAAGACCGAGAAGCTGCTGGCGACCATCCGCGCTTCGGGCATTCGCGAGCGCGATATCCAGACGCAGGGCATCCAACTGCAGCCGGATTACCGATGGGACAATGAGCCGGAGGGACGGGAAGGAAGGCAGACCTGGTCGGCTACATCGCCAGCAATTCGGTGCAGATCAAAACCCGCAATATCGACAAGCTTACGTCCTTGCTCGACGCGCTGACGACAGCAGGAGCGGATTCGGTCTACGGGCCGAACTTCGGAATTTCCGACCCGGCGCCGATGCGGCGGGAAGCGCGGGTCCGCGCCATGGCTCGCGGAGCGGCGGAAGCGACCGAATATGCTCGAAACAACGGCTACAGCGTCAGTCCGGCTGCTGTCCGTCGAGGAAGGCACTTCCTATCGCGGCACCGACGTGGTGGTGACGGGCTCGCGGGTGATGAACGCGGCGGCGCCTGCTCCGCCTCCGCCGCCACCTCCTGCGCCGGAGCGTGGCGGAGGCATCGTTGCGCCGGGCCAGCTGGAAACGGGCGTTTCGCTGAACCTGCTCTATCGCATGGAGCGCTAGACCGCGGCGGCGCGGTCCGCTGTCAGCGATGGCGGATCGCGCCGGCCGAGCATGGCTGCGCGGAGCATAGTCAGCGCCGCATACAGGACGACGGCGATCACCATCCAGCGCAGCGCCTCGAGCGGCAGGCTCTTGACGATAAAGGCGGCGACGAGGACGGCCGGAACGCCGCCGATCGCCATGCCGGTCGCGATGCGCAGGTCGATCTGGCCCATCGAGATGTGTCGCGCGCTGGCGCCGGCGGCGGCCATTGCCGCGCCCCCGGCCATGATCGGAAAGCTGAGGCGTGGATCGAGGCCCATCAGACTCAGCATCACCAACGTCGGCGCGTAATTGCCAATGCCGAAGTTGAGCAAAACGCCGAAGACGAAATTGGCGACGATGGCGATGATCATCAGCTCCAGTGGAAGCGATGACGCCGTTCCGCCGCCCGGCATCAGGTGGAGGTTCGTCATCGCGTAAAGCGCTGCAGCGACAATCAGCGCGCATGCGACGACCAGCTGGACGATCCAGACCTTGGTCCTGGCGACCATCGGCGCGCCCAGCACGCCGCCTGACAGGACGGCGAAAATGCAGCCGGTGAGGAGCACCGGGTCGACGCTGACGCCAAGCAGGATGAGGAAGATCACCGCCTGCGCCAAGGTCGGCAGCGTATGTCCGACCAGCATGGTGCACGGGATCAGACGATCGGGCACCAGCTTGCGTAGCTTGAACCAGGCCATGGTCGGCGCGAACGAGCCGATGCCGAGCGTATCGAAGAAGTTGGTGATCGCGCCCAGGATGGCGGTCTCCAGCCTTGGAACCGCGCCCGACGCGATCGCTGCCCGCAGCAGCATCGCGGCATAGACGACCGCCGCCAACATGATCGGAATCAACAATGCGATCAGCATGCCCGCCCCCTGCGCATGACACCGACGCGGCGGACGATAGCGGAAGTGGGCCTATTCGTCTGCCCGCCGTCTCCTCACTTATCGTTTTTCGACAAGGTGCGACGGTCTGCAACATCGCGCTGGCGCCTGCCTCGCTCCTCCGCTAGCGATTTGAATAGATGCCAAAAGTACCAGTGCTTGTGACCGGCGGGGCCGGCTATATCGGCAGCCACGCGGTCCTTGCCCTGCGCGATGCGGGCTGGTCCGTCGCCGTCATCGACGACCTTTCGACCGGGACGAAGTACCTCGTTCCCGACGATGTCCCCTTCTACGAAGGCAATGTCTCCGACCGCGCCTTGGTCGAACGGATCTTCGACGAGCAGGGCACCAGGGCGATCATGCATTTCGCGGGATCGATCGTGGTCCCGGAGAGCGTCGAGAAGCCGCTAGATTATTATCGCAACAATACGCTCGCCAGCCATGCCCTGATCTCGACGGCGGTCGACAACGGCATCCCGCACTTCGTCTTCTCGTCGACCGCGGCGGTCTATGGCGAGCCCGAGCGCGTGCCGGTCGACGAGGGCGTCGCGAAAGTGCCGATCAACCCGTACGGCGCGTCGAAGCTGATGACCGAGCGGATGCTCGAGGATTCATCGTCGGCGTACGAGATCAACTATGCGGCGCTGCGCTACTTCAACGTATCGGGCGCGGATCCCGACGGCCGGTCCGGTCAGGTCGGCAAGGGCTCGACGCACTTGATCAAGGTTGCGGTCGAGGCGGCGGTCGGCAAGCGCGACCATGTCGATGTGTTCGGCACCGACTATCCGACGCCAGACGGCAGCTGCGTGCGCGATTACATCCACGTCAGCGATCTGGTCGCGGCGCATTTGAAGGCGCTCGAACGGCTGATCGAGAAGCCTGACGAGAACCTCATCCTCAACCTCGGTTACGGGCGCGGCCTGTCCGTGCTCGAAGTGCTGGACGCGCTCGACAAGGTTACCGGCGACCCGATCCGCCGCGAGATGAAGGGTCGGCGCGCGGGCGATCCGCCGCTACTGATTTCGTCGAACCAGGCGTTGCTCGACACGCTCGACTGGAGCGCCCGCTACGCCGACATCGATACGATCCTGGGCCATGCGCTGGCATGGGAGCGCAAACTCCAGTCGCGTAATTGGGAATGAAGCTCGTTCGCGTGCCGGCCGCACTGCTCCTCGCGCTGCTGCTTGGCGCGACTCCGCCGAAAGCCGATCCTTACGCGCAGGAAGCCGAGCGCATTCGCGCCCATGTCGAGTTTCTCGCCAGCGATGCGCTCGAAGGCCGCGACACGGGATCGCGCGGGCACCAGATCGCGGCCAATTACGTCGCGGCGGAATTCCGCAAGCTCGGCCTCCGGCCGGCGGGCGCGAACGGCACCTACTTCCTCGACGTGCCGTTTCGGCGAGCGACCCTCGCCGCGCCTCCGACGATTTCGCTGACGATCAACGGGAAGACGTCGAAGCTAGCTGCAGGGACCGACGTCGCAGTGCGGCCAAGCGTGACGGAGCGCGACCTGGCGTTGAATGCCCAGCTCGTGTTCGTCGGCTATGGCGTTCGCGACGCCCGCCTGGGGATCGACGACTATGCTGGCCTGGACGTCCGCGGGAAGATCGTCGTCGCCTTGCCGGACTCCGTTCCTGGCGTTCCAACGGAAGTCGCGGCGCATCTGAAGTCCACGCAAGCGCGCATGGCGGGCGCCCAGGGGGCGATCGGCGTCATCCAGATCGAAGACGCGACCAGCGCCGCGGGCTCGATCCGGCGCTTCACCAACCGGCCGGTGGTCGATTGGGTCGATGCGCAGGGCCAGACCGGGCATGGGTCGGTGACCAGGGCCAACGTCGCGCTCGGATCGACCTGGCTCGAGCGCCTGTTCGAGCGAGCGCCACGCAAGTTGTCGGCAATCCGCGCGGACGCCGCCGCTGGCAGGCGCGTTCGCGGCTTCCCGCTTCCCGCCTCCATCTCGATTGCGTCGAAGAGCGATTGGCAGGATTTCAAGAGCCCCGAAGTCGCCGCGGTGCTTCCCGGAGCAGATCCCGCGCGGGCTCGAGAACATGTCGTGCTGATGGCCCACCTCGACCATCTCGGCCTCGACAAGGATGCCAAGCCAGGCGCGGACAATGTCTACAACGGCGCGCTCGATAATGCCGCGGGCGTTGCGACGATGATCGAGGCGGCGCGCCAATTCGTCGAGTCCGGCAAGGCGCCGCGCCGGTCGGTGATGTTCATCGCCAACACCGGCGAGGAGTACGGGCTGCTGGGGGCCGGCTATTTCTCGACGCATCCGACCGTCCCCGCCGAGCAAATCGTCGGCCTCGTCGATCTCGACATGCCATTGCTGCTCTATGATTTCACCGACGTCGTCGCGTTCGGGGCAAGTCACTCGACGATCGCCCGGGCCGCCGCCGCGGCCGGAGCGAGCATGAACGTGGCGCTGTCGCCCGATCCACTGCCGCAGGAGACGTTGTTCGTCCGCTCCGACCATTATCCGTTCGTGAAGCAGGGCGTCCCGGCCGTCTTCCTGATGACCGGCTTCGCCAATGGCGGGCAGCAGCAATGGACGAAGTTCCTGGACGGCACCTATCACACCGTGAAGGACGATCTGGCCCAGCCGATCCGCTGGCAGGCAGGCGCGCGATTCGCGGACCTCAACTACCGGATCGCCCGCAATATGGCCGACGCCGACCAGCGCCCCTTGTGGTATGCCGGCGATTATTTCGGCGAGACCTTTGCCCCGACGCAACCGAAGGCACCCGCGGCAAAACCACGACGCTGAACCTTGACGCGTAAAGGGATTTTCGCCTAAGCGCGCCGTCGAGCGGCTGCCCTCACGGGCGGCCTTCCTACTTTTTACGATAAGAAACGAAGAGACAGGCGCGCGCCATGAAGATTCGCAACAGCTTGAAGTCGCTCAAGGCGCGCCACCGCGATTGCCGCGTGATTCGCCGCCGCGGGCGCACCTACGTCATCAACAAGACGAACCGTCGCTTCAAAGCCCGCCAGGGCTAGCTCCGGGGGCGTAAGCCCTTCAAAATCACCGGCTAAATCGCTATCTGCTTCGGGTCGTCGTGTATCTGCGGCAACTCGTCTTTCACCCATCGTTCACATGGGTGGGATTAGAGAACGACGCTAAGGAGTCGTGTGATGAAGCGGTTTTCTAAAGGTGCGTTGCTGGTTGCGGTCGCCGTCGTGGCGAGCGCCGGTTTCGCCGGTGCTGCTCTGGCGCAGCAAACTGCGAACAACGGCGATCAGGCCACGCCAAAGGGCTGGAACTACGAAATCCGGGACGGCAAGCGCGTCCCGAAGGGCGGCAACCGCGTGACCAATCCGGACGGCAGCTGGCGCGAGGAAAGCCGTCAGGGCAATTGCGTGACGATCAAGGAAAAGAACGCCGCGGGCGAATATAAGGAATCCCGCCGCTGCGATTAGCCCGCGGCGGGTTTCTTGTCGGTCGCGGCGATGACGCAGGCCGGTAGCTTCAACTGCTCCACTTCCTTGCAATCCCGGACTTGGACCGATCCATCCGGACCGACGAATATCGCAAAGTCGCGCTTGCTCGCGCAGCTGGCGGTCCACATCGACAGATTTCCATATTCCTGGACGTAACCGGCCCTGGTGACCGTGTTGCAGGTGCTGCCGCTGTCGTAGATCGCGCGGCGAAGCGCGATCTTGAGACTCGGCTCGCTCAATTTGTGAAGCGCGTTCTGCTGTTCGCTCCGGACCGAGATCGATTGCGTCGGCTGCTGCGTCGGAGACGTATCTCCGCAGGCGCTCGCGAGCGATGCGAGTGCGGCAATGGTCATTAGCTCAGCGCGCATGGCCGTTCCTTTCGTCTTGCCGAGTCACAACCACGGACCCGCCTTTAGGTTCTAGTCGGAATAGCGGATCTTCACCGCGGCGGCAGCGGCCTTGGCGGTGTGCACCGCGTCTTCGGCGTCCGTCCCGCCCGCCAGCGCAATCCCCATCCGCCGGTTCTTGAGCGTGTTCGGCTTGTTGAAGATGCGAAGGTCGACCGGCGCGCCCGGATGTCCGCGCGACAAAGCGTCGGCCAGCCCGTCGAAGAAGAAGTCCTTGCTCTCTCGTTCGGCGAGGATGACCGCCGACGCGCCGGGACGCACCAGCTCGATCGCGGGGATCGGCAGCTTGAGAACTGCACGGACGTGCAGCTCCGACTGGTTCAGGACCTGCGTGATCATCGTCACCATGCCGGTGTCGTGCGGTCGCGGCGACAGTTCCGAGAAGATGGCCGCGTCGCCTTTGATGAAGAACTCAACACCGAAAATGCCGTAGCCGCCGAGCGCCTCCACTACTTTGCGGGCCTGGCGGCGCGCGGAAAGCAAGGCGCCATCGGAAATGCCGGCCGGCTGCCAGCTTTCGCGATAGTCGCCAGCTTCCTGCCGGTGACCGATCGGCGGGCAGAAGATCACCCCGGCCTCCGTTGCGATCGTCAGCAGAGTGATCTCGCTGTCGAACTCGATGAATTCCTCAACGATCACGCGTGGACGGTCGCCGCGCATATTTTCGACCGCATAGTCCCACGCGGCGCCGACCTCGTCCGCCGACTTGGCCGTGGTCTGGCCTTTGCCGGAGCTCGACATGACCGGCTTCACGACGCACGGCAGGCCGACCTCCGTCACCGCCGCAATCGCTTCTTCGCGCGTTTCCGCGAACTTGTAGCGGGAGGTTATCAGCGCCAGCTCGCGCGCCGCGAACTCGCGAATGCCGTCGCGGTTCATGGTCAGCCGGACTGCCTTGGCCGAGGGTGCGACCCGCCACCCTTCGCTCTCGAGCTCGGCAAGCGTATCGGTGTCGATCGCCTCGATCTCCGGGATGATCACGTCCGGCTTGTGCGTCTCGACCGCAGCGCGGAGCGCCTTGCCGTCGAGCATCGAAAAGACCTCGAAAGCGTCCGAGACCTGCATTGCCGGCGCATTTTCATAGCGGTCGCAGGCGACGACCCGGCAGCCGAGCCTTTTCGCGGCAATGGCGAATTCCCGGCCGAGCTCGCCCGAGCCCAGGAGCATCAAAGTGGCGATGTACATCGGCGGGCGATAGCGGCGCTCGCAATCGTCGGCTAGACCAAGGCCGTTCGATTTGAGGGGGATACTGATGCGCGCATTGCTTCTTGTTTCGGCCGCTTTCCTGGTCGCCGCCGCGCCCCCCGCAAAACCCAAGACCCCGTCCGAGATTGTCGCCGAAGCGCCGGCCTCGGCATGGCGCGACATCAAGCCGGACGATCTGGTCGTCATGGACCTCCGCAATGGCGGGCGGGTGGTGATCCAGCTCGCGCCCGACTTCGCGCCGGTGCATTCGGCCAACATCCGGGCGCTGGCGAAAGGCGGCTGGTGGAGCGGCTCGACCATCTACCGCGTCCAGGACAATTACGTCGTCCAGTGGGGCAATAACGAAAGCACCAAGCCGCTACCGGTCGGCGTCGTTGCCAAGCCGCCCGCGGAATATCATCGTTCGCTAAAAGGGCTGGCAGTCCGGCCTTTGGGCTACGCGGACGATTATGCGCCGAGCGCCGGCTTCGCTGGAGGCTGGCCGATCGGATATGATTCAAAGACGGCTACGGCGAACCTCACTCATTGCTACGGCTATGTCGGTGTTGGCCGCGACCTCTCGCCGGATACGGGCACGGGCGGTGAACTCTATGCCGTGATCGGCCACGCACCCCGCCACCTCGATCGCAACATCGCAGTGGTTGGCCGGGTCATCGAGGGGATCGATCGGCTGAGTTCGCTGCCGCGCGGAACCGAGGCGCTTGGATTTTACAAGGATGAGAGCATGCACGTGCCGATCTCGTCGGTGCGGCTGGCGAGCGAGATCCCGGCGGCTGAACGCCCGGCCTATCAGTACATGGATACGGGGAGCGCGACGTTCGGCGCTTACTTGAAGGGGCGAGCCAATCGGAAGGACGAGTTCTTTATCCGCCCGGCCGGCGGCGTCGACCTGTGCAACGCCGCAGTGCCGGTACGGAGAAAGCCCGCCTAGCTAGGCCGCCCAAGCGGCAACGGCAGCGTTGTGGTGACGGTTCTTGTGCTGGATGATCGCCGGGCCGCTGTGGGATCGCATGCTCGCTTCGGCCAAAGGCAATGCGGTCGAACAGAAAGCGCATTCCGCCGACATCCGTCCGATCAGCCAGTGCGTCCGGCCGCAGCCGGGGCAATGGTTGACCTCATGTTCGCGATAAACCGCATGATAGCCTCGGCCCGTAAGCTGTCTGACTGTCTCGGTGGTCGGCATCGTTGACTTCCTTTCGACAGCCCTCAACGACGCGAACCGCAGGACGGTTGCATCGGCGTTGACCAATTTGGGACAGCGAAAGTCGCTTAAGGTGCTGGGCTAGCGGCAGAATGCGCGGCGGAAACGCCAGGCCGCAATCAGTCGTCCTGGGCGGTGCGAAGTCCGTCAAGCGACTGGGTTGCGGTGAATTCCGCGCCGATCTTGTTGCCGGCAATCCATTTGACGACCGCATTGGCTCGGCCTCGACCGGGCAACATCAGCCACACGCGCGCGCCGATATCGAATGAGCCATCGGTCTCGGCCATGAAGCCGTTTTCGGAAATGTTGAGCACTCGGGCTTCGACACCGTTTGCACCGAGTTCGCGGACGCGGGCATCGAGATCGACCGGGAATCTGGAGAGGCGGCGGCGCTCATCCGAGTCCTGGGTCTCGCCAATCCGCGCCTTGATCATTGAAAAGCTCATTTCCACGCGCCGTTACCTCGCCGGCTCGTCGAAGTTTATTCCAATTCGCCCGTCCCTGACCCAACATATGTTGCCATGGATGCGACCGCGGCCCGAGAGCTGCAGCGTGACCGCCTCGCCGATGTTCGGTGCAGCCTGGAAGATCAGCATCGCGCCCGACTGGGAGACGTTGATGAGGCGGACGACGTGCTTGCGGCCGCGAAGCTCCAGGACGGCGGTCGCCGAGACGACTTCCTCGCGCGGCTCGGCTCGCTCGTCGAACACGCGGCGCACACTGCGCGGTATCATCGAACCATTGAGCATGACGTTCCCCACCCGATATGTGGCGATGCTAAGGTGCGGAAACTTAAGGATTGGTTCGCTTTGGCTGGTTGATTCCGGGGGAAGTGTGGCGCGGGCGTCACTGGATAGTGATGTTCAGCCTGTGTATGGTCGAAATCGCACATCTTTGGGTGTCGGTGACCAAGCTAGACGTCTCGAAATACGGGATTTTCAGGGGATGAGAGTGCGTTTCAAAGGCCTGCTACTGTTCACGGCGCTGACCGCTCCGGCTGGTTTCGCCTTCGCACAAACCGCGGCACCGGTCGCCAAGCCGCCCGTCGCGGCCGCCCAGCCCGCGCCAGTGGCCGCGCAGCCTGCCGTCCAGCAACCGGTGCCTGTGCCCCAACCGGCTCCGCCACCGCCGCCGCCTGCGGTCTGGACCATGGTCGATGCGAACCAGCTGCTGCTGTCGATCGTGACCTCATCCAAGGAAGGGCTCGATCCGGCCGACTATGATTCCGCCGGGCTGATGTCGGCGATGAAGAGCAACGACATGGGGCTTCTGTCGGCAGCGGCGACCGAGCGCTTCAACAAGCTGTCGTCCGACATGGCGCTCGGCCACGTGCGTCGAGCGGATCGACAGAATTGGTTCATTCCCGACCCCGACCTCGGATGCCGCGCGCCAGGATGCGCTGCTGCGCTCGGCGCTTGCACAGCATCGCGTCGGAGAGGCGCTAACCGGCCTGCTGCCGCTCCACCCGCAATATGCGGCGCTCCGGCATGCGCTGGAGATCACGCCGGCGAGCGAGACGCAGAAAATCAATCGGATCCGGCTCAACATGGACCGCTGGCGCTGGCTGCCACGCGACCTTGGCGACCGCTACATCATCGTCAACGTGCCGGCCTATACGGCGGCGCTGGTCGAGAACGGCGTCACCGTTTCCCGCCACCGCGCGGTCGCGGGCGCGATCAAGACGCAGACGCCGCAGCTGATGGCGACCGCGACAGGCGTGATCCTCAACCCGTGGTGGGAAGTCCCGCCGAGCATCACCAAGGAGGTCGCCGGCAAGCCGGGCTACGTCGCGCTCAAGGGGGACAACGGCAAGATCCTGCGCTGGCGGCAGCCGCCGGGCCCGCGCAACGCGCTCGGGCAGATCAAGTTCGTGATGTACAATCCGCACAACATCTACCTGCACGATACGACCGCGAAGACGCTCTTCGACGCCAAGGCGCGCGCCTACAGCCACGGCTGCATCCGCACCGAACATATCCTGCTGCTGGCCGAGAAGCTGCTCGGCGAAGGCGCTCCGGTGCCCGCCGCAGCGCCCGCCGATCCAGCTGCCACTGCTGCTGCGGCGGCACCGACCGCCTGGACTCCGGAGCGGATCGCGCAAACCGTCGCCAGCAAGAAGACGGTCCAGGCGAACTTCCCGAAGCCGCTCCCGGTGTACATCGTCTACATGTCCTCGGCCGCCCTGCAGGACGGGTCGATCAAGGACTATGCCGACATCTACAAGAAGGACGGCAAGGTCATTGCGGCGCTGAATAACGCGGCGCCAGCGAAGACTCCGGCCAAGCCCGCGGACAAGGTTGCCGCGCGCTAGCCAATAGAAAAGGGCCCCGGGATCGCTCCCGAGGCCCTTTCCTCTCTCCCCAGAATCGAAACGATCAGGCGAGGTCCGTGCTCGACCATCCCCCGGATGGTCTACGCGCTGACCTTGTCGGCGTAGATCATGCGGCCGCCGGCGAGGCGCTTCATCACGTCCCACTGGCTGGCGCGGCTGAAGGCGAAGCAGCCTTCCGAGCGGCCGAGCTTGCCGTGCTGGGCGATCATGTCGGGCTCGGCGTACCAGGCGTTGTGAATGACGATGGCGCGCGCTTCGGCATTGCTGTTCGACCAATCGAGGCCCTGGACCTTCATCGAAAGCCCGTACTTCCCGTTGTAATAGTCGCCGGTCGTGTAGGCGCCGTTCGACGTCGCATAGGAACCGAACGCGTTCGAGAAGCGCTCGACGAAACCGCTGTGGTCAGGATCGGATCCGCGACCGTGGGCAACGAGATGGCTTTCCACCGTCCCGTTCATTAGATCGACGACGTGGAAGCGGGCCTCACTCGACGGCTTGGTAAAATCGACGATTCCCATGACGTCGCGCGCACGCGCCTGATAGCGATGCGAATCGAGCGCGGCCTTCGCCTTTTGAAACAGCGTCGGATCGATGCCCGGCGGCGTTACCTGCTGCGGCGCAAGCGGTGCCAGCGGATCACGCGGAACCGGCGGCGGCGCATAAACGATTGACGGAAGACCAACGGAGCTTGCGGCGGACGAGAGCATTGCCCCCGCAGCACCAACAGCACCCCAACGCAGTACTTCCCGACGATTCAACCCCATTACCACCCCACTCAGATGAAGCGGAGGTTGTACACAGGAGAAGGTTAATCCCCGATAACCGAGATTGCGCAGTTGCTTAGCCCGTCCCGCTCACAACTCGATTCATCGCATGGCAGCGAATTTTCCGTGCCTTGCATGCGTTTCTACTCACTGCTAATGGCGGCGCCCCGGCGGAGCGTGCTTCGACTGGGCGTATGGCATTGGCCCGGCAACGGGCCACACCGACAATTTGGAGTATAGACAGGCATTTATGCAGATCATCGTTCGCGACAATAATGTCGACCAGGCGCTTCGCGCACTGAAGAAGAAGCTGCAGCGCGAGGGCGTCTACCGCGAGATGAAGCTGCGCCGTCATTATGAGAAGCCGTCGGAAAAGCGCGCCCGTGAGCGTGCCGCCGCTATCCGCCGCGCCCGCAAGCTCGAGCGCAAGCGCGCCGAGCGCGAAGGTTCGCGCTAAGCTTCAACCCTAACAAGACGGGGCTCATCAATGTCGGTCAGTGAAACTGCCAAGCGCCCCGAACGTCGCGGGCGTAGCATCGGCCTCTGGCTGGCATTCCTCCTCGTCATTGCCGCAGGCGTCGGCATCGCCTGGCTGGGCACCAGCCCGCTGCGTGGCGAAACGACCACCAGCGGCCTTCGCATACGCACCGTCACCAAGGGTGAAGGCCCATTCGTTCAGCCGCTCGACGGCGTACTGGTCGAATATGAAGGTCGTCTGGCCGACGGCACCGTGTTCGACGACAGCGCCCGTCACGGCGGCCCGCAGCCGATGATCGCCGGACAAGTCATCAAGGGCTTCGCCGAGGCGCTGACCAAGATGCAAAAGGGCGGCAAGTACAAGATCCACATCCCGGGCGCGCTTGCCTATGGCGAGAACCCGCCCCCGGGAAGCCCGTTCGGCAAGAACGCCGACCTCGATTTCGACGTACACATCGTCCAGATCGTGCCCAACGCAGCGCTGATGCAGCAGCAGGGCGGACAGGCTCCCGGCGGTGAAGTGCCGGGTGGCGAAATCCCGGGCGGCCAGCCGCAGCAGGCTCCGCAGCCGGAAACCGCGCCGACCCCCTAAGCGGCCGGCGGTTCTCCGCCAACCACTTCCGCTCCCTCGCCTTCCTCAGCCGCCTGGTCGCGGCTGATGTCCATCAGCGTCACCTTGATCGCCGCAAGGATCGGGTCGGCGAACAATACGCCGAGGATGCCGAACAAGGCGCCCATGATCAGCTGCATCGCCAGCACGACCGCGGGCGCAAGGTCGACGGTCCGGCGAGCGATGTACGGGATGACCAGATAGCCATCGACGTTCTGGACGAAGAAATAGATGACGATCGCCGCGAAGCCCTGCTGTGGCCCGGCACTGAACCCGACCGCGACCATCAGCACGCCCGACGTAATCGCGCCGATGTTGGGGATGAAGGCGAGCAGGCCGGTGATCAGGCCGAGCAACGCCGCCATCGGCACGCCCGCGAACCACAGCAATATGCCCGTGAAGAAGCCCTCGAAGATCATGCCGAGCAGGCGGCCGAACAGCAGGCGGCGGAGCGTGAAGCCGACATGGTTGGCAATCCGGTAGAAGCGCTCGCGATGGCGGATCGGCAGCATCCACGCGATGCCGCGGTCGTAAATGCGCGGCTCGATCGCCAGGAAGATGCCGATCACGATCATCAGGATGACGCTGGTGATCGCGCCAAGCGCGCTGCCGACGGCGCTGGTCAGGCGGCCGACCGACCCAAGCAGCTGTGAGCCGAGATTGGTCGGTGGGCCTTTCGGCACCAGCCCCAGCCCTGAGGCCAGTTCCATCAACTTGTCGAACTGCGCCGTGACGACGATCCGCAACGCTTCGAACTGGGCGGCGATGGTCGTGCCCGCGTACCAGAATACCCAGCCAATGAAGCCGAACCCGAGCAGCAGCGTGAGCAGCAGGCGGAAGCCTCGTCCTATCGGCACGAAGCGCCCGATCAGGCGAGCGCCGCCGTCGAGGAAGACGGCGAAGATCATGCCGCCCACGATCAGCAGCAGCGGCTGGGCGAGGACGATGACGCCGGCGATGAGCAGGGCCATCCCGAACCAGACCGCCGCCCGCTTCATCTCGCGGACGACCACCGGGTCGCGGAATTCGGCGGGGCCGGGCCGTTCGATGTGCGGTTCGACGGTCGGCGGCCCTGCGTTCATGCCTTAATCCTTATGCGCCCGCAGGGAGGATCCGGCGCGGCCCGAGCGGAACGCTTCGAACCAGGTGAAGGGGTTCAACCATTCCGACGTGCCGTCGAGCGAGAAGGTGATGAATTCCGCGCGGCCGCCGAGATTCTCCCACGGCACCGGCCCGCCAAGACCAAGCTCCGACAGCGGGAAGCGGCTGTCGGCGCTGCGGTCGCGGTTGTCGCCCATCAGGAATACATGGTCGGGCGTTACCAGGGTCGGGCCGTAATTGTTGCCTGGGCTGATCTCGTCGAGGTCCATCGTGTCGTAGGAAACGCCATTTGGCAGCGTCTCGCGCACGATCGGCACCTTGCAATATTCCTGGTTGTCGCTGCCCCGCACGGGAACGCCTGACACGCCAAGCGAGCAAGGGACGTTCACATCGACCGGGATGAGCGCGGGCGGCCGGACCTCCGCCTTGACCGGCTTGCCGTTGAGGATGAGCCGTCCGTCACGGACTTCGACCGTGTCGCCGGGAAGTCCGATCACCCGCTTGATGTAATCGTCGCTGCGACCCGGCGGGGTAACGATGACGATGTCGCCGCGCTTCGGCATGGTGCCGAACAACCGTCCCTGCCAGTGCGGGAAGATGTGGAAACTGGGGGACACCCAGGACCAGCCGTAGGGATATTTGCTGACCACCAGCCGGTCGCCCTTGAGCAGGGTCGGCATCATCGATTCCGACGGGATGTAGAAGGGCTTGGCGACGAAGCTGTGGAAAATCAGCACGGCGACCAGCACCCACAGCAGGCCCTTGATCTCACGCCAGACTGCGTTGCCCTTGTCGTCTTCCTTTACGGGGGCCGCGGATGCCGTTTCCGGCGCGCTCGCCTCGGGGACAGTGTCGTTCAATCAGGGCTCCAACTTGCGGGCCTGCAGGATCACGAACGCCTGTGCCCAAGGGTAATCGTCGGTCATCGTCAGATGTATGTCGATGGCGTGGCCTTCCGGCGCAAGGGCGTCAAGCCGCGCCTTGGCTCCGCCGGTAAGATGCAATGTTGGCGCCCCGGACGGCGCGTTGACGACGCCGATGTCCCTCATGAACACGCCGCGCTTGAAGCCCGTGCCGACCGCTTTCGAAAAAGCTTCCTTGGCGGCGAAGCGCTTGGCGAGGGTTCCGGCGGTGGTGTGTGGACGCGAGGCGGCTTTGGCTTTCTCGACGTCGGTGAAGACGCGATCGAGGAAGCGCTGGCCAAAACGCTCGAGCGAATTCTCAATCCGCTCGATGTTGCAGAGATCTGAGCCGATGCCGATGATCAAGGCAACGGTCCTTCGAGACGGGCCTTCGACAAGCTCAGTCCCTCCTCAGGATGAGCGGAAAGTGGCAGGTCGCACGTTTCACCGCTCATCCTGAGGAGCGATTGAGTAGCCGCGAAGCGGCGTACCGAAAGCGCGTCTCGAAGGATCACCGCGCCTGGTCCATCAGGCCGCGCATTCTGCGGACGCTGGCATCGAGGCCGGTGAAGATCGCCTCGCCGATCAGGAAGTGGCCGATGTTGAGTTCGGCGATCTGCGGAATGGCGGCGACGGGGACTACGTTCTCGAACGTCAGGCCGTGACCCGCATGCGGCTCGATCCCGTTTTTCACGGCCAGCGCTGCGCAGTCGGCGATGCGCTTGAGTTCGGTTGCCCGGTCATTGCCATCCACATGCGCATAGCGGCCGGTGTGGAATTCGACGACCGGCGCGCCGAGGCGCAAGGCGGCATCGACCTGCCGCTCGGACGGCTCGATGAACAGGCTGACGCGAATGCCGGCGTCGCGAAGCTGCTCGACCATCGGGGCGAGGTGGTCGTACTGGCCAGCGGCATCGAGGCCGCCTTCGGTCGTGCGCTCCTCACGCTTTTCGGGAACGATGCAGGCGGCATGAGGCCGGTGGCGCAAGGCGATCGCCAGCATCTCCTCGGTCGCGGCCATCTCCAGGTTCAGCGGCAGGTCGATCTCCGCCATCAGCCGGTCGATGTCGGCGTCGGTGATGTGCCGCCGGTCTTCGCGCAGGTGGGCGGTGATCCCGTCGGCGCCCGCTTCCGCCGCGAGGATAGCCGCGCGGACCGGATCGGGATGATCGCCACCGCGCGCGTTCCTGATGGTCGCGACGTGGTCGATGTTGACGCCGAGGCGGAGGGCGCTGGTCAAGCCGCCGCGCGGCTCCCTGGCTTGATCGCCGGAATCGCTTCCAACTCCGGCGGGAGCGCATCGGCCTCGTAAGTCGGAACGTCGATCCGGATCAGCGAGGTGTAGGGCACGCCGAGGTCGACGGTGCCGCCGGAGCGGTCGACGATCGACGCTGCGGCGATGACCTTGCCCCCCGCAGCCTCGATCGACTTGATCGCCTCGCGTGACGACAATCCAGTGGTGACCACGTCCTCGACCATCAGGACTCGTGCCCCGGGGTCGAGGCGAAAGCCGCGGCGAAGCTCGAAGACGCCTTCCGGCCGCTCGACGAACACAGCGGGCCGGCCGAGCGCACGGCCCATTTCGTGCCCGATGATCACGCCGCCCATCGCCGGTGAGACGACAATATCGACGGCATTGCGGGTCTCGTCCGGCAGGCGGGCCGCCAGCGCCCTGGCGATCCGTTCGGCGCGGGCGGGGTCCATCAGCAGCCGCGCGCACTGGAGGTAGCGCGGGCTGCGGAGGCCCGACGAAAGGATGAAGTGCCCTTCGAGCAGCGCATCGGCGGCCCTGAATTCGGCGAGAACTTCGTCTTCGGTCATCGGCGCTCCGACAATTGGCCAGCCATTCCAAACGAGCGCGTGAATAGGCCGCGCGGCACAAGCCTTCAACACCTGTGGATGAGGCGCTTGAGGGGGACGAAAAGCCGTGCCTATAAGGCCGCCTAATTCAAGGGGGCCCGGTCGCGGTGCTCTTGTCCCCAACCCAAGTCACCGGGGTGAGAATGAAACTGATTGCATGGGCGATTGCCCTGGCCGCCGCCGGCCTGACACCTGCAGCGGCTCAAACGCCGCAAGCCGCCCAGCCGCAAGCCGCGGTCACTGCCGAAGCAGCGGCGCAGCCGACTGCGGAGAATGCGCCGGGCGGTTCGACCGCTCCCGCCAATCCGTCCGCCGTGACGACGACCGAGACCGGCGTCGGCCATGCCGTTCCGCAGCAGAATGTCGGCATGCCGATCAGGGCGGGCACCGGCATTCAGGAGCAGGTCACCGACGTCGGCAAGTTCGCCGCCGGTTTCCACAACAACTGGCTGCTTGCGCTGTGCGTGATCATCAGCTTGGTGGTTCTGGTCCTGCTGGCTGTGACGATGATCAAGTTCCGTCGCGGTGCCAACCCCACGCCATCGCGCACCTCGCACAACACGGCGCTTGAGGTCGCATGGACCTTGATCCCGGTGCTTGTCCTCGTCGCGATCGCCATTCCGTCGATGCGGCTGTTGCAGACCCAGTACAACCCGCCCCCGGCCGACCTCACCGTCAAGGTCACCGGCAACCAGTGGTTCTGGACCTATTCCTATCCAGACAATGGCGGGTTCGAGATCGTCTCGAACATCCTCAAGGAGAAGGCCGACGTTAAGCCGGGCGAGCGGTTCCGTACCGATGCCGACGGCCCGCCGCTGCTTGCCGCCGACGAGCGCCTGGTCCTTCCGGCCGGCAAGGTCATCAAGTTCCTGGTCACCTCGAACGACGTGATCCACGCCTTCTGGGTTCCGGCCTTCTGGAGCAAGATCGACGCCAATCCCGGCCAGGTGAACCAGATCTGGGCCAAGGTCGACAGCCGGGCGTTTACTTCGGCCAGTGCACCGAGCTTTGCGGCGCGCGCCACGGCTACATGCCGATCGCCGTCGAGGTCGTCTCGCCCGAGCAGTTCGATGCGTGGGTCGCATCGAAGGGCGGCACGCCAAAGGGCGCCAAGCCCGCGGTGGCGACGCCTGGCGCTACTCCGGCAGCCGCCACGACTGCGGCAGCACCGGCTCCGGCCGAAATCGAATTCGGCTGAAGCGCAGCCGGCCACCAACCAGGCCGCGACGGCCCAGAATTAAGAGCGGAACGAACGTACCATGGCAACTACCGCAGACACTCCGTAAGGCTCACGAAGCGCACGACGCGCATCACGATGCCGACCACAAGCCAGGCTTCTTCATCCGCTGGTTCATGTCGACGAACCACAAGGACATCGGCACGCTCTACCTGATCTTCGCGATCGTCGCCGGAATCATCGGCGGCGGCATCTCGGGCATCATGCGCGGCGGAGCTGATGCATCCGGGCATCCAGATCCTGAACCACTTCCCTGGCCGATCGGTGTCGGCGAAGGCGCTGCCTTCGACGAGGCGACCCACCACTGGAACGTGCTGATCACCGCGCACGGCCTGATCATGGTCTTCTTCATGGTCATGCCGGCGATGATCGGCGGCTTCGGCAACTGGTTCGTGCCGTTGATGATCGGCGCGCCGGACATGGCGTTCCCGCGCATGAACAACATCAGCTTCTGGCTGCTGGTCCCGGCTTTCATCCTGCTACTCGGATCGACGTTCGTCTCCGGCGGGACGGGCCTGGGCGCCGGTACGGGCTGGACGGTCTACGCGCCGCTATCGACAAGCGGGTCCGCGGGGCCCGCCGTCGACATGGCGATCTTCTCGCTCCACCTGGCGGGCGCCAGCTCGATCCTCGGCGCGATCAACTTCATCACGACCATCTTCAACATGCGCGCGCCGGGCATGACCCTGCACAAAATGCCGTTGTTCGTGTGGTCGATCCTGGTCACCGTCTTCCTGCTGCTGCTGGCCCTTCCAGTGCTTGCAGGCGCGATCACCATGCTGCTGACCGACCGCAACTTCGGCACCAGCTTCTTCGATCCGGCCGGCGGCGGTAACCCGGTGCTTTACCAGCACCTGTTCTGGTTCTTCGGGCACCCGGAAGTGTACATCATGATCCTGCCGGGCTTCGGCATGGTCAGCCAGGTGATCGCGACGTTCAGCCGCAAGCCGGTCTTCGGCTACCTGGGCATGGCCTATGCGATGGTCGCCATCGGCGTGGTCGGCTTCGTCGTGTGGGCGCACCACATGTTCACGGTCGGCCTGAGCGATGGACGTGAAGATGTACTTCACCGCCGCGACGATGATCATCGCGGTCCCGACCGGCGTGAAGATCTTCAGCTGGATCGCCACCATGTGGGGCGGCTCGATCACCTTCGAGACGCCGATGCTGTGGGCGATCGGGTTCATCTTCCTGTTCACGGTCGGCGGCGTCACCGGCGTCGTCCTCGCGAATGGCGGCGTCGATAATTACATGCACGACACCTACTACGTGGTCGCGCACTTCCACTACGTGCTCAGCCTCGGCGCGGTGTTCTCGATCTTCGCGGGCTTCTACTACTGGTTCCCGAAGATGAGCGGGAAGATGTACAACGAGCTTCTCGGCAAGCTGCACTTCTTCATCATGTTCATCGGCGTGAACCTGATCTTCTTCCCGCAGCATTTCCTCGGCCTCGACGGCATGCCGCGACGCATTCCGGACTACACGCCGGCGTTCGAGAAGTGGAACGAGGTCTCGACCTACGGCTACATGGTGATGGCCGCGGGCATGGTGATCTTCTTCGTCAACATCATCTGGTCGCTCGCGGCCGGCAAGAAGGCTCCGGACAATCCGTGGGGCGAAGGGGCGACGACGCTGGAATGGACATTGTCCAGCCCGCCGCCGTTCCACCAATTCTCGACGCTGCCGAAGATCACCTAGTCGGCTTCGAGGTCATGAAACAGAGACGCCCCGGTTCGCGCCGGGGCGTTTTTGTTTGTGCCGCGGTCAGGCGGCGACAGGCTCGGCGGTTCTCGTCAGATAGCGTTCGGCGATCCCGCCGAGATCGGCGATCCCGCGGACCGGCGCGACCGCCTGCATCAGAGCGTTGTCGCCCTTGGCCACCAGGAAAGCCGAGTGGTTGTGGTTGCCGCCACGGCCGGTTGCCAGCGAAAATTCGATCTCTCCAATGTCCGGCGATTGGATGCGCGAAGCCGGCTGTTCCGGCGCCCATTGCAGGATGATGTCCGGCAGGAAGTCGCGCCGCGATCCGGAATATACGTCGTCCACGACTGTAATCGTCCCGATCAGCGCCTCACCTGTCTCGGTGACCGTGATCGCCGACAGCCGGTCCCGCAGCCAGTCGACATAGTCGGCGAGATCCCCTCCACCACGGTTGAAAAATCCGTTCGCCTCCCGACCCTTGATGTTCAGTCGGATGAGGCCCTCGCCCCCGCTGAGCACCGGGAAACTGGGCGTATCGGACCAGGCCCGACCGGACGTGAGCGAGCGATTGACGACCCAGTCCTGCACCTTTTCGCCAAGCAGGCTGGCGGTTCGATACTGGAGCGTCGGTGGCAGCGCCGCCCTGAGGAAGGCGGTCGCATTGAACGCCGACGGTTTCTTCGATGTCCGCGCTTCGCGGCCGAGGTAGCGCTTGTTCAGCCGCTTGAGGATCTCAGTCAGGAAGTGGTCCTGCGCCCGATTGGGCTCCATTCCATGAAGCGTGAACAGCACCACCGAAACATCGTCGCCGAGCGTGGCCAGGACTCGCCCGAGCTGGCGGTCGGTTTCTTCGTAAACCCCGAGCATTGCGTCGGGCGAGGCATCCGATCCGAACTCGCCCTCGACCGGCCAGAGGTTATGTCCAGCCCGATGGGCCTCGTACCAGCCGGTGACGAACAGGCCCCACGGCCTTTCCATGAGGTATAGCGTCGCGTCGGCCTTGGCCCGGACGGCGGCGGTCAACTGGCGGCGGATTGCCTCGCATTGCCGAGCGGTCTTGGCGACCGGCACTTCGGGACCGATCGGCCGGCGCCCAAACCGCCGTTGGATTTCCTTGAGAACGCCAAGGTCGGAAGCCTTTGCATCGCCGGAGCTCTGGTACGACCAGTTCGTGATCTGCAGGCAGGGTGCGCGCTCGTCGTGCAGGGCGTGGGCAATGTCGAAGGCGATCGTCGGCACGCCGGCCTTCGCCACGCGATGCCAGAAGGGCTCGATCTCGAATTCGTCCGACCACCGGGAATCGGCGATGCGACGGTAGTGGTTGTCCCCGCCATGCCACTGGAACGGGAAATACTGGCCATGGTCGCCGGGCTGCTTGCCCGTCGAAAAGGTCGGCCAGACGCTCGCCGAGAGATGGGTCGCCGGCGTTTCAAGCTCACGAAGCGAGCCATCCTTTAACAATGACGCAAGGGTGGGAAGCCGGTCTAGGTTGGCCCGCACGAACGGCAGGCTGACCGCGTCCAGGCCGATCATGAACAGCCTCGGGCCAGTCCATATGGCGGGTCCAATCTGGGACATGCGTGCCGGTACCCCTCCACCGTTTCGCAACACCGTGCCTAGTGCCATACATGTCGGCAGGCTGGAAATCATTCTTGGGGTGTCGGCGTCCATGTCTGGGAGGGGGAACGGCAGGGTGCGACTGAAGCTTGCGCTCAAATGCGTCATTACCGCGCTCCTGCTGTGGCTGGCATTCCGGAAGGTCGACATCGGCGCGGTGTCCGCCGTGCTGGCCGGCCTCAACCCCTGGTGGGCATTCGGTGCGGTGCTGCTGACCGCACTGATCGTGCTGTTCGATGCGACCTTGCTGACCGGGGTGATCCGCATCTTCGCGCACCGGATGCAGTTTGGAACGGCCTTGCTCTACAGCCTGGTCGGCTGGTTCTTTAGCAATGTCGCTCCGTCGACCGTCGGCGGGGACATCTTCCGCGGCGTGCAATTGTCGCGCGCCGGAATGCCCGTTGGAACCGCGGTCCGGGTCGTGCTCGCCGTGCGCGTGTTATCATTCATCACCTTGGTCGCCGTGATCGCCGCCGGCTTCCCGATTGCGCTCGACCTGCTCCACGAACGGCGCGACGTGCTGCTGCTCGGCTCCGTACTGGCGGGGGGAGTCGGAGCGATCGCGGGCCTGTTCGTGCTGGCTCACTTGCCGGCGAGTCTCCGAACGCTCGACCGATGGTCATTCGGGCGGAAGATGATGACAGTCGCCGACGATTTCCGGCTCCTGCTCGTCCCAAGCGCTGCGAACGCATCGGCCTGGCTTTCGGCGATGCTCCAGCATCTTTTCCGCGTCGGCGTCCTTTGGTGCCTGGCGACCGGCCTTGGCCTTGGCATCCCGTTCGCGACTTTGTTCGCCTTCACGACGGCCGCCTTGCTGATGGCGATGGTGCCCATTTCGTTTGGCGGCTGGGGCGTGCGCGAGATCGCCTTCGTCTACCTGCTCGGCGCGGCGGGAGTCGGCGCGGAGGCGGCGCTATCGCTGTCGATCGCGTTCGGGCTGCTCCGGGTCCTGCTTGGAGCGATCGGCGGGATCGTCTGGGTCACCATCAACGACGAGCATTTCGGCGTCGACGCCTCAGCCGCTTAGTCCCCTCAATCGCGCGATCTCGTCGGGCGTAAGCGCCGGCGACAGCACAGACGCAACGTTCTGCTTCAGATGCTCGGCATTGCCCGTCCCGGTCAGGACCACGTCCATGCCCGCCTGATGCCGGCTGAAGCGATAGGCCAGGTCGGATAACGTCCTCGGGTCCATGCCTTCAGCCCCGGGCAAGTCGAGCAATCCGCGCAAGGCGAACATGCCGATCGTCCCGACGCCTGCGCGCTTGGCGGCCGGAAGCACGGTCCCAGCGGCGCTGCGATTGCCGGGGTTGAAGCCGACCATCACCACATCCCACCCCTCGTCTTCGACCGCCGCCCGGAGCACCTCGTGGTGCGGGTCGGACAGGAAGCCTTCGGTGATGCCAATCGCGCGAAGCTTTCCTTCCTCCTTCATTTTGAGGAGTTCAGGGAGCGCCCTCTTCGCGGCCTCCGGATATTGTCCCGCCGTGACCGCATGCAGGTGAAGGACGTCGATCCGGTCGGTCTGCAGCGCCTTCAGTCCGCGCTCTATCCGCTTCCTTAGCGTTTTTCCCGAGCAGACGATTCCAAGCCGACGGGCCGCTAAGGCCGAGGCACGGTTCGAGAGCGTTGAGTTGACCAGCCCGATCGGCTCAGGGCCGAGGTGAACCTTGGTCGACAGTAGGACGTCGTTCCGGCGCGAGCCCAGGCCCTCGGCGAGCAATTCGTCGACACCGCCGGCAGCGCCCGCTCCATCGAAAAAGGTCATGCCAAGATCGAGCGCCGTGCCGATGAGCCGGACCGCATCCGTCCTCGTCCCGCCCTTCGTCAGGCCGAACCGCCCGCTGCTTCCACCGCCAAGTCCGATCACGCTCGAAGTCAGGCCCGACTTGCCGAGCGGGACGAACTCCATCAGCTCGACGCCGGAGTGCGCCGGTCTTGCCAGATGCGCGCGAGGATGATCAGGACCAAAGCGGGAAGCACCCAGGCGACGCGGCCCTGGTAGCGGTCGGTCACTCCCGACAGCGTCCCGCACACGACGGCATTACCCAGCAACCCGATCGCCGTCACCGACAGCGCCGCAATCTCAGTCGAAGTGAGGCGTCGTCGAACCGCGACGAGCGCCAGCAAGCTGGCAAGGAAGGTCAGGTAAATGACCGCCTCGCCGGCACCTCTAAACTGCGGAAGGTCCGGGCGGTCCTGCTGGAGCTGAGGATCATCCGATCCCACGATGGTGACGCCGAACACCAAGCCGCGAAGTCCGAATTCCGCGAGCTGAGCAAAGCTGTTCCGGACCGAGCGACCAATCTGATTCATCGGATATTCCAGGTACGCGCCTTTGACGATCCGCCCCTCCTCGGCACGGATGCGCTCCATCTGTTCGGGCGTCGCGCGGTAACGGACGCCGTTTGGCCCCCACAGGAAGTCGTTCACCTTGCGCGGCGGGTTGGTCCCGTAGATCTCGCAGATCGCGAAATGCTCGGTCGCGCAATGGTCGCGGAGGTACCAATAGCCTGGGCCGTCGGAAATCGACCGCGCAAGGCCGATCGGATATCGTTTGGGAGCGAGGCTCCATTCCCCAAATGCGGCGTAGGATGTCCCGAGCAGCGCCACGACGGCCAGGAACAGCGGGCTACCGAACCAAATGGCTTTGCAAAGCGTCTCGCGCATCTGCCCGCGTCTCAGCCAAAGATGCACGGCGGCGCCTGTCATCAAGGTCCCGAATGCGATCAGGATATGGCTGCCGTGGGTCGTTACGCAGAAGGCGATCAGGAGTACCAGCACGAGCCGACCGAGGGTGCCAAGGCGATCGAACAGAACCGTCAGCGCCACTGACCCGGCGATCGTAATGCCGGCAAGGACGTCGGGCATTGCGTAGGCCGAATACCACGGTGCGGAGGTCAGCAGCGCCAGACCGGCGCCGGCCGCCAAAGCGGGCTTGAGTTCCTGCCCGCGGCGCGACCAGGCGGCGAAGAATGGTCATCACCAGCACGACCGCGCCCGCCTGCGCGATCGCCAGCGAGATCAACGTCTGCCCGGGGAGTCGCAGGACATAGGTCACGACACTGTAGATCAGTGACCGGACGCCTCCGGACTCAGCGACGGCCGTTGCGACCACTGCCTTGGTATCGGCCGCGCCGCCGGTGCTCATGGCAGCTGGCGCGAACAGCGACTGCCACCAAGTGTCGATCATCGTCAGAGCGGTGTGAAAGCCGAATCCGCCGCCGCGCAGGTAGCTGGTGCTGTCGGATACGTAAAAGGGCCTGCCGTTGATCGCGAGCGGCCAAAGCATCAGCACCAGGGTCACGGCGAAGATCAGGATCTCGCCGCGCCAGCTCAACTTGTTCGATGCCACGTCCCCCACGCAGCCGATTTCCCATGAATGGCAACCGCCCGCAACCGGGGCGCGGCTTGGCCTATTTTAGGCGCGACGCCTTGGTGATCTTCACGACGGGATCGAGCATCTGGCCCTTCATCACGCCCTCGCCCTTGGTCGGCGAGGTCGGCGAGGCCTGAGATCGCCTTCACCACGTCCATCCCCTCGACCACATGGCCGAACGCCGCGAAGCTGGCGTCGAACGACGGGGCTGTCGGTGGTCAGGATGAAGAAATCGGCCTTGGCCGTGCCCGGCGAAAAGGCGGCCATGGAGACGGTGCCCGGCGACATGCTTGATGCCGGTCTTGCTGACCGGCTCGTGCGCGATCGCGGGATAGAGCTTGCGCGCGTCGGTGGTGATGCCCGCCTGGATCAGGCCGCCACTCTCGCCGAACTTCATCGCCCGATAGAAGCTCTCGCCGTTGAAGCGGCCGGAATCGACATATCGGAGGAAGTTCGTGGTGGTGATCGGCGCATGCGCCGCGATCGAGCGCGAGGACGATGCGGCCAGCACTGGTGTCGAGCGCGACCTTGACCAAGTCCTCGGCGGGAGCCGGAGCTGGAGGGGCGGTCTGTGCGGCGGCGGGCGCTGCAAGCAAGAGGCTGAGCGCAAAGGCGAATCGGATAAGCATGGGCACGCAAAGTAGCGAGCGGCAGCCAAGGCTTCCAGCCCGCGCTTGTCCCCTCTATAGGCCCGCCCTGCAAGTCATGACCCCCTCAATCGCGCAACCTGCCTTGCCCGCCGATTGGCGCGACCTCGTCGCGCTGACCAAGCCGCGCGTGATGAGCCTGGTGGTGTTCACCGGCCTGTGCGGCCTGCTCGCGGCGCCGGTGAAGCTTCCGGCCGGTCGCTCGGCTTCACCGCAATCCTGTGCATCGCGCTCGGCGCGGGCGCAGCGGGCGCGCTCAATCAATGGTATGAGGCGGATCTCGACGCGAAGATGCGGCGGACCGCCAACCGTCCGCTGCCGGCGCGGCGGATGGACCGCCAGACCGCGCTTGCACTTCGGCGTCGGGCTCTCGGTCTTCTCGGTCATGCTGATGGACCTTGCGACCAACTATCTCGCGGCGGTGCTGCTGGCGGTCTCGATCCTGTTCTACGTCCTGGTCTACACGGTCTGGCTGAAGCGACGGACCGCGCAGAACATCGTCATCGGCGGAGCCGCCGGCGCCTTCCCGCCGTTGATCGGCTGGGTCGCGGCGACCGGCCGGGTCGAGCTGCTGCCGGTGCTGCTGTTCGCGATCATCTTCCTGTGGACGCCGCCGCATTTCTGGGCGCTGTCGCTGTTCGTCCGGTCGGATTATGCGGCCGCCAACGTGCCGATGCTGCCGGTCGTCGCCGGGATCCGGAACACGCGGCTGCAGATCCTGCTCTACAGCGTCACGGTCGTCATCGCGGCGATCGCGCCCTATCGCGCTCGGCCTGACGGGCCTGATCTACGGCATATCGGCGGCCGTCCTCAACACGATTTTCGTCATCCTCGCGGCGGCGGTATTCGCCAACCGCGCCGAAGAGCCGAGCGGCATGAAGCCGGAGCGACGGCTGTTCGCTTTCTCGATCCTCTATCTCTTCGCCTTGTTCGCGCGCGCTCGTCGTCGATCGCTGGATGGTCGCATGACCGAACAACCCGAAGACGAAATGCTTCGAAGCGCCAGCGCGAGCGCGCAAGGCTGATGGCATGGCTGCTCGGCGCTTTCGTCGTCCTGCTGTTCCTGATCACCGTCGCCAAGATCGGCCTGAACAAGTGACGACGACGGCGACCCGAAAGAATGCGCGCATGGCGGTCATGATGGCGCTTCTCGCGCTCGCCATGCTCGCGCCTCGCCTTCGCGGCGGTGCCTCTCTACCGCGATGTTCTGCCAGCTGACCGGGTTCGACGGAACGCCGCTGCGAGCCGCAAAGGCGCCGGGCGCGGTCGCCGGCGAAATCGGCGTGCGCTTCGACGCGAATATCAACGCCGATCTGCCGTGGAGGTTCGAACCGAAGCAGGAGACGGTCCGGATCGCGCCCGGCGCGAAAACGCAGATCTTCTACAGGGCGACCAACCTTACGGCGCGCGACGACCACCGGCCAGGCGGTATTCAACGTGTCCCCGGAGATCGCCGGGCACTATTTCTCGAAGATCGAATGCTTCTGCTTCACCGAACAGACGCTGAAGCCGGGTCAAACCGTCGACATGCCGGTCGATCTTTTTCGTCGATCCGAAAATCCGCGAGGACAAGGACACGAAGGACATCGACGAGATCACCTTGAGCTATACATTTTACCCAGTGGAAAAGCCGGAAACGTCCCGCTAGAGCCGCAAGCGAAGATCACGAGGGGAAGTCAGAGATGGCCGCTAGCAAGAATCACGATTACCATCTGGTCGATCCCGATCCATGGCCGCTGATCGGCGCATTCTCCGCGCTCGTTCCTGTTCGGCGGAGCGGTGATGTGGATGCACGAGAACCCCTACGGGCCCTTCGTGTGCATCGCCGGCCTGATCGCCGTGCTGGTCACGATGGCCAATTGGTGGGCGAACACGATCAGGGAAGCCCACGCGGGCTATCATACTCCGGTCGTGCAGCTTCACCTGCGCTACGGCATGATTCTGTTCATCGCCTCCGAGGTGATGTTCTTCCTCGCCTGGTTCTGGGCCTATTTCGACGCCTCGTTGTTCCCGTCGATCGGCTGAAGCGGTTGGCGGTCAGTGGCCGCCGAAGGGTCTGCAAGTCCTCAACCCGTGGGGCTTTCCGCTTCTCAACACGTTGATCCTGCTCTGCTCGGGCACGACGGTAACCTGGGCCCACCATTCGCTGATCAACGGCGACCGCGAGGGCCTCAAGACCGGCCTGTTGCTGACCGTGCTGCTCGGCATGCTGTTCACCAGCATCCAGGCCTACGAGTATCTGCACGCTCCGTTCGCGTTCAAGCAGTCGCCAATGGCGGCAACATCTACGGGTCGACCTTCTTCATGGCGACCGGCTTCCACGGCTTTCACGTGATCGTCGGCACCATCTTCCTGACGATCTGCCTGATCCGCGCGCACAAGGGCGACTTTACTCCCAAGCAGCATTTCGGCTTCGAAGCGGCCGCCTGGTACTGGCACTTCGTCGACGTCGTGTGGCTCTTCCTGTTCGTCTCGATCTACGTCTGGGGCGGCTGGGGCGCGCCGACCGCCGGCTAAGGCGCGGGTGGCGGACATTTCGCCACTTGCTTCGGCAATGAAGGGTTCCTGTCCGCGATGCGGGCAGGGCCCTTTGTTTTTGGGCTGGGTCCGCTTTGCCCCGAGCTGCAGCTCCTGCGGTCTCGATTATTCCAGCTTCAACGTTGGCGATGGGCCCGCCGCCTTTCTAATTCTGATCGTCGGGGCTGCGCTGACCGTCATGGCGGTTGCGGTCGACCTGTCGTGGTCGCCGCCGTGGTGGGTTCACCTCGTCTGGATACCCGTCGGCCTGGCCCTGACGCTGGGCGGCCTGCGGGCCGCAAAGTCGTGGCTGATCGCGCAAGAGTTTGCGCATCGCGCCCGAGAAGGGCAAAATAGCGCCATGAACCGCAAAGTCCCGATCATCGCCACCATCTTCGTCGCCTGCGCCGTCGCGGTCATGGTCGGCCTTGGCGTCTGGCAGCTGCAGCGCGCCAATGGAAGGAAGGCTGCTCAAGCAATATGCGGAAGCGGAAAAGCTTCCGCCGATCGCCTTCCCGACGATTGCCGCTAGCGGAGAAGCAACCTGCCACTGTTCCGCCATGCAACCGCCGTTTGCCTGCGTCCCGTTGGCCGGCGGACCGTTCCGGGCGAAGGATCGTCCGGTGAGCCGGGCTTCGTCCATATCGTCGACTGCTCGACCGGCGCCGAAGGCCCGGGACTGAGCGTCGCGGTGGGCTGGTCGAAGGATCCGAACGCGGCCGTGAATTGGCCGGGCGGCCCGGTCAGCGGCGATCATCGCGCCGGACAATCTGACGCGCATGCGGCTGGTCGCGGCGAAGCGCGCCGCGGGTCTCGAGACGGTCGCGCCGCCATCGCTCGATTCCATCTCGAACAACCACCGTTCCTACGCGATCCAGTGGTTCATGTTCGCGGGCATCGCCGCACTCATCTACGGGCTGGCGCTCAGGCTGCGCTGGAAGAAGGAGCAGGCGAAGTGAGCGCGGCGATGCATCGCCTCGGCAATGGCCTGACCGTCGCGGTCGACCCGCTGCCCGGCGCGGAGAGCGTCGCCATGGGCGTCTACGCAATGGTCGGTTCGCGCTCCGAGCCGGAGAATTGCTCGGGCCTCGCCCACCTCGTCGAGCACATGGTGTTCAAGGGCGCCGGGCTCGCGAAACACGCGCGAGCTGGCCGAGGCGATCGAGGATGTCGGCGGCTACATGAACGCCTGGACTTCGCGCGACCAAACGACTTTCCACGGCCGCGTCCTCGCCCGCGATACCGCGCTGTTTGGCGGAGCTGCTGGCCGACCTGATCCGCGCCCCGCACATGAGCGACGAGCACACTCGAGCGCGAAAAGGACGTCATCCTGTCGGAGATCGGCGAGAGCGTCGATTCGCCCGACGACCTCGTCAACGATCATCTGTTCGAAGCGGCATACATGAACCAGCCGCTGGGCCGCTCCATCCTCGGCCGCGAGGAAAGCCTGCAGCGGCATCACGCGCGACGATTGCATGCCTGGATGACGCGGCGAGCTCGTGCCCTCGCGCCTGATTCTTGCGGCAAGCGGCAAGGTCGATCCCGACGAAGTCGGCGAAGCTCGCCGAGCGGCTGTTCGGCGACATGGAGGACACGCCCGGAACGCCGATCGGCACCGCCGAATTCACCGGCGGCCTGCGCAACGACCGGCGCGAGTTCGAGCAGGCGCATTGGTGCCTCGGGCTGCCGGGGCTCGCGGCGGCCGACCCGCGGATGTCGGCGCTGGCGGTGTTCGTGCAGGCGCTGGGCGGCGGCACATCGTCCCGTCTTTTCCAGGAGCTGCGCGAGGAGCGCGGCCTGGCTTATTCCATCGGGGCCTGGAGCCAGGCGTTCGCGGATACCGGCCTCGTCGCGATCGGCTGCGCCGCGGATCGAAGACCGCGCGGTCGAATCGATGAACCTCGCCCGTGAAGTGCTCGCCGACACGATCGAGACGCTGACCGACGTCGAGGTTCGCCGCGCCATGGCGCAGATGGAGGCGGGGCTCCTGATGGCGCTTGAGACACCGCAGGGCCGCGCCGACCAGATGGCCCGATCGATCGAGGTGTTCGGACGGATCGTCCCGCTCGACGAGATGCTCGGCAGACCTTCGCGCAGTCGACGCTGCGGCGGCCAAAGCGGCCGGCGCCGGCATTGCTCGACGGACGGACCGCCATCGCATCGGTCGGAGCGCGGCTCGCCGCCGTCGCCTGATGCAGTTGCAGACGTTGGTTGCAGAGCCCTGGCCGGACTGGGGCCTGATCGACAGCGGCAATGGCCAAAAGTTCGAGCGTTACGGCCGGTTCACGGTCGTCGAGCGCCGGAGCCGCAGGCGATGTGGGAGCCCGCGAGCGCCGACGTGGAATCCGGACGCCACCTTCGTTCCCGGTTCCGACGAAGAAGGCGGCGGGCGCTGGGTCCAGCATCGGCCCGTCCGGCGAACGAGTGGGAGCTCTCGCGCGGCCCCGTCCGCTTCAACGCTTCGCTGACACCGTTCCGCCACCTCGGCTTCTTTCCCGACATGGCGCCGCAGTGGGACTGGATGCGCGAGCGCGCGGCGGACGCCGACGTGCTCAACCTGTTCGGGTACACAGGCGTCGGCAGCGCTGATCCTGAGCGAGGCAGGCGCGCGGCTCGTTCACGTCGACGCATCGAAAAAATCGGTCGAGGGCGGTAAAGGCCAATGCCGTCGCTGTCCGGACTTTCCGATCGTCCGATCCGCTGGATGGTCGACGATGCCAGCAAGTTCACCGCCCGCGAGGTCCGCCGAGGACGCCGTTACGACGGCATTTTGCTCGACCCGCCGAAGTTCGGGCGCGGACCGACCGGCGAAGTGTGGCGGCTGGAGGAAAATCTCGCGCCGTTGCTCGCCGACTGCCGCAAGCTCCTCGACGAGAACAGCAGGTTCCTCGTGCTCACCGTCTACGCCGTCCGCATGTCGGCCCTCGCGATCGGTGAGCTGGTGAAGCAGACGCTCGGAGACCTCGGCGGCACTGTCGAAATCGGCGAAATGTCGGTTCGCGAGGAAGCGCGCGGGTTGCTCCTCCCCACCGCGATCTTCGCAAGGTGGTCGCGCTAGGTTCGCGACGGCGCGGATCGCTGCGCCGATCACGAACGGCGAAGCCGCAACCAGCAACAGCGAAACCGCGGCCTCGAGCAGCAATGCTGCCGGACGCCGCATCGCCCGAAGCTCCGGCGCCAAAGATCAGCAGTGGCACCGCCAGTGGGAGGAGCAGGACGCCGGCAAGCGCTGCCGCTCTCGGCAGTCCGGCAGTCAACGACGCGACCATCACTGCCAAAGCGGCGAGCGCCGGAGTGCCTACCGCCAGCGCGATAAGGGAACGGCCGAGGGCCGTCGGGGCAATGCCGAGGATGAATGAGCTCGGCAGCGCCGCCAGCAGCAGCAGCGGCCCGAACGTCAGCCAGTGCGCCGCGACCTTCGCCGCACCCACCGCCTCCTCGGAGACGCCGCGGATCGACAGTTGATCGAGAACGCCGTTCGCCCGATCCGGCTCGATCAGTCGCTCGATCGGAAGAAGGGCCGCCGTTAGTGCGGCGATCCACAACCCGCCCGCCGCAATGCGCTCTAGCAATCGCGGATCGGGTCCGACTGCAAACGGGACCAGGGTCGCGACGACGAAGAAGAAGCCGACGGGCAGCCACGCCGCA
Source organism: uncultured Alphaproteobacteria bacterium (assembly GCA_963750315.1). Lineage (GTDB taxonomy): Bacteria > Pseudomonadota > Alphaproteobacteria > Sphingomonadales > Sphingomonadaceae > Sphingomicrobium. Next base: position 132,075 of record CAVVQF010000008.1, read on the forward strand.
CCGCCGATTGCACGCCGCACATCGCGGGCAATCAGCGACCCGATCAAGCGCTCAGCTCCAGCTGCGTCCAAGTTCCGCCAAGCCGTCCATGAGATGCGGCAAGCACCGCCCCGCCGCGTCCCAGATGATCCGCGACCAGCGCGTTCGAGCCGGGTTGACACCATCGCTATCGAGACCGTTGAGCGGTTCATCGAGAAGCCAAAGCGGCGCATCCGATGCAACTACGCGAGCGAGCGTCGCGCGCTTGGCTTGGCCGGTGGAAAGAAGGCGAACCGGCACATCCGCCAGGCGCGTCGAGGTCCGAGCGCGTCGATAGCCTCATCGACCGCGACCACCCCAAAAGCTCAGCGCCCGCCTCAGCGGCAATTCGCGATCCAGCGCCAGCCCATCGTCGGCGAGACGCCAGTTCGCTGCGCTCGATTTTCCCTTGCTCCGCACCAAGCAGACCCGCCGCGAGCCGGATCAGGCTCGATTTGCCGCTGCCGTTCGGCCCGCGAAGATGCAACGCATCGCCCGGGCCGAGCTTGAGATCGAGATTTTCGAACAACAAGCCGGCCGCCTCGCCGGCAACTCACGCCGTCGAACCGCAGTAGCGGTTTCACTGAACCGCTTCCTCGAGCGCGTGCATATCCTGGTCCGACAGGCCGAAATGATGGCCGACCTCGTGCACCAGCACATGCGCGACGAGATGTTCGAGGCTGTCCTCCCCGCCCGCCCATTCGTCGAGGATCGGGCGGCGGAACAGCCTGATTTTGTCAGGCAGAGTACCGGAATGGTCGACGCTTCGCTCCGTCAGCGGGATGCCTTCGTAGATGCCGGTCAGGTCGAACGGATCCTCGATCCCCATCGCGTCGAGCGTCGCGTCATCGGCGAAGTCCTCGATCAGCAGCACGACGTCGCTCAAATGGCTCCCGAACGGTTCGGGCAGCGACTCGCATCGCCTGGCGCGCGATCGCCTCCATCTCGTCTGCCGAGGGCGGATTTCCGAAGCGCCGCATCGTCAGCGGCATAGTGGTTTCGCCCGCTCGCCCGCAAGGTTGCCCGAATGCCGTTCCTTGCCTAGATGGGCGCCTTCCAGCGCGAATTTTTAGTTATGCACCCGTCCGGGTGCGGCGGGAGCGGTGGCCGAGTGGTCGAAGGCGCTCGCCTGGAAAGTGAGTATACGCCAAAAGCGTATCGAGGGTTCGAATCCCTCCCGCTCCGCCACTCTTGACTGATTTCATTTCATTTTTCAGCAAATCGGCCTGCGGTTACCAAAACCGCTCCCCGATAATGTCTTTGCTTATAGGCTGCGCGAGTGGCAGCTTTCGACCCATTGCGGACATAGGCTTCTAATTCGTCCAACCTCTTTCCATCGCGGCCTTTTCCTGCGCCGCATCGAACGGCTCACCGGCTATCGACGCGTCGACCGCCTCCATCAGCTGCGGATCCCCGCCGCTCGCCATGCGATAGTCTGCCGACTGGCCTTCCGGCGACTGGAAGACCGACCGGATTCGCCAGTCGCTGCCCTCGCGGCAGGCGAGGCCGCTCGCGGATTGACCCTCGAACGTCCGGCAGATTGCGCCCGATTGGTCGCGGTAAGTGAGGCCGATGCGCGGACCGGAGTCAGCGGGCGCGCTGGCCAAACGCTTTGACAGAGCCTGATCCAGATCGGCCGATGCGACGAGCCTCCCAGCCTGCGATTGAATCGGGCTCGATGGACCGTTGGCGAATTGCGCGCCGGTGAAGATGCCAATGGCGAGCGTCGCCGCGAGCGCTGCGGCCTGAACCCACATGGGCTGAGCACTGCGCGTCGCGCGCTTTACCCGCGCGTCGGCCAAGCTGACTAACGTGTCATCGTTGTTCAGTCTGCGCTTGAGCCGTTCCGGAATCGGCTGCTCCGCGATCGAATCGAATGCTCCCCGCAATCCCGCCGCCATCGCACGATACTCGGCAGCCTGCTTCAATAGTTCAGGGTCGGCGCCGACTGCCACCTCCACACGCGCGGCTTCTTCCGGCGGCAATTCGCCGTCGAGCCAGGCGAAGAACGTCTCTTCCTCAACCATCAGCAGTCCCACCCAGCATTTCCATCAGCGCGGTTCGTCCGCGCACCAGCCGGCTCGACACCGTGCCGATCGGCAGGCCGAGCATTTCCGATACTTCGCGATAGCCGAAGCCCTCGATCAGGATCAGCGCGACGACTTCGCGCTGCTCGTCCGGCAAGCATTCCATCGCCGCCATCACGCGCTTCAGTTCGATCGAGGCGTCGATCGCGTCGCGCGGATCCATGCCAACGGACAACGCCTCTTCCTCGGGCGCCTCGTGCTTCTCTTTTCGAGTGCGTGCGCGAGCGGTATCGATCCACAGGTTGCGCATGATCCGGTAAAGCCAGCTGTCGAGCCGCGTCCCCGGCTGCCACTGGTCGCGGGACCGCAATGCCCGTTCGACCGTTGCCTGCGTCAAATCGTCCGCGTCGGCCGCGTTCCTGCTGAGCGCATGCGCAAAGCGCCGCAGCCGCGGAAGCAGCTCCGACAGGTCTCGCTCGAACGCTCCTGATGATCCCATTCGCCCTCATAGGGATGAAACGACGCTTCATCATCGTTTCATCCTCAAAGGCATAAAAAGAGGTCACGTGATGTCCAGTCTTCTCCATCGGGCGCTGATTGCCGCCACTGCAACCGCCCTCGTCGCGGGCAGCGCGGGCGCGCAATTGCTATCGGGCGTAGGCATTCCGGCGCTGCCGCGGGTGAATCTGCCAACGGGGAACGTCCCGGTGGTCGGACCGACGCTGCAAAACGTGCTCGGCCAGTCTGGCGCGCGAGAAGCCATTGCGCCGACGCTCGATACGATTGCCGGCCTGCCGGACCGGATCGCCGAGGCGTCGCCAGCGACCTTGCTCGAGCTGCGGAGGCTGCGGCTGCGCGAACTGATCCGCCAGTATCCGCGAGAGCTGGAAGCCGATCCGTCGGGCATGCCGGTGCGCCGAGGCGTGCTGGTCGCAGTTGATCCGGACCCGATGTCGCTCCATCTCGCGGTCCGAGCGGGGTTCGGCATCGTCGCCGACGATCGAAACGCGGAGCTTGGCATCCGCAGCGTGACGCTGGCAGTCCCGCGCAATCTCTCGACCAAGCACGCGCTGAAACGACTGCGTTCAGTGGCACCACGGTTGCAGGCCGACTTCGACCATCTCTACGAACCGGCCGGAGGTGATCTGCTCTCTTTCACGGGGGCACTCGCGGCTAGCCAGGGCGCTCGTGGCGGGCCGAGGATCGGCATGATCGATGGCGGCGTCGCGTCTCACCCATCGTTGGCCGGCGCGTCGATCGAGCAGAACGGCTTCGCTGGCCGCCCACAGCCGACCGGCCACGGCACCGCAGTCGCCTCGCTCATCGTCGGCAACCAGGGTCCGTTCCAGGGCGCGGCGCGCGGCGCGTCCTTGTTCGTCGCGGACGTCTATGGCGGTTCGCGAGCCGCCGGCTCGGCGACGTCAATCGTCCGTGCGCTCGGCTGGCTCGTATCCAAGCATCCGCAGGTGATCAACATCAGCCTGGTCGGTCCACAGAACGCGCTCCTCCAGCGCGCCGTGCAGGTATTGCGTGCTCGGGGCATCGGCATCGTCGCGGCGGTCGGCAACGACGGTCCAGCGGCCCCGCCGCAGTTTCCAGCGTCCTATTCGGGCGTCGTCGCGGTGACCGGCGTCGATGCCCACGGCCGCGCCCTGCCGGAGGCAGGCAAGGCCACCCATCTCGATTTCGCGGCACCGGGCGCCGACATGGCCGCCGCGCTCCCCGGCCAAGGCTACGCCAAGGTACGCGGAACGAGCTTCGCCGCGCCGCTCGCGTCCGCGCGCCTGGCGCTCAGCGGATCGGTTCAGGGCCTTGCTTCGGAAGCCAGCCCCGGCCGCGGCCGCGTCGGACGCGGTATCGTCTGCGGTAACTGCCGCATCGATCCGAAGGCCGTTCGCGCAAAATAATTCGCCGTCCGGGATGAAGCGACAAGTCGGCGTCGTTCTCCTTTCAGAGGGTCCAAAAATGCCCTCCGGAATTATGAAGGAGAATCTCATGTTGAAGACCATCCTGATCGCCGGCGCTGCGATCGCTTTTGCGGGTACGCCCGCCCAAGCGCAGTTGCTCGGCGGCGTCACCGGCTCCGTCAACGGCGCCCTTAGCGGGACCGTTGGCGGCACGGTGAACGGCACGCTCGGCGGCATCGTCAACTCGGCCGGAAACGCTGGTGGAACGCTCGGCGGATCCGGCTCGATTGCCAACAGTGTCACGAGCACGCTCACCAACAGCGTTTCGGCCGCCGGCAATGTCGACGGCCATGGTAATGCCAACGGTTCGGGCAATGTCGGCCTCGCCGGCGTCGTCACCAACACCGCCGATGCCGCGGGTTCGGTCACAGGTGCCGCCAATGGTGCGGGCAGTCTCGCCCGGTCGGTCACGGGTGCCGCGAACGGCGCTGGCAACAGCGCCGGTTCGGTCAGCAGCGCTCTGAACAGAACGGGCAACGCCACCGCCTCGCTTGCCGGCATGACCAATGGCGCGCTTGCGGGCTCGGCCAATGGCTCGGGCTCAGCGAGCGGCAATGCCAACGCGTCCGCCAACCATAGCAACGGCTCGACATCGGTCAGCGCCGGCGGACATGGCAGCGCGAACGCCAACGGCGCCGCGTCGGCCTCGTTCGGCAACTAACCAACCCCCTGGCGCCTCCCTCAGGGGTCGCTCCGGCCCGCCGCCATCCCCAGCGCGGCGGGCCGACTTACGCAAGCGAATGACGAAGCGTCTGCTTTCGACCCCACCGCAGAGTGAAGTGATTTACATTTTGCTATTTTACTTTGTGAAGGACACTTGACGAGCGGATCGAAGTCGAGGGGTCTGGCGGCATTACCCACTCGCCACCGATCGCTTCTACTCAGTAGCATCACGTGAACTTATGTTCGACCTTATCAAAAACAGTTAGAGCCTACTGTCCCGGGCTCTGAGATAGTCCGATATTGGTCCTACGATGTTCGACCTGCGTGGAGAGGAGCGGTGGCTGGCGGTACTTACCAGCCTGACGCTCGTCGAGTTTGCCTGGTGGGCATTGTGCTGGCAGGCGGGCATCGCTCCGGCACCGCGCATCGGACTCTACCTTGCCCTTTCCACAGCGGCGATGGTCGCGGCCCTTGCGCTGCGGCTGGCTTGCCGGCCCAAAGCCGAGCGGGCGTCGTGGGTCGTGCTCCTGCTCGGAACGATGCTGATCGGTGTTGGCGCAAGCCTGTTCCTTCCGCTCAAGTACGCGATCCCCTCTCAGGTCCCCTTCTGGCTTGATGCGCCGCTCGCGGCTGGCGAGCGCAAGCTATTCGGTGCGGATCCCTGGCGCATCCTTGACGATCTGTTCGGCTGGGCGCTCGTAACCGTCGATCGGGTCTATGCCTTTTGGCTACCGGTCCAGTCGCTGGCACTGTTTAGCGTAATGGTGCTTCCTCCTTCGCGCGCGAAGGCGCGGGCTCTGATTGCTTATGGTCTCGCATGGTTCCTGCTTGGCGTGGTTGCCGCGGTCCTGTGCGCCTCCGTTGGGCCCATCTTTTATGACCGCTTGCTCGGCGGCAGTGACTTCGCGGCACTCGGCGACAGGTTGCGAGGCGGCAGATGGATGGTGCGCGGTGAAGCGGATGCCATGTGGACGTCGTTCGCAACCGGACGGCCGACCCTAGTAGCCGGCATTTCGGCAATGCCGTCGCTTCACGTGGCGATTAGCTTCTGGATGTGGTTGACGGCGCGCGAGATTGCACCTCGCGTTTCGGCGCTCGCGCTCTCCTATGCCATGTTCATTTGGATCGCCTCAGTTCAACTGGGATGGCACTACGCCAGCGATGGGCTTGTCGGGCTGCTAGGCGCGATCGCCATCTGGCGTTTCTCTGGCAGCATGGGAGCGGGCGATCGCCGGGTGATAGTCGACCAGCCCCAATGCCCGCTTTCCACCCAAACTTGCCTGCGGCGTAGCGGGCAGGAAACGACCCAACGCCGCCATTGAATATTGTGCTTCCGGCCTAAGTCAGAAATCTCTGAATTTCGTCCCGATGAGACATTGGTCCGCGCAAATGATACTAGTTCGACGACGGGCGCATTTTTGTCCGTCGCTTGTACGGGGGGAGTTCGTGCATGTCCGAGAACAACAAACTTTTATCTGCAGCACTGATAGCGTTCGGCGCCGCCTTTTGTTTGATCTACCCGCTCGCGATGTTCTGGCCTTCGGGCTGGGCCTGGCACGACGGAAGCCCGGCCGCGAACGACTACTTTCTGATGATTGTCGGTGTGTACGCAACGCTGGGCGTGTTCATGATCCTGGCGGCCAAACAACCAGAGCGGAACGCCTCACTAATCTGGTTCGTGGTGTGGTCCAGCATCGTCCATGCTTTGATCATGGCCTGGGAGTCCATCCGCAATCCAATGATGAAGGGTCATCTCACCGGCGATGTGCCGATACTGCTGGTGGTGGCGATTGTGCTCGGACTGCTTATGGGCCGCTCCCGCACGACCAACGTTGCCTCAACGGCCTGACCGACGACGCCGCCGACGATCTAAGCGGACCGATTGGCGACTTTCGGGCCGCTTCGAGCCAAAGCGGCCATTCGAGCGCCTGCTCAACTATCGAGGATGTCCCGCACACGAGTGGCTAAATCCGCGTAGCTGAATGGCTTTGTGAGAAGCTCGACTCCCGGATCAAGTCGGCCATGGTGAACAATCGCGTTTCGCGCGTAGCCGGTGGTGAACAGCGTCTTGATGCCCCCCTTTAACTTTGAGGCTTCTTTTGCCAGAACCGCGCCTGTCATTCCGCCCGGCAGCACGACGTCAGTGAAGAGCAGGTCCACATCTGGGTTTGCTGCCAAAACGGCCAGCGCGGCGGGACCATCTGCGGCTTCCAAGACCTGGTATCCGAGTTCCCGCAGGACGTCGGCGGAATAGGCCCTTACGTCTTCATCATCTTCACACACCAGGATCAATTCGGTGCCGTGTGCCTCGATTGCTCCGAACTGCTGTTCCTCGGACTGCACAGCGTAGTCCCCCAGCAGTCGCGGCAGGTACATCTTGATCGTCGTTCCCTCGCCGACTTCCGAGTAGATTTTGACGTGACCACCTGACTGTTTGACGAAGCCGTAAACCATCGACAGCCCCAAGCCTGTGCCTCGCCCGACTTCCTTCGTAGTGAAGAAGGGCTCAACTGCCTTGGCCGCCGTTTCTGCGTCCATCCCGAAGCCAGTGTCTGAAATGCAGATGACTGCATATTGCCCTGGAGCAACCTCTGGATTCTGAGAAGCGTAGGCGTGGTCGAGATGAGTGTTTTGCGTTTCGATGGTTAGCTTACCGCCCTCGGGCATCGCATCACGAGCATTGATCGCAAGATTGATAATCGCATTCTCAAGTTGGTTCGGATCGGCTTCAATGGTCCACAGTCGCGGCGCGAGCACCGACTCAACCTCGATTGTCTCCCCCAAGGTTCGGTGAAGCAACTCGGACATCCCGGGGATCAGCCGATTGATGTCCAGCGGTTTGGGCGCGAGCGGCTGTCGCCTCGAAAAGGCGAGGAGGCGCTGGGTGAGCGTCGCAGCACGATCCGCGCCGGTGAATGCGCGATCCGCGTAGCGCTTCAGGTGACTTGCGCCTTCGGGGAGCTTCTGACGAAGCATATCCAAGTTACCGCTGACAATTTGCAGAAGATTGTTGAAGTCGTGTGCGATTCCCCCGGTAAGTTGCCCGACCGTTTCCATTTTTTGCGATTGACGCAACGCCTCATGCGCTTCTTCGAGTTCGCGCGTACGCTCCTGCACGCGTTCTTCTAATGTTTGATTTGAGCGTTGAACGGCTTCGAACAGACGCGAGTTGTCGATGGCTACAGCTGCCTGCCCTGCGAGTCCGACGATGAGGCGTTCGGACGCTTCCGTGAAAACCCCTACTTCAGGGTGGCCGAAAAATAGGCCGCCGATGATTTCTCCCGTCCGGGACGCGACTGGAACAGCCAGGTAACTGCGAACCGGGAGGTGATGCTTGGGCATGCCATTGTGCGGAGGATTCCTGCCGTATCGGGTATCTGCAGTGATGTCGTCCGAACGGACGATGCCTTCTCCTTTGAACGTCGGGGCAAAGACTGGTGTCGCCCGAGGGTGTCCAAAGCGATCGAAGTCGGCGCGGTCCGCGCCTGAGAGCGTGTAAAGGGTTAAGCTTTCGCCTGCCTCGTCGATGACGTTGTAAAAGAATGCGCCGAACGAGGCACCCGTAAGCTCAACGCCCGCATCAGTGACTGTTTGAACCACCTTCTCTGTGTCGAGCTGAGCAGCGATCGCTGCTCCAGTTTGATTGAGCACCTCGAGCGAGTGCCGCTGATCATCAAGTTCGCTCTGAGCCCGCTTTGCCTCGCCAATGTCCTCCACGATCTTGAGGAAGCGCGCCGTAGCCCCCTGACCATCGATCTTGGCCAAATTGCTGCGTATCCAAACTTCGCCGCCATCGGGGCGGACGTAGCGCTTTTCGAAGCTGATCCGTTCGCCCATCGGGCCCTCGGCAGCCCGGCGAAGCGCGTCTTGGCTCGTTGCAACATCATCCGGGTGCGTGAACGCTAAACAGTTCTGCCCGGAGAGACTCTCCTGAGAAATTCCGACCATTTGACTGTAGGCTCGATTTGCCGCCCTGATGCTCCAGTCCGCCTCGATCTCCAGCATGCCCACCGCAGCATTCTGAAAGACTGATCGGTAACGCTCTTCACCCTGACGGACTTGTTTCTCGATCCGTCGACGCTCAACTACCGCACGCGTCCGCTCCGCCACGTCCCGAATGAGCGCCAGCTCGTCAGCAGACCAATCGCGAGCCGTGGCGTGGTTCAGGTATAGTAGCGCGACCAATCCGCCCTGTTCACTGATTGGCATGTTCACCACAGACTGAGCGCTAATCGCTTTCAAGGCGTCCGCTGTCGAAGCTGTGCGAGGGTCCTTCTCCGCATTCGCGAAGACGACCGTCTCTCCGCGCTTGAGATCATCGATGTACGAACCGTAGTCGCGGAAATTCAGTGTGCCAGCGAGACTTTTGACGCCCGGCGCGTTCCAGTCCCGCTCGATGACTATGGTCTCGGCCTTTGGATCAATCGTGCCGTAGCCTGCGCGGCTCACCCCGAGCGCGTGACCGAGAAGCTCAGCAGCCGCGTGCGCAATGTCCCCCGGCTCATCCAAGTCGCGGATTATGTCGTTGAGTTCTACGAGGATTGCGAGCCGAAACGCCGTCCAATCTTCGTCCGCACTACTTTCCAAACAAACCCCCGCTATGACGACAATTCTTGGCCGCTAGCCGCGCGAAAACCTGTCTCGACCTTCTCAAACACGATCGATACGCCGGGAGTTCCAAAGTAGCAGCGATCTCCACGAGGCCGTGCCGCTAATGTCTGCTTTCCACCCCTTGCAGACATTAGCCGGGCGGCCCGACATAGTGATAGCGTCGCACGACCATAGTAGGTGCGAATTTGCAAAGGTACTTACGCCCCCCCAATTCATTCACGAATACGCTGACTGCGCCTTGCCCATTGCGAAGACCGGAGAAAATGGCTGAGATGGCTGAACGTCCCGCTGTCACCTTCGCTTTATTCGCGTATAATCAGGAAGCGGTTATCGGGGACGCCGTCGGGGCTGCGCTGGCCCAGAACTATTCGCCTTTGTAGATCATTCTCTCGGACGCGCCGGCACCTCGTAGTAGGGCATGGCGGGCACGCGCAGTATCCTGGGTGCGTTTTTCTTGAACGTCTGCCATGTGTGGCGGTCAGGCTTTCGCCGTCTCTCTCAGAACCTCACTGAGAAGCACGCGCCGTTGCCATTAGACCGATTGCCGGCAGTCAGTCGTCCGTTAAGCTGTTTCACAAGCGTCGTAATGATGCGCATGCCAAGGCTAGACCGCTGACTATTCGGGTCGAAGTCTGGCGCTAGTCCAGGGCCTTCGTCGCAAACGACCAGCGAGTGCACGCCGTCAGCCACGGCGTAAGTTACGTCGATCGGTCCCGCGCCGTGCTTCGCCGCATTCGTCACCAACTCATTGACGAGCAGGCCTATGGGTTGAATCAAGGTAGTGGGCACGCTGCCCTCGTCACCCGCGACGGCGACGGGCCGGCCCAGGATCGCGGAGAGGTCTGCGCACAGGCGACGAAGAAAGTCGATGCAAGAGGTTTCGTCCGCGAGTTCCTGGGCAAAGTGACGATGCACCTGAGCGACGGCCGCGACGCGGTTTGCAGCCAGCTGAAGATGCTCGCTTTCTCCGCCCGCCGATAGCGATCGGCTTTGCATGGTCAGGAGGCCGGACACGAACTGCAGGCTGTTCATTACCCGGTGGTCGATCTCCTTGACCATAAGCTGCGCCTGCCCAACGGCGCGTTGCGCCGACAGCTGCATCTCGATCTGGTCCATAACGACCGCCGCAAGGTCCTTAAGGTCCTCGATCTGGTCCTCATCAATCGGCCGTGGTTGTTTGTCGATTACGCAAAGCGTGCCCAGATTGTGCCCATCGCTGGTGGTAAGCGGGACGCCCGCGTAAAAGCGAAGGCCGAAGTCCCCGGCGACCAACGGGTTGGCGAGAGAGCGCGGGTCTACGCTCGCATCGGCCAGCAGGTAAGGGTCGTTGCCGAGGATTGCGGACGCGCAGAGTCCGGGTTCGCGATCGATCTGCTCGACAGGCAAGCCATGGTGCGACTTAAACCAGATGCGATCCTCATCGACGATGCTGACTATGGCGATTGGCACGCCGAACCGTCGCGCGGCAAGCGCCGTGATGCGATCGAACGCTCCGTCCGGCGGCGTGTCGAGGATGTTGTAACGCCGGACTGCCGCCATGCGCTTGGCCTCATCGGGCGGTGTGATATCGGCGACGGGCATGCGATCAGCCTCGAGAATCGTTTGTAAGCTCCCAGTTCTTGGCCGGATTACAGAGACTTGTCGACATAGTTCCCGATCTGTCGTGTACCCGACGCACGCGTCCCGTGCACTTGCCGGCTCAGCGCACGATAGTGCGCGCCCAAGCCGGAAGCCCCGCAGGGCGCCGCGGGCCCGGGCGGGGTTGGTTCCCCAGGGCCGGCCGGCGCGCCCCTGCATTGCGCGAAACGCGAACCGGCGAAGGGACGCGGGGCGGGGGCCTCTCGGTCGGCGCCGTTGTGATGCTCGCTTATGTGACGGCGTGGGGTTACGGCGCTGAAGGAGCCGGCGCGCGTCACACCACGGACAAGCGCGATGGCTGCTGTGGGCCAAACTTGAGGCAAGACGGGTCGAAGCAACCTTATTGAAGGAATGAGCGGCCCGCCCCGGAGATCGGATCACAGGGCGGGCCGCAAAGCCCTGCCCCCTTGGTTTGGGAGCGGGCGGGCCTTCCGAGGCAGGTCGTCTAACTGAAGATTATTACGGCGAGGTAAAGGAGACTTGACGAAGGCTCCATGACTGGCTGTTGCCGGCCGCAGCGTCACGCCGGGCGGCCTCGTGCAGTTCGTGCGTTCTAAGCGATCCTGCCACTCAAGCCCTGTTAGCCTACCAAAGGTCATTTCCCGGTGTGGGAGACTATGCCTATAGGCGCCTTCAGGTGCGCCGTGAGCGTATTCAGCGCGGCCATGACATCGGCGTTTCTATTGATTGGAGTTTCGACACTAGCCGATCTTGCGCGGATGAGATCGCTCTGGCGATGCAAAGGTACGGTGCCGTAGCTCGTGAAAGTCGTGAGCACGTCGCTGTGACCAAGATTTTGGCTCCAGGCCTTCATCTCCTCCGGCGATAGATCCAACGTCATTGCGTGGCGGACCAGCATGTCGCGAAAGCTGTGGGGATTGAAGTAGGGCAAGTCTGCGGACTTGAACGCACGACGGAAAACGTCGCGAATAGGGCCGCTCGACTTCCAAGCTTGGCGCGCAATACCCTTCGATTCAAATCCACCAGCTTCCCCGACGCCGATCGCAGTCGCAGGGAAGAGAGGGTCGGCCGGTCCCCAGAAATGGACCTCGCGCAGCTCGCCGACCCAATTGGAGATGATCTCGAGCGCTCCATCGCAAACTGGCATGAACACCGTGCGAAAGCTCTTGGCGAACTTGGTGGCCACCGTGCGGGCATCCTGTTCCACAAAACCTTTGTTTAGATCAACATGGCCCAGCCGAAAGGTCGCCAGTGCCATTACGCGCGCCCCGGTGATCGCAGTGAACGCCACCAACGCTTGGTCGCGGCGCTCTAACACGGTTGCGACAGGCATGGCGGCAAGCACTTGGTTCACCTGTTCCAGTGACGGAACCGCCTTTTCACGGCGGGCGCGGGCGATTGCGACATCCTTTTCGCTGAGGTTGAAATAGTCGGCGCCGGAATATTCAACATGGGAACGGAAGCCGGGCTCACGCGCCAGCCATTCAAAAAAGGTCTTGAGATCGCGCAAGATTGCCTGAACCGTGGCCTTGCTGAGCTGCTCGCCAGAACGCTTGCTCAGCGCCTCCCCAGCCGCCGCTTAAAGGCCATAGCTTGTTCCCGATGAAAGCGCTTGAAGTCTCGGTGGCCAGTGCTGATCTCGAAACGTGCCAACGATTTTGCGATGCGATCAATTGACGCCGTGTCGCGGCCCTTCGCTTCGGTCAGGAAGCGAAAATAGTTGCGCTTCACTCGCTCGTTAGAGGCGTTGTATTTTGCCATGGTCTAACCTTGCCTTTCGAACTCACAATTCAGGGAAGGGGCGGTCAGCCCACTTAGGCTTGACTGATCTTGTGTGAATTGGACGGTGCAGCCGGGCATAATTGTCGCGATGTCCGCCTCCCGCGCCCTGCGGTGCATGATCGTCTCGCAGCACTCGCACGGGGCTCGGAGATTGCCGTTGCCCGGGCGCATGACGACGAAGTCCACGACGTTGCGTGCGGGCGCGCGGGGGAAACGGCAGCGGAAGCAATAAAGCGTTCCAGCCGGACAGGGTTGCTTGCGGCCGGAATTGCGGCTGGCCAGGAATGTGCGGACCGTTGGCCCGTGGAACAGGACCGGGCGGCTCTTGTCGATCGGCTCCAGCCCTTTGGTCTGCCAGTGGCGCACGGTATTTTTGTGCACGTTCAGACAGCGCGCAAGCTCATCAACGCTATAGCTGAGATTTAGCTTCACCCGGTTGGGATTGAACTCTCGCGTGGGCCGCTTTGACCTACTCACTGCCGTTGACCAAAGCGTGCAGCGCATCGGCTGGGATGATGGTGCGGCCGCCAACGCGCGTTGCCCGGAGACGACCGGCGGCAATATGACTGTAGATCGTGGTTCGGCCTAAGCTGGACGCTTGGCAGGCTTCCCGAATGCTATAGCCGATCTTCGGTGGATCGCGAGTGATGGGCTGCATAACTTTTGGCCTCACTTGGCCCGCGTCGATTTGCGTCGGGCTTCATGGGACAACCAGTTATGCCAATTCGAATTTGGCCAGAAGGCGACTTAATTCCTCGTGATTTCAGCCCAACAAAATCCGAAAGATATTTGATCCAACATAAAAAACGCGAATTTCGGCCCTATGTCTTTGTGCCGCTGTTCGGAGCGAATGACGGCAACAATCCAAGTATGCCACCCAGCGTTTTCGGCTTATCGTTGGAGCGGAGTGCGCTGATTGCTGCCTCCTTAACTTCCTTCATCGAAAGATCGGCCGGTGGGGGCCCTCCATTTCGCGCTTCGTAGTCGACAAGCTCAGCTCTTGCCTCCTCCACTAGCTTTACCCAAACGGGATGCGGACTCTCGACACTCAATGTTTCCAGCGCGCGAATATGAGCAGCGTGAGGATAACCCTCGTCGCTCAATCTCATCGCTGTGGCGAGCGTCATCCAGACCCTGCTTTTGGCCAGTTTGCGCTCAATTCTTTGCATTGTGGCAGGGTAACTATGACCTGGATTCCTATCGGCAAAGTCTTTTGCCATTGAGTAGTTGGATCGGGTGGAGAAAGGGTCGCCGCCCTGTAACCAGTCTCTCGCATCCGCCTCGATCGTTTCTTGCAATTCAGGCCAGTCTTTTTCTGGCTTGCGTCCCCGCTTCGAAGAAGTCTGGCGCTTTACTGCCTCTTTCACGGCGTCCTTGCCGTAGCGCGTTATTGCGCGGCGAATGTCGTCATCGACGGTTGGCCCGACCAACTCCAGCTTTGGGCCGTGCGCAGACAGTGCGCCTAATGCATTCATTGCCAATGCCCCGCCTCCCTCGCGGCTCCCAGCACTTGCCGGGGAAACGCGTGGGATCGCGCTTGTCGACTGGCCTGCCTATCCCCGTCCAATCCGATATTGGCGCTCAGGAGAAATCAAGCAAGTCGATGCCCTGAGGCGGCTGCACCTCGGATCGGCGTTACCATGGCTCCAGCCGCGCCATTGCTCGCGCAGTAGACCGCCCAATCAGCCATGAGCCGCCGACGCTTTTCGAACAGATCGCCGCGGCGGTAGGCGGCCTCCGCCTTGTTGCCGATCACATGGGCCAAAGCCATTTCACAAACCTCATGGGCATAACTGGTGCACTCCGCCGACCAGTCGCGGAAACCCGAGCGGAAGCCGTGCACAGTGACGTCTAGCTTCATGCGGCGAAGCAGCATGCTCATGGCCATGCCGGACAGCTTGCCACCCTTGGTGCTCGGAAAGATCGGCGCATCCGTTCGATCAAGTTTGTTGAGCGGCTGGACTCCCTCTAAGATCGCCACGGCGCGCGGAGACAGCGGAATACGATGTTCCTTGCCCGCCTTCATCCGCTTGGCAGGAATGGTCCAGACCGCCTTGTCGAGATCGACTTCGCTCCACGTCGCGCCGATCACCTCGCCGGTCCGCGCCGCTGTCAGGATCGCAAATTCCAGGGCGAGCGCTGCCGTGGCGTTGCGCTCGCGAAGCTTGGAGACAAACTCGGGGATATTCTCATACCCCATCGCCTTGTGGTGGCCCCGCGTCAGCCGGGCGCGGGCTGGCAGGATTTGTGCGATGTGACCGCGCCACCGTGCGGGGTTTTCGCCTTCGCGGTATCCGCGCGCCTTGGCGGCATCCAAGATCGTTTCGATCCTGCCACGGACGCGACTGGCGGTCTCCGCTTTGGCTCTCCAGATCGGTTCCAGGATTTGGAGCACATGCGCCGTGCCTATTTCGGCAACGGGTACTTCGCCAATGACGGGATAGACATAGGTGGCGAGCGTGTTCTGCCATTGCTGGCGGTGCTTGGCATTGCGCCAGCTTTCCTCGTTGGCGGTGATATGATCCTTGGCAACCGCTTTGAACGTGATGCACGCAATCCGAGCTGCCTGAGCCGCCGCAAGCTCGTCAGCTGCCTGCCTGTGGCGTTCTGTAGGGGATCGACCCCCGACTTCACCTTTATTCGCAGCTCGTCGGCCTTGTCCCGCGCAGCGCTGAGCGAGATTGCTTCCGGTCCAGCCGCCGCGCCCAAGCCCATAACTCACGCGCCTTGCCCTTGAGCATGAAGCGATAGACCCAGGACCGCGCACCATTCTCTTTGACCAGCAAGTGCAGTCCGCCACCGTCCGCATGGCGGCCGGGCTTGGCGTTCCTCACTTCAAGCGGCGTTAGCGCGTTGTGGAGCTTCCTAGGCATGGCTTGCTACTCACGTTCCCATATCCGTTCCCCGATGATACGCGAGGTTTCATGGAACGCAATTGGACGCACGCGAACGATTGGATGAGTAAATCATCCTAAAAGGCTTAGGTTTGCGTTGATTTAGCGGCCAAAGTTGAACGTGGTTGAACAATAGTTCGGCGGACTCCCGCTCCGCCATCTTTCCTCAAATTGGGAGCATGCTGAAGGGATCAGCGAAGCTAATCCCTCCCGCTCCGCCACCCTTCCCCATGAGCCCGGCATCTGCTTGAAAGCC
>CAVVQF010000009.1:0-173701 GCA_963750315.1 uncultured Alphaproteobacteria bacterium
CAACTCCCCACGGACACGAAGTGCTCGAGCGCTTGCGCTCGGGTTTTGTTGAACCTCGCTTCGGGCTTGCCCCGGGCGAAATACGGAGTTGGCATGGATCGTTCGCAAAAAGCCGATCTGGTCGACGAGCTGAAGCAACGTCTTCACCGAGACGAGCGTGGTTGTGATCACTCGCAACAACGGTCTCTCGGTCGCGCAGTCCACGGACCTGCGCTTGAAGATGCGCGACGCCGGCGCCCAGTACAAAGTTGCGAAGAACCGGCTTGCACTCATTGCGCTGGACGGCACGCGTTACAAGCCCGATCGGGGACCTTCTGAAGGGCCCGACCGCGCTTGCAACGTCAGTCGACCCGGTCGCGGCCGCCAAGGTGGCCGTCGACTTCGCCAAGACGAACGACAAGTTCGAAATCGTCGGCGGCGCCATGGGCGACACCGTGCTCGACGTGAACGGGATCAAGGCGCTCGCCGCCCTCCCGTCGCTCGACGAACTGCGCGCGACCATCGTGGGCCTCATCCAGGCGCCCGCGAGCAAGATCGCACGCACCGTCAACGAGCCGGCTGCACAGCTTGCCCGGGTCTTCGGTGCCTACGCAGCAAAGGCTGCCTAAGGCCGACCTTTTTCAATCAACGCACGACACATGGGGCTGAGGCCCCGCAAAGGAGTATCAAATGGCTGACATTGCTAAGCTGGTCGACCAGCTTTCCGAACTGACCGTCCTCGAAGCCGCGGATCTTGCCAAGGCTCTCGAAGAGAAGTGGGGCGTTTCCGCCGCCGCCGCCGTTGCCGCTGCTCCGGCCGCTGCGGCCGCTGCCGCCCCGGCCGCTGAAGAGAAGACCGAGTTCGACGTCATCCTCACGGGCGACGGCGGCAAGAAGATCAACGTGATCAAGGAAGTTCGCGCGATCACCGGTCTCGGCCTCGGCGAAGCCAAGGCGCTCGTTGAAGTCGGCTCCGAAGGCCGTCAAGGAAGGCGTCAACAAGGACGAAGCCGAGAAGATCAAGAAGCAGATCGAGGAAGCCGGCGGAACCGTCGAGCTCAAGTAAGCTTCTGAAAGAGTTTCGCGGGTGTCTTGAAGCGCCCGTGGATGGGAAGGGCGGCCTCGCAAGGGGTCGCCCTTTTCTTTGCTAACGTTCCGCGATTGAGAATTCAGGAAGCGGGAACACAAGCGTGCGGTTCGCAAAAGCCGGAGACAGTTCGAAGAATCCTCGAAAATGCCACGGCAGCACCAGCAGATAGTCCGGATTCCGCTCCAACAGACTGGCTTCGGCGACGATGGGAATCAGCGACCCCGGGGTAAACGACCCGAATTTGTCCTCGTTCACCTCGCCGACAGCGCAGATATCGTCTGCTGAAAGACCGCAATATTGCAGAAGCACGTTGCCCTTGGTCGACGCCCCCAACCCAGCAACGATCTTTCCTTCCGACCGCGCCTTTTCCACAAATTCGCGAATAGTCTCGCGAGCGCCTTGGGTTCGCTGTTCGAAAGCCCTGAAAGGCTCCAGGCCATTGAGACCCGCCCGGGCCTCGTCGTCGAGAATCTGCGCGACTTGTGCGTTCGTCGGTTCTCGTCCGACGGCCTTGCGGACCGTTACCGAGAAGCTGCCGCCGTTCACATCATTGAACTCGACGTCCTCGATCTTGAACCCAACGCGGTCGGCCATCCACTGAATCTGCTTGAGCGCGTAAAACTCAAGGTGCTCGTGGCAGACGGTATCGAAGGAATTGGTCGCGAGCATGCTCGGCATGTAGCTCTGCTCAAACACCCAAATTCCATCGTCGGCGAGGATTTCATGAACCTCCTTCATGAACGTCATCGGTGCCGGGAGATCGTAGAACATGGAGAAGGAGGTGATGACCTTGGCCTTCCGGTCGCCAAATCGGTTGCGGACTGCCTCGGCACTGAAGAAATCCGGAATCAGGGCAATGTGGTCCGGATAGTATTCGCGAAACTTTGATCCTGTCGGATCGACGCCCGCTAGTTCCAGTCCGGGCTGCGCATAAGCTTTGAGGGTGGTCGCATCGTTGCTGCCGATATCGATGACAAGGTCGCCGGAATTGAGTTGGATCTGACGCGAAATTCGCTCAACCTTGCGATGAAGGTGCGCGACCATGCTGGCGTTCAGGCCCGATCGATAGCCGTAATTGTCACCGTACATCTCGTCGAGGTCGTAACAGTGCTCGAGTTGCAGCAAGCCGCAGCTTTCTTCCTCGTCCCCGACGCACTTGACGAGCCGCAAGGGGCCGTGCCCGACTTGCTCATCGCGAGTGCGCGGGAAGACACCGGTTAGCACTTGATCGCCAAGGTCCAGCACACGCTCAAGGCTGGAATTACCGCAAATCCTGCAGTGGGTTACTTGCGTGAACATTCTTACTCCAGCGTGTTTCTGAGTTGATGGAGGCGTTCAAGCTCCGCGTCGACCATCATTTGGACGAGAGCCGGAAAGTCGACCTCGGGCGACCACCGCAAATCAAGTTTTGCCTTGGACGGGTCCCCCACAAGAGGGACAGGCTCGTTGGACCGGAACGATGCAGAACCCTCGCGAACGTGGCTTCGATAGTCTAGTCCGACATGGTCGAAAGCCAGCTCGCAGAGTTCGCGTACTGAATGGCTCTCTCCTGTGGCGATGACATAGTCATCTGCCTCAGCCGCCTGCAGCATCAACCACATCGCGCGGACATAGTCGCCGCTATACCCCCAGTCGCGCTGCGCATCGAGATTTCCGATAACCAGTTCGTCCGCCAAGCCGAGGCTTATGCGAGCGGCGGCCTCGGTAACTTTCCCAGTTACGAAATCGGGTCCGCGCCGCGGGCTCTCGTGGTTGAACAAGATGGCGGAGCAAGCGAACAGACCATGTCGACGCCGATAGATGCCGACGATCTCGTGGGCATAAAGCTTCGCTGCGCCGTAAGGGCTGCGAGGCCGGAACGCGGCACTCTCGGACTGAGGGCTCTCAAGCGCTTCTCCGAACAATTCGCTGCTGGACGCCTGACAAAATCGGATGGACGGATCCACGTTGCGGATGGCCTCCAACATGCGCGCAACTGCCAGCCCGTTGATGTCGCCGATACCGACCGGATCGTCATACATCCCCGCTCCGGAAGCAGCGGCCGCGAGATTGTAAACTTCGGCCGGACGCGTTTCTTGTAGCAAATTAGCAAACGCGGCCTCGTCCTTCATATTCCATTGGACGAACTCGACGGGCGGATGCGCGCCCGCACCAGGCTGGTCACGCGTCGTCCCGATAACGCGGCAGCCCTTCTCCAAAAGGAGTTGCGACAAGTACCAGCCATCTTGGCCGGTAATTCCCGTGATGATCGCTGACCGTTCGGTCATGCCTGCGGCCGCTCCACTCGCCCAAACCAAAAGCCCGTCAAGAAGCGGCTCGCGGCATTGGAATAGCGGCTGCAGGTAACAAGATCGTAGGCCACCGCTCCGCCTCCCTTGCCGCTTAGCGCCAAGACCACCACGCCAATGACATTGGCGAGCCGTCCAGGAAATGCGGCCACAAGGCGCGGAACTAGGCGTTCGTATCCGGCAAGCCGATCGGCAAAGTAACGGTCATATTCTGCCCGCGAGTAGGCGCCGAGCGCGCGATAACCCAAAAGCCACGAGAAGCGCCGCCAAGGCTCGCGCGGTGTTACCTTTTCCTTGGCTTCATCAGAATAGGCATCGAAGCTCCAGATCAGGGATGGCCATTTGAACGCCCAAATCTCGAAGCCCCGTGGGCGCCACATGGCATTGCCTGCACGAATGCGGACCAGTGGTTCAGCAAGGATTTTGGCGACGCCGATGCTGCGGCTCTGAAAAATCGCGCCCACATGGACGAATAGGGAACCGAAATAGGGCTTTCGGCTTCGAGAATTCCACAAAGTTCTGCGCACGATCACCCCGCCGATGAACGAAAGGCAGTAACCGGCATCCGCGAGGAAGTTGTCAGCGTCGTTCGAGCCGTATCGGCGTTCGCCTTCGAACTTCAGCCGGCTCGATTGCAGGACATGATTGAGAGTGCGGTCCCTCACTTCCGCGTCCACGATCAGCAAATCTACCGTCCCGTCTTCCAACGCCTCGAGAACCCGCTCGACCGCGCCCGGAGCCACCAAATCATCATCCGGCAAGAGCCAGCAATGCTCGCCAGTCGCATAGCCGACCGCCTTGTCGTAATCGCCATCGACACCGGAGTTTTCGGTTTCTCGCACGTACCGGATCGAAGAACATTTTTCGACGTACGGAACTACGGCGGCCTCGGTGTTGTCGGGCGATGCTCCATCGACGATCACGACGTCTACGTCCGACCGAAGCTGGGGGAGTATCGAATCCAACGTCTCCCCGATGAACGCCGCGCGATTATAGGTAGCGATGCAAATCGTCAGCCGGATCATGAACTTCGCCGCCGGCCGAGAAGGACATCCCTGACAAGGAGCGCCCCCGGAAGACAGCGCAAGACCGGCACTATCGGGGTCGCGGCTTTCAACGCCGACATCAGCAACCTGCCGAACAGCATGGACGGATAATAAGCGAGCTGCCGTCCGGGGCTGGCCAAGTCCCGCCGGGAAACATGAGCGTACCAATCGTTGACGCCAGTACGCCGAAAGCGGACGTACCCTTGCGCCTTGAGATAATCCGACACCGCAGACTCCCACATCGGGGAGTTGTCCTCGATGATTAGAACTGCGGGACGCCATCGATCCAGCGAGAACCCCTTGAGCAGTTCCAGTTCGTGGCCTTCCACGTCGATCGAGATGAAGTCGATACGGTTGCTCGGTCGAGCTTCTTCGAGGATGTCGTCAAGCCGCCGGATGGGAACTTCGACGGGTTCTGTCCGAAACCCATGCTCCTTGAGGATTTGCTCGGGCTTTCGCTCATCTCCCAGCGCCGACACTGCATGGGACTGCTCAGCGCCAACGGCGATATGAAGGATCGCGGTACCGGACTTGCTGGACGCCGCACATTCGAACAGCCGAGCCTTCCGCCGCGCGCGTAACTCGCGGCACAGCGTCGGGTTTGGCTCGACCAGGATGCAATCCCAACCGAGTTCCTCGAAGTGAAGCGTTGTACTGCCGTCGACGCCATCATTGGCGCCGACTTCGACGCAAACACCCGTGCGTTTATGTTGGAAAAGCTTGTCGAGGAGGCGATCCTCTCCAAACTGGGAATAGTAGGGGGCGGACCCGGTGCTCATACCTACGCCTTCGCGTCTGTAAGCGCGGTACGGAAGGTGAAGGTCTGTCGGGTGAATTCTGCCATTCCTGGCGTCAGTGCAAAGATCGCGAAGAAAGCCAAGCCGGCGAGGACCAAGCCGATGGCCATCGCTGCGAAAGCGGGTAAGTCCAGAAGTCGCAACGCCAGAGATCCGCCACCGACAATGACGACGCTTACAAGGAGGGGCACGCCAACGTCGCCTCGGAGCCAGCGCCCGCGAGACCCGGCAGCAATTTTTTATGCGTGAGCCAAGTACCCAGAAAGAGATAGAGGAGGTTGAGGATGGCCCAGGCTGCCGCCGCACCGACAATCCCAAACCTCAGCGACAGCATAGTCAGGAGGGGCACGAAGATGATCAGCAAGGTCGTATTGATCACCATGGGTAGACGAGAATTCTCCGAACGCCAGTTGCAGCGCATAGGGAAAATGCATTGCGCCGTTCAAGACCGTGCCGAGCAACAGAAATCCGACAACGAGTGAGAGGCTGTTCGCGAGGTCCGGCATCCCCGGTCCAAAGGGTGAAGATGTCGGTCGAGAAGATCGCCCCAAACATCGCTATCGGTAGCAGAACGGCCATGAGCAGCCTCGTCCCGTGCCGGTAAAGCTGTGTAATGTCGTCGAAACGGCCAGCCGCATGCAATGATGACATCTGGGGATAGACCGCACTGAAAGCGGGCGCCACGATGACGTACAGGCTGCGAGCGGCGATGCTTGCCAGCGTGTATGCCCCGAGATCCGTGAGGGAGACGATCTTGCTGAGCACGATCTTGTCGCTCTGAACGAAAACTGCCCCAAGGATTGCGGTCACCGCAAGGCCGGCCGAAAACCGCCAAATTCGTTGCACAGCGTGAAGGTCAAAGCGCGGCCGCCGGTCGGCGCGTTCCCCGACAACCGACCAAGCTGCCGCCCGGATAACCAGCAGGTTGATTGTCGCCACCACTGCCTGCCACAGAAAAAAAGCCTGGATGGTTGGAGAGATCAAAGCGAGAATTCCGATCACGCCAATATTGGCGATGGTCACCATTCCAATTTCGATGCCGCTTGCCAGGCCCATGCGGCGGGCTCCAATCAACGCACCAAGGTACAGACCCAACGGAAATCGGCAGGCTACGGTGAGCCCCATCAGCGCTATCGCGGTCGATAGCTGCCCAGCGTCGATTGAGGTGCGCAGCCAGTGCTGCGAGACCCACGGGGCTGCCCCCCACATACCTGCACCGATCGCAACGGCGACCATCCAGTATCCAAGAGCGAGCGTGTGCAGGAGGTCCCGAGCCCGCGCTCGTTCCTCTTCGCTTGAAGCTCGCGCCACCTCGCGGTTCATGGACTGGGAAAGGCCAAGGTCGAGCACGGCGAATACGCCCTGGAGAGCGGTGTAGAACCCGATTAGGCCATAGGCCTCGACCCCGAGGTAATGCAGGTAAATCGGTACGGTGCAGATGGTAACGATCGCCGTCCAGGCCGTACTCGCAACTCCGGCTGCAAGATTACGTCCCAGCAGCGCATCGCGCTCATTCGTGGTGGTCATGAACCTGGAAGCCGTGCTTTCTAACGAGCTGGTCCCGTTGCGCCGTCTTCAGATCCTCGTGGACCATCTCGCGCACAAGATCGTCGAAGCTGGTTGTCGGACTCCATCCGAGCAGGTCGCGGGCTTTGGCTGCGTCGCCGAGAAGCGTGTCGACCTCGGCTGGTCGGAAGTAGCGCGGATCGATGCGGACGATGCAGCGTCCTTCGGCGTCGTAGCCCCTTTCGTCGTGCCCTTCGCCTTCCCAACGAACAGAAATGCCTAGCTCGGCACCTGCCACAGTCACGAAATCCCGCACGCTATGCTGCGTGCCGGTAGCGATGACGAAGTCCTGCGGCGCGTCCAGCTGGAGCATTCGCCACATCGCATCGACATAGTCCTTGGCGTGCCCCCAATCCCGCCTGGCGCCCAAATTCCCGAGATAGAGCGTGTCTTGCAGGCCTAATTTTATGCGAGCCAAGGCGCGCGTGATTTTCCTGGTGACGAAGTTCTCGCCGCGCAAAGGCGACTTGTGATTGAAGAGAACGCCGTTACAAGCGTATAATCCGTAGGATTCTCTGATAGTTTACCGTGATCCAGTACGCGTAGAGCTTCGCAACGCCATAGGGCGAGCGAGGGTAAAAGGGCGTCTGTTCCGTTTGCGGTGTCTCCCGGACTTTCCCGTACATTTCGGAAGTCGACGCCTGGTAAAAGCGAGTACGTTGGCCGAGCCCGAGAATGCGGATCGCTTCGAGGAGCCGCAGGGTGCCCATGGCGTCTGAATTGGCCGTATAGACCGGCTCCTCGAACGAAACGGCGACGTGGCTCTGAGCAGCCAGATTGTAGATTTCGTCCGGTTGCACCTGCTGGATGACACGGATCAGATTGCTGGAATCCGTTACGTCGCCATGATGCAGGAAGAAGCGGACGTCCTCTTCGTGCGGATCGCGATAAAGATGATCGATGCGGGTAGTGTTGAAGAGTGACGCTCGCCGCTTGATTCCATGAACGACGTACCCTTTGGACAGAAGAAGCGCAGACAAATAAGCGCCGTCCTGGCCCGTGACGCCCGTGACGAGTGCCACCTTGCCGTTCTTCTTCATTCTGCCCCACCCAATCGCTAGACCGCCGACGTCGAATTGATGCGCCAGCGCTCTGATCTAAAATTCCTAAAGAGCTTTTGCTCTTATGATGAAAAGACGAATTAATAGCGTCGCCGTCAATAAGGATGCCTGAAAAGTTCAGGGACGGCTCTGTTCGCGCCGCCCATTCTCTACTAAAGCGCGAAATTGCGGACGCTTACGGCGGCGACCAGGCACCGGCGAAGACGAAACCCAAGCGAAGCAATGACCGAGCGCCACCCGTTCGACATCGCCACGGACCTCAAGCCGGCGGGCGGTGACCGCTGGCTCGCGCAAACGAGCGAGCCCTACTGGAACATGGTCGGACCGTTCGGCGGGCTGGTCGCCGCCCTGCTGTTCAAGTCGGCTTATTCCCACCCGGGACGCGAGGGCGAGCCCGTCGCGCTGACGGTCAACTTCTGCGCCGCAGTCGCCAAGGGCGAGATGGAGATCACCGCCAAGCCAGCGCGAACCAACCGCTCGACCCAGCACTGGACCATGGCGATGGCCCAGGACGGCGAATGCGTTGCCACCGCGACCGCGATGTTCGGGAAACGACCGGAGACGTTCGCTCATCGCCCTGCGCAGCCACCTGAGGCCCCGTCTGCAGGCGAGCTGGGGCGAATGCCTTGGCCGGGATCGGGCTGGATCGAGCGTTACGACCTGCGCTTCGCAGAAGGGCCGCCGTTCTGGCTGGAGAAGCGGGAAGAGCCCGCGTCCCGCTCGACCCTTTGGATTGCGAACGATCCTCCCCGGCCGCTGGATTTCGTCGGCCTGGCCGCGCTCACCGATATCTTTTTCGGCCGGATCATCCATGTCCGCCAGCAGATGGTGCCGTTCGGAACCGTTAGCCTGACGTCCTACTTTCACGCGACCCAAGCCGATCTCCACGAAGTTGGCACCGACGCTGTGCTCGGCACTGCCGACGCCCGCATCTTCGACCGCGGGTTTCACGATCAGTCGGCGGAGCTGTGGAGTGCCGACTGCCGCCTTCTCTCGACCAGCCATCAGCTCGTCTATTACCGCGACCCAGCCTAGGCCCCAGCTCTTGCGCAAATTTCCTACAGCACCCCCTTCACAAGGGGGAAAATAGGATTATATCCACCTCATCCAACAAATAGACGGCTCCGCCGCACGGTTTCGTGCGCCCGGGGCTTTTCCCGTCCTCCCCGGGACAGGGTCCGAACAGCGCACGGACCATACGCATTGGGGAGGAATAACGGGGGTAGCGCTCCAAACTCATCTTCGGCCGAGGCCGGAGAACCGAGCTGGGCTCCCGCCACCCGTGCGTGAGCTTCAGCTCCAGCGCAGGGAAGACAATGGCGACCAAAGCGATCGACGCACCGGCCAACTCGAAGAGCGGCCGCTCCACCAAGTCGCGGCGCATCCGCAAGATCTTCGGCAACATTCACGAGATCTCCGAGATGCCGAACCTCATCGAGGTTCAGCGCGAAAGCTATGAGCAGTTCCTCCGCTCCGATCCGTCGGTCGGCTACGTCTCCGGCCTTGAGAAGACCCTTCGCTCGGTCTTCCCGATCGAGGACTTCGCGGGCACCGCGCACCTCGACTTCGACCGTTATGAGCTCGAGCCGCCGAAGTACGACACGGACGAGTGCCGCCAGCGCGGTCTCACCTATGCCGCGCCGATGCGCGTTACCCTGCGCCTGACCACCTTCGAGATCGACCCCGAGACCGAGACCAAGTCGGTCATCGATATCAAGGAGCAGGACGTTTACATGGGCGACATGCCGCTCATGACGCAGAACGGCACGTTCATCGTCAACGGCACCGAGCGCGTCATCGTCAGCCAGATGCACCGGTCGCCGGGCGTCCTGTTCGACCATGACCGGGGCAAGACCCACGCGTCGGGCAAGTACCTCTTCGCCGCCCGC
The DNA here is from genome assembly GCA_963750315.1 of uncultured Alphaproteobacteria bacterium. Taxonomy (GTDB): domain Bacteria; phylum Pseudomonadota; class Alphaproteobacteria; order Sphingomonadales; family Sphingomonadaceae; genus Sphingomicrobium. Next base: position 9,717 of record CAVVQF010000009.1, read on the forward strand.
GTGATCCCGTATCGCGGCAGCTGGCTCGACTTCGAATTCGACGCCAAGGACATCGTCAACGTCCGCATCGACCGCAAGCGCAAGCTGCCGGTCACGACGCTGCTGCTCGCGCTGCAGCTGGCGCCGGAGGAAATCCTCAACCTGTTCTACAACACGGTCAGCTACGTCCGCGGCAAGAACGGCTGGCAGATCCCGTACGTCTCCGACGCATGGCGCGGCCAGAAGCCGATCCACGATCTGGCAAATGCCGAAACCGGCGAAGATCGTCTTCAAGGCCGGCGAGAAGATCACCCCGCGCCGCGCCAACCAGGCCGGAAAGGATGGCCTCAAGGCCCTCGTCGTTCCGACCGAGGAAATCTTCGGCCGCTATCTCCGCGCACGACCTCATCAATGAGAAGACCGGCGAGATCTACATCGAGGCCGGTGACGAGGTCACGCGAGGAAAACCTCGAGAAGCTCGACAAAGCAGGCGTGAAGACGCTCGAACTGCTCGACATCGATTACGTGAACACGGGTCCGTGGATCCGCAACACGCTCAAGGCCGACAAGAACGAGGACGCGGATTCGGCCCTGTCCGACATCTATCGCGTCATGCGCCCCGGCGAGCCGCCGACGCGCGAGACCGCGGACGCGCTGTTCTACGGCCTGTTCTTCGATTCCGAGCGCTACGACCTTTCCGCGGTTGGCCGCGTGAAGCTCAACATGCGCCTTGGCCTCGACGTCGAGGACACGGTCACGACCCTTCGCCGCGAGGACATCCTGGCGGTCGTCAAGGAGCTGGTCGAACCTCAAGGACGGCAAGGGCGAGATCGACGACATCGACAATCTCGCGAACCGCCGCGTCCGCTCGGTCGGTGAGCTGCTGGAGAACCAGTACCGCATCGGCCTGCTCCGCATGGAGCGCGCCGTTAAGGAGCGCATGAGCAGCGTCGATGTGTCGACGGTCATGCCGAACGACCTCATCAACGCGAAGCCGGCGGTTGCCGCGGTTCGCGAATTCTTCGGCTCCTCGCAGCTGTCGCAGTTCATGGACCAGACCAATCCGCTGTCGGAAGTGACGCACAAGCGTCGCGTTTCGGCGCTCGGGCCCGGCGGTCTCACTCGCGAGCGCGCAGGCTTCGAAGTCCGCGACGTTCACCCGACGCACTACGGCCGTATCTGCCCGATCGAGACGCCGGAAGGACCGAACATCGGCCTGATCAACTCGCTCGCCAGCTTCAGCCGGGTGAACAAGTACGGCTTCATCGAAACGCCGTACCGCAAGGTCGTCGACGGCAAGGTGACGAAGGACGTCGTCTACCTCTCCGCGATGGAAGAGGCGAAGCACACGATCGCCCAGGCGAACGCCGAGCTGAACAAGGACAACACCTTCGCCGAGGAGATCATCTCGTCACGCCGCAACGGCGACTTCCTGATCGCTCCGCGCGAGCAGATCACCCTGATGGACGTCTAGCCCAAAGCAGCTCGTGTCGGTCGCGGCCTCGCTGATCCCGTTCCTCGAGAACGACGACGCGAACCGCGCTCTCATGGGCTCGAACATGCAGCGTCAGGCTGTGCCTCTGCTCCAGGCGGACGCTCCGCTGGTCGGCACCGGCATGGAAGAGACCGTCGCTCGCGATTCCGGCGCCGCGATCGCCGCTCGCCGCTCGGGCATCGTCGATCAGGTCGACGCGACGCGTATCGTCGTGCGTGCCACCGGCGAACTCCGCGCCGGTGAATCGGGCGTCGACATCTACACGCTGATGAAGTTCCAGCGCTCGAACCAGAACACCTGCATCAACCAGCGTCCGCTGGTGAAGGTCGGTGACACGGTCGACGCCGGCGAGATCATCGCCGACGGTCCGTCGACCCAGTTCGGCGAGCTCGCGCTCGGCCGGAACGTGCTCGTCGCGTTCATGCCGTGGAACGGGTACAACTATGAGGACTCGATCCTCATCTCCGAGCGGATCGTGAAGGACGACGTCTTCACTTCGATCCACATCGAAGAGTTCGAGGTCATGGCCCGCGACACCAAGCTCGGGCCGGAAGACATCACCCGCGACATCCCGAACGTCGGCGAGGAAGCGCTTCGCAACCTCGACGAGGCCGGCATCGTCTACATCGGCGCCGAGGTCGAGCCGGGCGACATCCTGTGCGGCAAGATCACGCCGAAGGGCGAAAGCCCGATGACGCCGGAGGAAAAGCTCCTCCGCGCCATCTTCGGCGAGAAGGCTTCGGACGTTCGCGACACCTCGCTGCGGCTGCCGCCGGGCGTGTCCGGCACCATCGTCGAGGTCCGCGTCTTCAACCGTCACGGCATCGACATCGATGACCGTACCCGTGCCATCCAGGCCGAGGAAAAGGATCGGTTGCAGGAAGGACGCGGACGATGAGCGCGGCATCCTCAACCGCGCCACCTTCGCGCGTCTTCGCGAAATGCTGCTGAAGCAGGTCGCAACGGCTGCTCCGAAGAGCATCAAGAAGGGTGCGACCATCGACGATGCGGCGCTCGAAGCGACCGACAAGCACGACTGGTGGAAGATTGCCGTCAAGGACGACAAGCGCCAGGCCGACATCGAAGCCCTCAAGGGCCAGTACGACGAGGCCGCCAACGTCATCACCCGCCGCTTCGAAGACCGTGTCGAGAAGCTGGAGCGTGGCGACGAGCTGCCGCCGGGCGTGCTGAAGATGGTCAAGGTCTTCGTTGCCGTGAAGCGCAAGCTTCAGCCAGGCGACAAGATGGCCGGCCGTCACGGCAACAAGGGCGTCATCAGCCGCATCCTGCCGATCGAGGACATGCCGTTCCTCGAGGACGGGACTCACGCCGACATCGTGCTCAACCCGCTGGGCGTGCCTTCGCGCATGAACGTCGGTCAGATCTTCGAAACGCACCTTGGCTGGGCTTCGCGCGGCCTTGGCCGCCAGATCGAAGAGATGCTCGACGGCATGCATGAGCGCGGCAAGGACATTGCCGACAAGGACGCGAAGGCGCTCCGCACGAAGCTGAAGGACATCTACGGCGACTCCTATGCCAAGGACATCGACGCGAGAGATGACGAAGCCGTCGTCGAGCTGGCTTCGAACCTGGTCGGTGGCATTCCGATGGGCACTCCCGTGTTCGACGGCGCTCGGGAAAGCGACGTGTCGGCGATGCTGGAGAAGGCAGGCCTGAGCACGTCGGGCCAGGTGACCCTGTTCGACGGCCGTACCGGCGATCCGTTCGACCGGCAGGTGACCGTGGGCTACATCTACATGCTGAAGCTCCACCACCTTGTGGACGACAAGATCCACGCGCGTTCGATCGGCCCGTACAGCCTCGTCACCCAGCAGCCGCTGGGCGGTAAGGCGCAGTTCGGCGGTCAGCGCTTCGGCGAAATGGAAGTCTGGGCACTGCAAGCTTACGGCGCTGCCTACACCCTTCAGGAAATGCTGACGGTGAAGTCGGACGACGTGATCGGCCGGACCAAGGTCTACGAGGCGATCGTCAAAGGCGACGACACGTTCGACGCCGGCATTCCGGAGAGCTTCAACGTGCTCGTGAAGGAAATGCGCAGCCTTGGCCTGAACGTCGAGCTGGATTCGGTAGCATCCGAAGACGATCAGCCTGCCATCGCAGCCGAATAATTGAAGAGATCGGCGGGGCCACAACAGGCCCCGCCACCCAATCCCTGCCCCTCAAGGAACCGAGGGGACGAGAGGAAGAGAAACAGATGAACGAACTGACGCCATTCGCAAATCCGGTCGCCAAGCAAGAGACGTTCGACGAGATCAGGATCGGCATTGCGAGCCCGGAAAAGATCCGCAGCTGGTCGTTCGGCGAGATCAAGAAGCCGGAGACCATCAACTACCGCACGTTCAAGCCCGAGCGTGACGGCCTGTTCTGCGCGCGCATCTTCGGCCCGATCAAGGACTACGAGTGCCTGTGCGGCAAGTACAAGCGCATGAAGTACAAGGGCATCGTCTGCGAAAAGTGCGGCGTGGAAGTGACCGTCTCGAAGGTCCGCCGCGAGCGCATGGGCCACATCGAGCTCGCGGCGCCCGTCGCCCACATCTGGTTCCTGAAGTCGCTGCCGAGCCGCATCGGTCTGCTGCTCGACATGCAGCTGAAGCAGCTCGAGCGTATCCTCTACTTCGAAAGCTACGTCGTTCTTGAGCCGGGCCTGACTCCGCTCGAGAAGAACCAGCTTCTGACCGAGGACGAGCTTCTCGCGGCGCAGGACGAGCATGGCGAAGACGCCTTCTCGGCCGGCATCGGCGCCGAAGCGGTCAAGATCATGCTCATGGACCTCGACCTTGAGGGCGAGCGCAAGGAGTTGCTCGACGAGCTGGCGGTCACCAAGTCCGAGTTGAAGCCGAAGAAGATCATCAAGCGCCTGAAGGTCGTCGAGAGCTTCATCGATTCCGGCAACAAGCCGGAATGGATGATCCTCGAGGTCGTTCCGGTCATTCCGCCCGAACTTCGCCCGCTCGTCCCGCTGGACGGCGGACGCTTCGCGACGTCGGATCTCAACGACCTTTATCGTCGCGTCATCAACCGTAATAACCGTCTGAAGCGGCTCATCGAGCTGCGCGCTCCGGACATCATCGTCCGCAACGAAAAGCGCATGCTTCAGGAAGCCGTCGACGCTCTGTTCGACAACGGACGCCGCGGCCGCACAATCACGGGCGCCAACAAGCGTCCGCTGAAGTCGCTCAGCGACATGCTCAAGGGCAAGCAGGGCCGCTTCCGTCAGAACCTGCTCGGCAAGCGCGTCGACTATTCGGGCCGTTCGGTCATCGTGACCGGTCCGGAGCTCAAGCTGCACCAGTGCGGTCTGCCGAAGAAGATGGCGCTCGAGCTGTTCAAGCCGTTCATCTACTCGCGCCTCGACGCCAAGGGTCTTTCGATGACCCTCAAGCAGGCGAAGAAGTGGGTCGAGAAGGAGCGCAAGGAAGTCTGGGACATCCTGGACGAAGTGATCCGCGAGCACCCGGTTCTGCTGAACCGCGCCCCGACGCTTCACCGTCTCGGCATCCAGGCGTTCGAGCCGGTCCTGATCGAAGGCAAGGCGATCCAGCTTCACCCGCTGGTCTGCGCCGCGTTCAACGCCGACTTCGACGGCGACCAGATGGCCGTGCACGTCCCGCTGAGCCTCGAGGCCCAGCTGGAAGCGCGCGTCCTGATGATGTCGACCAACAACATCCTGTCGCCCGCCAACGGCAAGCCGATCATCGTTCCTTCGCAGGACATGGTTCTCGGCCTCTACTACCTCAGCCTCGAAAAGGAGGATGAGCCGGGCCAGGGCATGATGCTGTCGGACATGCACGAGGTTCACCAGGCCATCGCTGCCGGCGCCGTGACGCTTCACTCGAAGATCATCAGCCGCGTCCCGCAGACCGACGAGCAGGGCAACACCTACATGAAGCGGTTCGAGACGACCGCTGGCCGCATGCTGCTCGGCGAGACCCTTCCGAAGAGCCACAAGGTGCCTTTCGAGACGGTCAATCGCATCCTGACCAAGAAGGAGATCGGCGACGTCATCGACATCGTCTATCGCCACACCGGCCAGAAGGAGACGGTCCTGTTTGCCGACGCCATCATGGCGCTCGGTTTCCGCCACGCCTTCAAGGCGGGCATCTCGTTCGGCAAGGACGACATGGTCATCCCGGCCGACAAGGTAAGGCTGGTCGACGAGACCCGCACGCTCGTGAAGGATTACGAGCAGCAGTATCAGGACGGACTGATCACCCAGCAGGAAAAGTACAACAAGGTGATCGACGCCTGGTCGCGTTGCGGTGACCAGGTCGCGTCCGCGATGATGAAGGAAATTTCGGCAACGCCGAAACGTCCGGACGGCCGCCAGGCTGACCTGAACTCGATCTACATGATGGCCCACTCGGGCGCTCGTGGCTCGCAGGCTCAGATCAAGCAGCTTGCCGGCATGCGCGGCCTGATGGCCAAGCCGTCGGGCGAGATCATCGAGACCCCGATCATCTCGAACTTCAAGGAAGGCCTGACCGTCCTTGAATACTTCAACTCGACCCACGGCGCCCGCAAGGGTCTCGCCGACACGGCGCTCAAGACGGCAAACTCGGGTTACCTGACCCGCCGCCTTGTCGACGTGTCGCAGGATGCCGTCATCATCGAGAATGATTGCGGGACCGACCGCGCTCTGGAAATGCGCGCGATCGTGCAGGGCGGCGCCACCATCGCGTCGCTCGGCGAGCGCGTCCTGGGTCGCACCACGGCCGAGGATATCGTCGATGCGAAGACCGGTGAGGTCGTCATCGCCGAGGGTGCGCTTCTCGACGAAGCCATGGTCGCCCAGATCGAGGCAATCGGCCTTCAAGGCGTGAAGATCCGCTCTCCGCTGGTCTGCGCGTCGAAGCAGGGCGTCTGCGGCAAATGCTACGGCCGCGACCTTGCTCGCGGTACGCCGGTGAACATCGGTGAGGCTGTCGGCGTCATTGCCGCGCAGTCGATCGGTGAGCCGGGCACGCAGCTGACGATGCGGACCTTCCACATCGGCGGCGCGGCGCAGCTCAACGAGCAGTCGAACCTCGAAGCGCCGGTCGACGGCACGATCGAGCTTAGGGACATGCCGACGATCACCGACCCTCGTGGCCGGCACATCTCGCTGTCGCGCTCGGGCGAAATCGCGATCCTCGACATGGACGGCCGCGAACTGTCGACCCACCGCGTCCCTTACGGCGCGCACCTGCTCTGCGAGAGCGGACACATCGTCAGCAAGGGCGATCGCGTCGCCGAGTGGGACCCGTCGTTCAGCCCCGTCATCACCGAGCGTGCCGGCACGGTTAAGTACCAGGATCTCCTGGAAGGCCGGACGATGACCGAGCAGATCGACGAGTCGACCGGTATCGCCCAGCGCGTCGTGACCGAAGACATGGCGAAGTCGAAGAAGGACTCGCTTCAGCCGCGCCTGACCCTCACGGGCGGCAAGGCCGAGGAAGCGGGCGTCTATCGCCTAGCTGCTGGCGCAATCGTCGCCATCGAGGATGGGCAGAAGGTCGAGGCCGGCGAAGTGCTTGCCCGCCTGCCGCGTGAAGCCGCACGTACTCGTGACATCACCGGTGGTCTGCCGCGCGTCGCCGAGCTGTTCGAGGCCCGCACACCGAAGGACAAGGCGATCATCGCCAAGGTTTCGGGCCGTGTGCAGTTCCTCAAGGACTATAAGGCGAAGCGCAAGATTGCGATCATCCCGGAGGATGGTGGCGAGCAGGTCGAGGAGAGCATCTCCAAGTCGCGCGTCATCGACGTTCAGGAAGGCGATTACGTGAAGCGGGGCGACAGCCTCGTTCAGGGCTCGCCGGATCCGCACGACATCCTCGAAGTCATGGGTGTCGAGGCGCTCGCGGAGTATCTCGTGAGCGAGATCCAGGAAGTCTATCGACTGCAGGGCGTGAAGATCAACGACAAGCACATCGAAGTGATCGTTCGCCAGATGCTGCAGAAGGTCGAGATCACCGACGGTGGCGACACTACGCTGCTGGCCGGCGAGCAGGTCGATCGCGAGGAAATGGACGAGATCAACTCGCGTCTCGAAAAGAAGAAGAAGAAGGCTGAAGGCAAGCCGGTCCTCCTTGGCATCACCAAGGCGAGCCTGCAGACCCGCAGCTTCATTTCCGCCGCGTCGTTCCAGGAGACCACCCGCGTCCTCACCGAGGCCGCCGTTCAGGGCAAGGTCGACACGCTCACGGGTCTCAAGGAGAACGTGATCGTAGGACGCCTGATCCCGGCCGGTACCGGCTCGGCGATGAAGGAGCTTCGGGTTGCGGCAACCAGCCGTGACGCGGCTCTTCGTGCGACCCACCGTCGCATGCAGGAAGCGCTGATCGCTCCGGACTCGGCCGATGAACTGCGTGCCGCCGAAAATGCCCGGTCGGTTCGTGACGACACTGCCGGAACCGGGCCGGACCCGCTTTCGGAAGTCGTTCCGAGCGGCCACGGTACCGATGCGGACGCCGGCGACTATCTCACCGAGTAGTCGCTAGCTTCCAAAGGCAAGAAGAAAGCCCCGCCAGCGCAAGCCGGCGGGGCTTTTTGGTTCAGACTCAGTAGCTGACTAGCAGCGGCCGCCGTGCATCGAGTTCTGCGTGCAGTTTGCTGCCGACCCCACGTCGGCTGCTGCTCCGCGAACCGTGTTGCAGGCTGCGAGAGCCAGGCAGGCTCCGATCAGAGCCGCAGTTACCAACTTCGTTTTCATGTCCACCCTCCATTGCGTCGCCGAAACGACACTAGCTTAATTACTGCCGTTTTCGACTGACTCCAACATGAATGGTGAACCATCGAGGCATATGAAAAATGCCCCGCCGGCGTGATCGCCAGCGAGGCATTTTCGTGACTGCAAGCTTCGCGTTTTACGCGCGCTTCTTAGCAGCCGCCGCCGTTGATGGTGTTCTCGGTGCAATTGGCAACCGAATTGACGTCGCGAGCCGCACCACGCACCGTGTTGCAGGCCGCGGTGGCAAGCGCCGCCGTGAGAAGCGCCGCCGTCAAGATTTTCTGGACCATACAAAACTCCTAGTTTGATGGCGCTGTAACGCGCTTGTTCCGGAACTGCTCCATTCCGGCTCCGCAATTTTCTCGTAAGAGTGCGGCGAACGGGCTTTAGACAGCGACAGGCGCCGAAATGTGTGGGTGCGGCTCATAGGCTTCGAACGCAAAATCCTCCGGTTCGTAATCAAAAATGGACTGGCCCCGGTCCTTTAAGATGAGCTGCGGAAGCTTGCGCGGCTCGCGCTCGAGCTGGAGGCGCGCCTGTTCGAGGTGGTTCGAATAGAGATGCACGTCCCCGCCGGTCCAAACGAATACGCCCGGCTCGTGCCCGGTCTCGCGCGCCAGCATGTGGGTCAGCAGCGCATAGCTTGCGATATTGAACGGGACGCCCAGGAAGAAGTCGGCGCTGCGTTGATAGAGCTGAAGATTGAGCCTGCCACCCGCGACGTGCGTCTGGAACAGGCAATGGCAAGGCGCCAGTGCCATCCGATCGATTTCGCCGGGGTTCCAGGCGGTGACGATCTGCCGGCGCGACGAGGGATCGCGCTTGATCAGCTCGACGAGATTGCTGATCTGGTCGATCTCGCGACCGTCGCTAGTCTCCCAGTGCCGCCACTGCTTGCCGTAAACGGGACCGAGATCACCTTCCTCGTCCGCCCATTCGTTCCAGATGCTGACCTTGCGCTCCTGCAGCCAGCGAATGTTGGTGTCGCCTCGCAGGAACCACAAAAGCTCGACGATGATCGATCGCAGGTGGAGCTTCTTGGTCGTCAGGAGCGGGAAGCCGTCGCGCAGGTCGAAGCGGAGCTGCGCGCCGAAATGGGAAAGCGTTCCTGTTCCGGTGCGATCCTGCTGCTCGACGCCCTCGTCGAGGATTCGCTGCATAAGGTCGAGATACTGGCGCATGATCCAAGGTTAGTGCGGCTCCGCCGACACTCCAAGCCCGCGAACTTCATCCGTTGTGGATAAAGTCACGTCCGACAGGGAGCCGGTTGGAGTCGAACTGGGTCGCCGACCCGCATAGCTGGATTGGATGCGCTATCAGCGTGCCGCACAGCCTCTCAAGCTGGACGGGCTCGAAGCGGCACGCGACTTCTTCGCGAGCTGTTTTGCCGAGTCCGATCCCGCTCGAGAGTGCCTGTGGGTTGCGCATGTCGATGACCAGGCCAATTGCGTGCACCTGTCCCGGCATGATGGCGACATCTCCGATGTCGGCCTTCCGATCCGGGCGATCATCAGTGACGCAGCGGTCCTTGGAAGCGCAGCCATAATGCTCGCGCACAACCATCCGAGCGGGGACCCGCGGCCGAGCTTGGCAGATTGCCTGGCGACCCGGAGGCTCGCGACGATCGCGAATTGCCTCGATTGCGCCGTGGCCGATCACTTCGTCTTCGCCGGGGAGAGTTGGGCAAGCTTCCGCGGCCTTGGGCTTCTCTAGGTCGCGGCAGACTTGCCGAGCGACGTCAAGCCTTGCAGGGCTTGATCTGTTCCGGCGCCGGCCGGGGCCCGGCGATGCGGAAGGCCGCGAAGTAAGCCTCGTCTTCCTCGATCCGCTGGTAGGTCACGAGCTTCAGGCCGAGCGCCGCGAATTCGCACTGGAGCAGTTTTGGTGGCGTGCCGTGCCGCTTCGTCGGGCGATCGGCATCGACCACTATCACCTGGCCGTCAGGCTTCAGGCCGTCCCGCATGTGCCACAGGAACGCGTAGGGCAATTCCACCTCGTGATACATGTGGACCATGAAGATGCGGTCGAATGAGCGCGGCGGTAGTTTCGGATCGTCCGGCTCGCCAAGCTTCACGGCGACATTGTCGAGACTCTCGCGATAAATCCGCTGGATCAGCCGCTCCTCGGTATCGGGCATGATGTCTTCGGCCAGCACGCGACCCCGCTTACCCACGACTGGGGCGAGGCGAACCGTGTAATAGCCCTCGCCGGCGCCAATGTCGGCGACCGACATTCCCTCCGCCACACCCGCAAGCCGAATGACCTGCTCCGCTTCGCCGAGCCGGTCGCGGACGTCTTCGGTCGAGAAGAAATCGTCGACGATCGGTGCGACCGGGCGATCCGCCTTCGGAAATTGGGGTTCCTGCGGCGCCTGACGGCAGGCGGCAACGGCAGAAAGCATAAGCAGGGCGGCGAGCGCCCTACTCGACATCCTCGACCTCGACGCGTTCGCCGGTCACCCGCTGCGACAGGGCTGCAGCCATGAATCGATCGAGGTCGCCGTCGAGAACATCGCTCGGCGCGGTCGACGTCATGCCCGTGCGCAGGTCCTTCACTAGCTGATACGGCTGCAGCACATAGCTGCGGATCTGGTGGCCCCATCCGATGTCGGTCTTCGACGCGTTGGCGGCGCTGGCCTCAGCCTCTCGCTTCTGAAGCTCGGCTTCGTAAAGGCGTGCCTTGAGCTGCTTCATCGCCGAGGCGCGGTTCTTGTGCTGAGATCGCTCGTTCTGACAGGCGACGACGATGCCGGTCGGGATATGGGTAATGCGGACCGCGCTGTCGGTCGTGTTGACGTGCTGCCCGCCCGCACCTGACGCGCGGTAGGTGTCGATCCGCAGGTCCTTGTCCTCGACCTCGATCGCAATGTCGTCGTCGACTTCCGGATAGACCCAGACGCTCGAAAAGCTGGTGTGACGGCGGGCGTTGAAATCGTACGGGCTAATGCGGACCAGCCGGTGCACGCCGCTTTCGACCTTGAGGTTGCCGTAGGCGTTCTCGCCTTTAACGAGAATGGTCGCCGACTTGATGCCGGCCTGCTCGCCCGAATGATGGTCGATCATCTCGACCTTGAAGCCGTGCCGCTCGCCCCAGCGCGTGTACATGCGCAACAGCATCTCGGCCCAGTCCTGGCTCTCGGTGCCGCCGGCGCCGGCATTGACCTCGACGTAGCTGCTGTTGGCGTCCGCCTCGCCCGCCAGAAGCGCGGCGACCTTGTCGCGCTCGGCGCGGTCGGCGAGTTCGCCGAGGCTGCGGACGGCGTCGTCGGCCAAAGCGGCATCGCCCTCTAATTCGGCGAGCTCCAGAAGCTCGGACGTATCGGCCAGCTCCCGCTCGATGGACCGGGTGGCATTGATCGCCTCTTCCAGCCTTCGTCGCTCGCGCATGACCTCCTGCGCGGCCTTGGGATCATCCCACAGCGACGAGTCTTCGACCTTTGCGTTGAGCTCGTCGAGACGCTTCAGCGCCCGGTCCCAATCGAGGAACCGACGCAGCAGCGCGAGTGCGGCATTGATCTGGTCGGCATGAGCCTGCGCTTCGGCGCGCATGATGAATTGCTTTCGTTCTAAATCGCGTGAGTTGAACGCGAGCTAGTTGAAGGTAGCCTGATTTTGCAAGGCCGCCTCCGCAGGTTGCGGCGGTCGCGGCCTCCGCGACTGCGCCCTTACCACTTGCGGGCGCTGCTCCGCGCCGGCGATCTGATCGGGATTATTCGGGTCCGTAGCATCCTCCTGCCCGTCGACGCCGGGGCCGTGCGACCGGCGGAAGCGGCGCGGCTCGGTCTGCGGCTGGAAGGCTTCCCAGATGACCGCCGACTTGGGATCCTCCTGGACCGGGAAGGAGCCGAACACCCGGCGCCCGGTCGCTCGATCGACCCGCACCCAGCGAATTCCATTTGGCGCGACGAATGGCACCTTCGGCATGTCCTTGAAAGCGACCTCGGCGAATTGCTTGAAGATCGGTGCGGCGATGCGTCCGCCCTGTGCGCCATAGGCCCATCGGGCGCGGCTGGTCGTAGCCGAGGTAGACGCCACCGACGACGTCCGGCGTTCCGCCGACGAACCAGACATTGGTCGGGCCCGACGTCGTTCCGGTCTTGCCGAACATCGGCCGGTTGAGGTCGCGAAGGACGGTAGCGGTACCGCGCTCGACCACGCCTTCCATGATATGCACCATCTGGAACGCGGCCATCGGCTCGAGGATTTGCCGGTCGCGCGACGGCGGGCGCGGCATCGCCTTTCCGTCCCACTCGGCTGCATTGCAATTGCCCATCACCGCGCAGCGATTGTCGGTCCGGTAAATGACCTTGCCCTCGCGGTCCTGGACATAATCGATCATCGTCGGCTTCACCGCGCGGCCCTGGTTGGCGAGAATCGCATAAGCGTTCACCAGCCGGGCAACGGTGGTTTCGCCGGCGCCGAGTGAAATCGAGAGATAATTCGGGAAATCGCCGACACCGAGTTTCTTGGCGTTTGCAGTGACCTTCGACATTCCCGTCTGCGACGCGGCTCGCACGGTCATGAGGTTGCGCGACTGTTCGACACCCCACCGCATCGTTTTCGGTCCGGCGTAGCGCCTGTCGAAATTGACGAAGCATTTCTGCGGAAGCCCCGGCCCCTGCGAGGTGCAAAACGGCGCGTCCATAATGATCGAGGCCGGTGTCAGTCCGTTCTCAAGCGCGGCTTCGTAGACGATCGGCTTGAAGGCCGACCCCGGCTGACGCATCGCCTGCGTCGCGCGATTGTAGCTGGAACCGACGACGTCGAAGCCGCCCTGCATGGCGAGGACGCGGCCCGTGCGAACCTCTTCGGCGAGGAATCCGCCCCCGACTTCGGGAATGGAGCGCAGGGCGTAGCTGCTGGTGCCGAGTTGCTTGACGATGATGATCATGCCCGGGCGAAGATTGTCGAAGGCGATCCCGCCTCCGCCGCGCACCGGCATATCCGCAACCGAGCGCGGCAGTGACCCGGTCTGGCCGTTGGTGAAGCCAATGGACGCCTGCGCGCTATCCTTGGAGAGGACGACCGCCTTCTTCCAGTCGGCGAAGCCGGTGCCGACCGGAGCGCGATCGAGTTCTCCGGCCCAGTCGCCGCTGAGATTGACGCTCTGCCCAGTGTCGCGCCAACCGCGACCGCCGTCGAAACGCGCCAGACCCTCGCGAAGAGCATTGGCCGCGGCATCCTGCATGACCGGATTCATGGAGGTCCTGACCCACAGCCCGCCGGCATAAACGCTGTTCGGGCCATCTTCAGCCTTCTCGCCGAAGCTCTTCAGCAGGGTCCGCCGGACCTCTTCCATGAAGTAGCCGCCCTGCTGCCGGAACTTCTCGTTGCTGCCGTAGCGGATCGTGCCAAGCGGCGTCGCGGCAGCCGTCTTCCACTGGTCTTCGGTGATGTAGCCATTCCGGAACATCTCCCTCAGGACGTAATTGCGGCGGTCGAGAGCCTTCTGGGTCGCGCGCACCGGGTCGTAGTTGGAAGGCGCCTTCGGGAGCACGGCGAGGTAGGCCGCCTCCGGCAACGTCAGCTCGTTGACGTCCTTGTCGAAATAGGCGCGGCTGGAAGCCTGCACGCCATAAGCGTTGCGACCGAGGAAAATGGAATTGAGGTAGAGCTCGAGGATCTGCTCCTTGCTCAGCGTCAATTCCAGCCGGAAAGCCAAAATCGCCTCACGCGCCTTGCGGCCGATCGAGTAGCTGTTGTCCTGAAGAAGATATTTCGCGACCTGTTGCGTGATCGTCGAGCCGCCTCGCGCTCGGCCGCCGCCGGTCGCGGCCTTGGTGGTGAAATCGAACACGGCGCCGATCAGGCCGGGGTAATCGATGCCGCCGTGGCTAAAGAAGGTCTTGTCTTCGGCCGAGATGAACGCATGAACGACCATCGGCGGATATTCGTCATAATCGAGGTTGACCCGCCGCTCGCGCGCGAAGGTCTGGACCGGATTTCCCTCATAGCCGCGCACATTCGTGGGGAGCGCCGATTTATAGGCGAGAAGCGTTTCGGACGTCGGGATGCGTCGACGCGAAATAGAGCCACATGCCGGAGAAGAGCACGAACCCAACGAGGAACAGAATACCGAGCCGGCGCACCCATTTTCTTGCGAACCAGGGGTCGATGCGATCGTGGACGCGCTGATTGAACGCGACGAGATCCGGGAGCGGGAGGTGGGGGACGCTGAGACGTTCGACGCGCATGTGGCTGCTGCCTCTAGCGCCTCCGGCGGCGAGCCGAAAGGGAAAGCATCACCGAACGATGCGAGAAGCGACGTCGGCTTCGATGGCCTGCGCCAAAGCCAGGACGATCTGCGCGCGCTTTTCGGGCTGCATCAGCAAGGCCTCGTCATCGGTGTTGCTGATGTAGCCTGCTTCGAAAAGGACGGCCGGCACTTCGGCGTGACGGAGCACGCGGAAATCGGCGAACCGGTGCGGCTCGGGCCGGAGGAGGAAGCGACCGGCCGATTTGCGGACCAGGCGCTCTGCCAGCGTCGCCGACGCATTCATCTGCTCGCGCAGCGCGAGATCGGAGAGCATCCCGCGGACGGAACCGTCGGGCTCGCTGGAAAGACCCTCGCCGGCACTATTCTCCTTGTCCGCCAGACGGGCTGTCTCGGCGTCGGACGCAACGTCTGACAGCGAGTAGACAGTCGCACCGCGGGCAAGCGGATTGGGCGCGCTATCGATGTGCAAAGATAGATAGGCGCTGGCGCCCAGCTTGCGAGCGATCTCCGCGCGCTGGTCGAGCGTGAGGTAGCGGTCGTCGTCGCGGGTCATCGCCACCCGCACGCGCCCGCGCTCGGCAAGGGTGTCGCGAAGCTCGCGCGCGAAGGCCAGGGTCAGGTCCTTTTCGGCGCTCGCTCCGCCCGTCGCACCGGGATCGCGACCGCCGTGGCCCGGATCGAGCACGACGATCGGTCGGCCCGGGGTCATCGCCTTGGTAAGCTTGATGTTGCCGACCGCCGACCCCAATTCGACGCGGACGGCGCCGGAGCGGGCTTCGCCGACGAAGGTGTTCTCGTCCGGCTCAGATGCCGCGGATTTCCGCTGATTTGCACCGAAAGCGGTGGCGGCGAGCGCAAGACCGGCGACGCTGATCGTCACGGCCGCAACCGCTCTTGCCCGCTTCGACCTTGGTGCCATGAAGTCATCCTATCACGCCAACATGGTTAACGTGCAATTATTGCTGGATTCCCGCGGTTCCCGACCCTCTGTGCCTGTTGCGGCACTCGTCAGGGGATGCTAACCGCAATTAATCCGACGCGCCGAGTGGCCGCAGAGGATCAAAGCGCCGCTCCTTACAAGGACGCGGTTTCACAGGTTGACGCTGCATGATGCCAAGAAACGCCCCTTGCCTGCTCCATGATGAGCGGCAGGTCGCGTCTCCCGCACCGAATTCCGGGATGGTGCATGCAGCAGAGGCAACAATCCAACAGGACACCATGACCGTCGGCCGACACCCGACTGGAATGGCTTTTTCAATTGCGCGCGCCCGCCCATTACGGAGCGGCTCGCGCGCCCGGAGAATTTTCAATGTCAACGCGCATGCTAATCGACGCGCGCCACCCGGAGGAGACCCGGGTTGCAGTCGCGACCGGAAACCGCATCGAGGAATTTGATTTCGAGTCCGCTGAGCACAAGCAGCTCAAAGGAAACATCTACCTAGCAAAGGTCACGCGGGTCGAACCGTCGCTCCAAGCGGCGTTCGTCGACTATGGCGGAAACCGCCACGGCTTCCTGGCCTTCAGCGAAATCCACCCCGACTATTACCAGATCCCGAAGGCCGACCGCGAAGCCTTGCTCCGCGAAGAGGCCGAGCACGCCGCCGAGGAAGAGCGCCTGCGCGCCGCCGAGGACGACGATTACGAGGATGACGCCGAGCGCGATGACCCCGAGCCCTTTGAAGCCGAGGCCGAAGAGGCCAACGGGGATGCCGAGACCAGCCATGAGGAAGCCGGCACCGGCTCGAACCGCTCGCCGGTCGATGAGTCCGCCGCCGACGAACTGCGCAAGAAGCGCCAGAACCTGCGTCGCCGCTACAAGATCCAGGACGTTATCCAGCGCCGCCAGGTGCTGCTCGTCCAGGTCGTCAAGGAAGAGCGCGGCAACAAGGGCGCGGCTCTCACGACCTATCTCAGCCTCGCCGGCCGCTATTGCGTCCTGATGCCGAACACGTCGCACGGCGGCGGCATTAGCCGGAAGATTTCGAACGGCGCGGACCGGAAGCGGCTGAAGTCGATCATGTCGGACCTCAACCTGCCGCAGGACCATGGGCCTGATCGTCCGCACCGCCGGACTTTCGCGCACCAAGACCGAGATCAAGCGCGACTTCGACTATCTCGCCCGGCTGTGGGACGAGATCCGCGAGCGTACGCTTGGATCGAGCGCGCCCGCATTGATCTATCGCGACAGCGATCTCATCAAGCGCGCGATCCGCGACCTCTATCACCGCGACATCAGCGATGTGATCGTCGAGGGTGAAGACGGCTACAAGGCGGCGCGCGGCTTCATGAAGCTGCTGATGCCGAGCCACGTGCGCCGCGTTCAGCTTCATTCCGAGGCGACGCCTCTGTTCCAGCGCCACGGCGTCGAGGACCAGCTGTCGGCCATGTACCAGCCGGTCGTCCAGCTGAAGTCGGGCGGCTACCTGGTCATCAATCCAACCGAGGCCCTGGTGTCGATCGACATCAACTCCGGCCGGTCGACGCGCGAGCACAACATCGAGCAGACGGCGTTCGCGACGAACCTGGAAGCGGCGAATGAAATAGCCCGCCAGCTCCGCCTTCGCGACATGGCCGGCCTCGTCGTCATCGACTTCATCGACATGGAACAGAACAGCCATGTCCGTAAGGTCGAGAAGGCGATGAAGGAGGCGCTGAAGAACGACCGCGCTCGCATCCAGGTTGGTCGCATTTCCAGCTTCGGCCTGATGGAAATGAGCCGCCAGCGCCTGCGCACCGGCGTGCTCGAAGCCTCGACCAAGCCCTGCGCGCATTGCGAAGGCACTGGCCTGATGCGCACGGCATCCTCGGCGGGCCTCTCCGCGCTCCGCATGATCGAAGACGAGGCTGCTCGCGGCCGCGGCGAGAAGATCGTGCTCCGCGCCGGACGCGAAGCCGCGATTTACCTGCTGAACAAGAAGCGCGGTGAGCTTGCCGAGATCGAAGCCCGCTACGGCGTGTCGATCGACGTCGCCATCGACGAAAGCTTCGAAGGCGCCCGCATGAGCGTCGAGAGCTCGGGCCCTCGCCCGACCGCGCCGGTCCGCCGGCCCGAGCCGACCCCGATCGAGGAAGACCTCGAGGAGATTGAGGCGCTCGACGACGAAGCCGGCGAGGAAGAGGAAGAAGAGGAGGAGCGCGAAGAGCGTGGCACCTCCCGTTCGGAAGAAGGTCCGGGACGCCGGCGCCGCCGCAGGCGCCGCGGTGGCCGCGGACGCGGTCGCCGCGAAAATGGCGAAGGCCAGGACGAGGCTGGCGAGGGCGAAGGCGAAGCCGCAGCCGAAAACGCGGAAGCTCCCGCTCGCGCCGAAGAGGCTGCGACCGAGGAAGCTGCACCGGCCGGCGACAAGAAGCGCCGCCGCCGTCGCGGCAAGCGTTCCGAACCGCTGGGCGACGTGAGCACCGACGAAGCCGAAGTGTCTCCGGAGAGCTCGCCGATGGCCGAAACGCCGACCGCCGACGAGCCGCCGATCGCCGAGGTGGAAGCTCCGGCCGAGCCTCAGCCGAAGGCGCGCAAGAGCCGCGCGAAGGCCAAGCCCAAGAAGGACGAGGTCGTCGAGGAAGCGGTCGCTGAGCCTGCTCCCGCTCCCGTGGAAGACACGGAGGCCAAGCCCGCCAAACCGGCACGCAAGTCGCGCGCCAAAAAGGCTGAGGCAGACGAGCCGGCCCCGGCACCCGAAGCTGGCGCACCGACTGCCGACAATGATGAAGCAGACGATGAGTCCGGCGGCAGGCCCCGTAGCGGCTGGTGGCAGCGCACCTTCGGATAAACTTCTGAAGCGGCAGTTTTCATCGGGCGTTCAGCCCGCGAATGGGAAGGCGGCAGCATGAGCTCGTCGCTTTCCCGCTTCGTGCGGATGCTGATGCTTGCCATGGTGTTGGGCCTTGCGACCGCGAGGCCCGCCTCTGCGGCTGACGATGGCCCGTCGATCCTTCGCGATACCGAGACGGAAGCGCTATTCCAGGACGTCGCCAAGCCTTTGATCGAGGCGGCGAACCTCGACAACAAGAGCGTCAAGGTCGTCCTCCTCAACGACGACGAGATCAACGCCTTCGTTGCGGGCAGCCAGAACGTCTACGTCAATTCAGGCCTCGTCACCCGCGCCGACAACGTCAACCAGCTTCAGTTCGTCATCGCCCACGAGCTTGGCCATGTTGCCGGCGGTCACGCCATCCGCATGGGCGAAGGCATGAAGGAAGCGACCGGAATCACGCTTGCGACCATGGTGCTTGGCGCGATCGCCATCGCGGCCGGCGCGGGCGATGCCGGCCTCGGCCTGATGATGATGGGCCAGCAAGCCGCGCTCGGGCAGTTCCTTGCGTTCACCCGTGCGCAGGAGACCAGCGCCGATCTCGCTGGCGCGAGCTATCTTCACAAGGCGGGCATCAGCGGCAAGGGCGGCCTCGACTTCTTCAAGAAGCTGCAGAACCAGGAATATCGCATCGCGGTCTATGCGACCGACAGCTACGACCGCACCCACCCGCTTTCGGGCGAGCGTATCGCGATGCTGACCAACTTGTTCGAGAAGGATCCGGCCTGGAACAAGCCGACCGATCCGGAACTCGAAGCAAGGTTCCAGCGAGTGAAGGCGAAGCTCGTCGGTTTCATCAATCCGAAGCAGGCAATCAGCAAATATCCGGAGACAGACCAGACGGTCCCCGCCCATTACGCCCGCGCTTACGCCTATCACCTCGGCGCCTATCCGGACAAAGCGCTGACCGAGGCCGACGCTTTGCTCAAGACGGCTCCGCACGACCCATATTTCCTGGAATTGAAGGGCCAGATCATGCTGGAGTTCGGCCGGCCCGCCGACGCCATCGCGCCCTTGAGGGAAGCGACAGACAAGTCGGGCAAGGCACCGCTGATCGCGTCGATGCTCGGACACGCTCTGATCTCGACCGAGAACCAGAAGAACATGGAAGAAGCGAAAGGCATCCTGAAGAGCGCCATCGCCGTCGACAATGAGAACCCGTTTGCCTGGTACCAGCTCGGCATGATCTACGACAGCGAGGGCGATACGCCACGCGCCGCGCTTGCAACCGCGGAGCGCAGCAATCTTGAGGGCAATTCGAAGCTCGCGCTCGCGAGTGCCGAAATGGCTATGCGCGGGATTCCGGCCGGTTCGCCGGACTATCTTCGTGCCCAGGACATCGCCATGGTGTCGCGGACGGAGCTGAAGAAGGACAAAAAGGGCCGTGACAGGGAATAAGGGATCGTCGATCGGATCGGCGATCGTTGGGGGACTTGTCGGGTCAGCAATGACCGCGGCGGTCCTGATCTTCGCAGCACCTCAGTTCTGGAGTAGCCGGATCGTTCGGCAGGGCATGCTGAAGGACCCCAAAATCCTGGTGGAGGCAGCCGACGCGCTCCGCGACCAGCAATATGCGCCGACCCTCGCCAGCTCGCGCGCGATTATCGAAACGCCCTTCGCGTCTTCGTGGAGGGGGGCCGATAAGCCGGCAGTCGTTCTCGTCGAATTCTACGACTACGCCTGCCCCTATTGCAAAGCTAGCAACCCGCACGTCGACCAATTGCTGAAGGAAAATCCGGATCTTCGCGTCGTGTATCGTGAGCTTCCGATCCTCGGCCCCGACAGCGTAGTTTCTGCTCGGCTGTCCCTAGCCGCCTCCAAGAACGGCAAATTTCAGCAATTCCACGATGCGCTTTACGCCACCGGCCGTCCGTCGCCCGAAACCAATGCAGTCGCGGCTCGAGTCGCCAACATCTCGCCGATCCCTGAGAAGGACGTGGCAATTGAGGCGGAGCTCAAGAAGAACTTCTCGCTCGCCAGCCAGCTAGGCGCGACCGGCACGCCCCTGTTCGTGGTCGGCGATCGCGTTTTAAGCGGCGCGGTCGGCTACGATGCGCTGAAGAAAGCCGTCGAGGACGCGCGCAAGAAAGCCTGAGGCCGCTGGCCTAGCCGCGCGCCCAGCGCTTGAACCGATACCGCCCACCGACTGGCCTCGCCTGATAGGCATGGCCCGACGTGCACGTGACCTTAAACACGCCATCGCCGACCGGAGCCGTTGAGGCAACCTGGCCGCAGTCGTAACCGATCCGGCCGATCGTCTGGGCGATAGTTGCATTCGAAATCGGCATGCTGGCCGAGGCGATTTCGGCGGCAGGAGCTTGCTCGGCGACAGCTGCAGTTTGAGGGTCATCGGACATCGGGGCGAGCGGATCTGCTCGTACGGCCACCGACTGCCTCGGACGCATGGTCGCCATTTCTGCCGCGCGCCTTTTCACTGGCGCCGGAATTTCTTCCTCCATCGACGGTGGAATGATCAAGGCTGACTCCGCCTGCTTCATCGCCTGTTCGGACTGTGGCAGCGTGATCGTCAATGCATCTGGCGGCGCTTTTCGCCCGTCGTTTGCCGCCCAACCCGCAATACCTCCGATCAGCGCGACACCAAGGATCGGCCAACCCAGAGCCGTCGCCACCTTTTTCCAGTCGATTGCGGTCTGATCGTATTTGCCTTTCAACTGCCGCGCAGCCGGATAATCCTCCATCACAAGCATGTCAGATACCGCGGGACGCCTTTCTTCTGGCGGGCTGCGCGCTGCCTGAATCGGCGGTTCGGGGACGGTCGGACGCCGATCCACAACCGGCTGGGTCAGCCGATCAACGAGCGCCTGCGCAGGTGGCGGAGTCGAGCTCCATTGGAAAGTGTAACCCTGCATCGGTGCAGGTCTGAGCGACGCGTCATAAGCTCGCCGCTTCTCCGGATCGCGCAGCGTTTCGTAGGCCACGCTAAGCTGAGCTAACGCGGCCACCGGCCGCGGCGTCACCGCGCTCATGTGCCGAACGAAGGCTTTGGCGATCTCGTCGTTAGTCGCGGTCGGCGAAAGGCCGAGCGTCTCGTAATGGGTTGCACCCTTGCGGGCCAAAGAAAGCGTGTCTGACAACGGATTCCCCTCCGGTCGTAAGTGCCGGAGCGTTCACGCTTTTTTGCTTCGAATCCAGTTCGACGGTCCCGGAAATGCGGCGCCTCACCTTCAATGGATTCACCGCCTTTAGGTACCCGCTTTTGAATCCGTACACTTGAATCCCTGCGCGATAACGTACCACTCCGAGGAATCCTTGCGGCTCGCAGGCGGCTTGGCGTGCTTCACGGTTGTGAAGTGACGCTTCATCTCGGCAACCAGCTGATTGTCCGCGCCGCCCGCGAGCACCTTTGCGACATAAGCACCGCCGGGCCGAAGCACTTCTGTTGCGAACAGTAACCCCGCTTCCACCAACGCCATTGTCCGCAAATGATCGGTCTGCTGATGCCCGACCGTGTTGGCCGCCATGTCGGAAAGTACGAGGTCCGCTTCGCTCCCGAGCGCAGCCTTCAACTCATCGGGCGCCGCCTCGTCCATGAAATCCATCTGCAGGATTTCCACGCCGTCGATAGGGTCGGTCGGCAATAGGTCGATGCCGACGACCTTGCTCTGCGGCACCTTGCGGCGGACGACTTGGCTCCAGCCGCCCGGCGCGATGCCGAGGTCGACGACCGCCTTGGTGCCTTTCAGTAGTCCGAACTTTTCATCCAGCTCGAGCAGCTTGTAAGCAGCGCGGCTGCGATAATTTTCCGCCTTCGCCCGTTTCACATACGGGTCGTTCAATTGGCGTTCGAGCCAGCGTGTGGACGACGGCTTCCGCCCCTTGGCGGTCTTCAGCCGCTTCACAGAAGGTGGCCGTCTCGCGCCATCAGCGACCGCAAGATGCCTTCGCGGATGCCGCGGTCGGCGATGCCTAATTTCTTGGCTGGCCAGATTTCGACGATCGCCTCAAGGATCGCGCAGCCAGCGACAACGAGGTCGGCGCGGTCGCGGCCGATGCAGGGCAGAGCGGAGCGCTCGTCGTGATCCATCTCGGCGATCATCGTGCTGATCTTCTGCATCGCATCGACCGGCACGTGGAGCCCGTCGACAGCGCGGCGATCGTATGCTGGAAGCGCAAGGTGGACACTCGCGAGCGTAGTCACCGTGCCGCTGGTGCCGAGCAGTCGGATGCCCTCCTCATCGCTCGGCAACGTCGAAGCGAAGCTGGCGAAAGCATAGCGCGCGCGCTCACGCATGCGGCTGTAGGCTTGCCGCCGGTGCGGACCTTCGAGCGCGGCTTTGCCTTCGCTCTCGGTCAGCGAAACGACGCCCCACGGAGCACTCCACCAGCTGCGGATCTTCGGAATGCCCTCCTCCTGATCAACCAGAACGAGCTCGGTCGACCCGCCGCCAATGTCGAAAATCAGCGCAGGTCCGTCACCGGGTTCCAGCAATTTGTGGCAGCCGAGGACGGCGAGCCGTGCTTCTTCCTGCGGTTCGATGATGTCGAGAACGATGCCGGTCTCGCGACGCACGCGGTCGACGAACGCCTCGCCATTCTCCGCGCGGCGGCATGCTTCGGTCGCCACGGAGCGGACCAGCGAGACATTGCGGCGACGAAGCTTCTCGGCACAGATCGACAGAGCTCCGACTGCCCGGTCCATCGCCTCGGCCGACAGTTCGCCAGTCATCGAAAGCCCTTCGCCCAGCCTGACGATGCGGGAAAAGGCGTCTACGACGGTGAAACCATTGTCGACCGGTCGCGCAATCAGCAGACGGCAGTTATTCGTGCCGAGATCGACCGCGCCATAGGTGTGACGAGAGCAAGGGAGCCGCCGCTCCGACGGTTTATCCGTAGCCGGCCCGTGCCCTCGCGAATCCTGTCGCAGCGACGGGGCCGGTGCGCTGGCGACATTCTGCGCCATGAACAACGACCGTTTCTATCCTGCACCACCCGAAAGTCGGATGGCTGACTTGGCTCGCATTAAAGCCTTAAAAGCGGTGGAGGGCAAGCACATGGGTCGTTCGGCCCTCCGGCGTTGACAGCCGAGACCCCACTTTCTATCCCGCCCGCTCGCCGGCATTGCCCTGTCGTCTAATGGTAAGACTACGGACTCTGACTCCGTCAATCGAGGTTCGAATCCTCGCGGGGCATCCAGCCTTTCGGCTCAAACGGCGAATTCGCGCTTGAAGATGTCGGACGTGCGCTCGATCGCGGCGATCCCGCGCTGTCCACCTTGCCGGTCGAGCTGGACAATCAGGTCTACGACCGAGCGGACGTAGGCGATCGTATCGAAACGGGAGAGGCCAAGCCCGCTTTGCATGACCATTAGCGCGAGTTGCTCCAGCGCGCCTTGCGGCGAATTGGCGTGGATGGTGCTGAATGAGCCGGGGTGGCCGGTGTTGATCGCGCGAAGGAAGCTGACCGCCTCGCCGCCGCGAAGCTCGCCAAGGACGATGCGGTCGGGACGAAGTCGAAGCGCCGCCTGAAGCAGATCATCGGTAGTTACCCGCGCCTCGCCGGTTTCGCCCTTTACGGCGATCAAGCCGACGCCATTGCGGTCGCCGAGACGGATTTCGGGGGTGTCCTCGACGAGGATGATCCGCTCCTGTTCCGGGATCTCACGCAACAATGCGTTGAGGAAAGTCGTCTTGCCGCTCGACGTTCCACCCGAAATCAGGATCGTCGCACCGCCGCGGACGGCTTCGCGAAGGAAGTCGATGTCACTGGTGCCCTCTTCGCGGTCGTGCCACGACTTGGCCGTGTCGGCCTTGGTCTCGCGCTCGTAGGCGTTGAGCGGAACGTCGAGCAGGCGGTGGCGGCGAATTGACAAGGCGAAGTGTCGGCGTGTCGCTGGTGGGCTGACGATCTGTATACGCTCGCCTGTCGGCAGCGTCGCCGACAGCAATGGCCGTTCGCGGCTTACGCCCTGATGGCTGAAGCGCGCGACCTGCGCCGCAAGCCTGCTGAGGAGGACATCGTCGATCCCCGGCGCGTCGTGCCGCGCCATGCCGGCCGCGCCTGCACTTTCGGTCCAGACCTCTTCCGGCTGATTGACGAGGATTTCGGTGACGTTCTCGTCCGCCAGCCATTGCTGGAACGGCGCCAAATAGGCCGAAAGGTAGACGCCAAGATGCGCTACATCCGCCGACGCCGGAGCCGGCAGGTTCATCCAGCCACCGTCGAGAAGTCGAGATCCTTGGCGGTGAAGACGCGAATGGGCTGGCCTTGGCGAACCTTGATCGTCGGCGGGATCTGCCCGTTCTGCGATGCCGCCACCGATGCCGCGTTCTGTCCGCCGGAGAGGATCACTCCGGCGCCGCCAGTGGCCAGCGTCGAAGCGCCGCCTACGATCGACAGCAGCAGCGACGATCCGAAGCGCTTCATGAAGTGGCCGTCGACCTTGCCGGTGAGACCGGTCTGGCCGCTTTCGTCCACTGCCGGCGACGCGAGAGCGACGGACACGCCATCGGGACGGATCAATCGCGTCCACATGACGTAGGCGCGGGTTTGTCCGCCTGCGACGCCGCTCTTGTACTGGCCGATCAGGCGCGAGGACCTTGGCACGAGCACGCGGCTACCGTCGAAGCTGCGGATGTCGCTGCTGACGACCGCGCGGACATAGCCGGGCAGATCGCTGTTGATGGCCGTTTCCAGCACCGCCGGGATCAAGGTGCCCTGCGAAACGGTGTGGCCCGGGTTTTTCATCCGCGTCGCCTTGGCGACTTCGCCGCTCGTCGGCGCGAAGACGTCTCCGCCTCCGCCGACGCCGGGCGCTGCCGCCGCGGCTCCGCCGGTGTCGACGATTAGAGCCGGAGCACCGTTCCGATTAAGGACGGGGTCCGGCATGATTTGCACCGGCGCACCCGGCTCTCCGCCGATCATCGGGGCTTGGCCCGGCATCGGTGCCGCGCCTGGAGTGGCGCCGGGCTGGACCTGCGTCATCGCCTCGGGAGGTATGACGAGGGCACCCGGCTTCACCTGCGGCGGGAGTGTTGCCGCCACCGGCGCCTTGGTGGCAGACGTCGCTTCACGACTTCCCGACAAGCCGGCGAAGGTGACGGCGCCAATCATCAGCGCACCGGCCGCACCGACGGCAAGACCCATGCCGTCCTTTTTGGACGTGCGCTGGGCGACCAAGGGGAACGCGTTGCGCTTGGCGAGGGCCAGCGTCTCCGGCTCCAGCTCGATGCGGGGATCGGATTGCTGCTGCTTTTCGAGCAGGATGAGCGAGTTCTTCATTCTTAGCGCTCCGCGACCCGAAGGGGCTTCAGGGGATGCTTGTTGACCAGCACTGCGGTGTCCTTGCCGAGGCGCATCACGAGAGTCTCGGGCACGCCGTCGACGACGACGAAATTGCCCTGCAGGCGATAGTTGAGCAGTCCCTCTCGACCCTGCTCGTCACGATCGTACAGCGCGGGCATCGCAACGCCGGGCTTCCACTGCAGGTACAGCGAGCGGCCATCATCGTAGTAGCGGGCCGGGATCAGCTGCTTGTCGCCCTTCTCCTTCCAATCGTAGTTCAGCTTCGGATGAACGATCGCGGGCGCGCTTGCCGACGCGTTGGCGAGCAAGGTCGGGTAAGCGATCTTCTGCTGTTGCTGCGGCTGGTCCGCTGCCACCGGCGCAGGCGGCGTCGCGCCATAGGTAAAGCGCATGTTGTACAGCGGTGTCGTCCCCGCCCCGGCGACGCTCAGATCGAACAGATAGGTCCGCTGGTCGGTGACCACCGTCATGTTCGTCCGCGCCTTGCCAACCAGCGGCTTCAAGAACAGCAGGTTCGCGCGCTTGTTGGGTGTCACTTGCCAGGCCGAGCTATCGCCGACCGCGACATTCTCGATCGCTTCGCCCTGACCGAACTCGATCATCGACTGGAAGCCGAGACGGCCCTGAACCTTGACCACCTTGTCCGGCTGATAGTGGACGCTTTGCAGCCGCGGGTCGGCGGCGTGAGCGGGAACAGCGAAAAGCGCCAAAGCCAGGAAAGCGGCCGGGATTTTCGTCATGAGTGGGTCCTCTGAAACTGCATGGTACGTGGGCGATATTGACGGCTGAGACTGCCGAGGCGGGGGTCCGACCGAGGGGCCGGCGCCGCCTGCATGGCAGATGAATCCTCAGCGCTGCTGCCGCTCGAATAGAGCGGGTAGTTTGGGGCTGGCGCGCGGTCGTAGCCGGCAGTTCCGGCCGAAGCGGCGCTAATGATCGAGCGGACGCGAGGGTCGCTGCTTCCGGTGGCCGCGACCGCCGGTTCAAGCGCGAGCGCTTGCGAGGTCGTCGGCCCTTCTGCGTTCGCCGTCGAAGTCGATCCCTTGCTATCGCGGCTCGAGCTGAAGGGAAGCCGCCAGCCGGCAACCATCGTCGCCGCAATCTTCAGGCAGACGATCATCAACGCGCAGTAGACTGCAGCCGCGAGGAACAATGTCGTGGTCAGGCGAAGCGGCACCTGTCCTCCGGCCTGCGCAAGCGAGTCCAGCATCGGGGACAACAAGGCGATCGTCGCACCGCCGATCAGCACAGCGAGCAACGGCGTCAGCGCGAACAGGACGGCGGCTTTCAGCCATCCCTCGAACAGGCCGCGCGTGCCCTGGAATAGGCCGCAGATGATGAATATCGGCCCGAGCGCCAGCATCGCCGCCAGCGCAATTCGCGAGACGAGCAGCACCCCGACCGTGCCCAGCAAGAGTAACAATGCCGACAGCCACAACAGGTCTGGACCCGAAGCGATGGAGCCACTGTCGGTGAGCCCCGCCTTGGCAGCCTCGGTCGCTGCGGCCGCCTGAGCAACCACGGCGAAAATCCCGTCGAGGCGGTCGGCGAAGAGCGACGTCGCGCTGCCTTGCGTGCCGATCAGCAAGCTTGCGATCTGATCCGGCGCACCGACGAGCAAGTTCCAGATGACCGACTGGTAAGCGACCCACGACGTCGCAAACGTCAGGGCGATGCCCAGCGTCATCATGCGCGGCGTCAGGCTGGTCAGCGACAGCGACGTCCGGCCGGTCAACAGGCCGATGGCGTAGAAGCCGATGTAAAGCGTCAAGGCGACGGTGAGCGCCTGGCCGAGCAACGCATCGGTCCCGAACAGGCGCGCGAAGGCGAACGACGCCGCCTCGCCGCTCATGCAGTCGACGACGCGCAGCGCCTCGGCGATGCCGGACGGGCCGGCGCCGTCGAAGGTCGGGCAGCTACTCACTCGGCCGCCTCGATGAACAGGATGTCGTCGTCGGCATCGGGCCCGCCCGGCCACGGCGCTCGGGTCAGCAGCGGATACCAATGCGCGGGATCGTCACCGACGTTCGCGCGGATCGCGTCGAGACGGCGGACTGTGGATTCACGGCCCGACAGGACCATCAGCAGCTCCGGCATGCCCGACAAGTCGAGGCGAACGACGACACTATGATTGGCATGGCGGATCAGGAAACAACGGCTGTGCGCCGGAAGCGAGCGGATCAGCTCCAGCTCATGCTCCGAAAGGCCGAATCCTGCACAATAATCCTCCGCCTTCGCCTTCGGGTTGGGCATGAAAATCATCGTCGCGGTCTGCTCGACCAAGGCCGCCGAAATGCGGCTGTCGAGCGCGTCGCGCGCCGACTGCGTGGCGAAGCCGACAATGGCGTTCCGCTTACGCAGCGTCTTCAGCCAGTCGCGGATGCGGGCGGCGAAGACCGGATCGTCGAGCGCCTTCCAGCCCTCGTCGATCAGCACGGCGGTCGGCGAACCGTCGAGCCGCTCGTCGATGCGGTGGAAAAGGTACATCATCGCCGGCGTGCGAAGCTTCGGGCTGTCCAGAAGCGCGGTCATGTCGAAACCGACAATACGGGCGGTCAGGTCGAGGTGATCCTCGTCATTGTCGAACAGCCAGGCGTGCTCGCCATTGTTGACCCACGGGTCGAGGCGAGAGCCCAGATCACCGGCCTCCGGCCGGGCCTTGCCGCCGAGCAACTCCTGGAAATAACGAAGCCTGCGGAACGCGGGATCGTGGTCGAAGCAAGCATCCACGGCAGACGCAATGGTTGCCAATTCCTCTGGCCCTTCGGCATTGAGAAGGACGCCGAGCCAGTCGCGAAGAAACGCCTTGTTGACGGCGTTGTTCGGCAGCCGCAGCGGATTGAACCCCGTCGGCTCGCCCGGGCGAAGCACTGAATAATGACCGCCGGCCGCGCGCAAGAAAATTTCCGCACCACGATCCTTGTCGAAGAAGATCGTCCGCGGCTCGAACTTCTGCGCCTGCGCGGCGAGGAAGTTGAGCACGACGGTCTTGCCCGACCCGGACGGGCCGATGATCGAAAAGTGACCGAGATCGCCCTCGTGGAAGTTGAAGAAATACGGCGTCGAGCTGGTCGTCTCGAGTACCGAGACCGCGTCGCCCCAGTGGTTGTCCGATGGCTGGCCGACCGGGAAGCCGTGCAGCGAGATGAAGCCGGCCGCGTTGGCGGTCGAGATCAAGGCTCGCCGGACGATGTAGGGCTCGTTCCCCGGGAACTGTCCCCAGAACAGCGGTTCCAGGTTCACGTCCTCACGGACAGCAATCGCACCGATGTCGGCAATGCCTGCAGCGGCTGTCGCCATCGCGGCATCGAGCTCGGTCAGATCGCTGGCGCGAACCATCAGGCTGAAATGATGATCGCCGAAGCCGGCCTGC
This sequence comes from uncultured Alphaproteobacteria bacterium, assembly GCA_963750315.1. Classification (GTDB taxonomy): domain Bacteria; phylum Pseudomonadota; class Alphaproteobacteria; order Sphingomonadales; family Sphingomonadaceae; genus Sphingomicrobium. The sequence continues at coordinate 38,579 of CAVVQF010000009.1, forward strand.
CCTGCCCCCAGCGCATCGCGTGCGGCAAGCATTTCACGGCGCTCCGTCCCGCTCTCTTCTTCACTCGCCTTCTGGCGACGAAGGGCGAGGTCGATCCGCTCGCGAGCAATCTGGCGATCAGCCGGAGCAAAGGTCTCGGTCAGAACCAGCTCGCACGGCAGGCGAAGAATATTGTCGATCAGGCCCGGGCGCGTTTCGGCCGGATATTCCTTGATCGACAGCATGGCGGCGAAGCTGCGTCCGCCCGCGCCCGCAGTCTCCAGTGCGTCGAGGCCAAAGCTGATGCGCTTGTACGGCAGGTGATGACCAAGGTCGCTGCCATCGGCCGGCAAAGTCACCGGCCGCATCTCGCCATTGTAGATGCTCGACAAGAATTCGAGCGGCTCGGAAAGTTCGCCAGTATCGGTCTTGTAGGTCGACAGCAGGCGCGCCCCGTAAGTCCCGAGCCCCGCGAGAAGCGACGCGGTCGCAGCTTCAAGGTCGCGAATTGCGGCAGGATCGTCCTCGGTCCGGCGGCTGAACGTCCGCTGCAGCTTCTCCGGCCAGCCCGTCTTGCCGCGCGCTGGGCGGCGGACGATAGTCAGGAATTGCTCGTTCACGAACAGGCGGCGCTCGGCGAGGCGTTCGTCCCACTGCTTGCCGACGGCCGCGCAGAACGGGGAGTCGAATTCACCGCCAGACGCGACGGTCACCCGGCGGCGGACGACATGGTGATAGACCACGAACCGCGCGTCGATGATGCTGCGAAGGAGAACTTCGCGCACGCCTTGGGCATGGTCGAGCTGGTCGGCGTCCTGGGTTTCGAACTCCATTCCGCCAATGTGCAACGTGCGCATCACGGCGCCATCGCGAAGCCGGATCGTGGCGTCGTCGATGTGGCGGTCGAACGGAAGGCGGTCCCCCGCCTTGGCTTCCCGCTTCATCCACTGGGCTGCACCGGTCCACTTCATTGTACGCGCCTCCTCAGGGCGAATAGCTGTTGCAGCCCCAGCGCTTGTAATTGCGCACCCGGGGGCAACGGCTGACCTTGGTCAGCCAAAGATCGAAAATCCGCGGTTCCCTGAGACACAGGAAGTAGCCGACGGCATGAATTGCTAGCGCTGCGGGGAGCGCCAGGAACGACCGCGTCAGGAGAAAGATCTCCGTCGTCACGGCGGCATTGATCACGAAGAAATTGAAGGTGACCCCCGCGAACATTTGCGGACGGGTCAAGGCGCGAAAGAGCGGCGCGCGCACTATCCGCTAGCCCGAGACCGCGGCGGTCGACTGGATGCCGGACACGATCGCTGCCGATCCGAACAGGATGAAGCAGCCGATGATCACGGTCGCGCCGAGGCGCCAGTTGAGGCGTCCGGTCAGCATCATGAAGCCGACCATCGCGACGGCGATGACGGCGACCGAGGTCGCGACATTGCCAAGCAACGTGCCCTGCAGCCAGCTAAGCGCCGAGACGATCGGGCCCGAGCCCTGCGGATTGGCCTGCGCCAGCGCCGCCGCCGGCGAGGTTGCTGCGAAAGTCGCGACCGCCAGTTTGATCGATTTCATTGGCGTAGTCCTCATTTGACAGTGTTCGAAGCCAGCCGTCCGACGATCGCGCGGACGTAGGCCTGTGTTTCAGGAATTGACGGAATTCCCCCCGCCAGAGTTACCCGCCCTGGGCCGGCGTTGTAGGCGGCAAGCGCCTTCTCAACGTCGCCGTTGAAGCGGTTCAACTGTTGGCGCAGGTAACGTGCACCCCCCGAGAGATTTCTGTATCGGGTCGCGGGGGTCGACGCCAAGGTCGCGCGCCGTTCCGGGCATCAATTGCGCCAAACCGATGGCACCGGCGCGAGACACCGCCGCCTGGTTCCAGCGGCTCTCCTGCCAGACCAATGCTTCGAGCAAATGCGGGCTGATATCATTGGCCCTGGCGATGTCCTGAAGCGCCTGCGCGTAATTGCCCGAAATGCGTCCATCGACGACCGTAACGGCACCGTCCGGGAAGACCGCCAGCGACGGTTCGGCGGCCGTCGCCTGCTGCGTGTCGTCCGACGTCCAGGTCGCGTCCGGCGCGTCGCTCAGTGTCCTGAGCTTGCCGTTTGCGCCAATCTCGATGACGTCGGCCTGCGCCGCTCCAGCCCAGGCGAGGCCGACAGCGAGCGCAAGGAGACGAAGCCGCATCACGGTACCGGGACCAGCCGTGGAGCTGGCTGTCCAGCTGAAGCTCGCGAACTGTTTCATCTGCAGACCATTGCCAAGGTCGCCGCCCGAGCAGGTCAGCTTCTTGTCGATGCAGTTGGCGTGCCACATGTCCTTCACCTGTCGGATCCCAGGCCATGAAGAAGTCGGCGTGGAAGGTCGTTCCCCGCGGGAGCGTTCGGCAACATCTCGTCCGACGACAGGCGCCAGTTCGAGCGTTTGCGTCGACGGTGAACCACGCACCAAGCGTGAAGCTCGGGATCACGTAGGGATGCGTCGAGGGACACCTGAGGTAGCCCCAGGTCCCGTAGGCTGCCGTAGGACACGTGATCGCGGTGGTTCGAGCTATCGAGGTTCTTGCCGTCCCAGCAATCGGGCGCTTCAATGATCGCACCAAGCTGGGCGCCGGCGGGGCAATTGGCGGTCGCCTCCGGAGGGTCGAAGATATTTGCCGGGGACCGAGCCCGAGCCCTGGCAATTGAACTCAGAGTTTGCCGGTCGGAGCCTTGCCCGTCAGCATGTCGTAACCAAAGATAAATTTCAGACCGTTGGGCAGATTGACGCAATTTCCTTCTGCCTGCGGATCGCCGCTGGAAAGGCTGCACTTCGGGTCCGACTTCGGACGGCGCTTGTAGTAGATCGACACGAAGTCCGGACGGACCACATTGCCTTGATCCGTCGAGCATTGCCGGCATCCAGTAGGCCGACCGGTTGAGCGGCGACATGCAGGTCGACTGACCGCCGGAACGGAGGCTCGCTATAGGTTGACGACGCGTTCGCCCCGGTGTTGCCGTAAAATTGGTGCAGGTGGCTCTTGCCGGGCTGACCCGGGTATACGATCGGATCGTCACGAAGCACTTGCCCGGCATTACAGATAAACCGGAACGCACCGAGGACATCGGGGCTTGAAGACGCTGGGATGGCTCCTGTTCCCCATGCGGGGACCAACTCCGAATTCGGGTCGAAGTTTGAATTGACGTTCACTTCGCCGAGCAACGACGGGCTTGGCGCAGGCGTCGTGGCCGGCGGAGTTGCCGGCGCGGTCGGCGAGGCTGGCGATGTTGGGCTTTCGTTCGCGTGTCCCGCCGCAGCAGCCGACGTGCCCTTGGCGGACACTTTGCAGCCCGTCAGGACGGCGAACAGCATCATTGACGCGGCAAGCGTCTTCAAATTGGTTTTCAAGCTGGAAATGACCCCCCTCCGGGTCTGAATTATTAACACTTATGAACGGACTTGACCGTGTTCAGGCCGCCACAACAAGCAATGAATTGCTTCCGAGCGACGTGTCGGTCTTTTTAACAGTTAAACGGAGGAACGGCGTAAGAGTAACGTAAACATCCGATTAAGCATGGAATTACCGCGAACCGTCAAACCGAAATTGTATCACAGGCGATATGAATCGGCGTGCAAGTCCGCCAGCTTACTTCTGCTTCATCAATTCGGCAGCTTCACGAACGCGTTGAGCGTCGGCGCGGGGGACGATCAGCACATGTTCGGCGGTAGCGACGACGATCAGGTCCTCGACCCCGACCGTAACGACATGCGGCCCGGTCGACCTGATCAGGCAGCCGTGACTGTCGATGGCGCAGGACCTGTCATCGACGACGTTTCCGCTGGAATCCTTCACCGCGAGATCGAACACCGAAGCCCAGCTACCAACGTCAGACCAGCCAAGCTCCACCGGGACTACCGCGATCCGGTCCGAATGCTCCATCACCGCATAGTCGATCGATGTGTTCGGGCAGCCCTCAAGCGCCGCTCGCTCCGGGGTTAGCTCATTGCCGCTCCGCGCGGCGCTTACCATCGCCTCTCGTGTCGCGGCATGGATTGCCGGAGCGTGGCGCTCAAGCTCGGCGAGCATTGCACCGGCCCTGAACATAAACATGCCCGAGTTCCAGAACGCCTTGCCTGTTGAGAGGAGCCGCTCGGCCTCCTCTTTCGCAGGCTTCTCGACGAACGACTCGGCCTGGAGCACGCCAGGTTCAACAGGGTGCCCACCGACGATGTAGCCGAAGCCTGTCTCCGGCCGGTCGGGCTTTATTCCGAACGTGATCAAGTAACCGGCCTCGGCTGCCGGCCGCGCCTGCCCGATCGCTTCGTAGAGCGGAGCGGGTCAGCAATGAAGTGGTCGCTCGGGAGAACGAGCAGGATATCGTCCGTCTCGGCTGCCCAGGCCGCTAGCGCGACGGCCGCCGCGGACCCTCGCGGGATGGGCTCCAGGACCAGCCGGGCAGCGGGCGCCAATTTGGCGACCTGATCCGCTTCGGCGGCGGCGCCGACGACCGTCGGAAGGGCCGAACAAGCCGGGATCCGATACCCGATCGAGCGTCTGCTCGAGCATAGTCCCGGTGCCCACGATCTCGAGCAGATGCTTCGGCCGACTCGTCGTGGATATCGGCCAGAGCCGGGTTCCGGATCCGCCGGCGAGCACTACGGGATTAACTGTCATTGTCATTTCATTAGGCATATCCCTCCCGACGCTCCCGTCCAGCGCGCTTTTCCGATCCGAATAGACACAATACTGTTCTTTTTCGGGACAAATTAAAGTCTTCGGTTGCTTTGGAACCTTAATTTTGAGTTAATGGTTTGCAGGAGTCGTGTACGTCTCGCGTTGGGGAGAGGCAGGCTGGATTTTTCAGGGATTTAGATGGTCGCTCAACGTTCCCAGAGCCGTTCTCTACGCCGCTTGAGTGCAAGCAGTCGCGCTCGGCGTGAGAAGAAGGCCGCAGCGAAGCGCCGAGGCCTTTATCTCGGGAGCGCTGGCGCTCTCGCAATCGTCCTCGCTGCGCCCCTTTCAATCGCCGCCTTCATGGGCATGGAAGTCGTCGATCCCGGGCTTTGAGTCGGCCAAGAGCTTCCTCGCCATGATGGCCGACCGCTCGCCGGGCGATCGGACCAAGGGTGAACTCACCAAGCTCAAGCAGAGCAAGGTCGCCGCGCCAAAGGAGCGCGCGCTCGGAAAGATCACCAAGCCGGAACCGCCGAAGGAGTTCGTCGAAGCAATCGCTCCTCCGCCGCCGAAGCTTGATGAGCCTGCGCAATTCGCGCCTGCAATTGCCAATCTTGGGCCGTTGCTGGTTCCGCCGCCTCCTGGTGGAGGTGGCGGCATCGTCGTTCCGCCCCAAGCACCGCCTCCGGGCGGTGGCGGTGGAACACCTCCGCCAGAGGAGCCGCCGAGCAACCCCCCGCCGGAGCAATCCCGCCGGATCATCCACCCGATCACCCGCCGCCACCGGTCGTGCCTGAACCCGCCACCTGGGCCAGCATGTTGCTCGGCTTCGGAATTACCGGCCTGATGATCCGTCGTCGTCGCCGGACGTTCACGGCAGCCGTTCAAGGCTAGAATCATGAAGCAGGGAATTGCGGTCGCTCTCGCTTTTGCGGGATTGGCCACGGCTGCCGCCGCCGCATGGTCGACGAGCGTGGTCGACCGGCCGTCAGCAAACCAGCGTCGCCGCCGAGGATGAGCTTCCTAGCGTGGGGCGCCGGCGACCGGATTTTCCTGACCAAGGCCCAGATGTTCCAGGCGCATGCCGAAGGCGCTCTTGACCGTGACGTCCAGTCGGTCCTCAACGTCCGCAAGCGCATGCACTACGGCGATTTCATCTGGAACGACACGCAGGTTCCGCAGGGGCCGGTCTGGGTTCGCGTGGACCTGCAAGCGGCAGCTGATTTCCGTCTATCGCGCGGGCCACGAGATTGGCACCGCGGTGGTCCTCTACGGCGCTGAGGAGAAGGAAACGCCCGACGGCGTGTTCCCCGTCCTGGCCAAAATGAAGGACCACAAGTCCGCGACTTACGGCGATGCGCCGATGCCCTACACGCTGCGCCTGACTGACGACGGCGTTTCGATCCATGGCAGCGACGTTCGCTGGGGCGCAGCAACGCATGGCTGCATCGGCGTTCCCGTGGAATTCGCTCACAAACTGTTCGACCAAGTGTCCAAAGGTGACCAGGTCGTCATCGTGTCGCACGCCGAGCCGTCGCGGCTCGCGTCCTAATCCTCGAGAATACTAAAAAATCGCCGCGGATTTGTCCGCGCGTAAACCGTTTGGTGACCATCACTGAGCGAAAAGGCGGGAGTTCAACTGAGGTTGCTCCATGTCTCCTTCGCGTTTGCGCCGAATTGCTGCTGCTGTTGCGCTGGTTTCCGCCAGCCCGATGCTGATCAGCGGCGTCGGCGCCCGGCAGAATCTGGACGAGCGCCTGCTCGCAGCGCAGAACCGTGAACGTGATGCGATCGGCGCCGCTCCCCTGACGTGGGACCCCACCCTCGCCCGCTCGGCCCGCGACTGGGCACGTTACCTCGCCCGCACCGGCAAGTTCGAGCATTCGCCCGACAGCCCGTGGTGGTCCGGCCCTGAAGGCGAGAACCTCTGGGCGGGCACGGCAAGCTATTATCAGCCCGAAGCGATGATCGGCCTGTGGGCCGCGGAGAAGCGCGACTACCGTACGGGCGTCTTCCCCAACAACAGCAACACCGGCAATGTCGAGAGCGTCGGCCACTATACCCAGATGATCTGGGGCAAGACCGGCGCCGTTGGCTGCGCGGTGGAACGCGGCAAAGACGAGGACTTTCTCGTTTGCCGCTATTCACAGGCGGGCAACGTTCTCGGCCAGCGCCCGATCTAGGCGATGATCGAACGCATCCTGTTCGTTGCGACGATCGCGGGCGGAGCCACGCTCGGCGTGTTCTGGCCACTGAACAAAAGCGCAGCGCCGGCTGACAAGGCCGCTGGGGCGGTGGAAGTCACGCTGGAGCGGAACTCCGACCGTCATTTCTACGCCGACACCGAAGTGAACGGGCATCCGGTGCGCTTCCTCGTTGACACCGGCGCGAGCGAAATCGCGTTGACCGAAGACGACGCGCGGAAGATCGGCCTTCAAGTCGACCCGTCAAAATACGAGCTGCTGGGCCAGGGCGCGTCCGGTATCGTGCGCGGACAATATGTCGAGCTGGACGGCATCAGGCTTGGCGCAATCGCCGAGGCAAAGACGAAGGCGGTCGTGATTCAGGGCGCGGACGTTTCGCTTCTCGGCCAGCCATTCCTCGAGAACATCGACGAGATCGTGATCAGGAAGGGCGAGATGGTTCTCCGGGACCAGAAGGACTCGTAACCTGTCGTGCCGCCTGGCGGCGCTTCCCGAAGTCCCTGACTCGTCGCGTGATCGGTTGCTCGAAATAGAAGGTCGAAAGGTGCGCGAGCGCGAAGGTCGCACCGAACAGAAGCGGTCTCTTCAGATACTTCTCCAGCCGCTCGCCGCTACCCAGCCAAGTGGCCGAGAGCACGCCGTGGATCACGTACAAGGCGTACGAGACCTCGGCGACGTAAGCCATCGGCTTAGACACCAGGATACGGTTCAGGAAAGCCGGCGCGCCGGTCAGCGACGCGCCCACTAGGATCGATGCAGCGTAGGGACGGAGATATTGCAGTGCCCCCGCGTCGGGATGGCTGCAGACCGCCAGCGCGACTGCAAACGGCCAGACGGGCAGCTGCCTGAGCAAATTCGCAACGCGATCACCGAGCCAACCGATGTAGGCGAGCGCGATCGTCCCGCCAGCCAGAATCTCGTCTACCCGATGCCAAGTGACGATGCTGATGTGCTCGCCTGAGACAATCCTCGCCGCCGTGACGGCAAGTGCAAGAACCGGCACGAGATAAAGGCCTCGCCGACCCAGGATCAGGCAGATGGTCGCCACGGTCAGATAGAACTGCATCTCGACGCATAGCGACCACAAATGCTCGCCGCCGATCATCAGGCTTACGGGCGGCAGGTTGGCTACAAACAGGAAGTTCCTGGCGACCGTGACGGGGTCGTATTGGTGCCACAGGACCAGGAACAGCATCGCGGCCCATGACAAGGGAATTATCCTCGCCAACCGCTTCATGACGAAATTGCCGAGCGGCGCACCGGCCGCGAGGAACTGGACGATCAGGAAGCCGGACAAGGTGAAGAACAGCGCCATGCCCATGGCGCCGGCCGTTTCGTTCAGCCCAAGGACCTTGGGTCCGATCGGCAGCAGATGCGCGCCGAGAACGAGAAGGATGCTCGTTGCTCGCCAGCCATCGAGAATGGGAATCCTTTTGCTGGACCGAGCGGCATGGGCCGGGTCGGCCGCAACCTCTACTGCATCGGCATCGAGGGCGCGTTCGTCTCTCACGGTTTAGCCTGGATGAGACGCCAGCGCCGGAGACGCCGTGCTCACAGGCCTTCGGACCGGCGACGGTGCGCGCTTGCGTAATGCGGCAGCGATCCCGACCATCGCGCCGACGTTCATTGCCAGGAGGTAGTGGATGACTGCGGTGACGAAGAGCCACTCGAACGAGATGTGCACGGTCACTAGAATCAGCGCTGCCGTGCAGCCGATGAAGAGATCCGATCTCTCGTCGGGGATCAATTTACGGATCGAGCTCAGGCCGAAGCCGATCATCGACAACAAGGTCGCAAGGAGGCCGACCACACCAAGGAAACCCAATTCCGCAGTGATCAGATAATAGCTGTTGTGCACCGGCGCCGACCGGCTCGTGAAGTTCCAGGCGACGCCGGCGCGATCCGAATAGCCCCCGACATTCGCGGTCACGACATATTGGTTCGCGCCAAGGCCCATCGGATGATCGGCGATGATCATTCGCGCCGCCCGCTTCATCGCCGTCCGCTCGTTATCGCTCGATGCGAGCGCGGTTTCCGAACGCCGGTCGATGGCCCACATCATCGCGGGGACGGCGAGCACCAGCCCGATCACCGCTGCACCGGCCATCGCGCTTTTGCGTCCGGTAACCTTGTGACGCATCGATAGGATGGTGGTGATAATGAGGCCTATAGCGAGCAAGCCGATCGTCGCGCGAGAGCCACCGACGAGGGCACTTAGGGCGCCGAAGAAAACAACGATTGCATCGAGCGCATTTCGCCGCGCCGCCAGCAGCATCGCGAAGGCGGGCATGACCACGAAGTGCGACGTCAGGCCAAGGATGTTACGGTGACCAAGCGTGCCGCCCGGCTGCGGGTCGCCGCCCAGATATTGCTTCGTCGCGAGCATCGCCTCAACGACCAAAGCCAGGCCGAGTCCGGCGAAAAGAGCAAAAGGCGCATCTTTCGAAACGGCCGTGGCGCGCGCTACGGCCACACAGACAACGCAGGCCCGCATGAACTGCCAGATATAAAATGCGGCCGGGATGAGCTGGTCTGCCGAAAAGCTCGAAATGATTAACGCCAGTATGTAGAGCCCGAGACCGATCTTCAGGCCAATCGGGAAACGGACGGAGCGCGTCGATAGGATAATCGCAATCGATATCGCGTCGAGGATCGAGACCTCGAAGCCTTTCACCGCATCGGGCCACGACCAGGATACCGGCGAGATATTGAAGTACGGGTCGAGGAAGAAGACCAGCACGCCCATAAAGAAGCAGCTGTGGACCAGATATTTCGGCTGTGACCGCAACAGCATCGCCAGCGGGCCGATCATCCCCAGCAGGCCGGCGAGAATGATCCACTTCACCTGACAATCGCCTTCATCGACGCCCCCTCCGCCGCCAGTCCGGCAGATCCATTATACAGGTGGGACTCTGGCACATAAGTCACTAATTTTCCTCGACGACCTGCTCGAGAAAATCGCGATACTGTCCCGCGATCGTCGACCAGTCGAACTGTTCCGCCCGTTTGACCAGTCCGGGCTGCAGGGCATGGCGCTGGGAAATCGCAAGGTCGATTTGACGGGCAAGCTCGTCGGCCTCTTCCGAAGCGGCCAAAGTTCCCTGATCGCCCAGGATCCAGCGAGTTCGAGGCAAATCGTATGCGACCACAGGGAGCCCGCATGCCATGGCTTCGGCGAACACGTTGCCGAAGGATTTATCGCGAGAAAGGTGAAGAAAAGCGTCGGCGCTCCGATAGAGCAATGGCATTTCGGCAGCAGGAACCGTCAGCTGCTTGTATCGGCCCGGGATCTGCTCTGCCGCAAGCCGCGCGACTTCATCGCGGAGAGGACCGTCGCCGGCGACGACCAACGTGACGTCCGGCAGCTTCGCGACCGCATGAACGGCCCTGCCCACATTCTTGCTGGCGATGAAGGCACTGACCATCAGAACGACGCGGCCGGTTGCCGGCAGTCCGAAGCGTTCCCGCTCCGCGCGACCAGGCGTGAATCTCTCTGTATCGACACCGTTCGGGATCAGCACAGACCGATATTTGTCGCGGTTGCGCTCGAAATAGTCGGGATTGATGGATACGAGCCCTTCGCAATCGAACCAGCCGAACTCCGCATCATCAGAAAACGCCGGCCAATCTCCATTCTGCGTAACGAAGACGTGGGGCGGACGGCCGCCGGCCGTGGGTCGCCGTAAGGCCCAGCTCGTCCAGGGATAGGCGCAGGTCAACGTCACGTCGTAGTCCGCCGGTCTGTAAGCCCTCAAAAGCCCCGGCGCGAAAGTGGCGTCCTCCCACCCCGTTTCATTCCGGAACATCGGCAGGGATGGCCATCGTTCGAAACGCTCGCGCGGGATACTGGGCGCGCGGATGTATCGGTACTCTCGACCGGGGCGCTCCGGTCCGGAGCCAATTAAGGTGACTTCGTCGCCTTTGCGTGCAAGCTCTAAAGCGACGGCAATGAATGCGACCTCCGCCCCTCTATCCATGCGATGCAACCCGGCCAGGGCAAAGAGGATCCTCATTTGAGCCGGTGTAGTCGGACGATTCGCCAACGGTCCATGACTAATCTTGCCAAGAGGCGGTCAAAGTGATCGGCAAGATCTCTCGCGAGATGATCGTGCGGCTCAGCTGGACGACGATGGCGTTCGGCCTGATCCAGATCCTGCGGTTGGCGAACAACGTCATTCTTGCCCGCCTGCTGTCGCCCCCGCTGCTGGGCCTGATGCTGATCGTCAATTCGATCCGGACCGGTGTGGAGTTGCTGTCCGACGTCGGCATCAACCAGAATATCGTCAGCAATCGCGAAGGCCACACGCCGGAGTTTTACGACACCGCCTGGACCATCGCGGCCATTCGCGGGTTGGTGCTGGGCGCCTTCTGCTTCGCTTTTTCAGGATTCTTCGCTCACTTCTTCGAGAAGCCGGAGCTGGCGACGATTCTGCCGGTTATCGCCCTCACGTTCGTGTTCACCGGCTTCCAGTCGGCGAGCAGCGCACTGCTTCAGAAGCAAGGCTCGGTCGCCCGAATCAGCGCGCTGGAGGTCGGTGTCGCGATCATTTCTCTTTGCGCCCACGTCTCCCTCGCGCTGATCACGCCGACGATCTGGGCGCTGGTCCTTGGCAGTGTTATCACCAACGGCGCCACCCTGATCGCAAGCTATCTCATGATCCCCGGTGTGCGCCACCGGTTCATGATCGACCGGCCGAGCGCGCGCGAGATCATCTTCTTCGGCAAATGGATATTCCTGTCGTCGATCATCTACTTCCTGGCGATGAACTACGACCGGCTCTACTTCGCCAAACAGATCTCGCTCGCCCTGCTGGGCGTTTACGGGATCGCCCGCTCGATGTCGGACATGCTGACCACCCTCGTCGACAAGACGGGTAATATGGTGCTGTTCCCGCACGTTGCCTCGATGCAGACGACTGGGTCCGAAGTGCGCCGGCGACTGCTCCGCTCGCGCCGGACGATGATATTGCTGGTAGCCGTCGGGCTAGCTGGTTTCGTCGCGATCTCCGACTTGGTGATCCGCCTTCTGTACGATGCCCGTTACGAGGTTGCCGCGGAAATCTTGCCGCTTCTTCTTCTTGGCGTGTGGGTCGCGGTCCTTTGCAAGATCGATGACTCCGTCCTGCTCGGAATGTCGCAACCGGCCTACACGGCGATCGCCAACGGGGCGAAGCTTCTGACGATCGTCGTCGGCATTCCGATCGCGTTTCACTATTTCGGGCTGATGGCGGCGATCGTCGTGCTCAACGTTGCCGAGGTCGTGCGCTACATCGTGTTATGGTTCCTAAGCCGGGCCAAGCATCTCGCATTCGGGCGCGACGATCTGGCGTTGACCATGCTCTTCCTCCTGCTGGTGCTCAGCTTCCGTGAAGCGCTCGCCTATGTTGGATTGACGGGTGGGATCGAAGCCTTGTTTCCACTCCTCCGACCGGAGATGTGGGCGCAATGACAGTCGAGAACGTCGCATTTGTAGTCATCGGACGGAATGAAGGCGAGCGGCTGCGCGACTCTCTTCAGCCCCTTCTCGAGATGACCCCGCAGGTCGTCTACGTTGATTCTGCGTCAACCGATGCAAGCGTGCTTCTGGCGCGAGAGCTAGGTGCGATCGCGATTGTCCTGGACTCATCGACACTGCTGTCTGCCGCGCGTGGCAGGAATGTGGGCTTCAGCGAAGTGCGGTCGCGCTTTCCTAATTGTGCGTACGTCCATTTCATCGACGGCGATTGCGTCATCTCGCCGGGTTGGCTCGAAAAGGCCGTTTCGTTTCTCGAAGCGAATCCGAAGGCCGCCGTCGCTTGCGGCCGCCGCTTCGAACGATTCCCGGATGCGTCGATGTACAACCGGCTGTGCGACGAGGAATGGGATACACCGGTGGGCAAGGCCGATCACAGCGGCGGAGACGCCTTGGTGCGCGTTTCGGCCTTCGAGCAGGTCGGCGGTTTCCGGTCCGATCTGAAAGCGGGCGAGGAGCCGGAAATGACGTCGCGGATGCGCGCTGCAGGATGGGAGATCTGGCGCCTCGATGCGAAGATGACCGAGCATGACGCGAAGATCCTGCACTTCGGCCAATGGTGGAAGCGGATGATCCGCGGCGGCTTTGGCTTTGCTGAGGTTTGGAGCTCGACCGGCCAGCTTCCGCAGCGGGTGTTCGGCAGCCAGCTTCGGAGCGCGTTCACCTGGACGATCGTGGTTCCGCTCCTGGTCCTGCTTGCGTCGCTCTATTTCGAGGATTCGCGGATCCTTTTCCTTGTTCCGCTAGCATTCGCGTTGCAGATTGCGCGGATCGCCGCGCGTCGCGGTTTGTCGCTGCACGCCTGGCAGTCAGCCGCGCTGCTCGTCATCGCCAAGGTTCCCGAGGCCATCGGCGCGCTTAGCTTTTTCCTGGGCAAGAAAGCTGACCGGTTGGTCGATTACAAGGCGGTGCCGCAATGAGCGAAGGTCGCCTCGCCTATCTAACCAGCCAGTATCCGGCATCGTCGCACACCTTTATCCGCCGCGAGATCGAAGCAGTGCGGAAGCTCGGCCGCGACATCCAAACCTACAGCATCCGGCCGCCATCCGCGGCGGAGACGATTGACGAGACAGACCGCGCCGAAGCGGACGGGACCTTTTACATCTTGAAACAGTCCGCCGGGTCGTTCCTCCACGCGCATTTCGGCACGCTATTTGCGAGACCCGGCGCGTACTTCTCGACGCTGGGTCTTGCAGTAAGCCACCGCGCACCCGGGGCACGCGGCCTCCTGCTCGGGATTGCGCATTTTGCGGAAAGCGTGCTGCTCGCCCGCGAGCTGAAAAGGCGTGGTACGACGCACCTTCACAATCATTTTGCGAATTCCGCCGCGACCGTCGGCCTGCTCGCCACCCGCCTGCTCGGGATTGGCTGGAGCTTCACGATGCACGGCATCTCGGAAACCGATTATCCCGCCGGCTTGTTGCTCGGCAGGAAGATCGAGCACGCCAAATTCGTCGCTTGCGTATCCTGGTTCGGACGAGCGCAGGGAATGCGGCTGGTCGATTCCTCCCACTGGGACAAGATGAGCGTCGTGCACTGCGGTCTTCCCTTCGACCGCATGCCGACGCGCGAAAAGAAGGCGGTGGAGCCGCATATCATCGTCTGCGTGGGACGCTTATCACCAGAGAAGGGTCAGGCTGGCCTTCTTCGGGCGTTCGCAGGGCTGGTAGCCAAGCGCACGAATCTGCAGCTTCGACTGGTCGGCGACGGCCCCGACCGCGAAGGCCTCGAAGCCCTAGCAAAGGACCTTGGCATTGCGGCGGCGATCACTTTTGTCGGCCGCTTGCCGGAAGCAAACACGCTTTCCGAAATCGCTAGCAGCGACCTGCTCGTCTTGCCGAGCTTCATGGAAGGTCTTCCGATCGTTCTGATGGAGGCGATGGCGCTTGGCGTCCCGGTCGTCGCAAGCCGGGTAGCGGGCATTCCCGAACTGGTCGAGGACGGACAGACCGGGCTGCTCTTTGCGCCCTCGAATTGGGACGAACTCGAACATCAGATCGAACGGTTGCTCACTGACAAGCCGCTTTATGCCGCCGTTTCCGAGCGCGGAAAGGTAAAGGTCGCGGACGAGTTCGACGCCCGCAAATCGGCAGCCATGATGGCCGATCAATTCAACCGGGTTGGCGGCTGATGTCCAAAAAACAGTTTTCGTTCGGATTGCGGGAAGCGGTATTCCTCGCGCTGGCGGCGATCGCGATCGCCAGCTTCGTCGCGATCCGGAGCCTTTAGCGGCCGGTTCGCAGCCACTCCGCCGGCGCGCCGCGCCTGGCAAGTCCGAAATACATCGGCAGTTTCCACAAAACGTACATTGGCAGGCGCACCAGCACACCGAGCGAGATGTAGTCCCGTCCTTCGCGAAGCCACACCGCGAATATCGCCAAAAGCGCGAGAGCAAGCAGCGCGATCTGAACCAAGACGGGCCACCAAGCGGCGTGCAGGACGAAAGTCAGCAAGGCCGCGACTGCGAGCGCGGCAGCGTTCAGAAACGCGAACAGGGCCAGTGGGGGTACCATCAAATCAAGACCGGCGAGTACGCCCCTCAAATTCGCACGGGTCAGTCCGTGCCAAACCTCTTTCGGCCCCTGCCGAAGCGCAGTTGCGATGAAGCCGCCTTCCCACCTGCGACGTTGAGTAAGCGTCCCCTTTTCGGTGCTGCCACTGCTCCAGACGCTTGCTTCCTGAACCAACATCGGAGCATGGCCCGCATCGGCCAGTTCGAGGCCGAGCGCCAAGTCTTCGACAATGCTCGATCGAACCTTGCGCGACGCCTGGAACAACCTGAACGGCATCGCCATTCCTGTGCCGGTCAAATGCACCCGCCCGGCCAGCCGCTGGAGGCCGCGCTGGCGGACCAGATTCTTGAGCATGAATGCGAAGGTCGAAATCTGTACGAGCGGCGATGCTACACGATCGGGCCGCAGCAAATTGATCGCCTGCGCGGGCCGTCCCGAGACGGCCGCATCGGCAAGTGCGCGGATGCTCGCGGGATCCATTCGGCAATCGGCGTCGAGCACCACGAGAACATCGGGCGCATCGTCCTTCAAATGATTCGCAGCAAATGCGAGCGCGAACCCTTTTCCGCGCTGGTCGCGGTCGGTGCGCACAATAACCTCCGCGCCGGCAGCCCGAGCGAGCGATGCGGTCTCGTCTGCGCAATTGTCAGCAACGACGAGAAGCCGAACGAGATCTGGCAAGGTGTCGAGCAAAGCGCGAACGGTGTCGCCGATCACGGCTGCCTCATCGTGCGCCGGAATGACGACGACGACAGACGCCTTCTTCCCTTCGGGCGGCCCGCTCCGACCGGATCGCAGACCGACGATCACCTCAACTGCGAAAAACGCAGTCAACAGCGCAAAAGGCGCAAGCAGGAGCGCGACGATTGCGGTCACTCAGTCTGTCCCAAAATCATTCTCGGCAGCAATCCAGAAACCTTGCGGCATGTTTAGACTAGGTTTAGCCTTTCCCTGGGCACAATCGAGGAGAGACGATTGTGCAAAGATTGGGCACTTCCTTTTGCTTTTAGCCAGAGCGCGACCTCAAGCCAGTATCTTACGCTCGATCGGCCTCGCCGATCTGGTGCTGCTGGTTGGCGCCGCTATCATTCTCGTTCCGACGATGATCCAGGTCGGGCGGTTCAATTGGACCACCGAGCAGGGCGGTCACGGACCAATCGTTCTTGCGACTGGGGCATGGCTCCTCTGGCGCGAACTTAAGACCAGTAAGGCGGAACGGAAACCGGGCAATTTGCTCGCTTGGACGCTGATGCTCGTCCCTCTGCTTGCGATTTATGCGGTGGCAAGGATCACCGGCATTCTCGAGATCGAGGCGCTGGCCATGTACGGCGCTCTGATTGTCGGCGCCTACATGTTGTTCGGCGGCGCTACTGATCCGATCAATTTGGTTCCCGCTCGATCTATCTTCGCTCGTTCTGCCGCCGCCCGATTCCGTTGTCGCGGCGATCACCCAGCCGATCAAGATCGCCATCTCGCAATGGGCAGTCAGCCTGCTCTATGCGCTGGGATATCCGATCGCGAGCTCCGGCGTAACGATCCAGCTCGCGCAATATGAGATTCTGGTCGCGGCGGCTTGCGCCGGACTGAACTCAATCATCAGCCTCGGCGCGATCTGCCTGTTTTACGGATATCTCCGCCACCGTAGCAATGTCGCTGGCATTTGCGGTCATCGCGCTGTCGGTCATTCCGATCGCGGTCTTCTCGAATTTCATCCGCGTGATCCTGCTGATCCTCATCACCTATTACATGGGCGAATCCGCGGCGCAGGGCTTCCTGCACGATTTCGCGGGCCTGACGATGTTCGCGGTCGCGCTTGTTAACGGTCTTCGTCATCGACAGCATCTTCACCCGCCTCCTCCATCTTGCGGACTGTGGGGAGTTCGAATTGAGCGAGGAAGACGCAAAGCCGGGACAAATGCTGACGCGGCGAAAATTCGCACTTGGCCTCGCCTTCGCATCGGTCGCAGGCGTCGCGGCAGCCCGGCTGCCCAACAAGAGCATCGACTATCTCGGCAAGAGCAAACTGGAGGACATCCTTCCGCAGAAAATCGGTCGCTGGACATTATGTTTCGAGCAGCGGGCTAGTCGTCCCTCCCGAGGACCAGATGTCGCGGGCACTCTACAGCCAGCTGGTGACGCGTGTTTATTCGGACGGCAGCGGTCCGCCGATCATGCTCCTGGTTGCCCAAAGCGCAACGCAAACCGGTATCCTGCAAATTCACCGGCCGGAGATTTGCTATACGGCGGGCGGATATGAATTGTCGGCGATCGAACCGCACATGGTGAAATTGCCCAGCGGCGAAATCCCGACCCTGAGCATGTCGGCGACCAGCAATGCGCGCACCGAGCAGCTCATTTACTGGACCCGGATCGGCGACCATCTGCCGATCGAGCTGGCGCGAGCAGCGCGTTGCGGTCGCCATGGATAATCTGAAACGCATCATCCCCGATGCAATCATGGTTCGCGTGTCGACCTACGGCAACGACAAGCCGCGCGCCCTGGCTTCGGTAGACGAGTTCATCGTTGCAATGCTGAGCTCGCTTTCGCCGCAGGCCCGCCGGGTTTTTATCGTCTGACGCTTAGCTCTTCGGCCAGGATTTGAACGGCCGGAGAAAATAGATGATGAATCCCAGAGTCGCGATGATCAGCGGGGATAGCAATGATGTGCATCCCCTTGTTGCCGATGTAGTTGGCAACCGCGCAACCCAAGCCCGGCACCAAGATAATAGAGCAGCGAAGTCATTCTCCTGCTGCACCTCATCCGACGTCGAGCGTTGCATGAACAAGACGACCAGTCCGGCAAAGATACCGACGGTGATCCAATCGTAAGCAGTTTCCATACGCCCCCCTCCACCCCCAATGGCCAGTGGCATGGGTAAATCTGCCATGCTATGACCACTTGCAGAACGATTTTCAAATACTTGGGGGCTTTACGTGCGTTCGACGATATTACTCGCTATCGGATTAGCATTGACGGTTTCCGCCTGCGACAAAAAGGCGGAAGGTCAGACGGTCGCAATCGTCAACGGCGAGGAAATCACCGCCGCCGAACTCAACGCTGAACTGGCCGCCGCCGGCGCGAGTGCCCAGCAGCAGGGTGTCGACAAGAATGTGGTTCGATCGCGGGTGCTGCAGGCGATGATCGATCGCCGGCTACTTGCTCAGCAAGCGCGAAAGGACGGCGTCGACAAGTCGCCCGAGTTCCTCAACCGGCAGCGCAAAGCGACCGAGGATCTTTTGATCAACATGCTTGCGTCGCGCCAGATCGACACGGCCCAATTGCCTTCGGATCAGGAAATTCAGCGCTATCGAAGCGGGTCGTCCGCAGATGTTCGCCAATCGCGAGCAATGGAACCTCGACCAGCTTCGCTTCACCATGCCGACGGATCCCGCGGTCAAGGCCAAGCTGGACGCGACCAAGACGCTTGACGGCGTGGCCCAGGTGCTCACCGAAGCAGGCATCACATTCGTGCGGCAGAAGAACCGCCTGGACACGGCGCTCATTCCGCAGAACCTTTACGGCCAACTGGCGACGTCCGGCAGCACCGAGCCGTTCATCGTCCCTGTCGGAAATCTCGCGGTGGCCAGCATCATCACGTCGCGTGAGCCGGCTCCCGTAACCGGCGAACAGGCGAAGCCGCTCGCGGTCTCGGCAATGCGCCGCGAACAGGCTGCGAAGCTCATGCAGGACCGGCTGAAGACCGTCCGGCAGACTGCCAAGATCGAATATAAGGAAGGATTTCTCACCGCCCAAGTAAGGGCGGCTGGAGGCAAGCTCAGCCCTTCGAGCTGTCTTCGACCTGACCGTATCCCGCGGCGTAATAATCGTCGACGCCATAGCCTTCGCTGACGACACCGCCGCGATACTTGTTGAGGATCACACCCGCGAGGCGAGCTTCGCCGAGCAGGCTGACCGCATCCTGGATTTCGCGCTGCTTGGTTTTGCCTTCCTCGGCGACCACGATGTAGCCATCGAGGCGGCCCATCGCTGTCGAGGCATCGTCGTTCGCGAACACCGGTGGCAGATCGACGATGAAGAGATTCTTCTCGTCCGACGCGCGCATTGAGCGAAGCAGCGTTTGCGCGCGCGCTCCGGCTAGAAGTTCTGCGGAGTGGGTCCGGCCGGCCAGCGTCGGCAGGATCAGCAGCCGCTCGCCTTCCAGGTGATAGACCGTGGGTGCATCCACGCCCGGTGTCTCCTGCAAATAATCTCTCAGCCCCATCTCTGGCGCGAGGCCGAAGAAGTCGCTGAGTGAGCCGCGACGAAGATCCAGATCAACCACGTAGGTCCGAAAGCGAGGATCGCGGCTAAGCGATGCAGATACGTTAGCGGAGATGAAGGACTTGCCGACGTTCGGCGTCGCCGAGACCACGCCGATCATTCGCCAACCCCGCTTCTGGTTCAGTTCCAGCAGACGCGCCCGGATCAGGTTGAAGCTCCGCGAGCGCGCATCCATGCTGTCGAAACCGAACATGCCGCGCGACCTTGCCATCTCGCCGTCCCAGGCGATCTCGACAGCACCCTCGGGCCCCGGGATCGGGATGACCGACAGCGTCGTTGAAGGCTCAGGCGCTCAAGGTCGACACTCCGGCATTCTCTGAAAACGGATTATGCAAAGCGAGCCTCGCGCTTCCGGAACCACTTGAAGCGCTTTTTACGTTGCGAGGTCTGAAGAATTGGTACCACTCCCAATACCGGCAGTCCCATCGACTGGACTTGCGCCGGGCTCCGCATGGGCCGGTTCAGCAGCTCGATCAGCAGGGCCAGCAGGAAACCCAGACCAAGGCCGGCTGCTGCGCCACCCGCCATCATCAGCGGACGGTTGGGCCATTGGGGCTGATCGGGAAGGTTCGGCGGTTCGACGAGCGAAAGGCGTTCGGCGCGCTGCTCATTGGCTAGCCTCGCGCCGCCTTGCGCTTTCATCAGGTTGCCGGCGACGGTCTTGTACTGCTCGCGAAGTGCGTTGGCCTGGCTTTCGAGTTGTGCCGCGCGCTCCATGATGGCGGGCCCGCGCCTGTCCGGCTGCTGCCGCATTGGCGCGGTTGACCAGTGCTTCGCGGGCCGCGCGCAGCTGAGCGATCGCTGCATTATTGGCGCGAATCTGTTCCTGCACGGCCGAGCACGTCGAAGCCCCGGCGTTCGCCCGCGTCCGCCTGGCAGCACGCGACCGCTCTCGCGCGCAGAACCACGTCCGGATGATTGTCGCTGTAACGTGGCCTCAGGGCCTGGGCGAGCTGCAGCCTCCGCCTGCCGCGATGGGGCTGGATCAGTCCGGTGCTCCGCATCTGCGCAACCAACCGGCGATTCTCGTTTTCGAGGTTGGTGATCTGCGCGGTGTAGCTTCCCGTATCGATGAATTGCGGAACGCACCGCTGCCGGCAAGAACCGAACCGTTGCTAGTCTTGAGCGCAGTGATCTGGCTCTCGATCGCCTGGATTTGAGTCTGCAGCTTCCGGCCTGTTCTGCAGGAAGCGACGGTCAGGTTGGCCTGGTCCTCGATCTCGTTCGCTGTCCATTCGCAGGAACTGCGTGGCATAAGCCTGCATCACCGTCTGGGCCTTTGCCCGGATCGGGATAGTCGAAGCTCATCGGAACGGCGATGGTATTGTCCTTGCTGGTTCCCGTCTGCCCGATATCGCCGGCGAGGGCACCAACGGTCGTCGCCTTGCGCATCTTGTCAACGACATAGGACATCGGCTTCGATCGGCGCTCCGAGGCGTAGAGGTCGTTCTGCTCGATCAGGCTGATGAGATCGCCGCGGCTCAGCACTTGTTCGCGGATCTTGGCGATACGCTTTTCGAACTCGCCGGTGCGCCGGCGCTTCGACGATCTCGGTCGGGAAGATCCTGCTGATTCCACGAGCAGCGTTGCCGACGACCGATAGAGGGTCGGCAGCATGAAGGCCGTCGACGACGCCGACGAGTGACAGCACGACGAACGGCACGATGACATACCAGCGCCGCTGCCAAAAGATCGCGGGCATGTGGTTGATCAACCAGCCGCCGCCGCCACCGCCGCTTTCGGCGCGTTCGATGGTCGAAGGTTCGATCAATCCAGGTCTCCAAGTCGGTAGCGGAGGAACAACGAGCCGTTGAGATCGGCATCAGGATCCGGACCCTCGACGCGCAGCAGGCGCGAACGCTCAGGTCGGCACCGCCGGACAGGCGGCCGTTGATCTTCCGGCTGTAGCTCCCGCTGCGCGCAGATAGTGCGATCTGAAACGCTCGGTGAGCAGCATCTCTGTGGCATAGCGCGAAACACCCGCCGACGCTGTAAGCGTCTGCTTGTCATCAAGCTTCTTGTACCAGTCGAGGTTCGCCGACGTCGTGTTCACCAACTCGCCGCGCGAAAGGCTCTGCGAGTTCCGCGCGATCCGGCCGCAGAGGCGCTCGGTCTCGGAACTGTGGCAGAGGCCTGCGTTGAGGGAGAGGCCGACATTGTGAGACTTGTCCCGGTCGCGATCGAAGCTCGAGAAAACAACGCCGATCCCGCCATCGAAGTCCCAGAATTCGCTCAGCCGCGTGTTCATCGTGAGCACGGATTGATCAGCGTCGAATTGTCCTGGAAGACATCGAGTATTCGGTCTGTTCGACCCGAACACTGGCGCCGACGGTCGTCCGTTCAGAAAGGAACGATTGTAGCGACGTGTCCCCGAAAACGGTCGTGTAATCGTTCAGCAGGATGTCGTGAAAACCAGACGCGTGATGCGCCGCCAGAAATCTGACGTTCGAGCGAGCGCTGGTGCGAATGGCGGCGCCGGCCTGGCCGAAAAGCCTGTACTGCCGGCCAGCGAACGAAAACAGGTCAGGATCCTGAACGGACTCCGGTGGTGGCGGCAGGGTCAGTCCGGAACATCCGGAACGGGCGGCACGTAAAGGAACCTGTTGCTTAGCTGGCCGGAAAGATCCCCGCTGAGACCCGGCCAATCGCAAAAACCGTGACCTTTTCGCTGGCTTCGTGCCGCGTATCGCCGTCAACGAGAAAATGCTCTTTAGCTCGTATTCGTTGAAGTAAGTCGATCCCTTCGGCGAATCCCGTCAGCGTCGTGGAGCCCCTCTCGTCACTGTCCATGCATGAACCCCGCGGATGCCGAGACGCCCGAAAGCGGAGTCCTGTCGCGTCCGAGAAGACCGAGGAACGGGTTGGACGAATATCCGAACTCCCGCCGTCAGATCGATGTAGCTGACCGAGCGGCGGACGGAGGTATCGCTAGCGGCGGGCTCATCCTCGTCGGCGCGGTCTGCGCGGCAAAGCCCGGCAGCACACCATAAAGCCAGGATAGGGTCGTCGCGGCAAGATAGTGACATGCGAATTGATTCATCACGGCACCACCAATGTATCTCCGCTCTGAATGAACGGAATGTCTGCTTCGGAGAGACCCTGCGTATCGCCCTTGAGAATCCCACTCAGGCGAACCCTGATCGTCTGCAACTGTTGCCCGGACTTGCGCAGGATGGAGACGTTGTTGATCGACGCGAACTCGGTCGGTCCGCCCGCAATACTGATCGCCTCGAGCGCATTGACATAGCGGCCTGGCGTGAAGGTGCCCGGCGACTTGACCTTGCCGACGATCGAAAACTGGTACCCGTTCGGGTTTTTGACGCTCACCGTGACCTGCGGGACGGCGCCGCGGTACTGCGGCTGTAGCGCCGCGGAAATCACGCGTTCGAGGTCGGCTGGAAGCTGGCCCGCTGCAACGATCTGGCCAACCAGCGGAAAAGCAAAGGTGCCGTCCGGCAGGACGCGCACGGTCCGCTGGAGGCGATCGTCGCCCCAGACCATAATCTCGATGTCGTCGCCCGGGTTGATCCGATAGGCCGGACCGGCGGTGGTAACTGCTGGCGCTCGCCGAACTTGGGCAGCAGATGGCTGGACCGAGAGCGGCCTGAAACACTACAGCGACAATCAATGCGACAAAGGCTTTACGCACGCCCCAAGGCTCCTTCTGCCAATCCGCGAGTACTCAAGCGGTCTGGTCCGCCGTTCAGCATGCTAGGTTACAAATCGATAACTCGCAGAGTAGTATATACAAATTATGAAGGTACGAAGCCCGTTTTTTGCGGCTTGTTGCTCTGCCGCCACGG
Source organism: uncultured Alphaproteobacteria bacterium (assembly GCA_963750315.1). Lineage (GTDB taxonomy): Bacteria > Pseudomonadota > Alphaproteobacteria > Sphingomonadales > Sphingomonadaceae > Sphingomicrobium. The sequence continues at coordinate 61,521 of CAVVQF010000009.1, forward strand.
CGCTTTGCCTGCTCATCGCGGGTTGCTACGTCGCCAGAAGCACAGGCACGCGAAAGCTTTAACGAATATCAGGCCGCTTTTGCGTCGGGTGACCTCGTGGGCGCACGCCGGGCGCTGCTGGCGACCGTGGCGAGCCCAGGACGACGTGCCGGCCTATTGGGAAGAACTGGGCAAGCTCCAAGTTCAGCTCAACTCGTTCAGCGACGCTTATTACGCATTCACCCGCGCGCATGAGCTAGACCGGTCGAACGTCCAGGTTCTGGCCAGCATGACGCAACTGTCACTGCTTGCCGGCAACGTCGATCAGGCGGAGAATCATGCGAAGAAGCTTCAATTGATCGCCGCTGACTCTCCAGTAGTGAAGCTTGCCTTTGGTTATGCGGCCCTGAAACGGGGAAGCCTCGACGAAGCCGACAAGCAGGCTGACGCCTTGCTCGTCACGCTACCCTACGAACCCGGCGCCAAGCTACTGAAAGCCCGGATCATGGTGGCGCGCGGCGATCACGATGCGGCGGTCGGACCTTCTCGAAAAGCAGATTGCCGTTCGTCCGGACGATGCTGGATCGCTCAAGGCGTTGATGGCGCTCCACGAACGCTACGAAGACTGGCCGGGCGTCGCGTCGGCCGCCAGCCGCGTCGTTAGCCTCGATCCAAAGGACACCGATTCCGGACTGGCCGCGGTCGACGCATATCTTCGGTCGAAGAACTATTCGGCGGCGATGCAAGCGGCGCAGCCCTTCCTCAAGCCCGACGCGCCTGGGGACCAGGTCGATTCCGTGCTCTGGCTCTGGGCGGAGCATTGGCAAGGACCGCAGGCGCTGGATGCCGCGCGGCGGCTCAGTCGGAACGCCGGACCACAGCAACTCCTCGCATATGCCGGCTACTTCAATGAAGTGGGCAGTCCGCAGGACGCCCTCGAAATCGTCGGCGGAGGTGCTCGCACTCCCGTCACCCTTGCCAACACGAGCACAAACGCGATCGCCGCGGATGCGCTGGCGCAGACCGGACGCACCAGCGAAGCCCAGCAATTGCTGGACGCCATCCTCAAGCTGGAGGCGGACCACGTTTATGCGCTTCGCGCCAGGATTAACCTGGAAATAAGGACGGGTAAGGCAATGGCAGCCATTAGCGACGCCCAACGATTGGTCAGCGTACTGCCGAAGTCGGCTCGGCGATCGTCTTTTGCTTGCGCGTACATATGCTGCTGCCGGTGATCGCCGGCAGCTCGACAGGACACTATGGGATGCCTTCCACACAGATTCCGGCCAATCGGGACCTCTACGAGGCGTTGCGAGCACATGTTGCGAAATTCGACGGCCCGGACGCTGTCGGTCACGTCGATGCGGAGTATCGCCAGCAGCAGGACACGGAACTGGTCAAAGAATTCATCTGATGTCGCCTGCTGACGACGCACTCCTGGCGAAGAAGCCAATCGACCCGGCTGCGGAGGCGGCGACTGCTGGCGCCGGCAGCCGGCCGATGCGCTTCACCTCCAATATTGTCGGCCCGATCATCCTGCTGACCGACCTCGCCTGTCTCGTGCTCAGCGTCCCGATCGCGCTGATCGCCTACAATTTGCTGGTCGGCGACGAAGTGATTTACTCGGTTCACGTCTTCGCTTTTGCGATCTGTCCGCAAGCTTCCTTCTAATCCGCTCTTCCCGGCGAGCCTATCGCCGAACCCTCGTCGACCTTATGCATGAAGAAGGCGACGCGCTCGTCGACGCCACCGTCGCCAGCCTTCTGGCCTCGGCGCTCGTCTGGCAGTTCGGGATGATCGAGAATTATTCGCGCGGCGTCAGCCTGCTGTATCTCGTCTCGCTGCTGACCTGCCTCGCCGTGTCGCGCCCGATGATCCGGGTCACGTTGACCCGCATGGCGCGGCGGGGATCGATCGAGCAGCGCGTCGCCTTTTACGGCGCAGACCCGCAATCGGTCACGATGATCAGGCGCCTGCTAGGCGCGCTCGACCTTCCGCACCTCCGCTTCGTTGGCGTTGCCGACGACCGCCCAAAGGTTGGAGCGCTCGACGACCTCAAGCTGATCGGCGGATATGAAGAACTGGCCGAAATGGCCCGGCGCGGCGAAGTGGACCAGGTCCTGATCAGCGTCCCCAATCTTCCGCCCAAGCGCCTTCACGAGATCGTCGATGGGTCTGAGCGAGGTTTCGGTGGACGTCTCGCTAATTCCACCTGAGGCGATCGAGCTTGCGCCCGACTACCGGGTCCACCTTCTCGGCTCGCTGCCAGTACTCAACCTGTGGCAGCGGCCTTTCCGAGACATCAATCAGTTCGTGAAACGCGGCGAGGATCTGGTGGTTGGCGGCATTGCAGCCGTCCTGCTTGCGCCCGTCATGGGCCTTGCAGCGCTGGCAATCCGGCTGACCAGTCCCGGTCCGATATTCTTCGTGCAGCCCGCATGGGCTTCAACAATGAGGTCATCCACGTCCTCAAGTTCCGAACGATGTTCGCCGACCAATCCGACCTCGGCGCCCGCGAAACGACGACCAAGGACGATCCTCGCATCACGCCCGTCGGCAAAGTCCTGCGCAAGCTAAGCATCGACGAATTGCCGCAACTGCTAAACGTCATTCGCGGCGACATGTCGCTCGTCGGCCCGCGCCCCCACGCGCTCGAGATGAGGGTCGGCGATCGCTACTATCAGGACGCGGTGCGCGGATATGCAGGCCGCCACCGCGTCCGGCCGGGCATCACCGGCCTCGCGCAGGTGAAGGGCCTTCGCGGCGAAATCCGGACGATTGAGCGGGCCAAGCGCCGTGTCGAGCTCGACAAGGAATATATCGACCACTGGTCGCCATGGCTCGACTTGTACATCATGCTTTCGACCGTGCGGGCGGTCTTCTTCGACCGCGATGCCTACTGATCGCCAGGAATTTCTGGACGTCGGGTTCGACGTCCTGCCGGCCGACGCCCTGATTTCGAGAATCGCGGCTTTCGGTGCGGAAAGCCCGTACGCCTATCTTGTTACGCCGAACGTCGACCATCTGGTGCGCCTGCACCGCAAAGGCTTCGAAGTGCCGCAGCTTGCCGACATCTATCGCGACGCGGGTTTCTGTGTTTGCGACAGCAAGGTGCTTGCCCGCCTCGCCAAGTGGCGCGGTATCGACTTGCCGGTCATCCCGGGCAGCGACCTGACCGACATCCTGTTCGAAAAGGTCATTGTTCTTGACGACCGTATCGCCATCATCGGCGGCGATTCCGATATGCTTAGCCAACTCCGATCAAAATTTCCCGGTATCGAGTTCGTCCAGCACTTACCGCCCATGGGTTTGCTTCGGAACAGCGCCGCGCGGCGTGCGGCGGCGGAGTTCATCGCCGCCCAGCGCCCCCGCTTCACCTTCATCTGCGTCGGCGCGCCCCAGCAGGAACTGATTGCCGCGGAAGCCGCAAAGTTAGAGGGCAGCACCGGCCTCGCCTTCTGCGTCGGGGCTTCGCTCGATTTTTTGACCGGCCGGCAGAAGCGCGCGCCGATGCTGTTTCGGCGGTTCGGGCTGGAATGGGCCCACCGCTTGCTCTCGAACCCGCGCCGGCTGTGGCGTCGTTACCTCGTCGAGGGTCCAGCCATCTTCGTCCTCGCCTATCGCTGGCGGCGGAGCGCGGCGTGAAGTTCGAGGCCGCCAAGCAATGGCAAAAGATGCGCTGGCGGCGCCAATTGGCGATCGTCTTCGCTGGCCTTGCCATATTCGCGGTCGCCGTCGCGGGCTCGATATTAGCGTACGGCCGGATGAATTCGACTGAAGGTAATCCCGAGAAGTCCTCGACGACCGTTTCGATCGCTGGATCCACCGTCCGGCTTCAGCTGCCGCCGCCTGACCTGTTGCGTCCGATCACGCCCGAAGAGGCAATCGTCGAAAACTCCAAGCGTGAATTCTCGGGGCGGGCCGACACCCCCGCCGCGGCATTCGTGCTTAAAACCGATCCCGCAAGCCGGGACCGAGCGATCGAATGCATGACCCAGGCCGTCTATTATGAGGCGGCGGGCGAGGGCGCGGACGGTGAGCGGGCCGTGGCGCAGATTATTCTCAACCGGATGCGTCATCCGGCCTATCCCGCCACCGTGTGCGGCGTCGTCTATCAGGGTGCCGAGCGCACGACGGGTTGCCAGTTTACCTTCACCTGCGACGGATCGCTCGCCCGGTTGCCCGTGCCGTCGTTGTGGAAACAAGCGCGCCAGATCGCCGAGCAGGCCTTGGGCGGCAAGGTGTTCGCGCCGGTCGGACACTCAACGCACTACCATGCCGACTTCGTCCTCCCCTATTGGGCGGACTCCCTCGACAAATCGGTGCAGGTTGGGCGCCACATATTCTACCGCCTGAAAGCCGGACTGGGAGCCAGCGGCGCGTTCCGGCAGCGTTATGGGGGAGTCGAACCGATACCAATCTTGCCCACAACGGTCGAAGTTGCACTCGATGCGGTGCAGAATTCGGGGCCCCTGCTAACCGAATCCGCACCACCAGATCCGCTGCAAGTCTCGTCGGGCCAGTTAATCAACAACGGTGAGCCCAAGCCGCAGCTTGCCGCCGACAGTCTCCAGGGCACGTTGGTCATCGACGGCGACACGGCCACGCGCAGCGCTCCAGCCAAGAGGAAATCGAAGGGGAATGCCGCTTGTCCTGAAGCTACCGACAAGCAACTCAAGGCGCTCCCGTCGAATGATCTGCGCTCCGGCGGAACCACACCCGACTGTTAACGGCCTCGGTGCTCGTAAATTGAGCGAACGCAGTTAAGTCATGGTTTCCTACGCAGTAGCGTTATTTTAACTCGCCAAGCCCGAAGGTGCCTCCTGCTTTGTCTGGGGAGGCAAACCGATGAGTGGTGAGTTTTCGGCCTTCAAGGCCATGGCATTCGGAATTGCTGGGCTTCTGACGCTGACGATGGTCGCACCGGAGGTTTCTGGCGGCCGCTTCGATCCGCTGAAGATCACGGCCAAGAAGCCGGGTCGTCAAATCAATGGTGGACTGAACACCGGCACGACGGCCACAACGCCAACGACCACCACTCACGGACTGACTGGCACGGTCAGCACAACCGCGCCTACTCCGACCGGCACGACAACCAACAGCTTTTACACCGAGGCCTCGCTCGTCCCAAGCAACTTTGACGTCAATTCCGAGCTGATCACGGCGGCGGTGCCCGGTTCGTCGGCTCCGGACGTGGTCGGCGCATTCCGCTTCATCTGCAATGCCGGTCAGCTGCGCTACGACGATCCGATCGTCTATCCGGGTCAGCCCGGCAAGAGCCATTTGCACCAGTTCTACGGGAACACGTCCGCGGACGCGAACTCGACTTATTCATCGCTCCGCGCGTCGGGCGACAGTACCTGCATGTCCCCGCTAAACCGGTCCGCATATTGGATGCCCGCGATGCTCAACGGCCGCGGCGGCGTCGTCCGCCCGGACTTCGTGTCGATCTATTACAAGCGCCGTCCGATCTCCGATCCGAAATGTTCGCTGTCTAGCGGCGATCCGCAGGCGGAGGGAAATTGCGTCCCGCTGCCGAACGGCCTGAAGTTCATCTTCGGCCATGACATGCTCACGGGCCAGTCGCCCACGGGCGAGCTGTGGTTCAACTGTCAGGGTGCGGGGGCCGTTCCTGGCCACTACAATAGCATTGTCGACGCGGCGAGATATTGTCCGGCCGGGGCTCAGATCGGCGCGATCATCGATGCTCCGAGCTGCTGGGACGGTAAGAACCTGGACAGCGCCAATCACCGCGATCACGTCTCATACGCGAGCTACGGAACCTGGGGCTACAAGAAGTGCCCCCCTACGCACCCGTACGTCATCCCGACGTTTACGCTCGGCGCGTGGTACACGGTGGATTCCACGCTTGACCGGTCCGGAACCTGGGTTTCCGGCAAAACGGTGACTTGGAGCCTTTCGTCCGACAACATGGCGGGCATGGCTCCGGCCCTTCCAGGCTCAACCTTCCACGCGGACTGGTTCGGTGCCTGGGACAATACGGTCATGAGCATGTGGATGGACAATTGCATCAATAAAATGCTCAATTGCTCTGGTGGCAATCTCGGCAACGGCAAGCAGATGAAGCAGTACGCTGGGTTCACCTGGCTCGCCAGCCCACGGCTCGTGCCCCTTCCGCAATGATGTTCCTGTCGGGAGCCGCCGCCAGAGCAGGGAGCCTGCCGCTTCTCGCGCTGGCGGCCGCACTCGCAGCCTGCACCCCACAAAAGTCTATCGCCAACGACGTTGCCCGCGACGACGCGGAGCGGCAGGAATTGATCAACGCGATGAAGCATCACCCGGCGTTGGAAGGCAACGAAGCCGCAACCGGCAAGCCGATCGACGTCCCGAAGACCGTGCCGCCCAAGCCGCCCGGAGCGGACGACGCTCACGATCACATGGCGCCAAAGCCTCAGCGATAGTTGAAACTGTGCCGAGTGTCTGACTAGGTGCTCGATGATGTTGAGCCGTCTCAAAGAGCATCGCGTAGCCAAGCCTTGGGGGCGCACAGACGTGCCCGAAGCATTCGAACAGACCGGAGACGGCGAGCCGTTGGGCGAAGTCTGGTTCCAACGGGAGGACGGCGGCGAGGACGCACTGCTGGTCAAATATCTCTTCACATCGCAGCGCCTCTCGGTCCAGGTCCATCCTGGCGATGAGGCAGCGGTCAAAGCGGGCTACAAGCGCGGGAAAGACGAGGCCTGGCTCGTGCTCGAAGCCGATCCCGGCGCCGAGCTCGGGATCGCGACCAAGCATGCTGTTTCGGACGAAGCCCTCCGCGCATCGGCCCTCGACGGCTCGATCGTCGACCTGATCGACTGGCGGCCCGCGAAAGCCGGAGAAGTCTATTACTCGCCTGCTGGGACGCTCCACTCGATCGGCGCCGGGCTGACACTTCTCGAGGTGCAGCAGAACACCGACCTCACCTACCGGCTGTACGATTTCGGCCGTCCGCGGCAGCTTCACCTGGATGAAGGCATCGATGCCTCGCGAACGGACGTTTCCGTCGAAAAATCGGTGCCGCGCTCGGTGAGCGAAGGCCGCAAGGTACTGGCCGAGGGATCGAAGTTCACGATTGAAGAGTGGACCGCGGGCGAAGGATCGCTTTCTGCATCGAAAGAGGCCCCGCGCTGGCTTATCCCGCTGGGCGGACTGGTAACGGTCGATGGCGTCGAGCTTGAACAACCATCCGTCTGGATCGCCGAAGAACCGTTGCAAGTCGCCGTCGGCGAAGGCGGTAAGCTTTTGGTCGCTTACGAAGGGCCTTTCGTGGAAGCCTGGGCCTCCGCCGGGATAAAGGTCCCTTAACCCTGATATTCTAACCCGTTGGCATGAAGCTGCGATGGGTAGCCGCGACTCTGCGGTCTTTGATCAATGATGAAAGCGGCAACGTGATTGCGTTCGCCGCTATCGGGCTGCCGCTGATCCTCGGTTGCGCCGCGCTCGCGGTCGACACCGCTCAGTGGGTCTTCGCCAAGCGCGATCTGCAGGCGACCGCCGACGCTGCGGCGACAGCGGGCGTTTACGGCCTGATCCAGTCGGACGACATGGAGCGCGCGGTCGACAAGAGCGTCGCTTCCAATCCGAACCTTCCCGCCAACCGCTCGGTCATCGCCACCCGTTCGCCCGATCAGGCCAAGCCTGACCCGTTCGCGGTCCGCGTGCAGATCGCAAGCCCGGTGAAAATGACCTTTACGTCACTGTTCCTGAAACGAGCACCGATCATCGAAGCGGAAGCGACGGCAACCGTAGTCGAGAACGGCGAATTCTGCGCCTTCGCGATCGGTTCGGACCAGGAGAACGGCGTCCGCATCGAAGCCAGCGCCAATGTCGAGATGGACTGCGGCGTCGCGACCAACGCTTCATCGAAGGATGCGATCGAGGCCGACGGCTCCGCTTCCGTCGAAGCGGACAGGGTAGTGGCGTTCGGAGGCATCGCCGCCAACGGAATCAAGTCGTCCCGCATCCGCCAATATGGCGTTCGCCAGAAGGACCCGCTCGCCGATCGGGATCCGCCGCTGGTTCCCAATACCGGCTGCCCGAACGTAACGGTCAATGCCGATGCGGCCTCGACCAACGGGGGCAAGGTGACGCTGCAGCCCGGCTGCTACGGCAACATCCTGCTGGACGGCCCGGTCTTCCTCGCCGACGGCGAATATATTCTCAATCGCGGCAATCTGGTCGTCGGTCCGACCGCGGACGTGACTTGCCGGGCTTGCACGATTTTCCTCACCAGCGAGCAGGCGGCGGTCGACGGCTGGTCGGTCGGCAAGATGCAGATCGACAGCCACGCCCGGGTCAAGCTGGCGGCCCCGATCCAAGGCCCGAATGCGGGGCTCCTGATCTACCAGGATCGCCGCTCCGCCGGCGCCCATGACGAGGCCGAGAATATTGTCGGCGGTAACAGCTTCTCGGAGTTCAAGGGACTGATCTACTTCCCATCCGAGACGCTGCGGGTGGACGGAAGCTTCAATCCCGATGTTCAATGCGGACGGTTCATCGGTCGACGGCTAATCTTCCAGGGCCGGGTCCTGATTTCCAAGGGCTGCTCGGGTTCGAGCGTCATGAACTTTCGTGGGACGGAAGTTCGCCTGATCGGCTGATCCACGGATCGAAGGCACAAAAAAAGCTGCCGACCCGAAGGCCGGCAGCCCGTGCTCATCTAGGTGAGTATTGCTTAAGCGATCTGCGCCAGCATCGCGTTCTGGCGACGGCTACGGCGCATTGCCGCACCTGCCGCACCAAAACCGAGCAGCATCATCGCCCAAGTTGCCGGCTCGGGAACGCTCGGCGGAGTGCCGGTCGTGTAGAGCGCAGCGTTCGACCAGCCCGTCGGATCATCGAGCGTGACGAAGTTGGCGCCAGTGGTGCCGAAGTCGAAGAGCCAGAAGACCGAGACGTTGCCGGCCGGGCCAGCGACGTTGCCGAAGTGCGCGCCGACGATCGTCAGACCGAACATGGTCGTGCCGAAATTCAGCTGGTTGCCGTTCGACAAATCACCCGGACCGGAAAGCGTGTTACCGCTGGCAACGAGACCATCCCAATTGCCGTCCCAAGTGAACGTGCCCGGAAGCGCGTCAATTGCGGCCTGCTGGTTGGCGACATCCGTCGGACTACCGTTGAGCAGGTTGCCGGCGAAATAACCCTGGCACGCAATGGCGTCCGGAGTCGGAAGGCCGAGATCGCAAGCACCGACCGTTGCCGGCAAGGCCGAGGTCGCGACCGGCTTCGCAACGGCGCGGGTGTCCTTGGCGGACGCCGGCGAAGCGAGCGCAACCGACTGCGACAGCAGCGACCGCGAGAAGTTTGAAAACAGAGCGACGCATTTTAATTCACCTTTCGAGTGAGCGACGACTCATCCCTGTTGAGAATGAGAACCCAATTCCCTGGCTAAACGAAAGATTAATTCTTCTCAACAGGATATTAACATTGTTTGTATCAAATCGGGATTCCGGTTCGATGCTAAGAGAGCGTATTGCAGACGGCCGTCGGTAACCGTTACCGAGCGAGCGGCCGACACGTCTAACGAGGGGGGTTAATGGCTCGCAGTTACAACATGCGCAAACGGGTGATGGTGACCGGTGGCGCGGGGTTCCTGGGTTCTCATCTCTGTGACCGCCTGCTCGATGCCGGCCACGACGTCCTGTGCATCGACAACCTCTTCACCGGCACCAAGGACAATATCGCGCATCTGCACGGGAACCCGAGCTTCGAGTTCATGCGGCACGACGTGACATTCCCGCTCTTCGTGGAGGTCGACGAGATCTACAATCTCGCCTGCCCCGCCTCGCCGATCCACTACCAGCACGACCCCGTGCAGACGACCAAGACCTCGGTCCATGGCGCAATCAACATGCTGGGTCTCGCCAAGCGCCTCAACAGCAAGATTCTCCAGGCATCGACCAGCGAGGTCTACGGCGACCCCGCGGTCCATCCGCAGAGCGAGGACTATTGGGGCCACGTCAATCCGATCGGCATCCGCTCCTGCTACGACGAGGGGAAGCGCTGCGCAGAGACCCTGTTCTTCGACTATCACCGCCAAAACCAGGTGCCGATCAAGGTCGCGCGTATTTTCAACACCTACGGCCCCCGCATGCACCCGGCCGACGGCCGCGTCGTCTCCAACTTCATCATGCAGGCGCTCCGCAACGAGCCGATCACCATCTACGGCGACGGCAGCCAGACGCGCTCCTTTTGCTACGTCGACGACCTTATCCGCGGCCTGATGGCGCTGATGGATACTGGGCCGGAAACGACCGGTCCGATCAACATCGGCAATCCAAACGAATTCACCGTCCGCGAGCTCGCCGAGAAGGTCATCGAGCTGACCGGCTCAAGCTCCAGGATCATTCAGGAAGCGCTTCCGCAGGATGATCCGAAGCAGCGACAGCCGAATATCGCGAAGGCCAAGGAAGTCCTCGGATGGCAGCCGTCGGTCGAGCTTGAGGAAGGCCTCAGCAAGACGATCGACTATTTCCGGAAGTTTGTCTGACCTTCAGCGCCTAGTGGTGCTGACCGGCAATCCAATGCTCGATCCGCGTGCGGAGTGATGGGCGCGAAGGGATAAACCCCGTCTCCGGAATGTCCGACGCCTCGGGCGCTTCGTACATCTGAAGGTTCTGCGGAATGCGCGGACGGACACTCTCGCGGCCGCGCAGCTTGTCCTCGGCAAGGTTCAGCGCGCGGTGCACCTCCTCGGCCGTGAACGGCTTCATCAGGCACCCGAGCGCCAGGTCGGGCATCGGGAAAGTTGGGCGCCTTCCCGCTGACGAACAGGCAGGGCACGTCATAATCGCCAAGCCGAGCTGCGGCCGAGAAGCCGGTGCTTCCGCGGGCAAGATGAAGGTCGACCAAAGCAAGGTCCGGGTCGAAATGCTCGGCCGCCGCGACCGCATTGTCGGCATCGTCCGCAATCGCGACCACCCGGTACCGCGGATTGTCCTCCACGAGATATTTCAGCGTCGTCGCTAGCTGCAAATCATCCTCGACAATCAATATCTTGAGCACCGAACCGCTCCCCATCCCCACGGAGAAACCAATTGGTCGGATGCTCATCCGAAAAATGGCCGCTGCGAATCCCCCGTGAACGGAGTTTACGACGAACGGAGTCGCGCGCCCGCCAGGATGAAGAAAAAGGCCGGATCGCGCGCGGCGGTCCGGCCTTCCCCTCCTGAAAACTCGTTGAAAATCAGGCGCGATAGAAGATGTGCGCGCCGATCTGGCTGACCTTGGTCAGGCGGCGGCCCCACGACGGAGCCACATAGTTTGCGTGATACCAAAGGACGTCGTCCGATACGCTCGGAATGGCGTTGCTCATCGCCAGGCGGGCGATGCCCTGCGCCCGGCGCCATGCTTCGCAATTGGCATCGACGCTCGGGAACTGGCCGTTGCGGACGAAGGAGAATTGCCACGGCTGCTTGACGGTCGCGCACCAGCTCGACGGATATTGGCCGGACGCAGCGCGGTTCATCACCACCCGGGCAACGGCGAGCTGGCCTTCGACGGTCTCGCCGCGAGCTTCGAAATAGACTGCGGTCGCGAGGCAATTGCCTTCATCGCCGAGCGGAGCACCGGCGCTGTAACGGTCGGCCAGCGCGTAGAGCGGCCAACCATTCCGATAGAGCCAGGCGGCCTCCTTGGCGATCGACGGAGCGAGGCTCATCGTCACCGAAGCCGCCGGACGAGCCTGCATCACACCGCCGGAGACGGTGGACACTACGGCCGTTGTACTGAGGCTGTTAGCTCCCGACTGGGCAGTCTGCGTCACTGCACCGAGGGGCTTCGCCGCGGCATCGACCGCGCCAGCCGACAGCGGAGCTGCCGGTGCCGGATTGGCCGCCGCAATAAGGAATAGGCCTGCAACCGCGGACAGGCCGCGGCCACCAAAAATCTGCTTCAATTTGTATCTCGTTATCTGGCGGCCGACCGCACCGGGCGCCTTGCGCCTCATGTGTACGGAATTGGTCGTCCGTCTTGCCCGGAGCCGCGCTCAATCGTCGCCGGCTCACCCGCTCTCAAATCGTTAACAGCCAGATAGTCGACCCGGCGGCGCGACCCAACCCAAGGCTCGGCGAGTCGAGCCGACGCCGGGTTAACCTGCGGAACAATTTGGTAAATATTCAACTCGCCGCTGGTCAGCCTCAACTCAACGGCCGAAATAGCCGTCTTTCGCATTCCGCCTGCAGTCGGTAATCGGCGCAAATGGCGTATTGGCTGATGAAATCCGAACCTTCCAGCTACAGCTGGGACGACCTCGTCCGCGACCAGGGAACGGAATGGGACGGCGTCCGCAACAACGCCGCCCGCCTCCACCTCAAAGCGATGAAGAAAGGCGACGAGGCGTTTTTCTACGCTAGCATGGCCGACAAGGCCGTCGTCGGCATCATGAAGGTCACGCGGGAAGGCCAGCCCGACCCGAGGGACCCCGACTGGGTTTCGGTTCGCGTCGAGCCAGTAAAAGCGATCGGTCCGGTCACGCTCAAGGACATCAAGGCCGAGCCCGCCCTCGCCAAGATGGAGCTCATCCGCCAATCGCGCCTCTCGGTCGCGCCCGTCCGCGAAGAGGAATGGCGCAAGGTCCTCGGAATGGCAGGCAATTGAGCGGACTTCGGGGCGCCGACGCGAAACGATAGAGGAAAGAAATGGCTGAGAAATTCGAGCGGCATCGGCAGCCCTGGCGCCAGGACGAAATACAGAAGCTTCACCTCCTCGCGGGCAAAGGCATGTCCCTGAAGGCAATTTCGAAAGCGCTTACGCGCACCGAGGAATCGATCAAGGATCGGGCCAAGATCGACAAGCTCTCGATTTCGAAACTTCGGTAGAAGCTAGGCGGCTTCCATCTTGCGCGACTGACGCTTGCGCTCGTGCGGATCGAGGTAGCGCTTGCGAATGCGCACGACCTTCGGGGTTACCTCCACCAGCTCATCGTCCTGGATGTAGGCGATCGCCTGTTCCAGCGTCATCCGGCGCGGCGGCGTCAGGCGAATGCCTTCGTCCTTCGGGCCGGAAGCGCGGAAGTTCGTCAGCTGCTTCGACTTCAGCGGATTGACCTCAAGGTCGTGGATCTTGGCATTCTCGCCGATGACCATGCCTTCATAGAGATCGTCGCCCGGCGAAATGAACAGGATGCCGCGATCTTCGAGAGCGTTGAGCGCGTAGGCGACCGCCTTGCCCTGCTCCATCGAGATCAGGACGCCGTTCTGGCGGCCGCTGATCGGGCCCTTGTGAGGGCCGTATCGCTCGAACAGCCGGTTCATGATGCCGGTGCCGCGGGTATCCGACAGGAATTCGCCGTGGTAGCCGATCAGGCCGCGCGACGGAGCACTGAAGGTGAGGCGGGTCTTGCCGCCGCCCGACGGGCGCATGTCGATCATCTCCGCCTTGCGGATTGCCATCTTGTCGATGACGGTGCCGCTGAATTCGTCATCGACGTCGATGACGACCGTCTCGTACGGCTCCTCAAGGCCGTTCGGGCCGTCGCGGAACAGCACGCGCGGACGGCTGATCGACAATTCGAAGCCTTCGCGCCGCAAGGTTTCGATGACGACACCAAGCTGAAGCTCGCCGCGACCCGCAACCTCGAAGCTGTCGTTGTCCGCCGCAGTGGTCACTCGGATCGCGACATTGCCCTCGGCCTCGCGCTCCAGGCGGTCGCGGATGACCCTGCTCTGCACCTTGTCGCCGTCACGGCCGGCATAAGGGCTGTCGTTGACCGAAAAGCTCATCGCCAGGGTGGGCGGGTCGATCGGCCGCGCCTTCAATGGCGCGCTCACTGATGGATCCGCGAAAGTATTGGACACGGTCGCTTTGATGAGTCCGGCGATGGCGACGATCTCGCCTGCTTCGGCACTCTCGACCGGTACTCGCTCGAGGCCGCGGAAGGCAAAGACCTTCGTCGCACGGCCTTCTTCGACAAGGTTGCCGTCGACGTCGAGCGCCTTGATCGGCATGTTCGTCGTCAGCTTGCCGCTCTCGATGCGGCCGGTCAGGATGCGACCAAGGAATGGATCGCGGTCGAGCAGGGTTGCAAGCATTCGGAACGGTCCTGCGTCGACGCGGGGCGGCGGGACGTGGCTGACGATGGTGTCGAACAACGGCGTCAGGTCGCCGGAACGGACGTCGTCGGAAAGGCCTGCATAGCCTGCCCGGCCGCTCGCGTAGAGCGTCGGGAAATCGAGCTGTTCGTCATTGGCTTCAAGGTTGAGGAAGAGCTCGAACACCTCGTCGAGCACTTCCGCCGGACGCGCGTCGGGGCGGTCGATCTTGTTGACGACGACGATCGGCTTCAGCCCCAGCGCCAGCGCCTTGCCGGTGACGAACTTCGTCTGCGGCATCGGGCCCTCGGCGGCATCGACCAGCAGGATCACGCCATCGACCATCGACAGGATGCGCTCGACCTCGGCTCCGAAGTCGGCGTGGCCGGGCGTGTCGACGATGTTGATGTGGGTGCCGTGCCAGTCCACCGACGTGCACTTGGCGAGGATCGTGATCCCGCGCTCCTTTTCGAGGTCGTTCGAATCCATCGCCCGCTCTTCGATCCGCTGGTTGTCGCGGAACGTTCCCGACTGGCGGAAGAGCTGGTCGACAAGGGTCGTCTTGCCGTGATCGACGTGCGCGATGATCGCGACGTTACGCAGGTTCATTGTATTTCCTGAGAATTGTGAGCCGCGCACATAGGGAAAGAACGCCAATGTTGCAATGCAGCAGAACGCCAGCAAGCCCCCAACAAATCACAACTTCAGCCGACGCGCGATCTTATGCAGAGGAACCGCGAATTTGCTGAAAATTCGATCGAACGGATAGCGGCGCGGCGACCGGGTGAAATGCGAACGCGTTTCATCAAAGCGCGATACTCGCGGACGTTCATCTCTTCGCGATCCAGGGTCCCCTCAAGGTCGCGAAGCGCGTTCACATCATGGACCTGATCATAGATCGTCGAGCCGTCGAGGCGATGCCTAAGGCTCTTAGCGCCGACCCCCCGGGTCGCGAGGAAAAACGAAATCCACAGATCATCGTGGAACATCAGATCGGAGCCATCGACATAGTCGGCGAAGAACTCGCGAATGCCCGCGAGATTCGGCGACCAGAAACTGAAGCCGTCGCACCCCTGCCCCACCCTGATCCCGCCGGCGGGATAGGTGAAATAGCTGAAGGACGAAGACCGGTCGGCCAACTGGCTATCGACCAGTCCTTTCAGGAAATCCTTTCGATAGCGCACGTCATCATCGGCAAGGACGAGGCACGTCGGCACGTCGATATCGCCGATCGTGCCGAGTAGCTTCGATCCCGGACCGAAGTCGCGTTCGATACGGATGACCTTAACGACTCCTCCGTGAAAGCTCTCGTCCAACAGGAATTCGGGGACGACGAATTCCGCGCTCTCTCGCAGAGGCTTCTCCGGCAGGATGATGCGGATGACGTCCGGCCGGCGATCTCCGCTCAACAGCGATTGCAGAGTTGGCTGGAGAAGACTTACCCGACTAGGAAGGCTGGTGATGCTAACGACGACCGGCGTCGACGACGGAGACGTCACGATAGGCGGCTCTAAACGGCCCGCTCAAGGATCTCCACTGCACGCTCGATGGCGCGCACCTCGCTCGGTGCAAGGCGTTCGAGCGCACCGGCCAGGATTCCGGATTCCGAGGGTTGCTGGAGCGCGTCCCGGCCATCCTGCGTCAATCGCATGGCGAGGCGCCGGCGATTGTCCGGATCGGGCGTTCGCTCGATCAGGCCCGCCCGCACCAACGTATCGACCGACCGGCTGACGGCCGGAGCGCCGCGGCCGATCGACGCGGCGACATCGTTCAGTGTGGCTGGCTCGTTTGACGCCACCGCGGACAGCAACATCCGCCGCGCCCGGTCCGCGCGTTCGGCGGGGCCGTCCGCCAGAAAATTCTGGGAAACCGCTACATAGCGAGCGGCGACAGCGGCTGGCGACGAACCCCACAACATGATTTGCAGCGTAGCAAATGTTTGCCGCTTGGCAAGTTTGCGCTAGCAAAGTGCCGTGCAGCCCGCCCCGAAACTCCCTCGCAATGTCTGGATCCTGGGATTCGTCAGCCTGCTGATGGATTTGAGCTCGGAGATTTATCACGCGCTGTTGCCGGTGTTCGTCACCGTCACCTTGGGCCTTCCCGCAGTCGCCTTGGGCGCAATCGACGGTCTCGCCGAGGCCACTGCAAGTTTTGCCAAGCTCGTGTCGGGCCGGCTGTCGGACCGAAGCATGAGGCGGAAGCCATGGATTATGGCTGGCTACGGCCTTGCCGCACTCTCCAAACCGTTGTTCCCGATCGCCCAGGGCGCGCTCGAACTGATGGGCGCTCGGTTCGCCGATCGGGTCGGCAAGGGCATCCGCGGATCGCCCCGCGACGCGATGATTGCCGACGAGACGCCGCACGAGATCCGAGGCAAGGCATTCGGCCTGCGGCAAGCGCTGGACACGGTGGGCGCGTTGCTCGCGCCGATTATCGCGATCTTCCTCATGTGGCTGCTCGTGGGCAACATCCGCGCGATCTATTGGATCGCGATCGTCCCGGCTTTCTGTTCGTTCTTCCTCGCCTGGCTCGCTTTGAGAGAACCCGAAGCACGGGTAGCCAATGCTACGCCGACACCGCTCCTGCGCGGATTCCGGGAAATCGATCCGGCAACCCGCCGGCTGCTCGCGGTCGGCTTCATCTTCACGCTCGCGCGTTTCTCGGAGAGCTTCCTGATTCTGAAGGGCATCGAGATCGGCCTGTCCGAGACGCTGTCGCCCCTGACGCTCGTCCTTTTCAACCTCGCCTACACCGTTCTCGCCTACCCCGCCGGATCACTAAGCGACCGGATGAGCCCGCGCGCGATCCTGATGGCGGGCATGGGCCTATTGATAATCGCCGATCTCATCCTCGCCCAGACGTCGAGCTACGCGGGTCTCGCCCTCGGCGTTCTGTTGTGGGGTGCGCACATGGCGCTGACGCAGGGCATCTTCTCGCGGATGATCGCCGACAGTGCGCCCGACCACCTGCGCGCGACCAGCTTCGGCGCATTCTGGTTCGTCACCGGCATCGCAACTCTGCTCGCCAGCCTCGCCGCCGGCCTAATGTGGGACCGCGACGGCTCGCAGGCGACGTTCCTGATGGGCGCGGGCGCAGCGGGCGTCGCGCTCGCGATGCTCAGCCTTCTGCAGCAGCCTCGTCGCGACCCTGCCCAATAGTCACGGGCTCGCCATGCGGGGCATTGAACGGCGGCATCCGCGCCGATCCGCGCCAGCGATCAATGAACTGATGCTTCAGCGCGGCGCCAAGGTGAAGGGCGATGAGCAGCACCAGCAGATAGGCCGCGAACTCGTGGATCTCGCCCGCCACGTCGCCGGTTTCCTTGCTGATGCCCGGAATGACCGGGATCGCGAGACCGCCAATCAGAGGCGTCGTCGGCCCGTTCGCATAGCCTGAGACGGCCACCAGCCCGACGATCGGCATGGCGATCAGCAGCAAATAGAATAGCCTGTGGTTCCACACCGCCACGACACGCTCCCAGGCCGGCAACTCGGGCGGAAACGGCGGCGGCGGGTTCTGCATCCGATAGCCCAGACGGGCGAGGGTCACGAGCAGGATCACGACGCCGACCGTCTTGTGCCAGATAAATACGTCGTCGCGCGCCGGGCCTGGCTCGGACAGGCCGAACCGGAACCCGAGGTATATCTGCAGGAGCACCAGCGCGACCGTGACCCAGTGGAATGCGACCGCCGTATTCGAATATCGCAGCACAGCCGACTGAGGCGCCGTTTCGGGGACGCTCGTCATCACCTTCTCCAACTTGTTCGAAGGTGAAACGCCGAGCCGGCCAAGCAGGTTGCCACAATCGTTATCCGTCCGGATGCAAGCGCCGCAGGTGGACCCAGAAAACCCGGGCGAACAACGGCCACAGCAGCAGGCCGATGATCGGAATTCCGACCTCGAGAAGCCTCATGACCCATTTCGGCCAGAGGTCGTCGCCGAGCACCCAAAGCCACAGCATGCCAAGCAACGCGCCGCCCATCAGCAGCACCGTGGTATAGGCCGCGATTGCTCCGCCGACGATCGCCAGCAGCAAGGCGGCCCAATGCTTCACCTGCCGAATTTCTCTCCGGCGGCGGCCTTGTCGAGCAGCAGCTTCGAGAAGCTGAAGTCGCTGCCCATCCGCGCTTCCTGGCGCTTCAGGCCTTCGACGATGTTCTGCAAGCCGACCGTGTCCGCCCAGAACATCGGGCCGCCGCGATAGACCGGCCAGCCGTAGCCATAGACCCAGACGACATCGATGTCGGACGCGCGCTGCGCCATGCCTTCCTCGAGGATTTTCGCGCCCTCGTTGACCATCGTGTAGAGCGTGCGCTCGACGATTTCCTCGTCGCTGATCTCGCGCTTCTCGACGCCAGCCTTGGCGCGGAAGTCGTCGATGATCTCCTGCACGCGCGGGCACGGGCGTCGGACGGCGCTTGTCGTCATAGTCGTAGAAGCCCGCCTGCTTCTTCTGCCCCCAGCGGCCTTCGCGCGGCGAGCGCGTCGCGGATGTTCTCGATGCGGGTCGGGTCGCGGTGCCAGCCGATGTCGACGCCGGCGAGGTCGGCCATCTGGAACGGCCCCATCGGCATTCCGAATTCGACATGGACGCGGTCGATCTGCTCCGGCGTCGCGCCTTCCAGCAGCAGCTTGGTCGCCTCGACCTGACGCGGCATCAGCATGCGGTTGCCGATGAAGCCGTGACAGACGCCCGCGACCACCGCGACCTTCTTGATCTTCTTCGACAGGCCCATGACCGTGACGAGCACGTCCGGCGCCGTCTTCGCGCCGCGCACGACCTCCAGCAGCTTCATCACGTTGGCCGGCGAGAAGAAGTGCATGCCGACCACGTCCTGCGGCCGCGAGGTGACCGCCGCGATCTCGTCGATGTTGAGGTAGGACGTATTGGACGCGAGGATCGCGCCCTGCTTCACTGTCTTGTCGAGCCGGGTGAAGATGTCCTTCTTCACCTCCATCTGCTCGAACACCGCCTCGATGATGAGGTCGCAATCGGCCAGCGCCTCGAAGTCGAGCGTCGGGGTCAGCAGGCCCATCGCCTTCTCGACCTGCTCGCCGGTCATCCGGCCCTTGGCCGCCGTCGCTTCGTAATTCTTGCGCATCACGCCGGACCCGCGGTCGAGCGCCTCCTGGTTCATCTCGAAGATGGTGACCGGGAATGCCCGCCGACAGGAAGTTCATCGAAATGCCGCCGCCCATGGTGCCGGCGCCGATCACGCCGACCTTCTTGATCGTCCGCGGCTGGGTGCCTTCGGGAAGGCCCTCGATCTTCGCCGCCTTGCGCTCGGCGAAGAAGAAATATTGCTGCGCGCGCGACTGGGTGCCGCTCATCAGCTCCATGAACAGTTTGCGCTCTTCGAGGACGCCTTCGGAATAAGGCATCTTGCACGCGAACTCGACGGCGCGAATGTTGTTTTCCGGAGCCTCGAAGCCACGGAACTTGCGGGCATTCTCCTTGCGGAAGTCCGCAAAAACCGTCGGGTCGCACTCGTTGATCTTGTACTCGCGCTCACTGCTCTTCGGCAGCGGGCGAACATCGCGCACTTCCTCGGCATAGCCGACCGCGTGCGGGATCAGATCGTCCTCGATCAACCGGTCGATCAGCCCGCAGTCGAAAGCCATCCTTGGCGCCGATCGGATTGCCCGTCGCGCACATCTCCAGCGCCTTGCGAACACCCGCGACACGCGGCAGCCGCTGCGTTCCGCCCGCGCCCGGCAGCAGGCCAAGCTTGACCTCCGGCGTGCCGAGCTTCGCCGACGGCAGCGCGACGCGATAGTGGCAGGCAAGCGCCACTTCGAGCCCGCCGCCAAGCGCCGTTCCGTGGATCGCGGCGACGACCGGCTTCGAGCAATTCTCGATGATGTCGACCACCTGCGGCAGCATGGGCTCGG
Organism: uncultured Alphaproteobacteria bacterium; assembly: GCA_963750315.1. Classification (GTDB taxonomy): domain Bacteria; phylum Pseudomonadota; class Alphaproteobacteria; order Sphingomonadales; family Sphingomonadaceae; genus Sphingomicrobium. Next base: position 81,425 of record CAVVQF010000009.1, read on the forward strand.
CGAACGCCTTCGGCGTGCCGAACTCACTGATGTCGGCACCCGCAAAGAAGGTTTGCCCTTCGCCAACGATCACCACCGCTTTGACGCCCTCGTCAGACTCCGCCTCGCGAATTCCTTCGACCAGCCCTTGCCGCACGGCATGGCCGAGCGAGTTCACCGGCGGGTTGTTCGACACGATGATCAGCACATCGCCATGCTTGCGCGTGGAAATCGGGCTGGTGATGGCGGGATTGTCGAGGACTTCAGTCATTTCTCAGCTCCAGAAAACAAATCGCTCATCCTGAGGAGGGACTGAGCGAAGTCGAAGGCCCGTCTCGAAGGACCGTCCTTCGAGACACCGGTTCGACAAGCTCACCGGTTCCTCAGGATGAGCGGAATGGAAAAGGTGGGTCATCAAAACGTGCAACCGTAGGCTTGCCGCGTGAATGGGTGGCTGATCGACAGTCCACCGTCGGCGACCAAAGCATGGCCGTTGACGTAGCTGGACTCATCGGACGCCAGGAAAAGCGCAACCTGCGCGATCTCGCTGGGCTCGCCGCCGCGCCGGAGTGGGTTGAGCTGGCCGATCGCCGTCTCTTTCCCGGCCGCGCGAGCCATGTCGTAAATGCCTTGCGTCATGCCGGTCTCGATCAGGCCGGGGCAGATCGCGTTGACGCGGATGTTGCTGTCGCAAAGCTGTGCTGCGGCGGTCTTCACCAGATTGATGACGCCCGCCTTGGACGCCGAATAGGCAACTCCGCCCGCGCCGGAGCGGATGCCCGCGACAGACGCAGTGCAGACAATCGACCCGCCGCCGCGCTGCTTCATGTGCGGAGCGGCATATTTGATCGCCAGCCACGGTCCGATCAGGTTGACCCGAAGGATTTCCTCCCAGTCGGCCGAGCTTTGTTCGAACAGGCCGGCGAGGCCGCCGGAAATACCGGCGTTGGCAAAGACAATGTCGACACCCCCATGATCCGCGACGGTCTGCTCGACCAGCCGCTCGACGTCCGCTTCGGAACCCGCGTCGACCGATACGACATCGACGCCTTCCATGCGGTCTGCCGCGACAACGGTCGCGCCCTCCGCTCGGAACAGGTCCGCCGTCGCCTGGCCAATCCCCGACGCCGCGCCGGTGATGATCGCGACCTTGCCTTTAAGCCGGGACATGTTTGGCAAACTCCAGCTTGGCGATGGCGCGGTTGTGAACCTCGTCCGGCCCATCGGCGAGACGCAGCGTGCGAATACCCGCCCAGCTGTGCGCCAGCGGCGTGTCCTGGCTGACGCCGGCCGCGCCGAACGCCTGCACAGCGTCGTCGATGATCTTCAGCGCCATGTTCGGCGCCTTCACCTTGATCATCGCGATCTCGGCCCTGGCGGCCTTGTTGCCCGCCTTGTCCATCAGGTCCGCCGCCTTGAGGCAGAGCAGCCGCGTGCAGTCGATCTCGATCCGCGCTTCGGCGACGCGCTGCTCCCAGATGCTGTGCTCGCTGATCTTCTTCCCGAACGCGACGCGGCTCTGCAGCCGCTTGCACATCAGCTCGAGCGCCTCCTCGGCGGCACCGATCGTCCGCATGCAGTGGTGGATGCGCCCCGGCCCGAGCCGTCCTTGCGCAATCTCGAAGCCCCTGCCCTCGCCGAGCAGGAGATTCGACGGCGCCACCCGGACATTGTCGAGCTTGATCTCCATGTGCCCGTGCGGTGCGTCGTCATAGCCGTAGACGGTGAGGTGCCGCTCGATCGTCACCCCTTCCGCGTCCAGCGGCATCAGGATCATCGACTGCTGCTGGTGCGCCTTGGCCGACGGGTCGGTCTTGCCCATCAGGATCGCGACCTTGCAGCGCGGATCGCCCGCGCCCGACGACCACCATTTCTTGCCGTTGATGACGTATTCGTTGCCGTCGCGGCGGATCTCGCACTGGATGTTGGTCGCGTCGGACGAAGCCACGCCCGGCTCGGTCATCAGGAAGGCCGAGCGGATCTCGCCCCGCATCAGCGGATTGAGCCACTCGTCCTTCTGCTCGCGCGTGCCGTAGCGGTGGAGCACCTCCATGTTGCCGGTGTCCGGCGCGGAGCAGTTGAAGACCTCCGCCGACCACAGGATGCGGCCCATCTCCTCAGCGCACAGCGCATATTCGAGATTGGTGAGCTGCTCGCCTTCGAACGGGAAGCTCTCGTCGACATGCTGGAGCGCGCCGCCCGGCGGCATGAACAGGTTCCAAAGCCCTGCCTCGCGCGCCTTCGGCTTCAGCTCCTCGATGACCTCGAGCGACTTCCAGCGGCCGCCCTCGGCCTGCTGCTTGTGATAGTCGCCAACTCGCGGGCGGACCTCGGCGTCCATGAAATCGCGGACGCGATTGCGGAAAGAAGCCTGTCGTTCCGTAAGGTCAAAGTCCAAGGCGTTGCCTTTCCCCGTCCCGCATGCGCTTTTGCGGCTGATTTCCGCTAAGCTTGGGGCGCTTGCCCTGCAAGAGATAGGCGATGGGCCGCGACGATCCGCAGACCGATCATGTTGACGTAATCATTGTCGGCGCGGGCATGTCCGGCGTCGATGCCGCCTATCGCCTGCAGACGCTCTGCCCCGACAAAAGCTACGTCATTCTCGAGATGCGCGACCGCATCGGCGGCACCTGGGACCTGTTCCGCTATCCCGGCGTGCGGTCGGATTCCGACATGTACACCTTGGGCTTCCCGTTCCGGCCGTGGGCAAGCGAAGTGTCGATCGCGAGGGGCGACGCCATCCGCGACTATGTCGAGGATACCGCACGCGAGTTCGGCATCGATCGGAAGATCCGCTTCGGCCACCGCGTCATCGGCGCCGACTGGTCGTCCGCCGCGGGCCGCTGGACGGTTGAGACGGACAAGGGCCGCTTGACCTGCTCCTTCCTGTTCGCCTGTTCCGGCTACTACGATTACGCCGAAGGCTACCGCCCCGACTGGGACGGCGAGGCCGACTTCAAAGGCCGCATCGTCCACCCGCAATTCTGGCCCGAGGACCTCGACGTCACCGGCAAGAAGGTCGCGGTCATCGGCAGCGGCGCGACCGCCGTCACCCTCGTGCCCTCCCTCGCCGAACAGGCCGAGCATGTGACGATGGTCCAGCGCTCGCCGAGCTACATCGTCGCGCGCCCCGCCCGCGACCGCATTGCGGGAGCCCTCCAGCGCCTCCTGCCGCGCAAGACGGCCGGCTCCGCCGTCCGCTGGAAGAACGTCCTGCTGACGATCTTCATGTACAACCGGACGAGGAAGAAGCCGGAAAAGGCCGCCGAGTGGATCAAGGGCATGATCCGCAAGCAGCTGCCCGCCGACTACCCCGTCGAGCAGCATTTCTCGCCCGCCTACAAGGTGTGGGACCAGCGTCTCTGCCTCGTTCCCGACGGCGACCTGTTCACGTCGATCCGCTCGGGCAAGACGTCCGTCGCCACCGGCGCGATCGAGCGCTTCACGCCGACCGGCCTCCGCCTCGTCACCGGCGAAGAGGTCGAGGCCGACGTGATCGTCACCGCTACCGGCCTCGTCGTGAAGCTGTTCGGCGGCGTCCAGCTCAGCATCGATGGCGAGAAGGTGAACCCATCCGAACGCGTCATCTGGAAGGGCATGATGCTGAGCGGCGTGCCCAATTACTTCCTGTCGTTCGGCTACACCAACGCCTCCTGGACCCTGCGCAGCGACGTTACCGCCAAGGCCGTCTGCCGCCTGCTCAACCGCATGAAGGCGGGCGGATATGACGTTTGCACCCCGCGCCTTCCGGACGAGGGCATGGAGCGCCTGCCGGTGATCAGTTTCACCTCCGGCTACGTCCAGCGCGCGCTCGCCTTCCTCCCGAAGCAGGGCTCGCGCCAGCCGTGGATCGTCCCGCAGAATTACGTGAAGGATCGCTTCGCCATGCGCTTCAGCCCGGTCGACGAGGACCTGGAACTAAGCCGCAACGCAACAACAGTTCGCGCGTAATGCTCAGAAGAGCGCCTTGAGCACGCCCGTCACGACCAGCAGGCCGATGAGGAAAATGATGACGACAACCCACACCAACGCTTTGACCATGATTAAACTCCTCGCCCGCCGAACGAACGGAAGAGGCCGAGGTTCAGGCGCGGCCGCCGCTTTGCTCGCGCTGGCCGCTTGCTCGCAGCAGCAGGCGAGCCCGCAGAACGACGTCGCCAACACCGCCGATGTCGATCTTCCAGCGACCATGCCCGCGCCGGAAGCACCGCTGAGCCCGCCTGCCCCTGGCCAGCCGGGCGGCCTGCCCGACGACCGCACGCCGGTGTCCGAGGGCAAGATCGACCCGAAGAGCGCGCAGGGTGCGGGCCAGGTCCTGCAATCCTATTTCGCTCTGTCCGAGCAGGGCAAATTCGCCGAGGCCAACAAGCTCTGGTCCGACGGCGCGACCAGGCTCGATCTCGCCAAGTACAAGGAAGTCCACGGCAACATCGGCGGCCCGGGCGAGATGGAAGGCGCTGCGGGCTCGAGCTACGTCGATTATCCGGTGCAGATCTATGGCCGCGCCAAGGACGGCAAGGAATTCAACCTGCGCGGCACAATGACGTTGCGGCGCGTGAACGACGTGCCGGGCTCTACCGAAGAGCAGCGCAAGTGGCACATCACCAAGGCCGAATTCCCCTCCTGACGGATGAACCGCGACTGACAGTCGAATTCAGCATCGCGATAGCCGCGAGGGCGCAGAACCGCTCCAGCTCAACAGGAGTGCAAAATGCGCAAGTTTCTGATTCTCGCCGCGACCGCAGCCTCTGCTCTCGCCGTCGCGACCCCCGCCGCCGCGCAATGGTATCCGCCGCAGCAGCACAACAACGGCTACGGCTACAACGGCTATGGCAACCAGGGTTACGGCTATAACGATTACGCCGGCAATCTCGGCTATCGCATCAACCGGCTGCAGCAGCACATCGACCAGTTCGACAGCCGCAACATCATCAGCAACCGCGAGGCACGCAGCCTCCGCGCTCAGGCCTATGATCTGCAACGTCAGCTGCGCTACGGCCAGGGCTACAACGTCGAGCGCCGCCTCGCCCAGCTTGAGCAGCGCGTCGATTACATCGCGAGCCGCAGCTACGGCCGCTACAACAACAATCGCGGCTGGAACGGCGACCACAACAATTGGAACGGCGACCGCAACTGGCGCGATCACGACGACCGCGGCGACGATTAGTCGTCTCCAAGAAAACCGGGCCACGAACCCCGTGGCCCGGTTTAACCCTGACTTGGGATAAACTACGGAAAATTAAGGCAGATTCGGAAACGAACGTTAAGTCCTGAAGGCTAAACCGATTTTCGCGGGTGGGCCCCTGTTTGCGAAGGGGCGTTTAGTGCGTGAGTTTGGAAAGTGTGCTGGTGGTGGCCGTCGATCCGCGTCGCGGATGGCTTTGCCCCTCATTGCAGTCGTGACGACCTTGAACGAATCCCATTCGGCCATTGTGGTGGATGTGTCCGCGAAAGGCGCGAAGCTTCGGGGTATCAACCTGCCCGAGCCAGGTCAGGACCTGTTTCTAAGTATCGACGGCTTGCTGTTGTTCGGCGCCGTCGTTCGTCAGGACGACGATACGCGCGGGATAGCTTTCGATGAGCCCCTGGATGCGAACCAGGAAGCAAGGCTCCGTCAGAAAGTGGCCCAGGCTAGCGGCCTTCCAATCGAGATAAGGGCCGCTTTCGACGATTGGTCGGCCGGGTTCGCCCGATGAAGCTCCGTCCTTCGCTCCATCGAGATCATGCGAAGCTTAGCCGCGACCTCGCAAGCACATTGCCTGACTGTGAAACAAGGCAGCATCTGCTGAACATGGCCGAGCTTTACGACGCGGTTGCCGACATTTCCGATCGATCCACTCAGGAGGTCAGCCGCGAAGCCCACCTCGTCGACTGATGGCATGAATGGCTAATGGCAGGAATGGGTGGAAAGCTGCCGTTAGGTCTGGATGTCTACAAATCGCGGCCATCGCCCCAAGCGGACTTCGTGCGCTGCTGCGGCGAGACGTGCCAGCTTCGCAACCTCCGTTATGAGCGCTCGCATCCGATCATTCACGTCTTCCCTATCCTCGGCCCAGAAACGGCAGTCGTTCAGCGTTCCCATGCCTCCAGCGGCGTCAGCGTAAGCCGAAACGATCGCGCCAAGATCAGCCCTATTTAAACGATCTTCCAGTCTCTGCATGCGTTCTGCGGTGAACTTGTCGCCCTGCTCCGTCAGAAGCAGACGCGTTTGGGCGACGGCACCGGCGAGCGCACGAAGTTCGGGGCTAAGCATCGATAGACTGTTGCCACTTTCCCCAACGTCCGCAATCGGTGGAAGCTGCCATTAGGCTCGACCGTTACACGCGACGTGTTCGATAGTGCCCTTGGCAGCATTGAAGTCGATTTCAACGACATCGCATCCACCATCCGAAATACCGGGCATGTGTCCGGGGTCGCTAACCCAACGCCGCTTTCCAGCGGACAAGTTCAGCGTGTCATAATCTGGTTCCAGGACGGTGGTGTAGATCGCCTGTATCCGACCGCTTTTACCAAATGTGTAATACCGGGCATACTCCGCCAGTGGCTTCGTGCCCTCGGGTAGTCGAACCGTTCTTTCGATTTGGTCCATATATGCTTCCCGTTGGCGCTCTTCGGGCGTTGAGCAACCAGCCAGCCAAATCGCAGCCGCTAGGACGAGTATGGTTCGCATGATGTTGGGTTACACATTGGTCAAAAGCGGACGCTTGGTCATTTGGCAGCTTGCCGAACTTGCTCGACGAGCGCCATATGGAGCGGAGCATTAGCTTCAAGAGGCCAGTGTTCAATGCGAGTGTTGCCATCCCAGATGTGGTAGGTCTCAAACCGGTCCGCATAGACAGCGACCTCATACTTCTTCCAATGGAGCGACAAACTTCCGTCGAAATCGTTGAACGAAATCTTCTGCGCCGGCGGCACGCCTTCGGCGACCGAGAGCAACTCCAAAGCATTTGCCTTCTGCGCGTCGGGCAGTTGCATCCGCTCAATGGCCAGCTTGGTATCGATCCCGTCCATGAGGTAATCCTGATCGAACCCAGTAATCTCTGCAATGGGTCGGAAACTGTCGCGGCAAGTTTGGGTGGAAATCAGACACTGGAGATCGCTAGCCCATTAGTATCTGTGCGACGTTCTGCCAGCCTTCTGTGGAGCCAAGGCAAACTCGTGCAGGCCAGGCAATTAGGAAAATGAGAGCGCCGCAGAAAGTCACAGGATGAACCTTGCCCAAGCGTATCAGGTCGAAGGCAATAAGGGCCGCCACGTAGAAATTGAGGACGACGAGGCCGCCAAGGACTCCCAGCGGCAAGAAAGGTGCGCTCACCATTCGAACCAGACGCGCTAGTGCCGGTAGGAGGAGGGCAATCGTCCCCAGCAGCATCAACCGCTTGTGATAGTCGGGTCTATGTCGGTTGAGTACGCCTGCAGCCACAAACGATCCGAACAATACCAACGAGCTTAGCGGGATCAGAAGAAACGCCTTGTGATCCCAACCTGGAGGGCTGCTTCCTGCTCGGGCCGCTCCGACCGCTGTCCAATAGCCGATGATGATAAGGGCCACGGCAAGAACGAGACTGGCTGCGCCGAGAGTGCGATGCAGATCATGCCGTTGGCGAGCGATCAATCCCGCTTGTGTAATGAACAGAATGATCCAGAGGGAACCGACGATCGCGTGCACGTGCACAAGCGGCGTAAGCGACGCTCCGCTGGCAACGCCGCGGGAGGTCATCCCGTGAAGCCATGGGTACAGGTAGTAGGTCGGAGCGAAACCGGCGAAAATCGTGGCCGCGATAGCAACTGCCATTCCGCTGAAGAATAGCCGGTCAGGGTTCAGGCGGATGGTTGGTCGTACGAGAGTTGCCATTGCCACCCCCTTGCCTTACCGGCGTAGCATGCTTGGCGAGTAGTGTCTGCAATGGGTCGAAAGCTGCCACTAGCGTCCTATCGGTACGAGCAGATCGAAAACTGACATACGCAACCGCGAAGAAGCACCCTTCCAAAATTGGATTTGCCGTGCTTGGCTTGCCGCTTATTGGCTCAAGCGATGCTCGCACTGGAATTGCGCCGCGCAAAATAGCGTCGTCAGTGTGAACATTCGTGAACATTCGGCGGTGAAAATGGCTGAAATCGAGACTTTCCGTTCTGAAACGCGCGCGTGGCTGGAGGCGAATTGCCCGCCGGAGATGCGCGAGCCGATGCGGTCGGAGGCGGACGCCTGCTGGGGCGGCCGCAATCCTGCCTTCCAGAGCGACGCTCAGCGTCAGTGGATGGAGCGGATGGGCGAGAAAGGCTGGACCGTCCCGCATTGGCCGAAGGACTATGGTGGCGGCGGGCTTTCGACCGCGGAGACGAAGGTCTTGAAGGAAGAGATGGCGCGGCTCGGCGCGCGCTCGCCGCTGACCAGCTTCGGCATCTCCATGCTCGGCCCGGCGCTGCTGAAGTTCGGCACCGAGGAGCAGAAGAAGCATTTCCTGCCGCAGATCGCGCGCGGCGAAATCCGCTGGTGCCAGGGCTATTCCGAGCCGGGCGCCGGCTCCGACCTCGCCGGCCTTGCGACCAAGGCCGAGGACAAGGGCGATCATTGGCTGATCAACGGCCAGAAGGTGTGGACCAGCTATGCCGACAAGGCCGACTGGATCTTCTGCCTCGTCCGCACCTCCACCGAGTCCAAGCACCAGGGCATCAGCTTCGTCCTGTTCGACATGACGACGCCGGGCGTATCGACCAAGCCGATTCTGCTGATCAGCGGCTCCTCGCCTTTCTGTGAAACCTTTTTCGACGATGTGAAGGTGCCCGAAGGATCAGGTCGTCGGCGAAGTGAACCGCGGCTGGGACGTCGCCAAATATCTCCTCGGTCACGAGCGCGAGATGATCGCCGGCATGGGCCTCGGCGGCATGGGCGGCCTTGGCGGTGGGTCACTCGGCGCGGCGCTGAAGCCCGAGAATTCGCTGCTGCGGGCCGACCTTGCGGCGTTCGACGTAGACGCCCTCGCCTTCGCGGCGATGAGCGAGCGCTTTTTCGAAATGTTCAAGGCAGGCGAAGCGCACCCCGCCAGCCCGTCGATGATGAAATATGCCGGAACCGAGCTCAACAAGCGCCGCCACGAACTGGTGATGGCCGCGGGCGGCTCCGACGCGCTCGAATGGGACAGTGATCGGTCGAAGAATGGCAAGAGCGCCCGCGACTGGCTCCGCACCAAGGGCAATTCGATCGAGGGCGGCACGAGCGAAATCCAGCTCAACATCGTCGCCAAGCATATCCTTGGGTTGCCCGGTACATAGCGCAGAGCTCGTTCGTGCTGAGCGAAGTCGAAGCGCGCTGCACGACGGTCGAGCCCTCGCCCTTCGACAAGCTCAGGACGAACGGACTTCTTGAATGGCCCTACTAACCGACGACCAGAAGATGCTGCAGGAAACCGCAGCCAGTTTCCTCCGCGAAGAAGGCGGCCCGGCCAAGCAGCTCCGCCACTGGCGCGATACCGGCTGCACCGACGGCTACGGGACCGACTTGTGGAAGCAGTTCGGCGAGCTTGGCCTGACGGGCATCTGCATTCCCGAAAGCCAGGGAGGTCTCGGCCTAGGCGCGGTCGAGGCGGCGCTGGTCCTCGAAGAGATCGGCCGCAACCTGACGCCCTCGCCGTTCCTGACGACTGCGGTTGTCGGCGCTCGCGCAATCGAGGGCACGGCCCACGCCGAGCGCTGGGCTCCCGGCATCCTGTCGGGCGAGACGGTGCTCGCCTTGGCCGTCGACGAAGCGCGAACGCACGCTCCGGAGAAGACCGCGCTTGCGGCCGAACGGCGCGGCAACGGCTTCGTTCTCAACGGAGCCAAGCAGTTCGTCGTCCACGGCAATTCCGCCGACGTCGTGCTGACCGTCGCCCGCACCGGCGGATCGCCGGGCGATCGCCAGGGCCTGACGCTTTTCGCCATCCCGAAGGGCACCGCCGAGGTCGAAAGCGTGACTCTCGCCGACGGCTCGAAGGCCGCGCGGCTGACGTTCGCCAATGTCGAGCTCGACGCGGATGCCGTCGTCGGCGACGTCGACAACGGGTGGGCGCCTTTGTCGCGCGCGCTCAACGCCGGACGCGTCGGCGCGGCAGCGGAATTGACCGGCGTGGCCGCCGGTGCTTCCGCGATGACCGTCGACTATCTCAAGCAGCGCAAGCAGTTCGGGAAACTGATCGGCGAATTCCAGGCGCTGCAGCACCGCGCCGCGCATCTCTACGGGGAAATCGAAATCGCTCGCGCCGCTGCGCTCAAGGCCGCGGAGCTGATCGACGCAGGCGACGACCGCGCCGAACTGGCGGTTGCCGTCGCCAAGGCCAAGGCCGCCGACGTCGCGTCGCTATCGGTCCGTGAAGGCGTCCAGATGCACGGCGGCATCGGCATGACCGACGAGCATGACATCGGCCTCTATTTGAAGCGCGAAGCGGTGCTCGGGGAGCTGTTCGGCGACGTCTACTACCACCGCAACCGGGTGGCCGAACTCAGCGGCTATTGAGGTCCGCGATCGAGCAGGAAGTTGAGCCGGGCGCTGGCAATCGGCGTCCCGCGGTCTTTCTGCCAGGCGAATGCCTCAACATTGGCGATCCGCGCGCCGAGCCGCTCGACCGTCGCCGTCGCGAACGTATCCGCATCCGTCCCGCCGCGCATGTAGTCGACGGTGACGGTAATCGGCTTCATCGCCACGCCGTCGTCCTCGATCTTCCGCCGAAGCGTCGTGAACGCCGCGAACTCCAGCAGACCGGCGATGGCTCCGCCATGGAGGTAGCCCGGCCGCCCGACGACATCCTCGCCGAACGGCATGACGGTAACCGGACCTTGGTCGCCCTCCTCGATGCGGAGGTTCAGCAGCTCGGCGTATGGAGGAAGGGTCACCGGAGCGCGTTACCAGCGCGGCGCGCAAAGGTCAGCCCTTCGTCTTGTATCCGCAGACGGCGCCCAGGATGAAGCTCGTGAACAAGGCGAGCTGCACCTTGCCAGCTGGGTCGTCCCAGCCGAAATAGCCTGCGCCCCAGACAATCAGGGCGACGAACATGGTCAAAGCGATCCAAACCATGCGCACGCTCCTCACGCGGCCGGACACAGGTCCGGCGATGTGAGAATGCGCCAACAGGGTAAACAGACGGTAAAGCCTTGCCGCGCCAAGCCTCCGTGGCCATAGGCGCGGCTGCGGGCCGGATTAGCTCAGTTGGTAGAGCAGCGGTTTTGTAAACCGAAGGTCGCGGGTTCGAATCCTGCATCCGGCACCATCATTTATTCCCATGAAGGCGGCCCAATTCTACGATCGGCGCCACAAAGAGCGCGGCAAATGCAACGGCCCGCTCGGGCACGTCGCACTCGAGCTTTATCGGCTCGTCGACTAATAAAACGGGCCGCCTAGATCCCGCGATTGCGACGATTTGCCAGGCGATCAAACGGTCAAAGCAGGCCGTCGTCGACGCGCTGAAGAGTCTTAAGCAGCACGGCTTTGGCGGCGGCGGTTTTTCCCATTCATTCCACTTGGCTCGCGATGAGCTTCAGGCTGAGGCCCGGTGCCCTTTTGATCCGACCCGCCACGGCGACGCTTCACGCACTTTCCTGACCGATGCGAAGCGTCAACCGAACTTCGTGGCCATCGCGCACGACGGTGATCGGGATTGCCGATCCCGCATGAGATCGAGCAACCGCACACGCGAAGTCTCGAGCGTCATCTATGGCTCGTCCGCCAAAGGTGCGCACGACGTCGCCGCGCTCCAGGCCGGATAGAGCTGCGGGGCCGCCGCCCTCGACCTGTCCGATCAAAGCTCCCTTCGTTGAATCGAGCCCGAGGGCATTCGCAACGCTCGCGTCGAGTTCCTGAAAGCCCACGCCGACCCGTCCTCGCGAAACGGCCCCATTCGTGGCAATTTGCTTCGCAACGTCGCGCGCCATTTGCGAAGGTATGGCGAAGCCGATGCCCGCCCCAAGATTGACCAAACTCAATTCAGCGTTTGACGTCCGATAGGACCGTCGGTTCGTGCTCCCCGCAAGTTATAACGCTCATGCTCCCGTCTGTTTCAAGAACGACGGCTGCGACATCTTCCAACCGGGCCACTCCGGCCTTGCGAACGGACGCCTCGACCTCGGACTCGGTGACGCGCTCCTTCGCAAGATTGTCGCGGCAGTAGACCCCGTTCTGGACGAGTAGGGCAGGGCGGCTTCGAACTGCTCGGCAAAACCAGGAAGAAGAAATCGAGAGCTGCGATACGGCCCACTGCAGGAGAGCGAGCATGGCAAATGCCAGCAGGCCTTCGACGAGCGCTATGTCCTTGCTGAGCAAGATCGTCGCAAAGGCCGACCCAAACGCAACCGTGATCGCGAAGTCAAACGCGTTAAGCTTGGCCAAAGCCCGTTTGCCGGCAAACCGGAGCACCAGGATCAAGCCTGCGTAAGCGAGCACCGACACGACCAGGACGCGCACTAAACCGTATGAAGTGTCGAAGAACATGTCCTTGTAACGCATCGATTTCCATCGGGTCCAAATACTCGCAAAAGATCGCTGGAAGCGGAACGTATCCTCCCTCCAGCCATTGATTAGGTAGACGCGGCGGCACCGCTCTCTCCTCGCGGATACGAAGAGCGCGCCCCGTTGCGCAGCCATCAGAAGCTGAATGGAACACAGGAGAGCAGCCATGCGCCACAATCACGAATCTCATCTCGCCGATCACCAGACGACCCATTACGACCGTCATTCAGGCAGTTCGGGAAGCGATCTCTTCGGGTGGAGTGGCAATCCAAGCCGGCGGAATTACCCCGATTCCGATCGTCGCCGCTCGTCGAACCAGGCCGATTACGAGACGCGCCGCGCGCGCGGCTCGCGCCAAGGGTCCGACGATGTCGATCCGCGTTTTGGTCCAGACGCCTACCGTGACGGTATGCCGCGCAACGAAACGGAGAGGCTGATTGCGTCTCGCAAGGTCGAAGGCACGCCGGTCTACGACCGCGAAGGCAATCGCCTCGGGTCCATTTGCACGGTTATGATCAACAAGAGGTCAGGCCAGACCGAATATGCCATCTTGAAGAACAATGGCGGCTTCCTGGGAATGGATGAGCGCTATTATCCGCTCGACTGGCGTGAGCTTGAGTATGACACACGTGCGCACGGCTACGGCGTCGATTTCAGTGAGAACGAACTGAACGATCGGGATGGCTACGACTTTGAGGGGCGCCGTCTCAGCCGAAGCCGCAACCGCCGGCGTGAACACAGCCAGAGCGACTGGTGGTAATTGGAGCAATGACACCTGCCTTCTTTCGTGTGCTGGCAGGTCTCGCGATCCTTTGTGGGCCTGCTAGCCTCGCAGCTCATTCGCCTGAGCCGAATACGACGTTCTTTGAGCTCGGTTCGCAAAGGAGTCGGACGGTCGCCGCTGTCCAGACCCTGCTCGACCGCGCTCGCTACTCGCCGGGAGTGATCGACGGGATGATGGGCGCGAACACGCGCAGAGCAATCCAGGCCTTTCAGCGGTCAAACGGGTTTCCGCCGACTGGTCAGGTCGACGAAGACCTTTTGAACCGGCTTCAGCGGACCGAGAGCCAGCCACTCTTTCAGACCTACACGATCACCAGCGAGGACGCGGATGGTCCGTTTCGAAGCGTTCCGTCGACCATGACGGGCAAAGCCGAGCTCGACCGGGTCGCCTTCGAGACGCCGGCCGAAGCTCTTGCAGAGAAGTTCCACATGGCGAAGTCGTTCCTCGAGGCGCTGAATCCCGACGTCGATTTCGGAAGCGCTGGTACGACGATTTGGGTCGTCCGCCCAGGGAGTGACGAAGGACTTGGGGACGTGGCGCGCATCGAAGTGGACAAGACTGACAATTTGCTTCGGGCCTATTCGCCTGACGGATCGCTCGTCGCGACCTATCCAACCACGGTCGGGAGCAACGTTCACCCCTCACCAAACGATCGGCTGGAAGTGCTCGCGATCGCCCCGCATCCAACCTATCACTTTGACCCCTCGGGCCGCAGCTGGGGCCCCGACCAGGCCTTAACGATCGCCCCCGGGCCGAATAATCCCGTCGGGGTCGTTTGGATCGACCTGAGCCGGGAGGGTTACGGGATCCACGGGACTCCTGAGCCCAAGCTCATAGGGAAGACGAGCAGTCACGGCTGCGTTCGACTGACAAACTGGGATGCGCATGAGCTCTCGCTCGCAGTGAGCAAGGGAACGAAGGTGATCTTTCAATGATCATGGAGGGCCCGGTTCACGTCGCGATCTACGACCCCCGCATCTCCGTCGTCGGATAGGGTTGCGGCAGGTGGCACGGGCCGAAGCTTCCGCTGGAGCACCAGTCGCATGAACTTCTCGGCCCTTCGAATTCTTCGCAGCTTGCGCTCAAGCTACTGGTTCGTCCCGAGCGTGATGCTCGTTCTTGCGATCGCGCTGGGCGCCCTCATGGTCTGGCTCGATGCTGGGCCAGCCAAAGACCTGCTCAGCGGGATCAGCTGGTATCAGCAGTCGAAGCCGCAAGGGGCCCGCGAAGTACTCTCGACGATCGCCGGGTCCATGATCACCGTCGCGGGCGTGGTCTTCTCGATCACCATCGTCGCAATCAGCTTTGCCGCCGGCCAGTACGGCCCAAGGATTCTAGCTAACTTCATGAGCGACCGCGGTAACCAGGTGACGCTCGGCACCTTTGTGGCCACGTTCGCTTATGCGGTGGTGGTGTTGAGGACGATCCATGGCGGCGACAGCGATTTCGTGCCGCAGCTCGCCATCGTCTTGGCGCTGCTCCTCGCACTCTGTTCGATCGCGGTGCTGATATATTTCATCCATCACGTTCCCGAGAGCATTCACATCAACACCATCACTGCGCGCGTCGGCCGCCAGCTGCTGAAAGCGCTGGAGGCGGAATTCCCGAAGTGCCTCGGGGATCCTCCGGATAGGAGCGACGCAGACGAGCGGGAGCTAGCACATGCAGCCGACACGCTTTTTGGGCTCGCCCACAAGAGCGCGGAAATAACGGCTCAAACATCCGGATACCTGCAGGCGATCGACGACGACCGGCTCGCTTCTGCCGCGCGGGACATTGGTTTGACCATCAAGCTGACGCGCAAACCCGGAAGTTTCGTCTACAAGGGCCTGGTGATAGCGCTAGCCGCACCGGTGGATGCCGTCGACGAGGAGGCACGCAAAAAGGTCCAGAAAAGCTGGAGCATCGGTTCAAGACCCACCCCGGAGCAGGACTTGTTATTCCTCGTCGACGAGCTCGTCGAAATCGCAGCGCGAGCTCTATCGACGGGGATCAATGATCCGCACACTGCAAATAGCTGCGTCGACTGGTTGGCTGCGGGCGCAGCGGAAGCAGCAGGTCGCCAGCCGCCATCCCGGTATCGCGTCGACGACCGTGGGGCGCTGTGCGTCATTGCTCCGGCAGCTGAATTCGAGGACCACCTCCGGCGTGGGTTCGGTCAGCTGCGACCCTACCTCGCACGGGACGTGAATGCCGCTACCTACGCCCTGGCGGCATTAGCTTCACTCGCCGGCGCGTGCCGCTCGAATGAGCAGCGCATTGCGCTTCTCAAAGAGGCAGACAGTCTCGCTCAACTTGCTGAAGCAGCGCATCAGGGCGCCTCACGCGCGCTTGTTCTGGAAGCATCGTCTTCGGCACGGCTTGCGTTGGCCGTCGCAAATTGATCGATGAATTGTCGATCTCGCTCTCTCGCGGTTCGATTGTCTGGGCAGAGTTCGATCGCTGAACGTCTACGCATTCTGAATGTTGGCTCGGTATGACGGCCCCCAGGTCAGACATTCGGGTGCCATCATGATTGGCGCCTCGTCAGGAACTCAGGAACAATCCTGAGCAAGACGGCGTCTTTCAGTCTCACGTGATGGTGCAGCGCTGCGCCGACGTGCGCCGCCGCCAGGAGCGCAAAAGCGTAGGCCAGGATTGCGTGCGCATCGGCGACGAACAGGGCCGTTTTGCCGTGAGCCTCAATTGCGAACTTCGGGACGTCGGCTATCCCGAACCACCTTAGCGGGAAGCGGGTCGCGGAGGTCCGAAACCAGCCCGTCAACGGAACCAACATCATGAATGCGTAGAGTATGATGTGGGTCAACCTCGCCAAGTACGCGCGCACCGGACCGAGCGACGGGAGGTAAGGCGGCGGACGATGCACCAGTCGCCATGCAATTCTAACGAAGCTCAGTGCCAAGATCGTCAGGCCGACGGATTTGTGCACCGGCATCAGGTTCCAGCTGAATCGATCCTTCGCGGCTTCAGCGATGAAGCCGGTCGTCAAATTCGCGAGCAGCAGCAATGCAATCGTCCAGTGCAAGGCGATTGCCATTCCGTCATAGCGACGATCGATGCGGATCGCCGCGCTCGCGCCATCAGCTCGCGGCTTGCGGAACATGGTACGCCTTGAGCAAATCGCGGATTTGTGGCGCGTCCAGGTCGAGTGCGCGGTCTACCTGTTTCAGCAGTCGCTGGTCGTCCTTCCTGACGCCTACCGAGATGTCGAACTGCATCGGCCATCGGGCGTCGTCGAACCACGGCGTAACGGGCTCGAGCCGCAAACTCTCTTTGGACTTGCTGGCAAAGTAGCCGGCAAGCGGCCCCCAGACGATCGCGACGTCCACGTCGCCCCGCTCCACGGCATGAACGATCTCAGACGGTGGATCGGGGCGCGAATAGTCGCCGTAGAGCATGTAGCCTTTCATGTTTCCCATGATCCCGCGCCGGGCGAGCGCGTGCGCCGGGGGCGTATTGCTCGCATCGTCGCCGATCATCTGAACGCCGACCGTAAGTCGCCTGAGCCGCGGATCGTCGAGCGTGAGTCCGCCAGCTCGCGGTCCTGGCGTGTGACGAAAACGTAGGCGGAGCGATAGTATGGACGCGTCGTCGCCACCATTTCGACAGTGCTGGCGATGCCGGGCCAGAAATCGCATTTCGCCTCGTTCAACGTGTTGCGCACGTAGCCTCGTCGCTGCGCCCACCACACATATTCGAGTTTCGCGCCAAGGTCGGCTGCGATCATTTGGGCAAGCTTGTTTTCGAACCCTTCTCCCGCCCGATTGGAAAACGGCATGTTGTTTGGATCCGCGCATGCAATGAGAATTCGTTCACGCATGGGCGCGCACGACGCGGTCGAGAGCGTCAATAGCGCCCCGAGGCCAGCCGCCCATTTCATCGCTGCACGGCGACCGCGCCCCACGGCTTCCCGCCAAGATGCACCTTGCGCACCATCCGATTGCGCTCGAGATCGATGATGGTGAGGTCGCCCGACAGTCCGCTGGCGGCATAGAGCCTTCGCTCGTCCGGTGAGATTGCGATGCCCCACGTTCGGAAGCCGGTCGGGAACCATCGAACGAGTTCGTAAGTCGCCGGGTTCAACTCCGCGACCCGATTGGAGCGGCCCATCGCCACGAACAGGCGTTTCCCTTTCCTGGTAACGAGCATTTCCACGGCCTGGATCGGCTCGTCGATTTCGAAGGATTTGGTGAGATCGACCACCTTTCTGACCTTATGGGTCGGCGCATCGAATACGGTGATGGTCCCTCGCTGTTCGGATGAAACGAGCACGGTCCTGCCGCCGTCGAGAAACAGGACTGCCCGCGGGCGGGTCCCGACCGGAACATTGGCCATCAGCTTCCCGGTGCGAGCATCGATGAAGTGCGCGAGGCTAGCCGTCTCCGAGGTGGCGACGATAAGGGAGCCGTCAGGGCTTACGCCCACCCCTTCTGGCTCGGGCCCGACCTTGACCTCATTGACGATCTTGCCGGTCGCCAGATCGAGGAAGGACACGACCGCGTCGTTTTCATTGGCGATGTAGGCGATTTTGCCGTCGGGGCTTAGCGCAAACCGCTCCGGATCGGATCCTGAATTCGTAGAGGCGATCAAGCCGGTTCGACCGCGTGTCCCATTCCTCGATGCGGTTCGAATTGCTGGCCGCGACGAACAGCCTTCCACCGCCCGTGGAGAGCATCATGCCCCGGGGCCGCTGCCCAGTCTTGAGTTGACCTTCGATGGCTCCCGTTGCCCCGTCGAGAATGGTTACGACGTTTGATGCTTCGTTCGAAACATAGACCCGGTCAGTGGAGGGCTGCGGCGAGTTGCATGCGACGGCCAGCAGGCTGGCTAGTGCCGCCAGCGCAGGCCTCCCGCATATGCTCAACGCGGCGCGCCGGGCGACTTGGTCGGCTTGGAGACCTGCCAGCCGCCGAAGTTGTCCGCATTTGGTGGCACCGGGGCCGGATGCTGCGAGGGGGTGCCCGAGCCACGAGCCGCGAGCGTCTGCGGCAGCGACATCGACCGAACGTAGGTCGCGATTTCCCAAATCTGCTGATCCGGAATCTTGCCGCCCCAGACCGGCATTCCGTTCGGCCGTCCTTGGTAGATCGAGTTGAAAATTTGGTCGAGGCGGCCGCCGTAGATCCACTTGTCGTCCATCAGCGGCGGGCCGATTCCCCCGCCGCCATTGAAGTGGCAGCCAGCGCAGTTGAACTGCTTGTACATCCTCATTCCACGCTCGAACGGATTCGGCATTGTCGTAATAGGCCAGCGGCGCGGGGATCCGGCTGACTGGGGAGGCTGCCCGCACCGGGGACGAGGGCGGAGACGGGCGCGTAGGTCACACCGGATCCCGCGGGCGGCTCCGCTGGGCGCCGGTTGGTGCAGACGCGCGATCGCAGCCGATCGTCGCAAGTGCAAGCACACTAATGCGGAAGCGCGAAAACATGGAGCGTTCCTCCGGGAGTTGTGCGCTTTGGCAGGTCGGTCATGGTTGCAACGAAGCCGAGCGCGCTGGAGGGCCGTCGCGCGGATCGAGTCCGCCGGAAACGATCGCTCCAGCCCAGCCGCCGACGCCGCTGAGAATGGCGACGTATTGGTGTCCGTCGGGGCCGCGATAGCTGATCGGCTGGCCGATGATCCCGCTGGGCAGCTTGTGCCTTCCAGCGAAGCTTGCCGTTGCGCGCGTCGACGGCTTTGAACCAGCCGTCCATCGTTCCGTAGAAAACGAGGTCGCCGCCGGTCACGACGGTCCCCGACCAGACCGGCAGATCCTCACGGATCACCCAGTCGCGGCTTTCGCATGACAGGGTCCCAAGCGGTCAGCTCGCCCCGGTGCCCGCCCGGCCCCGGCTTCATGTGGACCTCGGCGCCGACATACGGCGTGCCGGAGATGTAGTTCGCCTCCAGGTTCATCCAGTCCATGCAGAGGTTTTCGTGCGGGATGTAGACGAGCCCGGTGCGCGGACTGAACGAGCTTGGGTTCCAGTCCTTGGCGCCGCTTGCGGTCGGGCAGATATTGCGCACGACCTGGCCCAGCCTGCGTCTTCTTGCTCTCATTGAGGATCGGGCGGCCGGTCCGAAGATCGATGCCCTTCGTTGAATTGACCGGGCCGAACGGGATCGGCCGAGAGCACCTGCCCGGTGTTGCGGTCGATGACATAGAAGTAACCATCGCGGCCTGGCCGAACGAGCACCTGCCGCATCTTCCCGGCGAACGGCATGTCGAGCAGGATCTGCTCGTTGATGTCGTCATAGTCGTGCTCGTCGTGCGGGTAGGTCTGGTAGAACCACTTGGCCGCGCCGGTATTTACGTCGCGTGAGAAGACGCCGGCGGTCCATTTGTTGTCGCCCGGGCGGGCTTCCGCGTTCCAGGGTCCCGGATTGGCGGTGCCGTAGAAGATCCGATCTGGTGGAGGGGTCGAAGGCGATCCAGCCCCACATGGTCCCGCCGCCGATCCGCCAGCGCATCGGCCGGCCAGGTCTTGACGCCGAGGTCCTTGCCGCGGTCGCTCGCATAGAACGGCTGGAAGTCCGGGCCGATCAGCACGTCCCGGTCGGGGCCAGTGTGATAGGCGCGCCAGGCGATCTTGCCGTCGCGCGAGGTTTAGCGCGGTCAGCCAGCCGCGAACTCCGAACTCGCCGCCTGAATTTCCAACGAGCACTTTCCCGTCGGCGATCAGCGGGCGCCATGGTGATCGATCTCGCCCTTGTTGATGTCGCCGAGCTGGGTCCGCCACACCTCCTTGCCGGTCGCAGCGTCGAGCGCGATGGTCTGCCCGTCGAGCGTGTTGAACACGAACTTGCCGTCGGCATAGGCGGCGCCGCGATTGACGACATCGCAGCAGGCGACGCCCTGCGCCGCCGGCACCGGCTGGCGGCGTGTAGCTCCACTTGAGCGGAGCGCCGGGCTTGGTGAGGTCCAGCGCATATACGTGGTTGGGAAAGGCGCTGACGACGTACATCGTGTTGTTGACGACGAGCGGCGCGGCCTCCTGTCCCTTATCGACGCCGAGCGAGAAGCTGAACACCTCGCGCAGGTTCTGACATTGCGCGGATTGATCTCCGCCATCGCCGAATAGCGCGTGGCGGCATAATTTTTCTGCGGCATCGTCCACTGTCCGTCGTCCGGAGGCGCCGCTGCTTGAGGTGCGACCGTCCGGCCCGCCTCGGGCGTTGGTGGAGCAAGCGCGTGGCCGATCTGCTCGCGAGTGAACACCTCGCTGCCGGGGACTGCCGAGGGCAGTGGCGGCTCGGCAGCTGCACGTTGAGGAAACTCATCTACCGACGCCGCCGTGAGCGGCACCGTCATGGTCGCAGCACCTGCTAGAAAGACCCATTTCCTCATGTCATTTGTCCAGCGTGTACAAATAATCGGCGACCTGCTCGGCCTGTGCCTGCGAAAGGCCGGTGTCCGGCATGGCGTTTCTCGGCAGCATCGATTGCGGCCGCGTTATCCAGTGGATCATGTTCTCGCGATTGTTCGGGAAATAGCCGGCAATCACCTGGCGTTGAGCGATGCCCGCCAGTGGCGGACCAACCTTCCCATTTGCGTTCAGGACCCCCGGGACCATGTGACAGGACCCGCAGCGCTTGCCGATGATCGCCTTGGCATCGGCGTGAGGATCGCTTCCGCACGCACCAAGCGGCAACAGGGCTGTGATCATCAGCACTAGCCGGCGCATGGTGGCACCCCGATCAGGGCGGCTGCATTGACGAGGATGACCAAGGCGAAGCCGAACCCGGTTAACATTCCCCAGTAGCTGAGAAAACGCGTGCGTCCGGTGCCCGCCTCCTCGACGTTCGCGTGCGAGCCAGCGGTCTCTCCGCCAGTGCGACGGTACAGGCGAACCGCCAGCAGCCCGGCCGCCAGCGCAACCAGCAGCAAGGCGCCGTAGACGAGGAATGCAGCGACAAGCGTCCACTCAGCATGCTCGGGCAGGACCGTATTGCGCTCCGCATTTGGGAAGCAGGCGGTAGAAAGCAGCCCGTAATTGACGTTTAGCTGTGCGTACCAGGCCGCCGGACCGCCCCACAGAGCGAAGGTCAGCTCCCAGCGCCCGACCTTGCCGCGCTCCGGCGACGGATGTTCGGTGAGCTGTTCGCGCGTCACACGCCGAACCCAAGGTAGGGCGTGATGTAGTAGCTGGCGAAAACCAGCAGCCAGATCGCGTCGACGAAATGCCAGTAGTAGCTGCCGTTCGTGAAGACTATCCGGCGCTCCGGGCTGAAATAATCGAGCGCAGTCCAGACGAATAGCAGGCCGAGGACGATCAGCCCGACGAACACGTGCGCCATGTGGAAGCCCGTCGTCACGTAATAGAGAGACGCATAGCTTCCGCTGCCGATGCCGTAGCTTTTCGCCTTCCATTCGAAGATCTGCACCACGACGAAGATGATCCCGAGGATCAAGGCGGTGCCAGTGCCGATGAGAGCGGTCGAGCGCTCGCCTCGCCTCGTGGCGCGTTCGGCGAACCAGATGGCTACGCTGGACAGCAGCAAGACGATCGTGTCGGGCAGCGAGAGCCTGAGCGACGGGCGCGGTTCCAGCACCCAAGGCAGATGCCCGGACGCCCCCATGTAGTAATAGCTGAACAGCAGATATCCGAAGAGCGCGCCCTCGCTGGCGATTAGCGTCATCATCCCGCCGCGGCCGACGCCATAGTCGCGGGTCGGCCCTACAGGGAGCGGGCTGGGTCGGAGGTGAGCGAGTTCAGCCATTGGCAGGCTCCCGCTCGAGAAGGTCGAGGCGCGGCCAGAACCACGTCACGAGGTCCGCTGCGATGACCAGGACTGCGAGCACCGTCA
Organism: uncultured Alphaproteobacteria bacterium; assembly: GCA_963750315.1. GTDB lineage: Bacteria > Pseudomonadota > Alphaproteobacteria > Sphingomonadales > Sphingomonadaceae > Sphingomicrobium. The sequence continues at coordinate 103,453 of CAVVQF010000009.1, forward strand.
GCCACTTCAGCTGCAGAAGCAGCCCAGTGAAGAGCCCCAGGAGTCCCAGGGCCAGGAAGAACGGGAGCACCGTATCTTCCGGCATCTTCAAGATTCGCTGAGGCTCCGCGTCGAGGCCGGAGGTCGCAATGGTCTCCTTGCCGTCATCGAGGACCAAACCCTCCTCGAGGTTCGATCTGTGGTCGCTCTCCTGGAGACGGTCTTCCCACAGCGGGTGCCGCGAAGCGATCGTCGGTATGATCGCGAAATTGTACGGGGGCGGTGGCGAACTGGTCGCCCATTCGAGCGAATAGCCGTCCCATGGATTGTCGCCGGCAAGAGCACCGCCAGTTCGGCTCTTGAACACGTTGATGAAGAACAGCAGCACGCCGATCGCAAACACGAATGCGCCGGTCGACATCAGCATGTTGATGCCGCCAATCCCTAGCTCGGTTGGATAGGTATAGACGCGCCGCGGCATGCCCCAAAGGCCGACGAGGTGCATCGGCAGAAAGGCAACGTTGAAGCCGATGAACATCGTCCAGAAATTCCAGCGGCCGAGGCGCTCATCAAGCATTCGGCCGGTGAATTTGGGGAACCACATGTAGGTCGCGCCAATGACCGGAAAGACGTTAATCCCGATCAGCACGTAATGGATGTGTGCGACGATGAAGTAAGTGTCGGTCAACTGCCAGTCGACCGGTACGCTTCCGGTCATGAACCCGGACACGCCGCCGATCACGAACAGCACGATCATCGAGGCGAAGAACAGGAATGCGGTCGTGATGACCGGGCGCCCGAGCCAGATGGTCGCGATCCAGGCGAACACGGCGATTGCACTAGGAATCGTGATCAGGATCGAGGCGCCAGAAAAGAAGCTGAGGCTAAGGGCGGGCAAGCCGGTTGCGAACATGTGGTGCACCCAGACGCCGAAGCCGAGCAGCATGGTTGCTACTGTTGCAAGTGCGACCGGTGCGTAGCCGACCAGCGGTCTCCGGCAGAAGATCGGCAGACCGTCCGAAACGAACCCCATCGCCGGCAACACGATGGCGTAGACCCAGGGATGGCCGAAGAACCAGAACAAGTGCTGCCACAGGAGCGGCTGCCCCCCTCCGAGACCGTGGAAGAAATGCGTGTTGTAGCGGCGGTCCATCCACAGCAGGAAGAACGCCAGGCTAACCGACGGAATAACCAGCAGGTTGGCGAAGCTCGCCGTCAGCGTTCCCCAGATGACGATCGGGACGCGATTGATCGACATGCCGGGCGCACGCGTCCGCAGAAAGGTCACGATAAAGTTCGCTGCGCCGACCGAGGTTGAAATCCCCAGCAGGATCATCCCGAGCGAATAGAAGTCCTGGTTCAGGCCCGGATTATATTCGTATTCGGCATAGGGCGGATAATTGAACCAGCCGTCGTTCGGACCCGCGCCAATCAGGAAGCCCGAATAGAGAAATATCGCCGCGGCGAGGTAGATCCAGTAGCTGAGGGCATTGAGCCGAGGAAACGCCATGTCGCGGCTTCCGAATAGCAGCGGCCACAGGTAGTTCGAAAAGCCTGAGAGGATCGGCGACGCATAGAGGAAGATCATTGTCATCCCGTGCGTCGAAAACAGAATGTTGTATTGCTCGGGCGTCAGCAGCGTCTTGTCCGGACCCGCCAACTGCAGCCGCATGACCAGCGCTTCGACGCCGCCGATCGCCAGCAGCACGAAGGCGGTCACCATGTAGCGGATACCGATTTCCTTATGGTCGACGGTTCCGAACCAGCCGAAAAGGCCCGGCTTGGTTTCCCAGATGTTCTGCAGCTTCTCTCGAAGCTCGGGCGTGTTGCGTCCGATATTCGGCGTGTGGAGATTTCTCGAGTCCGCCTGCGCCACGTTGCCAGCGTGGGTTGCGACAGCGGAGGGCGGGGGCATCATTGCAGCGTCTCGAGGTAGGCGCGCAGGTCGGCCATCTGCGGACCGGACAGGGCCTGGTTCGGCATCAGCGCGCCTGGCTTCACGGACTGCGGATTTTCGATCCATCCGCTGAGTGCCGGTATTGTGTTCGGAAGAGTGCCGGCCGCGATCGTCTTCCGGCTCATTAGATGGGTGAGATCCGGCGCGACCGATGCCGCAGCGTTGGTCCCGCGAACCGCATGGCAAAGGCTGCAGCGATATTCGACCAACGCCATTCCTCGCATCTGGTCCAAAGTCCGAGGTTTCGGTGCAGGTCTCAGCTGGGAGGCGCGCCAAGCGTCAAATTGCGCACGCGGCTGCGCAACTACAAACAGATGCATATGCGCGTGATCAACTCCGCAGAACTCGCTGCACTGTCCCATGTAGCGGCCCGGCTCGTTGGCCTGCAGCCAGGTGATGTTGGTCTGCCCGGGAATCACATCCATCTTGCCGCCGAGCTTCGGCACCCAAAAGCTGTGGATCACGTCCGCCGATGCAAGCCGGAGCCGCACCGGTTCACCGACAGGAATGTGGATTTCATTGGCAGTGTGGAAGCGCCCTGCCTCGATCAATTCGTGGTATTCTGCGTCCCACCACCATTGGTGAGCGGTGATGTCGATTGTCACGGGAGTATGCGCTGGGATGCGACCCATCCTGGCGAGGACCGCGACAGTCCAGAAGACAGTAACCAGCAGGAAGACCGTCGAGATGCCGACGCCGATCCAGATCCAGCGGACACCCCCCTCTGTTCGTTCGATCGGCACCTGCCTCAGCGTTGCGAGCGCGCTGCCGTGGCTGCGGCTGACGGCCGCCCACACCACCATCGCGGCAATGATCAGCACCACCGCGATCGACAGGCCGAGCGAGAAGTGCATCAGCGGCAGGATCCACCGGTTCTGCTCCCCTGAACCGCTGACGTACGACAGGGGATGCATCAGCCTGTTTGCTCCAGCCACTTGTTCGCGATGAGCAAGGAGCGGGATGCCGCGATGAGGAAGATCACCCCGCTGGGGAGCCACATGAGGATTCCGCCGAGCTGCTGGTCCTCGAGCTGCGACAGGCCCCAAGTACTCGTGGTCGTCGCGTACCAGTCGAACCACGGATATGCCGATAGCGAAAGAATTGCGCCCAGCAGCCCCATCTGGACACAAGCAAACAGGCCGGCAGCCACGACGATCAGTGCCTCCCCTGGCTTGTGATTGAGCAGGTCGCGCCAGAGCCAGATAGCCGTACCGAAAAGAGTTACGTGCATCGCCCAGTAGACGGCATCGGAATGGAACGTTGCGTCGTACGGCGCAGGCATGTGCCAGACCCACAGGGCGGCGGTGAACGCAGCGACGCTCCACCAAATCGACTGCCGCCACCTGCCCTGTGGAAGTGCCACGCCGATTAAGGGAGCCGCAACAAGCAAGAGGATCATGTGCTGCCCGACGCGGGCCGAGAACAGGGCCACAGACAGCGCGCAGAGCGGGGAGATGAACGCCAAAGTCGCAATCGCCCAGCCGAAAGTCGCGGCAACACGTCGGGATCCGAAGCTGTTACCAATTTGGATGAAGGCTAGCGCGCTCAGCGCCAGCAAAAGGCCGGGGTCGAGATTCCAACGGTAAAGGAGCTCCCCCGGCACCGGGAAAGCCCCGCAATATGGCACCATGGCCTCGCGCCTCTTGAACGAAACTTCAACACATTCGGCAGCGAAGCGGTTCTCATTTTTGACAAGGCTCAAATGTTCGCGGGGGTTTCAGTCTCCAGCAGGCGGGAGCGACGGATCGGAGTTTAGAGTTCATCCGGGGTTTACCGGACCCATCGGGGCGATGACGGGCGAGCCGGATTGCCGAGCCGGCGTCGGTGGCATCTCCGAGTTCTGCGGCCTGCAGGTGTCGGTAGCCGCAAGATCCGGGTATGCGGAGGGTGGCAACTCCGGCAGGGTTCGGACAAAGCCCACGACGCTCCAGATCTGACGATCGGAGAGCAAATCCTTCCACCCCGGCATTGCTGTCATCTTGATGCCGTTGCGGATGATCCAGAACATCTCATTCCGGTTCCAGCGCGTTCGAGAATCGATGAGATAGGGCGGTGCCGGGCTCATGCCGTTGACCCATTTCGGACGGCCGCTCGCCGGTGCTCCGTGACACATCACACAATGCTTTCGGTATTCGCAAAAGCCTGTTCGGAGATCGCCTGCGCTCGACGCATCTGGAGCTTTGATTTCACTCGCGTGCGCTTCGACGGATCGGATCATCGTGCCATGGACGATTCGTCCGACCAGCGCGGCATGAGGTGTAGACGCCGAAACATCAAACAAGCCAGACCAGGCAAAGGCAATTCCGGCGGCGACAAGCATAGCGATCAGCGAAACTGCGCCGGCCGCGAAAAGTCGAAAGTCCCTCCAACCGCGCATTCAGCGGCCTATGCATGTGAAGGCAGCGCATAGGCGACTACGCTGTCGCCCATTGGTGTCTCCATGAAGTGGTGCCCGCCGGCGAAGATCACGACATACTCTCGTCCATCCTGCTCGTAGACGATTGGCGTCGCCTGGCCTCCCGCCGGCAGTGGCGCAGACCAAAGCGTCTTTCCGCTACGCAGATCGATCGCGCGGATGAGGTCGTCGGTCGCCGCAGCAATGAAGACCAGGCCACTGGCAGTCGTCACGGGCCCGCCATTGTTCGGAGTGCCAATGGTGACTGGCAGAAGTGAGGGAATGTTGAAGGGACCATTGCGTCTCGCCGTCCCCAGTGGACGGTCCCAGATCGTCTTGCCGGTCGCGATATCGATCGCCCGGATCCCGCCGTACGGCGGCCTTTTGCACATGAGCTTGGTGAACGGCATTCGCCAACCCGCGTTGACGTGGACGGCGTAGGGAACACCCCATTGAGGATCGATCGCGTGCTGCTGGGTCGACGCAATATCGGTCGCAAAGCGCGGCTTGATCCCCCTCCTGTTCGCTTCCTCGCGAGGAATCAGCTTCAGGTAATTGGGCATGTCGTTGTAATTGGCAACTATCACGCCGCGGACCGGGTCGACGGAAACCCCGCCCCAATCGCTGCCGCCATTATAGCCGGGATATTCGACCGTATATTTGTCGGCTCGCGGAGGGGTAAAGTAGCCGCGGTAATCCGCGCGCCGGAACTGAATACGGCAGATCATCTGGTCGATCGGGGACATGCCCCACATGTCCGATTCGCGGAGATCGGGCTGCCGCAGCGTGTTCCACAGCGACACCGGCTGCCGGGCTGCTCGCTCGACCGGCTCGACCCCGCCTTGGGGTGCGGCGATCGACCCCACAGGGGTCAGCATTTTTCCGCTCGCCCGATCGAGGACATAGAAATCGCCCTGCTTGGAAGGAACGAGTAGCGCGGGGGTGCCCTTGTAGTCGATCAGGGTCGGCTGGCTGCCGAAGTCGTAATCCCAAACGTCTTTCTTGACGGCCTGGAAGCTCCATCGCGGCTTTCCGGTCGTGACGTCGATGGCGACGATCGAGCTGGCGAACCGGTTTTCCTCCGGCGTCCGCCCGGCGGAAATATAGTCATCCGCGGCGTTCCCCATTGGAACGTAGACTAGTCCCAGCTGATCGTCGCCAGTGCTGCTGGTCCATGAATTGGGAGTGCCGCGAGCCCACATCTGACCCTCGGGCGGGTAGGCGTTCCAATCGGGATGCATCATGTCCCACGCCCAAGCGAGCTTGCCGGTCCGGGCATCGAAGCCCTGAATCACGCCTGACGGAGCATTGCGATATTGTCCGTCCAGGATCTGGTGTGGAACCACGATAATCCCGCGCACGATGGTCGGCGCCGAATTGATCGAGGCGAGGCCCGGATGCACCGGCCCCATGCCGATCTTCGTGTCTTGCTGCCCCGACCCATTGAAGTCGGGACAGAGCTTACCTGTCCGCGCATCGATGGCGATCAGCCTTGAATCCAGCGTCCCTTCGATGATCCGGCTTGCGCAAAGGGATCCGTCTGCTGCTCCAGGCACGCGATAATAAGCGACGCCGCGGCAAGCCGTCGTATAGGGGATCCATTCGTCCGGAACCTGCGGGTCCACTCTCCAAACCGGTTTTCCGCTTGCTGCATCGAGCGCAACCACCACGTTCTTCGCCGTGCACGTGTAAAGCAGATTGCCGACCTTCAAGGGCGTGTTCTCGGTTCCGTAGAGCTTTCGATAGTTGGGGTCCGTCGGAAGGCCGCCCGTATGCACTTCCCAGACCTTGCGAAGATCGCCAACGTTTGCAGGCGTGATCTGGGTGAGCGGCGAATAGCGCCGGGCAGCGCCGGTCCCGGCATACGCGGGCCAGTCTGCACCCGTCGCCAGCCCCGATGGGTCCATCATTCCCCGGGAGCTTTGCGCGGGTAAGGCTCGGGCCGCTACACCGCCAGTGCCGAGCAGCGAAAAACTGCCGACCACGAACAGGACGGCTACTGCAATTCCGCCTCCCGCAATCGCCCATCTTTTTTCCGTCCGAACAAGGGTCGGCGCCACCAGCAGAACGGCAATTAGCAGGATCAGCGGGGCGATCAGCCAGGGAACCATTGCCCAGGCGTTGCCGCGGGCCTCCGCAAAGCCCCAAACTGCGCTCAGGCCGAACAACAAGGCGTAGATCCAAACGCCGAGTGCGTTGCCTTGGAAAAGAAACCAGGCCGACGCGAGCATCATTACACCCGCGATCAAATAATAGGCGGAGCCGCCAAGTATGAGGAGCCAGGCGCCGCCAATGAGGAGTACAAGGCCGATTACCGCCATGAGAATCGCGACGGCAGTTGCTGCCCAGCGCCCTTTCATTTGGTCTACTCCGATCGGTTCGTGCGACTGCTCCCCAAACCCAGTGAGCCTCCCGATGTTTCAACAACCGGAATGCGGGCAAGGTGGCTCGAATTGACTCAGGTCAAATTCCAGTTCGTCGCCTCGGCGTCGCTAACCGCCGTCTGAAGCTGAGTTCGTCACTCCTAAACGCTTCAACAACAACGGCATCGTCGTCCCCTGGATCAGCACCGAGAAGGCAACGACGGCGAACGCGACCACCACAATGTTGGTCTGTTCAGCGACCGAGGAGGGGACCGATAGAGCTAGCGCCAGTCCGAGAGCGCCTCTCAAGCCGCCCCAAAAAAGCACGTGGAGACAGGGAATGGACAAGCTGAGACTTGTTCGCCGAAACGGCAGGGACAGCGGATAGACCACCAGTGCGCGCGCTGAGAGAACGACGATGATCGCAACAGCCGCTTGTGGAAGAAATACGCGGAAGGGCATCTTCCCTTCGTGGAAGCCGATCAGGATGAAAACAAAGCTGTTCACCAGGAAAGCCGCGAAATCCCAAAAGTTGAGGACGTGAGATCGGCCTTCGTCCGAAATTGATCCCATCCAGCCGACGTTCCCGACGACCAGGCCAGCGGTGAGCGAAGCAAGGACGCCTGACCCGCCCCAGCGCTCGGAAAGCAGATACGACCCATACGCCGCCACCGCAGTTAATGTGATTTCGACGAGGTGGTCCGCGGTTCTTCCCGCAAGTAGCAGAACTCCGCCGGCGACGAATGCTCCAGCAACGATGCCCACCCCGACTTTCTGGACAATCGCGATGCTGACGAGCGACGCCGTTGGCTCCATCCCGCTTGCGACCGCGACCAGCAATGTAAAGCCGACAGCCGCGATGCCGTCGTTCAGCAGGCTTTCGGACTCGACCACCATTCTGAGGCGAGGCTCGACGTTCTGCTCACGAAATGCGGCGATTACGGAAACAGGATCGGTTGCGGCGATTAGTGTCCCGAAGAAAGCCGCGCCCATCCAGGACCAGCCGACGAGGTAGTGCATCCCGGCAGCAATGCCCGCGGCGGAAACAATGACGCCAACGACCGCGAACGTCAGGGTGACCGGCAGCTCACGCCGAAATCGCTTCCAATCAAGTTGGAGAGCGCCCTCGAAGACAAGTGGGGGCAGGAAGACCTGGAAAATCAGGTCGGACGAGAGCGAGAATGGACGTCCGAGCGGTGCAAACGAAAGGGCCAGGCCCGCCGTCACCAGTCCGACGCTGTAAGGGAGTCCGATCCGGCGCGTGATCATCGCCACGACGCAGGCGACTAAGAGTATCAGTCCTACGGACGAGAACGACCAATTCTCGATGGCTGTCCCACTCCGAACGCGATCTTGTTATCTAACTAACGACATAGAAGCGGCCCGGCCAGTACCGACCGAGCCGCTTCCCGACCGCCGTTTATTGAAGCTGAATTGAGTTGGCGACGTCTGGGCCTGCTTCCGGATGGAGCATATCCAAATAGCGGCATGCCATTTCGTAATGTGCGGCAACTGCCCGCGGATCCTTCGCTCGCTGCGCTGATTGCAGCTCTTCTTCCGCACGGCTTTCGAGATATGCCAAGTTCTTTTGGCGCTTCGCTCCTGTCAATTTGATCATTCGAAACCCATAGCAGTTTTGGCCCGGTTTTGGGGCGCCGCCTGGAGATTTGACGCCAGTCAACAACGCCACTTTGACTTCGGTCAAATCGCGGCCGGGTCTCCTAGTTGAGGCGTCTGTTCCCGACTATTCGTTGCCAGATGACGCGACGCAAAAAGGTGCTCATCAGCGGCGCGGGCATCGCCGGACCGACGCTCGCGTGGTGGCTGCATCGCTTCGGGTTCGAGCCCACAGTAATCGAGATCGCGCCGCAATTCCGCACTGGCGGCTACATGATCGACTTCTGGGGCAAAGGCTTCGACCTGATCGAGCGGATGGGGCTGCGGCGCGAGGTCGAACGAAGCGGCTATCACATCAGGGAAGTACGCTTCGTCCATTCCGACGGTCAACGCGCCGGCGGTTTCTCAACGGACGGCTTCTGGCGCGCAACAGATGGACGTTTCACCAGCCTTCCGCGAAGCGACCTTGCCGGAATCATCTGGCGCGCTCTTCCGAGTTCGATGGAGAGCCGATTTGGCGAGGAAATCGTGTGCCTGGAGCCGGAAGGAGACGGGGTCCGCGTCCACTTCACGCGTACGCAGCCCGAGACGTTCGATCTCGTCATTGGTGCCGATGGCCTTCATTCAAAGGTGCGCGAGCTGGTGTTCGGGCCGGAGGATCGGTTCGAGACCTTCCTCGGATACGCTTTCGCCGCGTTTACCGTCTCCGGCTACGGTCCGCGCACGACAGATACATACATGGGCTACGGAGTTCCGGGCCGGCACGCGTCGCGCGTGTCGATGCGCGATGACCGCACGCTCATCCTCCTCATCTGGCGCGAGGAGAATTCCAGGCTCCCGCCCACTGACGAGGGTCGGCGAGCCCTGCTTAAGGACCGCTTCGTCGGGATGGGATGGGAGTGCGATCGCATGCTCGAGGCGCTCGACGATTCAACCGATCTGTACGCTCGACAGCATCAGCCAAATTCACATTCCGCGATGGAGCGATGGGCGCGTCGGCCTTGTCGGCGATGCCGCCTGGGCGCCCTCTTTCCTAGCGGGCGAGGGTTGCGGACTTGGGATCATGGGCGCGTATGTACTTGCTGGCGAACTCGCCAGGTCCGGGGGTCATCCCGTGGCCTTCACCCACTATGAGAATCGCCTTCGAAATTTCATCGCGTCGAAGCAGCGAATGGCAAGCCGGTTTGGTGGTGCCTTCTGTCCCGGCACTAGCTTTGGACTGCTTTTCAGAAACTGGGTCGCAAGCCTTCTGAACTTCCGGCCGATCGCCGACTTAGCTCTTTCGAGCGCGATCAAGGACGAAATCGAGCTTCCCGACTACCAGGCAGTGGCGGAGAGGTTCACCGGTTAGTCGCGCTGAGGCCGTCCCATTCGGTCACCCGGCGGACGAAATGCGCGTGCAAGCCTGTGGTAATCCGCTCACGACTGATCAACGAACTAGCCGCGTCAGCAATCAGCGCAGTCGCGAAGACTCGGATGGACCGAGCTTCTTTCCAAACCCGTTTAGGTGATCCGCTGAGGCAAGTTGGTGCCGCCGCGCCAGTTCCGTATGATCGAAGTGCAGGCACCTAGTTGTGCCTAATGAACCCTGAGGTCAGCGATCTCTTCACGAGCTGAGTCGCTCTCTTCCATAAGTGCCTCTGTGAAGCGGCGGCGCCACCAAGTCACATTCTCACTCTGAACATTTGCGAATAGCGAGCGCCAGCGTGAAATGCGCTCTTCGCGCGACATGGCCAGAGCAGTTCGGATCGCGTCGGAGAGGTCCTCCGCGCTGTACGGATTGACCTGAATCGCTTCTTTGAGCTGGGTGGCCGCCCCTGCGAAGCGCGACAATATGAGGACGCCTGGATCCTCCGGGTCTTGCGCCGCAACGAACTCTTTCGCGACCAAATTCATGCCGTCGCGCAACGGAGTGATCAGTCCGATCCTTGCCGCGCGATAGACCCCGGCGAGCACGTCGCGGCGGTAGCCCTGGTTAACGTAGCGGATCGGCACCCAGTCGATGTCCGCATGAGTTCCGTTGATACGTCCGGACAAGGCCTCGAGCGAATTGCGGATGCGCTGATAGCTCTCAACCGTCCCGCGAGAGGGCGGGGCGATTTGCAGCAGGAATACCTCTTTCCGCTCGGCCGGATTGTCAGTGAGGAACCGCTCATAACCGAGGAAGCGCTCTTCGAGGCCCTTGGAATAATCGAGGCGGTCCACCCCGACCATCATCGCGCGCCCGTTCGAACTTTCGCGCATCAGCGCGGCGGTTTGCGTCGCCGTCTCGCTCGCGGTCAGCTTAACGAATTCGTCACAGTCGATCCCGATTGGATCGACGATCAACTCGACACTACGGCCCCCAAGACGCAGCTGATCGTTCTCGAAGATCGCACCGCACTCGAGCACTGCAAAGTCGACGAACGCCTGCAGCCATTCCGCGGTGTGGAAGCCGATCAAGTCGTACGAAAGCATGCTCCGCACCAGTCCCGCCGCGTCTGGAAGAGTCACGAGCAAGCGACGCGGGGGCCATGGCGTATGAAGGAAAAAGCCGATGCGGTTCCCGCAGCCGCGCTTTCGCAGCTCCTCGCCCAACGGCAGCATGTGATAATCCTGGACCCAGACCGCGTCAGCCGGCTCGATCAGCGGACGGACGGTATCGGCAAACCGCTCGTTGGCGCGCTGGTATCCGCCGGCGTAATCGCGCTCATATTCCGCAAGGTCGATCCGGTAGTGGAATAGGGGCCAGAGCGTCCGGTTCGCATAGCCATTATAATATTCGTCGACGTCCTGTTCCTCGAGATCGACGGTTGCGGTCGTGACGCCGCTTTCGCGCTTGAAGTTGATCTGGCCGCTGAAGGTCTCGGTGACTTCGCCTGACCATCCGAACCAAAGTCCTCCGCAATCGCGGAGGGCAGAGGTCAACGCGACCGCAAGACCCCCTTGCGCCCCTCCGGAATCGCCGGTTGCGGCGGAGACACGATTGGAGATGACAATGAGCCGACTCATCGTATCGAGCTCCAAGGTTTGCTGAGGAGGACGGCGCAGTTCACCAAACCCACCAATGAATAGGTCTGGGGATAGTTGCCCCAGAGCTCGCCGGTCTCAGGATCGATGTCCTCGGAAAGCAGGCCCGCAGCCGTGCGGCGAGCCAGCATTTCCTCGAACAGGGCCCTGGCATCGGCATTCCGATCAGTCGCATGAAGCGCCTCTATCAACCAGAACGTACAGACGTTGAACGCCGTCTGAGGCAGCCCGAAATCGTCCTCCGTCGAGTAGCGAAGCATGATAGGAGCCGCGCCGCAGTCCCTCTTCGACAGCCTGCAACGTTTGACGGAACCGCGGATCGTCGGGCTTCAGGAAGTTCAAGTCGAGCAGCTGAATCAGGCTCGCATCCAGATTGTCGCCGTCGAAAGTCGCGGACATGCGGCACGTATCCTCGCGCCATGCTGCGCTCTCAATGCGCTGGCGTACCGCCTTAGCTCGATCACTCCAGAATGAGGCCCGATCGTGCAGGCCGAGCGCCGTTCCAGCGTGAGACAGGCGATCACACGCCGCCCAGCACATGGCTGCCGAGTAGGTGTGGACATGCTTGCGGTTTCGAAGCTCCCACAGGCCCGCATCCGGTTGGTCGTGAAGCTCCCACGCCCGCTCGCCGACACACTCGAGCGCTCGGAAATCTTCGACGGTCGCCATCCGCAGAAGCCGCTGATCGAAGAAGGCCTGGACGTTCGAAAGAACGATTTGCCCATACGCGTCGTGCTGAATCTGCTCGTAAGCTTGGTTGCCGACCCGAACCGGTCCCATGCCGCGGTAGCCGGGCAGAGCTGTCTCTTCGCGCTCGGGCAGCGCGGGCTCGCCCAATACTCCATAAAGCGGCTGGATATGGCCGCCCCGTGCGGTGTCGACGATATTGCGAAGATAAGCGAGATAGCCTTCCAGCACGTCGAGCGCACCGAGCCGGTTGAGCGCCTGAACCGTATAATAAGCATCCCGGATCCAGCAGTAGCGATAGTCCCAGTTCCGCTCCGATCCGGCGTGCTCCGGAATCGATGTCGTGAGCGCCGCCACGATGGCGCCCGTTTCTTCGTGCTGGCACAATTTGAGGCTGATCGCCGCCCGGATGACCGCTTCCTGCCACTCGACGGGCGTCGCTAGCCCGCGCACCCATTCCCGCCACTCGTTGCTCGTCAGCGCGAGCATCTCGTTCACGGAACGGGTCAGGTCTCCCGAGAAACTCTCGTCGGGTCCTAGGAAGAAGGTCAGGGGCTGCTCGATGCGAAACGCACGCTCTTCGGTGACCAGACCCACGGGTGCATCCGTGGTGAGACGCAGTTTCATGGTCGATCCGGCGTACCGCAGATGGTTGGATCCCCCGGCGGAGGCCTCGCTAGGCTGACCCCAATTGGCGGTCGGACGAAGCTTCACCGAAATACGGGGACTGCCTTCCAGCGGACGAACGATCCGCACGAACGCGACAGGTCGATAAGCACGGCCGAGACGCCGAAAGCGGGGGCAGAAGTCGATGATCTCGATCGCACCGCCATTTTCGTCGATCTTGCGCGTTTTGAGTATGGGCGTGTTGCGTTCGTAGATCTGCTCGACAGTCCGGCAGCCTTCGAGATCAATCGCCCAGAAGCCATGCTTCGCGACTTCGCCGCCGAGGAGGCTCGAAAACAAGGGGTCGCCATCCACCCGCGGGACGCAGCCCCAAACGTAATCACCATTCGTGTCGATGAGCGCGCTGACCTGGCAATTGCCGATGGGCCAAAGTTCCAGCGAGGTCATGGCAGCTGCTCGCTCGCGTCTGCCAGCCACTGCCGAACCGAAGCGACGTCGTCGAGCCGGAAAGCCGCGTGGGTTTCACGATCCGGGCCGACCAGGATTCCAACGCCGCCAAGTGCATTCGCCGACGCAAAGCCGTCCTCGTCGGTCAGATCGTCGCCCAAAAAGACTGGCAGCGTTCCGGCGAATGGCGGGGTTGCCATGAACTTCTTCAACGCCTGCCCCTTGTCAGCGCTCGGATGCTTCAGCTCGACCACCATCTTCCCCAATTGCACCCCCATGCCGAGCTCCGCTGCAATCTGCGTCGCCGTTCCGCGGCAGATCGCCTCGGCTTCGGGATTCTGCCGGTAATGCACGGCGACGCCCCCTGGCTTCGCCTCGACAAGGACGCCAGGCCATTCCGACGCAAGCTCATTCAATTGCGCGATCGCATCCGCCAGACCTGTGGGCGGCTGTACGGTCACGTTCGCCTCGAACGCATGGGCCAATTCGAGGCCATGGCTGCCACCAGTGGCGATTTCCAAGGGGTGCAGATGGGCGCGGACGTCAACCAGGGCCCGGCCGCTCAGCAGCGCCAGTCGACCCGCCAGCTTGTCCTGCAGCCGGCGCAGAACGGACTTGAGCTCGTCCTCTACGCGGACTGCGTCCGGCGCGGAAGCCAGCTCGACCAGCGTACCGTCGAAATCCAGAAACAGGCTCGCGTTCGCGAGGAGCGAGATTGGCGGTGCCTGCAGCTCTATTGGTGCCTCCAGTGTGTAAATGGGTGTGCTGAGCCCCGCCATTAGAAATGGAAACCGCGCGCTGCGGTTCCCGTGCGGAGTTCAGGGAAGAGACCCTGGTCCCACCCGTCGATCTCGACTTCGCGACTGAGCGGCCTGGGTTTCTGAGCCAGCTACGTGATGAACCTTGTCCCTTAGAACAGCTGACGCGTCCTGGCGGGAAACGGACTTAGTCTCGTGGAAAAGCGCTCACAGGCCGACGGAGATCGCGGCCAATGATCAATGACTTGGGGGAAACGCCGGGGGTATCCTTCGGTGCAAGTCTTTACCGTCTTTTCAACCATTTGGGTGCGAAAATATAAATCCTGCATTCGGCACCGGCCTCGCCAAGCTGTCCCGTTCGAGAGAATGGCGCTCGGTCATGCGAATTGGGAAAGAGACGGACGGTGAGCCCTCTCTAACGCGGCGCTGAGTTCGTCATGCTCTTCGGCAAGCTCTAGGTGGACCTCCCTGGCGTCACTGTCCTTCGCCAGTTCGGCAGCAACACGTTCATCGTCGGCAAGCTGGGCGAAATACTCTTCATCAGAATTCATCACTTCTCCTGATCACCGTTATAGCGACCGACGGTGGATGGCGGTACGCGCTTTCAGAATTGATATTGGTCAATTCTACGGCAAAGCGGGTGCTGACATGCTAGACCGTCCGACGATGACGTTTCAGTCGATTGGAGAAGGACGATGGTCGCCAGAAAGGCTGCCCTTCGTCCGAGATTTTGATCCAGACATCCGCCGCGACTTGATGAACGGCGCCAGTGCGGAGACCTTCGAAAAGGGCGACCGCATCTTTCAGGCCGGAGAAGTCCCCGAGCATTTGTGTATCGTAGTCGGTGGGATGGTAGAGTTGTGCGGAACCGTTCGGAATGCCGAATGCGGGGTCCTTCTTCTGACGCACGGGGACCTAATCTTCCCGATGGCCTTGCTTCATGGTGAGCCGTGCCTGACCTCGGCAACTGCGCTCACCAGATGCAAGATCTTGAAGCTGGATCGACAGGCAGTCGTCGAGCAGGCTGGAGCCCACGCTGCTGTGGCGATGGCGTTTGCGAGAGTGATCGGGGCGCAATTCCGGATGACCGTACGCCACATTATCGATCTCAAGTCCCGAAGCGCCGCGGAAAGGCTGGCGGCATTCCTCCTGCGATTTGTCGACCGTAGCGAGGAAGATTTGACGGAGCTTCCGTTCACCAAAGCAACGCTTGCCTCCCGCCTCGGCGTGAGCCGGGAAACATTGTCCCGGATCATCCAGGTCGTCGCCGACAACGGAATTGTACTGCGGGGCAACCAGATCATGGTTCGCGATCGGGCGAAGGCTGAATTGTTCTGCGGGCCGGAACCTTACCCATACCGAAGCGAACATCGGCTCGACGTCTACGCATTCTGAACCTTGGCCAGCGTATCGCGTCTCCTGGGCACTTCGCGGGCAGCCTATGCGTTGCGGACTGCGTGACAATTGACTTGGATCGCGTCTCCAAGATGGACCTTGCTGAGGATCGCACGATCCTCTCGAACGAGCGTACGTTCGCGGGCTGGGTGCGCACCAGCCTCGGTTCGATCGCAATCGGCCTCGGCTTTCGCGGGTTGTTTCGGGAGTTCGAGCCGCAATGGATCCCAAGGTTGATCGCCACCGGTTTCCTGGTCCTGGCGATCGCGGTCGTCTGGCTGGCTGTGCGGCGTTCATCGGCGGTGATGCGGCGGCTTAGCCCCCACGTCGTCGAGACTGCTCAGCCGGTTAATCTGGCCTTGATGGCCGGTTCCATCTCGGTCGGCGCCACGCTGCTCGTGGCAGCCATCTGGCTAATTTGACTCAGCTACTGCCGGCTCCATTCCGCCAGCACCGATCCTAAGTCCGGGCGCTCGATACGAACGGAATCGATCTGAGCGAAGACGATACAGCTTGGCGGCTGGTTGATGTTCGTCGGGCGGCAGCTGATGACCGGGCCCTTGGGAAGCGCCCTCAAGCGTCCGGCAAGGACCAGATTGTACCCGACTTCGGACGGCTGCTCATCTTCGGCGAGCGCCTTCGTTGTCTCGTAGGGACGACCGTCGCGCCGGTTCAGGCGGGAATCCAGCTCGGTAAAATATTGCGCGATGCCGACGCGTGGACTGCCGAGGGTCGCCGCAGCGGGTTGCTTGGTGGGGGTCGCCGTATCTTTGTCTTTCGCGCTCGATTTGCTGCCTTGCTCAGGCTTCGGCTGCTGCGTTCCCGCTGGGGATTTAGACACGGGACAAGCGGCCTCCAGAAGCCACGGGCGGCGGATCCAAAATCCTTCGACCTGCTCGATTGAATCTGCATCGGCTGCACCGGGGGCTATCGCCATCTCTTTCGACGTCACGTCGGGAGCGGCGCGAAGACGAAGTGTGCGGTCGTCCGGCGAAAAGTGGACCTGGAACGGGGCATCCCGAACATCCGAAGCAGCCTCCCGACAACCGAAGCGAATTCTAACCTCGATCCGCTTACCATCCAGCTTTGCCTGTTCAGCCCGATCGTCCCGGCCGAGCGCCGCCGCGCTTGCCGCTTGTTCGACGGCAAGCAACACCGCAGCGCGATCCAGCGGCGGCTCTACGGCGGGCAAGGATGGCAGGGACGATGCCACCGGCTCATTCTCGAGAACGGCATTGTCCGCATTGCTCTCTTCCTGACGGGTGCATGCGGGAAGACTGATTATGATCGATGCGAGCGCGAAACTCGCGCCGCGGAAGCAATTAGATCTGAGCATCCTCAATCGCATAGCATAGACGAGGCATTGTGCGACCAATCACGGTCTCGCGTGTTGCCACTTCATCGTCTGAACGTTCAAAGCGGAGCAATGACCCCAAGCCAGGTTTTGACACTGCTGGTCCTAGCGGCGGTTGTAGCAGCGTTGATCTGGGATCGGGTCAGGGCCGATATTGTCGCTCTCGCCGGCGCGGCGTTCCTGCTGATGGCCGGGGTCGTTCGCCCGGTCGAGGTGCAAAGCGCTTTTGCGAGCCCGGCCATCATCGCCCTCGCGTCGCTTTTCGTCATCGCCTACGCGATGGAACTCGCTGGTCTGCTGGACGAAGCGATCCGGCGCGTTGTGATCCTTTGCAGCCGGATTGGAACGGCCGGACTGTGGGTTTTGATAGCTGTGGCCGGTGCAGCTTCGGCATTCCTCAACAACACACCGATCGTTGTTTTAAGCGCGCCAGTGGTGCGAGACGTCGCGAGGTCGCTTGGGCAATCCGCCAGGTCCTACCTCATCCCTCTCTCCTACGCTGCGGTTCTCGGCGGTTGCTGCACCCTCATCGGCACCTCCACCAACCTGCTCGTCAACGACATGGCATCGGTGGCGGGCCAGCCGCGCTTCGGAATCTTCGAGATTACACCGGTCGGAATTGTCGTTTCACTCGTTGGCGGACTCTATCTCTTCCTGTTCAGCAAGCGGCTCGCCGGTCCCGGAACGAGCGTACAGTCCGACGTGGCCGATGCTGTGAAATCGGCAGAGGATTTTCGCGAGCCCGGCCTCGCAGGTGGCCTCGTCGGATCGGCGCAACCCTTCTCCAAAGACGTCAAACTCAGACCCTGGCCGGCGCTCGCTTCCTCGGTCGTCTTCGTCTCGGTGGTCGCCCTCGCCGCGCTCGATGTGGCGCCGATTGCTGCGTGCGCCTTCGCCGGCGCAATCCTGCTGATCCTGCTCAAGGTGATTACGGCGGAGGAAGCGTATCGCGGCCTGCGGCCCGAGGTGCTGATGCTGATTGCCGGCATGGTCGTGCTCGGCATTGCGCTGGATGAAACGGGGCTGGCCAAGACGGGCACCAACCTCTTGATCGGCCTTACTCATGACATGAGCCCGCTTACGGCCCTGATCATCCTGTACGGCGTGACACTCTTTGCCACCGAACTGCTTTCCAACGCGACCGTCGCGGTGTTGTTTACGCCGGTCGCAGTCTCGATGGCGGAAGCATTCGGGGTCAGCCCCCGTCCGTTCCTGGTGGCCATCATGATCGCCGCGAGCGCGGCCTTCGCAACGCCATTCGGGTATCAGACGAACGTCCTCGTCTACCAGATGGGCGGCTACAATTATCTGGATTTCCTGAAGATCGGCCTGCCGCTGAACTTCATAACCTGGGCCGCCGCCGTCGTAGCCATCCAGGCCTATTTCCCTTTCTGATGATCTTCTAACTCAATGCAAATTGCAACTCATGACGACCTCGATCCAGCACGTTGCTTAGCGCCATTGAGCCTTCGAGGATGAGGGGGTCGGTTGGGCTGAAGGTCCGCCGGCAATACCGCCCGGCCACTGCCAGCACAGAGACGACGCACCCCTGAACTTCGACAGGGACGAACAGCCAGTCCGACAGAGCGGAGTTTTCGGTGCCGGCGCCCGACGGGCGTCCAGATTGGAAAGACCAATTGATCGCGATGTCATCGAGTGGTTGGAGTGCGATCTTCCAGGGAGATCCCGCGACAACAATTGTACGGCCTTCGGCACACTCGACCATGATGACATTTGCGCGAAGAGCGGAAGCGATCGCCTCGCAGATTTCCTGTGGCGAACCTGCCGAACGCAGCCTCCTTCTCGCTGCCGCCTCCCGCAAGCTGGAGCGCCGCTCGCGCGAGTGCTCGGTAAACCTGGCCCTGATCGCGGCGTAAGCGAAGGCACCAGTCAATGATAACGCGACAGCAATCACTTCAACCTTCACTATGATCCTTCCTCGATCAGTCTGACAATGCCGGCCCAGGCGCCGTTGGACGGCGGGATTGATAAGCTGGCGCCGGTGATTTGCCCGGACCCTGCAGATTAGGCGTGTGGAGGTAGCGCACAGGCAACCAGACTGTCGCCGATCGGCGTTTCATGAAGTGGCGGCCCCGGCGAAGGGAGATGGTTCGTGCGACTGCTCCCCAAACTCAGTGGCCTCTCGAGGATTCAACAACTGGGGCGCGGGCAAGGTGGCGCGAATTGACTCAGGTCAAATGTGGGGGGCTTCAGCGGGAATGGCCTCGTCCTTACCGCGATCGCCTACTGACATAGAAACGGCCCGGCCAAAACTGGCCGAGCCGTTTCCCCCTGTACCGGACAATAGCCGCCCTTCCTCCTCCGTATTGAACGCGAAAAGGCATCAACCGAACCAGCGGCAGGAGGGAATTGATGCACGTCAAAACTGGATCCAGCCTTGCATCCGCAACGACGGCTGTTTCATTTTGCTCAATCGGCATGCCGAAGCTTCGCGCTCAGGTGTGACGTCCGGCGCAGCCAAAAGATCGGCGCGAGCCGCGCCGGAATCACTCAGATTTAGGAAAATCATGACTTGTTATCGGCTGTACTTTATGGACCGGGGCGGCCACATCCATCGCTTCCAGGAATTCGACGCAGTCGACGATCATGACGCATTGCCGAAAGCGGCCTTGTTGCGATCGCAAAGCGGCATGGAACTTTGGACTGACAGCCGGCGCGTGAGGCGTTGGGAAGCAAGGTCGCCGCGCGAAGTCCAATCCAAGCTTCCCCGTACCGCGAGGCGTTAGGAAGTAATGTTCGGGCTCCACCGGCCGCGGCGCGCGCACAAAGCGCTCGCCCCAATTGAAGCTGGATGGAATCAGCCACTTCCGGGTCTGCTTCCGGATCGAGCATATCCCGATACCGGCAGGCCGTTCCGTAATGTGCGGCAACGGCACGCAAGTCCTTCGCTCGCTGCGCTAGTTGCAGGTCTTCCTCGGCTCGATCCTCAAGATATGCCAGAGTCTCTCTGGCGCTTCGTTGCTGACGGATCGACCATTCGAAATCCATAGCCGTTTCGAACTCCATTTGGGCCAAGGTCAGGCGGATCTGACGCCAATCAACAGTCCCAATTCGACTTCAATCAAGTCGCGGCCGTTTGCCAGTTAAGGCGGCTCATCCGACTAGTCGTCGAGGTCAGTCGCGCTGAGGCCGTCCTATCCCTTCACCGTGCGGACGAAATGCCCGTGCGAGCCCATGGTAGATGCGCTCACGACTGATCAACGAACTAGCCGCATCAGCAATCAGCGCAGTCGCGAAGAGCGGCAAAATCATGCTCCGACTTGCGGTAGTTTCCATCAGGATGATCACTGCCGTGAGCGGCGCCCGAACCACGCCGACAAAATAAGCCGCCATCCCAAGCAATGTGATCGCGGACGCCGGCAAGTCTGGAAACAGCTGGGCCAGAACGTTCCCAATCCCGGCCCCCACGGCAAGCGAGGGTGAGAAAATTCCGCCCGGCGTGCCGCTCACCGACGTGCAAACGAGGGCAACGAGCTTCGCCGGGCCAAACCACGGACTTAGGTGCCCGCCTTCGATCAGGATCTTGGCTGGAGCGTAGCCGGTTCCCCAGCTCGTTCCGCCCGACAGGATTCCGACAGTGGCGACGACCAGCCCGCAGCCTGCGGCAAACAGCACCGGCCGCCGCTTCAACGTCCACGCCCACCCGCTCTTCGCATTGCTGAAATGCAGTATCAAACGCGAGAACAGGCCGCCCGTTATGCCGCCGACAACGCCTACGGCGGGGGCAAGAATTATCGTTTGCGAGATACTGATCGAACTGTGCAGAACGCCGAAATAAACATAGTCGCCCGCGATCCCGATCATGGTCAGTCCGGAAATCATGACGGCTGCCATTACCAACAGGGCGACGCGCTGTTCGTAGGCCGCTGCCAGCTCCTCAATTGCAAAAGCCACGCCAGCGAGCGGAGTATTGAATGCAGCTGCGACACCTGCTGCGCCGCCGGCAATCAGGACCCCCGCGGTAATCGGGACACGAAGGAATCTGTGAACCCAAACCATTACTGCGGCACTGACCTGAACCGTCGGACCTTCACGGCCGACTGACGCACCGCCAAGCAGCATCAACAACGTCAGGACGAGCTTCGAAAAAGCAACTTTCAGGCCGGTGAGCCGGATTGATCGCAGGCTTTGCGGTTGTTCAGTTGCCGCAATGATTTGCGGTATTCCCGATCCTCTCGCATCGCTCGACCAGCGATGGGTAGCGAATGAAACGCCCGCGAAAATGAGCGGAGTCACGACCAGGGGCAACAGCGGAAGGATAGTGATTGCCCGTCGGAACAGGAGCTGCGCCTCGTCCGCCAGACGGGCAAATGCCAAGGCGAAAACCGCCAGTAATATAGCGCCCAAAGCGGTGGCCGCACGACGCCGGGCGACCGCCACGGGGGTGCGGAGTTTACGAGTGATATACCTGCGCCAAAGAGCAGCCGTAGCGCGATCGAATTTGTAAGCAGCCATTCGCGCCGATCAGAATCAGGAGAGGTGTTGCGCCAACTCTTGGAGAGCAGCGGCCGCCGAACACCATTTCAGGCGACCTTGTCGACGAGCGCAGCCGAATTTGACTTTGGTCAAATCGTTTCGCCCGGTGGCATGGTGCTCGCGACCTCTGCGCCGCCGCGAGGTTCTCTTCGTTATCCGCATCGCAGCGCGGAAAGGAGATGCCATGGAGAGAAAGGAAACGATGAGCTGGTCACGGCTCGTGTCAATGATCGCAGTTTCAACCGTGATCATGTTCTTTTTGATGTACCAGCTTGTCTATCGGGTCGAGGATGCGCTGTTCAGTTTAAATAGGCTGATTGCATCGCTTCTGATGGGTTTCATCATGGCGGCAGTGATGCTGTCGTTCATGTGGTCGATGTACGAAGGGAAGCGCGCAAAGCTTACGGTGCTGGTCGGCTCGCTCATCTGTGCAAGCGCCCTGCTTTTCCTGAATCGAAGTCAGACGCTGATCGGCGACGTGGCATTCATGAGCGCCATGATCCCCCATCATTCGATCGCCATCAACAATGCGGAGAAGGCCCGCATTTCCGACCCCCGGGTTCGAAAGCTGGCAGACGGTATCATTGCCGGACAGGTCCGGGAGATCGCCGAGATGAAGCTGCTGATTGCCGATATACAAAAGAAGGGGGAACGCGGGACAAAGGCCTTGGCGCCCAGATCGGCGTCCATCACGAGCAACATGAAGCCTCAAATCCGTGAGGCGGTGAAATAGCGCACCCGAATGGTTGATCATTCTCTCGGGGCGTCCTCAGTCAGCAAATCTTCCTCGGCGCCAGACCGGACGGACTCTACTTTCCGCTCGATCGTGCGATCGGCCCTCGTGTCACTGACCTGTTCCGTCTCTGCGCGGCTCGTCCGCCGCGCCGGCTGTTCATGAGCTGTCGGCTCGCCAATGGCACGGATGTTTTGAATCGGTGCCGGCATGGAAATCGAGTTGTCGTCGAACGCTGCCTTGACCGCCCGGATCGCTTCGCTGCGAACCTTTGCAAATTCCGACTTTCGCTGGTCGACCCATCCGAAAATCTTCAGTGAAATGGTCGATGCATCGAGCGTATCGATCAGTACGGACGGTTCCGGATCGGGAAGCACACCGCTTGCCGACTTTACGGCTGCAAGCGCCGTCGAGAGGGAGCGGCAAAGGTCGTTCTCGTAACCAATCCCAACGGTAAATTCGAAGCGCCTTTGCGGGATCTGGGAGAAGTTGGTGATCTTCGCCTTGTAGACGATCGCGTTCGGGATGCGCAGCTCATTGCCGTCGAAACTCGTGAGGAAGGTTGCCCTCGAATTCAGCCGAGTGACCCGGCCTTCCATCCCTTCGATGATCACATGATCCTTCGGCGCAAATGGCCGGCGAATGCTCAAGAGAATGCTGGCGATGTAATTCTCGATGGTGTCACGGACGGCAAAGCCGATCGCTATTCCCAAAACGCCGGCCGCCCCCAAAACCGATCCTAAGAGGGCCGTCGCGCCCAGGATTCGCATGGCGACGATTAGGCCGAGCAGGATGAACGCCAGACGGATCACCTGGGCTATGAGGGTCTGAACAAGCGGATTGGGGGCAATCCTTCGGAGCAGGCCCGACGACCGCGTCAACACTCGGCCAAGCCCCCAGATCGCGACGAAGACTACCAGCGACAGCGCAAGCAAGGGGAGAAAAGCGATTATTCGGCCGGCAAGCTGGTCTGAACTCTCGATTACCGGGCGTATCCGTCGTCCGAGCCGATGTTCGATTTCGATGTCGTTCTGGACCGAGACCACGCCGGCAAGACGTTCGGCAATCGCCTCCGCCTTCTGGCGCGCCTCCGACGTTAGCGCAGTTCCATTGAGGGTAACGACGCCGTTCCGGACCGTGACTTGGACCTGGTCGAGTCCGCCGATCTGACCAAAGAGACCCCTCAGCCTCCTGGAAATGTCCTTGTCCGGGCTGGTTAGCTCGATTCTCGGCTGCGGTTCGGCAATGGCCGGCGACGCCTGGCCCTCGGCCGGCGCGGGCACACTATCAACTTGCGCCGCGAGCGGCGAGCCAAGAGCGATCAGCAGAAAAAGTGAGATTGATACAAAACGCATGGTGATTGGGCTGGTGGCGAAGCGGACCCTCGGTCCAGTCGCAAATGACTAACGACGAAGTCGACGTCGCTGTTCCCACGTTAAAACCAGTCGGGCGTGCCATGCGATTGAATCAACCGGCAAATTCCTAACCGGCGGTTTCGGGTTCGAATCCTACATCCGGCATGAAGCTCTCATTTCGTCCGCGAATAGTAGAGCAGGAATACGGCCTGGTTCTTGTCGTCCTTGCTGCCAGTGAAGAGTCCCGTCTCGCTCTTCAGGCCGAGCCTGGAGATGTCGTCGACAAATGGCGCCGTCTGAAGCGCAATTATCGTCCGGCTCTCGGGCAGCTTCGGATCGTATTCCTCCGGAGGTGTCGCGCGCGTCCGGATCGACCCTGCGATCTCGCAGAGCTTCGTTGCGCAGGTGACGCGCAAGGTATTCCCGTTCTTGCCAATCAGCGGAATTTGCAGAGCTCGCGCGCGGATTGCCGCCTCTGTCCGCTCGGCCCAGTCCGCATCGCGGGCTTCCGTCCGGATTTGTGCGTGCAGCGCCGCGGGTTCGGGCCCAGTTTGCAGCGGTGTCCCTAGCAGCGGGTCGACTTCGCTCACCGGCGCTTGCTGCCCCAAGAGTGCAGCCGCTCCAGCGGCCACGACCAACGAGATGAAAACCATCGCAACGACTCCTGTCTTGGAACGCCTTGAGATGGCGTTCGTCAGGATCGGTGCTGCGCCGGCGGCCGACGTGCTGAAAACCCCCAATTCGTCGTGACGATTTTCTTGGGATTTCAGCAGCCTGGCGAGCTCGCGGCTGCTGCCGACGCCGGTCTTGCGCCGAGCTTCGCGGAGGCGCTCGTTCACGGCTGCGGGGGTTGAGCCGAGCTCGTTCGGCGACGCTCTTGGCGGTGTGGCCTTCGGCGAGCAGCAGCAATACCTGTCGCTCGGCATCGTTCAGCCGACCCAGATCGGTACCGTTTCCCTGCTCGAACATCAAAGTGGCCACGCGACCCACCATGCATGGCGTGTTGCCAGTTCCTCCACCCCAATTTTCTTGGGGACCATCGTCAGAGCTTCAATTCGACCCAGGTCGGCGCGTGGTCGCTGGTCTTTTCCCAGCCGCGCGGCTCGCGGTCGACGCCCGCCTTTTTGAGCTTTCCGGCCAACGAAGGGCTAAGCAGGAAATGGTCGATTCGGATGCCGGCGTCGCGCTCGAAGGAATTCCGCCAGTAGTGCCAGAAGGTGTAGATTCGCTCCTTCGGGTGGAGCGTCCGCAGCGCGTCGGTCCAGCCCTGCGCGACCAGTTCCTCGAACTTCGCACGCGCTTCCGGCGAAAAGAGAGCGTCTTTCGCCCAACGCTCTGGCTTGTAGACGTCCTGGTCGGTTGGAATGACGTTGAAGTCGCCCATCAGCAGCGCCGGCAGCCCGCTATCGAGTAGGTGCCGCGCGTGCGCGTACAGGCGATCCATCCATTTCAGCTTGTAGTCGAATTTGGGGCCCGGCCACGGATTGCCGTTGGGTAGGTAGAGGTTGCCGATCAGGATCCCGCAGACCGCCGCCTCGATGTAGCGGCTCTGCTCGTCGTCCGGGTCGCCGGGAAGCCCGCTCCCCGTCTCGACCGGATCGCCGACGCGGCTGAGGATAGCGACTCCGTTCCAGCTCTTCTGCCCGTGCCAAATCGCCGCATAGCCGAGCGCCTCGATGTCCTTGGCGGGAAAGGCTTCGTCGACGCACTTCAGCTCCTGGAGGCCAACCACGTCCGGCTGGAATTCTTCCAGCCAGCGCAGCAGCACGTGCAGCCGCGAGTTGATCCCATTGATGTTGTAGCTCGCGAGTCGCAGCGTCTGTTTCCTGGCCATCAGCACCTCGAACCCATTTCGCGCCGGTCAGTTTCGACTGGATTTGCCGGCGAATCCCGAGTCCCACAGGTTTATCCACCAAGCCATCCACAGTTTTGATCCAATGGGAGCAAAATTCAGCTGGAACATCCGCCGTCTTGAGCTATTGTTGCTTTGTGCTTCAGGACCCGCAAGGGAAACGAAGCATGGAACCCCGGCAGCTTCGGCTGCCGGGGTTTACTCGTTTTAGGGCGTCAGAGATTTTCCGCCCGCGCTTCAGCCAGCTTCAGATGCCGTGATCGCGTCTGTCAGAGGATATTTGTTGCCGTTGGCGCAGTTGAACAGCAGCGCCGTCTCGTCGCGAGTGACCAGCCCACGTTCGAGCGCGGCCCGCCATCCGGCGAGGACGGCACCGCCTTCCGGGCACAGCAGCATCCCATCGTCGCGCGCCGCGTCTTCGACCGCCTGCATGATGTCCCGTTCCTCGACCGCTATGGCGGCGCCGCCGCTCTCGCGCACGGCCCGGAGGATCAGGAAGTCGCCGACGGCGCTCGGCACGCGGATGCCCGTCGCGACCGTAGCCGCGCCTTCCCAGCGCTCGGCGAATTCATCGCCATTTTGGAAGGCGCGGACCATTGGCGCGCAGCCGGCCGCCTGGATCGCATACATGCGCGGGCGCTCCGGCCCGATCAGGCCGACCGCTTCCAGCTCGTCGAACGCCTTCCACATGCCGATCAGGCCCGTGCCGCCGCCGGTCGGGTAGAAGATCGCGTCGGGCACTTTCCAGCCGAGCTGCTCAACCAGTTCGAAGCCCATCACCTTCTTGCCTTCGAGGCGGTACGGCTCCTTCAGCGTCGAGCAATCGAACCAGCGACCCTCCGCGGCGCCTTCGCGGATCAGGCGGCCGCACTCGTCGATCTGGCCGTCCGCGACCCAGACGCGAGCGCCATAGGCCGCTGTTTCGCGCACGTTGATCTCGGGCGTTTCGGCTGGGCAGACGACAACCGCCTCCATCCCGGCGCGCGCCGCATAGGCCGCAAGCGCCGCGCCTGCATTGCCGTTGGTTGGAAGCGCGATGCGCTCTATGCCGAACTGCCTGGCCATCGAGACAGCCATCGCCAGCCCGCGAGCCTTGAACGACCCCGTCGGCAGGCGGCCCTCGTCCTTGACCAGCAGGCTCGCGGCGCCTGCTTTCGCCGCTGTAGCGGTGAGCGGGATGATCGGCGTTTCCGGTTCGCCGAGGCTGACCGGCTCCGCGCCTTCGGGCAGCGGTAGCAGTTCACGCCACTTCCACATGCCGGGCTCACGCTGGGCGACGCTTTCGCGCGTGAGTGTCTGCCGCGCTCGCTTGATGTCGTAGCGAACAAGCAAAGGCTTGCCGGCCTTGCTGAGGTTGTGAGGCTGATTGGCGGGGTAAAGCTCGCCCGTCAGCGAGCATTCGAGGTGGGTGACGAACATCGCTCGTCCTCTAGCCGCGCCGGTTCGTCGAAGCGAGATTGTAATAGTATAACATCCTCGTTACCGCCGCCTCAACTCGCCACCCCCCCTCACGTTCCCGGATGAAAATGATCGCTTCACGACTTGCACTTGCGGCCGCCCTTGTTGCCTTGTCCGTGCCCGCCGCGGCCCAAACCCTGGACTCCACCGATGCCAGCGGCGGCGGCGCGACTGAGGCAACCGCGACCGAAACATCGGACACGCCGACGCCCGGAAACGCCGACAATGCTCATCACGACCACAGTGACGACATCGTCGTTACGGGCATCCGGCGGAAGGCGAACGATGTCCTTGGCGGAATCTCGGTCCTCGACGAAGCCGACCTGACGCGCGAGATGCGGACAAGCATCGGTGAAACGCTCGCGCGCCAGCCGGGCGTTAGCGCTACCAGTTTCGGGCCCACCGCGTCTGCGCCGGTACTGCGCGGCCTGTCCGGCGACCGCGTGCGCGTCCTGACCGACGGGATCGGAAGTCTCGACCTGTCCTCGTCGGGTCCGGACCACGCCATCGCGATCAACCCGATCACCGCCGAGCGTATCGAAGTGCTGCGCGGCCCATCGGCGCTTCTGTTCGGATCGTCGGCGATCGGCGGCGTGGTCAATGTCATCGACACGCGCATCCCGCGCCACCTTCCGGAGAACTCGATCGGCGTGAATGCGCTCGCCGGCTACGGGACGGCCGCGAACGAGCGGCTGGTGAATGGTTCGGTCGACATTCCCGTCGCCGGCCGCTTCATCTTCCACGTCGACGGAAACTGGCAGAAGAGCGACGACCTCGACATCGGCGGGCACGTCCTGTCGAAGGAGCTTCGCGAACAGGCCCTCGCCAGCCCGGATCCCGACATTCGAGCCTTGGCCGATCTCAGGGGCGAGCTGCCCAATTCCGCGGGCGAGTCCAAGGAAGGCGCGATCGGTTTCGCTTATGTCGATGGCGGACTGAACGTCGGTGCGTCCGTTACTCGCCACCTCGCGACCTACCAGGTGCCGATCCGCTATTCGCTCGACCCGTCGATCGAGCCAGAAGCGCCGACGATCAAGCAGGAGCAGACTCGCTACGACTTCCGTGCGGAAATTCCGCTCAGCGGATTCCTGAGTCGGGTCCGCGCTCGCGGCGGCTATGCGAACTATCATCATGACGAGCTCGAAGACACGGGCGAAATTGGCTCCAGCTTCTTCAGCAAGGGCGGCGAAGGCCGCGTTGAGCTGGTCCAGAGCGAACGCAATGGCTGGGGCGGCACTAGCGGCGTCCAATATCTCGATCGCACCGCCCGCATCGAAGGCGAGGAGAAATTCCTGCCCGACAGCGAGCAGCGGCAGACAGGGCTATTCACCTTGCAGACGCTGGTCAGCGGCCCGCTTCGTATCGAAGGCGGCGCGCGCGTCGAGTTCAGCAGGCTGACCGCCGACGCCGACGACCAGCTCGACACGCCCGACCGCGAGCGCAACTTCACGACCTGGTCGGGCTCGTTCGGCGGTCAGTATGAGTTCGCGCCTGGCTGGCGCGGCGGACTAACCGTTTCGCGCAGCGCTCGCGCTCCGTCGATCGATGAGTTGTTCGCCAACGGTCCGCACGGGGCGAGCCAGTCATTCGAGATCGGCAATCCCGACCTCGACCCGGAGACGAGCCTCAGCGTCGAAGCCGCGCTGCATCGCCAGACGGGCCCGCTGACGCTAAGCGCGAACGCCTACTACAGCCACTTCTCCAACTTCATCTTCCAGTCGCCGGTCGACCAATTGATCGACGATCTGCCGGTGTTCCAGACCCAGCAGGGCAAGGCGAACTATTACGGGTTCGAGTTCCAGGCACTGGGCAAACTCGGGGAAGCGATGGGCATCAAGTGGAAGGGCGAGCTTCAGGCCGACGCCGTCCACGCGACCGTCAAGAACTACGGCCCGGCGCCGTTCATCCCGCCGTTCCGCGTCATGGGCGCGATTTCGGGAAGCCGCGGCTCGGTCGATGGCCGGGTCGAGGTCGAGCATGCCTTCGCTCACGACCGCACCGCGCCGATCGAGACGGACACGGACGCCTATACGCTGGTGAATGCGTCGCTCGACTGGCACGCTTTTGCCGACAATCCGGAGCTGACGCTTTCGCTCGCGGCGAACAATCTGTTCGATGTGGATGCCCGCCGGAGCACGAGCCAGTTGAAGGACTTTGCGCCTCTTGGCGGGCGGGACATCCGCCTCACCGCGCGCCTGGGTTTCTGATCTGGCGAAATAAGTGAGGCGGCCCGGTCCAAGGGGTTGGCCGGGCCGCCTCGCCGCTTGCTGGGGAGAGCGAGCGGCCGGGGGGTTTTGGTTAAAGGTCGATCCCTGCGGCGATCGCTTCAAGCTTGCGGACACGCTCGCGAAGGTCGGCCACTTCGATCCGGTTGCCGGCGGGCGGAAGCGTCCGTTCGGCAGTGTCGTGCGTCAGCTCGAAACGCCTCAGCTCCAGCCAGCCCTGCCATCCCTTTAGTGCCGCGAGGCTCGCTCCGGTCAGGCCTGCAAAGATCCCGCCTGCAAGGATGACGATCGTCAGCGGTTCCATCACTTCTCCTCCCGCAGCGCTTCGATTTCGCGCGCCAGCTCGTCGTTGGTTGAGTTGATGTGGTCGTCGATCGCCATCAGGCGGCGGTCGGTCTCGTCCAGCTGCGTGCGCAGGGCGTGGACCGTCGGGCGAACCCGGGTGACGTCTTCCATGCGATCATAGTCGCTACGCTGGCGGCTCTCGTACCCGCGGACTGCCTTGTTGCGCTGGATGTGCATGTAGATGCCGGCGCCGATGTATCCGATGAGGGCGAGCTTCCAGCTGACCAGGATCGCGGCGGCGACGAAGCCGATGCGGACGAAGGTCGGGTCGATGTTGAAGGTCTCACCGATCGTCGAGCAGACGCCTGCCAGTTTCTTTTCGCGGCGATCCATCGAGTAATTGTAGCGGGCCATTGCCCTTCCCCTTTCGTTCACTTGCGTGCCGCGAGAGCGGCCTTCATGGCTTCCAGTTCAGCGTCGACTTTTTCGTTGGCGCGGAGGTCGTAGATTTCTTCCTCGAGGCTCTTGGGACCGGTCATCCCCAGCGCTTCCGCGCGGCCTTCGGCGAAATCTGCACGACGCTCGAGCACCTCGAACTTGGCGAATGCATCCTGAGCGCGGCTGCCGTGCATCACTTCGCGAGCCTTGGCGCGGGCCACCGCGCTTTCGATCCGCGCCGCAATGGCGTTCTGCCGGGCGCGGGCTTCACGAAGCTTGCTCTGCAGCTTGCCGATATCGGCTTCGTAGCTGCGCAGAACCTGCTCGATCTGCTCCATCTCCGAGCGAAGGCCATCGGCCATGTCGGCCGCCTTCTGCTTCTCGACGAGCGCCTGCTTGGCCAGGTCCTCACGGTCCTTCGACAGCGCGAGCTCGGCCTTTTCCGTCCAGCCGGCCTGGATTTCTTCCAGGCGAGTGGCTGCGCGGCGGATTTCCTTCACGTCGGCGATCGACCGTGCTGCACTGGCGCGGAGCTCGACGAGGGTGTCTTCCATCTCCAGGATGATCGTCCGGATCATCCGGGCTGGGTCCTCTGCCCGATCCAGAAGCTCGGTCATGTTGGCCGCGAAGATGTCTCGTGCGCGGCTGAAGACCGGTCCGTTGAACCAGGTGGCGAGCTGCTGCGTGCTGCTGCCGGAAGTCATCGTCTCGGGCTCCCTAACCAACCGGGGCGTTCTCACCGGAACTTTCGCTTCGAGGATTTCGAGTTCAGGCATTGGCCGAGACTGCTTCGGAGCCGGCGACCTGCGCCGGGCCGACCGCGGCGCTGACCGCGACGGAGCTCAGCAGAAGCGCTGCTGCAAGAGCAGTGAGCGTGCGAGCGAATTGCGACTGACCGGACATTTGATATCTCCCTTTTGCCGGACCGCTCCATCAGTTGCGGGCCGATGCCAGATACAATTCAAAAGCCGTGCCAATCCCGAAAAACTGCGAAAAATGGCCAGTTGGGAGATTTTTCGGCGGGCAGTTGGCGGGATTTGCCACCTAGGCTTGGCGCAGAATCCCAACCCACTCGCCGGACCCGTGCGCGCGGTTCGGCGTTAGTGCGCAAAGCACAGTTCGAAAGGATCAGTAGATGTTGGGCAAACTTGCCGGAGCGTTCATCGGAGAGAAGGTGGCAGGCCGCAATCGCGGCGTGCGCGGCGCGCTGATCGGCGCGGGTGTCGCGGCGGTTGCGAGACGTGGACTGGGTCCGCTCGCGCTCGCGCTAGGCGCCGGCTGGGCAGCGAAGAAGATGTGGGACAAAAGACAGGGCCGCAGCCCGTCTTATCCTTCGGATGCGTCTCCGTCCTGAGCCTCGCCGTTGGCGGGTTCGATGTAGGGCTCGACCTTGCCCTTGAGCTTGAGGGTCATCGGGTTGCCGTAACGGTCCCGGCTGCGGCCGGCCGCGACTTTGATCCAGCCTTCGGAGACGCAATATTCCTCGACGTTGGTCTTCTCGTTTCCGTTGAAGCGAATGCCGACGCCACGCTTGAGGATCTCCGCGTCGCAATAGGGGCTGCGCGGATCGAGCGAGAGGCGGTCGGGGAGTTCGGTCTTGTCTTCGGCCATGGCGAGTGCCCTAGCCGCGCGGCGCTGGCGAGGTCAACGCGCGCCAGTTGCCGCTTTCGTGACTTCGGACTAAGCGCCTCAACCACATGAGCGACAAGGATCCCGCCCCCCTCAAGCCGAACCGGCCGAAGCTTGCACTGCACGTGCCCGAGCCGCCGTTCCGGCCTGGCGACAAGCCCGACTTTTCGAAAGTGCCGGTGCCGGCCGCAGGCGCCGCGCCGCGTCCAGACGTTGCTGCACCAGCGACCGAAACGCATCCGCTGACGACTTCGCTGGTCCGAGTGCTCGGCGAGGACAATCGCGCCGTCGGTCCGTGGGACCCAAAGCTCGATCCCGACACGCTACGCAAGATGCTGCGCGACATGGTCACCGTGCGCGTGTTCGACGACCGCATGTACCGGTCGCAACGGCAGGGTAAGACCAGCTTCTACATGAAGTGCACGGGCGAGGAGGCGATCGCCGTTTCGGCCCAGACCGCGCTCGACCGCGACGACATGCACTTCCCGACTTATCGTCAGCAGGGGCTTCTCGTCGCGCGCGGCTATCCGCTCGTCGACATGATGAACCAGATCTATTCGAACAAGGGCGACAAGCTGCAGGGCCGCCAGCTTCCGATCATGTATTCGGACAAGGACTACGGCTTCTTCTCGATCTCCGGAAACCTCGGGACCCAGTTTCCGCAGGCTGTTGGCTGGGCGATGGCGGCGGCGATCAAGGGCGACAGCCGCATCGCGATGGGCTGGATCGGCGATGGCGCCACGGCGGAAGGCGACTTCCACTCCGCACTGACCTTCGCTGCGGTCTACAACGTGCCGGTCATCCTCGCGACGGTGAACAACCAGTGGGCGATCTCCAGCTTCTCGGGCATCGCCGGCGCCGAGCGTGCGACCTTCGCGCAACGCGCCGTCGGCTACGGCATCGCGGGGCTTCGCGTGGACGGCAATGATGCGCTTGCGGTTTACGCCGCCGTTCGCTGGGCCTCCGAGCGTGCGCGCACGAACCAGGGCCCGACGCTGATCGAGTTCTTCACCTATCGCGCGGAGGGCCATTCGACCTCCGACGATCCGTCCGGCTACCGCCCGACCGACGAAGCCAAGGTCTGGCCGCTCGGCGATCCGATCGAGCGCCTGAAGGCGCACCTGATCGCGCATCGGCGAATGGGACGATGAGCGCCACGAAGCGCTGACAAGGAAACCGACGCCACCGTCCGTGCCGCGCAGAAGGAGTCGGAGAAGCTCGGCATCCTCCCGCAGCAGGGCAAGGACAATATCGGCAGCATGTTCGAAGACGTTTACGCGGACGTGCCCTGGCACATCGCCGAGCAGCGCGAGCAGGCATTGGACGAGAACCGCTGATGCCGACGATGAACATGATCCAGGCGCTCAACGACGCCCATAAGGTGATGATGCGCCGCGACGAGGACATCGTCGTGTTCGGTGAAGACATCGGCTTCTTCGGCGGCGTCTTTCGCGTGACTGAGGGGCTGCAGGAAGAATTCGGCAAGCAGCGTGCGTTCGACGCGCCGATCAGCGAAGGCGGCATCGTCGCGACCGCCGTCGGCATGGCCGCCTACGGCATCAAGCCGCTGATCGAGATCCAGTTCGCCGACTATATTTACCCGGGCTACGACCAGATCGTCAGCGAGGTGGCGAAGATGCGCTACCGCACCGCCGGCGAGTGGACGATGCCGATGGTCATCCGCACGCCCTACGGCGGCGGCATCTTCGGCGGCCAGACGCACAGCCAGTCGCCCGAAAGTCTGTTCACTCATATCGCGGGGTTGAAGGTCGTCGTTCCATCGACGCCTTATGACGCCAAGGGCCTGCTGATCGCCGCAGTAGAGGATCCGGACCCGGTCATCTTCTTTGAGCCGAAGCGTATCTATAACGGCCCGTTCGACGGCCATCACGACCGTCCGGTGACGCCGTGGGCAAAGCATCCGGCGAGCGAGGTTCCGGAAGGCCATTACACCGTGCCGATCGGCAAGGCTGCGGTCGTCCGGGAAGGCAATGAGCTGACCGTCCTCGCGTACGGTACGATGGTGCACGTCGCTCTTGCCGCGGTGAACGAGCAGGGCATCGACGCCGAAGTCATCGACCTTCGCACCCTCGTGCCGCTCGATATCGAGACGATCGAGAAATCGGTCGAGAAGACGGGCCGCTGCCTGATCGCTCAGGAAGCTCCGCGCACCTCCGGTTTCGCCGCCGAGCTCAGCGCTCTCGTTCAGGAGCGCTGCTTCTATCATCTGGAAGCGCCGGTCGAGCGCGTGACGGGCTGGGACACGCCCTACCCGCACGCCTACGAATGGGCATATTTCCCTGGTCCGAAGCGCATGAAGACGGCGCTTGAGAAAGTGATGGCAGACTGATGGCCAAGTACGAATTCAAGCTGCCGGACATCGGCGAAGGCATCGCCGAGGCGGAAATCGTCGCGTGGCATGTGAAGATCGGCGACACGATCTCCGAAGACCAGCAGATCGCGGACATGATGACCGACAAGGCGACGGTGGAGATGGAATCTCCCGTGGCCGGAAAGGTCGTTCAACTTGCAGGCGAGGTTGGTGACCAGATTCCGATCGGGTCTGTGCTGGCGGTGATCGAAACCGAAGGTGCGGATGCGCCGGCTGAGGCTGCCCCTGCCTCGGTGGCGGAAGAAGTGCCCCTCGGTGACGGCGCAGCCGAACCGACGCCCGCCCAGGCGGAAGAAATTCCGACCGCTGCAGTCGAAGCACCGTCCGCGGCGCCGGCGCCTGCGCCTGCCCCCAAGCAGGAAGCGGAGGTCGTCGAGCGCACAGCCGCTCACGCCAAGGTCCTGACCTCGCCGGCAGTCCGCCAGCGCGCCCGCGATCTCGGCATCGACCTGGCGCAAGTGAAGACGACCAGCGACCGCATTCGCCACTCTGATCTCGACGCGTACCTGCTCTACAACGGCGGCAGCGTCTCGGCCCGAGGGGCCAGCGGCGCTCCGCGAAAGGACGAGACCATCAAGGTCGTCGGCCTCCGCCGCAAGATCGCCGAGAACATGCAGGAGGCGAAGCGTCGCATCCCGCACTTCACGCTCGTCGAGGAATTCGACGTTACCGCGCTCGAGGATACGCGCGCGATGATGAACGCGGATCGCGGCTCGAACCCGAAGCTGACGCTCCTGCCCTTCCTGATCACCGCCATGGCGCGCGCGTTGCCGGACTTCCCGATGCTCAACGCGACCTATGATGACGAAGCGAACGTCATCACCCGCCACGGCGCGCTCAACCTCGGCATGGCGACGCAGACGCCGAACGGCCTGATGGTCGCTGTCATTCGCGATGCGCAGAACAAGAGCGTGTGGGACCTGGCACGCGAGATCGGCCGCCTCGCCGACGCCGCTCGCACCGGCAAGGCTACCCGTGAGGAGCTCAGCGGCTCGACGATTACGTTGTCGAGCCTCGGCCCGATGGGCGGCATCACGTCGACACCGGTCATCAACCGGCCGGAAGTCGCGATCATCGCAGTCAACAAGGTCGAAGAGAAGATCGTGCCGATCGACGGCGAGATCGAAATTCGCAAGCGGATGAACCTCTCGCTAAGCTGCGATCACCGCGTGGTCGATGGCTGGGATGCCGCAAGCTTCATGCAGGCGATGAAACCGCTGATCGAAAACCCGCTTCGACTGCTTAGTTAAGAGGTGCCGATGGCTGACGGGAAGGAGGACTGGCGCGGAAGGATGCTGCAAAGGATCCGGGCCCTGATCCGGCAAGCGGACCCTGAAGTCGTTGAAACCGTCAAGTGGCGCAAGCCTTCGAATCCGGACGGAGTGCCGGTGTGGGAGCATGATGGAATGCTCTGCACAGGGGAAATATACAGGAACAAGGTGAAGCTGACCTTCGCAAAGGGTGCTTCGCTCAGCGATCCTTCGGGTCTGTTCAACTCGAGTTCGAGGGCGGAACCCGGCGCGCGATCGATATTCGCGAGGGCGATGAGCTTGATGCGGAAGCGTTCAAACTGCTCATACAAGAGGCGGTTGCTTTCAACGCTGCCTGAACTGAACGGCAGCTCATCGCGGCGCATAGCTGCTCGGCGCCGGGCCCGCCTGGCTATCGCCCGCTAGGCCGGCTTCGGCGCTCCGCCGCCTTCCAGCTGCGCAAGGCGTGCCGCCATCTCGTCGAGCCGCTGCTGCATCATGTTCTCGCGCGAATAGCGACCGCGGGCGACGCGCAGGGCATCGGCCAGCGACGGGATGATCTCTCGGATCGCCTCTAGCTCTTGCCGATTGTAGCGGTTGCCGTCCGAGCGTCGCCCGATGAGCAACTCCCCGATCGAGCCTTCGTCATCCGCAAGCGGCAGACGCTCGATCAGCCGCGAATCCTCCTCGGATTCCGCCGCTCGGGCGGCAATCATCTCGCGTGAGGTCGCCGTGTCCATCACGATCGCGGAGGCCATCGGATGAACAGCGTCATCGATGATCGCGAGCGCCCGGGTCGCGACTTCGCTCGGCGGCTCGGTGAGGCCCCAGCTCTTCAGCCGCTTTGCCGAATTGCGGATCTGGTCGAGCGGACCGCCGAAGTGCCGCCTGGTCCAACCTAGAACCAAGGACTGCGTAGGTGAGAAAATGCCTGCCGCGATGACCGCGCCGACGGTCGTCGCTCCGGCCTGGCTTTCGCGGCCGATGATTTCTTCGATGACGAGCTTTACCAGATCCGAGGAAGCCGCCCACACGACGCCGACGACCACGGTTACGACGGCATAGGCCGCAGAGCGGGTAATCACCGCATCGGCTTCCCACAGCCTGAACCGCGTCAGCGCGATCAGCAGGCCGAAGGGGATGGCGGCCATGCCGATGCTGAACAGCACGAGGGCAAGAAGATTGACCCACGGGTTCTGCAGAGCCTGCTCTTCGGGGATGAACCCGAGCGTCACGAACGAGGTGCCGACCAGAATCAGGCCGACGACGAACCCGAAAGCCGCCCATTTGATCTGCTGGCGCTCGATCCCGTCGGACAGACGGCGGAAGCGCCTGATCTGCCCGACCAGCATCGCGAACAATGCACCCAGGCCGAGGAATACCTGCAGGTTTTCATTCACGTCCGGAACGCTGACGAAGATTGCGAGCGGGACGCCTAGCACGAGCAGGAATTGATACGGCTTGGGCACGAAAATCCCGTCGGGAAACGTCGCGAAGCCGATCAGCAGCAGATAGAACCAGAAGCGACGAAATGAGGTCGCTGACCCAGGACAGCCCGGTCCACATCCACATTTGGAGCGGCGGATCGACCGTCGCGGCGAGGCCAGCGAAAGCGAAGGCAAAGATCATCGCGACTGGATCGTGAGGACGCCGAAGGCCGAGCAGGAACGAGCACAACAGCAGCGCGGCACAAGCGGCCAATCCGACCGCCAGCCGCGCGGCGATCCTGAAGTCCCGCTCCTTGATCTGCGCGGCCGAATGCTTGAGCTCGGTTACTTCGCGCTGGAGCTGGACGGTTTTCCCGTCAGGCCGCAGCAGGTCGATGGCGAGCACCGGGCCGGGCGCCTTCTTCAGGCCCGCGGTGATCGTGGATAGCTTGGCGTCGGGATCGACCGGCTTTCCGTTCAACCGGACGACGCGCGATTCGATCGGGACGGCAGCCGCCCCCGGCAGGTTGGAATTGAGCCCGACCCAGACCTCGCCGCGATACTGCACGTCATAGTCGAGGCCCCATCGATTCCATTCCGGCTGCACCTCATAGACATCGCGAAGGACGAACAGAGTGGCGGAGATGTCGGCCAGGAGCGCGAAGCCGAGAAAGATCATCCACAACGGCCGGAGCACGCGAACCCACTTCGCGGGGATCTCGCGAAGCCGCGCAGGCGCTAGCGACCGTAAAGACATTGCGCGTGGACCCCCAAGCCGACTCGCCCGCGCCGATACGACCATTTTGCAGGCCGATGTTCAACCGCTTGCGGCAACGTCGATCAGAGACGCCAATTCAACGATTGTTTACCGCATTCCCATAGGCTGGGGATCGTGGCGCGGGTCTACCTCATCTTCATCCTGGTAGCTGGGATGTTCGGCGCGATGCTCAGCAATTGCGGCGCGCGCGGCACGTTCAACTCGGCCGGCAGCCAGCCCAAGGCGCTCGACGTCGAGAGGCCTGGGCAGGCGGAAACGGTCGCCAGCTTCAACGAGCAGGCCGACAACAGCTACGCCAGCCAGGATACCGTGGAACTGAACCGCGAGGCCGATGGGCATTTCTACGCAGAGGTCGAGATCAACAACACGCCGATCCATATCCTGGTCGACACCGGCGCCAGCGGAATCGCCTTGTCGCGCGACGACGCCCGCAAGGCCGGCCTCGCGACGTCGATCGGAATGTACGATGTGGTCGGCGAAGGAGCGGGCGGTGACGTGAAGGGCGAATTCATCAAGCTCGACAGCGTCCGCCTTGGCAAGGAAACTGCGCACGACATGCCTGCGGTCATCCTCGACGGCGGCCAGATGTCGCTGCTCGGCCAGAGCTTCCTCCGCCAGTTCGAATTGGTGGAGATCAAGGGCGACAGGATGGTCTTGCGCTAGGGCCGCTTTTCGACGACCGCCGGCTGGTCTAGTCCGGCCAAATGCTGAAGCCCGTCACCACCGATATCGAAGCGCTCAAGACCCTCGACGACCGGCTGCGCTGGCTCTCGGCGTGGACGATCCACAACGCCAATCACATTCGCGAGAGCGTCGACGGCCTAAAGGTCGGCGGGCATCAGGCGAGCTGCGCGTCCATGACGACGATCATGGCGGCGCTCTATTTCCACGCGCTGGGTCCGAACGACCGGGTGGCGGTGAAGCCTCACGCGGGGCCGGTACTTCACGCGATCCACTACCTGCTCGGCAGCCAGAGCCGTGAGGCGCTGGAGAACTTCCGCGCATTCGGCGGAGCTCAAAGTTACCCGAGCCGGACGAAGGATCGGATTCCGGTCGACTTTTCGACGGGTTCGGTCGGCTTGGGCGTAGCGATCACCGCCTTCTCCAGCCTGATCCAGGACTACCTCACCGCCCACGGACTGATGGACGAAGCCGACCGCGGGCGGTTCGTCGCTTTGGTCGGCGACGCGGAGCTCGACGAGGGCAACATCTACGAGGCGCTGATCGAGGGCGCCAAGCACGACGTCCGCAACCTGTGGTGGATCCTCGACTACAACCGCCAGAGCCTCGACGCGACCAGCGCGGACCGCATGTTCGAGCGGTTCGACGAGATATTCCGCTCCTGCGGCTGGCGGGTGGTCGAGTTGCGCTACGGCAAGAGGCTGAAGGCCGCGCTCGAAGCGCATCCCAAGCTCAAGGCATGGTTCGATGGTCTCGGAAACGCGGAGCTTTCGGCGCTGCATTATCAAGGCGGTGCCGCACTCCGGACCCGGATCGAAGCGGACCTCGGCAAAAGTGCTGCAGCATTCCTGAAGGCAAACGACGATGCGGCGCTGGCATCGCTGTTCAGCGATCTCGGCGGCCATTGCATGGAATCGCTCGTCGAGGCGTTCGACGCGGCGCAGGACGACGTCCCGACCTTCTTCATCGCCTGGACGATCAAGGGCAACGGCCTCCCCTTTGCCGGCCACAAGGACAATCACGCCGGGCTGATGAACCCGACGCAGATGGCCGCCTGGCGCGAAGCGATGGGCGTTGCCGACGGCCGCGAGTGGGAGCCGCTCGAATCCGTCGGCGACAATGCAAAGCCCGGCGTCGAAGCACTGATCGAGCGCAGTCGCATCGCGCGCGAAAAGCGGCAACGCTCGTTCGGCCAGATCGAAGTGCCGGCGATCCCAGCTCCATCCGGCGAGGAGCAATCGACGCAGGCCGCGTTCGGCCGAATCCTGCTCGAGATCGCCAAGGCCGGCGGGTCGTTCGCCGATCGTATCGTCACCACCTCGCCGGATGTCACCGTGTCGACCAACCTCGGCGCGTGGGTGAACCAGCGGGGGCTCTTCCGCCGCGAGGGCATTAACGACATTTTTGCTCAACAAAAGATTGCGTCCGCGCAAAAGTGGTCCTCAGCGAACAAAGGCCAGCACATCGAACTGGGCATTGCCGAGAACAACCTATTCCTGATGCTCGCCGCTGCGGGTCTGTCGGGCGATCAGTTCGGCCAGCGCCTGGCGCCGATCGGGACGCTCTACGACCCCTTCATCGCCCGCGGTCTCGATGCGCTGAACTACGCCTGTTACCAGGACGCACGCTTCCTGCTGGTGGCGACGCCGAGTGGCATAACGCTCGGGCCGGAAGGCGGCGCTCACCAGTCGATCAACCCGCCGCTGATCGCGCTCGGCCAGCCGGGCCTTCGCCACTACGAGCCGGCCTATGCCGATGAGTTGGCGGCGATGATGGAACTCGCCTTCCGGCTGATCGACGATCCGAACGGCGAAAGCACCTACCTTCGCCTCTCCACTCGCAACATCCAGCAAATCGATCGCGACAGCGACGACTGGCGTGAGGCCGCACTGAGGGGCGCCTATTGGCTGCGCGCGCCGAGCCCGGGTTCCGAGGCAGCGATCGTAGCCATGGGCGCGGTCATGCCGGAGGTGCTGGCTGCGTGGGAGGAATTGCGCGAGGACCTGCCGGGACTCGGCTTGCTCTCGGTCACCTCGCCGGACTTGCTCCATCGCGGATGGACGGCGTCGCAAGCCGCGCGTTGGGCGGGCGATCATAACCCGAGTCACATCGAGCAATTGCTTTCGCCGCTGGGCCGAAATGCCGGCCTGGTGACGATCGCCGACGCAGCGCCGGCTTCGCTTTCGTGGATCGGCGGCGTTCTTGGCCAGCGCGTCGCGCCGCTCGGCGTCGACCGGTTCGGCCAGACCGGCAATCTCGCCGACCTCTATGCCGCCTACAGGCTCGACGGTGCTGCGATCACCGAAGCAGTCGCGGAGATTTTGCTCCAGAACGGATGAATGGTCGACGCATTGGAAAGGCGTTGACCGGCAGATTACCCTGACGGGGGCGCAAGTGAGACCATTCAGCCAAAAGCAGCCGTTCGCGCGGCGCGATCTTCTTATCCAGGGCGACAGCGTGCGTCAGATTTGGGCGGCCGAACAACCGTCCGATGACGAACGACGCAAGCGGATCCGCCGCGACGCACCGCCTCTTCGCGCCCTGCCAGGACGGACGGATGACCCGCTACGCGTGAGGCTTGGTGAAGAGCTCGACTATGTCCGCCGGATGCTGGAAGCATTGGGTGACCAGCTTGCCGGCGATCCCATCCTGATCCGCCGGCACGCGGTTGCGCTGCAATCGCTCGATATCACCGGCCAGATCCTCAATCACGTCGGAAACGTCATTCGATCGAGCGACCCGCAATCCACCGTCGAAGACATCGGAATGAGCGACCTCAAAGCACGTCTCACGAGGAAGAGCGCGCTGTAGCTTGGCAAGGCTGCTGCCGCTGCCTAGAGCGGCTTCATGCCAGGGCGCTATTTCGACGAGTGGAAGGTCGGGGACCGCGTAGAGCACTCGATCTCGCGGACGGTCACCGAGACCGACAATCTGCTGATCTCGACGCTCACCCATAATCCGCAGCCCCTGCACATCGACCATGAGGCGGCGGCCAAGACCGAGTTCGGCAAGCCGCTCGTCAATTCGGTCTTCACCTTCGGACTGATGGTCGGGGTCAGCGTCAACGACACGACGCTCGGCACGCTTGTCGCCAACCTCGGCTACGATAAATTGGTGTTCCCGAAGCCGGTCTTCACCGGCGACACATTGCGCTCGGAAAGCGAATGTATCGAGCTTCGCGAGAGCAAGTCGAGACCGAACGCGGGCATCGTCACCTGGGCGCACCGCAGCTTCAACCAGCGCGGCGAGCTGGTGTGCGAATGCACCCGCTCGGCGCTTCTGCTGAAGAAACCGCAATGACCGAGCCTCGCAGCTGGCTGTTCGTGCCGGCGGACAGCGAGAAGAAGATCGGCAAGGCAATCG
This sequence comes from uncultured Alphaproteobacteria bacterium, assembly GCA_963750315.1. Lineage (GTDB taxonomy): Bacteria > Pseudomonadota > Alphaproteobacteria > Sphingomonadales > Sphingomonadaceae > Sphingomicrobium. The sequence continues at coordinate 144,404 of CAVVQF010000009.1, forward strand.
AAAGCGAGGCAGACGCCGTCATCTTCGATCTCGAGGACAGCGTTGCACCCGCGCAGAAGGCGACCGCCCGGCAGATTCTGAAAGACCTCGGCAAGCGCACCGGCGGTCCGCAATGGTGGGTGCGCATCAATCCGCTGCGCACCGACGAGCACCGCAAGGACCTTGAGATGCTGGGCATCGCCGGCATTCACGGCGTCGTCTTGCCCAAGGCGGAAGGCGGCGCTGACATTGCCGAGCTGGCCCATCGCACCGGCAACATCCCGATCCACGCCATCGTCACCGAGACTGCGGCGAGCCTGTTCGGCATGCTTAGCTATCGCGATCCGAAGACGACGCTGGCGGCTATGAGTTGGGGCGCGGAGGACCTTTCGGCCGCGCTCGGCGCCTCGTCCAAATACGATGCGGACGGCAGCCTCAGCTACACCTACAAGCTGGCTCGTTCACTCTGCCTTGCGGGAGCGGTCGGCGGCAGGAGTTCAACCCGTGGACGGCGTCTTCGCCGACTTCCGTGACGATGAGGGCCTCCGCGCCGAAGCCCAAGCTGCGGCGCGCGAAGGCTTCACCGGCAAGCTCGCGATCCATCCTGCTCAGGTCGGCGTGATCAATGCCGCCTTCACCCCATCGGCGGACGAAGTCGCGCATGCCCGCGCTATCGTCGACGCGTTCGAAGCCGAACCGGATGCGGGCGTCCTGTCCGTCGCCGGCCGGATGGTCGATCGGCCGCACCTCGTACAGGCTCGAAGGACGCTCGACCGGGCAAGATAAAAGGAGGCCGACATGGCGACGACTGCTGAACCCACCACGACTTCGGAACACGACGCACGGTCCGACGACGGCAAAAGGATGGGGCACGGACGCGCCTGACCAGCCGCTTCGCCCGATGGAGTTCGAGCGCCGCGCGCTCCGGCCCGACGATGTCGCGCATCAAGATCACCTACGCCGGCATCTGCCATTCCGACCTGCACACCGCGCGCAACGACTGGGGCGGGACGCGCTATCCCTGCATCCCCGGCCACGAGATCGTCGGCACCGTCACCGCGGTCGGCGACGAAGTCACCCGCCATCGTGTCGGCGACACGGTCGCGGTCGGCTGCATGGTCGACAGCTGCATGGAGTGCGACCAGTGCCTGGAAGGCTGGGAAGTCTTCTGCCGCAAGGGCTGCGTCCAGACCTACAACAGCGCCGACTATCACGACGGGACGATCAGCAAGGGCGGCTACACCGACCACATCGTCGTCCGCGACCATTTCTGCTGCAAGGTGCCGGAAGGCATGGACGTCACCAAGGTCGCGCCTCTGCTGTGCGCCGGAATCACCACCTATTCGCCGCTTCGCCAGTACAACGTCGGGCCGACCACGAAGGTCGCTGTCGTCGGCCTCGGCGGCCTTGGCCACATGGGCGTGAAGCTTGCCGCGGCGATGGGCGCGCATGTGACGATGATCACCACCACGCCGAGCAAGGGCGAAGACGCCCGCGCGCTCGGCGCTCACGACGTGATCATCTCGACCGACGCCGAGCAGATGAAGGCCGCGGCGACGCGCTTCGACTTCATCCTCAACACCATTCCTGTCAGCCATGAGATCGACGGCTACCTCCAACTGCTCGGCCGCTCCGGCCGGATGGTCATCGTCGGCGCACTAACGCCGATGCCGGGCTTCGTCGGCGCGAACCTCATCTGGTGGAACCGTGCCGTCGGCGGATCGGCGATCGGCGGCATTCCGGAAACGCAGGAGATGCTCGATTTCTGCGCCGCCAAGGACATCTATCCCGACGTCGAGTTCATCCGCATGGACCAGGTCAACGAGGCCTATGAGCGCCTGCTCAAGAACGACGTCCGCTACCGCTTCGTCATCGACATGAGCCACGGCGTATGAGCGAAACCGTCCATCCCGTTCCCGAAGGCTTCAACGCGAGGATCGGTCCCGAAGAGCTGGCCGCGCTCAATGAAGCGGCCAGTTCTGACCCCGATCGCTTCTGGCTGGACCAGGCGAAGCGGCTGGACTGGTTTCAGGAGCCGACCCAGGCGGGGGACTGGTCGTACCAGGAGGATGACTTCCACATCCGCTGGTACGCGGACGGCAAGCTCAACCTTTCGGTCAATTGCCTCGACCGCCACCTTCCCGAACATGCGGACCGGACGGCAATCATCTTCGAGGCGGACGAGCCAGGCGACGGCCGCGCGATCACCTATCGCGAAATGTACGAAGAAACCTGCCGCTTCGCGAACCTGATGAAGCAGCGCGGCATCAAGCGCGGCGACCGCGTGATGATTTACATGCCAATGATCCCCGAAGCGGCGGCGGCGATGCTCGCCTGCACGAGGATCGGCGCAATCCATTCGGTTATCTTCGGCGGCTTTTCGCCCGAAAGCGTTGCGGGCCGCATCGCCGATTGCGACGCCTGCGCGGTCATCACCGCCGATGAAGGCGTGCGCGGCGGCAAGGTCATTCCGCTGAAGCGCAACGTCGATGCCGCGCTCGAACATCGCGATGTTCCGACGGTGATCGTCGTCACCCGCACCGGCGCCGACGTGCCGATGAAGGAAGGCCGCGACGTTAGCTATTCGGCGCTCCGCGACGGCCTCGCCACCGACTGCGAACCGGAAGTGATGGACGCGGAAGACCCGCTCTTCATTCTCTACACCTCGGGATCGACCGGAAAGCCGAAGGGCGTCGTCCACACCACCGGCGGCTATTCGGTCTGGGCTGCGACCACCTTCGACTGGGTATTCGACTATCGCGACAGCGACGTCTTCTGGTGCACGGCCGACGTGGGCTGGATCACCGGCCACTCCTACGTCGTCTACGGCCCGCTGATGAACCGTGCGACGAGCATCATGTTCGACGGCGTTCCCAATTACCCCGACTTCGGCCGCTTCTGGGAGACGGTGGACCGCCTCGGCGTTACCATCTTCTATACGGCTCCAACGGCGATCCGCGCGTTGATGCGCGAAGGCGACGAGCCGGTGAAGCGCTACAGCCGCAAGTCGCTGCGCCTGATCGGGACCGTCGGCGAGCCAATCAATCCCGAAGCGTGGGAATGGTATTGGCGTACCGTCGGCGACGGCCGCTGCCCGGTCATCGATACATGGTGGCAGACCGAGACCGGCGCCGCGCTGATCTCGCCCTTCCCCGGCGCGATTCCGATGAAGCCCGGTTCAGCGACCAAGCCGTTGCCGGGCGTAAAGCCGCTTCTCGTCGATGCCGAGGGCAAGGAACTGCCCGGCGCGACCAGCGGCAACCTCTGCCTGTCTGCCTCATGGCCCGGACAGATGCGCACCGTTTGGGCCGATCACGCGCGTTTCTTCCAGACCTATTTCTCGACCTACCGCGGGCTCTATTTCACCGGCGACGGCTGCCGCCGCGACGAGGACGGCTATTACTGGATCACCGGCCGCGTCGACGACGTGATCAACGTTTCCGGCCACCGTGTTGGCACCGCCGAAGTCGAAAGCGCACTTGTCGCTCACCCGCTCGTGGCGGAAGCCGCGGTCGTCGCCTTCCCGCACGAGATCAAGGGCCAGGCGATCCACGCCTACGTCACGCTCAACAAGGGCGAAGACGGCAGCGACGGGATCCGCCAAGAACTCAACCAGACAGTCCGCCGCGAGATCGGCGCCCTCGCCGCTCCCGAGCGCATCCAGTTCGCGCCGGTCCTGCCGAAGACCCGCTCCGGCAAGATCATGCGTCGCATCCTGCGCAAGATCGCCGAAGGCGAGACGTCCGGCTTCGGCGACACCTCGACGCTGGCCGACCCATCGGTCGTCGACCATCTCCTCGCCGGCGCACGCGAGTTTCAAAAGGCCACTGCCTAAGCGCTTGCGGCAACGGACGTAGCCGCTAACCCTGCGCCGACAGGGGGAGCAACATGGCAACGGTTGCAGCGGAAACGCAAAAGCCATGGTCGATGAAGCGCGTCGTCGCGGCATCGTCGGCCGGCACCGCGTTCGAATGGTACGACTTCTTCATCTTCGGATCGCTGGCGACGACCATTCAGAAGGTCTTCTTCGCCGGGCTTGATCCGACCGCAGGGCTGGTTGCCGCCCTCGGCCTGTTTGCCGCCGGTTTCGCCTTCCGCCCGCTCGGCGCGCTCATCTTCGGGGTGATCGGCGACCGCCTCGGCCGCAAGGGAGCATTTCTCGCGACCGTCAGCCTGATGGGCGCCTCGACCTTCCTGATCGGCATCCTCCCGACCTACGCCGCGGCGGGCATCCTCTCGCCGATCCTGCTCATTCTGCTCCGGATCCTTCAGGGCATCGCACTCGGCGGCGAATATGGCGGTGCGGCGATCTACGTTGCCGAGCATGCGGAGAATAAACGCCGCGGCGAGACGACCGGCTGGATCCAGATCACCGCCTCGCTCGGCCTGATCGCCGGGCTGCTGGTCATCCTTGGAACGCGCAAATCCGTCGGCGAGGAAGCCTTCCTCGAATGGGGCTGGCGCATCCCGTTCCTCGTCTCGGTCGTGCTGCTGATCATCTCCGTCTGGCTTCGCTTCAGGCTGTCGGAGAGCCCCGCCTTCGCAAAGCTCAAGGAAGACGGCGAGGTCTGCAAGGCGCCGCTCCGCGAAGCGTTCGGGCGCTGGGACAATCTCAAGCGCGTTCTGATCGCCTTCTTCGGGATCATGACTGCGCAAGGCGCCGTCTGGTACCTCAGCTTCTTCTACGTGCAGGTGTTCCTGACCAGGTCGCTCGGCGTTCCCGAACCGACCAAGGATGCCCTGGTGCTGGCAATGACGGTCGCGAGCGCTCCGCTTTACGTCTTCTTCGGCTGGCTGTCCGACCGCGTCGGGCGCAAGCCGGTCATGCTCGGCGGCATGATTCTTGCGCTGATCGCCTATTATCCGGCGTTCCACGGCATCGCGATGGCGGCCAACCCGGCGCTCGCCAAAGCGCAGCAAAGCAAGCCGGTCGAGGTCCACGCCAAGAGCGCGTCGTGCGCTTTTCAGTTCGACCCGGTCGGAACGCGCCGCTTCGACAGCAGCTGCGACATCGCCAAGAGCCTGCTGGCCTCGACCGGCATTTCCTACACCAATCGCGAATATGAATCGGACAAGACGATCATCGCGGTCGGCGTCCAGCAGATCGAAGTTCCTGACGGACGCGGGCTTGATGCCACCGGCCTCAAAGCACTGAAGGAGACAACCGCCAAGGAAGTCAAAGCGGCGCTTGCCTCGGAAGGCTATCCGGCAAAGGCCGAGCCCGGGCAGATGAACCTGCCGGTGATCTTCCTGTGGCTGATGGTCTTCGCGATCGCATCCACCGCGCTCTACGGACCGCAGGCCGCGGCGCTCGTCGAGATGTTCCCGACCCGCATCCGCTACACGGCGATGTCCTTCCCCTATCACTTCGGGACGGGCTGGGTCGGCGGCTTCCTGCCGGTCGTCAGCCTCGCGCTCGTGACCATTACGGGAAATGTCTACGCCAGCTTGTGGTATGCGATCTTCTTCACGGTCCTGCCGATCCTGGTGTCGCTGTTTTTCCTCAAGGAAACGCGCGGAAAGCGGCTGGAAGACATTTGACCGCCGCACTGGTCAGCGTCGATTTCGAGGGCGAGGTCATCGAATGGCGCGGGTCCAAGGTCTGCCTTGGTCATCGGGTCAGCGTCAGACTGTGGATCGAAGGCCAGTAGCTACGGCGCCCAGTGAATGTCGATTGGCTGCTCGGCTTCGGCGAGGACGCGGCCGATCGGCAGCTTCGAACTCTGGCCGTCCTCGATCGCGCCTTCCAGCATCTCGCGCTTGTCGCCGCCCGTGAGGGTAATGAGCACCGTGCGCGCCGATAGGATCGATGCCCGTGTCAGTGTGACCCTTGCGACGGGTGCATTGTCCGGAAGCGGGTCCGGCATGACGCCGACCGCGCGGCGAGCCTTCGGAGCGTCGAGCGCGTCCTGGAGGTCGGGGCCGGTGAACAGGGACGCCGTGTGACCGTCCTCGCCGACGCCGAGCCAGACCAGGTCAGGCGGCCACGGCAAGTCCTGCAGGCGCGCATCGGCGGAATTGCCGGCGAGGCGGTAGTCGGCAATGTCGGCGGCGATCGGGATGACCCGCGCGCCGGCCGGAAGGAATGCCTGAGCAAGCGCTCGCACGTTGCTGCGTTCGTCGTCCATCGGCACCAGCCGCTCATCTGTCGGGATGATCGTGACCTGCTTCCACGGCAGCTTCTTCGCCGCCAGCGCCTTGAAGATCGGCTTAGCCGTCTCGCCGCCCGGAAGAGCAATCAGCGACGATCCGCGCGCATCGAGTGCCGATTCGATGATGAAGCCTATGTCGCCGGCGACGGCCTCCGCCATTTCGCCTGCATCGTCATATTCCCACCATTCGGCTTCAATCATCGTAATTCTCTTTCGGCTAGCGAGGAGGCTCCTGCCCATAGCCGGCCCAATCCGCAACCCGTTGACCATCTCGATCGAGCGCCGGCTGATAGTGGAGGCGCTGCCTGGCAATGGCACAAACGTCGGAATCGAGCCGCGGGATGCCGGTGCCCTGATCGACAATACATTGGACGATCGCACCGTTCGCATCGACCCGGAACCGCATCCGGATCCACGCGCCGCGCGGCCAGGCATCGAGCATCTGCGGCGGAAAATCTCGCCCGCGCAGTGGTCTTGTCGCCAGCCGGGTACGAATCGCCGCAAGACCCTGTCCGCCTCCACCTGTCCCATTTCCCGCGCTGCCCGATCCGGTGCCCGTCCCCGTACCGCCGGCACCCGTTCCCGGACCCGCGACGTTGGAAGCGCCCTGCGTCGGCGCGGCGCCCTGATTGGGTGTTTGTGACGCGTTGACGGGTAGCGGGATCGGCAGTTCGATCGGCGGCTTGGGTGCGACGACCGGCGTCGCCTGGCTCTTCATATTCTTCGCCGATGCTGCGCCTTCCTGTTCCTTCGGCTTCTGCGTCTCGCTCGTTGCTCGTGGAGGCTCCGACTGCGACGGAGGGGGCGGAGGCACTTCGGTGATGTCGAAGACCCGCAACGCGCTTTGCGGATCGGCCAGATTGATCTTCCCCGACAGGTGCAGGAAGGCGAACAAGAGCGCCGCGTGAATGGCGACGACCGCTGCCACGGCGCTGCCCTTGTCGCGGGATTTGAGGTCGGATCGATACATTACGGCCTGCCAACGACCGTATCGCCGCGCGGTTGCCGGCTGTCACTCGTTCTGAGCAACGCAAAAAAGGGCCGGACGGAGTCGCCTCCGCCCGGCGTCCGCTCTCGACCCTGCTCGGTTACTGGGTGAGGTTTCGGGTACTCCTGCGCCCGCCGCCATGACTGGCCCGGCCACCTTTGCTCGCGATTTCCCGCTGCTTGGCCGGGTCCATCGCCGCAAAGCCGCGTTTCGAACCAGCACTCTTCGATCCCGCCATGCTTTCCTCCTTATACGCTACCAGAAGTAGCGAGGAAGAAACGGGTCGCGAAAACAGCGGTTCAAATAGCTGATATGCGTTAGCGAGATTGTTTTCCGCGCGATCCACCGCGGTAGGCAACCGCCGACAATCCGATCACGGCGATGCCGGCAAGCTCCAGCCACCAACCGCTGCGGAGCCCGGCGATATTGATCGTCACCCACCGGTCGATGTGATGGAATGAGGCCGCGCGCATTACGACGAAAATCATCAGCAGCCCGATGCCCAGCGCCGCTGCTTTCATCGGCAGAGAAGACCGCCGGAGCCAGCGCAGCAGCGCGGCAATCGCAAGGAAACCCCCGACCGCGAGCGCGAGCAGGAATAGGCCCTGCACGATACGCCGGTAATCGTACCAGCCTTCGTAGTGCGCGAGGTACCGGGCGGTGTCGGTCAACACTGTTTGAAGATCGAGCTCCTTGTTGAGGCCGAGGAGCACGAGCAGGATCGACGTTCCGATCCAGAAGCGGCGGTCGCGTTTCTTGCCGGTTCGGCTGGCCCAAAAGGACGCAGCGGCGCCGACGAGATAAGATGCGACGATGATCCAGGCAGTGGTTCCGCGATCATGGATCAGCAATGCTGAAATCAATCAGGCCTCCCCCGGTTCGGCCCCTTCATGCCCAATCCGGGTAAATCATTCCATATGCCTCAGCCCACGGCTTCCGCTTCGACGATGAACCGCCACGGCCCGCGAACCTGGGCGCCGAAGGGATAGCAGGTCGCCAGAACCAGCTTTTTCTGCGTGCGGTCGCCGCTGATGCCGAAGCTGTTCCAGCGGCGGACATCGAGCCTGGTCACGCGATAGTCGGTGACCTTGCCGTCTGCGCCTTCGACCCGGATCAGGTCTCCGACGTGGACTTTCGAAAGGTTGCGGAAGTGAGTGTCGCGGTGAGCGGCGAAGACGCTGGTGCCCTTATGCCCCGGCGCTGCAGTCCCCGGGAGTAGGGTCGGTCCGAACGCCATCGCCTGTCCGGAGCCCTTGTCGAGCGCGATCTCGTTCATTCCGATCCGCTCGATGCTGAGGCGGGCGACCGGCGCCATGTCCGCCCAACTCCAGGGGCGGACCGGGCGGCCGGTCTCGACGCTCTTTTCGAAGGCGCGGTCGAGGAGGACCTGGGCGACCACGGCTTTCGCCGGGATGTAGGCGGACTGCGCTGCCTCGACCGCACCGGCCGCAACCAGGAGACTGCACAAGACAGTCATCGCTTTCATCGTGCCGAACTCCGGCGGCGGCGCGACCACCACAGGCCGGCGAGGCCGAGAAACACCAGCACCAAGCCTTTACGCATCGGGGTCGCGAAGTTGAGTGCCGTCTCGGGCAACTCGACCGCTTCTGCCATGTCCTGCGGCTGAGAGTTCGCCGCAGCTTCATTGGCGAGCGCGGTGCGGGCAGCGTCGCCACCGAGCAGATCGTCCCAATTCCAGCCCGCCGGCAGGTTGATGGGCACCTCTTCGCGCGTCAGCGGCTCGCGGGCCTTGCGTGCCGGCGTTTCGTCGACCGCGACCAGACTGGTCCGGCGCGTGACGATCAAATGCTCCATGCCGAGCCTTTCGATCTCCTTGTCGGCCTGTTCGTAGGAGATGGTCGTCAGGGTCGCTTCCGTTTCGACTTCATCGATCCGGCGGCGGGCCCACATCTTCGACACAGCGGTGCTTTCGATCGCGTTGGCGAGGTCGAGCGTCTAGTCCACTGACGTCCGTTAAGGCGGCCCGACACGGTCATCTTGCCCTTCAGATGATCGGTGCGGCCAAGCAGCACCAGCGACTGGCCCGCATAGACGTCCGGCAGATCCTTCGGCGTGATCTCGACCGCTCCGCTGACGACGACCTTTACGTCCTGCAACGCCGGCCGGCTCAGGGCGTCGAGCAAGGCGGTCATCTTCGAATTGACCTCGGAGCCGTCGCCGATGTTGGTGTAGGTGCCACCGCCCATCGCCGCCATGCGCGCCATCAGATAATTGTTCGGCGCCGAGCCGATTCCGACGGGGAAGACGTGGCTCTTGCCGCTGTCCGCAGCAATTGCCGCCGCCATCTCTTCCTCGTTCGAGATGTCGCCATCCGTCAGGAAGATGATCTGCCGCAGCATGCCGGGACCGCCGGTCGCCGCGGCGTCGGCGAGCGCGGCCTTTAGCGCCGGCAGCATTTCAGTGCCGCCCTCCGCTTCCGAGCTGCGCGCGAACTGGATCGCCGTGCGGACCTGGTCGGGTGTCGCCTGGACGCTGCTGTCGAACAATTTGGTCATCGAGTCATCGAAGCGGATGACGTTGAAGTGATCCTGCGGGCGAAGCGTGCGCAGCGCATGCTCGAGGCTGGCTTTCGCCTCGTCCATCGATTCGCCGCCCATCGAACCCGAATTGTCGATGACGAAGACCATTTCGCGCGGCGGCGACCGGTGCGCCCTGAATCACCGGCGGGATCAGGCTCGCCATCAAATAGTCCCGGCCGTCCACGCGCTGGCGGAACAGGCCGACAGCGGGCTCGGCCGTCGCGGCGCGCCACGTCAGCTCGAAGTCGCGATTGGCCGGGACTGTCGCCGTCCGCAAGGTGGATGCTGCGCTGAACGCCCGAGCCGGCCACGCTGATGCGGTGATAGGGGCTGGTGATCGCGTTGGCGAGAAGCCCGGCGCAAGATTCACGTTGATCGACACCGGGTTCTGACCGCCCTTGAGCGCGATCCGGCGACGATGTGACGACGTTCGCGTCGGCGATCTTCTTCGGCGAGTTCAGCGTGTGCGGCGGCACATAGCGCGGGCCGACGACCAACGGCAGGCGCAGCGAGAACTCGCCGGCGACCTGGCGCACCGGCGCCTGATATTCGATCGCGATCAGCACGGTCTCGCCCGGGCCGACATTGGCGACGTGGTTGCACGAACAGGTTGGGGCGCTGCTCTTCGACGAGGCCGGCGCTGCTGACCACTGGCCTTGGCCTTTTCGTAGATCTTCGCCGCAACCTCGCGCGCGCTTGATGCGGCCGACGATGACGCGCTGGCCGACGACCATCTTCAGGCTGTCGACCGCGCCGTCGTGCGGCAGCGGATAGAGGTAGCGGCGCTTCCATCCAGCGGGTGGAGGTGTTGCGGAACGCCTGCGTCACGCGGACGCGGGCAACCGTGCCGCTGACGGTGACGTCCATGTCGGTGCCGAGCTGGATGGCGGGGGTCGCCGTTTCCATGCCGCGGGCGCTGAGCATGAGGACGCCCGAACCCGGGCCATTATCTTCTTCCTCGGCGTCCTGGGCGCTGAGCGGGGATGCCGCGGCGATTGTCAGCGCGGCGGCGGTCAGGATGATTGCAGAACCTGCAAGAAGCTTTGACGAGAACATCGAAGGCACTCCAGTTTGTGTGGAGCCTTCCAAATATTCCTCGGCGATGCCGCACAGCCACGAGCAATAGTTTCCGGATTCATCCGTCTGTTGCCACGACCGGCAACTCCTGACGGCAAATCGGCGACCAATTGACGGACTGTGCGGATTTGTGCGGTTATGTGCGGGCCGAAGGGGGAGCGGATGGACGATCGGGAGCTCAAGGAAGCGGAATTGCGAGAGTTCGGGCGTCGTGTCCGTGAAGAGCTCGCGCGGCGGCGCGTGTCGCGTCAGGCGCTTGCAGACATGGCGCGGATCAGCCTGTCTACGCTTGAGAAAGCGCTAGCCGGAAAGCGGTCCTTCACCTTGGCATCGAAGCTTCGCATCGAGGAAGCGCTCGGCCCTCCATTCCGGCCGATCGAAGCCGAGCCGATCCAGCATTTCTCTGCTCCAGAGCGTCTCGGCGCCTACGTTCGCGCGGCGGTGCGCTGGCTGGAACAGCCCTACCTCACCATCCGCCCGAGCTTCAGCAATCCGGGGTCGCTGTTCACCTACGTCACGGAGATTAGTTGGCGCGACGACGTCGGTCATCTCGTGTTCGCCGAACGAAAGCGCGACGACATCCAGTTCCAGCAGCGCGGCGACGTTTCGTTACCGAACCTCTCCGGCCACATCTATCTCATCACCAATGACAGCGGCCAGCACCGGCTGATCATGCTTGGCCGGCCGACCGGCGGCGGGACGATGTTCGGGACATTGAGCACGCTGCAAGTCGGGCATGGATCGCAGCTCGTGCCGTCCTGCTGCCCGATCGTCTACACGCCACTCGAAAACGTCGAGGCTCCGGAGATCGGGTCGATCAGCCCGGAAGCTGGCGCATACGACACCTATCGGAAGCTGCTGGAGCGGACGACAGCGAAGGATTTCGCGCGCTTTTACGTCCCGGCCAGCGCCTAACTTTCGGTAAGCTTCCGGCGGCGATCAAAGTTCGTAGGTCACTAGCGGGCCTTTTCCCGAGAGAGCGACGCTCGGAAAGCGCCCACCTAGTCAAGTACGCGGCTCGGGCGGCCCCAAACGTCCGAGCCGCCCACTCTAAAGGTGCTGATGACCTCTATTTTCCGACTGTTCGTAGCCTGGATACTCATGGGCGCCGTCGCCGCAGGCCTGACCTTTGGACCGGTCCTACTGAAGATCGTCGCATTAGGTCCGATAAGCCTGGCAGCACAGTTTTTGGCATAGCCCTGCCCACTCGCTGCCGTTCCCTGTCTGGTCATTGGCGACAGATCAGTCAGATGCGACCACAGCCCGCACATTGTCGTCGCTGTTGCGGTCGACGTAGAAATTATAGGGTCGACGCCCGGCGAAAGCGGGCTTCGCCTTGCTCGTGCAGCATGATCCGCTGTGCGCCGCCGTCGGATCGGCTCGCGCTCCATCACGATCACGTCCTTCGCGAGAAGGCGGCCAGGCCCGGGCCGCGCGGTGAACAGGCCGACCTCGATCGGCTCGTCGAGCTTGGCCTTGGTCTCCTCGCCCTTGCCGCTCGGCGTAGAACTTGTCGGCCTCGACGGTCAGGTCGGTCACCCAGCCGTCGCCGTCCTTGCTTGGTCGACGGCGTCGGTGACCTTGAGGTCGTAGAGCGTGATCCGCTCGAACAGATCGGTGATCAGCTGCTGCTGCTCGGGCGTCTTCGCTTCCTTGCGGAACTCGGCGATCAGGTCGATCGAGCGCAGATAGGGCGCGCCCTTGAAGCGGAACTTGGCGAGCGAACCGCGACAGCGCGCGATTGACCGCATCTTCGCCCAGCCGCTCCTGCAGCAGGTACATCACCACCGAGCCCTTGCGGTAATGGATATAGCTGCTGGTTCTCGACCCGGTCGAGCGGCAGTTCCTCGACCGCCTCGCCCTTGCGGCTGCTGAGATAGCTGTCGAGCTCGTATTTGAGGAAGCGGCGGATCTTGTCCGGGCCGTAGAGGTGCTTCATCACCATCAGCGCCGAATATTGCGCGAGCGTCTCGCTGGTCAGCGTGCCGCCCTGCATGTCGGCGCCGATCACCTGGTGCGCCCAATATTGGTGCGCCATTTCGTGGGCGATGACATAGGTCGTGAAGTCGATCTTTTCGGGATCGTTGGTGTTGGCGTTGAAGCCGATCGATTCCGAATAGGGCATGGTCCCGGCGAACGCCTGGGCGAAGCTGGCATAGCCGCGGGAATTCGATGATCCGGGCATAGTTGAACTGATAGGGCCCGAAATTGCGCGCGGTAATAATCGAGCGCGGTGCCCATCGCCTTGAGCATCTTGGGCACGTTCCAGTCGTGGCCCGGATGGTAATAGACCGACGAGCTGGATGCCGTTGTGATGCGCTCGACGCGACCTTGTAGTCGGCCGACTGGATCGAGAAGAAGTTGAGGATCGGCGCCGCGCTGACGAAGTGCGCGGTGCGGCGGCCGTTGCTGGTCGTGTCCGATACCCGGTTGCCCGGCGCGATCGGGGTCTGGCCGGCGTCGGTGGTCAGGCGTGATGTCCGACGTCACCCAGTCGGACGCCGACATAGTTGCGGCCGGTCGCCGACAGGTCCTCGAGCTTGGCCGGGCGCAGCTCGGGCGGCAGGCCCTGGCGGCGGCGCTTGGCGCGGTCGCTGAGCAGGCCCTGGCGGTTCATGCCGATGATCGGCGCGAACTCGCTATTGTTGACGAAGGTGCCGTTCTCGATCACGTCGGTCGCCGGGTTGACCGCCGCGGAAGCCGCGATGCCAGATGCGCGAGTGGAAGGTCAGCGTGGCCGTCGCGCCCGGCGCGAGCGGCTGTGTCGAAGCGATAGATGCGGTAGCCGAACTTCTTGTCGTCGGAGACGAGCTGCGCGCCGGCAACGTCGAGCTTGAGGAATTCGACGTCCTGGTCGCCCTTGCGGACGTGGACGTCGCGGATCGGCGGCGTCGGTCTTGTTCTTGAGGTCGTAGCGGCCGTCGACGATCAGCCGCCGCTCCTTCGGGAACAGCTGGACGTCGAGCGTGACCTTGGTCACCGCCGGCTGCGGCAGCGTTCTCATATTTGAGATATTTGCTTCTCGTAGTCGGCGCTGATATTTCTCGGCCTCGTCGGAGGTCACGTAGCGGTTGAGCACCTTGATGTTGTAGATAGGCGTAGGCGCCGGTCGCGGCCATCGCCGAGCGCGGCCGCGCCGGCGATCGCCAGCGGGCGTGCCGGCGAAGGTCCGGCGCATCCGCCGCGACCCGCGACGCGCAGCGCCGAGGTCGGTGCCGCGCGGCCACAGCAGATGGGCGACGACCGCCAGGATGACCGCGAACAGCACGCCCAGTAGAGCTGGAGCGATAGCCGCGCCGTTCCAGAAGCTGCCCGACGCCGACGAAGTCGCTCAGCGGGACCTGCGGCGTCGCGGCGTAGGTGTAGAGCGGGTTCGAATAGCCCATGTTGCGACAGGAAGATCGTCGCCGACGAACCAGACGAACAGGATGCCCCAGCCGACATATTTGTTGGGGCTGAGCACCTGGACGAACACCGCCAGGACGGCGATCAGCAAGCGCGTCGATCGCCGCCGGCAGGATGAACCAGCCGAGATATAGGCGCCGATGCCGAATTCGCGCGCGCCGTGCGACGAGCTGGTAGACAAGGCCGGTCAGCCATCGCCAGCGACGATTGACGACGAGCAGCACGACGAAGATCGCGAGGATCTTCGGGACGGTCATCACCCAGCTCGGCAGCGGCGTCGAATCGAGGATCTCGTTGAGCTTGCGGTCGCGTTCGCGCCACACCAGCTCGCCGCCATAGAAAACCGCGACCATCAGCAGGACGATCGAGAAGCCGCCGCGCACGGTGTCGATCGTCGCCGCCACGGTCGGGTGATTCGCCGTGCCGTAGGTCGACTGGCCGAGCCACAGAGCGGCGGCGGTATTGCCGATCGCGAACAGGGCGAGGACGATCAGTCCCGGGGCTGGTCAGCACCTGGCGCACCTCGACCCGCAGGCGGGTCATGAACTGGACCCAGCGCGACGGGCGTGCAGTCGCGCGCGACGATCGGCCGCCGCCAAGCGTCGGTGCGACGCGCCGCGAGCCCGGCTTCGCGTCGCCTGCGCGCTTGGCGAGCTTGCGCAGCTTGCGCTTGCGACGGCGCGCGCTCGGTCATCGAGAAGCGCCACACGGTGAAGCCGAGGAACAGCGATGCCGAGGGCGATCGCGAAGACGCGGTTGAACAGCAAGGTCGCCGCTGAGGTCGACCAGCCGGCTGTTCATCTCGGCCTGCGTCCAGTAGCGGGTGGCTTCGCGAAGCGCGCCGGTGCCGAGCGGCTCGAAGCGCGCGAACGTCTCGCGATATTCGATCTTCTGGCCGACGATGCTGGTCGTGACGAGATAGCCCATCACCAGCACCACCGCGCCGATGTAGGCCGCCATCATCGAGCGCAGGCATGGTCGCCAGCGCGAACAGGATCGCGCAGGTCAGGAAGATGTTGGGGATCGCGAAGATCGCGAAATTCCAGGCGTAATAGCTCAGCCTCTGCGGGCCGACCGTTTCGGGATCGACCCACGGCATCACCGACGCCGACGCCATGCCGAGCGGGACGGCGAGATAGCCGAGCCAGGCGATGATGACGCCGCCGAGGAAGCGGCCGAGGACGATCTGCGCTGTCGGTCACCGGCGTCGCGCGGACGATCGGCGCGAAGCCGCTGCTGTCGTCGCGGACGATGGCGTTGGCGACGAAGGCGGTGACGACGAACAGATAGAACAGGGTCAGGACCGCGGTCGCGATGGCGATCGCGTAGGGCGCGTTTTCGTGGACTGCGCCGGGCGTGCCGATGCTGACGTTCTCGCTCGCGGTGAGGCCGAAGCCGAGCAGGAAGAAGATCGCGATCGCGACCCAGAACACCGGGTTCTTGAGCTGGTAGCGGATTTCGAAGCCGGCGATTCCCAAGCAGCATGGACGCTCTCCCGCTCAGGCCGCGCGGCGGAGGGTGGAGAGGGTCGAGAAATAGACGTCCTCAAGCCCGCCCTCGACCGGCTCGAAGCCGGCCGGCTGCGTGTCGGACGAGGACGTGGACGATCGTCTTGCCGGCGAACAGCCGGGTCGAGATCACCTCGTGGCTCGCCTGATATTGCTCGAGCTCGGAATGCGGCGATCGCCTTCTTCCAGACCTTGCCCGCGGGTCGAGGCGATGAGGTCGGCGGGCTTGCCCTCGAGCTGGACCCGGCCGTTGGCCAGCACCGCCATGCGCGGGCACAGGTCGGCGACGTCGTCGACGATGTGGGTCGACAGGATGACGACGACATTGTCGCCGATCTCGGCGAGCAGGTTGAGGAAGCGGTTGCGCTCTTCCGGGTCGAGGCCGGCGGTCGGCTCGTCGACGATGATCAGCTCGGGATTGCCGATCAGCGCCTGGGCGATTCCGAAGCGCTGGCGCATGCCGCCGGAGAAGCCGGCGATCGCCTTGTTGCGGACCGCCCACAGATTGGTCTGGTTGAGCAGCGTCTCGACCACCGCCTTGCGGTCGGCCTTGCCGGTGATGCCCTTGAGCACCGCCATCTGGTCGAGCATCGCATAGGCCGAGACGCGCGGATAGACGCCGAAATCCTGCGGCAGATAGCCGAGCGTCCGGCGCAGCGCGCTCGGGCTCGGCGAGGACGTCGATGTCGCCGAAGCGGATCGCTGCCCGCGGTCGGTTCCTGCAAGCGTCGCGACGGTCCGCATCAGGGTCGATTTGCCCGCGCCGTTGGGACCGAGCAGGCCGAACATCCCGCGCGGGATCGACAGGCTGACGTCGTCGAGCGCCACGGTGCCGTTGGCATAGGTGTGCGAAAGGTTGGCGATTTCCAGCATTTCGTCCCCCAAATAAACTGGCGACTTTGATAAGCCGCTTGATCCTGCCTTCAATCCGCCGTTCGTCGAATTTGCAGACGGCAGAGAACGCACATCAACACTTCGTCGAGCAGGGATCGCCCTTTGTCGGAAGGCGTAGTCGGCAGGAGCCGGCAAGTGTTGATGAAACTTGCGAATTTCGCCGGAGCGCCTCAGGCGCACGGTCCTGGATGATCTTGCTGAGCGCTTTCTAGATTTCCGGGACGCAATCAACGTCCTGAAGCACGGCGCTGGCCGAAGCCACGATCGCTTGCTTGCACGCAAGGATCGTCCGGATTGGCGCCTCATCGCAGACGTCGTTAGCGCCCTCCGCGGCACCATCCCCGACGCGCATATCTAATGAAAAAGGATCGACCGCACTAATGTCTGCTCTGGGTGGAAAGCTGACATCGCCTTTTCAGAGTTGAGACCGGTCCGCAGGTGTCCAATCTTCCGGGTCGATTTCCTTCCGGACTAGGCGAAGGGCCAGTCCGGCGACCGTTCCCACGGCGATGGCGATCGTCAGGTCCGTCGCGAGGGTGAGCACCATCGTCAGAAACAGTAGAGCCTTATCGCCTGATCTGAGCCTCAGGCGCTCGCGCCAGCGATGCGGCTCGCTCATGACCCACGCTGTGACGATGAGCAGGGCGGCAAGGGCCGGCATCGCAAGGTAACCGGTAAGCCAGCCCGCTCCGAGCACTATGAGGAGGATCACACCGGCGTGGACGATGCCTGCGATCGGAGTCCGCCCGCCCGCTCGTACGTTGGTAGCCGTCCGGGCGATCGCACCCGTTGCCGGCAGGCCCCCGAACAATGGAGAGACAATGTTAGCCGCTCCCTGAGCCAGCAGCTCGGCATTTGAACGATGGCGCCCTCCAATCATGCGATCGGCGACGATGGCGGAAAGGAGTGACTCTACGGCTGCAAGAAAGGCGATTACGAACGCTGACGGGAGCAAGGCGCTGATCCGGGCAAAGCTGACGTGCGGCAACGAAGGTGAGTGCAAGCCAGCGGGAAGCGCGCCGAAACGTGAGGCTATCGTCTCAACAGGCAAGACAAGTATTGCAACCACCATGGACGCCAATGCGATGACGAGGAGAGAGCCTGGGAACCACGGAGCGATATTGACGAAGCAGCGCTATTCCAGCTATCGAGAACAAGCCGACAGCAAGTGCCATGGGGTTGATCGTATCACGCGCGGCCCACAGTGCGGGAAGTAAGTGCATTAGTTCGGCAGACCCTTTTGCTGCTGAAGTCCCAGCAGGCCCTTGAGCTGGCTGATCCCGATGATGAGCGCGATACCGACGGTGAAGCCTTCGATCACAGGTTCAGGCACCAGTGCAATGAAGCGCCCGGCGCGCAGAAGGCCGCCGATGACCAGGATCAAGCCGGCCATGAGGGTCGCGAGGAGGAGTCCGTCGAAACCATGCTGCTCGATGATGCCGTATACGACGACAATGAACGCGCCGGTTGGGCCGCTGATCTGCACGCGGCTGCCACCTAGCAACGAGATCAGGAAACCAGCGATGATCGCGGTGACAAGTCCGGCCTTGGGATTGGCACCAGAAGCAATTGCGATCGCGATGCTGAGGGGGAGAGCGACCAGGGCGACCGTAATCCCGGCAAGCGCATCCCAAAGGAAAAGACGCCAGGAATAGTCGCGGACGGTTGTCAGCAGCTTGGGCTTCACGCGACTGGGCTATCGCCCTCGTTACGACAGTTCAACGACATTAGCCTAATCGAAAGCAGGCCTTATTGCGGTCGGAAACAATGTCGGGGCTCCGACATTCCTGCGGACATGAGCGATCCGATCGAGGACATGAGGAGCCGAGCACAGCAGTATCGAAGGTTCGCGGGCTTCACACTCGACCGCGACCTTGCGTCTAAACTGCTGCAGTGGGCCGTCGAGGTTGATGCTGACATTCGCTCACTCGAACTCGAACGAAACGAGCGAGTAACAAAGGACGATTGGGAACGTTGATTTTGAGCCGAGCTAACCCAGATCGACCATCCCTTTTGGGATGGGGAGTGCCCCAGAGCAGACAGGCGACACCGAGAGCTTAGAAAAGCCCTCGAGGAGAAGAGACTAGTTCGGCTAGTGCGTGGCGGAGAGGGTGTCCGCTCAATGTCTGGCCCTAAACTGCTGTAATATAACGGTTGAGACGTCGAGTTCATTGTGTGCCTACGTTTCCCCCCACACCGATGATTTGCGCTTAGCTTTTTCTAATGGCAGCTTTCGACCCATTCCTGCCATTACATACCGATGACCTGCGAGAGCGATCTTCCACAGCCTGACCAGACCGCCAGTGCCAAGCGCGGTTCCTCATCGTCAGCCCCTTATGGCCCACTCAGGCGACACGCGGTGATTCCAAGCACCAAGCCGCCGCGTTTTCCATGGCGATGGCCTTAGTTGGCGGCTGGTGATCCCCTGTGCGATGAGGATCAGTCGTTCCGTGGTGTGGATCTGCCGGAGGCGGCTGAAGGGGATGGTGCGGATCGACGGGGTGATGTGGATCGGGGATGGCGCGGATTCGACGGGATGATGTCCCGTGTCTGGATGGCTCGGGTCGCAGGATGGTGCGGGTTGATCGAATGGCTCTGTTAATTATGAGGTGCGGATTCGATCGTGGGTCAGCCACAGGAGGAACAACAGGTGGAGTTGAAGAGAGCGCACTCGTGGTCGTCAGGATCGCGCATGCTGCGATCGCCACTCTATAAGCGTACCTCATACGCGCTCCTCTTAAATTGCGATTGAATGCCTTAAACGATAATTTAATCAAGAAGTTCCGTGGTTTACTGTGCTCAGCGAGCCTGTGAAATCAGAAAGCCGTCTGCACGCGAATTGAAGGGCATCATGCCATTTGCTCAGTGCCCCAGAAGGGACAGAGACCTCGGCTGAGGCACGGCTGCAAGTCATTGAGACGCCCTCAATTACCGCCTCACACTCCTTTTTGCCTTCTGAACCTGCTGGTGCGCTCAGGCGGTGTGTCAGCGAAACGCTATAGTTTAGACGCGGAAGAGGAAGGCTGAGGTTCTGCAGGTCCGCGCTTCATTGATCCTTCGCCTTGGCTGCAGAGCTGAGCTCCCCGTTTAGCGCCCAGACCGCCGATGTGAGTTTCAAGGTCGTCGTAACCTTCTTTGCGGAGCCGCTCGCGAGTTCATTGCTGGACGTGCATTCAGGCGCGAGTTCCAACGCCCGTGCAATACCGCTTTTATCAGGCACGACCCCCGCCCTTGTGAGGCGGCCGCACGTTTGGGGCGTCCGGGCCGTTGGAACGTCGCCCATTGGCGATAAGCAAACTCTAAGCCGGTACCTGGAGAACTGTCCGAACAGCGATCCAAGGTCAGGCGTATTTAAAGGTCGGCTCGGTCTCGACACGATCCAACCGCTCTTTAAGGCCTCGCTTGTCACGAGATTGAGCGACGCGGTTCACGGTTGGACAGGGGGGCCGATCCGTGCGAAACTCATGGCCGAGAATGCGTAATTTCCGCTTCAGTTCCACGATTTAAAGGTCGCTTTCTCACACCCCATTCTGTGGGCCTACCTGATGTTGGCCCAACGGCTCTATGTGGCGTTGCGTTACACTCTAAACCCCACTGGGAAGTTAACTGTGAAGCCATCAACAGAAGTTGGCACGAAGGCTATCGAATTTGAACTTACCGGTCGCAGAATTGACGGTGCATCCAAGGGTGGGGCATTGCGCTGAAATCCTTGGCAGCAACTGGGTTATCTTCTTCCGGATTTTGAACCCGCCACTTTTCGCGTTTTGGTGCTCAATATGGTGTTCACGGGATTAGCGACCAGCTCGCTCAAAGTTTTGCATTGACGTCATGAGTCGGGTTCCAAGCCGAGCCGAGCGAATAGCCATTCTTGGGTTGTCTCGGGTGATCAACGAGATCACGCATGAAGAACTCTACCCACTGGTTCGCTGGGACAAGCTGACGGGCGTCCTCTATCGCTTCCACGTATTGGCGCCATTGTTCGAACGCGATTTCATGGATCGGTGCAGACGCAAATTTGCGCCAGTTACGGATCAGTGTTGAACACCACATTCTCCGATGCGGATAGTCTCGGAATCTCCAGATCGTGGGGCACAAAGTAGGATCGGAACCGACCGCCCGGCTGCTTCCACATGTTAATGTAGGAATTGTATCGTGTCGCACGGGTTACGCTTCATCACGACGAAAATCGCGTCAGGGAAAAGTTCGAGCAGATACGGGATACGCATGAGATTATCGGCGGGCTCGTCATATTAGTCCGCCGGTGACCCGCATAGGCCGAAAAGTGTGCGTTCACGTACCGGCGTTCGGCCGTTGAGGATCTGACCCCGTCCGACGTGGTCGCCGCTCCAAGCTGACTTTCCGCGAGGTGATGAAAGCGCCGCCAAACATTGTGTCCTTCGGTCGTTCGCGAACCCAAGGCTTCGTGCGCCCGTAGAACATGGAACAGCATGGGTGTGCCGGCTTCGAGGCACGCCGACGATGAGAATTGGACGCGAATAGGTCGGATCGCTCGATGAGACCTTTGAACGAGCCGCGGCCCCGCGCCGAAGCTGAATTCGTCGAAAGGCATTTGTTACGCGCCAGGTAATACCGAACGGGTCGTCGATGCGGCTGAGCAGGCTTGGAATTCGGGGCCGCGCGTGTGGCGACCGCGTTGCGCTATCGAGGGCCGGAAGGCGGCCAGCAGACGATCAATAATTCAAGCGAACTTCGGAGCAGCGACACCCGAACCCCACCGTCATTATGAGTTCGTCAGGTTAGGTAACGCCGGCGTGCTTCGGCAGTTCACTTTCGTTACTCATTTGGTCCTATGTATTTTTGCGTTATCCAAGCCATATTGAGGAACGGCTTCGCTTCTGTCGGGCGCTCGCCGCCGGATGCGTTCTCAGCGTCGCGATCCACTCGGAAGAGCTCTGCTTCCGCGACGCGGCAAAAGCCAAGGGCGGCGGCATCTTTATGGTCCGCTTGTCCGGGCAAAGCGGGAGACCACAAACGCCAGTCCAGGTCCAGAGCGAGGTCATCAGACTGTCTGGCGAATACTCGCATTGAGCAACTATTCTTCCACAGGCCGGCGCGCGCCCAACTTTACTCCATTGCTCAGGGCGTAATTTTCCAGGCGCCAACGAATGGTAAGGTTCACTGCTCCATCCCGGATTGGATCGAGCCGATGGGCTCCGATCGCTCTCCCGCGCCGTCCCCCTCACCGCCCCCAACACCATCCCGCAAATCCTTTCGCGTTCCGGTTCCGAGGGGGTGAATTCCGAACTTCGATACTATCAAGTGAAGCGTCGATCATTCGGCCTCGTGGGTCATCGCAGACTGGCCTCATGGAGCAGATGACAGAAGGTCAGCGCGCTCAAACGTCATCCTGATGGCGATGGTGGAAAGCGCGACAGGTCCGGCCATCCGGGTTCGCGTCAGCAACCTCTCCGAAACGGCGCCCTTATCGTTGGCGATGGCATCCCGCCAAGGAAACGGGCATTGTCTTTCGCTGCAACGGCCTGGCCATCGAGAGCTGGGTCACCTGGTGCGATAGTGGCCGCGCGGGAATAGAGTTCGCCGAGCCGTTGATCCGGAGACGCTGACGCATCGTGAAGAATATCCTCATGCGCCGATCGTCAGGGACAACCGAAATGTCGATTTCAAGCGCCCGGGTTTCCGTGGCAATCAACTTTCGGACGAGGAGCGCCGGGCCGTCGAAGACTGGAACGGTCGCAGTCCGAGGGTTCCGACGAAGGTCCAGACGCCTGAAGGCAAGGTATCGCCGCCAACGGGCTTGCCTCGCCGATCTTCCTGCTTCTTGTTGCGACCGACAAAACCGGCATGCGATGGGGATTGCCGGATACTGTTAAGGGGCAAGCACCTTGGACGAGAGAACAAAGGTCGCGGATCAACGGACGGTCGAGCGCTCGCAAAGCGACATTCTTGTCCTGCGAGCCCGTCTGCGCCGCCTGCTGCGCGAAATTGAGGTCCGTACCGATTTGTTTGGCTGGCAGCTCGCTGCCCCTTCAGCCTTCGACCTTATTCTCTCGCTCTATGCCGCGGAGCTCAACGGGCGCCAAAACCTTGTCTCGCACGTCGGAGAAGCAAGCGGCCTTCCTCAAACGACCGCGCTTCGCTGGTTGAAGATGCTTGAAGCAGAGGGATGGGTCGCCCGCCTGCCCGGCCCGCTCCGGCGCAGGACCTTTGTCATTGTCCTTACCGATCGGGCCAGGACGGCCCTCAAAGCCTATCTGGAGGAACGCTCAACCTGACCGGAGCGCGGCGCTTTGAACCTCAACTGTGCGTCAGGCGCGGCGGATCCATGTCCGGGTCGGCTCCGACGGCTTGGAGCATCGCACGAATATGACGAAGCTGTGCTGCATAAAGCCTGACCTGTTCGTCTTCGCCGCGGGCTCCGGCTTGGGCCATCAACGAGACCCAATCGCGCTTCATGTCGTAGAGCCTGGTCCGCCAACGATCGCGCTTGTCCTCCATCATATTATCTTGCGCTGATGTTGTGCTAGGCGCCAGCCGGGAAAGCCGAGCCGAGCAAGACGTTAAGCTCAATGCATGCTTTTGGCTGGCATAGACCCGGCCTTTAGGGAGCCGACGAACGCCCATGTCCTCGATGCTTCTGGAGCGATTGAGACGAGCGCCGCCAAAGCCGCGCTACTCGGTTCCGGACGGCCTTCGCGTCTATGCGATCGGCGATGTGCACGGCTGCGTGGACGAGCTCGAAGATTTGCTCGATGCGATCGACAAAGACGTAGGCACGAGCAAGCTTGAAACACACCTCGTTTTCCTCGGCGATCTCGTCGACCGCGGGCCGCAGTCGCAAGATGTGATCGGGCTGCTCCGCACCGGCCCCTGCCCGCGGACGTCGCCCATTTCATCATGGGCAATCACGAAGAGGTGATGATCGATTGCTATGAGGGGTCGAGCGACAATTGCGCTGCCTGGCTGCACTATGGCGGTGTCGAAACGCTCGAAAGCTACGGACTGAAACGATCGGACATCCTGTCCCCCTCGTTTGACGTCAAGGCCGCCATGCGAAAGGCCATTCCCAAGGCGCATATCGCATTCCTGAAATCCTTCAGCGACGAGGTCCGCCTCGGCGACTATCTGTTCGTCCACGCGGGCATCCGCCCGGGCGTAAATCAGGACCAATGGTCGCGCGATCTTCGCTGGATCCGGCGTGGTTTCCTCGACGACCGGTCGGATCACGGCTGCATGGTCGTTCACGGGCACAGCATCGTGCCGCAAGTCGAATTCCGCCAGAATCGCATTGCCGTCGACACCGGTTGCTATGAGACGGGACGCTTGAGCGCGGTTGCGCTCGAGGGCGATACGGCGAGGATCGTCGCAATCGGCCCCGGAACCAGGACTGATGCCTGTCTCCCGCTTTTTCCTGCTGGCCCTGCTCCTCTGGCCCGCGCCCGCCGCGTCGGCCGGCATCGAGATGATCAAGGGCCTGCAATGTGAAGGCGATGGGGAAGCCTTCACGATCTTGTTCGATCACGATGCCGGGGAGGCGACGCTGTCGACCGGCGCGGTGACAACACTTTACCGCTACGAGCAGGGGGAAAAATTCCTGACCTGGCGCCTCACGGATGATGCGGGGCGCCTGCGTTACACCATCAGAGAAGGCGACGCCGTTAACGGCGAGCTCGGCTGGTATTTTTCCGCAACGAAATCGGTCGACGAGAATGCAACCTCACAACCGGCGGGACGTGCCAGCCGGTTCGGGTAGGCCACGCTCATGAGCCGTGCAGGTTCTTGCCAGTCATGGTAAGACGGGCCGCCGGGAGAACTCCGACGCCGGCACTATGGATCGGCCCGGTTCTTGACGTTGCGCCAAGGGACGGGAGCCAGAACCGGTTTTGTGCGCGGAGCCTCCCGGCTGGCGGAGGCTTGGATGGCTTATAAGCTGTGGGCCGGTCTCGATGTGGGTGCCGAGACGACGAGCATCTGCGTCGTCAACGAGGCCGGAGAAACCGTCCGTGAGGCGATCTGCCCGACAACGGTGACCTGCGTCGCAAGGGAGCTTGCCTTCCTCAGGCGGCGGCGCTTCGCGCGGGTTGGCCTCGAATGCGGCCTCGGGTTCCATCTGGCCCACGGCCTGCGGGACCGAGGTTATACAGTGGACATCTTTGAAGCCCGGCAGTTGAGCAAGTTCCTGCGGCTGCGCCGCAACAAGTCAGATGCCGGCGATGCCAACGGCATTGCGCAGGCAGGCCGTCTTCAGCGCCGCTGGTCTTCAGGGTTTTCCTCAGGAGCTTCGAATGCCAGTCGCTGCTTGCCAGGTTGAAAATCCGACGGTTCATCATCAGGGAAAGGAACCGGATGGATTGCCTCCTTTGCCGCCAGCTCGAGCAGTTCGGCGGCCGCGCGCGGTTTCTTCTATGTCCGGTTCGAAGCAACTGCACGAGGCGGTCGAAACGGAGATCCGCAAGCTCTTTGGCACGAAGCCATCGCCGCTGACGACCGACCTGCGGCGATTGCTCGACCGCTTTCAGGGCCCGATCAGGGAAGAGAATGAGCTTAACCGGGACTGCAAGGATCGCGCGCTTGCGAGCGACATCTGCCGGCGTCTGATGGAAATCCCCGGCATCGGTCCCATTTGCGCGCTCACGTTCACGGCCGCGATCGACGAACCCCATCGCTTCAAGAAGGCCGTGACGGTCGGCTCATATCTCGGCCTGACGCCCAGACTGCACCAATCGGGCCTGAGCAGCAAAACCGGCCGCATCTCCCGAATGGGCAACCGGGAAGTAAGGCATCTTTTCGTTCAGGCGAGCATCCAGTTCATGCGCTCCACGAGCCCCGACGATCATCTTCATGCCTGGACCGAGACTGTCGCGCGGAGACGGGGAAGGGGTAAATCCCGCATTGCACTTGCAGGGTAAGCTTGCGACCATCATGGTCGCGATCTGGAAGAACAGAGACGTTTACCGGCCTTAAGTTGCCAAAGCATGCACTGACGGCGCCCGGACCTCGTCCATATCAACGTCCCTCTAAAAGGACGTCCTGCCCGATGACGGCCTGGTGCCTCTTTGCCTCGTGCACAAAGACTGAACTCGTAAAATGAAGGCCAAAATGTCCACCAGCATGCGAAGCCTAAAGAAAAGACCCGCCGGCATGGCCGGCGGGCCTTTCCTCGCAGTTCGGCATGCGCAGTGGGTTCAAGCGTGTGGTCCGCTGATAGGTTCCAGACCCTTGCCGGCGCCTCTGCCAATCGTTCTTGTGTCGGATGCAATTCGCTTGAGGGACGTGACATTGCGCTCGGCATGGTCATAGAACCGGCCGCTCGGCTCCTCCTTGTCATCTGGAAGAACCATGACGAAACAATCAGATAGCCCGGCTTCAGGGCGCCTGCTCAATCCGAGTAACGACACGAAAAGGATCGCAGGTTCATCTAGATCACACCCAGCGTGCCGCGCCCGGGCGATCGAGGACGAGGACGGCCGGGGATCGATCTCCGACTTTATCGGTGGCCGTCGTTGAACAAGCGATGCACGCCCGCGCGCTCCGCTCGTCGTACGTCCCCATGGAATTGCTCGGCGATCCCGCGTGGGACACGCCGCCGCAGCTTTCGCACGGAGAGCTTACCGGACGACGCATCACGCCCGCGATCCTTCGGCAAGGCCGCCTGTGTTTCCAGATCGGCAACCGGCGGCGGCAGGTGGATCGCTGCCTTGGCCAATGCTGGCCTGTGCATCGCCGCAGGGCCCGCCGCCGAGCGCACAAGTATCACCTCGTCGAAACGGGGAAGCGACGCCGTTCGAGCCGATTTCGCGGATGCCAAACAACGATCGGGGCTTGGCGACCGATGCATCATGGGCCGATCGATGCCTCGCGCTCAATGACTCGGCCGCCGTTCGAGGAGGCCAGGCGGTCGAGCTCGGCCATGTCTTGAGCTCGGTGGTAACCGACATCGTCGAACCCGCCGAGGTCGGCGGTCTCGGGCTCCAGCATGCGGGCTGCTGGGAATGCGACCTTTCCGATAGTTCGCTCATCTGGTCTGGCGGCCGGCTACGACCTGTTCGGTCTGCCCCGCGGGACGTCCGTGACCCGCGAGGAGGCCGTTGCATTTTACTCTGAACGGTCGCGCGCGGCGATGGAGCGGCTTCGCGAGTACGCTATTCTGGTTCACGGGGCTTCACGCTTGATGTCACCATTCGCCGGGCGGTCGGCGGCGAGCGCTCGATGCGGCTGATAACAGCGCCCGCTTCCTGCTTTGGCCCCCGCGTTGTTCGCCTTCACGGGCTGGAGCTTCTCGTCTAGCCGGGCGCCGGCCCACGCCGCTCGAGGCCGGCCCGTCCGAAGTAAAAGGGCAGTCCAGCCGACGGGCAGGACGAACAAAGAGACGAGGCCCGCGGTATCCTCGCGATCCAGCGCAGGGCCGAGGGCATTGCGACCGACGCCTGGAGCAGCGCCGTCAGGCCTCCGCAAACCGCGGTTCGGGAACCGTCAAGCCTGCTGCATTTGCGGCCGCCACCCAGCAAAGGACCGCATCCCTCGAGGTTGAGCAGCGCAATCGCCCGGCATTCGCCGTCCGCGACGCAGCCCATGAGGCCAGGCGCGAAAGCGACGTACTCTGCCTCCTAGCCGCGGCTCGAGGGTCCGGACCTCCGCAACATAGCCTTTTGTGTTCACCGCGCGTCCACCATGCTCTCGACCAGCGGAGGGTAGAGCATGATGTAGAGCGGCTTCAAGGGCCGGCCTGCGGGAAGTGTCGGAGAAAGCCTCGGCCCGCCGGTGCGAGATGGCGCAGCAGGCCGCTTCCGGATCGGGAACCGAGAAACGAGATCCGGCGAGCTCTTTGCACAAGGTGGAGACATCCTCCAGGCTCCAGCCGGCGCGCGGGTTGCGCTTCATGGCGGCGAGACGCGTCGACAGGCGATCCGGAAACATCCCGGCGATGTAGGCGCACGAGCGCCGAGAGCAAGGAGAAGAGCGGCCGGGCGGCGCTAACAAGACGCGATGGTTACCGCGCCATCGAGCTGGAGGCGCTTCAACATGTTGGGCGACACGGCCTCGTCGAACCGAACGCCGCATTGTCCGTCTTTCACCCAAACGACGGTGCAAAGAACTTCGAGGGCGCCTGCTTTCAGCAGGCCCGTCGGCCTTCCTCGGAAGGGATGGCCCACACAGCCTTGCTCCTGTCTGGGAGATATTCGCCAGTTCGGGAAATTGATAGGCGCTCAAGGTGACCATCGACGAAGGCAAGGAGACGGCGGCGCGCTCGCCCTGAACCTGTGGGGCTTGGTGCCCGAGCGAGGCTCGAACGAAGTCATGCCTTTTGACCTTCTAAAGTTTGCCTTGCTTCTGAAGGAGGGTCCGCGACCAGATTCACGGACGCGGACCCTCTCCGCCTTCAGTGGAGATTAGAAGGTGGCATCAGCATTAGGGGCGGAACCATTCCGAAGGCTTACCGGCCCATCCGCATCGGATGGGTTTCGAAAGGTGAACCGCTGAAAACCCAATGATCGGTCGAACGGCGCGGCCTTAGCATGATGCCCGGTCAGACGATTAGTTTCCAATTGCAATCGAACTACCGGTGCGGCACAACTATCCGGTCAACTCCCTGCGGTCCTCCAGTCCAGTTCGGCGCTCGCCAGGGCGCAGAGGGCAGCGGACCATTCCCCTGCCCAAAGAATGCATGGACGGCAAAATTCACATCTGGCCGAGCGTGCGGACGCCGAACGGGCTATATCTCGCGCATCATCCGCGGCCGGAAGGTCCGGAGTGACCTTTTGGGCTCGAACCTCTTTTCGGATCCCGCGTGGATTTGCGTTGGCCCTGTTCCTGGCCGAGCTGAGACAACATCGTTTGACAACGTCCCAGCTGACGAAGGCCACGTCGACCTCGACGACGTCGGCGCTTCGCTGGCTGGACGCCTTGGAGCGCCAGGGATGGATCTTGCGAAGGCGCGCCCCGCTCGACGGCCGCAAGCTCTTCGTCGAACTGTCCGAAAGCGTATCGGTCGCCCTTCCGGCAATGGGTGCGGCAGATTTAGTCGAAGCAAGCGCGGGCGTTCTCGAACTATTTGCCCGACGGGGCCGAACAGGCCGCCGCCCGCTGGAGAATGATTGAGGTCTGCAACTAAAGGCTCGGTTTAGGCAAACATCGTGCCCAACGACGCTGCGCATCGGCGAATCCGGGCAGCCCGCGGCCGTGAACTAGCAGGGACTGCAAGGGACGCCGTCACGGCGCGACTGCCGTTCGCGATGGCCGACGATTTGCAGACAGGTGGCATTCAGGTTGGCCGAGGGTGGCAGCGATCGAATAGGATCCTGGCAAGGCTGAGCCCCTTAGCGGCGCTCGTCCCCCTGTGCTCGGCGCGGGTCTGTAACGAACAGACGTGGCGCGCTATGACGCCCTTCGGGAGCGACATGAGATGGGCAAGAGGGCACAGCATTTTCGCGATGAGGCCGAACGTGGCAGGAAGCTTGCCAAGGCGATCGGGGAGGTCGCCGGCAAGCAGCAACGTCCACTCGGCGCGGCGACACCAGAAACCCGCCGATGAGGCCGACGGTAATCCTGAAAGTTTCCGGGCGTCTGGCGGCTGGTGAAACCATGCAGGTCATTTCGATAGCCGGAAGGGAAATTCCAGGAGGCTCTGGACGCGGCGCCGCTTTTCACGTACCAGGAGCCACCGCCCGCCCGATCGAATGGCCCTGATTACCAGGAAACTGCAGGGAAGGTCCGGATCAAAGTGAATTTTTTGCTCGGTTTGAAACCCGCTCCTAAACCTTCCCTGCGCGATCAGC